>NZ_JBOEGM010000027.1:0-16145 GCF_050633425.1 Pelagimonas sp. | reverse complement strand
CCCCCAGCCGGAGCAGACCCCCAAGACTCCCCCTCCAGGCGGGACAGCTCGGCCTGAACAAGGTCACGCAACCGATTCTCGATCTGACCAAGAAAACTTGCGTGTTGTGGGTCGAAATGGCCCGTCTGGTCGCCGTTCTCAGTCGTCACAGTTGCAACGGCCTCGACGCGCAATTGAAACCCCGCCGAAAACAGAACATGCGGATACGCTTCTGGCGGAAAGGCGACGATCTCGGCATTCATGCCAGCGTCAATCCTTGCGGTCTCCCGATCTTCCGGGGACTGCTTCTCATCAAAGGCAACCGGTTCCCCCAGCTCCTCCGCGAACACTTCCTGGCCCGCCGGATTGAACGGCTCCGCTCCACTGGAAATATCGTGCAGACGAGCAATGCGGGCAAAGCCGACCATCGAGACACCAAGATGGTCCTCGATGGCCCAAGGATTCTGGAGCTGCGCCATCCTCTCCGCGAGCGAGGTCTGCCATGCCTCCATTTTCTGGAAGTGTTCCTGAAGAGGTTGGACCGCAGCCGCAGCCGCGAGTGAAAAACTCTGCAACTGCTCGGCCAACGGAACAACTGCCCGATGTGCGACTGTAACAAGCCCCTTCAAATCAGCGTCGATACGTCGAAGCACATCTACCGTTTCGGGGCGTGTGATTGCACTATGGGCGGCGGCGATAGCCGCTGACGTTTCAGCCCAATGCTGAGAGTTTGCGTATGCCGCGAACGCCGACTGGGCTTCGACCAGTGATGTCGCCAGCCTTTGAAAGTCTGCTCTGTTCAGCGTCTCAGCCGCACGTCGAGCTGATGACTGTTCAAACTGCTCTATCGCTTGCCGCACAGGGTCGTTCTGCATCTCCCTGACGAGCCGCTGAGCTGGACTTTCGGCTTGCTCAAGCATCCTTGCAGCCTGAAAGGCCGGAGACTGCTCAAACTCTCTCAGCGCCCGCGCGGCCGGATCGTTCTCCATCTGGCGCAGAGCTTTCTGAAGCGGACTTTCAGCCTGTTCCAGCGCCCGACGCAGGGCATCATTTACGAATGGTTCGCGAGCCACTAGACCGCCCCCTCCACGTCACGCGCTATCGCCCGCTGAAGTGTGCTGCGGTTTACGCCCAGTATCTCGGCCATGCCAGAAACCGTTTCGCGCTTCGCCTGGATGGCCGTCTTGGCGTGGGCGATCTGGACATCAGTGAGGGCAGGGGGTCTGCCAAGGCGTTTACCTCGCTTTTTCGCGGCGCGCAGACCCGCTTTGGTCCGTTCCTGGATCAGGTCGCGCTCGAATTCAGCCAGGGCGCCCATGATATGAAATACCAGCCGCCCTCCTGCGGTTGTTGTGTCGATCCCGTCTGTCAGGCTGCGGAATTCAATCCCGCGATCCCCGAATAACCTCAGCAGATGGACAAGGTCTGCGATCGACCGTCCCACGCGGTCTAGCTTCCAGACCACCAGCAGGTCACCTTTCTCCAGAAGCTCCATCGCCTCAGCAAAACCGGCCCGGCTCTCGGCTGCCGCCGCGCCGCTTTGCCCGTGATCAGTAATGATCTGATCGCACCCAGCCTCGGCAAGTGCCTCGACTTGTAGATCAAGGTTCTGCTCGGCGGAAGAAACTCTGGCATAGCCTATCTTTTTCATGGAATCTTTTTGCACGAGGTTTTTGCGTCAGTCCAGAACAAGGAAGATCAACAGCTTGGCTGCGGGCTGGAGACTGTCGCAAAAACGGTCGTTTTCGCCACATGTTCGTGAAAGGGCCGTTTGCTGTCGACTGAAGTGTCCTTGCAATTTGCCGTCTAATCGCGCGTCTGGTTAGTCTGCACAAATTACAGCAAGACTGTTGGCCCTACCTGAACGAAGTCGGCGTCAGCGAGTGAAGGTATTACCAGATACTCGACCTCGTTCTTTTCAGATACAATGTGTTCTACTGAAACGTAGAACCATGTAGAATCGTGTCGAACTCCCCGTTACACTTTTTGCCCAAAAATCGCAGGGAAGCATGTCATGCAATCCTTCATCGGCGGATGTTTCGCATCAACTATCCTCACAGCATAGATACGCCATGTTACCTGCTTAGCCGCTCGCTCTGAATCGTTTGATTAACCGTCTCAAAAACGCCCTTCAGCTCGCTCTTTTGGATACCGCCGAACGCCAATCGCAAGGCTTGAGGAACCGCGGTCGTTGTCGCGAATGGCTCGGCACCAGATGCTGAAATCCCGCGCTCTTTCAACGCCACGACAATCGGTTCGGCGCGCATCCCCCTTTCGAGCCAAACCCATGCAAAACCGGCATTGGGGTGTGCGCTGACCGTTAGATCACGTAAGATGGCTTGGCAAAGGCGCTGGCGCTCCGCTCCGTCTTGCCTGCGGCCTTCTTCGGATTTGGCCAGTGTGCCATCCTCAACCCAGCCCGTGACAAGCCCGGAAATCAGCGCGGGGGCATTCCAGGTCGTTGCCCTGATCGCTTCAAGAATTTGGGGAACGTGCTGTGGTGGAGTCACAAGATAGCCAAGGCGCAGCCCGGTCGCCAGGCTCTTGGAAAACCCTCCGACATGGATCGTTCGTTCTGGTGCGAGTTCGATGAAGCCCGGCGGCGGATCGGTTTCGAGAAAAGCGTAGGCGGCGTCCTCGATGATCAGCAGGTCATGCACCCGTGCCACTTCGACGATGCGCTCCCGCGTGGCCTCGTCCATCACTGATCCCAAGGGATTGTGGACTGTAGGCATAAGGTAGACCGCCCGCAGCCTGCGCGCGTGGCATTGTCTGTCCAGCGCGTCCGGGTCCATGACGCCGCCCGGCCCCTCCACCGGAATGAGGTCCAACCCCTGAAGCGCCGCAACCGACTTGAAGCCGGGATAGGTCAAAGTGTCGGCGGCGATGGCTTCGCCTCTCTCAAAAAGACCGAAGGCGATGGTTGCGAGGCCATGCTGACCGCCAGATGTGATCAGCAGATTGTCCGGGGCGATCGGACCCAGAGTTTGCGCAAGGCTGTCGGCAATGATCCGGCGTTCGTGCGTGCGCCCTCCGTGTGGCTGGTAACGCAACATCGCCTCAAGATCGCCAGCGGTCGATAGCCGCCGCAACCCTGCCCTGAGTATCTCGGCGTCACCAGCGTCACCGGGCATGTTGAAAACAAGGTCGATCAGACCCTCCGCGTCGGTCTGATGAACGCCAAGCGTCGGCGGCAAACCAAGATCGCGCACAAATGTGCCACGTCCTGCTTCACCGACAACCTCCCCCCGCCGCTCAAGCTCCTTGTAGATGCGGGTCGCCGTTGCCAGGGCGACATTGCACTGCTCTGCAAATGCGCGGTGTGTCGGCAGTTTTGTTCCCGGTGCCAGCCTTCCCTCGCGGATCGCGGCGGACAGGGTGTCAGCAAGACGCAGGTATCGGGGTTTCTTCATCAGCCAACTGTATCTATTACAATATATAAATTGTCATGTATTAGTCATCGTGGCATTCCGGTCCCAAGTCAACCTTCGAGGTCCGGTCCATGCCCAAATTGATCCCGGTTTCACTACTCGCACTCGGGCTGTTCACAGTCACGTTCGCGGTGAATCTTCAGGCTCCGCTCTATGATGCCTATGCAGCCGAAAGCGATGTCGGCGCGACGGCCGTGACAGTTGCATTCGCAGCCTATGTCGGCGGACTGATGCCAACTCTGTTGTTGCTCGGGGGGCTTTCAGACCGGATCGGGCGGCGGATTCCGATTGCACTTGCGTTGATCCTCGGAGCCGTTGCGACGGCGCTCCTAGTGCAGGTACCAAGCTGGACCAGCCTGGTGATCGCGCGCTTCCTGCTTGGAATCGGGACCGGTCTCGCCACGACTGCCGGAACGGCCTACATGACGGAAATTCTTGGCGCGGACCGCGCCAAGAATGCCGCCCTCATCGTCACCTCCGCCACGTCGCTCGGCTTCGGTGGCGGTGCGCTGGCAACCGGTATCAGCCTTGGCGTGCAAGGGCCGACGCTTCTGCCCGCCAGCTACATCGTGTTGTTCATAGCGGCTCCGATCCTCGCCGCGCTTGCCTTCGGACTGCCCCGGATCGACAAACCCCGGCCAGTCTCGCTGCTGCGTCTGCCGGTCTTCCCTTCCGGCACATGGATGTTCGGAGCCGCGATGGCGTTGGCCTGGTCCACAACCGGCATGACAATCGCTGTCGTCCCGCTGGAACTGGCCGCAAACAATCTCGGCGGATGGACGGGACTTGTCATCTTTCTAGCAATCTTCGTGGGTTTCCTTTGCCAACCGATTGCCCGACGCATGACAAACAACAGCGCACTCGCCCTCGGCTTCGTTTTGATCCCACTCGGCTTTCTCGTCCTTCTGGCCGGTGTCTGGTTGAAGGTTCTGGCATTCGTTCTCGTCGGCACCTGCATCACCAGCGCGGCCAGCTACGGATTCACCTATCTCGCCTCATTGGCGGAAGTTTCCTTGCGTGCGCCGAACGACCGGGCGCGGGCGACGGCAGGTCTGTTCGTCTATGCGTATTTCGGGTTCTCACTGCCGGTAATCGCCAGCGGCGCGCTGGCTGACATGCTTGGCCTTCTTCCGGCGATGGTGGTGTTCGGAGCGGTCCAGCTCGCGATCACGGTCATCATCGTGCTGACGTGGAAACGAGGGGTCGCCCCGTCGATCACCGCCCTCGATGCTGGGTAGCGCAATGACAGACACTCAGAATAAAAAACGACTGCGCATCATGGTGCTGTTCGGCGGGCGGTCGGACGAGCACGAGGTCTCCATCCATTCCGCGACCAACGTTCTTTCCGCGCTTGAGCGCGAAAAGTATGACGCGGTTCCGGTTTATGTCGGTAGGGACGGTCGTTGGCGGCTCAGCGATCTTGCAGAGGGCACACCCTCAAGGCCGACATACGGGTCTTGTGTCGTTCCCATACCGGGTGGGCGTGGGCATCTGGTTTACCTGTCGGCAGACGGACGTGTCGGGAAACTGGCCCCTGTCGATGCGATCTTTCCGGTGTTGCACGGCCAATGGGGTGAAGACGGCTCGATACAAGGAGCGGTCGTCACCGCGTGCGTTCCGCTGGTGGGCTGCGGCATCCTGGGTTCGGCAAATGCACTGGACAAGGAGATCGCCAAGCGGCTTTTGAGTGAGGCCGGAATGCCGGTTGCTCGATCCGTGACCCTTTCTCGGGACGACCCGACACCCTTCGAGGAGATTGAGGGAGAGCTGGGCACTCCGTTCTTCCTGAAGCCCGTCACACAAGGATCGTCGGTCGGCGTCGGGAAGGTCGCAAGCGATGAAGAATATCGGGCCATGTTGACGACCTGCTTCGAACTCGATCAGCGGGTGCTTGCGGAGGAATATATTGCAGGCCGCGAGATTGAATGCGCTGTTCTTGAAGAGGCGGATGGCTCGCTGTTCGTCTCACGGCCGGGTGAAATCGTTCCTTCCGCCGCTCATGGGTTCTACACCTACGATGCGAAATATTCTGACCCGGACGGGGCCAAACTGAATGTTCCGGCCGATCTTTCCGATGACAAGGAAGCGTCTATCCGGTCGATGGCTGCCCATGCGTTTCGGGCAGTCGGATGCGATGGAATGGCTCGCGTCGATTTCTTCCTCAAGGAAGATGGCGGACTGGTCGTGAACGAGCTGAACACCACACCGGGTTTCACAGACATCAGCATGTATCCAAAGGCGATGGAGGCGAGCGGGGTTGCCGGGCCGGAACTGATCGACCGGCTCATCACTTACGGGTTGGCGCGATTCCACAACCAAAGCAGCGCCCCATAGCAGGGTAATCGAGACCGACTTTTCAAACGCTCCCCCTCTACATGCGGGGGCTGTCTGCCCCCTGCCCTGCGGGCATTCCCCCCGAGGATGTTTTCGGGAAGATGAAAATCAGCTCGGAAACATCACCCTAACCAGCTCGTCCACATGAATGGCCTTCATGCCTGCTGCGCGTGGTCCCACAATATCGGCGCGCCGCGTATCTCCGACAAACAGCACCCGGCCCACCTCGACCTGCAACCCGTCCAGCACCTTCGCGTAGATCGCAGGCTCCGGCTTGATCGCTCCAATCTTGCAGGACAGCGCCTCAACATCTGGCGCGTCAGGCAATGCGCTTCGCAAGGCTGTCACGTAGTCGCTGGCGAGATTGGAACAGAGCGCCAAGCGCAGCCGCTCGCTGCGCAACCGCGCCCAGATTTCCGCCATGCCGGGGCGAAGGGCGATAGAGCCGGTTTCGACCATCATCCGCTCCATCACCTCAAGAAGCTCGCGAGGGTCAATTTCAGCGCCAAGCGCCTCAGGCCAATCCGTGAACGCTCTGTCTTCCCGCATGAGCCGGTGTTTCAGCTCACGCCGCTTGTCAGGTGTTAGAGCCTTGAACAGCGGGCGAAACGCCTGCTGTTTGTCAGTGATCTCAACCAGCGTTCCGAAGGCGTCGAAACACACCGCCTCTATCCCGTCGAAGACAGAAGGCAGACCGCTTCCGACCTCGTGGATACCCGTGTAGCGCGACGGCACTTGTCACAGACCCAGGGACGGCATTTCCGGCTTCTGGTCGAACAGGATCACCCGCCCGTCATCGGTATCAGGATCGCTGACCAGCACGAACGGTACATCCGTTCCATCTTTTTTATAGAGACAGCGATATTTCATCTGACCGTCGAGCGGGTCTCGCACCTGGTCATAGCGGTAGCTATGCTTCACGCCTTTCTCGATCCAGGCCTCGACACCTGCGGGCGTGACCAGATTCAGTGGCTCACCGTCGAGCAGGATCGTCTCCCCCACGTTAAAAATCTCATTCCTCAAATCGGTCTCCTTTTTCATGTTCCATTTACATCAGTGACTGAGGCCGGGGTCACGGTCTATCTCCCGATCAATTTCGCGCTCGTTCTCGACCTCCTGATCCTTTTCCTGATCACGCTCGTCCTCAATCTCCAGTTTTTCGCGCGGCTTGTTCAGCACGTCCTTCAGCCGCTCGTTCACGGACGGCTTACGCGCCTCGCGCCCGATGTCCTCGCCAAGCTCCGGATCGCTGTGACCGTCCAGCCTGTGAACCGCCGCTTGGCTATCACGGCCTGCGTCCTTTTCCATGATCTCCTTCAGCCGCTCTCGCGCATAATTGCGGCCTTCTGGTTTCGGCGTGTCATCCTGGTCCCGTGACCGGCCCACGACACGCGCCAACCTCTCGCGTATATCCTCCGGCCCGGCTCGTGCGCCGCGCTCCTTCGCGGCCGCCGCCCTGAGCGCGGCAAGACCGGCAGACACACGCCCCTGCCCTGCGTCTCGTTCGGCCCCATAGGTCTCCCGCGCGATGTCCAGCCGCTCGCGCATTTCGCGGAATGCAGCGCGCGCCTGACGGGCAGCATGGACAACAGCGCCGCGCTCGGTGACAGGTTTGTATTCACGGCCCTCCCGCTCGGCCATCGCCTTGGCCCGGCGCTCCATGGAATTGGCCGCCGGTCCCAGCTTCAGCTCCGGGTCACGGTCCAGCTCCTCGGCGGAAAGGGCGTCACCGCGCTCCAGCGCCGCCTCGCGCTGCGCGTCGAGCGACCGGTGATCGACGCGCTCCACCTCCCCGGCCCGCTCCAGCGCCCGGTTCTGCAACTCGGCCCAGACACCGCGCATCTGCTCAATTTCGACGCCGCCGGTCTTCGCGGAATCGAGCACGCGGGTTTTGGCGGTGAAGCCTTCGGCCTCCAGCTTGCGAGTAGAGGTTAGGACGTGAGCGTGATGGTTTCTCTGATCGCCTTCGCGGTGCGGGGCATGGATTGCAACATCGACGGCCACGCCGTAGCGGCTGACCAGCTCCTGAGCGAAGTCGCGGGTGATCTGTGACCGGTCCTCGGCGCTGATCTCGGACGGCAGGGCCAGTTCCCATTCGCGGGCGGTGACGGAGTTGCGACGGGTCTCGCTGGCTTCGACTTCGTTCCAGAGACGTGACCGGTCCTGCGCCCAGGCCGGGGCATTCTCGGGGGCGACGATGAAGGTTTCCTCGATGCCCTGCTTGCGGGTGTAATCGTGGACGCGGCCTTCGCGCTGGCACTCGATGCGTTCGCCGACACGGTAGGCGGCTGCCGCCGTGGCGGAGCGCCCGGCGCTGCGTTTGATCGTCTTCACGGAGAGGTGGTAGCTGGCCATCAGCACCCACCCCGATGGAGACGGAAACGCCGCCGGTGAGTGCCGCTGCTGACCCCGGCCCATGCCCTGACGTGGGCCACCGGGTCAGCCGTCTTTTCACCGGAGGCCCGCGCCCCACAACGCTGGGGCCGGAGGGGAAAAGACAGCCCGGCTGAAGGGGTGCACAGCACCTCTGAGGCGCGGGCTTGCCAATGATCTGCCCCCAAATCCCCAGCCTCATGGGGGGCGGGATGTGGGGACAGATCAATGGCGGTTTGCCGGGGGCAAACCCGGTAAGGAAAGACAGGCCCGCGACTGTCATTCCGCGCAGCCCGCAGGCGCGACACCCCCGGCACTCCAGCCCCGGTCACGAGGCACGGGTTGCCGTCAGGGTGTCGCGATGCGGGACGCCATCCAACCGCGCAGGTTGGTTCTGGAGGGTTTGGGAGGGCGAAGGCACCTCCCATTCCGGCGCGCATTGCGTCGGACGGAGTTCGCCATCGGCTGAGGCCCTGCCTCAAGGAGATCGCACGCAAATCTCGAAACCGCAGGTGGAGAGTTTGCATAAGTGCGCCCTTGTCCTTTACAGGCCTACGGGTAAGCGCTATCGCTAGTTGTGGCAAGCCCAACCTTTACACCTGCCCTCTTTGAAGTGGATTCCCAAATTGGCCGAAACTGAGCTTGAACGTGCCGAGAAACGCTACGCCCAGGCCAAGGCCCGCCTGCAGGCTCTGAAGAACCGGGAAGCCACCAGACAGCGCAAGCTGGATACCAGGCGCAAGGTGATCCTGGGCGGGGCGCTGATGGACCTGGCGGAACGGGATTCCAATGCTGCCGCTATGCTCGACCGGCTGATCCGTAACCTCTCCCGCGAACAGGATCGCAAAGCCTTTGCGGAGTGGGACGCTCCCTCCCCTGCCCCAAGCGATGACGGTGCAACCTGATGCGGAGCGTGATGCTCGTCTTCGGGGGTCTGTTCCGCTTCTTCGGTCGGTTGATCTTCACGCCCATTCTGTTGGGCTGGATGGTCGGCGCTGTCCTGTTTGGGGCGATGCTCGGAACACTTGTGGCCACGCCGTTCATCTTCGCCTTCTTCGATCAGACGCCCGGCGAAAGCGCCTGGCAATGGCTGGTCTTCGGTCCGTTCATGTTCGTGGGCGCCGTCTTCGGGTTCCAATATTGGCGCATGTCCTCCGGGGCGGATGCTTACTTCGGGCTGACCGGTGACAGCCACGGCTCGGCGCGGTTTGCCAACCGCAAGGAGTTGAAGAAGCTGGAGCGGAGCAAAGGGCAAGACGATGTCGGACTTCTGATCGGACGCAATCCGCATACAGGGCGGCTCTTGCGCTATGACGGCCCGGCCCATCTGATCACCCTCGCCCCGACACGGGCCGGGAAAGGTGTCGGCACCGTGATCCCGAACCTGCTGGCGGCGGAACGCTCGGTTCTGGTCATCGACCCCAAGGGCGAGAACGCGCGGATCGCGGGCGAGGCCCGGCGGCGCTTCGGCACGGTCCATGTCCTCGATCCCTTCGAAGTCAGCGGCCATCCCTCTTCCGCCTACAACCCGCTCGACAGGCTGACCCCGGACAGCCTCGATCTGGGCGAGGATGCAGCCTCCCTGACAGAGGCGCTGGTGATGGACCCGCCGGGACAGGTGACGGAGGCGCACTGGAACGAGGAGGCCAAGGCCATCCTCGGCGGGTTGATCATGTTCTGCGTCTGCCACGAGGACCGCGAACGGCGGTCCCTCGCCACTGTCCGGGAATATCTCACCCTGCCCCCGGATCGGCTGAAGGCGCTGCTGGAGCTGATGCAGGACAGCGACGAAGCGGGCGGGCTGATCGCCCGCGCCGCCAACCGCTTCCTCGGCAAGGCGGATCGGGAAGCGGCTTCGGTCCTGTCGAACGCGCAACGGCACACCCATTTCCTGGACAGCCCACGGATCGCCCGGTGCCTGGCGCGGTCGGACTTCGCTTTCTCCGATCTGCGCCACCGGATCACCTCGGTGTTTCTTGTCCTGCCACCCAACAGGATGGACGCCTACAGCCGCTGGCTGCGCCTGCTGGTCTCTCAGGCCCTTCAGGACATCGCACGGGACGCTGAGGTGTCCGCGACACTGGCAGGGCCACAGAACGCCTCAGAGGGCCATTCCGAGCGCCTCAGGGCCTCGAACCCCACGTTGGGGCCTGCCCTCTTCCTCCTCGATGAATTCGCCGCTCTGGGCCGTCTGGAGGCCGTGGAGCGTGCTATGGGTCTGATGGCAGGCTACGGGCTACAACTCTGGCCGATCCTGCAGGACATGAGCCAGCTCAAGGACCTCTATGGTGAACGCGCAGGCACCTTCATTGCCAATGCCGGGGTGCAACAGGTCTTTGGGGTGAATGATTTCGAGACTGCGAAATGGCTGAGTCAGATGATCGGCCAGGAAACTGCCGGGTTCCAGACCGACAGTTTCAAACCGGGTGATGGCCCCAGCTTCTCGAACAACCTCACGGGCCGTGATCTGCTGACCCCCGATGAAATCATGCAGCTTCCGCCAGATCGTCAGCTCCTGCGCGTCCAGGGACAGGCCACAGCCGTCGCGCAAAAGCTGCGTTACTACGCTGATCCTGAATTTGCCGGGCTGTTCACGCCTGAAGCCCAATAACCCGAAAGCAATTCGCCATGTCTGACACGCCTGCCTCCCCTGCCCCGCTTTCTGACGATGATCTGCGCGAAACGCTCGATCTTCTTGCCACGGCTGTCGCCAGTATCTCGGATCGGGTGGATGATCAGACACGGGTGCTCGACCGCGTGAACAAGACGGCGACGGAAGCCCGCTCTGCCGCCTTCGCCGCTCAAAAGCAGACGGACCCGGAACACTATGGCGAGATTGTCGGCGCGACCATCGACGGCAGGATCGGCGATACCTTGGACCGCGTCGGACAGATGGCTGGTGATCTTCTCCGGGCGTCCAACCATACCCAGGAAGTTCTCAGGAAAGCTGAGGATGCCAGGTCGGACACGATGCGCCAGCTCTGGGAACGGGAACAGAAGCTGGAGCGCTTCAAGAGCCGTCTTCCATGGTTTGGTCTGGGTGCTGTCGTTCTGGCTCTTGTTCTGACGGTGACGCTTCCTCGTTTCTTAGCCAGCAACGCTTCCATGTGCGCTGTCCTTGGAGCGTCCTGGACCACGACAACCACGGGTGTCGATGCTTGTGTGTTTTACCAACGGTGAGCGGTGAAGCGCTAATGGTGGTCGGCTCTGTTTGAGATGCTGGGTGTTATATATGTGTTAGAATCTGTGTTACGGGCCTGAAAGTTCTTCGTAGATGCTTGAAAAGAAATCAATTTTCTATCTGCCCGGTAACTGATAACACGAATCTGGGTAACTGAAATCCTGCTTCTGGTAACTGATAACACGAATCTTGACTGTGGTAACTAAAACCACGAATGTCGACTCATGGTAACTGATAACACGAATGCTCTCGCCCCGCTCCTGCCGGATCGTCATCCGCAGCATGATCTGTTCATCTGTGATGTTGCTGACGCTGTCCTGAAGGACGTGATGCAGCATATGGAGCACCCGTTCTATTCACTTTCAAAGAAGCCGGAGACGACGGTCAAGCGCTATGAGAATGGCGATAAGTGGCTTCAGATCACGCCAAGCGTGAAGGGGCTGGCGACGATCTACGACAAGGACATTCTGATCTACTGTATCAGTCAGATCATGGCGAAGCTGAAGGAGGGAAAAGCCGTTTCGCCCCGTGTCCGGATTAACTCCAGAGAGCTGCTGATCTTCACCAACCGGGGTACAAGTGGCCGGGAATACCAGTCTCTGCTCGATGCCCTTGATCGCCTCGAAGGGACGCGGATCAGGACAAACATTGTCACTGGCGATGAAGAGCAAGTCGATGGCTTTGGCCTGATCGACGCGTCCTCAATCCGCCGAAAGCACGGTTTGGACGGGCGTCTCTTATGGTGCGAAGTGAAGCTGTCAGACTGGGTTTTCAACGCAATCCGGAACGAAGAGGTACTCACTCTCCACCGGGACTACTTCCGCCTGCGCAAGCCCATTGAAAGACGGGTGTACGAGATCGCACGGAAGCATTGCGGGCAGCAGAAAACCTGGCGCATCACGTTGGCAAAGTTGCTGCTTAAGACCGGGTCGCAAAGCCCACAGAAGCGCTTTCGGCAGATGATCCGGCAACTCGCAGAGCATGACCATTTGCCGGATTACCACGTAACCTTTGAGGATGAAGCCGACATGGTGGTGTTCACCAATCGCGGCACGATGTCTCCCGCCCAGCTTGTTGAAGGCAGTATTCCACCCCTGCAGTCCGACACCTACGAAGAAGCCCGCCATGCCGCGCCTGGTTGGGACGTTCGTTTCCTGGAACGTGAATGGCGCGACTGGTGTGTTGAGTCGCCCCGCAATGCCGACCGGGCTTTCATCGGGTTCTGCCGAAAGTGGTTTGAGAAGCGAGGCAGGCCCTGAGATTAAAAACCGGTTATGGAAATAAAACCGGTAAGAGATTTAATTCAGGTATTGGATTTAATTCCGGTGTGAGATATAAAACCGGTAACAACAAAGCGGCAGGATCGAGCAATGCCCGTTATCGTAATGGCAAGCCCCAAAGGCGGGGTTGGAAAATCAACATGCGCCGTTCTTCTGGCGTCTGAGTTCGCCCGCATGGGCGCGGATGTCACGGTACTTGACTGTGACCCGAACAAGTCTCTTACCCGGTGGGCATCGCATGGCGCACCGTCCGGTGTGACCCTGAAGAGCGACGTTGGTCGTTCAGAGATCGTTCCGACAATCCGGAACGCAGACGGTGACGGCAAGATCGTCATTGTGGACCTGGAAGGCGTTGCGTCCCAGCTCGTCAGCCGTGCCATCTCCCAGGCGGATTTGGTGATCGTCCCGATGCAGCCGACAGCGCTCGACGCAGAGATCGGCTCCGAAGCACTGGCGTTGGTTCGCGAAGAGGAAGAAGCGCTTGGGCGAACAATCCGGCATGCTGTGGTGCTGACCAAGACCAGCGCAGCAGTCAAAAGCCGCGTCCAGAAGGAGCTGGAAGAACAGCTCAGTGGGGCAGGGATCGACGTGATCGAACCGTCCTTGGTCGCGCGCGCAGCGTTCTCGGAGCTGTTTGCCTATGGGGGCGATCTGACAGCGATGATGAATGACCCCGAGATGGTCACAGGTGGCAAGGTAGATAAAGCGTTGGCAAACGCTCAGGCGTTCACGGAGGCGGTTTATGAACGGCTCAAATAGGCTTGCGGGGCTTAAGGCCCGCCCGAAAGGGACGACCGTTGAAGATGTCAGACGTGTGGACGAAGTTGGAGAGGCGAGGGGGTTTCTCGACCGGACACCCCGCAAGAAGCCAGGGCGAAAACCCAGCCCGCGAACCCATCAACTGCATCCAAAGGTTTTCCCTATGGTGGGACAGGAAATCGCTGCCGAAGCCGAACGTCTCGGAATCACGCAAGGTCAGCTAATTGAAGAGATGTGGTCCATATACAAGAGTAAACTCTGATTTATCAGGGCTTTGAACAGATTCATGGCCTCGAAAGAGGTCATGTGCTAGATGAGAACAAAATGAGAAAACACGGACTTACCCCGTCAGCAATACAGGGAATCTAATGTTTAAATTCTACGAATTCTTTGCTGGCGGAGGTATGGCGCGAGCCGGACTGGGAGAGAGCTGGAAGTGCGAGTTCGCCAACGACTTCGACCGGAAGAAGGGCGTAACTTACAAGAACAACTGGGGCGATGGCGAGATGATCGTGGACGACATCCGCAACATTGGTCTTGATGATCTTCCCGGACACGCTGACCTCGTGTGGGGTTCATTTCCCTGCCAAGACCTTTCTCTAGCGGGTGGTGGGGCAGGGCTACGCGGCGACCGCTCGGGGACCTTCTGGCCTTTCATTGCGCAGCTCGAAGAACTGAAGATAGCGGGGCGCGCCCCAACTGTGATTGCGGTTGAGAATGTCGTCGGAACTCTGACCTCACATAAGGGCGCGGATTTCACCGCCATCTGCGAAGCGCTGGACAACCTCGGCTATCGGTATGGCGCGTTCATCGCCGACGCCTCACATTTCGTCCCGCAATCCCGGCCAAGGCTGTTTGTGATCGCTATCGAGAAGAGCGTGGAGCCATTGAAGACGGGTGCGGGGCCGATAGCACCGTGGCACACGGCTGCGTTGAAGAAAGCATATAGCCAGCTCCCGGAACATCTAAAGGAATCTTGGCTATGGTGGCATATGCCGAAGCCTCCAAAGCGCGAGATGCGTTTTGCTGATGTAATCGAGGCAAAACCCGCATCAGTGAAATGGCATACAGCGGCTGAGACGCGGGCGTTGTTGTCCATGATGAGCGACGTGAATCTCGCCAAAGTCGAGACCGCTAAAGCTGCTGGTGTGATTATGGTCGGTGGTGTCTATAAACGCACGCGCTATCACCATGGCATCAAGGTTCAACGCGCTGAGGTTCGCTTCGATGACGTTGCAGGCTGCTTAAGAACACCGGCAGGTGGCTCGTCTCGCCAGCTCATTCTTGTGGTGGATGGCGAGCGTATCCGTTCACGCCTGATCTCCACCCGCGAGACGGCCCGATTGATGGGCTTGCCAGACAGTTATGAGCTGCCACAGGCATACAACGAAGCCTACCATTTGACTGGTGATGGCGTTGCTGTTCCAGTTGTGCGATACATTGCAAAACATATTTTGGAACCGGTAGTTAAGGGCGCGCGCGCCTCAGAATCACTAGAAAAGGCGCCCACAGCGAAGGCAAAATGAACGACGAGATACCGTGTCAGAAAGACCCTCAACTTACAGAGCGCATCGAGCAATTCTCAGAGGTCTTGAAGACGCAAGCACATCGTTTGGATCCCTTTGGGATGAGCGAGCAAGACTTCTACGATAGCGGGATATTTGAAGGTTCAATTCAGCGAGTCCGAGGGCAAATCTCTGCGTCCATGGGGGAAAAGAAGACCTTCGTGAAGCACATCCTGAATCACATGCAGGATCGTGGTTTCATTCAAGAATGGATCGAAGCCGGCGGCTCCAATAGACATGACTACTCGGTTACGCTGAACGATGGAAAAATTGCGGCCATCGAGCTGAAGGGCTGCCTGGACGGAAACAACACAAACATCTCTGCTCGACCACCTCATGCAAACGAGTTCATCGTGTGGAGCGTCTGCCAGAATAAAGGCGCCGATCCTAGACACAACGTCTGGTCTGGCATCCACACTCGCTTCTCTGCCGATATTATTGCCGAAGAAAAGCGGGTGGACGGCTTGGTAGTCTGGGATTGGTTGTGCGGAACCGCGGCACGCGTCTGCCCGAAGATCACAGGTAGAGAAGACCGCATTACTGAAGTGGGACCATATAGGCTACCGCCGCCATGCATCTATCTCTTTCCTGGCACGATCCCGAGTCCTCGGAACAATCCAACTCCACGTCCGCAGAACATCATTGACGTTGGGATTCTTGACGCAATGCATCGTTGTTTTGGGGGCGATGAAAACGAACTGAACAAGGTCCATTTCGAAGCCGCGATGAATGGGGTCGACCTGGTAAGGACAACAAAGATTGTCAGGGATGGTATTATCCGCAGAGAGTCAAAACCTACCCCGATCCGTCGATCCTAGGATTTGCTTCGGTGCTGGTGCCAAGCTCGCCCAAGGGGCCGAAGCTGCATAAAGCTTTGCGCAATATTTTCTCAGGATCACATGCGAACGCCTAACGCATTCAGAATGCGATAGCCTTCCGCGAGAAGGGTGATCTGGTCCGCCCTAACCAAAGGTCTGTTGTGGCCGATATTATTTCGCACCGGAGCGAGCCGCTGCATCGACGCCTGAAAATCGGGCTTTGATTGGAAGAACCTCTGGAAGGCATCGTTCCAGTTCTGCCGCTGGCAGATGATGTCGGCAAGGTCCATGAAGTCCGCGTAGTAGAGCAGGGGATATGAGTCCCCCCGGCGGTCGTGGTCCGCAGTTTTCCTTTCTTGCCACCGCTTCTGTAAATCTCCATTGACCCTACGCTTAAGCCAAGAGGGGTCTGTTCCGGCTGGGGG
>NZ_JBOEGM010000026.1:0-139283 GCF_050633425.1 Pelagimonas sp. | reverse complement strand
TTCAAACTTTTCCTTGCCCATCTTTAGACGCCTCAAGTTAGGGGGCCGCACTGGCCCAAGTTACTATCGCGCGCCGTTTATTGGGTTGAGACGGGAAAATCAAGTCAATGATGCAAAGCCACGGTCTGGACCGCCCGATCAAGAGCATTCCTGTTACCTTTTTCGCGCGCCTTTAGCCGCTAAAAAATCCAAAGAACCTTAAAAAACATCTATTTTCAGCCTCTTAACCGGCGTCCGCCACGTCGTCACCCGCCTCGGCGCGCGGGGCGAACCAGCCTTGTGACTTTTGCTGTTCGCGCATCCACTTCTCAATCAACAAAGCGCCCTCTTCGGCCAATCTCTTAATCTGATCTTCGCGCGACAGATTCAGCCGCGATTCGAACACGCGAATGACGTGGAACAACTCGGTCTCGTCGTTCAATTTTTGCGCCGAAGCGTCATCCCAAACGGTTGCACGCAACGCGATGGCTGACTTTCCGGGAACCAATGCTGGCGGGATGGAATAGGCCTCGATGCTGACACCGATATGGTAATACTGCGTTCCCTCGTAACGACGAAACCGCTCTTCTAGCGCACCATCAACCGCCGCAATCATCTCTTCTTTGCTGGCCTCTTGTGACAAAAGCAGCTTTTCCAAATTGGGCGCGACCACTTCGGCATGACCAAGCTTAAAGGCTCCGATCGGCTCAACTGGGCCGGCAAGATCAGCCGGTGCCGCATTACATCCCGCAAGACATACACCGACGCAAAGCGCTGCGATCAATCGAAACATATGGTCCCCCAATAGGCCTGTGGTTCGAAACCCGATACCTGAGCCGCGTCACCATAGCAACACAGTTAGCTTTGTCATTGGTCCGCCGCGCGCTATCATTCTCGTGTCCAGGTTGGAGTACCCCCATGTTAGCCCCCACATCCCACAGCGAACCGACCCCGCCACGGGTGCCATTGGTTACCCAACCGATGGGCATTTGGAAAAGCCTGCAAACATCGCGTCGCAATTTGTTGGCCATCATCCCGGACTTGGCCACTCGCCAGCCTATGGTGTCTGGCAGAACCGGCAAACGTTGGCACATGGTGATGGACCCTGACGCAAACCGTCGTGTTCTGCTCGAAAACCTCGACAACTATCCCAAATCCTTGGTCACCAAGAACCTGCTGCGCCCCGCCATCGGAGAATCGCTTTTTATTGCTGAAGGGGCGCATTGGCGCTGGCAACGGCGCGCCGCCGCGCCGGCCTTTTCGCATCGCAACGTGATGAACCTCGCGCCGATCATGTCTGGTGCCGCCCAGCGCTCGGCAGACCGCATCCGTGCCGCCGGGCCCAAAGCTGTCAATTTTCTCGACGAAATGGTGTCGCTGACCTTCGATGTCATCTCAGATGTTACCTTTTCCGGCGACGAAGGCTTTGACCGCGATTCGGTCCATACCTCTATTGATGCCTATATTTCTGAGGCCGGAAAACTGTCTCTGTTTGATATTCTGGGGTTTCCCGATTGGGTGCCGCGTCCGGGGCGGATGTTTTCCTCAGGCGGGATCTTGAATATGAAGAAAGTCGCCGATCACGCCATCGAGGAACGCTCAAAACGGGCGCCCGATGGTGTGCCTGATCTTCTCGATCTGCTCTTGGCCGGGGAAGACCCTGACACCAAACGCAAAATGAACACCGCCGAACTGCGCGACAACCTGCTGACCTTTATCGTCGCGGGGCATGAAACCACCGCCTTGACCTTGTCTTGGTCGCTTTACCTGATGGCCTTTGATCCCGCCGTCCAGGATCGGGCCCGTGCCGAAGCGCAATCGGTTCTCAACGGCAAAACAGCAACCGGCGAAGACGTGGCCAACCTGCCCTATATCCGTCAGATCGTCGACGAAGCCCTCCGGCTCTATCCGCCTGCTGGAATGGTGTCGCGTACCGCATTGGCCAAAGATGAACTCTGCGGTCGTGAGGTCTTGCCTGGGGATACGGTCATTTTGCCGATCTATGCCCTGCATCGCAACCATATGCTTTGGGACAACCCCGATCACTTTGATCCCGACCGCTGGGCGGATGCCAAGCCAGACCGCTACAGCTACCTGCCCTTTGGCGACGGGCCGCGCATTTGCATCGGCTCGTCTTTTGCGATTCAGGAAGCGGTGATTGTCTTGGCAACCCTGCTCGCACAGTTTCGATTTACAACGGTTGTGGGCAAAGTGCCGGACCCGGTGATGATCATCACCTTGCGCCCGGAAGGCGGCGTTTGGCTTGAGGCAACGCCCCTATCGTGAACAGCCCCCTCACCGGTATGTCGCCTCCAAACTCCTTACCAGGAATTTGCAAATCCCGTCTCCGGGATTTGTCACCGCCTGCCGTTAATCGCGGTTTGCCCCCGGAACCCACAAGACATCGTCACGGCCATTGTCATTGGCCATACGCGCCGCCGCAAAGAACCAATCCGACAACCGGTTCAAATACTTAACCGCCGCCGGGTTCACCGCCTCATCTGCGGCCAAAGCCACCGCCAAACGTTCTGCTCTGCGGGCCACAGTGCGGCATTGATGCAGGCTTGCGGACAGCGCGCTGCCACCGGGCAAAATGAAGCTGCGCAGCGGTTCCAACACCGCGGTCATCTCGTCAATCTCGGCCTCAAGCCGATCAACCTGCGCCTGCACCATCCGCAATGGCGGATATTCGGCCTCATCGTCCTTATCCATATCCGGCTGGCACAAATCCGCACCCAAATCGAACAGATCGTTCTGAATCCGGCTCAGCTGCGCATCCAGATCACCTTCCGCATGCAATCGCGCCAATCCAACGATCGAGTTTAGCTCGTCTGACGTGCCGTAAGCCTCAACCCGAGCGTCATATTTCGCAACGCGCGCGCCATTGCCCAGCGCCGTGTCGCCTTTGTCGCCGGTACGGGTGTACAGTTTGCTGAGAACAACCATGTCAGCCCTTTCTGATCCAAACGAACCCAACCACCAGAACCACAGCAATAAACTGGGCAATGATGCGCCAGCGCATGGCACGATTGGCGTTTTTGCGGTTGAACTCTCCACCTTTGGCAAAGCTGCCAATGCCAAAGAATAAAATCCCCACAACCGCCGCAAGGGCGATGATGATCACATAGAATAACGGGTCCTGGGCCATGTTACCTCCGCTCAGATGCGCCAGCTTTACCGGCTCTAGCCGCCCTTGGAAACCAGCCAATCGAGCGCAGGTGTCGGCAAGATACGCCGGGCCACATCCATCAAATAGGTCGCCTTGGTGATAAAGTACCTAGGTTTCGGGCGTTTGGATTCCAGCGCATGCACCAACTTTTTGGTCACAGCCGAGGCAGGCAGCTCAAACACATCCGGTCCGCGATCCTGATACAGGCGGGCGATCAAACGCTCTTCGTATTGTGTTGCGCGGGGCGAATCGCGCCAATTGATCCAGCGTTCAAAATGTGTGGCGGCGTTTTTGCGAAACTGCGTCGTCACTGGTCCGGTGTTAAAGGTCACAACGTGAATAGGCGTATCACGCATTTCCCCGCGCAACGTATCAGTAAGCCCTTCCAGCGCAAATTTGGTCGCATTATACGCCCCGCGCCAGGGGGCGGTGACGATGCCAAGCACCGAAGAATGATTGATAATTCGCCCATGCCCCTGCGCCCGCATCACCGGAATCACCTGTGTGGTCAAATCGTGCCAGCCGAAAAAGTTGGCCTCAAAAATCGCACGCAAAGCGTCGGCGGGTAAATCCTCCACCGCCCCCGGCGTTGCATAGGCCCCGTTGTTAAACAGCGCGTCCAATGTGCCACCTGTAGCCTCTAAAACTTCGGCCAGCCCGGTTTTGATGGTCTCTGCGTCGGTATAATCAATGCGCGGGGCCTCAAAGCCTTCGTCGCGCAGCCGGGCGCAATCGGCCTCTTGGCGGCAAGATGCAAACACCCGCCAGCCGCGTTTGCGCAACCCATGCGCCGCGTCATACCCGATGCCCGACGAACAGCCGGTGATCAAAATGCTTTTGCCTGTCATATCGACCCTGCGCTTTCGTCGTTAGATCCGCGCAGGTTATCCCCGAGCTGTCTGCCTTTTGCAAAACAAACATCTGCCCTGAATCAAAAAACGCGCGGTGACCCGCGCGTTTTTCCCTCGTGCCTGAGGAAAGCGATCAGTTGACCGCCTTGAGGAAACCATCCGACATCCAGCCGATATTGCCGCCGTCCAAAGCGCGCAATTTGACCCAGCCATTTTCCATGCTGTCGATCACTTCGACTTCTTCACCGCGCAACAGCTGGGTGACAACATCAAAATTCGTGCCCGGACCACCGCGCAGATTAACCCGCGATCCTGTGACTTGGCGGTAATCCACCTGAACAGCCGCAACGTCGATCACCGCGTCGCTGATCACAGCAGGTGAATCGAGTGAGGCAACCTTTGCCACAGCGGGTGTAATGGCGGGCGCAAAGGTCGGCGTGAAGGTCTGCGCAGGGGTCACAGCGGTCGAGGCGTGAAACACATTGTCCAATTTAGCGGTGCCAAAAGACGTCAACGGCGCAGCGGTTGTATCCGCGCGGGCAACCTGTGGCTCAACCGGTTCGACAATTTTCACTTTTGGAGCGGAGGCAAGCAACGTCACCCCATTTTGGCCCGGCTGAAAATCAGCACCGCCAGACAGCTCATACCAAGCCCAACCAAGTACACCAAACGTCAAAAGAATGACTTTCGTCATGCCCTCTACCCCCAAGAATTTGTAACCCCACCGGTTCGTTGCACGCAGCTAGTACAACGATACATCTACTGTACATGATTCCATTCACAAAGCGTAAGGGAAAATCCGAGAATATTTCCCTCCCCTGCGCTTTACGGTCAGGCAGCGCGCCTGTATCACCACATCTATGACTGACGACTCCTCGGACAACGACATCGCGGGACGCGAACTTTCAGAAACGCTGCGCCGCGCCATTGGCGATCGCTATCTGACCTACGCGCTTTCGACCATTATGCACCGCGCCTTGCCAGATGCGCGCGACGGGCTCAAACCTGTTCACCGCCGCATTCTCTATGCGATGCGGCGCCTGCGTCTGTCGCCAAATGGTGGCTTTTTGAAATCAGCCAAGATCAGCGGCGACACCATGGGGGATTTCCACCCGCATGGCGACGCGGCGATCTATGACGCCATGGCGCGACTGGCCCAGGATTTCACCATCCGCTATCCGCTGGTCGACGGTCAGGGTAACTTTGGCAACATCGACGGCGATAACCCGGCGGCCTCGCGCTATACCGAAGCGCGCATGACCATCATGGCCGAAGCCTTGCTCGAAGGGCTCGACGAAAACTCGGTCGATTTCCGCCCCAACTATGATGGCCGGTTGGAAGAACCCTCTGTTCTGCCGGCCTCCTATCCGAACCTGCTCGCCAATGGCTCAAGCGGGATCGCGGTTGGCATGGCGACCAACATTCCGCCTCATAATATTGGTGAGCTGATCAATGCCTGTCTGCACCTGATCAAATCGCCGAACGCCGTTGACGATACCTTGCTGCAATACGTGCCTGGCCCCGATTTCCCGACTGGGGGCGTTATTGTTGAGCCGCCTGAAAACATCGCCAATGCCTATCGCACGGGCCGCGGATCAATCCGATTGCGCGCTCGCTGGGCCGTTGAAGATATGGGGCGTGGCCAATGGCAGGCCGTTGTCACGGAAATCCCATATCAGGTGCAAAAATCCAAGCTGGTCGAGCGCATTGCCGAGCTGATCCAGACCAAGAAAATCCCGATTCTCGCCGATGTCCGCGATGAATCTGCCGAAGACATTCGCCTGATCCTTGAACCCAAATCCAAGAACGTCGATCCCGAAGTTCTGATGAACATGCTGTTCAAGAACTCCGATCTCGAAACGCGCTTTTCGCTCAATATGAACGTGTTGATCGACGGGGTGACCCCCAAGGTGTGTTCGCTCAAGGAAGTGCTGCGCGCCTTTGTCGACTTCCGCCGCGAGGTGTTGATCCGTCGGGCACGCCACCGCATGGCCAAGATCGACAACCGGCTCGAAGTGCTCGAAGGGTTGATCATTGCCTTCCTCAATCTGGACCGCGTTATCGACATTATCCGCTATGATGACGATCCCAAAGCGGCCCTAATGTATGAGGATTGGTCGCGCGGTCATCAGGCCGGAATCCCCCGCGCTATGGATGAAAGCGAATACCGCTCTCCTCTCGCTGGTATCGACGTTAAGTCACTGACACTAAAAGAAGACCCCGACGCCATCGCGCGCGGTGTTCTGGCCGATGATGGCACCGACGCCAAGATTCCGACCCGCTTTGATGGCCGCTCCGAAGGCCTGTCCGATGTTCAGGCCGAAGCCATCCTCAACATGCGTCTGCGCAGCTTGCGCCGCCTTGAGGAACTCGAACTGGTCAATGAACGCGACAAGCTGATGGAAGAGCGCGCAGGTCTCGAAGACCTGCTCGACAGCGAAGATTTGCAGTGGACTTCCATCACCAATGAACTGCGCGATGTGCGCAAAAAATTCGCCAAGGATCATCCGCGCGGGCACCGTCTCACCACCTTTGCCGAAGCGGGTGAAGCCGAAGAGGTGCCCATCGAAGCGATGATTGAGCGCGAACCGATCACGGTGGTTTGTTCCGAAATGGGCTGGATTCGGGCCATGACTGGCCATATTGATCTGACCCGCGTGCTGAAATTCAAAGACGGCGATGGCCCGCGTTTCATCTTCCATGCGGAAACCACCGATCGCTTGCTTGTCTTTGGCAGCAATGGCCGGTTCTACACGATCTCCGCCTCCAATTTACCCGGTGGGCGTGGCATGGGCGAACCATTGCGCTTGATGGTCGATCTGCCAAATGAATCTGAAATCATTGATCTTTTCATCCACAAACCTGACCGGAAACTGTTGGTTGCCTCCTCAGCCGGGGATGGGTTTGTCGTTCCTGAAAACGATGTGATCGCACAGACTAAAAACGGCAAACAAGTTTTGAACGTGCGCGAACCCGTGCGCGCCAAGCTCTGTAAACCTGTCGATGGCGATGCCGTGGCTGTCGTCGGGGAAAACCGCAAAGTGTTGGTCTTTGCCTTGGATGAACTGCCTGAAATGGGCCGGGGCAAAGGTGTGCGCCTGCAAAAATACAAAGACGGCGGCATGTCCGACGCCCGCACCTTCACCTTGGCCGAAGGCCTGAGCTGGCTTGATCCGGCGGGCCGCACCCGCACCGAAACCGAACTGGCGGAATGGCAGGGCAAAAGGGCCGGAACCGGCCGCATGGCACCGCGCGGTTTCCCCCGTGACAACCAGTTTACCTAAGACACACAGGCCTCAGATCCCCTTCTGAGGCCTGCCATTTTTGCCAAACCCCTTGTTCCGTGCCGTGGCATGACGCAAGCTATGGCAAATTCATTTTGTAAGAGTGTCCCGTTGCCGACAGACGACCAGAACCGTTCCCCATGGGGTAAGAAGCCCACGCCTTGGGGCAATGACCGCCGCGTTTCTCAACCTGAGCAGCCTCAAACGCCCCCCGCTTCGCGCGATAGTCTCACGGGTGAATTTGTCGGGTTGCGTGGAAGGATGTTCATGCTGGCGCTCAAGACCGGATTGTTTACGGTTTTGACACTTGGGATTTACCGTTTCTGGATGAAGACCCGGCTCCGTCGTTGGTATTGGTCCGCCATCCGCGTCGGCGGTGTGCCCTTGGAATATGTCGGCGATCCTATTGAAAAACTTCTCGGGTTTCTGGTCGCCGTTGTGATCCTCGCCTTCTATATCGGAATTGTGAACCTGCTCTTGATGTTCGCGAGCTTTTCACTGTTTCAAGATAACTTTGCCGCCTACCTGATGAGCTTTATCGGCGTGATCCCGATTTGGTTTTACGCCCAATACCGCGCCCGACGCTATGTTCTGGCCCGGACCCGCTGGCGCGGGCTGCGATTTGGTCTCGAACCGGGGGCATGGGGCTACGCGGGTCGGGCCTTATTCTATTGGTTTTTAACGATTATATCAGCAGGGCTGCTCTGGCCGTTGATGACATTCAAGCTCGAAGAATACAAAACCAACCGCACATCCTGGGGCACCGGAAAGCTGGTGCAGGGCGGGCGCTGGACCATGCTTTACCCATCGGCGAAATGGGTGTTTGTCGGGGCAATCGCAGCGGCTGTCACTGCTGCGCTTGTTTATTTCGGCGACTCGCAACAAGCCAGTTTACTGCCAGGCTTCATCGCCTTTGTCTTCTTGTCCTTCGGCCTGGTGTATTACCGGGTCGACAGCCTCCGGCGCCTGACGGAAACCAAGGAAATGGGGCCGATCCAACTGCGCTTTACCCCGTCCGCAGGCAGGATGCTCGGCATCTATGTTGGCGGTTACCTGCTGGCGACATTGATCATGTTTATGATCCTCCTAGCGTCGGGCCTGGCCACAATGTTCGCGGTACTTGGCTCATTATCCAACCTCACGGATTTCGGTTCCCGAGACATCACCCAAGCGAACACGATGGTGTTATACACAATTGGTGCCGTGAGCTATTTCGCGATTTTCTTGTTGTGGTCTGCACTGACACAAGCCTTTATTACCTTGCCCACCATGCGCCACTACGCATCGGTTTTGGTGCTGCAAGGCAGGGATGGGTTGGCCGAGATTCGTCAACGTCCGCGTGATGAACATATCGAAGCCGAAGGGTTTGCCGAAGCCTTGGATGTGGGGGCATCAATATGAGCAACACAGATTTCCCCCGACGCGATCCCACCGGCCCGGTGCATATTGGGCGCTTTCTTGACGGGAATATCCCTGTGCCCGTACGGGCCGAAGTTTGGATTGACCCGCAGAAAAATGCGCTGATCATTCGCACAGACACCGTCGAAGAGGTCTGGCCTCTGACCGACATTCGCAAGCTTCAGGATCAGGCCGACAAAGTCCGATTGGTGCTCCGGCTTCGGGGTGATCCGCTGCGGCGTTTGATGCTGGCAGATCATTGTCTCTACCCCGAACTCCCCCGCGCCAATCGCGCGGCACCGGTTACGCAGCGGGGCAAGCTTTTCGCCTGGGCAGCAGGCGCGGTTGCATCGGTGGCTTTGATTGTGTTCGTGCTGGTACCGATCATGGCAAATCAGCTCGCGGCCTTTATCCCCCCCGAAGGCGAACGCGCATTAGGCGAGGTGACACTTGAACAAATCCGCGGGGTCATCGGCAAAGACAGTTCAAGCGGGACACAGTTCTGCACCGGAATCGCAGGCCGTGAGGCGCTGGACGCGATGCAAACCCGGCTAACCACAACACTGGATGAGCCACCGCAGTTGTCGGTTCATGTGCTTGATCATCCGATGGTCAATGCCTTTGCGCTCCCCGGTGGGCATATCGTGTTTTTCCGCGGGTTGATCGACGCTGCCGAAACGCCTGAAGAAGTTGCCGCCGTCTTTGCCCATGAAATCGGCCATGTGGTGAGCCGCGATCCAACGCGGAACGCGCTACGCTCTGCCGGATCCATTGGGGTGTTGGGGCTGTTGTTTGGCGATTTTGCCGGGGGAGCCGTCATGCTGATTTTGGCCGAGCGGCTCATCGACGCCCAGTACAGTCAGGATGCCGAAGCTCAGGCCGATGTTTTTGCCCATGCCATGCTGCACAGAGCCGGCGTGTCGCCACAGGCATTGGCGGAGATGTTTGAACGGTTCCGATGCCTGGGCGGCGAAGCAACGGGGATCGAGGCGCATTTCATGTCACACCCAGCCTTGGGGGATCGAATTGCAAACGCCCGCGCCGCTGTGCCACCCAACTTTGCGCCACGGCCGCTCCTCAGCCGATCACAATGGAGCGCACTTCAATCCATGTGTTCCGACGGACGCTCTAGCCGGTTGAAAACAAAAAACAACAAATAAGGGGAGCTGACCATTGCGATTTGCCGCATATTTCGTCGCTGATCTACGGGTCATGGCCCAAGTTGACAGCTGTCAACTTTTGCAATCGGGCATAGAATCCCTACGCAAACCCTTCCAAACCCTACTTTGACTTTACGAAACGTTACCAAAGGTTAAGCTTTCACAGCTTTCTTTGAAAACGCGGCGTCTGTTGGCGTTAACGTGACGATTTTGCTCTGTTTCAACCGACGCGCGCACGTTATCACCTTTTCCAGATTAACTGACATGCGGGGAATCCCCCTGTGTCATCGTTTAAAGGAGAGGAACGCGATGAAGGTTTTGGTGCCTGTCAAGCGCGTGATTGACTATAACGTGAAGGTTCGCGTGAAAGCGGACGGAAGCGGAGTTGATCTCGCCAACGTAAAAATGTCGATGAACCCATTCGACGAGATTGCCGTCGAAGAGGCCATCCGTCTGAAGGAAGCTGGCAAAGCAACTGAGGTTGTGGCCGTGTCCATCGGCGTAAAGCAGTCGCAGGAAACACTGCGGACCGCTCTGGCAATGGGTGCAGACCGCGCCATTTTGGTCGTCGCTGCGGATGATGTTCATACCGACATCGAACCACTTGCGGTTGCCAAAATCCTGGCCGCGATTGTCAAAGAAGAAGAGCCAAACCTGGTTCTCGCCGGGAAACAGGCGATCGACAACGACATGAACGCCACCGGTCAGATGCTGTCAGCCCTGTTGGGTTGGTCGCAAGGGACGTTCGCCTCTGAGGTCGACATTGATGGCGACAGCGCCAAAATCACCCGCGAAGTTGACGGTGGTTTGCAAACCATCAACGTCAAGATGCCTGCCATCGTGACCGTTGATTTGCGCCTGAACGAGCCACGTTACGCGTCGCTGCCAAACATCATGAAAGCCAAGCGCAAGCCGCTGGATGAAAAAACGCCAGACGATTACGGCGTTGATGTTACGCCGCGCCTGACCGTTGTCAAAACCGAAGAGCCTGCTGCGCGTGCCGCCGGTATCATCGTTGGCTCGGTTGATGAGCTTGTTGCAAAACTTAAAGAAGCGGGGGCTGTGTAATGGCTGTACTTCTTCTTGCCGAAGTCACCAATGGCGAACTGGCGATGGACGCCACTGCCAAGGCTGTCACTGCTGCGAAAGCACTGGGTGACGTGACTGTTCTGGCCGCTGGCGCATCTGCCGCGGCTGCGGGCGACGCGGCTGCGAAAATCGACGGTGTTGCCAAGGTTTTGGTTGCTGAGGATGCATCGCTTGGTCACCGCCTTGCGGAACCGACAGCGGCGCTGATCGCATCGCTGGCGGGTGACTATTCGCACATTGTGGCCCCTGCGACCACCGACGCCAAAAACGTCATGCCACGCGTGGCTGCCCTGTTGGACGTGATGGTGATTTCGGACGCAACTGCCGTTGTCGACGCCGACACGTTTGAGCGCCCGATCTATGCCGGTAACGCCATGCAAACCGTGAAATCATCGGATGCGACCAAGGTTATCACCTTCCGCACCTCGACCTTTGACGCGGCTGGTGAAGGTGGTTCTGCCGCCGTTGAAACCATTGGCGCAGCTGAAAACCCCGGCCTGTCCGAATGGGTTGAAGACAAGGTTGCGGCCTCGGATCGCCCTGAGCTGACCTCGGCTGGTGTTGTTGTTTCTGGTGGCCGCGGTGTTGGCTCCGAAGACGACTTTGCGCTGATCGAAAAGCTTGCTGACAAGCTTGGTGCCGCTGTTGGCGCATCACGTGCTGCTGTAGATTCGGGTTACGCCCCGAACGATTGGCAGGTTGGTCAGACGGGTAAGGTTGTTGCACCCGATCTCTACATTGCTGTGGGTATCTCGGGCGCGATTCAGCACCTTGCCGGGATGAAAGACTCAAAGGTCATCGTTGCGATCAACAAAGACGAAGAAGCGCCTATCTTCCAGGTTGCTGATTTTGGTCTGGTTGCCGACCTGTTCGACGCTGTTCCTGAGCTGACTGAAAAGCTCGGGTAAGCGTGTTGGGCCATGGCCCGACCCAATGAATATGAGAAAGGCCCGTCACTTTGGCGGGCCTTTTTTACGCAGTGGTTTTCTGGGTCTTAGTCCACAAGCTCATAGAGGGTCGAATGCAAAAGCTGGGGCTCTGCGCCAAACCGAACAACGACCATGTCTTGTTCAGGCAAAAGATAAACGACCTGCCCGCCATGCCCCATCATATAGGCAAACGGCCCCTGAAGCGTTTGCCCCGGACGGTCCAAAACATCGTGGCGCGTCTGCAAACCATAGCTGCCCTTGGCCCGTTGGGCGGCAGGCAAATCCGGATTGATCCACATTTGCCATAAATCTTCTGGCAAAAAAGCCGCGCCCTCGGTGCCATTATTGAGCACAAAGCGCCCGACCCGAAGCCAATCGAGCGGGCGCGCATAGAGGCAACAATAGGGGGAAGCCCGGCCCGTGGTCGGATTGCGCCGCCAAAACCCATCCGACGCGCCCGCAGGTTTCCAGATCATGTCGGACAGCAAGGATTCGAGCGAACGGTCATAGGCCCGCTCAACAGCAAGGCCGAGCAAAGCTGTGTTGGCGCTCTGGTAGTGGAATTGGCCGCGATCCTGAGGGGCGATTGTGATTGAGGACATCAGATTTTCAATCCCAAAAGCATGCATTCGGGCCACCGGTGCAAAGGGTGAAAACGCGGCGTCGTCCAGAGATTTTGCCACATCTTCTTTTGGTGGCTCTCCAAACAGGCGGAGCCCGCTGATCATATGAAGTGCTTCTTTGAATGAAATATCAGGGGCTTGCGGGCCAATCAGATCGGGGAGACGGGCCTCAAACCCGGCGATTTTATCATCCGCAATGGCGCGGAGTGTTAGCCCGGCGATCAGGGATTTGACCATAGAGTAGGAATTGAGCCGGTCGTCGCGGGCCTGACCGTTGGCGTAGCCTTCGGCCCAAAGGGACCCGCCCCGATCCACCAAGAGGGCAAGGCCCTGAGACGCGACGAGCCGATCAAGCGCCGGTTTCGGCAAGGGGGTTTGCGGCGCGTCTTGTCTGGCGGTGACGCCTTGGACTTTGGCGAAGTCACCGGATGTCGGCCAGCTTTGCGCCGGAAAGCCTTCGCGCGCCAAGACCAAGACCTGAGGAGCCCAAACACCCAATCCCGCAACCACCAAGATGGCCACCGTTAGACCTATCCATACACACCGCTTAAACACGCGCACCTGCTCCACCCGATCATTTTGACCCCAGTTGGCATTGTCGTCACAGGTGCGTCAATCCGCAGGATTATATCGCGGTCTAAAACTCTTCGTTGTTGGTCAGTCGGCGCAGGACACGTTCAAGAACATCGGCGGCATCCTCATGCGCATAGGGGCCCATCAATTCCGCCGCAGCACAGGCGTCGAAATCATTGAAAACCATCCCCTTGGTTCCTTCCATCAACGCGCTTTCAGAGGCGACAACTTCGGCCACGGCAGACACGCGCGGACGCAATGTTTCGATCATTTGACGCGTGACAAACAACGGATCCCCGTCAAGCGGCGCATCAAACCCAGTCGGAACCGGGTGATCGGCGAACCAGAGCAACACCACCTGACCGCGCAACAAGGTCAGGATGTGTTTCATCCGGGCCACCCACGCCGAGCGCAACTCCTCGATCACAATTTCATAGCGATCTTTCGACACCTCACCCAACCGGCCAAGCATGTGACGCACAAAGTGGAATTCGGTAAAATCGACCTCTGGATACAGCGATTCCAGCCGCTCAGACGCGCGTAAAAACCGATCATTGCGGCGCGGATGCACAGAATAATAGCGATTAGACATATTCTGAGCGCCCATGACCTGGATAACCTTAGCCCGGCTTCCAATTGCCAAATCCATTGATGCAGGATCGTTGAGATACAGATCAACCCCGGCATTCACCACACCGAAATTGGCACAAGCCACAGACAAACGCCGTTCAATCAGAGTCGGAAACGGACTTTCAATAAATCGACCATACGTTTCCGTTCCGCCCAAAAAGGCAAAATATTCGCCATCCAGTTGCCGGCGCGGTCCACGAAACAAAACGCGCGACCCGCCGTAACGAACCGGATAGTATTCAAGGGCACCATGGCCCCCGCCATGTACTGACATTTCACCCACCTATAATTTTCTCACCCAAGACACAGATTCCCGCAAATCTGTTAGGAAATGCCTAAAGAGCAAATGCGTCTATAAGTTTAGCGACCTGCCCTTGCAGGCCCTTGCAGCCCGGTGCCACACGCGCCTATTGTTCGGCAACATCACGAAGAGGAAGCTCCGATGGAAATCAAATCGGTTGGCGTCGTTGGCGCAGGACAGATGGGCAACGGAATCGCCCATGTTATGGCTCTTGCTGGGTATGACGTGCGTTTGAACGATATTTCCAAAGACGCGCTGGAAAAATCTGTGGCGCTTATTCAGCGCAATCTGGACCGTCAGGTGAGCCGCGACAAGATCAGTGAAGCCGAGCGTGACACAGCGATGGCCCGCATTGTTACGACCCAAGATTTGGTCGATGTCGCCGGAACAGATCTGGTGATCGAAGCCGCAACAGAACGTGAAGACGTCAAGCACAAGATTTTTGAGGCAATTGTTCCCAATCTGGCGGATCACACGATCCTGACCTCGAACACGTCGTCGATTTCGATCACTCGCCTCGCATCGCGCACGGATCGCCCGGAAAAGTTCATGGGGTTCCACTTCATGAATCCGGTGCCAGTGATGCAATTGGTCGAGCTCATCCGCGGGATCGCCACTGACAAAGAGACCTATGACTCTTGTTTGGCAGTGGTTGAATCCCTGGGGAAAACAGCCGCAAGTGCCGAAGATTTCCCGGCGTTTATCGTCAACCGCATTCTGATGCCAATGATCAACGAAGCGGTTTACACGCTGCTCGAAGGGGTTGGGAACGTCAACAGCATTGATCAGTCGATGAAACTCGGGGCCAACCACCCGATGGGGCCGCTTGAATTGGCCGATTTCATCGGGCTCGACACCTGTTTGGCGATCATGAATGTGCTGCACGATGGGCTTGCCGATACCAAATACCGCCCTTGCCCGCTGCTCACAAAATATGTCGAAGCCGGTTGGTTGGGCCGCAAAACCCAACGCGGGTTTTATGACTATCGTGGCGATGTGCCTGTCCCGACGCGCTGAGTTTGCGCGCCCTGTATTGGGGCGCGTCACCTTGAATCTTGCCTAAGACATGACCGCGGAAGCGGCCCTTTGGATTACGTTTGGTCTTTCAAAGCCAGCGTGCGTTCGCGCAACCAGGCGACAAACTCGCGCTGGCCGCCGTCAAAGGCTTTGATCTCATCGGTTGGGATCGGCTCTCCGACCACCGGTTTTTGCGGCCGGTTGCAGGCATGAACAACTTCATGGATCAGGAGCCCCTGACGGATCGTGGCAGAGACGCGATTGGCAATCTGATAGACCCGAGAGTTCTGGCCGGGGAAGAAAATCGGGACCACAGTCGCGCCGGACCGTTGGACCATTTTGGCGGTAAAGGGGTTCCATCCCGCCTCAATCGCAGGGCCAAACATCGTTTCGCTTGACGCGACAACACCCGATGGAAAGAGCACGATGACCCCACCCTCTTTGAGATGATCCATCGCTCTTGCGCGCATCTCAAGGCTTTGCTGCCGAGCGTTTTCCTCATGTGGAAAGGGCACAGGGATCATGAAGGGGTCGATCTCTTCAACACCGGTGAGCAAGCTGCGCGTCAGGATTTTGTAGTCGGTGCGCACATGTCCGATCAGATGGGCCAGAACCATGCCATCAACCAGCCCATGCGGATGGTTGGCGACAATCACCACAGGACCGGTTTTGGGAATGTTTTTGATTTGATCCAAGGAGGTTTGCAGTTCGATCCCCATGACGCCAAGCGCCCGGTTCCAAAACTCCTGTCCCTCGACCAGCCCTTGCTTTTCGAAGCGTCGAACGATCCGCAACAGAGGGATCTTGCCGGTCAGCCATTCCATCACACGGATGGTGTTGGCTTTCCACGGATTGGTAAAGGTATTGGCATAGCTGACATTGCGTTTGTCATAGGGGACCGGCTGGGTCTCTGCTGATTGTTCACCAACAGCTGAGGATTGTGTGCTTTCCACCATCCGCTCGTTCAGTCCCGTATCCAAGGCCCGGACCCTAGTGGCCGCGAGCTAGCAATCTTCTCCGAAACGGTCGGCCACAAGTGCTTCTACCGCTTCTGCCAGGGCCATCGCATCGGGCCCCGACGTTTGGACTTCAATAGTGGTTCCTTTGGCGGCTGCCAACATCAAAAGGCCCATAATGCTATCCCCGCCCGCTGACATACCGTCTCGGGACACTTCTGCCGTGGCGTCAAATCCTTCGACCACTTCGACAAGGCGGGCTGAGGCGCGGGCATGTAGCCCTTTTTCGTTGATGATTCTCAACTCGCGGCGTGTGGATTCGGTCATGAAGCAATCTCAGTTTGGAAAATATGCAGATCAGGCTTTGATATTTTGGCTGTCGATGTATTTGCGGCCCGCTTCTAGCGCAGCACGTACTGCGTCGGCCACCGGTTTCTGGCGGCTTTTGGCCAGTTTTATCAACATCGGCAGATTGGCACCATAGACGATGCGGCGGTCTTCGGGGCGACAGGCATTGAGCGACAGGTTTGACGGCGATCCGCCGAACATATCAGTGACAATCACCACGCCTTCGCCCTGATCAACGGCATCCGCGGCGGTACAGATTTCCGCCTGTTTCAAACTTCGATCACAGTCCGCCTCAATCGGAATAGCGGTCATGCCAGATTGCACGCCAACGACATGTTCAACAGCTGCCAGATACTCTCCGGCCAATCCACCATGTGCCACGATCACGATACCGATCACTCGGAGGCCTCTCTTTCAGTTTCAGGGGCCGCTTTGGGCGCTAGTCGCACGCCCTGCCGCTCCAATTCGCGATGTCTAATTGACACCCGCCAGCTGTTCTTCGCAAGGGCTGCAGCAACAGCTTCCGTAAGGGCAACTGAGCGATGTTTGCCGCCGGTACATCCAAACCCGATGGAAAAATGCGCTTTGCCTTCTTCCAGACATCCGGGCAACACCACGCCCAACAGTCCCATAATATGTTTAACAAACGCGTCATAACGTTTGTCAGCTGCCACATATTGCGACACCTGGCCATCCAACCCGGTAAAGGGGCGCAACTCTGGCTCCCAATGGGGATTGCGCAGGAACCTACAGTCAAAAGCCATATCAAGCCCCTGCGGCAACCCACGTTTGTATGAAAAGGAATGGATCGAAATCGCCATGCCCTGACCGGTGGCGTCTGAGAACCAGTTTTCGATTTCGGATCGCAGATCGTGGATCGTCAACTCACTGGTATCAATCAAAATATCAGAGCGGGCCCGCACATCTTCGAGCAAGGCCATCTCGCGCGCGATGCCATCTGCGGGGCTTTCGTCAGGCGCAAGCGGATGGCGCCGTCGGGTTTCGGAATACCTTCGGGACAGAATATCTGGCAGACAGTCGAGATAGAGCAGCTCGCACTGCATTTCGCTTTGGGTCGATAAAATCGCCTGCAGTTCCAACAGCCCTTCGACGGAAAAGTCGCGGTTTCGCGCGTCAATTCCAAGCGCGAGCGGCTGAGCCAATCGCGTGGCTCCATCCAGAAGGCGCGGAATTAAGCTGAGCGGGATGTTGTCAATCGCCTCAAAGCCCAAATCCTCAAGCGTGTTGATCGCTGTGGATCGCCCCGCGCCTGACGGGCCGGTCACCAAGACCACGCGTTGGCTGGATGGGTTATGAGGCTCCATGATTAGGCTCTCCGACCTCCCTTAAGAAACTGTACTAGGCTTGCAGGGAAATAAGGAGACGAAACGTTAAAAAGCAAGGGAACACTATACCCGAGTATAGAAATCTCTCGATTTGGGGGCAGTCGGTCACGCTCTTCGTGATCAAGATCAACCATGGCGTGCAGCGGCGCATGGGGCGCACAATCAGCGCGAATGAGGCCGATTCCCCGCGCTTCGATCATACCGGCAATTGGAGCGGGCGCCGACATCCAAACCCCGCCCGCGTCACGGGTCAAAATTGTGCGATCATCTGAAACAAGCTGCGCGCCATGCGCCATCAGTGACAGGGCCAACCCGGATTTACCGGAGCCAGACGCCCCCTGAATCAGCAAGCCCCGCCCCTGCAAAACAACGGCGCTGGCATGCAAATTCAGATCAGAGCCAGACATGGATCAGAGCGGCAAGCCGACAACGAAGCGCGCACCCAACGGTTCGGAGGTCACATCCGCTTCGGTTGGGCGAATATTTTCCGCCCAGATCACCCCGCCATGGGCTTCGACGATCTGTTTGGAAATCGCCAGGCCAAGACCAGAGTTATTACCAAAATCTGATTGAGGGCGCGAGGTGTAGAACCGTTTGAAAATCTTTGCGAGCGCTTCTTCTGGAATGCCGGGGCCCGTGTCTTCCACAACAACCAGAACACGATTATCGCGCCGACGGGCCCAAACGCGGATGGCATCGCCGTCTTCGCAAAAGCTAATGGCGTTGGTCACAAGATTGACGAAAACCTGGGCCAAACGCGGCTCTAGACCGTGGATATTGATCGGGCTCGAAGGCAAATCGGCGATGAATTCGATGCCTTTCTTCTCGGCATCTTGACCAAGAAACTCAGCGATATTGCCAACCATCTCCATCAAGTTGAACTCTTGCTCTTCTTCTTTGACCAACTCGGAATCAAGGCGTGAAGCGTTGGAAATGTCGCTCACCAGACGGTCAAGGCGACGCACGTCGTGGTCGATCACATCCAAAAGCTTGGTGCGATGCTCTTCCTTTTTGACCATACGCAGCGAGCCAACGGCGGACCGCAGGCTGGCCAAGGGGTTTTTGATTTCATGCGCCACATCGGCGGCAAACTGTTCGTTGCTGTCTATCCGATCATACAGCGCGCTGACCATGCCACGCAGCGCCCCGGACAGACGCCCAATTTCATCGGGTCGCGCCGTCAGGTCAGGAATGCGGATCCGACCCGGTGCCACATTGCGGCGATGGCGATCACGCCCAATCTCAGCCGCATCGGCAAGATCAGAGATCGGGTTGGCGATGGTCGAGGCCAGCACGAGACTTAGCCCGATTGAGACCAGCGTCGCGATCAAAAATACTTGCAAAACGCGTTTACGTTCAGCGGTTACCGAGGCGTCGATTTCCTGCGCTGTGGAGACCAAGGCCACGGTTCCGACGATGCCGCTGCCCTGACGGATGGGGGACAGGGCATGAAACAGGGTAAAGCCCCCGCTGGTCTTATCCTCGATCACGCGTGTCTGGGTGACATCGCTGGTTTCAATCATCCGACGCAGCTTATCTTCAAGGACAAGATCAGGTTCGGTGGAAAAATAGTTAAACAGACCGGCGACACTTGTCCAAATCCTGCTCAGGAAATTGGAAATCGGCGCGGGTTCTTCTTCTGTCGTTGGGGCCGGGATCATCCGGGCCATTTTCCCTGCGGTTTCTCCGACCAAGAAGTTGCCAGTGTCAAACACCAGCAATTGCAACCCTTCGCGCAGGTCGATCCCGTCAACGGTGTCAGCAACCTCAATGCCATCGGACGTCGCCAAATTGACGGGTGCCCCGACAGGCAGCTGCGCCTCAAACACATCGGCGATCAGTTCGACTTCGGATTGCAGCGCATTGGCGTGTTGAATCAACAACGTCTCGCGCGAGGAATTCATCCACAAGATGCCCGCAACCAGGACGTTAACCGCAATGAGGTTAAATGTGATGATTTTGCGGGTCAGAGGAGAGGTTTTGAGAGAAAAGACCGAGCGGCGTGCACGACTGTCACGCAGCTCCTTTTCAACCGTACTGTCTGGCGCGACCCAATCGTCGCCCAGCACCACATCGGCATCGCGGCGATCTTCGTCGCCGCCGCCAGAGTTCATACCTTCGGCCAAAGCCATGACTTACTCTTCGTTATACCGGTAGCCGATGCCATAGAGTGTTTCGATTGCCGAAAACTCGTCATCTGCGGTCCGCATTTTCTTGCGCAGGCGCTTGATGTGGCTGTCGATGGTCCGGTCATCCACATAGACCTGATCATCATAAGCGACATCCATAAGCTGATCGCGCGATTTTACAAAGCCGGGACGCTGTGCAAGCGCCTGCAACAGCAGGAATTCGGTGACGGTCAACGACACGTCGTTGCCTTTCCAGGTCACCGCGTGGCGCAGCGGATCCATGGAGAGCGAGCCGCGCGTCATAAGCTTGGTCTCTTCGGTGTCGCCAACGATGTCACCGGCAACGGCCTCTTGACGGCGCAGCAGGGCCCGAATGCGTTCGACCAGAAGACGCTGTGAAAAGGGCTTTTTCACATAATCGTCAGCGCCCATACGCAGGCCAAGAACCTCATCGATTTCATCATCTTTGGAGGTCAGAAAGATCACCGGCATTTTGGATTTCTGGCGCACGCGCTGTAGCAAATCCATACCGTCCATACGTGGCATCTTGATATCAAAGACGGCCATGTCGGGCATCTGTTTGTTAAATGCGTCAAGCGCGGCTTGACCGTCATTATATGTTTCGACTTCGAAGCCCTCAGCCTCAAGAGTCATAGATACTGACGTCAGGATATTCCTGTCATCGTCCACTAGGGCGATTTTTGACATTGGGCATTCCTTATACTGCTCTGGTTGCCTGTTTTTTGCGCCACTATGGGCCATTAACCTCTTTTCAACAATCCAAATCGGCGAATCAGGCGCTCTGACTGCCACATTTCGAACGAAATCTGTTAAGGAATGACCAAAAAGCCTCACCTTTGTTTCCTGATGGGGGCGCAAACATTCAGTGATTTACCAAAAAGTCTGGGCAAGCTTTCGCTATGGTATCGCTAAACCTTGATCTGGTTGCGCTAACTGCGCTTTTGCGTCCTGTTCACTCCTGAAAACGACGTGCTAAAGGATCGTTCACGGGCGGCACCCATGCCGCAATAAACTTACCAAGACAGCGCTGCGACAGGAGCAATGCATATGACATTTGGACGGGTAAACCCGCAATTCCGACTTGAAGATCAAGGGATCGAAGGTCTGGGCAATGTCTATTACAACCTCATGGAGCCCGCACTGATTGAAGCGGCCCTGAAACGGGGTGAAGGCAGTTTGGGCAAGGGCGGTTCATTCCTTGTGACCACCGGGAAATTCACCGGTCGCTCCCCCAAGGATAAATTCATCGTCAAGACCGAAAGCGTCGCCGATACCATCTGGTGGGAAAACAACGCCCCGATGGCGCCAGAAGGCTTTGATGCGCTTCATGCCGATATGATCGAACACATGAAGGGCAAGGATTACTACGTACAGGATTTGGTGGGCGGTGCCGATCCGGCCAATGCCATCGACGTGCGTGTTGTGTCTGAGCTGGCCTGGCACAACCTGTTTATCCGCCACATGCTGCGCCGCCCGGATCGCGAAGATCTGGACAGCTTTGTTGCCGATTGGACGATCATCAACTGCCCGTCGTTTAAGGCCGATCCTGAAAAGCACGGCTGTCGGACCGACACCGTGATCGCGATGAACTTTGACAAAAAGACCATCCTGATCGCCAACACCGAATATGCCGGTGAGAACAAAAAATCGGTCTTTACCCTGCTCAACTACATCCTGCCTGGCAAAGACATCATGGCGATGCATTGCTCGGCGAACCATGCGGTTGGCAACCCGATTGATACGGCTGTCTTCTTTGGCCTGTCGGGCACCGGGAAAACCACCCTGTCCGCCGATCCTGAGCGCGTGTTGATTGGCGACGACGAACATGGTTGGTCTGACCGCGGCACCTTCAACTTTGAAGGTGGCTGCTATGCCAAAACCATCAACCTCTCGCCTGAGGCCGAGCCTGAAATCTATGCCACGACCGAGAAATTCGGCACGGTGATCGAGAACATGGTCTATGACGAAGAGACCCGTGATCTTGACTTCCAAGATGACAGCCTGACCGCGAACATGCGTTGCGCGTACCCGCTGCACTACATCGACAACGCGTCGAAAACCGCGCTGGGTGGCCATCCCAAGAACATCATCATGCTGACATGTGATGCCTTTGGCGTCTTGCCTCCGATCGCGCGTCTGACACCTGCGCAGGCGATGTATCACTTCTTGTCTGGCTTCACCTCCAAGGTTGCGGGCACAGAGCGCGGCGTGACCGAGCCAGAGCCAACATTCTCAACCTGCTTTGGCGCGCCATTCATGCCACGCCGTCCAGAAGCCTATGGCAACCTGCTGCGCGACAAGATCGCCAAACATGGCGCAACCTGCTGGTTGGTCAACACCGGTTGGACCGGTGGAGCCTATGGCGAAGGGTCGCGTATGCCGATCCGCGCCACCCGCTCGCTGTTGCACTCGGCGCTGAACGGTTCGCTCAACGGCGCAGAATTCCGTAAAGATCCGAACTTTGGCTTTGAAGTGCCTGTTCAGGTCGAAGGCGTTGCGGAGTTGTTGCTTGATCCACGCAAAACCTGGGACGACAAAGAAGCCTACGACGCCCAGGCACAGAAGCTGGTGCAGATGTTCGCAGACAACTTTGAACAATATGTGCCGTTCATTGATGAGGATGTAAAAGCCGTGGCTATCGGCTAATGCGCTTCGCAATTTTGATGTTTATCATGGCCTTTCCTGCACACGCAGGGAAGGCCGATTTTGTTTTGCCCTATGTGAAGGAGTTGAGTTTCGGCGTGGCCTGTAATTTGGGTCCGGGCACTTTGGAATCGGGCCACGACACGGTCGATGGCGAAGTCATTTTGCGCGACAAATTCCCCGATTTCGCGGTTCAAACACGAACCATTCCCGCCGAAATCCCGCGCACCTTTGGCGCAATTCTTGCCGTCTCAGCGCCGCCCACAAGCGGTATGTATGTCGCTAGCGTGACGCATCCGCCGATGGGACCGAAAAACCAAACGGGGCAGAGTTGGCCGACATTGGACGCCCGAGGGCTGACGATTGTTGGATACACGTTTGAGGACGGCTTTGAGCTTGTCCCCGGCACTTGGACCTTCCGGCTTTCGGATGGCGATCTGGTTGTTTACCAGCAAAGCTATGACATTGTGCCCGCCCACGAGGCCCCTGAAACGCGACGCGCTTGCAAAGACGGGCCACTGTCTTAGAAATGGCGGCACCCGTTCCTATATGGAGTGGAGCCCCTTTCGAGATCAAACCATGCACCGCTTTGCCCTGCCCTTCGCTCTTCTTGTGACGCCCCATATGGTAATGGCCGCTGACGATGTGTCACCGGTCACAATGTTGGATTACGGTGTGATTTGCGACATCAAACTGGGTGGGACAGAGCCTGCGCCGGACACGGCCTCGGGTGTCATAAACCTGATTGATCAGAAAAAAGAGGTGGATGTCGCGACCGCGTTTGTCCCGGCACATATTGGGTTGAGCTTTGGCCTGCGCACCGTTCTTCGCGACGAAACGGAGCTAAACGGGGCAAAGATGCGTATAATTCACCCACCGATGGGCCCCGACGGGATCACGCAACAAAGCTGGCACGCGCCCATGCGTGGCAACGACCCGTTGGTCAATCTGTACTCGTTTGAAACCGATGATGAGCTTGTTCTGGGACTCTGGACCTTTCAACTGATCCATGAGGGCAAGGTTTTGATTGAACAAGGTTTTCAAGTCTTGCCCCAAGGTTCCGTGGCCGAGGTTCAGCAGGTTTGCTTTGGTCTGAGCCTGACATCCTGAGCTAACCGACATGACAGGCTGTGGATAAGCCTATATTCTGTGGACAAGTCCATTTCGTCCACAACTTACTGTGTGCATACGGAAAATATTGCTTTACTTCCCCCCCTCGGCCCATGCACCATATCTTGTAAGGGTCGCGGAATACAACGCAGACCCTAGAGCAGTCAGCAAGCGTTGGCGGAAATCGGTCCCCCCAGCGCTATAACAAAAGAGGTGACGGCATGTCCCTGTCCGAGCATTATCTTGAGGAAGACCTGCATCCAATCGACATTGTCGAACATATTGCTGTTCACAATGACTGGGAATTTGAGCGTTTGGCTGATGACCAAATCGCCATGGCCGTCGAAGGCCAGTGGCGCACATATTCCATCACATTGGCCTGGTCCGGCGGCGATGAAACGCTGCGGATGATCTGTACCTTTGACATGGATCCGCCAGAAGACAAAGTCGCGTCGCTTCACGAAGGGCTGAACCTTGTCAACGATCAATGCTGGGCCGGATCGTTCAGCTATTGGGCTCCGCAAAAGCTTATGGTGTACAAATATGGTCTGGTTCTGGCCGGGGGCAATATTGCATCGCCTGAACAAATCGACACGATGATCAACGCCGCCGTGCTGAGCGCTGAGCGCTATTACCCGGCATTCCAGCTGATGATCTGGACCGACCGTAGCGCCAAGGATGCGATGCAGATTGCCATTGCCGAAGCCTACGGACGCGCCTGAGTGCAAGACCCGCCGTTTGGGGGGCACATACATCTGCCTGCGATAAGCGGCCGTTTCCGCCTGATCATGTTTGGGCAGAAGAAAACAAAGGGTGCCATTGCGGTGCCCTTTTTCTTTGCGTAGCTGTTGGACATTAGGATTTGGGCCAGAAATTTGGGGAATGACATGCAAGACAGCGAAATCGCACGGCGCGGGCTGGTGCTGTTGGGATGTGGTAAAATGGGATCGGCCATGCTTGAGGGCTGGTTGGCGCGTGGGTTGCCGGCCGGGTCGGTCTGGGTGACGGACCCGTATCCGTCTGACTGGCTTGCGGCACAGGGGGTGCATCTCAATGAGGGGCTCCCCCATGATCCGGCGATTGTGTTGATCGCGGTAAAACCTCAGATGATGCAAGAGGCCCTGCCAGATTTGCAGGCTTTGGGGAATGGCGGGACGCTGTTTTTGTCAGTGGCTGCAGGGATCACCATCGCCACATATGAGACGATTTTGGGGGCCCAGACGCCCATTATTCGCGCCATGCCAAACACCCCCGCCGCAATTGGTCAGGGGATCAGCGCCGTTGTCGGCAACGCTTTGGCAACGCCTGCGCATCTCGACATGTCAGAAGACTTGCTCTCGGCGGTTGGTGAGGTTGTCCGTTTGGAACATGAAGGGCAGATTGATGCGGTAACCGGAGTGAGCGGATCAGGTCCGGCCTATGTGTTTCACATGATTGAATGTCTGGCGGCGGCGGCCGAGGCCCAAGGCCTGCCTGCCGAGATGGCCATGCAACTGGCGCAGGCGACGGTGGCGGGGGCCGGAGCTTTGGCGGCAAACAGCGAAGAAAGCCCGGCGCAATTGCGGCGCAATGTGACCTCGCCCAATGGCACAACCCAAGCTGGGTTGGAGGTGTTGATGGACGAGACAACAGGCTTGCCCAAGCTAATCGAGGCCACGGTGGGCGCGGCTGTGAACAGGTCCAAGGAGTTGGCAAATGGCTGAGATCAGTTTTGACGATTTTCTGGCGGTGGATATTCGGGTGGGGACAGTGCTGCGCGCCGAACCCTTTCCCGAGGCTCGCAAACCAGCGATCAAGCTATGGATCGATTTTGGTGGTGAGATCGGTGAGAAGAAAAGTTCGGCCCAGATTGTTGCCCATTACACACCCGAAAGCCTGGTTGGGCACCAAATCATGGCGGTGGTAAATTTCCCCCCGCGCCAAATCGGGCCGTTTATGTCCGAAGTGCTTGTGCTTGGGTTTTCGGATGAGGCGGGCGACATCGTGCTGGCCCGCCCCGATAAGCCAGTTCCTGCCGGTTCCCGGATGCATTAATCCGGCTGACCCAGCGGCAAAGCTTGACCTCTGGGCGCGGTTGGGGTTCGGTCGTGCCCCAAAGGAGATTTTCGATGTATCAACCTGCCATCACCGGTCATGGGGTGTTCACCCCGTCGCAATCGATCAGCAATGACGAATTGGTGGTGGCGTTTAACGCCTATGCAGATCGATGGAACGCCACACATTCCGAGGCGATAGACGCGGGGACTGTGGACGCCATGGCGCATTCCAGTTCCGAGTTTATCTTCAACGCATCCGGGATTGAACGCCGCTATGTGATGGACAAGGCCGGGGTGCTTGATCCAGATCGGATGTATCCGCAACTGCCGGGGCGCGAAGACGGGGTGCCGGGGATCATGGCCGAGATGGGGCTTGATGCTGCGAACAAGGCGCTGGGGATGGCTGGGCTGGCCGGGACGGACATTGATTTGGTGATCTGTGCGGCGTCTAACCACGAACGCGCCTACCCCGCGATTGCAATTGAAATTCAGAACTTGCTGGGAGCCGATGGATTTGCCTTTGATATGAATGTCGCCTGTTCTTCGGCGACTTTTGGCATTCAGGCGGCGGCGGATATGGTGCGGTCAGGCTCGGTGCGCCGGGCTTTGGTGATTTGCCCAGAGATTTGTTCCGGGCATTTGGAATGGCGCGACCGAGATTGCCATTTTATCTTTGGCGATGTGGCAACGGCAGTGGTTATTCAGCGCGACGAAGAGGCCAATGGCCCGCATTTCACCATTCAATCAACCAGCTGTGCGACCAAATTTTCCAACAACATCCGCAACAACCACGGTTTCTTGCGAAAAGCACACGACCAGATGGACGACCGCCGCGACATGCAGTTCATGCAAAACGGGCGTAAAGTGTTCAAAGAGGTGCTGCCTATGGTGTCGGCGCATATTCTGAGCCACATGTCCGATACCGGTTGGGACGCCGGTGATCTGCGCCGTTTGTGGCTGCATCAGGCCAATAAGACGATGAATGATTTCATTGGCAAGAAAGTCTTGGGGCGCGTGCCAGAAGCCGGGGAACAGCCCAATATCTTGCAAGACTATGCCAACACGTCCTCGGCCGGGTCGATCATCGCCTTTTCGCAGAATTCCGACGACTTGCAAGTTGGAGATCGCGGCGTGATTTGTTCCTTTGGGGCGGGATATTCGGTTGGGTCGGTCCTGGTCGAACGGGCCTAATTGCAATCACCGCGCGCGGTTTGACTTGACCTTGATCAGGTGAACCGCGCAGCCAACCAACAGGCCCCATACCGCCGCCCCTAGCCCAAGCATCGTCACCCCTGACGCCGTCATGACAAAGGTCAGAGCCGCGGCTTCGCGAGTGTCTTCGTTGCCTAACGCGACCGATGCAGAGTTGGCAAAGACATTGAAAAGCGCCACACCGGCAAGGGTGGCCATGGCCATGGGCGGTGCAAGCCCGGCGATAAAAGTCACGCCCGCCGCCAAGACCCCGAAGAGACAATAAAACAAGCCAGCCCAGACCGCCGCCATATAGCGTTGCGCCGGGTCAGGATGGGCGTTTTCGTCACAACACATCGCCGCCGTTATTGCGGCGACGCAGGTCGAAATGGCCCCAAAGGGCGCGCTAAGGATGCTAAACACCCCGACCGTCGCAAAGAGAGACCCCGAGGGCGGTTCGTAGCCATTGGCCTTTAGGACCGAGACACCGGGAATGTTTTGCGTCGCCGTGGTGACAAGAAACAAAGGCAAGCCCAGGCTTAGTACCGCGGAGAGAGAAAACACCGGCATCACGACCACGGGGGCGGTCAAGATATCGGGTGGCACCGGAAATCCATCATTTTGGATGACGACAAGGATCACCAGCGCAATGACCGAAGCAGGCACAGCGAAGAGACGTGAAAACCGCCCAACCACAAACCATGTCAGCATGATCGGCACGGCAATGGCCGGAGCCTCGGCCAAGCTGCGAAACGGCACAAGGCAGATTGAGAACAACACGCCGGACAACATCGCCATAGTGATCGGCGCAGGGATTGCGGCGGCCAAACGGGCCAAGGGCCGCCAGAAGCCAGAGACAACCCCCAAGACGCCTGCAAAGACAAATGCCCCCACCGCCCCGGCAAACCCGGCGGCATCCGGTACAGAGACCGCCAAGAGCGCCGCCCCCGGCGTCGACCATGCGACACTGGCGGGCATTTTGTAGCGCAGGCTTAAGAAGATCGCTGCGATGCCCATGGCCACGGACCCGGCCATAACCGCCGATGAGGCCTGGGCGGGGCTGGCCCCCATGGCTTCGACACCTTGTAGGAAAATCGGGAAAGAGCTGAAAAATCCGACAATCGCGACGACAAGGCCGGTCCAAAAGGTTTGAGCGTTCAGTGGAAGCCCAAACATCAGCGTTTAACCCTTGTCACCGACGGCCGCGCGCCAATGGCGTCGGCATAGGCTAACATAGGTTTCATTGCCGCCGATTTGCACCTGTTCACCATCTACCAACGCCCTGCCCTGATCATCTTGTCGGATGACCATAGTCGCCTTGCGTCCACAATGGCAAATGGTGCGCACCTCGCGCATTTCATCGGCCACGGCCAGCAGAGCAGCCGACCCAGGAAACAGCTCACCGCGAAAATCGACGCGCAAGCCATAGGCCATGACCGGCACGCCCAGATCATCAACAGCACGGGCCAGTTGCCACACTTGATCTTTGGTCAAAAACTGAGCTTCGTCGACGAAAATGCAGGCAACAGGCCCTTTGTCCAGACGGGTTTTGATCTCGGCAAACAGATCGGCCTTGCTGTCAAACAGGTCCGCGTCCCGCGACAACCCGATCCGGGAGCCGATTTTACCAGCCCCGGCACGATCATCAAAGGAAGCGGTCAGCAGATAGGTCTGCATGCCGCGTTCATTGTAATTATGCGCGGCTTGCAACAGCAGGGTCGATTTGCCCGCGTTCATCGTTGAGTATTGGAAATGCAGTTTGGCCATGGCGCAACCATGTGCCGCAACAGTCCAAAATGAGCAAGATGGAACGCTGTAAAAAGCTCATTGGTTCAGGTCCAGATCCCTGGGAAAGCCCCGGGGGTCACGAGACCCGGAACCTGAACCAACAAGTTTTGACGAGAAGGGGCGGATAACCAAAGCACCCCCAGAGACCATTCAAAGCCTTCCCTTCTCTGCACCAAGTCCGGTCTGGGAACCGGAAACTCTTACCCCCCACCACGTGTAGGGCTGTTTTCTACATGACATTTCTGGCAGATAGCGGTAATGGGAATGGAGTTGGAAAGTTCCCCGGAACGTCCCGGGCACGAGGACAATAAATGGCATCTGTCGGTAGCTACCTGAAAAAGCACATCGAAGCATTGGTCAAGGATGTAGGCATCGAAGCCGCCTGCGAATTAACTGGCAAATCCAAAGCAACGCTTGGGCGCTATTATTCTGACTATCCTGAGCATCAAGACAGGTTCATGCCTGTTGACGCGGTTGCCGCGCTCGAAGAGGCCGCCTCATATCCGCATGTCACAGCGGCACTGGCAGAGCTTAAGGGCATTATGCTGCATTTTGATGACAGCCGCCGGAACTCCGAAAAAGAGGGTGGCGTGAATTCGGATGTGATCGCCCTGTCACAGCGCTTTGGCATGTTGATGGCCGAATACCACCAATCCATCGAAGATGGTGTGATTTCGGCCAACGAAGCCAAACGTTTGCTGAAAGAAACCCTGCAGATTCAAAAGGTGCTGATCGACATGAAAATGCACCTCGAAGACGAAACCGTTTGACGGCGGCCCAATTGCTTCTGATGGTTCCGCCCTTTTGTTCAGGTCAGAACTTGGGTTTTCACCACATGTAACAATGCCTCTTGTTGCGCAGGTGTCGCTTGCGCCACGCATAGTTTGGCGACTTGGAGAAATGCCGCGCGTTTGGCATCGCCGCCAGCGGCGTTGCAAGCCTGCTCCATCGCATCAATCCGGCGCATCGAATTGCGGTGCGAATTGAAGGCAGCACGCAGCTTTACATCCTTAAAGCGCTCGGGCGATCTAAAGCGGCTAAAGACCCACCAAAATATCGGGTTATTGATCTCGATCCCATAAGACTCCAAGCTCAGAGCCAACTCAAACCGGGCTTCAAGTTGATCCGGCCGCGACAGGAGGCCAATGCCAATCACCTTGATGATGTTGCTGTTACTATTGAACAAATAGGGGGTCATTTGACGCGGGTTCAAATGATCAAGTTCCGCAAAGGCGGCATCAGCCCAGTCGCCGGCATGTTTTCCGCCACGCAGCAAATCAATGTTCATCGCCACATTGATCCAGGAAAACACCAAATGCGTGCGATCCTTGCGCAGGCCGTATGCGATTGGCATTTTGCGCACATCAGCCCAATCCGCCCACATTTTATCTGCCCAACTGTTGGCAAGATCTACGCGGGTTTGCTCACATATTTTATGCGCGCCTGCGATGGTTGCATAATAGCGGTCAAACTGGGTCAACACGTCATCACGAGACAAATGTTCCAGCAAAACCAATTGCTCGCCCAAATCACTCGGGCGTTGCTTTTTCTTGTAGATCAATCGGCGGGCAGTTTTGCGTCGCTGTCCGTTTGGCAATTTGGCCAACTCGGCCAAAACGGATTGCCCATCCATATTGGTGAACAAAGATAGATCCTTTAGGTTAAACCAATTTACCCCACAGGTCGTATTCCCCGGCTTCATCTACCTCAACGGAAACAATTTGACCCGGCGAAAGATCGCTTGCGCCTTCGTCAATAAACAGGTTGCCGTCAATTTCCGGTGCGTCGGCTTTGGTGCGGCAGGTGGCGATGCCATCTTCGTCGACATCGTCAACAATCACATCCATGACTTTGCCAACTTTGGCTTCGAGCTTGGCTTCGGAAATCGCCTGTGCCTTTTCCATAAACCGATCCCAGCGCTCTTGCTTGACCTCATCGGGTACATGGTCGGGCAGGTCATTTGAACGCGCGCCGTCAACGTTTTCATATTGAAAGCACCCGACGCGGTCCAATTGCGCCTCGTCCATCCAATCCAATAGCGTTTGGAATTCGTCCTCGGTTTCACCCGGATAGCCTACGATGAAGGTACTGCGCAGGGTAATGTCGGGGCAAATGCCGCGCCATTCTGCGATCCGGTCCAAGGTGCGTTCCGCCGCCGCCGGACGCGCCATGCGTTTGAGCGTGTCAGGATGCGCATGTTGGAATGGCACGTCCAGATAGGGCAAGATCAAGCCATCCGCCATCAGCGGGATCAGCTCACGCACATGCGGGTAAGGATAGATATAATGCAGGCGCACCCACGCCCCGAGGCTGCCAAGGTCACGTGCAAGACGGGTAATGTGTTTTTCAGCCCCGCGTTCGCCATCTTTCCAATCAACGCCATAGGCGCTGGTGTCTTGGCTGATCACTAGAAGCTCCTGCACACCAGCCTCGACAAGCTTTTCGGCCTCACGCAGCACCGCCTTGTGGGGCCGCGATTGCAGCTTGCCGCGCATATCCGGGATGATGCAGAATTTGCACTTGTGATTGCAGCCTTCAGAAATCTTCAGATAGCTGAAATGGCGCGGGGTTAGGCTAATGCCACGGGCCGGCAACAGGTCAATAAACGGGTCGGGCGACGGTGGCACAACCCCATGCACCGCATCCAACACCTGTTCGTATTGGTGCGGGCCAGTGACCGCCATAACCTTGGGATGCACGCCGGTGATGTATTCCGGGTCCGCACCAAGACAGCCGGTCACGATGACCTTGCCGTTTTCCTGCAAAGCCTCACCAATCGCCTCAAGGCTTTCGGCCTTGGCGCTATCAAGGAACCCACAGGTGTTCACAATCACCGCATCGGCACCGGAATAGTCGGGCGAAATGCCATAGCCTTCGGCGCGCAGCCGGGTCAGGATGCGTTCGCTATCGACCAAAGCTTTGGGGCAGCCGAGCGAGACCATGCCAACAGTCGGCTGGCCATCGCGGCGCGTGTCACCAAATTGCGCACGTGGCGCAAGGTCGGGGCGGATATTGGGCGGATTCTGAACCATGCGGGCGTATAGCCTGCCCCCGGCGCTGTGGGAAGGGGGTCGTCAGGATTGCGCCCAGCGCCAAAGAAAGATACCCACTAGGAGGAGCAGAACACTGCCCATCACACGGCACATCATTGTCATGTAGGCGGGGTTGCGCAAAAGGCGCTGCATCTGCGCACCAAACACCGCCCAAACTCCAACCCCGATGAAACACAAAACGCTCCACACCGCGATCACCCAGACAAGGTCAAGTGATCCGGGCCGCAGATTGAACAATGAGAGCGCCGCAAGGATCGCGCCCCACGCTTTGGGGTTTAACCATTGCAACAACGCGCCCTGCGCAAAGGTTGGGATCGGTTGTTTCTGGGATGTGCCCAAGGCGTTTGGCCGAAAAAGCGGCATCGCAATATAAACGATCAACCCGGCCCCGGCCCAGGTCATCACATCTAAGATAACCCCACCAGTTTCCGGCATCTCCGCCATTCCGACACCAATGACCGCCAACAACCCTGCAAAACCAAACGTGGCCCCAGTCACAAAGCCTAGCGTCGGCCGGACACCATTTTGCAAGCCAGAGGCAAGGGTGATGATATTCACCGGGCCGGGTAAAAACGACATGGTAAACGCAAAGAGAGCGATGGGTAAAAGCGATGGCATGGAAGGTCCTCGGTTGACCCAACCAATCTATTGCGGTGACCACCTGCACCAAATAGGGTAACAATTGAATGCACTGATCAAAAAATCATATCAATGAGTATTGAACACCTCAAATCTCTCGGGGTCTTTGCTGAGGTCGCGCAACAAGGCTCCTTTCGCGGCGCGGCGCGCGCTTTGGGCATGACACCCTCGGCGGTTACCTACCATGTCCAATTGCTTGAACAGGCCGTTGGCGGGCCGTTGATGTATCGCTCCACCCGCAAACTGACCCTAACCGAAACCGGTGAACGTTTGCGCGACGCCGCAAGTAACATGCGTCACATGGCCGAAACTGGGCTAGAAGAGGCGATCAACGGCGATGGAACATTGCGGGGGCGATTACGCATTGCGCTTACTGTTTCGTTGTTGAGATCCCCGGTCTCAACCGCATTGGCGCAGTTCCAACGTGATCACCCAAACGTGGACTTGGATCTTTGCTACGCCGACACCGCACATGACTTGATTGCGGGCAAAATCGATCTGGCATTGCGGGCAGGGGTCTTGCAAGATTCGACATTGAAATGCACCCACGTCTGGGAAATGCCCCGCATAATAGTGGCCGCCCCGAGATTTCTGGCCGATCATGGCCAGATTGAGACCCTCGACGATCTCGCCCAAGCGCCATGGATCAAGCACAGCCATCTTGGCTCTCGTCGACGGCTCACGCATATCTCAGGCATTTTTCAAGACATTGAACAGGCAGGCAACCTCAGTGTCGACAACATAGAAGCCATGGTCGATTTGGCGACACATGGTATGGCTGTGGCCTCACCGCCCCGCCATTATGTGGCGACCCAGATTTCTGATGGCTCGCTTGTCGAAATCTTGCCCGACTGGTCCCTGCCTGCCATCCCCGTTCACGCTATTTGGCCTGGATCCAAAGTCGAAAAACCAATGACCAAGGCCTTTCTGGCGATACTGTCGCACCATACCAAGGCGCGAAAATGAAAACGCCCCGCCGAGATCGGCAGGGCGCTGTCTATTGAATGTCGACCGCGATTAGCGACGGCGGTCGCGGCGCGAGCTCATCGGCTGGAAGGCGACGCCGACATGGGCTTCGCAATAGGGCTTGCCCTGTTGAACCGGCAGACCGCAGAACCAGAAATCATCGGTCGCAGGGTCACCGACAGGCCATTTGCAGGTCCGTTCGGTCAATTCCATCAAGCTCAGCTTTTTGGCTTTCTTTTCGATCTCAGACACACGGGCCAAGGCCTCGGGTGAGATTTCATTGGCCGATGGCTGAGGCGGCAATGGCTGGCCGGCTGGGATGATTTGTTTGCGCGCTGGCAAAACAGCGGGCGTAGATGCGGCAGGCGCAGCTGCGGCAGGTTTTGGCGCGGCTGGCGCTGGCTTGGGCTTGGGCGCGGCTTCGGCGGCCTTGGGCTTGGGCGCGGCCTTGGGCTTAGGCTCGGCCTTGGCTTTGGGCTTGGTGTCCGCGGATCCGCCGGAACCGGCGCGGTTCGACAGGCCCAAACGGTGCACTTTGCCGATTACGGCGTTGCGGGTCACGCCGCCAAGTTCTTTGGCGATCTGGCTTGCGGATTGGCCTTCGCCCCACATCTTTTTGAGCGTCTCGACGCGTTCATCGGTCCAGGACATCGTGTATTCCCACTGAAAAAGCGGCCCGCAAGGGACCGCCTGTCGTTTCAAAGTTCGCCCTATTCTAATCATTGCGAAACAAGATACAAGGCGGGCAGCGAAACGAGGGGCATCAATGTCACAGACGAATCTAGAAAATCCGAGCTTTCACCCCGGTGATCGGCGTTTTGGCGCGGTCAATTGGCTGGGGCTCAAGACATTGGCCTTGCGAGAGACCTTGCGATTCTTAAACGTCTGGACCCAGACCTTGCTGGCACCATTGGTGACCGCCGGTCTGTTTATGTTGATTTTCACCATCGCCATCGGGGCCAGACGCGGTGACGTGATGGGGGTGGATTTTGCCACCTTTATCGCACCGGGCATTTTAATGATGACCGTGATCCAGAACGCTTTTGCCAACACCTCCAGTTCGTTGGTGATCTCCAAAGTGCAGGGCAACATCGTCGACACATTGATGCCGCCGCTATCGGCCTTTGAATTGGTGGTCGGGTATTTGGCCGGTGGCGTGGCGCGTGGTGTTTTGGTGGCGATTGCAATCGGGCTTGGGCAATGGCTTGTGCTTGGCATCGTTCCCGCGCACCCGTTTGTGGCGCTGGCTTTTGTGATCCTGGGGGCTGCGTTCCTATCTGCACTTGGCATTTTGGCCGGGGTTATTGCCAACAAGTTTGACCAGATGGCCGCGATCACCAATTTCATCGTCACACCTTTGGCGTTCTTATCCGGCACCTTTTATTCGGTCGAAGCCCTGCCGCCGGTTCTCTACCAAATCACCCACTTCAACCCGGTGTTCTACCTGATCGACGGCGCACGCTGGGGGATCATTGGCGTTTCAGACAGCGCCCCGCTCTTTGGGTTTACGGTGGCGCTTGGGGCGACTTTGGCGATTTGCAGTTTGGCTTGGTATTGGTTCAAAATCGGCTACCGGCTCAAGGCATAGGCACCCCAGCGCCTTACAGCCGATCTGCGCAGGCGACGCGCAACCAATCACGAAACGCTGCCAACGCCGGGTAATCCCCGGCGTTTTCCGGCCACACCAGATAATAGGCTCCGATGCTGACGGGGGCTGCCCCCGGCACGGCGACCAGGGATTCCCCATCAATATTCTGCGCAACGAGGTAGTCGGGCATCAAAGCCACCCCCAGACCAGCCTGAGCCGCACGAAGCATGGTCCCGAACTGATCCACCACCATCGCCGGACGCCCCGGTTCCGGCAGGCCCTGAGCTGTGAACCAATCGCCCCACGCCTGTGGGCGGGTTTCGAGTTGAAGCCGTGGAAGTGACGTTACATCCGCGCTTTGCAACAGCTCGGGCGCGGCGACGGCCAGCATCTGCTCGTCCCAAAGTTTCACGGCCTCAACATGCGGCCAGGCCCCCTGCCCGTGCTGGATGGCGGCATGCACATTTTCCTTGCTGAAATCGACGGGCAAAAAGCGAGTCGACATATTCAGCGTGATCCCCGGATGGCTGCGCAAAAAATCTGGCAGCCGCGGTGCCAGCCAATGGGTGCCAAAGCTTGGCAGGCTGGCAAGGTTCAGAACCCCGCCGTCCGGGTTGGTTTGCAACGCAATGGTCGCGTTTTGGATTTGCCGAAGGGCCACGCGGATTTCATGGGCATAGGTTTCCCCCTGCGCCGTCAAATGCAAACGCTTGCGGTCGCGCTCAAACAAGGGGCCACCGACTTGGTTTTCCAGTTTCTGGATTTGACGGCTTACGGCGCTTTGGGTCAGGTCCAACTCCCGCGCCGCATCCGTGACCGAGCCATGCCGGGCCACGGCCTCAAAGGCGGTGAGCGAGGAGAGTGGTGGTGTAAAGCGGCGCGAAGCAGTCACAACATTCCCTTTTGGAATGAACTCATGCCGGAAATTCGCTTTGCGGGCAAGGTTCTTGCGTTTACTTCATGACGAAACGCTCTTTCGAAAGGCAAAACCCCATGTCGTCGCATCTGTCACCCCAATCCCAACCCGGTCTGTCCAGTTTTTCCTGGGACGACCCTTTCTTGATGGAAAGTCAGCTGGCGGAAGACGAACGAATGATCCGTGACAGCGCCCGCGCCTATGCACAGGACAAGCTGATGCCGCGGGTAACGGATGCCTTTGCCAAGGAAGAAACCGACCCGGACATTTTTCGCGAAATGGGTGAAATGGGCCTGTTGGGCACCACGATCCCAGAAGAATACGGCGGGCTGGGTGCAGGATATGTCACCTATGGGTTGGTCGCGCGCGAAGTGGAGCGGGTCGATAGCGGGTATCGGTCTATGATGTCTGTGCAATCCTCTTTGGTGATGTATCCGATCTATGCCTATGGCACCGCTGAGCAGCGTCAGAAATATCTGCCCAAACTGTCCAGCGGCGAATATATCGGCTGTTTTGGTCTGACCGAACCAGATGCAGGCAGCGACCCCGGAAGCATGAAAACCACGGCCAAAAAGGTTGACGGTGGTTATGTTCTGAACGGGTCCAAAATGTGGATTTCTAACGCACCGATTGCGGATGTGTTTGTGGTATGGGCCAAGTCGGACGCCCATGACGGCAAGATCAAGGGCTTTGTTCTCGACAAGGGCACAAAAGGCTTAAGCGCGCCAAAGATTGAGGGCAAACAATCGCTGCGGGCCTCGATCACAGGTGAGATTGTCATGGACAATGTTGAGGTGTCTGAAGACGCGTTGCTGCCGAATGTATCGGGGCTCAAAGGGCCGTTTGGCTGTTTGAACCGGGCGCGCTATGGCATCAGCTGGGGGGCCATGGGCGCCGCTGAGGCCTGTTGGCACGCGGCCCTGCAATACGGGCTGGATCGCAAGCAATTTGGCAAACCCTTGGCCCAAACACAGCTGTTTCAGTTGAAACTGGCCAATATGCAGACCGAGATCACATTGGGCTTGCAAGCGTCGCTGCGGGTCGGACGGTTGATGGATGACGCCCAAGCTGCGCCAGAGATGATTTCAATGATCAAACGCAACAACTGTGGCAAAGCCCTTGAGATCGCGCGCCATGCCCGCGACATGCATGGCGGCAATGGCATCAGTCAGGATTTCCACGTGATCCGCCATATGGTGAACCTTGAGACTGTGAACACCTATGAAGGGACGCATGATGTACATGCGTTGATTTTGGGTCGTGCACAAACGGGATTGCAGGCGTTTTTCTGATCGGATGGCGGGGGGCTTATGCCCCCCAACGGCGCCACGGCAACGCGCCTCCCACGATGTTTTACCCAAAAGGGGCCGACGCCTAACCGGCGTCTGACTGGGCAATAAATTCGATGACCATAGCGGCGGTCCATGTGAAGCGGGTTCCGCCACATGGCTCACCGGTCATCGGGTCGTAATATTCGGCAAAGCCGCTCTTTTCGATCAGCTCAACGCTGCTGTTGGCGATCCGGCGGGCGACGTCGGTTTGGCCTGCGCGTTTGAGGCCATCGCTGATCAGATAGTTGACGATCAACCATGCCGGGCCGCGCCAGTACCGTTTGGCATCATAATCGGCGGCGTCCGGGTCATGGCTTGGCACCAGGTAGGACACTTTATTGGCCATGGCCGTCACACGATCTGCCAAGGCTTTGGCACGATGGGCAGGAATGGGGGCGAAGGCGGCGATCAAACCGCCAACAGACGGGCTGTCGATAAGTGCGTTTTGACGACGATCCTGGCACAGGTATTGGCCGTGTGTATCGCTCCAAAGGCTTTCCATTGCGGCAATCCCTCTGGTCGCCTGGGCGCGGGATTTCTCGGCGATCTCAATCTCGCCCAACGCATCGGCCAAGTCCGCCAGATCCATACAAGACCGCAGGAGAATGCCGTTAAAACCGGGGTCCACCACCTGAAATGGTGACGCATCGTGCAGTTTGGAATTGTCCCAGTTCAGGCTGCGGAACAGCTGAACCAACCAGATGTAACGCTCGTATTGCGCTTGGGTTGGGCGGTGGTCGGGATTGGCATGCTGCGTGTCTCGACGGGTGAAGGGCAGGACGCCGGTCGTGGGCACACGTTCAAACGCATCATCCCAATCAACGGAATTGTCGCGACCCGATTCCCACGGATGGAGGATGGCCACCAAGCCCGTGCCCTGGGGGTCGCGATTGGCGAAAAACCATTCATGCCATGCAAACACTTTGGGAAGCAGCGCGCGCGCCATGTCTGCGGCCAGCTCCTTGTCTTTGGCGCGATCAAACAAACGCTTGATGGCGAAACCGGCAACGGCGGGCTGGGTGATGCCAGAGGTCGGGACATCCCGCCCCGTGGCCCACACTTCGGGACCCGGAAAATAGCCATCATCCTCCTTGTGGAAAATGATGTGCGGAACCATGCCGTCTTCCCATTGGTGGGCCAGCAGGGTCTCAATCTCGCGCCACGCGCGAACTTCGTTGAAATGGGCCTGACCAAGCGCCGTCAGGCAACTGTCCCAATTCCATTGAAAAGGGTAAAGCCCGTGAGTGGGAACAGTGTAGGTTCCCAGATCATTTTCCTTCAGAATCTCTGAAGCGTTTTGCACAAGGGTTTGCATGTGGTGTGAATCCTTAAGCGTCATTGGACGGCATGTTCAGTTTCCGGGTCGAACCAACGGATGCGGTCCGGCGTCGGGGAAAGGGTCAGCGTATCACCGGGTGACACGCGCAGATCACTGTCGAGCACGGCGCGAAACAGCGTGCCATCAACCTCGGCCGTCACCAGCAAATGCGCACCAAGAGGTTCAACCACTTTGGCCTTTGCGGTGAGCCCCACCTCCGCCAACGTCATGTCTTCGGGACGGATGGCAAATTCCAGCGGTTTATCGGCGGTCGGGCCAGTCAGAGTTTGTCCAGCAACCGACCATTGACCACCGCCAAGCGGAGACGCGGGCAGGAAGTTCATCGGCGGGTTGCCAATAAAGCCCGCCACAAAGCGCTCGGCCGGATCGCGATAGACGTCGATGGGCGAAGCGGCCTGAACGATGCGGCCCTGATGCATGACGCTGATACGATCGGCCATGCTCATGGCTTCGACTTGGTCATGGGTCACATAGATTGCGGTGGTTTTGCTTTCGGCCAAAACACCTTTGAGCTCGGCCCGCATTTCCATCCGCAACAATGCATCAAGGTTGGACAATGGTTCGTCCATCAAGATCACATCGGGTTCCATCGCAAGGGCCCGCGCCACGGCAACCCGCTGACGCTGACCACCCGACAACTCACCCGAGTAACGTTTGAGCAATTGTTCGATATGCATCAAGCTTGCGGTCCGCTCAACGCGGCGTGTGACCTCATCATTGGGAAGCTTTTGCATCCGCAACCCAAAGCCAATGTTTTCAAACACCGTCAGGTGTGGAAACACCGCATAGTTCTGAAAGACCATCGCGATGCCGCGATCTTTGGGCGGCAGGTTGTCAATACGACGACCACCAATCCACACCTCGCCTTCTGTTTGTGTCTCAAGCCCGGCAATAATCCGCAGCAATGTGGACTTTCCGCAGCCCGACGCCCCAAGCAGAACCATAAATTCCTGGTCTGCAATGGTCAGGTTGATGTCGTTCAGCGCCTGGTAATCCCCAAACCGCTTGGCGACGTTTTTGATTTCGATAACAGCCATGTTTGTCTCCGAATTGGATGGGGTCAGCGGTTGGCAATGCCCCACATCGCAAAGAGGTATTTGCGAACGGCAAAGATAAAGATCAGCGCAGGCACCACGAGGATAAAGCCCCCCGCGAATTTCAGATGCAGCGGTGACGTGTCGAGATTCTGCAAGAGGAACGCGGTCAGGGTGCGGTTTTCAATCGTGAGAACCGCCGCCGCGAACACTTCGTTCCAAGAGATCACAAAGGCAAAGATCGCAGAGGCCGTGATGCCGGGCAGGATCAGCGGCAAGACGACCTTGTTAAAGGCGGTAAGCCGGGTACAGCCAAGCGTCCAAGCCGCCTCCTCCAGCTCAATCGGAATGCCCGAAAAGAGCGAGAACGTGATCAAAACCGAGAAGGGAATGGCCAATGTGGTATGCACAAGGGCAAGGCCAAACACCGTGTCATCCAGCCCGGTGCGAATGAACATCACAGCCAGCGGCAGAGCCAAGAGCGGCAATGGGAAGGCCCGCGTCAACAAGATCAACAGGCGAAACAGCCCTTTGCCGGGAAAGTCGAACCGCGACAGCGCATAACCCGCCGGGGCCCCGATTGCGATGGACATCACCATGGTCATGGCCGCCACAAGGATCGAGTTTTTCAGCGCCTTCAGCATCCCTTCGAAACCGGCAAAGAAGGACAGGCTTCCGAGGTCGAATTCAGGCAGAAACGGCTTGGGGAAACTGTTCACCGTTTCGGGCGACGACAGCGTGTTGATCAGCAGCAAGTAGAGCGGCACGATCACCCAAGCACATAGCAACACAACGGAGGCCGTATAAAGGAAACGTCCGCTGGAACGGGTTTCGGCGTTCATATCGTTGCTCCTTTCGGGACGCGCAGGGCGCGCATGATAACGAGGGTAAAGCCGATGGAGATGGCGAGAATGATCAAGGCCATCGCCGCCGCCGCTCCGCTGTTGAGCAAATCAAATTGATAGGCATATGTCTCGCCCATCAGGACGGGGAACAAGGTGCCGCCCAGCGCCGCAACCACCGCGAAAATCTCAAACGCGAGGATCACACGCAGCACCAATGCGGTTTGCAAGGACGGGCGCAACATCGGCAGAGTGATGCGGGTAAAGCGTTTCCACGGGCTGGCCCCAAAGACTTCGGCGGCTTCGTAATATTCCTTGGGGATCAGGCCGATGCCCGCCACCAAAATCACCAGCATAATCGCCGTTGCACGCCAGATTTCCGCCAAAGCAATGGCGAGGAAAACGATACCGGGGTGTTGATAGCTCAGGAAGTTCACCGGACGATCAACCACGCCAAGCCCCGTCATCATGGAATTCAGGAAACCGGACTGTTCAAAGATTGCCAGCCAGATAATCCCGGCGGCCAAATCGGAAATCCCCAATGGGATTGTCCAGATATAAAGGATCAGATCACGACCTTTTTGCATCCGTGACACCATGGTGGCCATCAACAGCGCCAGCGCCAATTGGACTGGAACAACCGCTGCCGCCAGCAACATTGTGTTCTTGAACGAGATCGGGAATTTCCAATGACTTGTTATGTCCTGGAAGTTCTTGAGGCTCCAACCGCCATCAACATAGAATGCCTGTTGTGCCACCAAAACAAAGGGATACAGGAAAAAGAGGCACAGAAACAGTGTGACCGGCAGGATCAATAGATAAGGGAGGTACCGCGCGTTCATGGCGCTGCTCCTGTGTCAGTTACATGGATTTTGTGGGGTATAGGGTGTCCGGGCCTGTACGTTAGCCCGGACAGTTTTGGTCTTAGAGTGTCGGTTTATTCAACCGGGCAGGCACCTTCGGAAGGTGCATCCGGGGCCCAGCAAGGCGCGCCGGTTTCATTCATGATCGCCGCCAAGGCACCTTTCTGGTCGTCCAGAACTGTACGGATGTCTTGGTTGGCCAGAACGATACGCTCAAATGTGTCGACAAAGACGCGATTGAACTCGCCGCCCTTGGAACCCAGACCGGCTGGAAGCAGACCAGGGTTGGCATCGGCGGACCCGCTCATCTTGGCAACAGCACCGCCAGCAGCCTGAACCGCCGGAGGCAGATCGCCCGGCAGTTCAACGTCGACCACAGGGAAGAAGTTGGTCGCACGCAAAGTTGCGAGCTGTGTTTCAGGCTTGAGCATGTGGGCAACCAAGGCTTTGGCGGCATCCATGTCAGGCGCGGTTTTCGGGATGCCGACACCGGCGATCACAGGCATAAAACCACGACCGGTTGGGCCAGCTGGCGCGGGGAAGGCAACAAAATCATCGGGACGTTCGTTAAACGCGGCGGCAAGGCGCGACGTGTGATCAAACGCGATCCAAACATCTTCGCTCAACAGCTGCTCCTGAAGGAAGCTGAAGTTGGTCGAAGCTGGGTTGGTGTGGGCCCAAAGCTTGCGGAAATCTTCCCACGCGGTCACCGCAGCGTCCGATGCAAAGCTACGCACAACACCGTTGGTGTAGGAAGGGTACAGGTAGCCTTGGAAGAAACGGTGCTTAAGACCCTTGGGGCCCGCTGGGAAGCCAAACTTGGCCTCGCCTGTTGCTTCATGGACGTTGGCCGCCCATGCAATCAATTGTTCATAGCTCAGGGCGTCGATGTCAGCACCTTCTGGCAAATGCTCAAGCGCCTTTTTGTTGGCCGCCATGATATAGCTGGCCTGCATCCAAGGGATGTATTGCGCGCTATCGGTGCCCAGTTTCGCCAGATCATTAAAGGTTTCCGAGGCGGACATTACGCCCAGATCGCCCAGATCAACCAGATCGTCAGCATTCATCGCCGAGAAATCGCCATGCAGCGCGCCCAAGACACCGATGGTGCCGGAACCGGCCTGCAATTCCGCTTGCAAACGTGTCAGCCATGGGCCGCCATCGTTTGGCTGGTAATCCACTTTGTCCTGGAAATCGCCCAGAACCTGTTCACGCATCGCCTGCGCTTCTTCCACTGGTTTCGCCTGCGTTGACCAGAACAGAACATCCGCCTGCGCGGCACCTGTCGTCAAAGCTACGGCCAAGGCAGTTGCCCCGGCAATCTTATATCCGAATGTCATGTCATCCTCCCGAGATGCATTTCTTCAATGCGGACCCTGTTTTCTGATGATCTGGGCATCAGACCTCCAAAACCGAGTCTCTGCGCCCATTTTGGTATATCGTTATACCACCTGTCAATTCCCTTTTTTCCACCCTCAGAGCCTCAGCGCTAACATTTGAGTTGAATTTCGGCGCAAAAATCGCCATGTCTAAGCGCTACTGATAGAACGCTGCACCGCCCCGAACCGCGCCCTTAACCGCTTGGAGATCCAGCACCGCATGTCGCAAAAACCCAAACTTTCAACCGTCGCCAAAGAGGCCGGGGTATCAACCGCCACGGCAAGTCAGGTGATGCGCGGAGCGGGGCGAATTTCGGATGCGACGCGAAAAAAGGTGCTCGATGCAGCGCATAAACTGCACTACGTCCCCGATGGGCGCGCCGCATCTATGCGCTCGGGGATCAACCGTGAAATCGGGCTGGTCATTCATCAAATCGCCAACCCTTTTAACGCCGAAGTCATCAGCGGCGTGAGCGATCTATTGGAAACCGAAGGTTTTTTGGTCTCTGTTCTCGACAGTCGCGACGATACGGAGCGGCAGCGCCGAAACATTCAGGCTTTTATCCGCAATGCACGTGGCGGCCTGTTGTGGGTGCCCGCGGATGACACCGATGACAGCACCTATGATTTGCTGCGCACCCACGGCATTCCAACCGTGACGTTTCTGCGCCACCTCCCCTCAGAACCCTTTGATCATGTTGGCATTCGCGACGCCGATGCCACAACAACCGCCACCACACATTTGGCGGATTTAGGTCATCGCCACATCGCGTTTTTGGGCGGTAAATCCCGATCTTTTGTTCGAACAGAGCGGATCGCCGGGTACACACGCGTAATGCAGGCTCGCGGTTTGGGCGCGCCAATTATTTGGGATACAGAGGATGACAAACTGGCCGGGATGGAAGCGCTGGTCGCCCTTCGCGCCCAGTATCCAGACGTAACCGCGCTGGTCTGTAACGGCGATATGGTGGCGATTGGAGCATCACTGGCCTTGCAACGTCTCGGGCTTCAGCCGGGCAAAGATATGTCTATTGTTGGCTTTGATGACGTTCAGGATGCAGCCGTAGCAACGCCTCCGCTCTCGACAATGGCCGTGTCGCCTTACCATCTGGGGCGCAAGCTCGCTCAGGTCATGCTGGACCGATTTCAGGCACCCGACACCCCGCCAACTGTGACCCAGGTCGCGGCAACTTTGGTGAAACGTGAAACCACAGGCCGGCCACCATCGGCATAGGATCAGGGCACTAGGGGCGCATTTCGGCCCTGTATTGGTTCGGCGTCAATCCCGTCCAGCCGCGAAAGGCGCGGTGAAAGCTGGCGGGGGACGCAAAGCCTGTATCTTGGGAAATGGCCTCAATGGTTTTCGCCGTGGTCAAATCCCGCAGCGCCATGTCGCGTCGCACCCCGTCTTTGATCGCTTGAAAAGATGTGCCTTCGGTTTTGAGACGCCGGATCAAGGTGCGCGGCGTCACATGCAATTGCCGTGCGGCCTGGCCCAGATCGCACTCAAGCCGCTCAGACATTAACAACAACTCACGGATGCGTAGCGGCAAAGCATGTTCACGCGAATTGGTGAAAATCCAATCCCGCGGGGCGCGTTGCAAAAAGCTTGGCATATCCGCTTCGCTGCGTGAAATCGGCAGATCTCCCAGGGACTTATCAAAACTGATCCAAGAGGTAAGTTGCCCGAAATGAATCGGGCCGGGGAATAAAATCGGGTAATCTTGGGCAAACTCCGGGCGCTCAAACCCAAAACCAACACCGCCTAGGGGAAGCTCTCGATGAGCAAGCCAAGACGCCACCCCATGCGCAAGTTTGAGCATCAACATATGCCCAAATCGGGACGTGTCGGCACCCGGTTCTGGGCGAATATGCAAAACCAGTTCGGTGTCGCTTTCCGATAGCTCCAGTTGATGATCATCCAGTAAAAGGTTCCAAAAGGTGCTAAAACGGTACAACGCAGCCCCAAGCGATGAAGCCCCCAGCACAGAAGAACACAGATGCTTTAATGCTCCTGTCCGAATGGTGCGGCTCCACAACCCCATCATTTCATCGCCTGTTTCCGCAGCAACAATTTGATACAATTGCACAATCTGATCATGAGTCACCCGACCACGACCATCCGCTTGATGGGGGCGCACTCCGCTTCTCTGGAGGAAATCCTCAACTTGATCTGGTTGACACAGCCGATGCAACGCCGCAACCCAGTCGTGAACAAACGCTTGGGAAACCGTTGGTAAAACCGTTGGGGAGGTGGCTGAGATCATGGCCCCAGCATGGCAAATTGTGTCACTTTTTGCAAATCATGTGTCCGCAAGAGAGATAGCGCCAACCGCCTCGCATCGCTAAACCCGCATCAACTTATACCGAATGAAGAGGCCTCTATGACATTCCGCGCGCCGGTTCAGGACATCACCTTTAACATTCAACATCTTAGCGGTTGGTCTGATCTAACCGCCCTGCCCGCCTATTCCGACTTTGAATTGGACGACGTGCAAGCAGTGCTTGAAGAGTTTGGCAAATTTTGCTCGGAGGAGATCGCGCCGCTCAACGCTTCTGGGGATGAAGTCGGGTCAAACTATGCCAATGGTAAAGTGGTGTTGCCCGATGGGTTTGCGGACGCCTATGGCAAATGTGTTGAGATGGGCTGGCCTGGCCTGCCCCACACCGCCGAGCATGGCGGCCAAGGCCTGCCCCGCGTTGTGGGCGCAGCCGCGACAGAAATTTTGAACGCTGCGAACATGAGCTTTGCCTTGTGCCAATTGTTGACGGACGGTGCCGTCGAGGCCCTGCTCACCGCTGGATCCGAGCAACAAAAAGCGGTCTATTTGGAAAAGCTCATCACCGGTGAATGGACCGGCACGATGAACCTGACTGAACCACAAGCCGGCAGTGATTTGGCATTGTTGCGCAGTCGTGCCGACCCAAACGCCGATGGCAGTTATACCATCACTGGCACCAAGATTTTTATCACCTACGGCGAACATGACATGGCCGAAAACACCATTCATCTGGTGCTTGCCCGCCTGCCTGACGCGCCCAAAGGTGTCAAAGGCATCAGCCTGTTTTTGGTGCCAAAATACATGGTCGGCGCAGACGGCGCACCCGAGGACCGCAACGCGGTACGCTGTGTCAGCGTCGAACACAAACTGGGCATCAAAGCCAGCCCCACAGCGGTTTTGGAATTCGAAGGGGCCACCGGGTTCTTGATCGGGCAAGAGCACGCCGGGCTGGAATACATGTTCACCATGATGAATGCCGCGCGTTTCGCCGTTGGCGTGCAGGGCATTGCCATTTCCGAACGCGCCTATCAACAGGCGCTGAGCTATGCCCAAGACCGGGTGCAAAGCCGCCCCGTTGACGGGACATCCCGCGACGCCGTTCCGATCATCAACCACCCAGATGTTCGCCGTTTGCTGATGCGGATGAAGGCGCTGACCGAGGGCAATCGCGCCATGGCCTGTGTCGCCGCGGCTTGGCAGGATCTGGGTCACCACAAGGGTGACAAACACGCCGCTGATTTATCGGAGTTCCTGACGCCATTGGTCAAAGGGTACAGCACCGAAATGGCGGTCGAAGTCGCGTCTTGTGGGGTCCAGGTGCATGGCGGCATGGGATTTATCGAAGAAACCGGCGCGGCCCAGCACTACCGCGACGCCCGTATTCTTCCCATTTACGAGGGCACAACCGCCATTCAGGCCAACGATCTGGTCGGGCGCAAAACTCTGCGGGATGGCGGCGTCACGGCGATGCGCCTTGCGGCGATGATTGCCGAAACGGAAACCAGCCTCGCGGCGGGATCAGAGGCGGCACGCGCCGTTGGCAAACGCCTGCTCGAAGCGCGAACCGATTTCGAAGATGTCGTCGCTTATATGCTCGACACGGCCAAGACCAATCCCAATGCGGCCTTTGGTGCCGGGGTCCCCTATCTGATGCTTGCCGGTAATCTGGTCGCAGCCTGGCAACTTGGCCGTGCTTTGCTGGCTGCTGAAACCGCCAAGGACCAAGGCGGCGATCCCGCCTTCCTCAACGCCAAAATCGCCACTGCCCGTTTTTATGCCGATCACATTCTGGTCGATACCGCCGCACAACGCGCCCGCATCGTAGAAGGGGCCGACGCCCTTCTCTCTGCTGTGTTTTGACCCGAAAGGACACTGAAATGACCCTAACAATCGACAAAGCCCGCTTCAAAAACCTTGACCTAGATGCCCATGATGATGGGGTCTGGGTGATTACAATGAACCGCGCCCACAAACGCAATGCGCTGGATCTTGATACCATTGATGAGCTGGTTGATTTCTTTTCTGTCGCCCCGCGTGCCGGGGTCAAAGCTGTGGTTCTCGCCGGGTCTGGTGATCACTTTTGCGCCGGTCTTGATCTGATCGAACACCATGACGCTGACCGTTCTCCGGCGGATTTCATGCATGTCTGCCTGCGCTGGCACGAGGCGTTTAACAAGATGGAATATGGTGGTGTACCAGTGATTGCCGCCTGTCAGGGGGCCGTGGTTGGCGGCGGGCTTGAGCTTGCCAGTTCGGCTCACATCCGCGTGATGAACGAAACCACCTATTTCGCGCTCCCCGAGGGGCAACGCGGGCTGTTCACAGGAGGTGGCGCAACGATCCGGGTCGCTGATCTGGTTGGCAAAGACCGGATGATCGACATGATGCTGACCGGGCGTGTTTACCACGGTCAAGAGGCGCTCGACCTTCATTTGGCCCAATACCTGGTCGAAGGCTCGGTGATGGACAAAGCGTTGGAGATCGCGCGGCGCACGGCTGAAAACCTGCCGTTGACCAATTTCGCAATTTGTTCGGCCATCAGCCACATGCAAAACATGTCGCCGCTGGATGCGGCCTATGCGGAATCGGTGGTCGCGGGTGTGGTGAACACACAGGCCCCAGCCCGTGAACGTCTCGCTGCGTTTGCCGATAAATCCGCCGCACGGGTGCGCAAGGACGGCTAAGTTCCAGCCCCCCGCAGCACCAATTGGTTTGCCCCCCAATTGGTGCTGCGGGGGGCAGGTCACTCTAGGCCGTCTCTAGCCCGGCAGCCACACGAAACCGATAGGTTTGCGCCACATCGTCTGGTGCCCGCTCTCTTAGAGCAATGAGATCTTGTGTCCGGCCCTGCTCAACATAAAGCGATGCAAGCGCAACCCAGCCATTGGCATCCGTCGGTTGAAGGCGGATTGCGGTCGCAAAATTCTCTTCAGCTTCCCCCAGCAGCCCCTGTTTGATGCACAGCTCACCAAGGATGATGTGCAACCGGTGATGTCGGTTTTCTATCGCCAAACCGGCTTCGGCCAGTGTCTTGGCTTGGGCAATCTCGCCCAGTTCAGCCAAGACACGGCAATGCGCTACGGTGGTGCGTGCGTTAAACGGCCCCTCGGCCAAGGCCGTTTCCAAGTGTGACCGCGCTTCTGTAAACGCGCCACGGTCGAGCAAAGTTTCGCCTAACAACGTCAACAAGAAAACCGAAGCATAGCCACGCTCAATGGCGTTACGAACAAGTTGTTCCGCCTCATCCTTTTGGTCCAGGCTTCGAAGCAGATCATAGAGCCGCTTGTAGGCATCTGTCCTTGTTGGCTCGACCTCGATCGCTTTCTCAAATGCCTTTTGAGCATCTGCATGCTTGTGCCCCCAAAGCATGACCACCCCGAGCGTGATCCAGTCAGAGGCACGTCTGTTATCAAGACGCCAACAAGACGTAACAAAGGCCTCGGTTTGGGCACGATCCCCGATCGCATTCAGACAATTCACCGCAACAACATGTTGAGGCAGGGCCGGTTGCTGAGTGGTCAAACACGGGCGCAATACCTCATGGGCACGGATCGGATCATTCATTTGATAGAGATAAGCGTTAGCAAGATTGATCCGCACCCAATCCGGGGCCTGCGGATTTTGCTCCAGCGCCTGCGTATACAAGGCGATTTCGGCCTCCCGGTCACCGACCTGAGCCATGCGAAACGCCTCAAAAGCTGGAGGCGGCACCGCATCGCAACGCGACGCCACAAACATCGGCTTTTTGCGCTTTGCGTAGAGAAAATGCCCGCCGCAATGCGCCAACTCTTGTCGCAGCAACGGGGCCCAGTCTTGCATCGCTGATGACGACGGGAAATCAAGATGTGCATAATCCAGATTGAAGACGTCGACGCCCCCATCGGCCAAAAACTCCCAATCCAGCGCGGGAGGAGGCGCGCGCCAACCGGACCAAATGCGCGCACGAAAGAGCGTCACTTTTCCATCGAAGTGCAACAACGGATTGGCAAAAATGGCCTGGCGCCCAGCCGCCAAAATTTCCTGCGCGTCCACCATGGCGTTTTTTATATTGAAAATCCGCCGATGCACGTCGGCGTCTTCGTCCAAGATTCCGACAAACGCCACCTTTTGCCCTGCTTGTTGCAACGCGACTGCGGTGGAAAAGGCGACTTGTCCACCAAAAGAATAGCCAAGCAAATGATATGGCCCCGTCGGTTGGAGCGCCATAATCTCCTTGGCGTGCTGTTGCCCCATCCGCGTCAGATCGGTTTCATAGGCGGTGCCATTCATAACACGCTGCATCATGTAGATCGGGCGGGTTCGGCCGAGATGCGCCCTCATGCGGCGGCCAAACTTTTCTTCGCCCATCAATCCCGGAGCGACAAAAAGGGGCTTGCGCCATCCGATACGCCCGACAGATCTCATCACAGTGGCATCCTTATTGCGAACGAGGCGTTCAATGCGAAACCGAAGCCCCTTTTGTCAAGCAGGGGCGGCCTTAATGGTGTCCCACAAAGTTTTCAGAGTGGGCTTTTTGTTTTCCACACTGCGATATAGGCGGACTTCCAGCTCTTCGACAAAGCTGTCGTCGCCGATTTGTTGCAACCGCCCGTCCTCAAGATCACCACGGCAAAGCTCTCGGGGCAACCAGCCCATGCCAAAGCCTTCCAGGATCATCGCTTTGACCGAAATCGCCAGAACATTGCGGTTCATTACCAGAATTTTAGGCCCTTCGATATGTTTTCGCAGCATCGCATCAACAACCGTTCGCAGGGCCGATGCGGTGCCATATGACAACAGGGGCACGGGCTTGTTCTGCCCTTTGCCCATATGAAACAGCGGCCCATCCCCCCCCGACTTCGCAACGGGAATAAAGTCGTCTCGGTTCAGAGTAACGTATTCACATTGGCTCGCCTCTAGCGGGGCCAAGAAATCCATCGTGGGATGCCAATAGGTCAAGATCACATCGCAATAGCCCTGCTGCAGCGCTGAAACGAACTGATCCGCCGCCCAGGATGTGGAATTGAGGTCAATATCGAGCCCACCTTCTTCGACCAGTGGCGCGATATGGGTCTTGTAATGGGTCATATAAAGCGACTGGGATGTCGCAAATCGAATGACATTTTCACCCGCGGCATCAATGATTTGGCAGCGTTCAATCGTTTCCTCATAGGTACGCAGCATGACCCGCGCCTGAGACAAAAACACCTCTCCTGCTGGGGTCAGGGACAGGGGCAAGGTTTGGCGGTTGATCAGTTTGACCCCCACCGTATCCTCAAGCGCGCGAATACGGCGCGAAAACGCTGGCTGAGAGACATTGCGCTCTTCAGCAGCGCGCGAGAAATTCTTCTGCGCAACCAATGCCTCAAAATCTCTGAGCCAGATGATGTCCAATTGCCGGGTATCCGTGTTGCCGAGGCTACGTCATAGGACCTAGCGTGGTGTACCAGGTCCTGTCTTGATCAATGTCAGAAATCACTTAATCCGACAGTCGCCCTTCTTCTACTGCATGACAAGCCACCATCGCGCCATCAGGTTGAGCCAGCGGGCGCGGCTTTTCCGAGAGGCATCGGTTGTCCGCCGAGGCACATCGCGACGCAAACGGGCAGCCGGTGGGCATATTGATCGGGGTCGGAATTTCACCCTTGAGCCGGATATGGTTCGGTTTGTCATCCTTGAGCTGAGGCACGGCCGACAACAACGCCCGCGTATAGGGATGCTTGGGGTTGTTAAACAGCGTCGCCGTATCGGACAATTCGCAAACCGATCCCAGATACAAAACCACAACCCGCGTGCCGAAATGTTGCACAACCGAAAGGTCATGGGTGATGAACAGATAGGTCAGCCCACGCTCTTCTTTGGCCTCTAGCATCAGGTTCAGTACCTGCGCCTGAATGGACACGTCCAGCGCCGAGATGGGTTCATCTGCGATCACAAACTCCGGGTCCACTGTCAGGGCGCGCGCAATAGCGATACGCTGGCGCTGACCACCGGAGAATTCGTGCGGATAGCGGGATGACCATGACGGATCGACACCAACAGATTGCATAACCTCAGCCACTTTGGCGCGCACATCACTGCGTGACAGGCTGGGGCTGTGGTAACGAACCGGCTCCTCCAGCGCTTGTTGAATGGTCATGCGCGGATTCAAAGATGCATAGGGGTTTTGGAAAATCATCTGCATCTTTTTGCGCATACCCATAAGTTCGCGCCACGACTTATTGTCGATCCGGGTGCCATCATAATGGATTTCACCGCCGGATGGATCGAGCAAACCAGCAACCAGCCGCGCCACCGTGGACTTCCCACAGCCTGACTCACCAACCACGCACAAGGCCTCGCCGCGTCTCACATCTAGCGACACGTTGTTGACCGCATGCACAGCGCGCTCTTGGATGGTGAATTTTCCGTTTTTGAAGGTCAGTTTTTCAAGGAAGCCCTTGTCCAGCTCAAACCGTTTCTCAAGGTTCTTTAGCTCAAGGATTGCGTCCTGAGCCGTCTCGTTGGTGAAATCCTTCATGCGCTTTTATCCTCAAGCACGGTGTTGTGCAGCCGGTTCACTTCGTGGCAGGCCACTTCGACATTGGCATAGGACACAATTTCAGGCCGGACACGGCGGCAATTGTCGACGGCATATGGACAACGCGGCGCAAAAGGGCAGCCATCGGGAATGGCCGTCAATCCGGGCATATTGCCGGGGATCTGTTTCAGGCGCTGACCGGGCAATGTTTGCTGCGGCAACGCGTTGATCAAGCCTTGAGTATAAGGGTGCTGCGGGTCGTTGATGATCTCGCGGGTTTTGCCCGCTTCGATGATGCGACCGGCATACATGACCAGCGTGCGTTCGGTCATTTGACTCACGACACCCAGATCGTGGGTGATCAGGATCAGGCCGACCATATTCGACGTACACAGCTCAAGCAGAAGCTCCATAATGTCGGCCTGAATGGTCACATCCAGCGCGGTGGTTGGTTCGTCCGCGATGATCAGTTCCGGCTCAAGCAACAGTGCCATGGCGATAACGATCCGCTGGCGCATCCCACCAGAAAGCTCATGCGGATATTGCCCGAGACGGTCTTCTGGCGAGGGAATGTACACTTCGCGCAGCTTCATGATCGAAATCTGCTCGGCGTCGGCTTTGGACAGCTTGCGATGCGCCTGAAGCGTCTCAACCATCTGTTGGCCAATGGTCAAAACCGGGTTGAGCGTGACCATCGGATCCTGAAAGATCATCGCCATGCGGTTACCACGAATGGGGCGCATCTCTTTGTCGGACAGGCCGGCAATCTCGCGGCCTTCAAAATTGATCGACCCACTGTCGATAAAGCCAGGGCGGCTCAGTAGGTTCATCAACGAAAACCCGGTGATGGATTTACCCGCACCAGATTCCCCAACGATGCCAAGGCGTTCGCCTTTGCCTAGGTCAAAGCTGATCTGATCAAGGGCGGTAACCGTTTGATCGCGCATTGCGAATTTAACGGTCAGGTCACGTACGGAAAGCAAAGACATGCCGCTTATCCTTTGTACAGTTTCGGGTTCAGGACGTCGCGCATCCAATCGCCCAAAAGGTTGATCACCAGCACCAGAACCACCAGCACCACACCGGGAATGGCGGTGATCCACCAGCTCCCGGAAAAGATATAATCGAAGCCCGATGAAATCAGCGAGCCAAGCGAGGGTTGGCTTGGCGGCATGCCAAGACCAAGGAAACTAAGCGAGGCCTCGGAAATGATCGCGTTGGCGACCTGGACGGTCGAGATCACAAAGATTGGCGAAAGCGAGTTGGGCAGGATGTGCCGCACCATGATGCGCAGCGGGCCAAAGCCAAGCACGCGGGCGCTATCGACATATTCTTTCTTTTTCTCGGCCAGCACAGTGGCGCGCACGGTCCGCGCATATTGCGGCCATTCGGCGACACCGATCACCGCGATCAGAAAGAAAACCGCATATTGGTTGAAGGTCTCAGAGCCAAACATCGCCTGCGTCACCGCAAGGAAAATGATTGCCACCATCAGGGTGGAAAACGACAGCTGAATATCCGCCAGACGCATCAACAGACTGTCGAGACGCCCGCCGATGTAACCAGCGATCAGGCCAATAGAGATGCCGAGAAAGGCTTGCAGACCCACCGCACACAACCCGATCAACAACGACAAACGCGTGCCATATAGGATTGTCGACCACAGATCACGGCCCTGATCATCAGTTCCCAGAATAAACTGCGGATCTGCTCCATCCACCCAAACCGGGGGGTATTCGCTGTTCATGATGTCCATGGATGCCGGATCATAGGGATCAAACGGCGCGACAATCGGGGCCAGCAAAGACAAAACCGCAATGACAAGGAAAATCGCCAGAGAGACCACCGCCACCGGATTGCGTCGGAAGCTATAGGCCATGTTGGAATTCCAGATCCGGTCCAAGCGGCTTGGGTCGGCGTTGGTTGTAACAGTGCTCATGCGCCCATCCTCGCCAAGTTTACGGTTGGATTCACAAGCCCATAGATCAAATCGACGATGGTGTTGGTGACCACAAAGATAAAGCCGACAACAATCAGATAGGCCACGATCAGCGGGGTATCGACGCGGTTCACCGCCTCAAGGAACATGAAGCCCATGCCGGGCCATTGAAACACGGTTTCGGTCAGTATGGTGTAGGCCACCATCGTCCCGATCTGGACACCCCCAACGGTGATCACCGGCAATAGCGTGTTTTTCAAAGCATGAACGAAGTAGATACGACCGGGATGAATGCCCTTGGCCTTGGCGTATTTGACATATTCGGATTGCAAAACTTCCATCATCTCGGCCCGGATCAGACGCACAAACAGCGGCAACATGATCGAGGCCAGCGCAATCGAAGGCAGCAAGATATGCGCCCAGCCATCCAGATTGGCAAAGTTGGTGTGCCACGAGCCAAACACATGAACAACATCGCCGCGCCCATAGCTCGGCAGCCATTGCAGTTCGACCGAAAACAAAAAGATCATCAAGATCGCCGTCAGGAAAACCGGGATTGAAATACCGATGATCGACGCCCCCATGATGATCTTGGACGCCACGCTGTTGGGCTTGATCGCGGTGTACACGCCCAGCGGCACCGACAGCCCGACAATAATGATCGTCGCGCCCAGCACCAATTCCAACGTGGCAGGCAGCTTCTTGAGAATGACATCAAGAGCCGGTTCCTTGAAGAAGTAGGATGTGCCCAGATCGCCTTGAATCGCGTTGCCTAAGAACCGGGTGTATTGCTTGAGAAAGCTGTCATTTAACCCAAGCTCATCGCGCAATTCTTGGCGCGTTTCTTCGGACACCGATTGGCCAACCAATTCACGCAGCGGATCGCCGAGATTGTCTTGAATGGCAAAGCCGATCAACGAGATGGCGAGCATCACCGCAATGGCTTGGAAAAGTCGTTTGACGAGGTAGGCGAGCATACCACCACCTTTGCTATGGTTCACTGTTAGCTGGGTACGCGCGGTCCATAGCGCAAAACAAGCGCGGCGTATTCAGGTAATAATGAACGAGGTTTCGGTCAGGGTCAGTGAGCTGCGACCCGCCGGGAAAAGCCAGACGAAAACGCCGGGGCTAAAACGTGGGGTCAAAAGTCGGAGCCAAAACGTCGGGGCGGATATAGGCCCGCCCCGACAAAGGAGCCTTACTCGACCACGAGGTCACCAAAGTAAGGGAAGTTCAGAGCGTTCACAATTTTGCCCGCCTGAACACCAGAGCGTGCGCCCCATGCAAGGTTCTGCCAATGCAGCGGGATAAACGCCGCGTCTTCGTACAGAATGCCTTCGAGCTCTTGCAGCATTGCGGCGCGCTTGGCGGCGTCGGTCTCAGAGTTTGAGTCCATCATCAGCTTGTCCGCGGCGGCGTTGCAATATGCGCCCGAATTGTACTGACCATTGCCGCTATCCGCATCGGGGCAAGCCGACAGGAACTGGTGGAAATTGGCCGAGTCTTCGGTATCTGCGTGCCAACCGATCATCATCATGTCCGCAGCGCGTTCGTCAAACTTGGGCCAGTACTGGGCCTTTGGCATCGTCTGAAGGTCAACTTTGATGTTGATCTTGGAGAGCATGGACGCAACCGCCTGAGCGATCTTGTCGTCGTTCACATAGCGGTTGTTCGGCGCCATCATTGTGATCGAAAACCCATCGGCATAACCGGCTTCGGCCATCAAAGCCTTGGCTTTTTCAACGTCGAAACGCGGTGTCAGGGCTTCGTTATATCCAAGGTAGCCGGCTGGCGACGCCTGCGCACCAACGGTGCCAAAGCCACGCATGATACGATCAACGATCCCGGCGTTGTTCACAGCATAGTCGATCGCCTGACGCACACGGGCATCTTTGAACGCTTCGACACGATCCTGGTTCATCTGGAAAGTGATGATGCGGGTTCCGGCCATGGTGATCAGATCAACGCCATCAGCGTCTTGAACACGCTTAAGATCGGTTGGAGGCACGGGCGCGATGAAATCAACATCGCCAGACAAAAGGGCCGCCACGCGGGTTGGGTCTTCCTTGATCGGGGTCAAAACGATCTTATCCACGTTGCCGGGGCTTGCCGCATCCCAATAACCGTCAAAACGGTCAAACACGACTTTGACGCCCTGCTCACGCTCACTCACAACAAAGGGACCAGTGCCAGACACGTTGCGCGACGCAAAGCTATCGCCGTGCTTGACCAGCTCGGCCTTGTCTTTGCCGTCCTCGGTTTGGCCAGTGTAAAACGCGCTGTCCATTGGGAAGATGTAGGTCGCGGTGTGCAGAACCAGTGGGTAAGGCTCGGATGTTTTGAGGTCAAAGGTCATGTCATCGACCACTTCAACATCTGTAAACAGCGCGAAGATACCCTTGAAATCGGGGCTTTCTTTGAGGCGATCAAACGTCCAATCGACATCATTTGCTGTCAGCGCGTTGCCCGAATGGAACGTCACGCCCGGACGCAGTTTAAAGCGCGTTGTCGTTGCGTCGATCTGTTCCCAGCTTTCGGCCAGACGTGCTTCGAACTGTAGATCCTGTGTCCAGCGCACCAGCGGGTCAAACACCATGTGCGACAGCTGCAATGTGCCGCCGGACAGTTGCTCATGCGGGTCCAGCGATACTGGGTCCGCGTCATAAGCCACCTTAACGGTTGTTTCTGCATGGGCTGCCATGCCGCTCAGCGCGGTCATCGCACCAACCGCAGCAATGCGGATGAATTGATTCATTAGTTTCTCCCTCCGTATCAGAAGCCGCAATTGGCCCCCAAGAACGATGGCAGGAGTCGTAGTGTATGCACGGGGCAATTAACCAATGCTTATTTTGAATTGCCTATGCGCGAGGCGAATGCGCGCGCCATAAACCACTCATGAAAAACAACTTTCTCCCGAGACAGAAGACCATTTTGAGTGAACAGCAGCGCGAGTTTCTTATGGTGCCCCCCTGCCTACGACCGGTCTGTAAGCCAAAAACCAATCACATCCCAGCTCCGCTCTTTTGGAATTTTCCGGCTTTTCCGTCCACGGCGTAGGCGAATTGACATAGAGTTTGGGCGACTTGCCCCTATGTCACTTGCAATGGCCCTAATCGAAATCTACTGTATCACTGGCAGAGCGGGCCAATGATAGCGCCTGAAATTGCTGAAACGACTTGGCACCAATCCAGTAAACTGGCGCATTCATAAGAGCAATATTGATGCTTTCAAAGAGCCGTAACTTCCTTTTCATCCACGTCCCGAAGACAGGTGGAAACTCAATTCAAAGAGTCCTGCTTCCGTTCAGCGATGATCGTATGGTATTGACGGGTCCGCATCACGATGGTGTTGAGCGGTTTGAAATCCGGTCTCCCCGGCTCGACATCCACAAACATTCGACCCTGCAAGATTATCAACAACAACTCACAGTTGACGAATTTGCGAAGCTGTCCAAAGTGACCTGCGTGCGCAATCCGTGGGATCGCTGTGTCTCTTTCTTTTTCTCTCCCCACCGGGGGGAGGTTGAGTGGACACCAAAGCGCTTCGAGACCTTTATCCGCGAAACAGTTCAACCCCACGCTTATTTCCTGTCATTGCCCGGACAATCGGATGACCCGTTTGATAACCTCGATTTCGTCCTGCGGTTTGAGCATTTGGACGACGATTTTGCGGCCCTCTGTGCCCAGCTTGGCATCGGCGATCTAGATTTACCCCAAATCAACGTCTCCCGTCGGTCAGACTATCGTGCATACTATACTGATCAAAGCCTTGTTGACCTCGTTGCCGAGAAGTTTGCCCCTGAAATTGAGCGCTTCGACTATAGGTTCCAACACCCAGAATTCGGACCGACATGCGCCCAAACATTGTCGTCATAAACCCTGATCAAATGCGATGGGACTATGCCTCATGCTATGGGCACCCGTTCATCAACACGCGCAATATTGATCGGCTGGCGGCAATGGGGACGCGGTTCGAATACGCCTTCGCCTCAAGCCCGATGTGCGGCCCGAGCAGAACCAGTTTTTTGACCGGTAAATACCCCAATGAGCACGGCGTGCGTCAATACGGCGGCACCTATAATCAGGCCCGACCAAATGCGCTGCGGATTCTTGGAAATGCAGGATATCTGCGCGGTATTTGGGGCAAGGATCATTGCTTCAAAGGCAATGTGATCGGAAGCCTCTATGACGAAGGCGAAGACATTTGCATCGGCATCATGGGCGGGCATCCGAAATACATCAACGCCTGGGACAGCACCAGTCTTGAGATCGATTCAAAATGGAACCTCACCAAACGGTTGACCGACGCCGGGTTGGACTTCATCCAGCGAAACGCCAAGAAGAAAAAACCGTTCTTTGTTACGTTGAATTACCAAGACCCGCACCCGTTCTTTGCTTGCCCCGAGCCTTACTCCTCGTTGTTTGACCCAGAGCAATTTGACCTGCCGCCGAATTATCGGCAGGCGGCGGTCGACGGCGAAATCAAACGGCTGACAAATTGGCGGATTCACAGCAACGAAATCAACATGCCTCAAGATGAGCTGAAGCGCGCCATGGCGATCTATGCTGGTCAGATCCGCTATGTCGATGATCAGGTCGGGCGGGTGTTGGATCGGTTGCAAGCGCTTGATCTGTTGGACAATACAATCGTCTTGTTTTGGAGTGATCACGGCGAATTCATCGGTGATTTTGGTGTGACACACAAAATTCCGGCCTTTTACGACTGCTTGATGCGGGTGCCACTCATTCTTTGGGATCCGACCGGACGCCTGCCACGTGGGGTGCATCACGACAAAGTTGAGTTAATGGACGGTATGGCAACGGTGCTTGACCTATGTGGGCTGCGTCAGCCACCCGGATCACATGCCCGTTCCGTAGTTGGGGCGTCACCTGGACGGCACGACATCTATGCCGATGCTGGTATGTTGGCCCGACAACCACAGGAGCCGATTCCGGGACTAACACTCAAAGGTGCGATGCCGCCAACCGCTTTTGGGCCCGGCACGATGTTGCGCAACGATGATTGGAAACTCTGTCTCTATGCCGAAGATCAAGGCGAGCTTTTCGACTTGAAGTCAGACCCATATGAGACTGCAAACCGATTTGACGACCCCAGTGTCTCGGCCATCAAGGCAGAGATGATGCAGCGGCTCATGCAACGTATGATGTGTCAGGGGCAAATGCCCGAGGCACTCCCTGAATTGGACATCTGACAGGCGCGTTTTTTTGGGGGGCCATAAGTTGTTCAGCCTCAGCGGCGCGCAAAGTTGCGCCCAGCGCAGGTTTGCCACCACCGAATGGTCTTTACCCGTAAACGCCCCGCAAGCCCATGCGATCAGCTCTCAAACGACACAGTGGGAAGGCGCCGCGAAACGCCTTCACCTTGTTGTCTGGGTATTTACCCGCCGTGCTTCTTGATCAAGCCCTTGGCTCTTTCAATCAGCGCACGGCCGTCGATACCCTTTCCATCCATTTCAGCCACCCATCGGTCGATAACCGGCTGTGCCTTCTCTTTGAATCGCCCGACCTCCTCCGGCGTGAGCTGAATGATATCGTTGCCGGCTTTCTCGGCAATCACGCGACCCGGAGCATCGTTGTCCCACATCACCTGAGCCGCCAGTTCTGACAATTTCTGACCAGATTCAGCATCAATCGCGGCGCGAATGTCGTCTGGAAGGCTATCATATTTGGCTTGGTTCATCACCAAGACAATCGTGGCCGTATATAGCGCTTCATCTCCAACAAATTCGGTATGATGGGTTACCAACTCCGAGAGTTTGATCGCCGGTGTGACCTCCCAAGGGATCACTGTCCCGGACACAACGCCTTTTGACAGGGCCTCAGGAATGGCGGGCAATGGCAATCCGACCGGTGTGGCCCCCAGCTCCTTGAGCATATCATTGATCACTCGGGTGGGACCGCGCAGCTTGAGCCCTTCCATGTCTTCAAGCTTGGTCACACCTGCGGCGGTATGAATAACACCTGGCCCATGAACCCACGCGCCCAGAACTTTGACGCCTTTGTATTCGCTGGCTTGCAGATCGGATTCGACCAGGTCTTGGAAGGCTTTTGACGTGGCGACCGGATTGGTCATCATGAACGGCAATTCGAACACTTCGGTTTGGGGGAACCGGCCGGGCGTATATCCGACCACAGTCATGGTAATGTCTGCGACCCCATCAATGGCCTGATCCATCAGACCCGGAGGTTTGCCGCCAAGGGCCATGGCATCATAATGCTCAATCTTGAGCTTGCCACCGGCGCGCTCCTCAACTGCGGCGGCCCAGGGTTTAAGGATATGCTTTGGCACGGTTGCGGGTGGTGGCAGAAATTGGTGCAAGCGTAATGTGACATCCTGCGCGTGCGCGGTGCTTGGCATGAGGCCAATCGCCACTACAGCGGTTGCCATCGCTGTGGCAGCGGATTTGAGGATAGTACGACGTTTCATAAGGTTCCTCCCTGTTATGCGCGTCTTTAGCTTATTTTCTTTTGTTATCAGTTGATTGTCACCGGCAGACTGAGAGGACCTCGAAAACCAAATCCCCAGAACTTGACCGCTTTGGGGTCTGGCAAACTGATATCGGGGAACCGGTCGAACAGCATCGGAAGCACGATCTGCGCCACCATCCGTCGGGCAATATGGGTGCCCTGACAGAAATGCGGGCCGATCCCAAACGCCTGATGCGGTGCCTTGGGTCGAAAGATATCGAACACCTCAGGCGTGTCATACAGATCTTCGTCGTGACAGGCCGAGGCCTGAGCCGTCATCACCACTTCCCCTTTGGCAATGGCGTGACCACGGATTTCGGTATCTTCCATCACAAGCCGTGAACTGGCTTGAATGGGGGCCACCCAGCGCACGCCCTCTTCAAACGCTGCGGTCCATAGACTTTCGGACTTGCAGGCTTCAAGCTGATCTGGGTTGGTCAGCAATCCATAGAGAATGGTCAACAAAGCATCGCGCGGCTCGTTGATGCCACCGCCAATCGCGATTTTGATGTTCGAATAGATTTGGCTTTTCTCAATTGGGTTTTCAGCGTTGATCATTGCCGACAGCGCAGATTGGTCTGGCTCGGCTTTGACCCGCTCAACGCAAGTGTCGAACAGCGCGTCCATTTCGATGTTGGCTTTGTCGGAAATCTCGTAAAGCTTGGGTGCGTTGCCGAAATTTCCAGCCCCGTCAATCAGCGCCTGCGACCACTGGATCATCTCTTTGTCTGACGCTTCTGGAATGCCTAGAAGATGCGTCAAACACCGCGCTGCAAAGGGGGCTGCCAGCGCAGCAAACAAATCAACCGTCTCGCCGCGCGGAAGCCGCCCAACATAGTCTTCTGCAACTTTTGTATAAATCTCTTGCCAGCAGCCATTGATGTTGCGCGGCGCAAATGCAGGGGCCATGGCATTGCGTTCCCGTTTGTGCTCATCACCGTCTTTGCGCATCAAGGTATGGGCCTGAAACGCACGCGCCATTGGGGTGCGCGGATCATCCGAACTGAACAGTTCCCACTTCTCTTTGACGTGTTTCGTGTCTTCAGCCTTGGTCAGCAGAATTCTGTTAATGCTGGGAACGCGCAAAACCGGTGCTTCTGCCCGCAAGCGTTTGTAGATCACATATGGGTTTTCTGTCAGCTGCGCGATCGTGATCTGATCGTCCACTGGAAGAGCCGGAAAAGTAGTTGAAGTCATGGGTGATCCTAAAAAAGAGGCAGTTTGTAAACGTTAGTTATGGAATGAGTATTGGGCAATCCGATGGATTTGATATACACAATCGAATAATTCGATAGGAGGTGACAGATGCCACTCGATCCACTTGCGTTGGATTTCGCTGCGCTGCGTACTTTGCGTTTGGTGTATGCGCATGGCAGTTTTTCGCGCGCGGCGGAAACGCTTGGTGTGACCCAATCGACGATAAGCTACACGATGACACGGCTGCGCGACGTGTTCCGCGACCCGCTTTTTGTGCGTCAGGGGGCAAGTATGGTTCCGACCGAGCGGTGCAGTGAGATCGCGGCCCAAGCCGGTGAGCTGATTGATCGGTTTGAGGCCTTGACCGCGCAACAAGAGTTTGACCCGGCGGAGGCCGCTGTCGAAATCGGTCTCAGCTGCAACTACTATGAGCGGGTAACAATCCTTCCGCAGGTGACACGTATTTTACGGCGTGAGGCCCCCGGCATTAAGCTCAAAGTCATCTCGTCTTCGGCCCAGGGGAAGCAACAGCTGGTGCGCTCCGAAAGCGACATTTTGATCGGCCCGATCAAGATCGAGGACACAGGGTATTACAAGCGGTCATTGCTGCGCGAAGAATACGCCTGCGTTATGGATCCATCCAACCCGCTTGCGGCGTCCCCCCTCAGTGTCGAGAGCTTCGTCAACGCACCGCAAGTCGTGGTGAATTATGGCGGGACGTTTAGGTCACGATTTTTGGTGGTGATGGAGGCTGCGGGACACGTCCCAAACACTGTTATGGAAGTGCCAAGCCCGGCAAACCTCCCCGATCTGTTAGTGCAAACCGATATGATTGCGACGGTCCCGACACGTATCAGCAAGATGTTCGGGGATGCCGTGGCAACAGTTCCCTGTCCCTTTCCCGCGCAATTCCAAATTGATCTCTATTGGACCGCAAGAACTCACGTGTCGGCCCCGCATATGTGGTTGCGATCAAAAATTGCCGAAGCCGTCAGGGAAATGTGACTGCGACGATGCTGATCTGAATGTGCTGTCAAATTTTGCTGGTTGGCACATGATGCGTTCACAGGGCTGAACACGCCCGGCGGCACCATGATCTGCCAACCAGCGAAGTCTTACTCCACCGCTTCGACACTTAGGTTTGACTGGGCATACCATTGGGCAAAAGCGCGGATTTCCGCGTCATCCAGATCTGCGGCAACATCGGACATGATTTCATGATGCCGCTTGCCAAGGCGAAACGCCTTGAGCTGGGTGTCGATATACATCGCCGTCTCTCCCGCCAGATTTGGCGCATCCTCGATTTCGGCAATGCCCGTGCTGCCATGGCACCCGACACAAGCCTCTGGCGCGTCAGCGGCATTAACCCCCGGTTTCAAAGACGCACTGGCAATGTGTCCGGCATACCATGCCGCGACATCGGCAATGGATTGATCATCCAACCCTGATGCAACAACAGACATCATTTCATGATGTCGTTCGCCGTCGCGAAATGCCGTCAGTTGGCGGATCAAATACTCCGCCGGCTCCCCTCCGATATGCGGTGCAATCGGGAGTTTCGCGAGCCCATCGCTGCCGTGGCATGTCTTGCATTGGCGCGCAACTTTGCGCCCATTTTCCCGGTCACCAACGATGTCTGCCGTGGCGACCTGGGCGAAGAAAACTCCGCCCAAGATCAAGAGTATAGTGGTCTTCATTCCGACCCCTCATAGGAAATCCGATACAACGCCCCGGCCAGATCGTCTGACACCAGCAAAGACCCATCGCGCAGCATCGCAACATCGACAGGACGGCCAAGGTATTCGCCGTTTTCGTCGATCCAACCTTCTGCAAACGGTTCGGTGCTGGCGTTGCCTTCGTCATCAATCATCGTGACCATAACGCGGGCACCAACAGGCGTCGTGCGGTTCCATGATCCATGCTGGGCCGAGAATATCGCGTTCTTATACTTCGCAGGGAACATTTTGCCCGTGTAGAACGACATGCCCAAATCGGCCGCATGCGCCACAGTGTTCACGGCAGGATGCACAACATCTACAGGAACCTCTTCGCCCGCATATTCATTGGTGCGCGTGTCGCCGCCACCAAACCACGGGTGACCAAAGTGCTGACCCGCTTCGGTCTGGTGGTTGATTTCGCCGGGCGGGATATCGTCGCCCATTCCGTCGACCTGATTGTCAGTAAACCACAAATCACCGGTTTCAGGGTGGAAATCATGCCCAACCGAATTGCGCACACCGTATGTATAGACTTCGCGTTCGCTTCCATCGAGGTTCATACGGATGATCCCGCCGATCCCCCATTTGGTGTTGATGTCCAGCTTTTCTTTTGGAGCCACATTGAAGGGTTGGCCGAGCGAAATGTAAATCTTGTTGTCGGGGCCAATTTTGCACACACGCGCGGTGTGGTTGTAGCTTTCCTCAGAGGCAGGGATCAAATCGCCTTTGGCCACAAGGTTGAACGCCGCGACATCGGGGCTTTCATAAAAATATTCCGCTGCGGGGAACAACAAAACCCGGTTCTGTTCAGCGATATACAAGAACCCATCCTTTGAGAAGCACGGGCCATTGGGGATCGAAAAGGTCAGGGATGGCGCAAAGTCTTTGACCTCATCTGCGATGCGATCTTTGTTGCGGTCTGTGACCGACCACACCTTGTCTTTACGGGTGCCAACAAAGGTAACGATACCTTGTGACCCAACCGCAATATGCCGGGCATCGGGAACAACCGCATAGAGTTCGATCTTGAATCCATCCGGCAATGTGACCTGCTCTAGGCTTTTCTTGATCCCATCTGCAAAGACACCCGTTTGTTCGATATAGGTGAAATCTGTGGTGCCGGTGCTTTGAAAATTCGACAGCTTTTCAAGATTATCCGGAACGTCTGCCCCCTGAGCATAGGCAGCCCCAGCGAGCAAGGCTGATACAGCCAGTGTGTTGAAGAGTGTTTTCACGATTTTTCCTCCTGTTACGTGAAATACGTGTTTGGTACGGCCCCGCAAAGCGCAGCCGCATTCCTCCCCCCAAAGGCCATCAGCCCCGAGTGGTTATCTGTCTTGGATCGTTGGAAACAATGGCCGCGCCTAAATCACATCGGGCGGTCCGGTACAGTAAAGGGCTGGTAAAAATATGGGAACAAGACCGGTCATTTGCCCGGACCTGAATGCTTGTAAACCGTGTTGCGTGACATCCCGAGCCTGCGCGCCGCCAAACTGACATTGCCATCGCATTCGCGGACGGTTCGTCGGATGCGGCGGCAATTGGCTTCGCGGATGGTATGCCCGTGGCAGGCCGGACACACATCCGCATATGCGCGCAAATGGGGAAGTAAATCCAACACCTTACCCGCATCTATAACGCCGGATTTATCATGCCGAGCCAGTTGGAAAATCAGGCGACGTAACGAATAAAACGTCAAATGCTCTCCGACCTGACGCATCAGTTGAACAGCGTCATCCGTCAGCCGCGCGTCCCCGGAAAAGTCGCTCAGAATGCGATCTGCGACCGCGTGCAAATCCATCCGGTTGGCCAGGGCTGGCACACAAAAGGAATGCCCCCAAAAGTCATCGAATACAGGTGTCTCAGCGCCCGGATGACATGGGGTATCTGCCTTGCTGCGCTCTGTTACGATTAGCGCCCAACGCCCCCGCGCCGCATCATCGCGTGCCCGTCTATCCAGTTGTGCCATCAAACGTTTGACCACGGGAAGCGCGCGATCGCCCAACCCCTCTATGCCATCAAGGATCAAAGACACATTGCCGGGCATGTCGAGCATCGGGCTGGGCCCGAGATCAAACGCCTGATTGCCACCGTCAATCATTTGCCCATGCAATAGAAAATCAATCGGGTTGTTTTGGGAACTGGAACAATCAATTTCAACATAGCGGTCCTGACCCGCGATTTGCCCATGCACCGCCCGCGCGGTTTCGCTCAGCCCGCTCCCCGAACGCCCGCAAACCCGAACCGGCAAGCGCGCCGCAGCTGTTTCGGCGCTTATTTCGATTTGTTGCTTGAGAAAATCATCAGACGTGACTGGCGGTGCGGTTGCTGCATCGGGCCGCGTCTGCCCCAAGTGCACCGCAGGTAGGCCGACAGTTTGCCGCCGGTTCGGGGCACGGACCCCTGTCAATCGTCCACGGGTCAGGCGGATGCGTACAAACACGCTTGTTCCTTGCCGGTCACGCAGCAACGTGGTTGCACCAGATAGAATGCTATCGAGCTCTCGGTCATATCCGTTTTGAAAGACATCACTGAAACAGGGCGCAGTAAGCGTGGCGATATCTGGTAAAATTTCGCGCGCCATCGCAGTTGCGCCTGTCATTCTCCCGTTTTGGTCAAATGCCAACAATCCGGCGCTTTGGGTTGCCAGATATTCTTCGCGGGGATGGCACAACATAATAAGATCATGCCTGTGGTCTTCGATAAACAGCCGGTTCGAAATATTCTGAGCAGCAAGCCCAACCAGTGTTGCCGTGTGGCGCTCACGGTCGGACACGGGAGATGTCACATCGAGCACCCCGGCCAGGTTGCCATCGCTGCGAAAAATCGGGGCGGCAATGCAAGAGATCAAGCCATTGGCCGAGAAAAAATGTTCAGACCCTGAAACTGTGAACCGCTTGCCATGCTTTGCCACGAGGCCAAGCGCATTTGTGCCACGCAAATCTTCGTCCCAGACCGATCCGGGCACAATGGCCCGCGCTATTTCAGACGTTTCAGCTTCGGCATCCGTAAAAACATCCAGCACAACACCTTCGGAATCCCCAAAAGCGATCAGGTAATTAGGCCCCGCAATTTGGTTCGACAGCAGTTCCATTTCCGGGCGCGCCAGGGTCAAATACCGTTCTTCGCGTTGTTTACGCTGGTAAAATTTTTCAAAGCTCAGGACACAGTCTTGCGGGGTGGTATTTGGGTCAAGCCCCTGGTCCAGGCATCGCTGCCAGCTTTGAGCGATATCCGAATTCAAGACGGACTCCAGAACCATGCCCTGCTCGTTTAATAACGGCCTTGCTAGGTGCATTCCGGTTTCCATACGATCCTCCCCATCGTTAACTCAAGTTAAGACCAAGGCAGGCGGGTCACGCAACTCTTGCGCAACAATTGTTCATTTTTGAGCACCGTCACCAAAGACGATGCGCGGTTTTTTCGCCAGGGCGGTCTCAGGTCTGAATGCGCCCAGCAAGAGTCGGGTCCGCACATCGCTAAGCCTTGGGCTTTTGTGAAACAGGCCGGGCAAAGGGCAATCGTGTCGGCATGCGTATTGCGACATCGCTGCGTGGTGCCCGGAAAGCCCCGCGAAGGCAACATGCAAGAAGCACCCACGCCTGTTAGTCGGGCTTGGGTGCGGATGGCGTGCAATGTCCTAAGCTTGGGCGCAAAGTTCCTGCCGATGCCCGCCTCGAACGCGCCTAAAGCACTCTGAGGGCGGAGCAGCCGCTGGCCCATCAGAGTGACGGCGCCGAGTTGCGGCTCCTTTATCCAATCACAACGGATTGGTCCGAATAACGCATGGAAAAGGTCATCCCGCCTTCGTTGAGCATCCAGCGGGTCAGGGTGTATTGCCGCAAACCCGCGACATGAAACGGGTCTAAATCGGCATGTGCGCGGGCCTCGGCTTCGTCCTTGGCGCGAACAATGATCATCCCTCCATAAGGGGTGGTCTCGCCTTCTTTGAACAGCGGTCCTGCGCCAAACAGAATCCCGTCTCGCTCCATTTTGATTTGATATTCCAGATGCGCTGGCAAAAGCTCTTGCATACCGGGGCCGCGGGCCGGTGTTGTGGTGATCACAAACAGGGTCTGCCGCAGCATTTTGGCATAGAGATCTTCGGGTTTCGGCTCGGTCATTCTGGGATCTCCGCCTTGTTATGAATTTGGCCCGCCAACACCTTGCCAGCGGGCCGAAAGGTTTAGCGCTTTTCAATGCCAGCAGTGTCGATGACATCAGTCCAAACAGCGATTTGACCGGTGATAAGAGTGTTCATCTCGTCACCTGACGACGGCGCAGGCTTGGCACCCAGCGAGGTGATTTTCTCACTTACAGCAGGTATCGCGAGCGCAGCATGAACTTCGCTGCGAATACGCTCGGCAATCGCATCAGGCACTCCAGCGGGCATACCGATTCCTGTCCAGGACACCACATCAAAATCAGCGGCAACGGTCTCCGAAACAGTCGGAACATCTGGTGCATCAGGCCAACGTTCGCCTGAGGTCACAGCAAGGATGTCGTAAACACCCGCTTCTGCCTGAGGCCGGATCACGGTTCCGGTATCAATGACAACGTCAACTTCGCCACCCATCAACGCAGTCGATGCCGCTGCCCCTCCTTTGTACGGGATGTGCAGGAAGTCCACGCCAGTGCGCAGCCCCAACAATTCGCCCGTCAGGTGTTGGGTAGAGCCGATCCCAGAATGTCCAATTTTGATGCTGCCCGGTGCGGCTTTGGCAGCCTCGACCAAGGCTTGTATGGACTCATATTCGCCGGAACGCGCCGCGACCATGAACGGGAACTGCCCCAATGTTGAGATAAAGGTGAAGCCATCAACGGACTCGTAAGGCAGGCTGTTATAAAGAGCAGCGGCGACCGCATGCCCCCCGACCATCAATTGCATTGTATACCCATCGGGGTCTTGGCCCGACACATAACCGGAGGCGACCGTGCCGCCTGCTCCGGGGCGTGATTCCACCACCACAGGCTGGCCCAGCCCTTTTGACATTTCCTCGGCCAAAATCCGCGACACTGTATCGGCGTTCCCGCCTGCGCCAAACCCATGCACGATCCGCAAGGAACGGTCAGGGAAGTCCTCAGCCGCAACAGGTAGAGCAAGCGCGATTGCAAGTGGAACCGCCGTCAAAAGTTTCTTTATCATTTTCTTCCTCCCAATTGAAAAGCCGTGTTGTTTGGGTGCCTCCGGCTTGGAAAGGCAGTCTGCAAAGCCATCCTTTTACGTGTCGACCACCGGCCCCTTTTTGAGGCCCGACCAGATGGAAAAAACGATCAAGCCTATCGTAAAAAACACCAAAGTCGCGCTGATCGGACGGGTCAGAAAGACACTAAAATCACCACCATAGAGCAACATCGTGCGGCGAAAATTGTCTTCGAGAAGTGGGCCAAGCACGAACCCCAACAGAACTGGGGCCGGCTCAAAGCGGTAGTTTTTCATCACGTACCCAAGGACACCAAAGGCAAGCGTCAACATCACATCTGTTACGCTTGTGCGATGTGAATACACCCCGACACAAATCATGAGGATGATCATCGGATATAGCTTCTGATAGGGAATACGCAGCAACAAAACCCAAAGTTTGATCAAGGGAATGTTGATCAGAAGCAAGATGATATTGCCGACGAAAAAGCTTGCGATCACCCCCCAGAACAGCTCGGGCTGGTCGACCATCAGACGTGGACCTGGAATGATCCCGTTCAAGAGAAGCGCCCCAATGATCAGCGCCATCACGGCGTCACCGGGCACCCCCAACGAAAGCGTCGGAATAAAGCCCGTCTGAGAGGCTGCATTATTTGCGGATTCAGGGGCCGCCAGTCCGGGGAGATGGCCCTTGCCGAACTCTTGCGGCGATTTGGAAAAGCGCTTCTCCATCGCATAGGCAATGAAGGATGCAATGGCCGCACCTGTTCCTGGCAACGCCCCAAAAAAGCTACCGATACTAGACCCACGAATAATGGGAAAAACCAGCGATTTTGCTTCGGACCCTTTGGGAATGACATCGCGCATTCTGACCGACAATTTGGTCTCGCCCGGTGGGGGTCTGCGGGCCGCATTGCGGATCACTTCGCTCACTCCAAAGAGCCCCATGGCCAGGGACACCAAGCTTATGCCATCGGCAAGTTCCGGCATCGCGACAAAACGATAATACCCCGTCGTTGCATCCGCCCCGACCAGCCCAAGCCCCACGCCCAACGTGACCATCGCAAAGGCCCTGATCTGTGAGCCGGTGCCAATCATAGAGGCTGTTATCAGGCCAAACATGACCAGCATCGCGTATTCAGGTGCCCCGAACTTCAGGGCGATCACCGTCATTGGGATCGCGGCCAGCACGAGGATTGATACACCAACCATGCCGCCCAAAAACGAAGAAAAGGCCGCGACGAATAAGGCAAGACCAGCGCGATTGCTCTGAGCAAGCGGATAGCCCTCGAGACAGGTCACAACCGAGGATGGGGTGCCGGGTAAGTTCAGGAGAATGGACGCGATTGAGCCCCCATATTGTGACCCGTAGTAGATACCTGCCAGCAGGATCATCGACGTCGTGGCATCGAGATAAAATGTGACGGGCAAAAGCAACGAGATTGCCGTGATGGCACCAACACCCGGAAGCACTCCGATGAGTTGTCCAAGAAACACCCCAAAGAAGGCATACATCAAGACGTTCGGTTGAAGGACGACTGACAGGCCAAGGAGGAACTGATCTATCATAGCTACCTCCAGAACGCTGGGATTGGCAATTCAAGGGCAACGAGAAACAACACCCACCCCACGGCCGTCGCCAAAGTGGCGTAGATCAAAACCGGCACAGGGCGGGCGCGGTCGTCTGCAAACATTGAAACAGCGGCTGCGAGGAACATCGAAGGAACAAGCCCCGCAACATCCACGAGGAACGCAAACAGGGTGATCGCTGCGGAAATGAAGATCAGCCCCCGCCAATGCATCCCGCCCGGCGGATCGTCGTTGGGGGCTTTGAGATCACTTACCAAGATCGCAAGGGCCAGACATGAAATCAGAACACCAATGACACGCGGAATATAACCCGGCCCCATCTGCTTGAGTGTTCCCACGGGATAGCCCCAGGCCACCAAGAGCATGCCAAGGCCAACTGCCAACAGCACAACGCCGCTGACAGCGCGCTGCGCGATACTTGATGGTACTTGATCCTTAAATTGCACTAACGTTCCCTCCCAAGAATACTGGATGTAAGCCCAGATTTAGCTATCCGCTCCGTCTTTCTTGTCTGTTGAGATTGCCGCCGGTTGAGGAACATCAAAGTGTTCTGCAAGCGTCGCCAACCGGTCAAGCGTGCCATCTGCAACAGGAATTCCAGTTTCCATTCGGGCTTTTGACATGCGAAACCCGCGCTCTCCCGGTAATAGAATATCCTCAGTGTCCGGGGCTTTGGGCAGTTTTTTCAAGCTCTGCCCCAATTCGGCAACATGGCTCGCAAAAGTCTGGGGGCTGCCAAAGGCATCGACTTTGATCGCTATCGCGACCCCATTCATCGCCCCTTTTCCTCCACCTAAAACCGTTGAAATCACGGGATTGGAGACAAGAACGCTGGACATGACTTCGATCATCAACGACAGGCCTGACCCTTTGGGGCCACCCAGAGGAGACAGTGTCGCAACTTGGTTTGGGTCAGAAGTTGGCGCGCCGTTCTGATCCAACGCCCAACTGGCCGGGATCGCGGTGCCCGCATCCTTTGCATATAAGACCTTGCCAAGCGCCGCAGTCGAGGTGGACATATCAAGCAACAAGGGATCACCATCCGCAGGTGCCGAAATCGAAATGGGATTGGTAGAGACCCCGGATACTTTTGCCCCGTGATAGGCCATCAATGGGCCGGATGCCGTCATAACGATGCCAATGTACCCGCGCCTCGCGGCCCGAAGGGCAAAGTAGCCGACAGCACCAGCATGGGTGATATTGCGCGCCGAACACCAACCGATATTTAGGCGACTGGCGATATCGAGCGCGGTGTCCATTGCGCTCACCATGGCCGAGGGACCGGGTGCGCGGCCAGCTTCAAGGACACCAACGGCCCCCTGTGTCGACACAACCTGCGGCTCGGCTTTTGGGGCAATCAAACCCTGCGTGACCATTTCCAAGTAGCGGGGAATGCGAAGCACACCGTGAGAGTTCGCACCGCGGGCATTGGCCCAAACAAGGATATCAGCACAGCGCTCCGCATGGGGCGCACTATAGCCCCCGCTCTCCAAAAGCGCGCGCGCGTATGACTTAAGATCATCTGGGCGAAACGACTTCATCCCTGAGCGCTCAGCGGTGTGGGGAAGAATTTCTTGAGCCAAGCATCAATAAGAGCACGCGTATGTGGTGCATCTTCGTCAGAAAGAGGGAAATGCGACACGCCTGTGGGGATCATCAATTCGGCATTCGCACCCGCTTTTTCAAACAAACGAATGGATTGCTCCATCGGAGTAATCACATCACCCGCTGTGTGGAAAAGCAGCAAAGGACGCGGTGCGATATCCGCGACAACATCCTCGGCCCGGAAATTATACATCGAAATGGCCGTTTCAACGGGCACCTCAAATTGCGCATGTGGCGAGAGGTTAGCGCGCAGGGCTTCGGGGATAGGCACCACATCAAACCGCGACACCCACATGCTTTTGCCGGTCTCTGCTTTCTGTTTGCGGCCCTCTTCCAAAATGCCGGTAAACCTGTCCCAAGCCTCAGGGGTCGGGTGCTGGCCGCGAAATTTGCGTTCGCCATCTCCCCAGCCGCATAGCGACAACACACAGGCGACACGCTCATCGACACCGCCAGTGAATATCGCCACAGCCGCACCAAAACTATGCCCGGTCAGGCCGATGCGCTCCGGGTCCACTTCTTCGCGTTGTGAAATAAAGGACAGCGCATTGCGGGTATCCGCCACTTGGTCAAAACAGCGGACCTCGCCCCGTGCGCCTTCACTTTCACCGCACCCCCGAAAATCAATGCGAAAGACGCAATATCCCATCTCTTCGATCATACGGGCGACAAGTTCGACATGGGACTTGTCTTTGGTTCCGACAAACCCGTGCAACACAATAAATGTCGGAAGCCGCTGCCCCGGCTCGCGATCCTCTGGCACGTGCAAAACGCCGGAAAGCTTGAGGCCGTCTGACATGAAGTTAAGCTGATGTTCCATTTAACCTGGCCTCTTTAGTGACAGAACGCGGCGAACTTAGAGAGATGATCCTGCAGAAACGCTTCTGTATCCGCATTGGTGATCTGGCCGGTTTCCACGTCAATTTTCGCCTTGGCGGTCGCGATTTGAACCTCTGGTGTGGCCATGACCAACATGGACTGAGACAGAAGGGTATGCCGTAGCCCTTCGTGAACGCGCGCGCCCCCCAACAAACCCGGCGAGACGCTCCAAATTGTGGCAGGCTTGCCCGACAAAGGGTTTGGTTTCCTGCGCGACAGCCAGTCAATCGCGTTTTTAAGCCCGCCTGGAATGGACCAGTTGTATTCTGGGGTGACAATCAGCAGCGCATCCACGCCGTCGACCGCGTCCATAAACGCCGCAACGCTGTCGGGCATGCCTTCGTCCAAAACATCCTGATTGAAGAGCGGCAAACTACCGGGATTTGGCAGAGCAACAGCGGTCATGCCGTCGGGCACAAGGCCCGCCGCCGCGCGACCGGCTGCTCGTGACAAAGACGCGTTGCGCAATGACCCCTCAAGGATTCCGAGTTTTGTCATGGTGATCGTCCTTATTTTGTCGTTATTTTGCAGGCGCGGCCCAAGGGAATTTATGTGCAAGCCACGGGGCCGGCGCGGGCTCGCCCCAGACGTTCATGACGCGCACATTGTCAGGGCGCTTAAGTGCTGTGATGACGTTCGGCTCATATCGATCATCGTCATTGATCAAAGCCATGCCGCCGGCGCATTCGACCATTGCGCCACATGAATCGACATAATAGGCAAAGGTATTATCGCCGGGCCGATGCCGGCCGGGGCCCCAAACGAAGTTCTTTTCGATGGTGTCCAGACGGTCGCCCAATTTGCAGTAATCGGAAAACTCAGCCACTTCCCAAGAATAGTGGTGCAGCCCCGTATCTCCACGCACAATGCCCAGAATATGATGCAAGCGGTTTGCACCACGCATCCAGCTCAGGCCATCATCGACCATGCGCTCAGACAGTCGCATCCCCATGATCCGCTCCATCTGCGCACGGGTTTCTACCGGTTCGGGTGAGGTGATATTAACGTGATCAATCCGCAACGGCGACATGCCGGTCGTGGCGTGACGAACATTGTAAATCTCGGTGGCGACAGGCGAGTGAAGTTCAAATGTGTGGCCTTGGGGCGTGACAAAACGCATGCCCGCCACGCAGCAATCCAAGCTTGGGTCGGTCGCCGCCAGCCTACAGCCCGCATCCGCAACCCGGCTGGCAGCTTCTGCAACAGCCGCTTCGGAAACGGCTTCAAACCCAAGAGAGCGGATCGAGTTTTCATCTGCCTCATGCAAGACCAGTTCGGCCATGCGTCCGTTCGACGACAACCAGACAGACCCGGCCTCTTCGCGTGTCACCCGAAGCCCCAGTATATCACGGGACTCACGCACCAAGGCGTCGACATCTACAACATTCAGTTGGATGTGCCCCAATGAATTTACCAAATAGCTCATACCCGCATCCCCTTTTGGCGTCTCTTGCTGATCATTAGCATGCATTTTCCACAATGCAAATTATTTTCGAAAATTTTAGCATAGCGGAAAATTTCCCCAGAGCATGACTGGCACCTCCGATCACGACTCTGCCTCCACCGGGTTCGAAAGCACCCCGATCCCCTCTATCTCCACGTCAACGACATCTCCGGGGCTCAAGAATTCCTGAGGGCTGCGCGTTATGCCAAAGCCCGTGCAGGTTCCCGTCACAATGACGTCCCCCGGCTCGAGCGGCGCAAAGGTTGACAGGTAGGAAATCAGATAGGGAATATCGAAGATCATTTTCGACGTATTGGTCCGCTGCTTTTCCACGCCGTTCACACGCGTTACCAAGGATACGCCGCGGCTTGGAATCGGAAGGTCTTCGGCCTCAACCATCCATGGGCCAAAGGCACCTGTCCCCACAAAATTCTTGCCGGGCGTGAACTGATGTGAGTGCTTTTGCCAATCGCGCACGCTGGCGTCGTTGTAGATCGAATACCCGGCGACATGATCCATGGCCTGCTCTAGGGGAATATGCCGCCCACCGGCCCCGATGATGACAGCCAGCTCGCCTTCAAAGTCCAGTTTTTGGGAGGAACGCGGCTGAATCAGCGGCGCTCCGGCGCCGATCTGAGATGACGCCAACCGCAAAAAGAGCACGGGGTAATTAGGGGCCTTGGCCGGGTCCGCCGCATCCTCCCAATAATTGAGCGCGGCCAGAATAATTTTGTCGGGATTTGGAATCACAGGTGCCAGATCGACGTCATTCAATCCAAAGTCCGGCGCTTCAAGGTTGTCCAAAATCGAAGACGGGCGCCCAGCGGCAATAAAGGACCGCAGGTCCGGGAATGGGTTGGTTTCGCGCGCGCCGAGATCAACAAGACCCCGCTCGACAACCACCCCCCAAGACGAACGTCCCTTGTGCGTGAACGACAAAAACCTCATTCTTTCTTCCCTGTATTTTCGAAAATATTTCTATTACAGAAAATACGTCATGCGAAGACATTTTATCTTTTTTGATGTTCTTTCTCACTTGGATAAGATATTCGGAAATCTACAAATGAGGGGTGTCGAGACCTAAAACCCCGATGAAGACATTGAAACTATTGGAGAATACCCGTGGCGCGTGGTCATTTGAAATCGACTGATAGCTCCCGTTCAAAGACGGATGCCAAAGATGACCGAGACGTCTTAACCCGTCTGCGCACCGATATTGTAAGCTCTGTCTTTGCGCCTGAAACCCGCTTGAAGTTCGCCGACATGACCAAAAGGTATGACGTTGGTATTGGCACCTTGCGCGAAGCTTTGTCTCAGCTTTCGTCCGAAGGCTTCGTGACGGTCGAAGCAGGAAAAGGCTTCAAGGTTTCGCCGGTTTCCGCAGAAGAGCTTATTGAAATCACCGACCATTTCATCAGTTTCGAAACAGAGGCGGTAAGATCAGCGATCAAGCACGGTGATGAAGATTGGGAAACCAACATCGTTGCCACCCATCACCGTCTAAGCCTGATTGAAGGGCTTCCTTGGGACCGACGAATGCAACGGCATTCGGAATGGGTCGAACGTCATCGTGAATTTCACGAGGCAATCGTGGCAGCATGTGAGGGCCGATGGCTGTTTCGTCTGCGCTCGATCATGTTCGATCAGCTTGACAGATACCGGTTTGTAACCAAACGCGCACCAGAAGGGCTTGGTGTTAAGAAACATGATGAACATCGCGACATCATGAATGCAACACTTGCCCGCGACGCTGATCTGGCATCAACGCTCATTGAGCACCATTTTCGAGATACCTCCCAAAGCGCGATCAAACTCCTTTAATCGCGCTCGAGAATGTTAGTCTGTCGTTAGTGCGTCCAAGGAACCCGCCGATCAACAGCAAAGTTTTCGGCATACCCACGGGCGCGAATATTTGCTTTGCGTTTATTTGGCTCAACAACCTGTGCTTCTATGCCCCGGTCTTTGGCATAGGCAACGGCCGCCTCTTTGCTTTCAAAACGCATTTTGACTTGGCTCTGAGTATCGCTCGACGACGTCCATCCCATCAGCGGATCAACTTCCCGGCGTGAAGCCGGCGCAAATTCCAACACCCAAACCTTGGTTTTGCCCTGACCAGAGGACATTGCGGTTTTGGCGGGCTGATAAATGCGTGCAAGCATAATGAGTCTCCTTCGTCAAAGGCGGTTATCTGAGATTCCCGGCCATAGGGCAAGCGCCCAGTCAGGCCCATTTGTCACATATTGCATACGGGTGACAAGCAGCGGTTTGATCAGCGAGGCTCCGCGGGGAGCGAGGGGTGGGTAGGTGCAGCGCCAAATGCCGATCAAACCATCTGCTTAAGAAAAAGGTACATTTTGCCTAAACTTTCTCGCAATAGTCTTTTTGGGTCAAAACCGGCAGGACTTGGCCTGCTCACGCCTAACAACATGAAAATAGGTGACTTTGGGTCAACTGCGACATTTTGTATTGTTTTCACATACTTGCCGCAAAGCAGCATTCAAACCGCTTTGAGGGGTTGAAAACCAACGCAATGAAGACAATTCTACTTTTGTTCTACTGCGGGAATCGCCATGCCTTACGCCCATTCCGACAAAACCGAAGCTTTTTTGCACTCACCGGCACCCGACGTGAAAGAACGGGAAAAGTTGGAAGGTGGCAAGCAATTCATTTTGCACACTGAATTCAGCCCCGCTGGGGATCAGCCGACGGCGATTGTCGAATTGTCCGAAGGGATTCGAGACGGCGACCGGGCCCAAGTTTTGCTTGGGGCCACCGGCACGGGTAAAACATTCACGATGGCCAAGGTGATTGAGGAAACTCAGCGCCCCGCCATTATTTTGGCACCCAACAAGACATTGGCGGCTCAGCTTTACGGCGAATTCAAAGGGTTCTTTCCAGATAACGCTGTCGAGTATTTTGTGTCTTTCTACGACTATTATCAGCCCGAGGCCTATGTCGCCCGGTCGGACACCTATATCGAAAAAGAAAGCCAGATTAACGACCAAATTGACCGGATGCGCCACTCGGCCACGCGGGCTCTCTTGGAGCGTGACGACGTGATTATCGTCGCCTCTGTGTCATGCATTTATGGTATCGGATCGGTGGAAACCTACGGTGCGATGACGCAGGATCTGCACGCTGGCAAAGAATACGACCAGCGCAAGGTCATCGCCGATCTGGTCGCCCAGCAATACAAACGCAATGATCAGGCGTTTCAACGTGGCACCTTCCGGGTGCGCGGCGACAGTTTGGAAATTTGGCCCGCTCACCTTGAGGACCGCGCTTGGAAACTGTCGTTTTTTGGAGAAGAACTAGAAGCAATTACAGAATTTGACCCGCTCACCGGGGTAAAGACCGATACGTTTGAGCAAATCCGCCTCTATGCGAATTCTCACTATGTGACGCCGAAACCGACGATGCAGCAGGCCATCATTGGCATCAAAAAAGAGCTGCGCCAGCGGCTCGACCAGCTGGTGAACGACGGCAAATTGCTCGAAGCGCAGCGGCTTGAACAGCGCTGCAATTTTGATCTCGAAATGCTGGAAGCGACCGGGGTCTGCAACGGGATTGAGAACTATTCACGTTACTTAACTGGGCGCGCACCGGGCGAGCCGCCCCCGACACTTTTCGAATTCATCCCCGATCATGCTATTGTTTTTGCGGATGAATCCCACGTGTCTGTTCCGCAAATTGGCGGGATGTACAAAGGTGACTACCGCCGCAAATTCACACTGTCGGAACACGGGTTCCGGTTACCATCTTGCATGGATAACCGTCCGCTCAAATTCGAAGAGTGGGACGCGATGCGCCCGCAATCTATCTTTGTGTCTGCGACCCCTGCATCCTGGGAGCTCGAACAATCGGGCGGTGTGTTTACCGAACAGGTGATCCGCCCAACCGGGTTGCTTGACCCACCAGTGGAAATTCGCCCGGTAGAGATGCAAGTTGATGATGTCCTTGATGAAATCCGCAAGGTAACAGCCGAAGGCATGCGGACGTTGGTCACCACGCTGACCAAACGCATGGCTGAGGATTTGACCGAATACTTGCACGAACAAGGCATCAAAGTGCGCTACATGCACTCTGATATCGACACGATTGAACGGATCGAAATCCTGCGTGATTTGCGGCTTGGGGCCTTCGACGTCCTGATCGGCATCAACCTGTTGCGAGAGGGTTTGGACATTCCAGAATGCGGGTTGGTAGCGATTCTGGATGCGGACAAGGAGGGGTTCTTGCGCTCGGAAACATCTCTGGTGCAAACCATTGGCCGCGCCGCGCGGAACGCCGATGGCCGGGTGATTATGTATGCAGATCGTATAACCGGTTCGATGGAACGCGCGATCGGCGAAACCAACCGCCGCCGCGCCAAGCAAGAAGCCTATAATCTCGAACACGGCATCACGCCTGCAACGGTGAAAAAGAATGTCGAAGATATTCTGGCCGGACTTTACCAAGGGGATACCGATCAGTCGCGTGTCACCGCCAAGATCGACAAGGGCCACGCTGGCGGCAACTTGCAAACCGTCTTGGAGGGGCTTCGCAATGATATGCGCAAGGCCGCCGAAAACCTTGAGTTTGAAGAGGCGGCGCGGTTGCGTGATGAGGTCAAGCGGCTTGAGGCCGTCGATCTCGCAGTCGCAGATGACCCTTTGGCACGCCAATCGGCCGTCGAGGCTGCGTCTGATGCGGCGGTCAAGTCACGTGGTCGATCCACCGCAGGCCGTCCGGGACAACGTGGCGGGGTCAAGAGACGGTCGCGCTAAACCCTTGGTGCGACCCAGGTCCAAAATCTCCGGTGCTGCATTTGGGGGCCGGGCGCATGCGCAGTATCGCCCCCCTGCCTGCGCGCCGAAATGATGTTGGTTGACCGCCCCCCTAAGCGCAGTTGTGCCGGGAGGTCTGCGGTAGGGGTTTGCCGCCAAGTTTGGCGTCCCGCTCGCTTTGACGACAGGCTCATGTTCCGTGATCCAATCCCCGGAATTTGGAGAACAGGCAGCGCAAAATACAACGACAAAATCTAGGTGGGTTCACGACCCGCATAGCCGGATTCGACGTGGGTTTATGGCCCTAAATTTCGATTTCAAAACGCGACTTAGCTCATCTAAACCAAGCCAGAGTAATCGCCGCGAGAACCAAGTACCGGCCCGCCTTGGCCACGGTGACCAGCAGGACAAATGACCCCAGAGGCTCACGCAAAACACCTGCCACAACCGTGAGCGGATCGCCCACAATTGGCACCCAACTCGCGAGCAAAGACCAGCGCCCATACCGACGATACCAGGTTTCTGCGCGCTCAAGTTGCCGGTCAGAGGCCGGGAACCAACGTCGGTCTTTGAACTTTAGCGCAAAGCGCCCGACATACCAATTGATCACCGACCCCAAGACATTGCCCAGCGTCGCCACGATGAGCAGACCGACAATCGCATGGTCAGAGGTTATCAGCAGGCCAACCAAAACCGCTTCGGATTGCATTGGTAAAACCGTTGCCGCCAACAGCGCCGATGCGAACAGGCCAAGATAAGCGATCATTGAGTGGTGCTCTGGTAAAATAACATGCCGATTGCCCCCCATTCACACCCCGGTTGCCTTGAATCTTGGGCAGATTTTCAACCGATCACATATCTGCCCCCGATCCGATCTGCAAATGCAGCAACAGGGTCTGATGGGGCAATGTTCCGCCGCAAGGCGACATTTCGCGCAACAATCAGGTGTCTGATTCGGAGATTTTGGCAATTTGTGGTATTATCATCGTGTATTTTTGAAAGGTTTTTAAAATGTGCGATTTATCAAACTGTTCTCATAATCCAATTAACTGCATTGTTCCTCCTCATATGCTCCGCGTTTTGGCCATGCGCGGCGATTCATCGATCCAGAAAATGGCCCAGTCCATGCTCAAGCAAAACGAAGACGTCCGAGAGGAACGCGCAGCGCGTAGCTCTGGGGCCATGGTCGCCGAAACCGGGCATCATGGGACATTTGTGACCAGCGCTATGGCACAGCCCACCGCTGCCCCGCATGTCTGCGAACGTCGCATTTACGATGGGAATCGCAAGGCATCCCTGCCCGGGACACCCGCCCGATCCGAAGGCGAGCCACCGACAAATGACGCCGAAGTCGACAGGGCCTATGATGGCGCGGGCGTTGTGTTTGAGCTGTATTCCGAGGAATTTGGCCGCAACTCTTTGGACGGGAACGGCCTTCCCCTCAGCGCCACAGTCCATCATCGCCGCAACTACAACAACGCGTTTTGGAACGGCCAACAGATGGCTTATGGCGATGGCGACGGAGAGATCTTCACGACATTTACCGAACTGTCGATCATCGGCCATGAAATGTCCCATGGTGTCGTCCAGTTTTCCGGCGGTCTGATATATCAAGGCCAATCGGGGGCGTTGAACGAAAGCATTTCCGACGTTTTCGGCACTATGACCGCCCAGCGCCAGATGCAGCAAGACGTCTATGAGGCCGACTGGCTGATGGGGAAAGGCATTTTGGGGCCGGATATCAACGGCATCGCGCTTCGTAGCATCAAGGCACCGGGAACGGCGTATTCCGATGCGCTATTGGGCCAAGACCCGCAGCCCTATCATATGGATTTCTTTGTAAACACCACGGATGACAACGGAGGCGTTCACATCAATTCCGGCATCCCCAATCACGCGTTTTACCTATATTGCATGTATTTAGGTGGCCACGCTTGGGAAAAGCCGGGGCACATCTGGTACAGGGCTTTGCAAAAGCTCAACAATCCAATGGCCACATTTGGCGATTGGGCGGCTCAGACTTTGGATGCGGCGATCGAACTCCACGGATCGGGAAGCTATGAGATGTTGATGTTGCGCCGTGCGTGGCGCCTTGTCGGCATCGCAATCTGATCTCATAGTGATGTCATGGGATGTTTTATTTCAACAACGGCGGGATGTTTGGCAATGATGATCGAAATATCATCCAGCGGTGGCTTTGCCGGAATTGCCGCAACCCGTCAGGACAAGGTGTTGGATCTGTCCTCGGTCTCGGAACCCAAACGTGAAGCCTATTGCGCAGCGTTTGACCCACGAGAACTTGCGTCGCTTGTTAACGAGGACAAGCATTCCGGGGCGGCGGATTTAATGACTTACCGCATCACGGTAACCGATGAGAAAAACGCACAGCACCAATTTGAGCTGCGCGAAGATCAATTGCCGCCAGACGTCTTGGATTTGATCGACGAGATGTAAAATTTAGCTGCTGCGCAGGGCCACGTCCTTCCGCCCGGCCCTTATTTGCGCCAGCACCAAAACCACCTGTTTCCAAGGGAACAGGACTTATTGACCGACAGCAAGTGACTTTTGACGACCTAAATTTTGATTTTTTAACGGAGTATTAGTTATGGCCGGAACGAGACAAGACATTGCATCCTTAGACGGGCCTTGGTCCGACACGATGATCTGGTATGCCAGAGCCGTAGGCGCAGCCCGCTCGCTCGACCTCAATGTGACGACCAGTTGGACTTACCTTGCCGCCATTCACGGAATGAACCCGCAGGGTTGGATCGACCAAAACATCATTCCAGCCAGCACAGCAGTGCCTAGCCAACAGGAAATGCGCTTGATGTTCAATCAGTGCCAGCATGCCGGCTGGTTCTTTTTGCCGTGGCACCGAGGGTATCTTGCGGCGTTTGAGGAAATTCTGGGGGCGTGGATCGCGGCGCAGGGTGGGCCTGCCGATTGGGCCTTGCCCTATTGGAACTATCTTAACGCATCTGATCCAAACGCGCGCAACATTCCGCAAGAGTTCCTGGACGCCACCATTCCCGGTGACAACGTGCCAAACCCGCTGGCCCAAGCGACCCGAGGGCCGCTGACCACCCTGGGACCGGTGCCCTGGACCAATGGCACCGACATCTCCTTGGTCTCGCAAAGCACCAACAGCGTTTATACAGCCATTCCCGGAACCCTTGGATATGGTGGTCCAATCAGTGGCTTCAATCAATCCGGCAACGCCTATGGAGCCATCGAAAACAATCCGCACAACTTTGTGCATGTCATGATTGGTGGAGATAATTCGCCTCAACCGGCGGGTTGGATGTATGACCCTGACTTTGCCGCGCTTGATCCGATCTTTTGGGTCCATCACTGCAACATTGACCGGCTTTGGGCCGCTTGGATGACCGACGCGAATAACGGTCAGGAAGCAAGCATTCATTGGCGAAACGGCCCGTTTCCCCGGCAATTCACCATGCCAAGCTCAACCGCAAACTTGGTGACATTTACCCCCGAAGACACCCTGCCCGGTGCCCGGCTGGCACCAACTTACGACAATCTCTCAAGCGGCACAGGCATTGCCCCGACCGTTGGCGTCGCCATGGCCACAGCCTCGCAGCCGTCCGGTCGCGCCTCTTCTCTGATCGGAGCCAACGCAGCCCCCTTGTCGATCACGGACACCGAGGCTGTTGCCAGCCTGTCCTTCTCGCCCACACCCCCGCCTGTGGCCTTGGCGCTTGCAGCGGCCCCCAAGGAGAGGCTTTACCTAAATGTCGAAGGTGTGCGCGGAATCGGTGCCAGCGGTGTTGTTACCGTACGTGTTTCGGCCCCCGCAAGCGACGATGCTTTCTCCGAAACCATCGCCTTTTTCGGGCTGGGCAAAGCCACGTCCACCGAAGGCCCGCATGCTGGCAACGGGCTGTCTGCGACGATCGAAATCACCGACAAAGTCAGGGACATGCAAGGTCAGGATGGCGCGACAATAACCGAGCTTGAAGTGCGGCTGGCCCAATCCGGGGGCAGCAGTTCGGAGATAACGGTCGACCGGCTCAGCCTCTTTAGCTTGCGATAATTCCGATGCGCTGGATATCCGCCTTTCTCGGGCAAGCTCGAACTGGCCCTACACCTTGGCTTTTGGCGATTGCTGCGCTTGCCTATGTCGCGATTGCGCTGCAACCCGCCTCACGCACCCTTGGCGCGATTTGTGGACGCCTAAGAGTGACCGATTTGGGGGCCTTGGCCGAGTTGTGGCCCTTGCTTTGGTCACCACAAGAGTTGGCCCGTGACTGGGCATTGATGAGCGTTGCGATGATGTTGCCGCTTGTCGGGTCGCAAATCTCATTTGTCAGGCACGCGGTCCACCGCTCCATGCGCTGGATTTCTCTTATCGTTTTGGTTGCGGGCTATCTATTGTGCTGGCTGCTCGCCGGAGCGGCGTTGCTCCCAATCGCAATTGGCCTAGGCATGTTTTTGCCCGCTGGTATCCACATGCTAGTAGCCATAACACTTGCGGCGGTTTGGTGCGCCTCGCCTTGGGCGCAATACGCGAGAAACCAATGCCATATGACCAACCGATTGGGGGCCTTTGGGTTAGATGCTGTCATGGGGGCAACCCGGCTGGGGCTTCGAACAGGCTTAAACTGCGTTCTGGCCTGTTGGCCAATTATGCTTTTGCCGTTGTTGGTCGATACCGGTCATTTGGCCGCCATGATGGGCGCGGGTGTTTATGTGTTCGCCGATCGGGTCGCAGCGGCGTCCCTTGTTCAATGGCGCATTCCACCGGCCATCGAGACGGCGTTTGGCGGCTCCATGATCAGGCTTGAACGGCGCTTAACCCGATAAAGAGGTGCGGTGTCGCCTATTGCACACCCAGCAGCCCCCATAACAAAAAGGCCACCCAAATCGGGTGGCCTTTTCCAAATCTCAAAACGCAAACAGCTTATGCTGGCAGCGCGCCTTTGGCTTGATCCACGATCGCAGCAAATGCTTCGGGCTCGTGAACGGCAAGATCGGCGAGAACCTTACGGTCAACTTCGATACCGGCCAGGTTCAGACCATTGATGAACTTGGAATATGTCAGCGCTTCGTCATGCGAACGAACAGCCGCGTTGATACGCTGGATCCACAGCGCGCGGAAGCTGCGCTTGCGGTTATGACGGTCGCGTGTGGCGTATTGGTTCGCCTTGTCGACTGCCTGTGCTGCTACCTTAAAGGTATTCTTGCGGCGACCGTAATAGCCTTTCGCCTGCTTGATGACCTTCTTGTGACGCGCGTGCGTGACGGTTCCGCCTTTTACTCGGGACATGTTCTAATCTCCTCTTAGCGGTCGTACGGCATGAACTGCTTGATGCTCTTGGCATCAGGTGCAGACAGTGTCGTTGTGCCGCGAGCGTCGCGGATGAATTTCTTGGTGCGTTTGATCATGCCGTGCTGTTTACCAGCCTGGCTTGCCATAACTTTGCCGGTCGCAGTGACCTTAAAGCGCTTTTTGGCGCTCGACTTCGTCTTCATCTTGGGCATTTCGGTCTCCGTCTTTTTAGCGCGACTCGGCATGCCACTTGAGCCGGACGCGCGGTTGAGAGGGGCCGTATAGGCGCGGACCTGCAACTTGGCAAGCCTTGAATCGCCCAAAGGAGACTGAAACCAAGGTCAGTTGGTGAATTTTGCCACCACTTGGAAAAACACATGCGGGATTTCTTGCATTGTGTACCCGCCCTGCTTGCTGGTCAGCGCAAAGACAACCAGACCACCAGCAACCATCAAGACAATGGCCGCAACCCGCGGGGTGCGACCATCGGAAAAAGCAGAAATAACTGAAGGCAGCGAAAAAACCGCCAAAACCAGCCCTGCAATCAAAGATGTATCCGGATCCATAACTCCAGACCTTCCCAAGAATAACCTGCGAACAGGTTATTCTGGATCGGTGCTATAAATCAAACGTTCATCACATGGAGCAACGCGCAAAATGTTGGTCGTGCCGGGAATGTTGAACGGCACACCGGCTGTGACAACGATTTGGTCGCCTTCCCCGGCGAAACCGGCCTTGCGTGTCGCACGCGCAGCATTGACCACCGCTTGCTTAAAGCGCTCCAGATCGCCGGTCATGACACAATGCGTGCCCCAGCTCAGCGCCAAACGGCGCGCAGTTGAGCGCGACGACGTCATCGTGATGATCGGAACCCGTGGCCGCTCGCGTGACACTTTGGCCGCCGTGGTGCCAGACGACGTAAAGCAGCAAATCGCTTTGATGTCGGTGGTTTCTGCGATTTCACGGGCCGCAGCAACGATCCCGTCCGCGACGGAAGACCGATTGGCCTTGCGGCTGGCTTCGATGATTTCACGATAGGTCGGGTCTGCTTCAACCTCGACGGCAACCGCATCCATGGTGCTAACCGCCTCGATTGGATAATCACCCGCCGCCGATTCCGCTGACAACATAACTGCATCAGAGCCCTCGTAGATCGCATTAGAGACGTCTGAGACTTCTGCGCGCGTCGGCATCGGCGATTCGATCATCGATTCGAGCATCTGCGTCGCGACAATCACCGGTTTTGCCGCAGCACGGCATTTGCGCACCAGACGCTTTTGAATAGGCGGAACGTTTTGAACCGGAAGTTCAACGCCCAAGTCACCACGTGCAACCATGATCCCATCAGAGACCTCAAGAATCTCATCAAAGCTCTCAACCGCTTGTGGCTTTTCAATTTTCGACAAGATGGCCGCGCGGCCGTTGGCCAGCTCACGCGCTTCCCAAACGTCACGGGCACGCTGTACAAAGGACAGAGCCAACCAGTCGACACCAAGCGCGCAGACAAATTCCAAATCTTTGCGGTCTTTTTCGGACAGCGCCGCCAAGGGCAAGACAACGTCAGGCACATTCACACCCTTGCGATCTGAAATCACACCGCCGGTCACAACGGTACAATTGGCGTGGTCTTTTCCGCAATCTTCAACCCGCAGGCGAATTTTACCATCGTTGACCAGCAAATGCGCGCCGGGTTCAAGCGCTTCGAAAATCTCAGGATGAGGCAGCGTTACGCGGTTTTTGTCACCAGGCGTAGGATCAAGGTCAAGGCGGAACGTTTGCCCCCATTCCAAATCCTGCGGGCCCTCAGCAAAGGTCCCCACACGAAGCTTTGGCCCCTGCAGGTCAGCCAAAATAGAAATCGGGCTATCCAGGTCTTTTTCGACCTGACGAATGATCGCGTGCTTTTCCCTGATCTCGTCATGGCTGCCATGGCTCATGTTCAGACGGAACACGTCGGCTCCGGCCTCGTGCAATGCGCGGATCATTTCGTAGGTTGACGACGCGGGGCCCAAAGTGGCCACGATTTTGATCTTGCGATTGCGCTTCATAGTCTTCCCCAATTCATCAGATGGCCACACGCAGGAGCGGCCAGAAATTTACGTACCGTAAGCGCATTCACAAAAAGCGACTTGTTAACGCTAACGGCGCACGGTGCTTATTGCCTATTTCCCTTCACCGCGCAACTGCCCTATGTCTTGGCGACAAGAGATGACGGTACAATGACATATCACCCCTATCATATAGAAGGTGCCAGCCGCAAAAGCCGCTGGTTGATCACCTGTGACCACGCCCGCAATACAGTTCCGCCTGATTTGGGTGGCACTTTGGGCCTGCCCCAAGACGATATGCAGCGCCATATCGCCTTTGATCCCGGTGCCGAAGGGGTGTCTGTTGCCTTGGGTGAGGCATTGGGCGCACCTGTGCTTCTCGGAAATTTCTCTCGCTTGGTGATTGACCCCAATCGCGGCGAAGATGACCCGACTTTGCTGATGAAGCTTTATGACGGATCGGTCATTCCCGGTAATCGTCACGCCGATGAAGCCGAGCGGGAGCGTCGCCTGAATGCCTATTACCGCCCGTATCACGACGCCTATGCCAAACTGGCTTCGGCTCGGGAAGATATTGTCATTGTTGCGGTGCATTCCTTTACCCGCCAATTGCGCGGTCGCCCGACGCGGCCCTGGCATATCGGTATTTTACACGCTTGGGACAGCCGGTTGAGCGATCCGTTTATAGCCGGTCTGGAGGCCGAACCCGACCTGACTGTCGGACGCAACGAACCCTATCCCGGTCACCTTCCCGGAGATGCGGTTGATCGGCATGGGCTGAAACATGGGCGAAACAACACGCTGATCGAATTGCGCAATGATTTGATCGAAACTCCGCAACAGCAGGAACATTGGGGGCAACGCCTTGCCCCATTGCTCGAAGATGCTTTGCGGCAGGTGCCTGAATAACACCTGCTGCAGCGGCCCCAAACAGCACAAGCTCAGCGACACATGGGAGAGACCGACATGGACAACCAGACAAGACTTGAAATCGAAGCCGCCGCCTTTCGCCGTTTGCAACAGCATTTGATGGAAGATCGCAAAGACGTCCAGAACATCGACATGATGAATCTGGCCGGTTTTTGCCGCAACTGCCTCTCGCGCTGGTATCAAGAGGCCGCCAATGAACGCGGTGTCGAGATGGACAAAGCCCAAGGCCGTGAAGCCTTTTACGGCATGCCCTATGATGATTGGAAAAACAGCCACCAATCCGAAGCCAGCCCCGAAAAGCAGGCCGCCTTTGACGTCGCGTTCAAAGAAAACGTCACCGACAAAGAATAAGGCGGCCGAGAATGAAGGCGCGCGGCTTATCCCTGTTTGTCGCGCGCAGCCTTAAAGCCGGGACGCGCCCGTGTCCGCGCCAAATATTGCGAAAAGGCCTCTGACGGGGCCGGAAATTTGGCGCTGATCGCCCAATTGGCCAAATGGGTCAGGATGATATCCGGCACGGTAAAGGCCTCGCCCATCAAATAGGGGCCGTCTATCTCTGCAATCAGCTTGGTCACATTGCGTTCAAACTCAGCTTTGCAGGTGGCTTTGACTTCCGGCACGCGCTCTTCTTCGGGGAGAACAAAGCTGTGGCGGGCCGCAGTCCAGAGCTGGCTTTCAATATCGTCGAGAATGCGGAACGTAATCGCATCTTGTTTGGCGCGCGCGATTGTTCCCGCCTGGGCGGTAAAGGCCCCGTGTTTGTCCGCCAGAAAGGTCAAAATCGCGGTGCTGTCGGGGATCACATCATCACCAACTTGCAAAACCGGAATTTTGCCCAGCGCGCTCACCTTTTGAACGTCTTGGGATTGCGGGGCCGCATCCACATGATCATAGCTTTGACCAAGCTCTTCGAGCATCCAAATCACCCGAAACGCGCGGCTTCTGGCGCTGCCAAATAAAGTGTAGGTCATGTGATGGTGTCCCTGTTTCTTGTTCTTTGACAAGATGGCAACGACCCTAGCGCCTTGCAAGGTAGGCCAACCTCACGAATGCGCGTTCAACCAATGCCCCCGCCGGAGCTTTTTGCCCTGCGGATCGCAGTTTCAGATCGGTTTCCATCAAAGCATCCAATGCAGCCTCAAGCCGGTCCACCGACCAGCGTTGTGCCTGACGCAGCATTCTATCCCGGCGCGGCCCAAAGATTGGCGGACGCATTCTTGTGATGCCTTGCGCCGGGCCGCCGGGTGCCGACGCCAATGTGTAAAGCGCCCGAAAGTGCCGCATCCCCATGATTAAAAGGGTCACCGGGGCAACGCCTTGGGCCGTCAAACGACGCATCACCGGGTCAATCTCAGCGGTGCGCCCCTCGGCGAGAACATGAAATATCTGATCGATCTCGGCTTCGATCGACGCAGGCGCATTCAGCTCAACCTCAAGCGCGGTCAACGGATTGGCATCGTTGAGCTTATACAAAGCGATCTTTTCCAACACCTGCCGAAAATCACCGGGGGTCAGGCCACGCGCCAGTTCCTCCAACGCGCCCATGGCATCGCGGTCCATGTCCTTTAACCCAGCTCGGGCCAATTCCGCTTCGATCTCGGCACGGCCCATCGGGTCATTATACAAAGCCGCCGCATAGGTGCGGTTGTCGCCTTCAAACACCTTGCGAAGCGCCGATTTGGCCGTGAGTTGCCCGGCAGTGACGATGATCTGTGCATCACCAGCCTGCCAATCCTCAAGTGCCGCTTTGAACACCTTAGAGAAGCCATCGGTCGCCTCTTCGACCAAGACAACACGTGGGCCGGGGAAAAACCCTTGCGCCTTGACCGCATCCAACAACGCAGCCGCGTCTTTGCGCAAATCCGCCGCCGGTATCCGGGTGAGCCGCATTTCGGCCTCACCCTCGGGGCCAACCAAGGCGGCCACAACCTCTTGACGTTTCATCGCCACGCGCATGGTGTCTTCGCCACTGATCAAAAGACCGGCGGAATCGGGATTTGGCTTTTTGAAGTACCCATTTGCGTCGCGCGGAGACAGCTTCATTCCGGAAGGTTGCCCGCAGACAAGATCAGATCGTCGATCACTTGATCGGCAAGAATGACCATCAAACGCTCATAGGCGTCATTCTCGGATGCCATTGTCGCAACCGTTGATCCGGTGTTTGAATAACCGGTAAAGGCGCTGGTCGAACCGCTCAAAAGCTGGGTCTTCCCTTCGGATAGAACATAATTCGCATATCCCGTCACCTTGAATCGTGTGGTGTTCCCGGTGGACGTCGCGCCCTGATCAAGCTCTTCGGTGCTGAGTTTCACCTTGAGCACATAGGGCGCATTGGCCGGACGCCCCATGCGTGTCTCGAAATGACGATTGAACTGGTAGCTGTTGCGCGTTTCAGGGGCCTGAAGGGTGATCTTACCCTGTAGCCGATCGCCGGTTCCTTGCGGCCCATAAACAGGTGTGAAACCACAGGCGGTCAAAGACAGGGAGGCCAAAGCCAGCCCCCCAAGACATTTCCCAAGAAATTTACGTCGTTCAGACAACCACATTCACAATCCGCCCCGGTACCACGATAAGCTTTTTGGGCTGCCCACCATCGAGCGCCTTAACAACAGCTTCGTGCGCAAGGGCGGCTTTTTCAACCTCTTCCTTGGGCATATCGCGTGGAACCTTCATTTCGCCACGGCGTTTGCCGTTGATCTGGATCGGAAGTGTAACACTATCCTCAACCAACATCTTTTCATCGGCAACGGGCCAAGGCGCGTTGGCAACAAGGCCCTCGCCGCCCAAAAGCGACCACAGCTCTTCGGCCAAATGCGGCGTCATCGGTGACATCAGCTGCACAAGCGTTTTGGCCGCAAAGGTTTTCACCTCAGAGCCGGCACGCGATTTGTGCAAAACATTGGTGAAACCGTACAGTTTGGCAATCGAGGCGTTAAAGCCAAAGCTGTCGACGCCCATAGTCACATCATGGATGGCCTTGTGGGTTTCACGCAAAAGCGCTTCGTCTTCTTTAGTCGACGGCACATCGCCACCCGCGATTTCCGAACAGATGCGGAAAACCCGCGCCAAATGCTTGCTGGCCGCTTCGGCACCCGATGCTGTCCATTCAACATCACGTTCGGGCGGAGAATCAGAGAGCACAAACCAACGCGCCGTATCGGCCCCGAATGCTTTGATGATCTCAACCGGATCGACCACGTTGTTTTTGGATTTCGACATCTTGGCCGACGGGATGATTTTGACCTGCGTCCCATCCTTAAGGAAGCCGCCGCCATCGCGCAGCTCAACATCCTCGGGGTAGTGATAGACCGGGCGGCCATCGTCGCCGGTGGTCTGATAAATCGCGTGGGTCACCATGCCTTGGGTGAACAGCGCATTGAACGGTTCGCGCGCCGTGTCAGGCAAGTGACCAGTGATGTTCATCGCACGAGCAAAGAATCGCGAATAGAGCAGGTGCAAAATCGCGTGCTCGATGCCGCCGATGTATTGATCGACGTTCATCCAATAGGCCGCGGCGTCCAGATCGGTCGGTGTCGTTGCATCCGGCGCGGTGAAGCGGGCGAAATACCACGAGCTATCGACAAAGGTGTCCATCGTGTCGGTTTCACGCTTGGCCGGTTTACCACAGCTTGGGCAGGCACAATCGCGCCATGTCGGATGGCGATCAAGCGGATTGCCCGGAATGTCAAAAGACACATCATCGGGTAGCTCAATCGGCAAGTTCTCTTTCTTTTCAGGAACAACGCCGCAATCATCACAATGCACAACCGGGATCGGGCAACCCCAATAACGCTGACGGGACAGGCCCCAATCGCGCAGGCGGAACTTGGTCACACCATTGCCCCAGCCGTCCTTTTCGGCAGCATCAATCGCCGCATCAACGGCCTCGTCACCGGTTTGCTCGGTCTCACCGGCGAACCCACGCCGGAAGGTGACCTTGTCTGTTTTGGCGGGCACATAGGCTTCGGTGATGTCTTCTTCACCAAAGACCGGAATGATCGGCAGGTCATATTTTGTCGCGAATTCAAAGTCGCGCTGATCATGGGCCGGGCAAGCGAAAATCGCGCCGGTGCCGTAATCCATCAGGATAAAGTTGGCGATCCAAACCGGCAGCTCCCAATTTGGGTCCAGCGGGTGTTTGGCGCGGATGCCGGTATCAACGCCCAGCTTGTCGGCCTTCTCCAGCGCTTCTGCGGTGGTGCCACCTTTGCGCATCTCGGCGATTTGCACCGCGATCTCGGGGTTTTCGGCCTCCAACTGTTTCGCAATCGGGTGATCGGGCGAAATACCGACAAAAGACGCGCCCATCAATGTATCAGGACGGGTGGTATAAACGGTGATCGGCTCTTCGCCATCCACGCGTTCAAAGCCAAATTCCAAACCGCGCGATTTGCCGATCCAGTTTTCCTGCATCAAGCGCACCTTGGCGGGCCAGTTGTCGAGCGAATCCAGCGCGTCGAGAAGCTCTTCGGAATAATCAGAGATCTTGAAGAACCATTGGGTCAGCTCGCGCCGCTCAACCTCGGCCCCAGACCGCCAGCCCTTGCCATCAATGACCTGCTCGTTAGCCAAGACGGTCATATCGACCGGGTCCCAGTTCACCACCGCGTTTTTGCGATAGACCAAGCCCTTGGACAGAAAATCAATGAACAACGCTTGCTGCTGGCCATAGTATTCAGGATCACAGGTGGCAAACATACGCGACCAATCAAGGCCAAAACCAAGCGGCTTCATCTGGCCAACCATGGTGTCGATGTTTTCGTAGGTCCAGGTTTTGGGATGCCCGCCAATCGCCATCGCGGCGTTTTCGGCCGGCATGCCAAAGGCGTCAAACCCCATAGGGTGCAACACATTATGACCTGTCGCCAGCTTGTAACGCGCAATCACGTCACCCATCGTGTAGTTGCGCACATGGCCAATATGAATGCGGCCCGACGGGTACGGGAACATTTCCAGCACATAGTATTTGGGCTTGTCGCCTTCGCGGGTGGCTTTGAATGTACCGGCCTCATCCCAGGCAGCTTGCCATTTTGGTTCGATCGATGCGGGGTCGTAAAGCGACATGTGTATTCCTCAGGCGGGCTTAGACGGACGAATTTAGCGGCTGTGATAGGCTGATGACAGGCAATCGTCTAGCCTTTGGTGCCTTTTTGGCAACCCAATGCAGACAATCGGGCGCAAAGCATTGGCCCGCACCGCCCATCATGGCAAAACGCAAAAAATAGAAATTGAGGCGGTTCGGATGAAAATCCTTTTGATTCACCAGAATTTCCCCGGGCAATACAAGCATCTGGCCCCGGCCCTTGTTAAACAAGGCCATCAGGTTGTGGCGCTGACTTGCAAGGTGAAACAGCCAGCGCAATGGCAAGGCGTTCAGGTTCTCCCTTATGAGATCAAGGGCGGCTCGACACCAAACATTCACCCCTGGCTGTCTGATTTTGAGACCAAGCTTTTGCGGGCCACGTCCTGTTATCGCGGTGCTTTGGCGCTAAAAAACCAAGGCTTTGAGCCGGATGTTATCTGCGCCCATCACGGTTGGGGTGAACCGATGTTCCTAAAGGACATCTGGCCGACAGCCCGACTTGGTCTCTATTGTGAGCTTTATCACCTCACCAGCGGTGATTTCCTGAATTACGATCCTGAATTCCCATCCAAAAGCCCCGAAGCGGATAAATTGCGCATTCGGATGAAGAATATGAACAACCGCCTGCATGAAGAAATCATGGATGCGGGGCTTAGCCCAACACAGTTTCAGGCCGACACCTTCCCGGAACGTTGGCGCGAGCGGATCACAGTTGCCCATGATGGTGTCGACACTGATCTGGTCTGCCCCAACCCAAACGCGGCCCTTAAAGTGTCAGATGACCTGACTTTGACCCGCGACGACGAAGTCATCACCTTTATCAACCGCAACCTTGAACCCTATCGCGGCTATCACATCTTCATGCGCGCCCTGCCCGCAATCCTTAAACAGCGTCCGAATGCGCAGGTTGTTTTGTTGGGCGGGGATGAAGTGTCCTATGGGGCCAAGGCTCCTAACGGGCAAACCTGGAAGCAGATCTTTATCGACGAGGTGCGCGGCCGCATACCGACACCGCATTGGGATCGCGTGCATTTTATGGGTCGGGTGCCCTATGACACCTATCTGTCGATGATTCAGGTCAGCCGCGCCCATGTCTATCTGACATATCCGTTTGTTCTGTCTTGGTCGCTGCTCGAATCCATGAGCGCGGGCTGCGCAATTCTTGCCAGCAACACGGCCCCCGTGCGCGAGGTCATGACCGAAGACGAAAACGGCTGGATGGTTGATTTTTTCGACAAAGATGCGTTGGTCGAGCGACTTTGCGCCCTATTGGACGATCCAGATGCCCGTGCCCGCATGGGCGAAAACGCCCGGCAGTTTGTGCGGGAGAGATACGACTTGAACACAATCTGCCTGCCTCAGCACCTGGATTGGGTTGAACGCTTGTCAAAAATGGAAGCCCGCCCGGTTTTAGACTAAGGCCACAGCTTGCTTAGGCGAAGTGAGACAAAGAAAAACCTCGACCTGCGGTGGCAAGTCGAGGTTTTGTTTTTTTGCACCCGCTTATCGGTACCGATGTCCGAAGCCGTTACAAACGGCTGTCTTGCGCGCGAAGCTGGCGCGCCCGCGTCAGAATGGCATCTTCGATTGCCCGCACAGTCGCTGCGCTAGCCGGGCCTGAACGCGTCATGAGGGCGACATTCAACGACCGTGCATCCAAAGCAGGATCATTCACATGAATTGTCGCGCGATATGCTTTGCCGCCGCCCGGTGGTGTGCCAAAGCCGGTCACAATCACGCCGGTGAACGGATCCACCGACTGGATCGGCAAAAAGTCCAACGTATCAAGAGAGGCATTCCAGATGTATTTGTTAACGGCCCCAATGCGCCCCTGATCTTCGCGGGATCTGAAAATGTCCCAAATCGTTCCGCGGGGTTTGTTGCCATCAGGATAAAGGATTCCATCAACAATCTCATCCGCAGGAGGCGTCTCAACCGATCCTCGCTTGGCAGAAGACCCGCAGCCCGATTGAACAAGCAATGCCACCGCAAGACCAATACCTAATAAGATTCGCGATATGCTCATTCGCTTTTTCTCCCACCGACGATGTTTCCCATTGCATACAAGGGGCGCGGCACAGCGGCAAGTCGTCATTATAAAGACCGCCGTTCTGAGGGCTATCGGCAGGAACTTGCGCAGGAATTCGGGGATTCCCGGTTTGCCACCGAAAACCTTGTGACAATTGCGCATCACTGGATTGCTTGTTGGGCATTTGCAATTTCAGACGGGTTGCAATGCGGGGGGCAGCAAGCGCATAGATCTCGCATCAGGGCCGGACTTTCGGCCTGGTAGTGCCTTTAGAACACATGAGGGAAACAATGAAACATATTCTGCTTGCTACCACTGCACTGGTTGCAACCGCTGGCGTTGCGTCGGCAAACGAAAACATCGCACTGTCCGGTTCTGCCGAAATGGGCCTCATCGGTGGTACATTCATCGAAACTGGCTTCCACACAGACATCGACATCACTTTCACCATGACTGGTGAAGCTGACAACGGTCTGACATTTGGTGCCAAAGTTGACCTGGACGAAAACGGTGCGTTCGCGAACAGCACCCAAGGTGGTGAAACTCTGTTCATCGCTTACGGTCCTGCAAAACTGACCATGGGCGACGTTGACGGTGCATTCGACGCCGCAATGAAAGAAGCCATCATCGGCTCCGCAATCAATGACGACCACGAGCAAGGCCTCGGCGCGTTCACAACTGGCGGCGAAGAGTTCTCCTTCGGTGGTTACAATGGTAACTCCGGCCTCGACGGCGTATACGACGGTCAGATCGCTCAGCTTGAGTACTCTGCTTCTGGCTTCACCGGCTATCTGTCGGTTGAACTGGACGACACCGACGATGGTGGCGATCCTATCTGGGGTGTAGGTGTACGTTACTCTGCTGACCTTGCTGGTCTGGCACTGGGCGTTGGCCTTGGCTACCAAGCTGGTGACCTGAACGGCGACGCAGACGACGGCAACGTGTCTGTTTGGGGTGTGTCGGTTGACACCACCTTCAACAACGGCATCCAAGGTATCTTGAACTACTCCTCAACAGACTTTGGTTCCGACGACGACCAAACACATGTTGGTGTTGCATTCGGTTACACAATGAACGCACTGACCATCGGTGTGAACATGGGTAAATACGAAAACCGTGGCGGTTTCGCTGATCTGACAACCAAAGGTTACGGCCTGGCAGTTGACTATGATCTCGGTGGCGGTCTGCAGGCACAATTCGGTTACGGCTATGCCGAAATCGAAGACGAAGCCACAGACTTCAGCGACGATGCGAACAGCTGGTCCTTGGGTCTGGCAATGTCCTTCTAAGGACTGCTTGACTTAGACTAAGAGAGAGCGGGCTTCGGCCCGCTCTTTTCTTTTGCGGCAAAGCCCTTTAGCTGAGACATCAGAAGACGACACTGATCTCGGAGAGCCGACATGGGTTTGATGGACATAAAGAGCCGCATCACCAACGCCTGCCAAGAGGCGGGGCGTTCCCCGTCTGACGTCGAACTGATTGCTGTCAGCAAAGTACAGCCAATTGACCGCGTCGAAGCTGTTTTGGACCAGGGCCACAAGCTGTTCGGCGAAAACCGCGTTCAAGAAGCCGCTGAGAAATGGCCAGATCTGAAAACCCGTTTTGAGGGCGTTCATGTTCACCTTATTGGCCCATTGCAGAGCAACAAAGCCCGTCAGGCCATGGAACTCTTTGACGCCATTCATTCTGTCGATCGGCCCAAACTTGCGACGTCTCTGGCGCGTCTCGCCCAAGAGCTGGGCCATTGCCCAGACCTGTTCATTCAGATCAAAACCGGCGAAGAACCGCAAAAGGCCGGGGTCCGACCCGCCGAAGCCGATGCTTTCATCACCGAGGCACGCGGCCTTGATCTCCCGGTCAAAGGGTTGATGTGCATTCCCCCAGCCGAGGAAACCCCAAGCCTGCACTTCTCGTTGCTGCGCAAGATTGCTGAGCGCAACGGGTTGTCCGGTTTGTCGATGGGAATGAGCGCTGATTTCGAACAGGCCATTGCCTTTGGGGCCACGCATATCCGTGTTGGCTCTGCTATTTTCGGTGACCGGGTGAAACCAGCCGAATAATCGTATATCCAGATTGCAGCCGTTTTAAAGCCAGCTTATCTTGCTCCCATGGCGATACCTGTCGAAACATTCTTCCTCGCGCAAAACACCCAAGGCACCCTTCAGGCCCGCATCCAACAGATGGTGGCCGAGGGCATTTTGTCGGGGCGATTCAGACGAGGGGAAAAGCTCCCTTCGACGCGATTATTGGCCAAACACCTAAGCGTGAGTCGGATCACTGTCACGTTGGCCTATACCGAACTTCTCGCGAATGATTATCTGATATCACGGGGGCGATCGGGCTATTTTGTTAGCGAAAATGCCCCCGAGCCACCGGACTTTGGCCCCCTGACCCAAGCCGAGGATAAGGTGGACTGGGACAGTGCCTTGGCCCGTCGCTTTGCCTCTGATCGGCCGATGGGCCTCGCGCGGCCAAGCGATTGGTCGAGGTATCGGTTCCCGTTCATTTACGGCCAAACCGACCAGAAACTGTTTGATCACGCCAATTGGCGGCTTTGCGCGATGCAGGCGTTAGGGGCCAAGGATTTCGTGTCTCTGACGCAGGATCAATTTGATCTCGACGATCCTGAACTGGTGACATTTATCGCCCGGCACAGCCTGCCGAGACGCGGGATTATTGCCGGACCTGACGAAATTCTGATCACGCTGGGCGCGCAGAATGCCCTCTGGCTGGCCTCTCAACTGTTGGCCTCGGATGGTCGTAAGGTCGCGGTAGAAGATCCATGTTATCCCGAATTGCGCGGGTTATTGCGGCAAACCGGAGCCGAAATCACCCCCGTCGCAGTTGATGAACAGGGGCTGCCACCTGATGCGATTCCAAGGGACAGCCGGGTGATTTTCACCACCCCAAGCCATCAATGTCCGACCTCATCGACCCTGCCCCGTGACCGGCGCGATGCGTTATTGAAACGCGCCGCCGAGATTGACGCCCTCATTGTCGAAGACGATTACGAGTTCGAAATGTCGTTTTTGGCCCCCCCAAGCCCCGCGCTCAAAAGCCTCGATGAAGACGGGCGCGTGATCTATGTTGGCAGCTTCTCCAAGTCGCTGTTTCCGGGACTTCGGCTTGGTTACATGGTTGGATCCGCTGAATTTATTCGCGAGGCGCGGGCTCTGCGCGCCAGCGTTTTGCGCCATCCCCCCGGTCATATCCAACGCACTGCGGCCTATTTCTTATCGCTTGGGCATTACGATGCGTTGGTGCGGCGCATTGGTCTGGCCCTGACTGAACGCCGGCAGGTGATGGAGACCGCCATTGCCGAACATGGGCTCGAAATTGCAGGCAAAGGAGCACATGGCGGTTCCGCGCTTTGGATGCAGGCCCCTGAAAACTGCGACACCCGCAAATTTGCGGAACGCATGCGTGAACAAGGCGTTTTGCTTGAGCCCGGCGAAGCGTTTTTTGCCGGACCTGATCGCCCGCATAATTATTACCGATTGGGGTATAGCTCGATCCCGACCGAGCGGATCGAAGAAGGTATCGCCCGCATTGGCACAGCGCTTGCGCAAAAGAAAAAGCAAGGCTAAGCCCCCCCTATGCGGATTATCAGAGACTATCAGTTCACCACTCCCAAAGATCGCGGCGCCTGTGCTGCGATTGGCAACTTTGACGGCGTGCATCGGGGCCACCAAGCCGTGATCGCTTTGGCCCAACAGGCCGCACCCGACGCGCCGCTGGGGGTGATGACCTTTGAGCCCCATCCACGGGAATACTTTGCCCCGGACGCCCCGCCGTTTCGCTTGATGAGCGCCGAGGCCCGTGCCTCTCGGCTTGCAAAACTTGGGGTAGATCATCTGTTTCAACTGAATTTCAACACCGCCCTGGCCTCTTTGACGCCTCGCGAATTTGCGCAAAATGTCATCTGTGATGGCCTAGGCCTGACTCATATCGTCGTTGGGGCGGATTTCTGTTTTGGGCAGGGGCGCAAAGGCACTGTCGAAGATCTCAAAGCCTTTGGGCGTGAAATGGGCTTTGGTGTCACCATCGCTGATCTTTTGGAAACCGGAGGGGTGCAAGTGTCTTCAACGGCTATTCGAACAGCTTTGGGCGACGGTCGTCCGCGTGATGCTGCGATGCAGCTGGGCCATTGGCACCGGATCGAAGGCGAAGTCATCGGCGGTGAACAGCGCGGTCGTGAGCTTGGGTATCCCACCGCGAACATGTCCATCGACGGGCTGCATCCGCCAAAATTTGGTGTCTATGCTGTTCTGGTCGACGTTATGGATGGCCCGCACAAGGGCAGTTACCACGGCGCGGCCTCGGTCGGCGTCCGACCGATGTTTGGCGAAAACATGCCCAATATCGAAACATTCGTGTTTGATTTCACCGGTGATCTTTATGGCGCGACCTTGTCTGTCGCATTGGTCGATTACCTGCGACCGGAACTGAAATTCGATGGGTTGGATGCGCTGATCACTCAGATGGATCGCGATTGCGATCAAGCCCGCGCCATTTTGGCCGCTTTATGAGCGATCAGATCAACCGCACCGGCCTAAGCGACCGCTTTTGGGAACATAAGCGGATGGACGAAATGTCGGGCGCGGAATGGGAAGCCCTGTGTGACGGCTGCGGCAAGTGTTGCCTCAACAAGCTCGAAGACGAAGACACCGGCGAAGTTGCTTTGACCCGTGTTGCCTGTCGATTGCTCGACGATACGACCTGCCTGTGCGCCAAATATGAAATCCGCCACAAATTTGTACCCGAATGCATCGTGTTGCGACCAGGCAATATCGAAAAGAACCTGTATTGGATGCCCGAAACCTGCGCCTACAAGCGGGTTTGGAACAATGCGCCCCTGCCCGATTGGCACCCCCTGATTACGGGCCGTTCCGAGAGTGTTCATGAGGCCGGCGTTTCGATGAGAGGGCAAACAGTGTCCGAATATGATATCGCGGACGAAGATTGGGAAGACCACATCATTGAGGAGCCTGTTTGATGTTTTTCGCCTCTGACAATTCCGGCCCGGCCCACCCTTCCGTTCTGGAAGCGATTGCCAAGGCCAATGAAGGGTACACCTTTGGCTATGGCAATGATGATCTGACCCGCGACGTCGCCGATCAAATTCGCACGCTGTTCGAAGCGCCAGAAGCCGCTGTTTATTTGGTCCCAACCGGAACCGCCGCAAATGCTTTGGCGCTGTCGATCCTGTGCCAACCCTTTGATACCGTGTTCTGTTCGGATCGCGCCCATATCCACGAAGATGAATGCAACGCGCCTGAGTTTTATACAGGTGGTGCCAAGCTGACACTGGTTCCGGGCGGTGATCGCATGACCCCCGAACGCCTACGGACCGCCATTGAAGGTGAGGAAAACCGCGGTGTGCATGGTCCACAACGCGGTGCGGTGTCTATCACCAACGTCGCCGAGATCGGCAATGTCTATACGTTGGCCGAAATGAAGGCGCTCTGCGACATCGCCAAGGGATTTGACATGCCTGTCCATCTGGACGGGGCGCGATTTGCGCAGGCTTGTGCTGCCTTGGACTGCTCCCCGGCTGAGATGAGCTGGAAGCTTGGCATTGATGTTGCCGTGTTTGGCGGCACCAAAAACGGCCTGATGGGCGTCGAAGCTGTGGTGATTTTTGATCCCAAACTGGCCTATCAGTTTGAACTGCGCCGCAAACGCGGTGGGCATTTGTTTTCCAAACACCGTTATCTCGCGGCGCAAATGCAGGCTTATTTGGCTGACGATCTGTGGCTTGATCTTGCCCGACGGGCCAACTCCAGCGCTGCGCGCCTATATGCCGGACTACAAGACAACGGCGTGACCGTGCTCACCCAAGCCCCAGCCAATGTGATTTTCTTTGAGCTCGCACTCGGACAGCACAAGGCTTTGATGGCTGCGGGTGCGAACTATTACCTGATGGGCGACGAAAATGGATCGGACGACACAATCGTAACCGGGCGACTGGTTTGCGATTGGTCTATTGGGCACGCGGGCGTCGACGCGTTCTTGGCCGAGTTGAACCGCCTGACCTAACGCTGGATGCACGAGAAAATTCCCGGCGGGCACGGCCCGCTGGTCTTCCCCTGCTGACATGTCCGACGGTTGGTTTAATTAAGCTGAAAATGCAGTTCGTAGCTGCCATCATGAAAAGCGCCGAACAGGTCAGGAATATCCGGGTGATCCACAGGTTCGCCTGAATAGTCCGCAACTAGGTTTTGCTCAGACACATAAGCGACGTAAAAGCTTTGATCATTTTCTGCGAGCAAATGGTAAAACGGCTGCTTTTTTGTTGGGCGCGACTCTTCTGGAATGGCCTCATACCATTCATCGGTATTCGAAAATTCTGGATCGACGTCAAAAACCACCCCGCGAAACGGATGCTTGCGGTGCCTAACCACTTGGCCCAGGTGATATTTAGCGCGTTTATGTTGCATCATCCGCCTCTTTAATCCCCTTTTTACCGAAAAAGCGAGAGGCTTGTCCAACGTTTGGGGGCGCTATTTGGGAAACACTGTGTGGAATGCCTTCCGACAGAGCTTTTGAGACGGCGTGATAACGCCGCAACCGGCGGGTTTCCATACCCTTTCCGAATTGTGATTTTCATAACCGCTTTGATCGGCTAAACTGTGCCAAAATAACAAATACAAAAAGCGAGAGGCATATGAGCAAGTGGCTTCGCGCAATGGTGATTTTGGCACTCGTCGCCTCCTGTGGAGGGGGCGGTTCGGGCCAAGCGCCGCGCAGTCTTGATAACGCATGTGAGATTTTGAAACAGCGTTCGACCTATTACAAAGCTTTCCGCGCGACTGAGCGTAAGTGGGGCGTGCCGGTGCATGTGCAGATGGCGACAATCTATCAGGAAAGCAAATTCATCTCGGATGCGCGCACACCGTTGCGGTTCCGACTTGGCGTTATTCCGGCGGGCCGTCAAAGCTCTGCCTTTGGGTATAGCCAAGCCTTGGATGGAACGTGGAAAGAATACCTGGCCGATCAGGGCCGCCGTGGCGCAAGACGAGACAACATCAAAGATGCGACCGACTTTATGGGTTGGTACATGAACGATACCAAGGAACAGCTTGGGATTTCGTTATGGGACGCACGCAATCAGTATCTTGCCTATCATGAAGGGCGCGGAGGCTACCGACGCGGCACTTACAAGTCGAAATCCTGGCTGCTGCGTGTATCGTCTGAGGTCGGACAGCGTGCTGTGACCTATCAAAGTCAGCTTCGAAATTGTAGGGCAGCGCGCTAAGTCGCGCGCTGCAATCGCTTGGGTTACTTGAGCTTTTCGAGCTCTGGTTCGATGTAGAAAATCCGGTTGGGGAGGCTCTTTTGCGCCAACCCACCCAAAACCACAGTTGTGGTTGACCCGTTGCCGTCGTTGATCACCCATTGACGCAACTGCGCCGGGTTTCCAGTGAATTTCAGTTGGATTGACCCATATTCGGGATGTTTTGGGTCTTGTGCGGTGACAATGGTTGCTGTGCCATCATAGCTGTGCCCCGTCACCATCCCAGCGGCGCCAAGATTGACCTTCTTTGCGAGGATAATCGACAAGGGCGTGCGTTTGAGCGGGTAGGTCTCCGGCTGTCCACCTAGTTTGCGATCGAGAATGTAAACGGCACCGGCCGAGGCAAGCACCAGAGCCCGTTCAGGGGGGTTATAGTCAAACCTCACCTTACCGGGTCGTTTGATCAAGATCGTCCCAGTTGACACCGTGCCATCGGCATTGATCTGGGTGAAACTGCTTTCGGCGGATTTGATGGTGTTGAGGTATCGCGACAGCTCATTGAGCGACAGTTTTTGTGCCTGTGCGGGCATGGCTGCGATCAGCAGCGCCAAAGCGGCGACAAATATGCGGATCATCCTTGGGTCCTTCTGCTCCTATTGCCTGCTTTGTCGCATGATCCGTGCGGATATGCGATAGCGCGGGCGTGGCAACAGATATCAGGGGCGAAAGGGCGCCGATCAAGGGGGAGAGATTGGCTTAAAGCTGCAACTCGGGTGTATCTGTCAGCGGATCAGGGGCCCGATCCCCCTGTGGTGACACCAGAATCAGACACTCGGGCACACGCCCAATTCCAAGCCCATATGCCGCGACGCGATGATTTCCAGCCGGAATCAAGACCTCAAGCTTTTTGGCACCACCACCAGAAATCCGCAGCTTTCCAGTAGGACAAGACAGGCGAGCGTCTTGTGTAGCCTCGCGGAGCCGCCTGAATTCAAGCGATTGCGGTTCACAAGCGCCGCTTTCATGAATGCGAAGCCGCACTTTGACGGCTCCGTCACCTCCCAAGTTCAGGAACAAATATCCCAACCGGTTCATATGGCTGTGAAGAGGCTCTTTGTCCGAATACTCAACATCCTTGCTGGCGTCTTGTATCCAAAGCCCCCCTGCCTCGACATCCAACGTCCGCGCTTTTTCCAAAAGGATCTTGGGTTCGGGATCGCCGAGAGCCTCGCGCCGCCTTCGCATCAAGCGTGCCCGAGACATATGGAGACGCTGTGAAGCGTAATGGGCCATGGCCCCTGCGGCCAGTGCCTCAATCGCAACCGTCATTTCCTTGGCGTTTTGCAAGGCCCCGGCCTTCTCCAACTCCATAGCGGCATAACCAAGCGCCTTTGCCTGTTTCCGGCGTTCCTTGATCGGCAACGTCTTTAGCTGTGCGACAGCGCTTCGAAAACTGGCAAAATCAGGCAATATGGTCGGTCTCTTACTGCTCCGGGACTAGGATTTCACGTTTCCCGACATGGTTCGCGGGCGACACCATACCTTCATCTTCCATTTGCTCGACCAAACGGGCTGCTTTGTTGTAGCCAATGCCGAGCTTTCGCTGGATATAAGACGTCGAGCATTTGCGATCCTTGATCACAATGGCCACGGCCTGATCATACAGGGCATCTTCGCCGGTTGTGTTCCCGCCAGTGTTCAAACCCAAGACCGCATCGATATTGCTGGCCTTTTCATCATCCGGCCCGGCCACAACACCCCCGACATATTCAGGCGGACCAAAGGCCTTGAGATGGTTGACGATTTCTTCGACCTCTTCATCCGACACAAACGGACCGTGGCAGCGGGTGATTTTCGCTCCCCCAGCCATGTAGAGCATGTCGCCCATGCCAAGCAGCTGTTCCGCGCCCATTTCACCCAAGATGGTACGAGAGTCGATTTTCGACGTCACCTGGAAAGAAATCCGGGTAGGGAAGTTCGCCTTAATCGTGCCGGTGATCACGTCCACCGATGGACGCTGGGTTGCCATGATCAAATGGATGCCCGAGGCACGGGCCATCTGGGCAAGACGCTGGATACAGGCTTCAATCTCTTTGCCCGCCACCATCATCAGATCGGCCATTTCGTCGACGATCACGACGATATATGGCATTTTCTTGGGCTCGAACTCTTCGGTTTCAAACACGGGTTCACCGGTATCATCGTCGAAACCAGTCTGAACCGTACGTGAGAACATCTCGCCTTTGGCCTGCGCATCCGCAACGCGACCATTATAGCCGTCAATGTTACGCACACCCATTTTCGACATTTTGCGATAGCGGTCTTCCATCTCGCCCACGACCCATTTCAACGCAACAACAGCCTTTTTCGGGTCGGTCACAACTGGGGAGAGCAAGTGTGGAATGCCGTCATACACGGACAGTTCCAGCATTTTGGGGTCGATCATGATCAAACGGCAATCATCCGGCGTCAGCTTGTACAGCAACGACAGGATCATCGTGTTGATCGCAACCGATTTACCCGAGCCGGTGGTCCCCGCAATCAAAAGGTGAGGCATCTTGGCTAGGTTGGCAACAACTGGATCGCCACCAATATCTTTGCCCAGCGCCAGCGGCAGTTTGTGGTTACCGTCTCCGAATTCACGCCCGGCAAGGATTTCGCGAAAACACACCATTTCGCGGAAATCATTGGGCAGCTCGATGCCGATCACGCTGCGGCCGGGCACAGTGGACACACGCGCCGAAAGCGCAGACATAGACCGTGCAATGTCATCAGCAAGACCGATAACGCGTGAGGCTTTCAGGCCCGGCGCCGGTTCAAGTTCGTACATGGTGACAACCGGGCCAGGGCGGACCGATACGATCTCGCCTTTGACGCCGTAGTCATCCAAAACCGCCTCGAGCATGCGGGCGTTTTCTTCGAGCGCTTCGTCACTCAGGTGGTGGCGCTCAATGGCTTCGGGCGACATCAACAGGCCAAGCGCTGGCAATTCATATTCGGGCTTGGTGTCGTCAAACTTGAGGCTGGGTTGCGCTTCGGCCTGAGCGCGTTTCGATTGTACAATCGGTTTGCGGACAGGCTGCTGGACAACCGCCTTTTTCGGCTCGGCTTTGGGAATGGGCAAATGGGGCTGTGCAATGCGCGGCGCGGGGGCGGCTTCTGGTTCCCGCGCGGCTGGCATCGCGACAGGCGCGTCTGTGCCGTAATCGTCGAATTCGCTCATTTCCGCGTAGTGATCGACCTGTTGATCGGCGTGTTGATCAACAGGCGGCTGCGCGTATTGTTCGGCATGGGACTCGGCCACAATCGCCTTTGGGGCGGGGGGCATTGATGAGATGACATCGTCAGCCGCATCCATCATGGGCGCCTCTGGGATCGCCATCGCACCAGCCATGCCCGCCGTCAATGGCGGCTCTGGGGGCAGCCCACCGACTCGGGGCGATGTGTCTACGATCAAAGGTTGCGGACCATGGCCACGCCCTTTGGTCAGAGGCTTGCTTGGATCGTGCTGGGCGCGAACGGCAACCGGGCTTTCACGGCGACGCGTTTTGACAGCATCGGCGATTTTGGACTGGATGCGGTCTTGGCTTGGCGCTTCGACATCGTGATCCATCACGTTGGACACCATTTCAGGTTCCGGCATCGGGTCAGCCTGCCCGCGACGAATAAGAGACGGCATGCGAGACAAAAACCCGGACTTGGTTTCGGAATCGTCTTCGATATTGCCATCATCAATCAGGCTATCGTCCTCAACCAAAGCACTTTGCGGGATTTCAGAGCGCTGAACACGCGCCGGAACCGGAACGGCCTCTTGGGCGGCGGCCCAAGCGGCAGCCTCGGCTTCTTCGGCTTTGCGTGCGTCGCGACGTTCTGCGTTGGCGGCTTGCATACGCTGAGCCGCCTGCGCCGCCCCAACCGCACCACGCCCGGTGAAGCGCACCAAAGTTGCATAGGAAACAACCACGCCTACAATCAAAAAACGGGCAATGCTGCGCAGCTCGTCACGGGTGGAGCCGAGCACAAAGGCCCCCATCGCCAAGATGACACCACCAAGCAACAACTGCATGATTTTCAGGCTCACCCCAGCCGAAAATGGCAGGATGTTGAGCATCGACCCCATGACCATATCGCCAAACAGCCCACCCATGCCAAAGCTATGGCTCCAGCCCACGCTTTCCGGCAGACCAGCGGCATAGACAGAGCAAAGTGCAATCCAAATCGGCGAGAACACAGCACAGAAAAAGCGGTTTTCGCCAAGATGCAGGACGAAGCGCGCACCCCAAACCAGCAAAGTCGCCGCAATTGCCCAGCTTCCCAATCCACAGATCGTGTACAACGGTGCGGCAAACAACGCACCGGGCCGGCCTATCCAATTTTGAATCGGAGCATCAGAGGCGCTGAACCACGACGGGTCATTGGGGGAATAGCTGCCGATGGCTGCGGCGGCGATCAACCCCAACACAATCAGCGCCATACCAATCAGCTCGCGGCCACGTCGTTCTAGCGTTGCCGCCGTGTCAGTGTCGAACAGTGGGTCGCGCCCGCGTGCCTGAAAAGATGCCATACCGTGCCTCGTCTTTTTATTCTTGTCCAAACAGGCAGTCCCGGATGAGGGTCAGTCCTGTTTCGGTGTCTTTGTAAGGGGCGACCAGGGCCACCCGTATAAATCCCTGCCCCGGATTTCCGTCAGCAGTATCGCGCGACAGATAGGACCCCGGCAGCACACGCACGCCAGTTTCCTTCCAGAGTTTCAAGGTTGCCTCTTCGCCATCTTCGACAGGAAGCCACAGGAACATGCCCGCGTTGGGGGACATGTAACCGGGCACATTGCCGAAAATGCGATCAGCCAATTCATATTTCGCTTTATAGAGCGCCCGGTTTTCGACCACGTGCTCTTCGTCGGCCCAGAGCCGTTCGGATGCGCGCTGAAGCGGCATCGGAATGGGCGCACCCGCATAGGCGCGCAGTTGTTTCAATCGCGCAATGCTTTGCGGTCCGCCCGCGACAAACCCTGACCGAAGCCCCGGCAGGTTCGAACGCTTGGACAAGGAATGAAAGGTCAAAACCCGCTCGGCGTTCGCACCCATTGCTTGCGCGACTTGCAAGGCACCAACGGGAGGCGTGTCTCGATACACTTCGGAATAACACTCATCAGCAAGGATCTGAAAATCGTGCTTTTCGCCCAGTTCAATCAACGCTTGCCAATAGGCTTCATCGGCGATGACCCCCTGCGGATTGGCCGGTGAGCAGATGTAACACAGAGCTGCCCGGTCCAATTGGTCGACCGGAAGCGTCGTGAAATCAGGAAGATGACCCGTTGTATCGGTCGCCGGTACAAAGACAGGTTCAGCCGCCGCTGAGATCGCCGAGATCATATAGACCTGATAAAATGGGTTCGGCATCAGCACGGTGCTGCCTTGCGGGCAGAGCGCGATACCAGCGTTATAAAGCCCTTCGCGGGTGCCGTTTAGCGCCAAAATTTGCGTATCAGGGTCAACATCAGCGTCGTAACGGCGCTTGAGCCAGCCCGCGATGGCCGCGCGCAGTTCAGGCGTGCCCTCATTGATCGGGTATCGCCCAAATTCCGCAGCATGTTCGACAATCACATCCGTCACCCACGCCGGAAAGGCGTGTTTGGGCTCTCCAATCGACATATGCCGAACCTCGCCACCCGGTTCATGCACGTCCAAAAGGGCGCGCAGACGCGGGAACGCATAGGCCGGTAGGTTCGAAAACCGCTCGGGGAACATGATAATACTGCCTCAGGTTACGGGATCATTGTCGCCCCGTTTGAGCGCAGGATACGAAATTGCGGCGGCTCCTGTCCAGAATCCGCGTTTGTTCCCCGTAGGATGTGGCTTGAATGTCGCAGGTGCGTTTCTGCCGGGGCTTTCCCTAGGCTTTCAAGGCCATTTCAACCGCCTGTGCGACCCTAAGAAGCCGATCTTCTTGCATTGGCGCCCCGGTCAAAAGCAATCCACAACTCGGAGTGCCGGTTGGAATGGTGATGCCGCAGCCTCCTGTCAGATTGCCGACGCGGGTGTTGCGCAGCGTCAAGAGGTTGGCCGTGACATAGGTCTCCCCCAGCTCCATCAGCGCATCAATTTTAGGCGGCAAGTTGGGTGCCGTGGGGCACAAAACTGCGTCAAAACCGGCGGTTGCGGTGGCCCATGCCGTTCTCATCTGGTCCAAACGCTGCCATGCCGCCACGTAATCTGCGCCGCTGGGGTGCTGCCCGGCTTCAAATCGCTCTCGGATCGGTTTGAACATCAGGTCAGGCTGCGCAGTAATTTCGTTGCGCCAGGTCGCCCATGCCTCGGTCGTATAAAGAACGCCAGCGTCATTCATTGACGCCACAAGTTGCGGCACATCAAGGGGCACAATTTCGGCACCGGCATCGCGCATTTTGTCCAAGGACTCAGAATAGGATTGCGCCACTTGGGGGGCCAAATCTTCCAACACGATTGTTTGCAGAGCTGCAAAACGTCTCCCCTTGAGCCCCTGTGCGCCCCGTAAATCGGGCCCGCCTCGGCCTTCCAAGACGGCAAGCATCTGTGCGGCATCCGCCACAGTTCGGCACAACGGCCCAACCGTGTCGAACTTGACCGCCAGTGGAACAACACCTTGCAACGACACACGGCCAGACGTTGTTTTCAAGCCCACCAGGTCATTCCAAGCGGACGGGATACGCACCGATCCCCCCGTGTCAGACCCAATCGCCGCCGCCGCCAGCCCAAATGCCACAGATGTTGCCGCACCAGACGACGATCCACCAGCCACTGCGTCGTGGTCGTTTACGCAAGGCGATGTTGCGGTCACGGGGTTTAACCCCAAGCCTGAAAAGGCAAGCTCGGACATGTGGGTTTTACCCAAACAGACCAAGCCCATGGCAGAGGCCGTATTCAACACCTCGGCATCACGATCTGGCACCCGCCCCGTAAGCAGAGCCGACCCGGCTTCGGTGGCGGTTCCGGCCGTATCAAACAAGTCCTTCCAGCTCACCGGCACACCATCCAGCCCAGACAATCGCCGCCCGATTTTGGCGCGCTGCGACGCTGCACGGGCCTCGGCCAACGCGCGGTTGGGTGTGACCCGCGCATAGATTCGATCGGCCAAAGGATGCGTGGCGATCTTGTCCAGAAAGCTCTGCGTCAGTTCCACAGGGTCAAGCGCCCCTGCCCCAATGGCCGCGCCCATCTCGCTTGCGCTTTTGACTGTCCAATCCATACCGCCACCCTTTGCTGTTTTCATTACGGTAGCGGCACCGAAGCGCATGGACAATCGCGATTTGAAGCGCATATTGCCTGCTAAAAACCGAGTGAGATAAACAGCATGAACAACGATCTCATCATCGTCGGCGGTGGGCTAAACGGCCCGGCTTTGGCTTTGGCGGCGGCGCAGGTTGGGCTTCGCAGCACAGTGATTGACGCCCTGCCCAAAGATACCCGTGATGATCCGGGCTTCGATGGGCGATCTTATGCATTGGCGCAATCGTCTAAACGTATGTTGGCGGCACTCGGGCTTTGGGGTGATTTGGCTGAAAATGCCCAGGCGATGAATGAGATTAAAGTCTCGGACGGGCGCGTTGGGGATGCTTCGGTGTTTTTGGGCCTGCATTTTGACAGTGCTGAGATTGAAGAAGGCCCGATGGGCTATATGCTTGAAGATCGGTATTTGCGCCGTGCTTTGCTTGGGGCAATGGAAGCAGAGCCACTGATCACGCACCGCGCGGGCGAAACCGTTGTTGCGCAGGATTGCGACGCCCGTCATGCGCAGGTGACATTGGTCAGCGGTGAAGAGATCAGCGGCCGTTTGTTGGTTGGGGCCGATGGTCGGGCAAGTGGAACTTGCGCCCGCGCCGGTATCAGACGGACGGGATGGAGCTACTCTCAGACGGCTTTGGTGTGCGCCATCGCCCATGAAAAACCGCATGGTGGTGTCGCGCACCAATTGTTTTTACCGCCGGGGCCCTTGGCGATCTTGCCGCTGACAGGCAACCGCAGTTCGATTGTCTGGAGCGAGAGAGATGCGCAGGCCCGTGCCATAAATGCCCTGTCTGAACAGGAATACCTGCAGGTTTTACGCCCGCGGTTTGGCGACTTCCTCGGCGACATTTCCCTTGAAGGCCAGAGGTTTGCCTACCCGCTCAACCTGACACTGGCCAATCGGTTCATCGATACACGGATGGCGTTGATCGGTGACGCGGCCCACGGCATGCATCCAATCGCCGGGCAAGGGCTGAACGCCGGACTGCGCGATGTCGCAGCCCTTGCGCATGTGATCACACATGCGGTTCAGCGCGGAGAGGATTTCGCATCAGAGCTGGTGTTAGAACGTTACCAAAGCTGGCGTCGCTGGGACACCGCGTCTCTAGCGGCGGCGACAGATCTGTTTAACAGGCTGTTTTCCAACGACAACGCGCTATTGCGCATGGGGCGTGATCTTGGCATGGCTGTTGTCGGTAGCCTGCCGGGAGTGAGGCGCGGGTTTATCCGCGAGGCCGCTGGGTTGACCGGAGATTTACCGGATTTGATGCGCCTTTAGGGGGCGACAGGGGCCTTGCTCCATCGCCACAGGTGCCTCTCCGGGAGTTAATGCAAAAGAGAAGCAGGGGGGCTTCATGACTAAGAAAGTTGCAGTTGTGACGGGGGCGGCGCGCGGGATCGGGCTTGCTACGACAGATTTATTTTTGGAAATGGGCTGGGATGTTGCGATGGTTGATCGCGACGGGCCTGAATTGTCCAAGGCCGCAGAAACGCGCAGCAATGTTTTGGCCGTCGAACGGGACGTCTCGGACCCAGCTGCCGTCGAGGGCATGGTGTCGGATGTCATGACCTGGCTCGGCCAAATTGATGCATTGATCAACAACGCCGGGGTGGCCGAATTTGGACCCGTTGCCGACACAGATTTCGCCGCTTGGCGCCGGGTGATGGAAACCAACCTGGACGGGGTTTTCCTGTGCACACAGGCCTGTACGGATGCCTTGAAGGCAACACGTGGATCGGTGGTCAATATCGCCTCGATCAGCGGTTTACGGGCGTCGACCTTGCGGGTCGCTTATGGAACATCAAAAGCGGCCGTGATCCAGCTGACCAAGCAACACGCCGCTGAATTGGGCGAGCACGGTATCCGCGTCAATTGCGTGGCACCGGGCCCGGTGCGCACCAAACTGGCGATGGCGGTTCATTCCCAAGAGATCATCGACGCCTATCACGATGCTTTGCCATTGAACCGGTATGGGAGCGAGCGTGAGATTGCGGAAGCGATCTGCTTTCTGGCATCGGAAAAAGCATCGTTTGTGACCGGTCAGATTCTGGCCGCAGATGGCGGATTTGAAGCGACGGGTGTCGGCTTGCCCGCGTTGCGGAAGTAACATCATCGCGACCGGTCATCCAAGCTGCCCGAGTACAAGAGGACCGGTCGGGCTGTGTCGAAAGTGGTCACCACCAACCGCCAAATCCGCCGTTGTTAATTTGACGGTGCGTTGGGCGGTGATGCAGGGCCGACACAATCCGGGTTCTAGGCCACGGATAGAGGTGGGAGCTACATTCTATATCAAACTATATCAAAGGTTGCTCCCGCCCCCCAACCGGGGGCATGTTTCCATCTGGCGACCGGGTTAGGAAACACAAAGATAAAGGGAAATGGGCAGATTGCTCCGCCCATTTCCAGAAGCTGCGTTACTTCAAACGCTGACCATTGGCCAAAACATGACCTTCGGCATTTACTTCGATAACAGATGTGGCCGTGTCGGGTTCTGCACCCGGCACTGTGAACATGCCCATCATCATCCGTGCACCCATGGCGTCCTCTTCACCCATCAGGCCCATGCCGATCAGCTTGTCGATCAAGCCATTCGCACCAGCGACTGACAGGTCCAACTTGCCTTCTGGACGCGGCAGGCCATCAAAGCTTTCCATGTCGGAGTTGTCAAAGGTGAACGCGCCGGAGCCCAAAATTTTGCCCCCCACAGCATCGATAACCAATTCGCGTAGGTTAACCGAATTCAGCTCACCCGGAACGCCGCCTTCCATCTCCATTTTGGCCATGGCTTTTGGATCAAAGATGTTGGCAAAGGGAGAGACTTTGGCATCCATTGCAAGGCGAATTGTTGCAGGGTCGCGGGGCAAATTGGCCGCTGGGTCGAACAGGTTCCATAGCATTTCAGCCATTTCGAACCCACCCATTACGACTTCAAGCGTGGCGTCTTGGGGCGCATCACCGGGTGACAAGGGGGCCGAAAATGTAAAGCCCGTTTCGGCCATCTTGGCGCTAACCGGCACAGGAATTTCGGGACCAGACAGGTCGATTGCAGATTCGGTACTATCCACTTTGTATGTCAGGTTGTCACTCGACATCGCCACAGTTATGCTGCCGGTTGCCGAGCTGGTCTTGCCGTTGGTTGTCCCGCCGTGTTCGGTAACCGCAAATTCCATCCGGCCGCCGGTATGCGCCAAGGTCGCGTCTACGCCAAACCCGCTTTCGAAAATCGCAGTTGGGTCGGAGAAGTCGATACCTTCGGGGATCACGGTCTCGGCGACACCTGTCACACCTGAGAGGGCACCGTTAAACAGTCCGGCGTCATCGCTGTCTGGGTCGTTAAAGGCAAAGTCATAAGTGACATCGCCATAGCTCAGCGCCTGCGAAATGCTTTGCATGCCTGCGGCACGCAAAACCGTGGATTTGCCGCTTAGCGGGCCGGCTTCGACGTCAAAACGGAACATGTCACGGGTGATTTCCTGACCGTCGGCCATCATCTTGCCCAGAGCAATCGTCATTTTGGTTGCGGAATAGTCGTATGTCAGATTGTCCGGCTCACCCGACACAATCATGGTCATGTCTTGCTGGCCAAAGTTAACGGTCACGTCGATCTCGTCGCCGCCATCGGTGCCGGTAACGTGGACCGGCATTTGCTCAGCAAAGCTCACTGCAACAGTGCCGTCGCCCTGATCGGTCAGCCCCATTGTGCCCATTGTAAAGGTCACGGAGCCATCCATTTCGGGAATTGGCATCGACATGACCACATCATTCACAATGAGGTTGCTACCATCGGCAACTTCTGTGGCCGAGACAGTGTAGCCAAAGCTCTGCAAATAGGTTTCAAGATCATCCCAGACCTGTTGCGGCGTCACATCCGCGAGGGCTGGGGTCACAAATGCGCAGAGGGCCAGCGCTGATACCCCGGAAAGCCGTTTCATAATCCACCTCTTTCTGTCGGTTGGTTCAAATGTGCCCCTAGTGTCGTAGGCAGACGAAAGCCGGTCAAGGGACTGGATTCCATACTTTGTACGCTCTAACTAGATTACGAGATGTAGAGGGGCGATTGTCATGAATCTTTCTGGAAAAACCGTTTTAATAACAGGGGCTAGCCGAGGAATCGGAGCCGAGGCTGGGCGGATATTCGCCAATGCCGGGGCCAATGTGGCACTGGTTGCGCGGTCTTCCGAGGCCATTGCCGAACTTGCCGGTGAATTCGGGGAGCAAGCCATTGCAATCCCATGCGATATTGCCCGCTACTGGGAAGTTAGTCAGGCCGTTGATGCCTGTATTCAAACCTTTGGCGGGCTTGATATCCTCATCAACAACGCCGGGGTAATCGAACCGGTCGCCCATATGGCCGAGGCCGATCCAGAGGCCTGGGGTCAGGTGATCGACATCAATCTCAAGGGTGTTTTCAATGGGTTCCGCGCAGCATTGCCGGGGATGTTGGAGAACGGCGGAGGCACAGTGTTGACCATCGGATCAGGCGCGGCCCATGGCCCGGTTGAGGCGTGGTCGCATTATTGCTCGTCCAAGGCCGGGGCGTTGATGTTGACCAAAATGGCCGACAAAGAATACCGCGATCAGGGCATTCGCGCCCTTTCGTTATCGCCCGGAACCGTCGCAACCCAGATGCAGCGCGAGATCAAAGCGTCCGGCATCAATCCAATCAGCAAACTAGACTGGTCAGATCACATTCCCCCCGAATGGGTCGCCAAAACATTGCTTTGGATGTGTGGCGAGGATGCAGACGGGTTTGTGGGCGACGAAATTTCACTACGCGACGAGACGATCCGCAAAAAGGTAGGTTTGATTTGATTTCCCTTGAAAAAGACGGTGGCCTTTGGGTCGCCACCATTAACCGCCCAGACAAGGCCAATTCGCTGACGGCTGAGATGCTGGAACAACTTTGTGAGATCGCAGAAGACGCGCGAGAGTCGCGGGTTTTGGTTTTGACCGGTATCGGCAAAGTGTTTTCCGCAGGCGCAGATTTGGACGCGGCTAGGGCTGGGCTGGCGACTTCACCGCTTTGGGAACGGTTGTCTGGCGCAATTGCCCGTTTGGATGCGTTGACGATCTGCGCGGCCAACGGAACGGTTGCTGGCGGGGCCATGGGCATGTTTCTCGCTTGCGATCTGCGGATCGCCGCCCCCGGTGCCAAAGTCTTTTACCCGGTGATGAAACTTGGGTTTTTACCACAACCGTCTGATCCCAAACGGTTGTCTGCTCTTGTCGGGACATCTCGTGCCAAGATGATTTTGATGGCGGGACAAAAAATCCCGGTTGAAGACGCGCTGGACTGGGGTTTGATCAACCAGATTGTTGAAGGGGATGTTGTCGATGCTGCCAAAGAGCTGGCCCAAGACACCGCGGGTGCCAGCCCCGAACATGCCACGGCAATCAAACGTCTGATTGGCTAAATAGCGTTTGGGGGTTTGGGCCCCCAAACTTCACAACATCTGTTGAATTGACAGCTGTTATGTTGACAGGCGCGCCACAACACTTTGCGCCGAGACCCGGCCAATGGGCTGACCATTTTCCATGACGGTAACGGGCCCCTGACCAAGATTTGGCATGATGTCCCGGATCGGTGTTTCAGCATCAATCGAGGTGTCGCCCGTGCCCGGCTCCATTGCATCGCGCGCCGTCAAAACGCCAAGCGGGTTCATGTTGGCCACAAAATCCTGCACATAATCATTGATTGGATTCGAGAAAATGTCTCGGGGGGTGCCCGACTGAACGATGCGGCCCCCTTCCAGGATCGCAATGCGATTGCCAAGTTTGAAAGCTTCGTCCAAATCGTGGCTGACAAAAATGATGGTGCGCTTAAGCTCGCGTTGGAGTTCCAGCAACTCGTCTTGAAGCCGGGTGCGGATCAGCGGATCAAGGGCCGAGAACGGCTCGTCCATGAGCAAAATCGGCGCATCAGTCGCAAAGGCACGGGCAAGGCCGACACGTTGCTGCATACCACCAGACAACTCGCCAACCTTGCGATCCGCCCAGTCTTTGAGACCAACCAACTCCAACTGTCTTTGAACTGTCTCGGCGCGTTTGGTGTTCTCCATTCCGGCAAGCTCAAGGCCAAACCCCACGTTCTCAGCAACCGAGCGCCACGGCAGCAAGCCGAACTGTTGAAACACCATGGCGACCCGATGTTGGCGCACATCGCGCAACTCAGCTTTGGAACAGCTGACCACATCCACCATGCCATCGCCGCTATTGACCCGCACCGCGCCGCGCACCACCGGGTTCAACCCGTTCACAGCGCGCAAAAGCGTCGATTTGCCCGAGCCAGACAGGCCCATCAGAACGACAATCTCGCCTTCCTGCACCTCAAGAGAGCAATCATGAACACCCAGAACCTGACCGGTTTGTTCCTGAATTTGCGTGCGGTTCAAGCCATTGTCGGCGTGTGGCAGCGCGGACTTTGGCGCATCGCCGAACATGATCGAGACATTATCAAAGCTAACAGCGGTCATTTGTCTTCTCCCACGCGCAGGGCGCGATCCAGCATGATTGCAACGACAACGATGATCAAACCAGCCTCAAACCCAAGGCCTGTATCAACGCGGTTCAAGGCCCGTACAACCGGCACGCCAAGGCCATCCGCACCAACCAACGCAGCAATAACGACCATCGAAAGCGACAACATGATGGTTTGGTTCAACCCGGCCATGATTTGCGGAAGCGCGCTTGGCAGTTCAACCTTCCACAGCTTTTGCTGTGGCGTTGCACCAAAGGCATCAGCGGCTTCGATCAAGGCCGTCGGTGTTGAGGATATGCCAAGATAGGTAAGCCGGATGGGGGCAGGAACCACAAAGATCACCGTCGCGATAAGGCCAGGAACCATGCCGATTCCAAAAAACACAATCGCGGGGATCAGATAAACAAAGGTCGGCAACGTCTGCATCAGATCGAGCACTGGGCGCATCCACGCATATAAATGCGGACGGTGTGCGGCGGCGATACCAATCGGTACGCCCACACCCATACACACCACACAGGCCGACAAAACCAGCGTCAGGCTTTCGGTGGTTTCCTCCCAGTACCCTTGGTTGATGATGAACAGGAACCCAATGACGATAAGCGCAGGCACTTTCCAAGTGCGGTGCACAAACCAAGACGCGATGGCCATAACAGCGATGACAATCAGCGGATGCGGCGTTTGCAAGACCCACAAAATGGCGTCAATCAGCCATTCCATCGCCTCGGCCATGCCGTCAAAAAACACTGCACCGTATTTCTGCAGCCAGTTGAACATCGCCTCGGCGGCGTCTCCTACGGGTATTTTATACTCGGTTAGCCAGTCCATACATCAGCTCTCGGGTTTGAGGGCCATGGTCAGGCCGGAGAAAATCAGGAAACCGCCGACACCGCGATTGAGGCGGTGCAGACGAGGCGGAGTGAGCACGTGGCTCATGGCGCGTCCAAAGACAGCGTAGATCGCAATCGCCGCCACTTCCAGCGCCAGAAACAACGCTCCAAGCAAGGCAAACTGCGACAAGAGATCACCAGATCGGTCGATAAATTGCGGAAAGAAAGCGGTGAAGACAGCAATGGCCTTGGGGTTGGCCGCCGCAAAACTCATATCGCGACGCATCAACGCCAGAATGCTGGTTTGCTTGGAAACCGCTTCGCTGGGCGCGGGTGCAGACCACATTTTCCAGCCGACATAAATCAGATACGCTGCACCGGCATATTTGACGACAATCAACGCCGCCTCAAACGTTGTCAGCAAAGTGCTCAGCCCCAAAGCCACCAAAGCGATCATTGCCGCAAAGACCGGCAACCGCCCCAGCCCCCCCGCCAAGGCAGGCCAAAAGCCCAAACGTGACGCATTGGAAAATGCCAACAGGTTGTTAGGCCCCGGCGACAGGTTCAGCGCAAAACAGGCCGGAATAAAAATGGCGAGCAGGGTCAGCGACATGACATCTTTCGCGAAGTTTCTTGAGGTATATAAAAAACCCGCCGCCTTTTGACCGGGCGGCGGGTAATTTCAATCGGACCGTTACAGACCCAGCGCACCTTTGACCGCGCCCATTGCGTCACCGCCATCTTTTGTCGTGACACCAGCGAGCCAACTATCAAGGGCAGCAGGGTTGGCTTTGAGCCAAGCCGTTGCAGCTTCGTCAGGGTCCTGACCATCGTCGAGGATCGCGCCCATGATTTCATTCTCCATCGCGAGCGAGAATTCGAGGTTGCTCAGCAGCGCACCAACATTGGGGCATTCAGCCACATAACCTGCGCGTGTGTTTGTCGCGACGGTTGCACCACCCAGGTTCGGGCCAAAGTAATCGTCACCACCAGTGAGGTATGTCAGGTCATAATTGGCGTTCATCGGATGGGGTTCCCACGCAAGGAAAACAACCGCGTCACCTTTGTTATCGGCGCGGCCAACCTGAGCCAACATACCCTGCTCAGAGCTTTCTTTGACATCAAAGCCGCTGAGACCAAACGCATCCGCTGCGATCATGTCCATGATCAGGCGGTTGCCGTCGTTGCCCGCTTCGATACCGTAAATGGTCTGGTCAAGCGCATCACCGGCTTTGGCAATATCAGCGAAATCTTTGATGCCCATTTCGGCACCGGCGGCGTTGGTCGCCAATGTATATTTCGCGCCTTCAAGGTTGGTGCGCACGGTGTCAACGGTTCCGGCCTCACGGTAGGGCGCGATGTCGGCTTCCATGGTTGGCATCCAGTTTCCTAGGAAAACATCGACGTCGCCCTTGGCCATTGATGTGTAGGTCACGGGGACGGACAGAACCTTGATGTCTGTCTCATAGCCCAGCGCCTGAAGCACAACGGTGGTTGCGGCGGTGGTTGCGGTGATGTCTGTCCATCCCACATCGGAGAATGTCACGCTGTCACAGCTGGCAGAGGCAGCCCCTGCTGCAACGATCAGCGCCAATGTGGATGTGGTGAGTTTGGTCATGGTCATTGTTATATCTCCCTGAGCGTTTTATCTTGACTGGCCAGTCAATCAACGCAGTTTCTTATAAAAAAGCAACATCAAGTTTGACCTACCCTGCGAAACCGGCAGTTTAGGTATCAATGGCGTCATAAAAGGACACTTAGACCATGAACACTCTGGTGAACAGGATTGCACAGGGCCGCGGCGATGAAATTGCAGACAAGGTCTTGCGGGGTGGGACAATTCTCGATCTGATAACCGGCGAATTGATCGCGGGTGATGTGGCAATCTGCGGTGATACGATCGTAGGCGTGTTCGACGATTACGAGGCCCGCGAAGTGATAGATGTGAGCGGCACCATACTGGTTCCCGGCTTTATCGACACCCATTTGCATATCGAATCGTCTTTGGTGACGCCCTTTGAATTCGACCGCTGCGTAACCCCGCGCGGTGTGACAACAGCAATTTGCGACCCGCATGAAATCGCCAATGTCATCGGCTCGGCCGGGATACACTATTTCCAAAACGCATCTGAACACACGCTGATGGACATCAAAGTTCAGCTGTCATCTTGTGTTCCATCCACCCATATGGAAACCGCAGGCGCATCACTGTCGGCTTCAGACCTGGCTCCGTTGCGGGGGCATGCGTCGGGGCTCGGATTGGCGGAATTCATGAATTACCCCGGTGTCATCCACCGTGATCCAGAGTGTATGGCCAAACTGGCGTTGTTTGAAAACGGCCATATCGACGGCCACTGCCCCCTGCTTTCGGGGCGCGATCTCAATGCCTATATCGCCGCCGGCATTCGAACCGAGCACGAGGCGACATCAGCCCCGGAAGCGCTTGAAAAGCTGCGCAAAGGCATGCGTGTCCTAATCCGCGAAGGCTCTGTTTCCAAAGATTTGCACGCGTTGCAACCGCTTTTGAATGAACGCACCTCACCCTATATGTGCCTGTGTACCGATGATCGCAATCCGCTCGACATCGGTGAATACGGTCACCTTGATCACATGATCCGCGAATTGATTCGCCTTGGCACACCGCCCATCGCGGCTTACCGAGCTGCATCACTTTCCGCCGCAGAAGCCTTTGGCCTCAAGGATCGGGGCATGATTGCGCCGGGCAAACGCGCGGACATCGTTGCCATTGACAGTTTAGAAGGGTGCCATGCGCATCTGGTGATGGCCGCAGGAACAGTTGTCAACGATACCAGCTTTGCGCAACGTCGCCTTGTGGATCCGGTCGGCCGTCACTCTGTTCAGGCCCCAAAAGTACAAGCCTCCGATTTCCGCACCCGCGCCAACCGTGCTGAAACCGATGTGATCGGCATCCGCGAGGGGCAAATTCTCACCGACCATTTACACGAAAACATCGCAATCGAAGACGGTGACAAACGCCCCGATATTTCCCGCGATCTTGTGCGTATTTCTGTGGTCGAAAGGCATGGCAAAAACGGCAATATTGCCACCGGGTTCGTCAAAGGATTCGGCCTCAAGGCGGGGGCAATTGCCTCAACCGTTTGCCACGACCACCACAATATTGCCTGTGTGGGCGTCAATTATGCCGACATGGCCGTTGCGGCCAACCGGCTCGGCGAAATCGAAGGTGGGTTCGTCGTGGTCCAAGACGGCAAAATCCTGGCTGAACTGGCCCTGCCAGTCGCCGGGTTGATGAGCTTGCTCAGTTTTGAAGAGGTACGCGACCACCTTCTCGACCTGCGCGCCGCCGCCCGCCAATTGGGCGTTACGCTAGAAGAGCCGTTCTTGCAGCTCGCCTTTCTGGCTCTACCGGTGATCCCAGCGCTCAAGATCACCGATAGGGGCATGGTCGACGTGCATAAATTCGAGATTATTTCCTGACCCAAGCACCGACTTGGGCCAGAACCCCAAGCTACAGCCGGTTCAGCAAATCGGCTGTAGGCCACGAATCGGCGGGCAAGCCCATCTTGATCTGAACGTCGCGCACCGCTGCGCGCGTTCCTGCACCCAAAATCCCGTCGATTTTGCCGACATCATAACCCATGCCCTGCAACTTGCTTTGCAGCGCTTTCATCTGTTCGCCCTCCAAGCCTTTGGCCGGGCTCCCTGCGTCATAAACCGAGGCCCCTTCAAGCCGCGTTCCGAAATATGCCGCGGTGAGCACATAGGTGAAGCTCTGGTTCCACTCAAAGTAGACGCTGAAATTTGGGTAAGCCATAAAGGTTGGCCCGCCGCGCCCTTGCGGCAAGAGAATCGAAGATGGCAGTCTGCCATCATCCAAAACACCTTGGCGCGCCCGCACCCCCATCTGCTCCCATTCGGCGACGGTACGGGTGGTTTGCAAACCGGCCATGGACCAATCAAAACCGTCAGGCAAAGTCACCTCTTGCAACCATGGTTCGCCGGGGCGCCAGCCCAAATGCGACAGCATTTTCGCCCCAGACAAAAGCGCATCTGCGGCCGAGGTCTTGAGCGTCACACGCCCATCACCATCCCCATCGACGCCGTTTTCCAGGATGTCCTTGGGCAGCATTTGCACCATGCCAATTTCTCCCGCCCAGGCGCCTGTCGTGGTATCAGGATCAAATCCGCCTTGTTCATAAAGCGACAAGGCCGAAAACACCTGTGGGCGGAAAATCTCGGGCCGGCGGCAATCATGAGCAAGCGTCACGAGCGCATTGGCGGTGTTAAAGTTGCCCTGAAACGCTCCGTAGTCGGTCTCAAACGCCCAAAAGGCCAGCAATACCCCCGGCGCAATACCGTAATCACTTTGAATACGATCAAAGACCGACGCGTGTTTCGCACCCATCTGCCGCCCTTTGTCGAGCCGGTTCTGGCTGATCAGTTTGCGGGAAAACGTGATAAATGGGTCTTGGAAAATCCCCTGACGGCGGTCTGCCTTAAGAACACTGTCACTATGGCTGATGCCATCGAAAAAGCGCCGGGTTGCGTCGGCATCATGACCAGAAGCAACGGCTTCGTCGGCCATTTGCGCTTTGAATTGCGCAAAGCTTCCTCCACAGGTCACCTCTTGGGCAGCGACTGCGCCTGCCATGAACATTCCCGCTAGCGATACCAATTTGAGCATCTCACCCTCATTTTTAATTTATTGTTCAGACTATCAGCAGGTATCTGCCCGGCAAGGCACAATCCTGCTCAACGGCCAAAGTGTTCTTGATTTGTTCAAAATCTTTACGTGCTAATTAACCCTTTGTTAGGATTTCTGAATGAAACGTAGCACTCACATTAACCCGTTCGCAGGAGGTCCACTTGAAAGTTTTGATAGTGGAAAGCCAGATCGCCCTCGCCAATTTGTGGCAACGTCACCTGAATCGTCTGGGTGCCAAGGTCCACCTAGCCAGGAGCCAAGAAGAAGCCACCGATCTCATTTCCAATACATCCTTTGACGTCATTGTGCTGGATCTCGTCCTGCAAAGTGGCAGTGCGTTAGCAGTATCCGATTTTGCCCAATACCGTCGCCCCGAAACCCGTGTCGTATTTGTAACCAACTCAAGCTTTTTTTCAGACGGATCGATTTTCCAACATTGCGCGAATGCCTGTGCATTCTTGCCCAGCACCACGCCGCCAAGCGATTTGGCAACGATGGTTGAGCATTACGCGCAAATACATTGATTGGCGGCCGTTCTGCGGCCACCAATCCACTTATAGGTAGGGTTTAAAGAGCAAAGCGAATTTCACGCCCATGCGGCATGGTGAAATCCAACTTCGGCCCAACAGGTATTATTCTGTGCGGGTTTATCGTGTCATGGCTAAAGTGGTAGTGCCGCGAAATTTGCCCGAAATCCACGGTCTCCGCGACACCCGGCCATTGGTAAAGCTCGCGCAAATACGCCCATAGATTCGGGTAATCGACAATACGCGCACGATTGCATTTGAAATGCCCATGGTAGACCACATCGAACCGAACCAGCGTCGTAAACAGGCGCCAATCGGCTTCGGTTATGCAGTTGCACATCAAGTACCGATGGGCTGACAGCCGCTCTTCGAGCCAATCCAACGTTTCAAACAGCGGTTCAATGGCCTCTTCATAGGCGTCTTGTGTCGTGGCAAAACCTGCTTTGTACACGCCGTTATTAACCGTGTGATAGATGCGATCATTGACCAGTTCGATTTCATCACGAATCGCCTCGGGCCAATAATCGTCCGTGTTGCCCGTTATCGTGTCAAAGGCGCTGTTGAACATTCGAATGATCTCGGAAGATTCGTTGGAAACAATCGTCTCGCGCTTTTTGTCCCATAGGATGGGCACGGTGACACGACCTGAGGCCTTGGGATTGGCTTTGATGTAGATATCGCGGGCAAAAGGCAAACCGTATAGCGAATCTCCGGTCCCGCCATTTTCGTCCTGGGTGAAACTCCAGCCATCACTCAACATGTCGGGATGAACCGACGATACCGAAATGACGTCTTGCAGCCCTTTGAGCGCGCGAAAAATCAGGGTGCGATGCGCCCAAGGGCAAGCCATGCTGACATACAGATGATAGCGGCCAGCCTCAGCCTTGAACCCGTCATCACCGGTCGGACCGGCAGAGCCATCAGCCGTAATCCAATGACGGTAACCGGCATCTTGCCGCACAAACCGGCCCTTACTTTTGCCGGTATCGTACCATTGGTCATGCCATTGTCCGTCGATCAACAGGCCCATCTCAACCTCCTATTTCGTGTTGGAATAGAGGTAGCGACTGTTGATGAGTGCGCAAATAGCCAACAGCGCGCAGCTTTGGCGCGCAATCGCACAAACCATATTGTGACTGACTCTGTCCAATGGTTGCGCCAATGGTTAACGGAGATGGTTAACGCCCGGTATATGATTTCCAAATATAGAGCAAAAGCATCGCGCCCAGCACCGCGCCAACCAACCCGGCAAATGCGCTAAAAACGGACAGTAAAAACCGCAGCAGCAAACCACCAATCAAAGCCCCGGCGATCCCGACACCAATGGTTTGGATGACACCGGTTTCAACCTTCATGAAACGCGTCGCCAGGAACCCCGCCGCGGCACCAATAATGATCAGAAAAACAATCGACATGGTTTATTTCCTTCGCCAATGAGTAGGGACAATGATCAGCGCACCAATGGATGCGGCAACTGCATTGATCCCCGGTGATCGAAAACCAAGACCAAACATCAGCTGCACGAAATAGGCCAAAAAGGCACCGCCAATACAGATGATGATGCTTTGCAAAATGCCGTTATGGGTAAACCGGCTCCGCTCAGAAGCGTAGCCAACAATCCCGGCAATCACGACAGTGCCTATCATAGTGGGGAACATCAGGGCCTCTTTGCGATTTGTGCCAGTTATAAACACAAGTTTAATGTAGGCGGCCCAGGGCGCAATCCCTATGGTCTGAGATAAGGGGAAAACAGGCCGGTTATTCCCCTAGCTTGGCACCTTTGACAACAGGGCAGCCGCGCAAAAAGACCTCTGCATCTTGGGCACCCTTACCGGCACGTTGCGCGCGTGTGATTTGAACCGCACCCGTACCGCAGGCGATGGTGAGGGTATCGTCAAGCGCCTCGCCCACAGACCCCTGCCCCGCAACAACCCGTGCGCCCAACAACTTGATCCTCTGACCGTCCAGCATGGTCCACGCCCCCGGAAACGGCGAAAGGCCGCGGATTTGGCGCGAAATTTCTTGGGCGGTGCGGGTCCAATCCACAGCGGCTTCGGCCTTATCGATTTTCGCCGCATAAGTCACGCCGTCTTCGGACTGAGCCTCTGGTTGCAGATCTGGCAAAACGTCCAGAGCTTGGCAAATCATCCGCGCACCCATTTCGGACAAGCGATCATGCAAACCCCCGGTGGTTTCTTCGTCGCCAATCTCAAACGCGTCACGCAGCAAGACCGGCCCAGTATCCAGGCCCGCCTCCATTTGCATGATGCAAATTCCGGTTTCCGCATCACCTTCCATGATCGCCCGATGAATAGGTGCCGCCCCGCGCCAGCGCGGCAACAACGAGGCGTGAATATTCAGGCAACCCGATTTGGGAGCATCCAGAATGACTTGGGGCAAGATCAAACCATAGGCCACAACCACAGCCACATCCGCGCCCAGAGCTGCAAACTCTTGCTGCTCCTCGGTGCCCTTCAAAGACACGGGATGCCGCACATCCAGCCCCATTTCGGTCGCGCGGGCATGAACCGCCGTTGGCCGATCCTTTTTGCCGCGCCCGGCGGGTCTCGGCGGTTGGCAATACACTGCGGCAATCTCGTGGCCAGCTGCCACCAGCGCCTCAAGGACCGGCACCGAAAAATCCGGACTTCCCATAAAGATCACACGCATCTTTTGCCCTTTCCAAAGACGTTCTTCTGGCCCCCAATTCTCTGGGGTGAAATCGCTGACGATATCCTATCTAGAGCCAAGAGGAGCCCCGCCCGACCCGGCTCATAGCCAAACCTTTATCGTGCCAGCTTTTGAGCCCGTTTGATCAACCGATCTCGCTTGACCTTGGACAGTTTGTCAAAATACATTTTGCCATTCAAATGATCGATCTGATGTTGAACGGATGTCGCCCAAAGACCGACAAAGTCGCGCTCAACGGTCTCACCATCGACATCCATAAATCGCACTGTCACGGCCCGTGGTCGGTCAATCGGCGCAGACACGCCGGGCAGGTTTGGACTTGCTTCTTCATGCATGCGAAGCTGAACCGAAGCATGCAGAATTTCAGGGTTCGCCATGCGCACCGCTTGCCCACGTTCATCCGAGCAATCCACCACAGCCAAGCGTTTCATCACACCGATTTGCGGCGCACCTAGGCCGACCCCCGGCATGGCATCCATGCTTTCAATCATGTCATTCCAGATGGTTCGGATCTCATCAGTGATCTCCTCCACAGGTTCGGCCGCTGTTTTGAGCCGCTTATCTGGCCATTTCAGAAACGGTCGAATGGTCATGTCAAAGCCTCATAATCTTTCAAAATGCGCGCGCGCTCATCCGGCTTGACCCGATCAAAATGCATCTTGCCATTCAGATGGTCCAGCTCATGTTGCGCACAGATGGCGGCGAAACCGTTCAACGTCTGCGTGACGCGGTTCCCGCTGGCATCGGTATAGCGCAGGTCGATGCCCGCCGGTCGCGTTACATCCACAGTTACGCCAGGCATAGACAGACATCCCTCGGGGCCGGTCACCTGCTCTTTGGATACAGACAAGATTTCAGGATTGATACACACCAGAGGCTGTTTCACACCCTCTTTCCAACCCACATCCATGACAAACACCCGCTGCATCACGCCAATCTGAGGGGCTGCCAAGCCACGGCCCGGCGCATCATACATTGTCTCAAACATATCGGCGATCAGCTTCGCATCTGGCTGATCAACCTTTTGGCAGACCTGCGTCAAGCGATCATCAGGCCAGATCAGAACCGGCCGGACACTCACGTGCGCGCCCGCTCTCGTTTCAGTTTTTGCATTTTGCGGGTGATCATCTGGCGTTTGAGAGGCTTGAGGTAGTCGATGAACAGTTTGCCGTCCAAATGATCAATCTCGTGCTGCACGCATGTCGCCCACAGCCCGTCGAACTCTTCGCTCTGCTCATTGCCGCTCTGGTCGATCCACTGGACTTGCACCATTTTCGGGCGGGTCACTTCGGCATATTGATCGGGGATCGACAGGCATCCCTCTTCATACACATTGATCTCGTCAGATGAGGCCACAACCTTGGGATTGAACATCACCAAAGGCCGCGCTGGTCCGTCTTCCTCTTTGACACAATCCAACACGATCAACCGCTGCAAGATACCAATCTGCGGCGCAGCAAGGCCAATGCCCGGCGCGTCATACATGGTTTCAAGCATATCATCGGCCAATTTCCGCAGGTCATCCGAAAGATCGGCAACCGGGTCGCAATGCTTTTTCAGGCGTGGGTCGGGGTGGATGAGGATAGGGCGCTTCATGCGATGTGACTTAGGCAAAACACGACCAAGACGCAAGCCAGCCCCCTTGCACACAGCGTAAATACCAGTAGCGTCACCAACGATAATTGACTTTTTCCCGACCGCCACCGGCGCGCTCCAAATTCCGTGAACGGAATTTGCAAATTTCTAGCAAGAAATTTGGAGCCAGACGCTCGGTAGCGCCAAGCAAGGACACAGTATGAGCCGCTTTGACGAAGAGATCGACCGCTTTGGCACCCATTCGGTAAAATGGGACATGATGGAGAAAATCTATGGAGTTCCCGCCAAGGACGGTTTGTCGATGTGGGTGGCTGACATGGATTTTCGCCCTCCGGCCTGTGTTCAAGATGCCCTGCAAGGCATGCTTGATCATGGTATTTACGGCTATTTTGGCGACAACACTGCCTATTTAAACGCCATTTGCTGGTGGATGGAAAACCGGCACGGCTGGGCTGTTGACCCAGAAGCGATCTTTACCACCCACGGTTTGGTCAACGGCACTGCGATGTGTATCGACGCCTATAGCGCGCCCGGTGACGGTGTGGTTTTGTTCACCCCTGTCTATCACGCCTTTGCTCGGGTGATCGAAGCCGCCGGACGCGAGGTTGTCGAATGCCCATTGCAGCTAAGCGAGGGTCGATATGAGATGGATTTCGATGCCTACGACAAAATGATGACCGGTAATGAGCGCATAGTCATCTTGTGCTCTCCCCACAATCCGGGCGGCCGGGTGTGGACCAAAGCCGAGCTGAAAGGTGTGGCCGATTTCGCCCGACGTCATGACTTGATCTTGGTGTCTGATGAAATCCATCATGACTTGGTGATGCCGGGCAACAGCCATACTCCAATGGCATTGATCGATGACGACATCCTTGACCGGCTTGTAATGCTGACCGCGACCACCAAGACCTTCAACATCGCCGGAAGCCATATTGGCAATGTCATTATTCCCAATGCAACGTTACGGGCCCCTTTTGCCGCCAGAATGGCCGCTATGGGGATGTCTGCGAATTCATTTGGCTTGTTCATGGCAACTGCCGCTTATTCCCCAGATGGCGCGGCATGGGTGGATGAGCTTGTCGCCTACCTTGATGGCAATCGCAGGATATTTGATGACGCGGTCAACACTATCCCCGGCCTTGCATCCATGGAGATGCAATCAACGTATTTGGCCTGGGTCGATTTCGAAGGAACAGGCATGAGCCGTGATGAATTCACAAAGCGTGTCCAGCAAGATGCCAAGATCGCTGCGAATCTGGGGCCGACTTTTGGTACCGGCGGCGAGAGCTTCCTGCGGTTCAATTTTGCCACGCCCCGCGCCCGTGTGATTGACGCCGGTGCGCGATTGCAAAAGGCGTTTGGGGATTTGCAATAACGCCGGACTTTACAACACCGCCGGGCATCATGGGGGCATTGCCCCCGCCCCTCTGGCATGGGTGACCGCGGCGAAATGCTATTGGCGCGGTGGCCGCGGTTTATACGTTGGCAGCGACCAGCCAAACATGAGTGACCCTGCGCGCAGGGCAAAGGTAACGCCTGCGCATAGGATACTGGCAGTGATCACTCCGACCTGAGGAGCGAAAAGCAGCGCCACAGAGCCCGCCAAGGCGCAGGTGACATAGAGTTCGCCTTGTTTCAGCACCAAGGGCACCTCATTGGCGACGACATCACGCATCAACCCTCCTGCGCAGCCCGTCGCGACCCCCATCACCAAAACGATGGTTGCGGGCAAATCCAGGCTCTGCGCAAGCCCAGCCCCCGCTGCAACCGCGACGCCCAATGCCGCCGCATCGAGCCACAAGATCGCCCGATAGCGGCTCTCGATAAGATGCGCGGTGAAGAACACCAAAAGCGCGGCAACGCTCGCCACCGCCAAATAGGTTGGGTTTTCGATCCAAATCGGTGTGCGGTCCAAAAGCAAATCGCGCAGAGTGCCGCCGCCCAAACCTGTTAAGCACGCAAAGAACCCAAAACCGATCAAATCCAATTGAGCCCGGCTCGCGACCAATGCCCCAGTCAGGGCAAAAACCAAAACAGCCGCGTAATCTAACAGGGACAAAAGAGTCATGGCATAGCTCGCTTTAACTTGAACATAACGCGCCGGTAGCAGCCGTCGAACCCCTCCATTGGCCCATCTAGGTCATGCCAGAAGAACGCGAATTCATGGCCTCCGTCATCGAGGCACAAATGCGTCCAACGGTCCGGCAATCCCACCGTTTGCATCACAAACAAGTGCCAAACCTGCTCCGAGGAAATCGTAACATCCTCCCCGAGTGAGACTGCGACACTTGCCGCGACACCCGCTTCCTCTCGCAATTCCCTGATAGCAGCCTGCGCAGGATCTTCGCCCGGTTCAATCGTTCCTTTGACCAATTGTAACCCGGCCAAAGGATGGCGAAACGCCAAAACCTGTGTTCCGTCATGACGCAATACCAAGGGGCATACTTTGTGACTGTCTGTCACGTTTTCCCGGGCTTAAACGGAGCCATTCCTTCGCGCGCCAGTTCGTCGGCGCGCTCATTTTCCGCATGACCAGCGTGGCCCTTGATCCATTTCCACGTCACATCATGGCGGACCTGCGCCTCATCCAAACGCTGCCAGAGGTCAACATTCTTGACCGGCTTTTTAGCCGCAGTTTTCCAACCATTGCGCTTCCAGCCATGAATCCAGCCAGTCACACCGTTTTTCACATAGGCGCTATCGGTCACCACCGTCAGAGCCGACGGTTTGGCCAGCGTTTCAAGCGCCATAATCGCCGCCATCAACTCCATCCGGTTGTTGGTGGTTTCGGCTTCACCGCCATTGAGCGTGCGCTCTTTGAGCACCGTATCGCCATCCCTGGCAAAAAGCAAAACGCCCCAACCACCGGGGCCAGGATTCCCGGAGCACGCCCCGTCTGTATAAGCAAAAAGTTCAGGCATAGGCTGTTGTCGATATCCAAGCGGCGGGCATTCCATCAAGCCCCATATCAACGCCAGTGCGATAGGGGCCGGGGGTGAGGCCTGCGTCTTGCAACAGCGCGCTCAGCGTTTCAACCGTGTAATAGTTATACTGACGTCCCAAACTGTCGCGTTTATGGCCATCCCCCTCCTTAAGAGCGATGTGGAAAAGTCCTTTGGGTTTCAAGGCACATTGAATAGCGGCCAGATGTTCAGGCATCTGGTCTCGGGGCGCATGAAGCAGGCTAAAATTCGCCCAAATGCCATCGTAAACATCGACGGCGGCCAAATCTGCAAAGACCGCTTGGCGCGTTTTGACCTCGGGCTGTTTGGACGCCAATGCCACCATTTCCGCCGAGGCATCCCATGCCTCTACATCAAACCCCTGCGCAGCCATATAGCCGGCTGCCAGCCCCGGACCACAGCCAAGGTCGAGTACTTTGCCGCCCTTCGGTAGCGCGTTCATAAAGCTTTTCAGCGTCTTATCTGGCGATTTAGAAGAGGTTACATCTGCATATTCGGACGCCCGTTGATCATAGACCCGGATCGTTTCACGATCACTCATGCGCGCTCCAATGCCAGACGCCCAGCCAGCGCTGCAAAGACCGCAGCAAAAGAGCGATTCAACCAGCGCATAACCCGCTCACTCCCCAAAAGCCATTTACGGGCAAAGGCGGCAAAGGCCCCATACAACGCGAAGATCCCAAATGTCATGGCCATAAACACCCCACCAAGCAGGGTCATTTCAGCCGTAGCAGTCGCTGCGTTGCCTGACAAAAATGGCGGAAGAAGTGCGAGAAAAAAGATGGAAAGCTTGGGGTTCAGGATATTGATAAGAGCAGCGCGACGGGCAATGCGCCAAGATGACTCTGCGCTTTTCTCGGCGTTCAAGCTCAGCGCGCCACCGGATCGGAGGGACTGCCAAGCCAGCCAAAGCAGATAAGCGACGCCTGCGAATTTAACGATGTTGAAAGCCAGTGCCGAGGCGTGCAAAACCGCGGCCAACCCAAAGGTTGCCGCCAACAAGTGCGGGACAATTCCCAAAGTGCATCCAAAAGCAGACGCCAATGAGGCGCGGCGCCCTTGCCCCAGACCAATCGCCAAAGTGTATAGCACGCCAGTGCCGGGCGCGAGCACCACCACAAATGCTGTGAGCAAAAATTGCGCAGAAATCATCAGTCACTCCATTCAAATACAGCGCCAGCGTAGAGCCTAACTTGGATTTGCCAAGCCTTTTTACGCCGGAATGCACGAGGCCGCGGGACGAGTGCTCAAGAAAACAGTTGGGGTCAGGCGGGTTGGCGCAAGACCCGAGGCACCTTAAATTCCACGTCTTCCTTGGCGGTTTCCACCATTTGGACCGTGACATCAAAACGATCGCGGAAGGCGTCTATCACCTCTTCAATCAGCACCTCTGGCGCAGAGGCCCCCGCGGTAATCCCGACCGTCGCAATACCCCCAAGCGCACGCCAATCAATGTCCGTCGCCCGCTGCACCAATTGCGCATAATCGCAGCCGTTTTTGCGTGCGACTTCGACCAGCCGCTTCGAATTGGAAGAGTTCGGGGCACCCACAACCAGCAATGCATCGCAATCCGGCGCGATAGCTTTGACAGCCTCTTGGCGGTTGGTTGTGGCGTAACAAATGTCTTCCTTATGCGGGCCGACAATGGCCGGAAAACGCTTGTTCAGCGCTGCGACAATCCCTTTTGTGTCATCGACAGACAGGGTGGTCTGTGTCACAAAAGCCAACCGCTCTGGGTCTCGCACCTTGACCTCGGCCACATCGGCTTCGGTTTCAACCAAAAGCACCTCACCATCGGGCAATTGCCCCATTGTACCAACGGTTTCGGGGTGCCCTTCATGACCAATCATAATCATTTGCAACCCGGCTTCGGCGTGGCGTTGCGCTTCGATATGTACTTTAGACACCAGCGGACAAGTTGCATCCACATAAACCATCTGGCGCCGAGCAGCCTCGGCCGGGACAGCTTTGGGAACACCGTGGGCAGAAAAGATCACAGGACGGTCGTCAGGACATTCTTCGAGTTCCTCAACGAACACTGCGCCCTTGGCGCGCAGATCATCAACCACGTATTTGTTGTGCACAATTTCGTGACGCACAAAAACTGGAGCACCCCATTTTTCGATTGCCATTTCGACAATCTTGATCGCCCGATCAACGCCTGCACAAAACCCACGCGGCGCAGCCAAAAACAAGGTCAGGGCCTGAGGCGTCACAGATCTTTGTGTATCATTCATCGCGGTCTCCTTCACCGGCTTGACCTATAACCAATGTGGCCCGCACGTCCAGAGTTGCAACCTTAATGCGCGAGGTTTCCGGTGCCCAACGCATGTCCCACCGGCATGAGCGGCAGAGCGCAATCGGGCATGCACATACGAATAAAGGCCGCCCATAGCAGGCGACCTTTTGCATTCTGTTTCGGAAAACCTCATCCCCATGAGCTTGCCGTTAGGATTTTCAGGCCCTTTTACTGACCGGTTGCCACTTCAAAGCTCCGCTCAAGAGGGGTCTCACGAGGTGGGCGCCCAATCACGTCACGCAGCTCATCCAATTCGATAAAGTTATCGCATTGGCGGCGTAGTTCGTCTGCAATCATCGGCGGCTGGCTACGGATGGTCGAAACAACCGACACACGCACACCTTGGCGTTGCAGTGATTCGATCAGCGGACGAAAGTCGCCATCACCAGAGAAGAGCACGATGTGATCAACACGAGGAGCAAGCTCCATCGCATCAACTGTCAGCTCAATATCCATGTTGCCTTTGACCTTACGGCGGCCCTGGCTGTCGGTGTATTCTTTGGCCGGCTTGGTCACCATTGTGTAGCCGTTATAGTGCAGCCAGTCGACCAGCGGGCGGATCGGAGAATATTCGTCATTCTCAAGCAAAGCAGTATAATAGAAGGCTCGAACCATCTTACCACGACGTGCGAATTCCTGGCGAAGCAACTTATAATCGATATCAAACCCAAGCGCTTTCGCGGCGGCATAGAGATTTGAACCATCGATGAACAGCGCCAGCCGTTCGTCTTTATAGAACATCAAAAAGTCCTTTCATCTAATGCAATCCGCGAAGAAGTGTGTGAGTGTGAGGCGGATCAGGCTAATTACAGTAAGCAATAAAAGGGCGGGTTCAAGCGTCCGAATATGCGCAAAAGGATAGACGGAACTGCTCTATGGTACAAGAATTCTTGATTGCCCTAGGGTCAAACCTAGGCATGAACCGGTCTAACCCTTTGGAAACAGTTCAAAATTCGATTCGTGAACTGTCAAACCGCCGTTTCACACTACGTCGCGTCAGTCGCTTTTTTGTGACACCATGTTTTCCAGCAGGAGCCGGACCAGACTATGTTAACGCATGTGTGGCGATTTCGCACCATGGAAATTGTGACGATGTGCTGAAAAACCTGCATGAAATCGAAGCGGACTTTGGCCGAGAGCGGCAACAAAGGTGGGGGAGCCGGACGCTTGACCTTGATCTGATCGCGTCAGGGGCGCAGGTGCTGCCATCGGATGCCATACACACACAATGGCGCGATCTTCCGCTCGAACAGCAAAAAATGCGTGCTCCTCAAGAATTGATCGTCCCACATCCGCGCATCCAAGAGCGCGCGTTCGTTTTGGTGCCGCTTTGCGATGTTGCGCCAAATTGGGTCCATCCCATTCTGGGCCGGACAGTGCGCGAGATGACTGAGGCCCTTCCATCTGCGCAACGCAACGAGGTTATACCCATTTAGCGCGAATTGCCTTGTCAAGTCCTTTGAGCCACGCTAAAAGCGCAACTTCGGATACATCCAATAAAGGTAGTCGCCCCATGGCCCGCGTGACCGTAGAAGATTGCGTCGACAAGGTTCCCAACCGTTTTGATCTGGTGATGCTTGCCGCTCACCGGGCGCGCGAAGTGTCTGCTGGTGCAGCCATTACTGTAGATCGTGACAACGACAAGAACCCCGTTGTTGCCCTGCGTGAAATCGCAGAAGAAACCCAGTCGGTTGAAGAGCTGCGTGAGCGTCTGATCGAATCGAACCAGACTCAGATCGAAGTTGATGAACCCGAAGAAGACGCGATGGCGCTTTTGATGGGTGCCGAACAGGACAAGCCTCAAGATGATGACATGTCCGAAGAAAAATTGCTGCGTGCCCTTATGGAAGCGCAAGGTCAGGGCTAAGCCTGACAATTTGGGGGATAAAGGCGCCCTATGATCGCCGCAGAAGACCTTGTTGCCCTTGTTCGCAACTACAACCCCAAGACCAACGAAAAGCTGATCCTCGCGGCCTATGATTATGGCCGCGAGATGCATGAAGGCCAGTTCCGCAAGTCGGGCGAGCCTTATTTCACCCATCCTGTCGCTGTTGCCGCCATTCTGACCGAACAACAGCTTGATGATGCGACGATCATAACCGCCCTGCTGCACGACACGATCGAAGACACCCGGTCGACCTATTCCGAGGTCACGGAGAAATTTGGTCGCGATATCGCAGATCTGGTCGATGGCGTCACCAAACTGACCAACCTCCAGCTTTCCAGCACCGAGACCCAACAGGCCGAGAATTTCCGCAAGCTGTTCATGGCCATGTCCAAGGACATGCGGGTGATTTTGGTCAAGCTGGCCGACCGTCTTCACAATATGCGCACCATTCGCGCGATGAAGACCGAAAAACAGATCAAGAAAGCCCGCGAAACGATGGATATCTACGCGCCCCTTGCCGGACGCATGGGTATGCAATGGATGCGCGAAGAGCTTGAGGATCTCGCCTTTCGCGTGCTGAATCCTGAGGGGCGCAGCTCAATCATTCGGCGCTTTATCACGCTACAAAAAGAAACCGGCGATGTGATCCATAGGATCACCGGCGACATGCGACATGAGTTAGGCAAAGTCGGGATTGAGGCCGAAGTCTTTGGTCGCGCAAAGAAACCCTATTCGATCTGGCGCAAGATGCAGGAAAAGAAGATCGGCTTTTCCCGCCTGTCTGACATTTACGGGTTTCGCATTATCACGATGAACGAGGCCGAATGCTATGCCGCGCTAGGCGCGATTCACCAACGGTGGCGTGCGGTTCCGGGGCGGTTCAAGGATTATATCAGCCAACCAAAATCCAACGGCTATCGCTCAATCCACACCACGGTATCGGGACGCGACGGCAAGAGGGTTGAGGTGCAAATACGCACCCGCCAAATGCACGAAGTGGCCGAAACCGGGGTTGCGGCCCATTGGTCCTATAAGGATGGGCAGCGCGCCGAAAACCCGTTTGCGGTTGACCCGGCCAAATGGATTGCGTCGCTGACCGAACAGTTTGGCGAAGACGATGATCACGACGAATTTCTCGAAGCGGTCAAGCTTGAGATGTATTCGGACAAGGTGTTCTGCTTCACGCCCAAGGGCGATGTGGTGAAATTGCCAAAGGGCGCGACACCGCTGGATTACGCCTATCAAATCCACACCCGGATTGGCTCGAAATGCGTTGGTGCCAAGGTGGATGGCATTCGGGTGCCTCTTTGGACGCGTTTGAAAAACGGACAGTCGGTTGAGATCATCATTGCCGAAGGTCAAACGCCACAGGCCACATGGCTTGATATTGCCACAACCGGCAAAGCCAAAACCGCAATTCGGCGATCCCTGCGGGAGGCCAACAAAGAACGCTATGTCAAACTCGGGGCCGAGCTCGCCCGGGCAGCGTTTGAAAACAACGGCAAGAAAGCCACCGACAAAGTATTGGAGAAAGCCGCGGGCACATTGCGGTTCGAAGACACTGACACGCTTCTTGCACGCCTGGGCAGCGCCGAGATATCTGCCCGCGAAGTTGTCGAAGCGGTGTATCCAGACCTAGCGATTCGCAATGAAAGCGAAATCGATGCGGGCCGCGCAGTGGTCGGATTGGAACATGGCCAAGGTTTTGAGCGTGCGGCATGTTGTCAGCCCCTGCCCGGCGAACGGATCATCGGATTGGCGCGACGCGGCCGCGGTGTTGCCGTTCACACCATAGATTGTGGGGCTTTGGCCGATTTTGAGGACCAACCCGAACGTTGGCTTGACTTGCATTGGGCCGAGGGAACTCACCCTCCAGTTTATACAATCTCCCTAGAGTTGACCATTGGTAACGACGCCGGGGTGCTGGGACGGATTTGCACATTGATTGGAGAGCGGAAGGCCAATATCTCGGACATGAAATTCACCGATCGGAAACCTGATTTCTATAGGCTGATGGTCGATGTGGATCTGAGAGACGCTGAACATCTTCACACGGTGATGTCAGCTGTAGAAGCAGAAAGCAACGTCGCCTCGGTGGAACGCCGTCGTGATCCGGCATTGGCGGCCGCCCCCGCAACAGCGGAGTGACCCGGTCGGCGCAGTGATTGGAAAGGCAGGGAGTGGTCTTCAAGAGACGTGACAGGCGGCCGATCTGGAAGATCGTGCTTGAGTTCTTCTGGCCGCGTGGCGGTTGGGCGCGCGCTGCGCGTTACGTCAAGCACCGTTTACACCGCCTTCCTGATCCGCCCCATCGTATCGCACGCGGCATTTTTGCCGGGGTATTTACAACCTTTACCCCCTTCTACGGCCTCCATTTTCTAACTGCGGCCCTCATTTCCTGGGCGATGCGGGGGAATTTTCTGGCCGCAATCCTGTCGACCTTTTTCGGCAACCCGTTGACCTATGTGCCGATTGGTGTCGCATCCATGACAACTGGAAACTGGCTTTTGGGGTTGGACGACGACGGCAAGCATGGCGGTTTGGCCCACAAGTTTGTCAAAGCGGGCGAAGATTTGTGGCGCAATTTGGTGTCCGTTTTCAATGGCTCTGACGTTGACTGGACTGACTTGTCAATTTTCTACAACGAAGTGTTCTATCCATACATGGTCGGCGGCATAATTCCGGGGCTGATCACCGCAACCATCTGCTATTACATCTCTTTGCCACTGATCACAGCCTACCAGAATCGCCGCAAGGGCGCGCTGAAAGCACGGCTTGCGGCCCTGCGTAAGAAAAAGGCGGATAACGGGGCCAAGTGATCCGAAAAGTGGGTTGGAGCGCTGTGTTATCGCCCATATGATCAAATTCGACTCGATCTTCTAAGACGACGTTTCAGACAAGGTTTCGATCATGACCGACTATGCCGGAAAGCTGCGCCTTGGCGTGAATATTGACCATGTGGCCACCGTGCGAAATGCACGCGGCGGGGCTTATCCTGATCCGGTTCGCGCCGCTAAGCTGGCCGAAGAGGCCGGGGCAGATGGCATCACTGCCCACCTGCGCGAAGATCGCCGACACATCACCGACCCGGATATTGATGGGTTGATGGCGGCGCTTTCTGTGCCGCTCAACTTTGAGATGGCCGCAACCGATGAGATGCAGGCCATTGCCCTGCGCCACAAGCCCCACGCCGTTTGCGTCGTGCCCGAAAAGCGCGAAGAGCGCACCACAGAAGGTGGCCTTGAGGTTGCGCGCGAGGAAAACAAACTGGCGCATTTCATCGCTCCGCTGCGCGACGCAGGGTGCCGTGTCTCGATCTTTATCGCCGCTGACCAAAAGCAAATCGACGCCGCCAATCGCATCGGCGCTCAGGTCATCGAGCTGCATACCGGGGCCTATTGCGATTTCCACGCCGAGGGCCAGTTTGATGAGCGCGACGAAGAACTGGCCCGCCTGCGTGACATGTGTACCTATGCGCATTCTCTGGGCCTTGAGGTCCACGCCGGGCACGGGTTGACCTATGACACGGTTCAGCCAGTCGCAGCCTTCCCTGAGGTGATGGAGCTCAATATCGGGCACTTCCTGATTGGTGAAAGCATCTTTCGCGGGTTGCAACCCGCCATCGCCGAAATGCGCCGCCTTATGGATGACGCACGCAATTAACGAGTGGAGCTTGTCGTGAGTATCAACCTTATCCGCTATACCGTCATCTATGTGCTGGCTATCACCGGTTTGATGGCCATATCCTTCGCTCTGCAAGTCTTTACCAACATTGAAATGCCAACCGGTGTGTCGACCGTTTTGCCGGTCATGATGGCCGCCATGCTAGAAGGGCAACGCTACGCCCGCGAAACCAAGCAGCCAATTGAACCGAATGACGCATGGAAAGCTGCACTGGCGGCAACGGGTGTCGTCATCGTGGTGTCTATTTTGCTTGTTGCCGTATTCTTTGTATTTGTTCCCGGGTTTGCTGGGCTCTTTGCGGCGTTGGGGTCGGTTGGGTTGCTGATTGTCCTGACCATAAGCCTGGTCATCGTGTTGCTCGCAAATCGCTTTGCCCTAACCATGGGGGCCAAGAACGAATTGAAAGCGCAGGCCAAACGCAGCACGTAGGGTATAGGGGGCATAGCGTTTTACAAAAGTCATGCTACCCTGCCTAAAACCCCATGTCAGGAGTTCCAGATGTTGCGCCCAATCCTAGCCCTCCTCGCCCTTGCCAGCGCCCCGGCCATGGCCGCCGATGTTCAAGTCTTGGACTGCGATTGGCAGGCAAGCGCCCGCAATATCGTGGAACCTTGGGAGGCCAACACACGCTCCTTTTCCAACGGCAAAACCCGCATCGCAGCGCTGGATACCATAGAACCCGCTGCGGGTTGGGCGTATGTTCTGGTGTTGTCCCCGCCCTATGATGAACTCGGCAGCCGCCAATGCAAGGTGATCGGCATGAATGGGATGGGCTTCGCTGGGATGGATTTCAGCCAATTACGAAGCAGTTACGACCCGGCGTCCGGGCTATCATTTCTTCTTCCTGTAGCTGAATACGATTTTAACCAAGGCATTGGTGTTCCACGTGTTCTCTGGTTTCAGCTCAACCAAGCAACCGGTGAAATCAGAACCCAAATCCGATTTGCGGAATAGGCAATTGGCTTGATCCTTGGCATTGGGACGGACCTCGCGAATATTGATCGAATTCAACGAACGCTGGACCGGTTCGGAGATCGGTTTCGCAATCGTGTCTTTACGGATGTGGAACAACGCAAATCGGAACGCAGACGCGACGTCGCCGGCACCTATGCGAAACGCTGGGCAGCCAAAGAAGCGTGTTCCAAGGCGCTTGGCACGGGGCTTCGGATGGGAATAGCTTGGAAAGACATGTCTGTGTCCAACCTAAAGACGGGTCAGCCAGTGATGCATGTCACCGGCTGGGCCAAGGAGCGGCTCGACAGCCTAACACCGCCGGGGTATGAGGCATTTATACACGTCACGTTAACCGATGATCATCCCTGGGCACAGGCCGTCGTTATGATCGAGGCTCGACCGGTTTCAAACAGCGAACAACCATGACATCCATGCCAGAAGCGCAGTTGGGAATGCGTCATTATGAACGCGCCTGCCTTGACTCCGACCGTTTGCCCCCGCATGAAGCCAACAGAATTTTAGGCAAGGAATAGACGCATGGCGGCCACGGAAAAGAAGAGCGGCGGGATCCTCGAAACGATCAAGACTGTGGTCTATGCCCTGCTGATCGCGGGCATTTTTCGCTCGCTGTTTTTCCAGCCGTTTTGGATCCCGTCGGGGTCGATGAAGGACACTTTGCTGATTGGCGATTTCCTGTTCGTCAACAAGATGGCCTACGGCTATTCTTATGCCTCCTGCCCGACTGTGATTGTCGGCGTTTTGGGTATCAACGTTGACGCGGGTGACATCTGTGGTTGGGCGGATGGCGACAATACACGCTTGTTCGGGAACGAACCTGAGCGTGGGGATGTCGTTGTATTTCGCCACCCAGTCACCGGCCGCGATTTTATCAAACGCGTGATCGGCATGCCGGGTGACAAAGTGCAGGTCAAACAGGGACTGGTTTACATAAATGGAACCCCGGTCAAAGTAGAACCCGACGGGACCTTTGTTGAAGTTGCCGAACCACAGGGGCCGCAGCGGCTTTCCCCACGTTGTGAAAACGGCCCGGTTGGCCATGGCGGGGCCTGCAACAAGTCCAAGTTCATTGAAACCCTGCCCAACGGTCGGTCTCACAGTATCCTGAATATTGGCAATCAACCGTCTGACAATACCTCGGTCTATTCCGTTCCCGAAGGTCACTTCTTCTTTATGGGTGACAATCGCGATAACTCTTCGGATAGCCGCGTGCCAAATATCGTCAATGGGGTCGGTTTTGTTCCTTTCGAAAACCTGATTGGCCGCGCCGATCGGGTTATGTTTTCCTCAGCGGGAACATCCATGTTATATTTCTGGACTTGGCGTAGCGACAGGTTCTTCAAAGCAATCCAATGAAGATTTCTGCAGAGTTGATCGCATTGCAAACCAGGCTGGGGTATAAGTTTTCCCGGCCTGAATTGCTGCGTCAGTCAGTAACGCATAGCTCCATGTCCAGCCCTGGACGGAATGACAATCAACGGCTCGAATTCTTAGGTGATCGGGTTTTGGGATTGGTCATGTCCGAAGCGCTCCTTTTGCAGGATCAGGACGCCACAGAAGGTGTCTTGGCCCCCCGCTTCAATGCGTTGGTGCGCAAGGAAACATGTGCTGATGTCGCCCGGCAAATAGATCTGGGCGCCGCGCTGAAACTCGGCAGGTCTGAACAGATGTCGGGGGGGCGTCGAAAGCTAGCTTTGCTTGGCGATGCTATGGAAGCCGTCATTGCCGCTGTATATATTGATGGTGGGTTTGAAGCCGCCAAGGAGCTTATTTTACGGCTGTGGGGTCATCGCATAGAGTCGGTCGAGACCGACGCCAAAGACGCCAAGACTGCATTGCAGGAATGGGCCCAGGCTCGTGGCTTGGAGCCCCCGAAATACGAACAGATCTCAAGGTCTGGTCCAGATCACGCCCCAGTCTTTACGATCGAAGCACGCTTGGCGTCAGGCGAAACGTCTCAGGCGACTGCAGGCTCTAAGCGACAGGCCGAACAAGCGGCAGCAAAGGCACTGCTGACGTCGCTAAATTAGTTAAACGGCACGGACACACGAAGTTGCACGGTTTCAATCCCAGGGTTGTCATTATAGATGCCGGCATTTGACCTGTGGTCATAGCTGGCAGCAAATCGCCACCCCCGTCGGTTTTCATATCCAAACTCTACGCCCGACCGAAATTCCAACGGTCCGCCCAAATCAAAACCGCCGTTGTCCAAGTATAGCCCCGGCATGGCGTGAAGTTCCGTATAGAAGGGGCTATTTCCAAAATCCAATTTGTACGTCTGCCCAAAACCGACCCAAACTTCTCCATTCTCACCAAATGAAGCGCCAACGGCATTACCGAAGGGACCGATTTTCGTTCCCAGATCATAGCGGAAATAGACTTCAGACGCAGGCTTCGCACGACGCTCAAGCACTTCTCCGGCGGAAAACGCAAGGCGTGGTGCCTCATGCGATTTTCCCATGCATCCACTTGAAGTACCGCAATGGTTTACGCTCATATCCGCCAACCCGAGTACCAACATTAAGACGGCAAATGTCCCGTCAGCCATGGCAAAGCCCTCCTGTTTAGAACATGCATGGAGCAGTTTAGAGAGGCTGTCTAGACTGGCTTTGGAAAAAGCATCCAGATTGGTCCAAATTGGAAATTCGACAGCGAGTTATGTATCTAAAATTGGTTGCGAGAGGTGGATTTGAACCTACGACCTTCAGGTTATGAGC
>NZ_JBOEGM010000025.1:0-120835 GCF_050633425.1 Pelagimonas sp. | reverse complement strand
CCGACGCCACCGCCGCCGCCAGAGCCACCGCCGCCGCCGCCGCCGCCAGAGCCACCGCCGCCGCCGCCGCCAGAGCCACCGCCGCCGCCATATGGCGAAATATCCAATCCGATGCGCAAAACCTTGTGTCTGTTGGTACAGGGGCTATTGGGCCGTTATGGGTTGAAACCTCGCCGCTGCAAGAGCGGAGGGAGAGTGTTCAATCTATCCTGCAAGAGAGTGGCCAATCTGAAGATTGGGCCTTTTGGATCGACTGGTACAACGGGTTGTTGAACGGCACCGCGCCACCCGCCAATCACCCAATGTTTGTTGAGATCGCCTTGTTGCCGGATGAGGTTTGGAAAGACGAACCCGAAGCGCTCCGCCAGATTGATGCGATTTGGAAAAGGCATCTTGCAGAACAAGTGATTGCCGATAACCCAATTGGGGTCAGAATTGGCTATGATGCGGGTAAGGGAAAGCTCAATTCATTCCCGTTTGAGGAACGGGATTTAGAGCAAATCGTCAAAGATGTGCGAACGGCATTGCGCGAGTTTAAAAGCCGCTGCAAGAAAAGTACCAGCAACCTTGGCATGGCTGCGCTTTCGGCATTTCAAAATGACATCGAACAACTGCGCGAAGATGTTTCTAAGTATAAGTCAAACCCACGGGAGTTATTGCGCGTTGTCGAGGAGACACGGCAATCTCTTGCACGCAAAGCGCAGGACGAAGGGTTTGGACGTGATAGCAATGTGGATCGCCTGCTTGGCAATTTGCACAATCGCGAAGACGATATTTGTGCGATGGCTCCGGAAGTGTTGGAGGAAGTCAAACGTCGTTTAAGAGTGCGTTCCCAAAGGTTCTCGATAGAGCAGATGCAGGCGGCAATCCGGATGACCGCCGGGATGGTGACGGATAGCGACGGCGTTCTGCGCATGGCCTTGGCAAGAGCGTTGTTTGTCGTTGCAAATGACGACTGTGGCGAAGAAGAAAAGGCCGCTGCTTGGACTTTTCTATTGGGGGCGCTCCCTAGGGGGGCCAAAGAGTTGAACGCTGTTGGAAAAGACGGAACCGATTTGTCGAAGGATGGTTCGGCGATGGACATGATTGTTTCCGCTGCGGACAAGGCTAACAAGTTGGACAAAGGTGTCGACGCGATCCAAGAGGCGGTCAAAGAGGGTGGGCCTTGGGTGACCGAAACTTTCACGCAGATTACGTCGGGCAACCTTTGGGGGGTGCTCGGGGGCTGAGAGGCCTTTGGCTGAGTGTTTCCACTGGATCGTCGCCTTGCGACGATTGCGCCCGACCCGCCCCATGGGCGGGCGCATTGCGCCCACCCCGTGTCGGGCGCTGCTGTGCCTTGATGGATTGGGTTGTCGATCCTTGGTTTGGCTTGTGGGGTGGTTTTAGATCTATTTAGGATGTGCGGGGTCTACCCGGGTTTTGGGTCAGGCGCTTCGCTTTGTTCTTTCGCTTGCCCTTTTGGCCGCTGAGATTTAGCAAACCCATATGACCAGTTTTCCCCAAACCCGCGGGCGTTTGACGCCTGATCGATCTTTGAATGACCTGACCTGGCTGCGTGTTGGCGGCCCGGCGGATGCTTTGTTTCAACCGGCTGATCGGGATGATCTCAAGGATTTTCTAAAATCCTTGGACCCGAGTGTTGCTGTCTTTCCGATGGGGGTTGGGTCAAACCTGATTGTGCGCGATGGGGGTATTCGCGCCGTGGTGGTCCGCATGGGGCGCGGTTTTAACCATATCGAGGTTGAGGGCACGCGTGTCACTGCGGGGGTTGCGGCACTGGATGCGCATGTGGCCAGACGCGCCGCGCAGGCGGGGGTTGATCTGACGTTTTTGCGCACGATTCCGGGGGCCATCGGTGGCGCGGTGCGGATGAATGCGGGCTGTTATGGCTCTTATGTGGCGGATCATTTTGTCAGCGCCACGGCGATCACGCGGGCGGGTGAAGAGGTCACTCTGACGGCTGATGATTTGAATTTCCAGTACCGCCAGAGCGATTTGCCTGAGGGATGGGTGATTGTTGAGGCGGTGTTTGAAGGTGTGGCGGGTGACCCGGAGGAGTTGGACGCACGCATGACAGCGCAATTGAAGAAGCGCGATGAAACCCAGCCGACCAAGGACCGGACAGCTGGCAGCACGTTTCGCAACCCGGCGGGATTTTCCAGCACAGGTAAGGCGGATGACAGCCATGAGCTGAAGGCGTGGAAGGTGATTGATGAGGCTGGCATGCGTGGTGCAACCATTGGTGGCGCGCAAATGAGCCCGATGCATTCGAACTTTTTGGTCAATACAGGAGGGGCCACGGCGGCCGACCTCGAATCATTAGGGGAAGAAGTGCGAAAAAGGGTTTTCCAAAACAGCCAAATAGAGCTAGTATGGGAAATCATGCGGGTAGGTGAACCGGCGCCGGAATAGGGATAGGCCACAAGGCAACGCCCACGCGACGGATACCCAAATGAACGCGACCACAGGCAGGTCGTGCAAAATAACAAGGGGACAAGCCCGAAAAGGGATAAACCCCAGGTACATGAGGCGGTTTTGGGATGTCGAGCAGGACACTCCCGAAAGTAGTGGTGTTGATGGGTGGGCCTTCTGCGGAACGCGAAGTCTCCCTGTCGTCCGGGCAGGAATGCGCTGCTGCTTTGAGGGGCGAAGGTTTTGAAGTTGTAGAGATTGATGCGGGTGCCGATCTGGCTGCCCGCCTTCAGGCTGTTCAACCGGATGTTGTGTTTAATGCGCTGCATGGTCGGTGGGGCGAGGATGGTTGTGTGCAGGGCGTGTTGGAATGGTTGGGGTTGCCCTATACGCATTCCGGCGTTTTGGCTTCGGCGCTTGCCATGGACAAGGAACGCACCAAAGAGATTTACCGCGCAGCCGGTTTGCCTGTTGCGCAAAGCGTGTTGGCGGATAAGGCTGAGGTTGAGGCGGGCCATATGCTTGCGCCTCCCTATGTGGTGAAACCTTATAATGAGGGGTCATCGGTTGGCGTTTATCTGGTCGATGAGGCGGCGAACGGCCCGCCCAAGCTGTCAGATGAAATGCCGCAGACTGTCATGGTTGAGACATTTGTTCCTGGTCGTGAATTGACGACAACCGTGATGGGCGATCGCGCATTGGCGGTGACCGATATTTTGACCGACGGTTGGTACGACTATGACGCCAAATACAAAGAAGGCGGGTCGCGCCATGTGTGCCCGGCGGAATTGCCCGATGAGATAACGGCGGCCTGTGAAGACTATGCGTTGCGCGCCCATCAGGCCTTGGGATGCCGAGGTGTGAGCCGGACGGATTTCCGTTGGGATGACACCAAGGGTATCGACGGCTTGATCTTGCTGGAAACCAACACCCAACCCGGCATGACCCCGACATCGCTGACGCCCGAACAGGCTCAAGCCAAGGGGTTCAGCTTTGGGAAGTTCTGCGCTTGGATGGTGGAGGACGCGTCATGCAACCGCTAAATCGCAACGCAAAATCGGCCAATGCCAAAGTGGCGCGTCACGATCCGGCCCCGTCGCGTTTGAAGTACCGGATGGAACGGTTGAAACTCACGCCCGGATTTCGGTTTTGCATGCGTGTGGTTTTGCCCTGTGCCATGGCCTTTGGCGCGGTGTCGCTGTGGGCGTCGTCTGATGACAATCGGGCCGCCTTCAACCAGATGATCGCCGATGCGCGCGAAACCATCGAGAGCCGCCCTGAATTTCAGGTCAAGCTGATGGCCGTTGATGGTGCCAGCCCAAAGGTGGCCGAGCAAATCCGCCAAGCGTTGCCGGTCGACTTTCCAATCAGCTCCTTTGACCTTGATCTTGGCAAAATGCATGAGACCGTCGTGGCCATGCATGCGGTCAAAAGCGCCCAGGTGCGTGTCCGTCAAGGCAATGTTTTGCAGATTGAAATCGAAGAACGCGTGCCTGCTGTCTTGCGCCGGGGCGACCGGGGGCTTGAGCTTTTGGATGAAACCGGCGCGCTGGTTGGACCAACGAAAACGCGGGCCAATCACGTGATGTTGCCGGTTATTGCCGGGGACGGGGCGCATGATGCCGTGCCAGAAGCATTGGCCTTGTATAAGGTCACCGGCCCGTTGCGGTCGCGATTGCGTGGATTTGAGCGGATGGGGGCCCGGCGTTGGGATGTGGTTTTGGACCAAGGCCAGCGCATTTTGCTTCCTGAAGCGAACCCGGTGCGCGCGCTGGAGCGCACCATTGCGATGGACCAAGCCATTCAAATGCTGGCCCGTGATTTGGTTGTGGTGGATTTACGTCTTCCGCGCCGACCCACCATTCGCATGGGTCAAGATGCGACACAGGCCATGTGGGCCGCACATACTATAAATGCTGCTGGGGAATAAGAACAAATGATCGAGCTCTACGAATCCCAACGGGCGATGCGCAACATGCGCAAAGCGGCAATGCAACGCGGTGTTGTGGCGATTTTGGATGTGGGAAGTTCCAAGATCGCGTGCTTGGTGCTGCGGTTTGACGGATCTGATCCGGCGGATGACGGGATTGGATCGCTGGCGGGGCAATCTGGCTTTCGTGTGATTGGCGCAGCAACAACCCGGTCGCGGGGCGTGAAATTCGGCGAGATTTCGTCGATGGGCGAAACCGAGCGCGCCATTCGAACGGCGGTGCAAGCGGCACAAAAGATGGCCGGTATTCGCGTCGACCATGTGATTGCCTGTTTCTCGGGCGCGGGGCCGCGCAGCTATGGGTTGGCCGGAAGCGTTGATGTGATGGGCGTCACGGTTGACGAACAAGATGTCGCCCGCGTTCTCAGTTCCTGCGATGTGCCTGACTTTGGGCACGGACGTGAGGTGTTGCACGCGCAGCCGGTGAATTTTGCGTTGGATCATCGGTCAGGTCTTGAGGATCCGCGTGGGCAGATCGGCAATGAACTGGCTTGCGACATGCACATGCTGACCGTTGATGCACAGGCGATCCAGAATATTGCCCATTGCGTCAAGCGCTGTGATCTGGAGCTGGCGGGTCTTGCCAGCTCGGCCTATGCGTCCGGTGTTGCGGCCTTGGTCGAGGATGAACAAGAGCTGGGCGCGGCTTGTATTGATATGGGCGGCGGGAGCACCGGCGTCTCGATCTTTATGAAGAAACACATGATCTATTCGGACGCGGTTCGGATGGGCGGGGACCATGTGACGTCTGACATTTCTATGGGCTTGCAGGTTCCAACGGCCACGGCCGAGCGGATTAAGACCTTTTATGGCGGCGTTGTCGCCACGGGCATGGATGACCGCGAGATGATCGAAACCGACGGTGAAACCGGCGATTGGGAACATGATCGTCGCACGGTTTCGCGGGCGGAATTGATCGGGATTATGCGACCCCGCGTTGAAGAAATTCTCGAAGAGGTGCGCGGCTGTTTGGATGCGGCTGGCTTTGATCATCTGCCCAGCCAGCAGATTGTGTTAACCGGTGCCGCGAGCCAAATTCCCGGTCTCGACGGGCTGGCATCGCGGATTTTGGGGCACCAAGTGCGTCTGGGGCGTCCGCTGCGTGTGCATGGATTGCCACAAGCGGCCACCGGTCCGGGCTTTGCGGGCGCGGTTGGGTTGTCGCTCTTTGCGGCGCATCCGCAAGACGAGTGGTGGGATTTCGAAATCCCGGTCGACAAGTACCCGGCGCGTAGCTTCAAGCGTGCGGTGCAGTGGTTCCGCGACAACTGGTAACGCGAAGGTCAGGAAAACCGGAGGTCGGGTTTTCCGCAAGTGACTGACATCAATGAGAGCTTTAGTTTTGAGTTCAACAGGTCCTTTCAGGTTATCTGAGAGGGCCTTTTGTTTTGATGCGTTGCCCCAGCGCCCGATTTGAAAGCCCGCGACATGCCTTTGACGATTTTTCCCCACCCTTCGGCGTTTTTCCAACTGGATATGGATCATCCGTTTTACACGCATCCCAAAGGCGTAACGCATGGCACCGACGATGCGGATACCTGGACCGGTGAGAACAGCGCCGAGTATTATGTCGGTTGGGGCGGCAATGATGTGCTGTTTGGCTATGGCGGCGATGACACGATCTGGGGTGGGAATGGGGCGGACAGCATGGATGCCGGTGACGGCGAAGATTTGGTTTATGGCGGGTCGGGCAATGACGTGATCACCGGATCGCAAGGGTCTGACACGGTGTATGGCGGCAGCGGCAACGACCAGATTTGGGGCGATCATTCAACGGCCCCCGGCTCTGATGTCAGCCAAACCTCTGACGATTACCTAGATGGCGGAACGGGCGACGATTCCCTCTACGGCGAGGTCGGGGACGACACGCTTTTTGGGGGGGACGGGGATGATGGTCTGAGCGGTGGGGACGACGATGATTTCCTCGCCGGTCAAGATGGGGCCGACACATTGAATGGCGGCAATGGTCAGGACACGGTGATTGGCGGTGCTGATAACGACGTTTTGTATGGTTGGCATGGCAATGACGACATCGAAGGCGGTGGCGGTGATGATGTTGTCTATGCTGGATATGGCGCGGATACCGCCAGCGGTGGCAGCGGTGCTGATACCCTAGCGGGGGCACAGGGCAATGATGTGTTGTCGGGGGATGATGGCGCGGATGAGCTTTATGGCGAGGCGGGCCATGATCAGTTGAGCGGTGGTAATGGAGCCGACCTTTTGGAAGGCGGCGCGGGGGATGATGGCCTGTCGGGGGGGCGTCATGCGGACACCCTTTCTGGCGGGGATGGCGAAGACACGCTCAACGGCGGCGGCGGCAACGACGATATGTTTGGCGGAAGTGCGCTTGGTGAAAGCGACGTGTTTGTCTTTGCTTCGGGGCGCGACAGCGTGTTCGACTATGAGGTCGGCGTTGACGAAATCCGCCTTCAAGGCGGATTGTCTTCCTCCGGGGGATATACATGGCGCCCCGTGACAACCCTGTCGGAAGGTGGCGCGCATCTGTCGGGCATTGAGATTGATTTTGGCGGCGGTGACCTGCTTTTGATCGACAACGTCTCGGATGTGGCTGATCTTACATTTGTCTAGGGGCCAGACCCAAAGGCGGCGCGGTGCGAACAGTGGTTCGATGCGCGCAACCCACTATATATAGATGGTCCCCCATATTCCTTGGTGACAGGGGGGAAGATATTTGCTAAGATTGTTTTAACCGCTCCGATCAAGAGACGCGGCCATGGGTTCGAGCAGGATCCTCACATTGTTATTCCTGACGCAGCGCATCTCCTCCCGTGCGCCGCGCCTTTTGTCTTGTGCTTATCGTTACGAAATCCGCAAAATCTGGCCTTTTGGGCGAAATACCGCGAATGTTGGCCAAAAACATGGCATATTTGGTATGAAATGCGTGTTTTTTGCGTGACGTGGTCGGTGCCAGTCGCTATTCTGGCACGTAACGGGCCGAAAACAGGCCTGATGTGATTGTCAAAGCACAGGCGGAAAGCACATGACATTGAACCTCACCATGCCCGGTCAGGAAGAGTTGAAACCTCGTATCACCGTATTCGGCGTGGGCGGGGCAGGCGGTAACGCCGTCAATAACATGATTGAAAAGAACCTCGAAGGCGTTGACTTCGTGGTTGCCAACACCGACGCGCAAGCGTTGCAGCAAAGCGCGTCATCGTCACGTGTTCAGCTGGGCGTTAAAGTCACCGAGGGTCTCGGTGCTGGTGCGCGGGCCACGGTTGGCGCGGCTGCGGCCGAAGAAAGCATTGAACAAATCGTTGATCATCTGGCGGGGGCACATATGTGCTTTATCACCGCTGGTATGGGCGGCGGCACCGGTACGGGTGCGGCTCCGATCATCGCACAAGCGGCTCGTGAACTTGGCGTGCTGACCGTTGGTGTTGTCACCAAGCCCTTCCAATTTGAGGGCAACAAGCGGATGAAACAGGCGGAAGATGGCGTTGAGAACCTCCAAAGGGTTGTCGACACGCTGATCATCATTCCGAACCAGAACCTGTTCCGTCTGGCCAATGAAAAAACCACCTTTACCGAAGCCTTCAGCCTTGCAGATGATGTTCTGTATCAAGGTGTTAAGGGCGTGACCGATCTGATGGTGCGTCCCGGCCTGATCAACCTCGACTTTGCCGATGTTCGCGCTGTGATGGACGAAATGGGCAAGGCGATGATGGGCACAGGCGAAGCCGAAGGCGAAGATCGCGCCATTCAGGCGGCTGAGAAAGCCATCGCCAACCCACTGCTTGACGAAATCTCGCTCAAGGGTGCCAAAGGTGTGCTGATCAACATCACCGGCGGTCATGACCTGACATTGTTCGAACTGGACGAAGCGGCGAACCGCATTCGCGAGGAAGTCGATCAGGAGGCGAACATCATCGTCGGCTCGACACTTGATGACGGTCTTGACGGTATGATGCGCGTTTCGGTTGTTGCAACCGGGATCGACGCGGTGGAAAGCCATGCGGAAACGCCGCTTCCCCGCCGGTCACTGTCGCAGCCAGGGTCGACCAAAGCGGTTGACGCGCCTGCCATGGCCCCAGTTGCTGCGGCGGCTGTTGCTCAGGCGGCTGTTGCTCCTGCACCAGAACCAATTCCTGCGCCGCAGCCAGAACCGGTTGCTGCACAATATCAAGAGCCTGAACCCTCGTTGTTCCAAGGTATCGACGCTGAGCGGGCGCATGTTGAAGAGCCAACCGACAGCATCTTTGAGGATGAGCAGGTTCTGGACGACGACGGTCTGCCACCCCCAGCGTATCAGCCTGCCGTGGCGGAATTCCGTCCGCAGCCAGATACAATCGAAGCTGATCCACAGGATTTTGTTGCGCCACGTGGCCCCGCCGCCGGTACGCCCAACCCTGACATGGTTGCCCGTGTCAAAGCGGCCGCCGCGCGCAGCCGTGAAGAACAGGCAGCAGCCCAGCCCGAAGTGGAAGCGGACAAGCCACGTTTCAGCGTGAACTCTCTGATCGGTCGCATGACAGGTCATGCTCAGCAGCCGGCAGCACAAGAAGCGCCTGCGCCGCGTCGCCAACAGCCTCCGGTTCAGGCACAGCGCCCTGCGCCAATGCCAGAAGCCGAAGCCGAGCCAGAAGATGATCGGATTGAAATCCCCGCCTTCTTGCGCCGTCAGGCCAATTGATCGGCGAGATTTGCCGCTAAATTATTAACAAAAAGTAACGCCCTCGGACTCCGGGGGCGTTTCCTTTTGTGTCATATGGTGCAGTTTCCGTGAGGGCGCAGCGCGTTTTTACTGACAATTGAACATGATCACCCTGTGCATAACGGTGTGGAGTGTTTTGTTTTTCTGTTTAATTTTAGGGTGTTATGTGGCGCAAGTGAGAGATGCGCGGGGTTTCGCCCACCGCGTTCGGTGCATGTTTCACTTGGTTACAATCTTTGATTTGAGCCGTTGAGCGCTAACGCGTATCTCATAGCGAGAAGCCGCGACCCGAGTGGGGAGGGACGTGGTAACCAATAGGATGCCACGTGCAAACAACCATCAAATCGGCGATCACCTTTGACGGCTTTGGCCTACATTCCGGGAAACCGGCCTGTCTGACAATCCGTCCTGCCCCTGCCGATTATGGCGTTTGGTTTCAAAGAACCGATATCACATCCGGTGAGTCGCGCATCCCAGCCCGCTGGGATCTGGTTGAAGCGTCACCGCTTTGCACGTTGCTGCGAAATGCAGACGGAGCGAGCGTGTCGACCGTTGAACATGTCATGGCGGCGCTGTCGGGCTGTGGTGTCCACAACGCATTGATCGAAATTGATGGCCCTGAAGTTCCTATCCTCGATGGGTCTAGTATCCCATTTGTGCGCAATATCCTTGAGATTGGGTTAAGCCACCAAGATGCCCCTATGCAGGTCATCGAAATTCTTGCACCTGTGACGGTGAAAACGGATCAGGGCTGGGCGCGTTTGTCACCGGTGGAAGCCGGGCAGGGGCTTCAGATGGATTTCCACATTGATTTTGTGGATCGCGCCATCGGCCAACAACACAAGCGCCTGAATCTTGCCAATGGGACCTTTGTTCGTGAATTGTGCGACAGCCGGACATTTTGCCGGGCGGCAGATGTCGATGCGATGCGCGCGGCAGGTAAAGCTCTGGGCGGAACCTACGAAAATGCGGTTGTTGTGGACGATGAAAAAGTGCTGAGCCCAGGCGGTCTGCGCCATAGTGACGAAGCCGTTCGGCACAAAATGCTGGATGCTTTGGGTGATTTGGCCCTAGCCGGAGCACCGATTGTTGGCCTGTATGAAGGCCACAAGGCCGGGCATGCGATGACAAATGCCCTTTTGCGTGCGCTTTTTGCGACACCATCGGCATATCGGATGCGTCATTGTGACGATATTCTGGCCCAAAACCTGCCTGGTGCGGGCGTGGAACAGGATGAAATCCCTCTTCATTACTGACGTTTTTGCCATGGGCGGACCTACGCGCATGAAATACGCGTAAAGACGTTTTGCACCGGAAAATTCTGTGCTAGACCGAAGCCAATAGGGCCGCGCAAGGTGGCCGGACTTGAGATCAAAAGGTAGTCGCGCATGGCAGGGGGCAGATCACGGTTTGTACTGATCGGGGCGATCTTTGGTGCTTTTACGCTGGCAGGGTGTTCAGAACTGCAGCCAAAGGGAACGGGCCCCGGTGGGAGGCCGCTTGAAGGTTACACCGCCGAGCAGATTTTTGAGCGTGGCGAGTATGAGCTTTCGATCGATGATTACGAAGAAGGTGCGCTCTTTTTCAGCGAAATAGAACGCCTGTACCCATATTCTGAGTGGGCCAAACGCGCTTTGATCATGCAGGCCTTTGCCCATCACCAGGACAAGAATTACGAAGAGGCGCGCTCAGCTGCGCAGCGCTTTATTGATTTTTATCCTGCTGACGATGATGCGGCCTATGCGCAATATCTGTTGGCGCTGAGCTATTATGACCAGATCGAATTGGTCGGGCGGGATCAGGGTTTGACCTTTCAGGCGTTGCAAGCCCTGCGGACCGTGATTGAACGCTATCCAGATAGCGAATACGCGCGATCGTCGATCCTGAAATTTGATCTGGCGTTTGACCATTTGGCTGGCAAGGAAATGGAAATCGGCCGCTATTATCTCAAGCGCGACCATTTCGGTGCCGCCATCAACCGGTTCCGCGTTGTTGTCGAAGATTTCCAGACCACCACCCATACCGCTGAAGCGCTGTACCGTTTGGTTGAGGCGTATTTGTCGCTTGGATTGGTGGAAGAGGCACAGACCTCGGCGGCGATCTTGGGACATAACTATCAGTCGTCTGATTGGTATGACTTGGCGTTCTCGCAACTCAAGGGCCATGATTTGGAACCGAAATTGTTTAGTGGCAACTGGCTTGCGTCAGCTTATCGCCAAACGCTCAAGGGCGAATGGCTGTAAGGGCGGCGTGGTTCGGCTCTGGCATTGTGACTTACCGGACGGATAACGATGCTGCGCGCGCTTGAAATCAGAGACATGTTGATCATTGACCGGTTGGACCTCGCGTTCCAGCCGGGCCTGAATGTTCTGACCGGTGAGACTGGTGCAGGTAAGTCTATCTTATTGGATTCGCTTGGCTTTGTTCTGGGGTGGCGGGGCCGGGCGGAGCTGGTGCGAAGCGGGGCCAAACAGGGTGAAGTCACCGCTGTTTTTGAGCTGGCTGAGGGCCATGCCGCGCGCATTGTACTGGAAGAGGCCGGACTGCCGAGCGGTGATGAGCTTATCATGCGGCGGGTGAACACCGCCGATGGGCGCAAAACCGGTTGGGTGAATGATCGCCGCGTATCGGGCGATGTGTTGCGGCAGCTGTCGGCGACGTTGGTTGAGCTGCATGGCCAGCATGACGATCGTGGCTTGCTTGATCCCAAGGGGCATATGACCATTTTGGACAGCTATGCCGGGAATGACGCGACGCGCAACAAGGTTCGCACCGCGTGGTCCAAAGTCGGCAAAGCCAAACGCGACTTGACCAAGGCGCGCACCGCTTTGGAAGAGGTCCGCGCCGAAGAAGAGTTTTTGCGCCATTCGGTCGAAGAGTTAAACAAGTTGGGTCCGGCACCGGGCGAAGAGGCCGAGCTGGATAAGCGCCGGCGCAGCATGCAACAGGCGGAACGAATCCGGGATGACATTGCTCAGGCGTCCTCTGCGCTTGGGTATGAAGGGGCCGAAGGGGCGATGGCCAACGCGTTGCGGTGGCTGGAAGGGGCGTCTGACAAGGCCGATGGGCGGCTGGATGCGCCGATGAATGCGCTCACCCGTGCGATGGCGGAATTGGACGAAGCCTCACGCGGGGTTGCCGATTGTTTGGACGGGCTTGAGTTCAATCCGGTTGATTTGGAAGACACCGAAGAGCGGCTTTTTGCGCTGCGGGGCTTGGCGCGCAAACATCAGGTTCAGGCCGACGATTTGGCCGGTCTCAGTGTTGAGCTGTCGGCACGGCTGGCGGCTTTGGACGCTGGGGAAGCCCAGATGTCTGATCTTGAAGCCGCTCTGCGAAAGGCAGAGGCCGAGTATGATGCGGCCGCCGTCAAGTTGACTGAGAATCGGCGCAAGGCTGCCAAACGCCTCGATGCGGCTGTGGCGTCAGAACTGGCTCCGCTCAAGATGGAACGCGCTGTTTTTGTGACAGAAATCACCGAGGTTCAGCCCGGAGCAGAGGGCGCTGATGCGGTGTGTTTCACCGTTGCCACCAACCCCGGATCTCCGGCTGGTGCGCTTAACAAAATCGCCTCGGGTGGGGAGCTGAGCCGGTTCCTTCTCGCGCTCAAAGTGTGTTTGTCTGAGGAGCGCAACGACGGCACCACGATGATCTTTGATGAGATCGACCGGGGTGTGGGGGGCGCAACTGCGGATGCTGTTGGGCGCCGTCTCAAGGCGCTGTCGGATGGCGGGCAAGTCTTGGTTGTGACCCATTCTCCGCAGGTTGCGGCGCTTGGGGGGCATCACTGGCGGGTTGCCAAACATGTTTCGGCAGGGGTGACGACATCGGATGTTTCGCCGCTTGATCCAGATCAGCGGGAGGCCGAAATCGCCCGAATGTTGTCAGGCGATACCGTCACCGAAGAGGCCCGCGCTGCGGCACGGGCCCTGTTGGCTGGTTAATGAGAGCTCAGGCTTTGACCCAGATTTGGGGTTAGTTTTGGGGCGACTCTTTGAGAGCTGACGTCGTTTGGCCCAGTTTGAGAAGACCCAAAGCGCATAACAACAAACTCCCACCCGAGACCACGGTCCTTAGAATGTTGTAGGTTTGCCAACGGGATGAGTAGGTGATCCAGATGTCCTGCGCCGCCTCGGACGACGCGGGGATGGGGGTTGCGGCCAAGGCGTCGTTCATTGGGACATTGACCGACATGGTGAGCAGCAATGCGCCCGCAAAATAAAGGCTGGCTGCCAGCGCAAAATACACTCCAGACACCTGAGCCTGAACCCGCCACGCGGCGATGGCGGCAACAGCGATGACACAGGGTGTTCCAAAGAAAATCGGGGCAAAGACCGCGTTGCGGACGCTTGCGTTCATGGCTTGCATGGCAGCGATTGCGACCTCGGGCTTGGCCGCATCGAGCCCCCACATCGTTGAACAAATCCACGCATAAAAGAACCCAAAGATGGCACCGGAAAACAGGATGGCAGCGATCGCGGTGAGGTGACTGATGGTCTTCATTCTTGGGCGGCCTTTGCGGATGTGCGTTTGAAGAACAAATTCGCCATGATGGTCAAAACTGCGAGCTGCGCTGCCAGAACTGCTGGCCAGATTTCTGGAAAGGCGGGGTCGAAATATTTTTGCGGTCCGAAGCTCAGCAGCGCCATGAGTGCGGCACCGACGGCCAGAATATCGCCCCCACCATGACGCCCCATTTGTAACGCGGCCGCCGCGCAGGCGATGGATGCGGCGAGAAAGGGAGCCAGTGCAAAGAGGGCGATGCTCCGAGGAGGGTGGGGCGGCACACCGGCATAAAGCGACGCTACCATAACGACTTGCAGAATTATCAACGCCCAAAGAGCGGCGGGAATGGCGGTGGGAGAATATCGAAACATGTGCGTATCCGTAATTGTGTGTACGTTTGCATGTTGGTGTAATTGGGTGTACGGTTTTTGTCAAGCAGGAGAAAACCCGATGCGCAGCGAAGCCAAAGAACACCGAGAACAGCAGATCGCCGATGCGGCTTATGCATTGATGTCAGAAAAGGGATATCAGGGGCTGTCGATGCTTGCGGTTGCCAAGCGGGCAAAAGCCTCCAATGAAACGCTTTACCGGTGGTACGGCGATAAACTTGGGCTGTTTCAGGCACTTATCGCCCGAAATGCCCAGCGGATCGTTGAGGCGCTCGACCATGCAACCAAAGAAGACCTCTCAGCGCGCGAAACGCTGCGTGGCATTGGGCCGGTTTTGTTGGCGATGCTTTTGTCACCTCAGGCCATTGCCCTGAATCGCGCGGCTGCGGCAGATGCGAGCAATACGTTGGGGCAGGTCTTGGCACAATCGGGGCGCGGAGAGGTTTTTCCGCGCATTCAAGCGTTGTTTCAACAGTTGGTTGATCAAGGTGAGCTAAACGGCCCGGTCGAAACTGCGGCGACGCTTTGGATCAGTTTGTTGATAGGAGATTGGCAAGTCCGCTGTGCAACGGGGGCCATGCCCCCCCCCAGCGCCGCCCGGCAGTCAGAGCGTGCTCAGTCTGCCGAGGCGTATTTGTTTCAGCTTCTGGGCTAGGTCACAGAAACGGGGCTGGGGTTTAGTTTCCGGGCACCAATTTGCCGGGATTCATGATGTCTTGTGGGTCCAACGCATGTTTGATGGCCCCCATGACGGTCCAGGCCTCGCCGTGTTCCGCATCCATATAGGGCTTTTTACCAACACCGATGCCATGTTCGCCTGTGGATGTGCCGCCAAGGGCCAAAGCGCGTTTCACAAGGCTGTTGGACAGGCGTTTGGCTTCTTCCATTTCTGCTGGTTGATCAGGGTCGATCAACAAAATGGCATGAAAGTTGCCATCGCCCACATGGCCCAAAATCGGCCCCGGAAGTATCGAATTGGCGATTTCAAGCTGGGTTTCTTCTACGGCCTGGGCCAGTTGGGAAATTGGAACACAGATGTCAGTCACCAAAGCCCGCGCCCCAGGCCGTGAGGCCAGAATTGCGTAATATCCGTTGTGACGCATCGACCAAAGCGCGCGCCGCTCTTCTTCGCGCGAAGACCAGCGAAACGGTGAGCCATCATGATACGAAACGATTTCAGCGAATCTTTCGGCGTCTTGGGCGGTGCTCTCCGGGCTGCCGTGGAATTCAACCATGAGATGCGGGGATTCGTCCATCGACACCCCCGCATAGTCGTTAAATGCTCGGGCGGTATCGGCGCAGGCGAATTCGATTCGGGCCATGGGAATGCCCATCTGGATGGTTTCCGTGACGGCCGCGACCGCGCAAGCCATGTCTGGAAAGCTACATATCCCGGCGCTGATCGCCTCGGGGATGCCGTGCAGCTTTAAGGTGAGTTCCGTCGCCAAGCCCAAGGTGCCTTCGGAGCCAACCATCAAGGCGGTGAGGTCATACCCGGCGGCCGATTTGCGCGCCCGCGTGCCGGTTTGGATCACACGACCATCGCCCAGCACCACCTGCATGCCCATCACATTGTCGCGCATCGAGCCATAACGTACGGTTGTTGTCCCCGAGGCGCGGGTCATCGCCATGCCACCAATCGACGCGTTGGCACCGGGATCGACAGGGAAAAACAGGCCGGTCGCGCGCAATTCTTCGTTCAGTGTTTCACGCGTAACACCGGGTTGCACCACCACATCCATGTCAGCGGCGTTGATGCTGATGATTTTATTCATCCGCGAAAAATCGACGCTTATCCCGCCTCGCATGGCAAGCGCATGCCCTTCAAGAGAGGTTCCCGCCCCCCAGCCGATGACAGGCACGCCATGTGTTGCGCAAATGCTTACAATCTTTTGAGTTTCTTCAGTGTTTTCCGGAAAAACCACCCCATCCGGCGGTGTTAATGGAAAATGTGATTCGGAACGACCATGCGCCTCCAGATCGGACTTGGACAAACTTAAACGTTCGCCTAGTAGAGTGTGCAATTCTGCAATCGCCTGTTGTAAGGGCATTCGGGCCTCCGGATTCAATTGGGGGCATATTAACGAAGCTTAAACATTGGCGAAACCCGCCGATTATGAGGAGGTCCCAGTGCTGGGTCAATTGCGCCACCAGTTGCGGCAGGCAACCCAAGCTTTTGGCGAGGGTTGGGACATGGTGCGCCACGAGGCACCGAGCCAGATTCAGTTTTGGTTGATCGCGCTTGGCTTGGGGATCGTATCGGGCTTGGCCGCAATCGGGTTTCGGGCTGCGATTGAGTGGTTGCAAGCCAGCGTTTACGGCACCGCGAATGTCAACTCTCTGCACAGTTTCGCAGAACTTTTGCCGTGGTATTGGGTGCTTTTGATACCCGCGTTTGGCGGTGTTGTTGTTGGGTTCATTCTTCATCACATGACGCCAGATGGCCGGGTGCGATCGGTTGCAGATGTGATCGAAGGGGCTGCTTTGAACGATGGTCGGGTTGAGACCAAGGCCGGTCTGGGCTCTGCGCTGTGTTCGTGGATCACCTTGTCGACCGGGGGCAGCACAGGGCGCGAAGGGCCGGTCGTTCACATTGCCGCCATGGCAGCCAGTTGGGTGGCCAATAAGCTTCGGGTTGATGGCGTCACGGGCCGGGATTTGATGGGCTGCGCGGTTGCGGCGGCGGTTTCGGCAAGCTTTAACGCGCCAATTGCCGGAGCCTTGTTTGCGCTAGAGGTGATCCTACGTCACTTTGCGCTGCACGCCTTTGCGCCAATCGTTGTCGCCAGCGCTGCGGGGACAGTGATCAACAGGTTGGTCTATGGCGACGTCACTGAATTTGTCCTTCCCGGCACCACGACGGTGGAATTCTATCTGGAATTGCCCGCTTTTTTCATGCTTGGATTGGTTTGCGGATGTGTCGCGGTGGTCATGATGCGGGCGATTTTCTTCGCGGATGATGTCGAAACGGAACTGCAAAACCGGCTGAGCCTGCCGTATTGGCTACGACCAGCGGTGGCCGGGTTGTTACTTGGCGGTTTGGCGATCTTTTTCCCCCATATCATTGGCGTTGGATATGAGACCACGTCTCTGGCGTTGACCGGCAACCTGATGTTGCACGAAGCCTTTGTCTTTGCGGTTCTCAAAGTGCTGGCCGTGTCGCTGACGGTTGCGGGGCGCATGGGGGGCGGGGTGTTTTCCCCGGCGTTGATGGTCGGTGCGCTGACCGGGCTGACCTTTGGCCATATTGCGACCGGCTTGTTCCCTGAAATGTCGTCGGCCTTTACTTTATATGCATTGGCCGGCATGGGGGCCGTTGCGGCGGCGGTTCTTGGCGCGCCCATTTCAACCACGTTGATTGTGTTTGAACTGACCGGGGATTGGCAGACTGGGCTTGCGGTGATGGTGTCGGTGTCCATGTCGACGGCGCTGGCCTCACGTCTTGTGGACCGCTCGTTCTTTTTGACCCAGCTTGAGCGGCGCAAAGTGCATTTGGCCGCCGGGCCGCAGGCCTATTTATTGGCGATGTTTCGTGTTCAGGGGGTCATGCGGCGGCCCACAGATGAGAACGCAGCGGATGAGAAGCTCTGTCTCGAGCTGATCGAACAGGGGTTATATGTCTCAGCGGAGGCGACGCTGGAAACCGCGTTGCCGCTGTTGGATCGCTCGGATTTGAGCTTTTTGCCGGTGGTGATCAAAGACGGAAGCAGCCCCCCTGTGTTGCAAGGGGCGCTGTTCCATGTCGATGCTCTCAAGGCCTATAATCAAGCGCTGGCGGCCACCGCTGAAGAAGAGCACAGCTAGTCGCCGCAGAGTTACCGGCGTGGCAAGCGTTGTGCCATACAATGGCGAAACGCACGGCCGTAATTGTGTTCGCAGGCATCAAAGGCGGCTTGCAGATCGGAATACGGTTTTGGCTGTGGCTGCGGGGCAGGGCGCGGGCGGTCGGGGCGTTGCTTGGTCAGATAGGCTTTGTGCGCCCAGCCGATCAGCCCCGATTTCAGCTTGACCAAGCGCCATTTGCCGCTTTTGCCCAAGACATCCACCTTCATGCCGTTGTGAATTTTGCGCAGCACATGGTAATCGGTGCCCGGACCTTTGCGCAGATTGAGATCACCGTAAGGCGCATCGACCCAACGTTGGCCATCGGAATACTGCGGCGGCTTGGGATGGTGAGGCTTGGGCTGGTGCGGCTTGTCATGGCTTAGAAACCGGCCATGCGCCCATCCGATTGTATCGGTTTCATGGTGATAGACCTTGGCCCAGGTGCCGGGTTTTGCAATCAGGGTGACCTTACTTCCGTGCTCCATTTTTTCCAAAACGTGATAGCCGGTTGAGGGGCCTGTGCGCAGGTTGAGATAGCCGTCGCGCGGGGCATCGACAAAGAGACGGGGGCCTTCGGAGGCGGAAACGGCGCTGGCAAAGCTCAGGGCCAAAAGCAGAAATACGAAGCGGAACATGACAACCTTCCTTATGAAAATAGTGATGAGGAGACTGTGTGTTTGGCGCGCTTGTTATACAATAACCGGCGATTGTATGTTCATAACTTGTTGAATTTAAACGAAAACGGCACCCGTTAGGATGCCGCCAAATAATCGTCATTTGCAAACGAACTTAGGGGATTTGTTCGATCGCGACACCTTCTTGGACCTGAAACGCCAGGTAACCGGCGATTTGCTTGGCGTTATCGTTGGGTGTTTCATAGCTCCAAACCGCATTTTCATAGGTTTTGGATTTTGACATGATCGAAAAGTAAGACGCTTCGCCTTTGAAGGGGCAGGTGGTTTTGTGATCGGTGGCTTCGAGAAAGGCCATGCCGATGTCTTCGCGGGGGAAGTAGATAACCGGGGGGTAATCCCCTTCAACCAACTCCAGCGCCCGGTTTGTTTCGCCCAAGACGGCACCTCCGGCACGAATGGTCCAGCTGCCCTCGGCTGGTGTGATTGTGATCTTGCTCATGTCTCTCTCCCCCTGTTCGTTTCGTATGGTCCCGGATCAAAGACACGGGAAATGTATCAACAATATGTCAGATAGCCCGGCAAGCCCGTGACAGCCAGTCTTTTGCGGCCCCTTCTACCAAAGGACTAACGCGGACCTCAACTTCGGCGTGATAGCTATTGAGCCAATCGCGCTCGTCTTCTGTAAGAAGGGTAGGGTTAACAAGCCGTGTATCAATGGGCACCCAAGTCAGGGTTTCAAAGCGCAACATATGGGGCACGGTTTGGCCGGGCAGGGCGGGGGCATCTTGGACGGCGATCAGGTTTTCGATCCGAATACCAAAGGCCCCTTCCTTGTAAAACCCTGGTTCATTTGACAAAATCATCCCGGCTTCAAAGGGCACTGTGCCTGTGCTGGCCAGACGCTGGGGGCCTTCGTGAACCGAGAGATAGGCCCCGACACCATGCCCGGTGCCATGGCCGTAATCTAGCCCGTCTTGCCAAAGGGCCGTGCGCGCCAAAACATCCATGTCACGCCCAGCCAAGCCGGTTGGAAAGCGCAGCCGTGAGATGGCAATCATCCCTTTGAGCACCAAGGTGAAGGCGCGGCGCTCTTCTTGTGTGGGCGTGCCGACCACAACTGTACGGGTGATATCGGTGGTGCCATCCACATATTGCCCCCCGGAATCGACCAACAAAAGCTGATTGTTTTCAACGGTGCGATTGCTGGTATTGGTCACGCGGTAATGCACGATCGCCCCGTTGGGCCCCGCGCCAGAGATTGTCTCAAACGAGATATCGCGCAAGGCATTGGTGGCCCGGCGTTCCGCTTCGAGCCGTTGAACGACGTCGATTTCGGTGAATTCTCCGCCGGTTTGGGTCTCAAGCCAGCTCAGGAACCGCACCATAGCCGCCGCGTCGCGCAGATGTGCGGCCCGGCTACCGCTCAGTTCGGCATCGTTCTTGCGGGCCTTGGGCAGCAAACAGGGATCTTGCGCCTCAATCGTATCACTCAAGAGGTCAGCGACAATCACCGGGCAGGTGGCGGGATCAATTTGCACGCGGCCAGTCAGGTTTTGAACCGCTGGCAAAAAGGCGTCGACCGGGTTTAGATCAACCAAATCGCCAAAGTGGTCCCCCAGAGATGTGACTTTGTCCTGCGCAATGAACAGAGAGACCCGCCCTTTTTTGTGCAGAATGGCAAACCCATGTGGCACCGGATTGCGCGCAATATCACGGCCGCGAATATTCAAAAGCCAGGCGATGGAATCGGGGAGGGTGATAATGGCGGCATCAGCCTTGAGATCAGCGGCCAGGCGTTTGATCTTTGCTTCATGCGGCTCACCGGCCAGTTCAACGGGTTGGGCAAAGGCCTCGCCCATGGGGGGGGCGGGTTGGTCGGACCAAATGCTGTCGATCAGGTTGTCGCAGGAGCGCAGTTCATGATCCCCGAGCTTGGCCGCCAATGCCCGCTGTTGATCAAGCGACAACAGCCAGGGATCAAAGCCGACAACCCCTTTGGGCAAAGCCTCGGCGATCCAATCCCCAAGCGACACTTCCGGCCAATCCACCGGCTCAAACACATCTGCGACCTGAGCGCGGACCTGCACCCGGTAGCGTCCATCAACAAACACACCGGCGCGGGTCGCCAAAGCAACACACCATCCCGCCGATCCTGTAAAACCGGTCAACCAAGATAGCCGTTCATCATGGGCCGAGACGTATTCACCTTGGTGGGCATCGGCGCGGGGGACCAAAAATGCATCGACGCCTGCCGCCGTCATTTCTGAGCGCAAGGCCTCCAATCTTGCCGGACCTTGCTGGGGTGTGGCGGAGTCTTCAAAGCTTTGAAACATCGTCGGTTCCTCTTGGACACAAGTTGGACACAAGCCAATCAAGACCTTGGCTTAAAACAATTTTTGAACACACAAGCAGCACGGCCTGCCAAACCCACACCTCAGCGGGCGTCTTTTGGGCAAGATACCCAGATTGGGGGCAAGGGCCGAGGGGTGGCCAAGGGGCGAAACGTATTTGCCGCAGGTACAGATGCGCGGCAAAGCCCGCTCAAGATGCCCGGTTGATCCCCATAATCCGCGCACGCGCGCGCGGATCACTATCAAACAAAGAAGCCAGCTGTTCGGTCATGGCACCTGCCAGCTGTTCCACGTCGGTGATGGTCACGGCGCGATCATAATACCGCGTCACATCGTGGCCGATCCCAATGGCCAGGAGCTCAACCTGACGCTTGCGCTCGACCATCGCGATCACATCGCGCAGGTGTTTTTCAAGGTAATTGGCAGGGTTAACCGACAATGTGCTGTCATCCACGGGCGCGCCGTCGGAAATCACCATCAGGATTTTGCGCGCCTCAGGGCGGCCTGCCATACGGCGGTGCGCCCATTCCAGCGCCTCGCCGTCGATGTTTTCCTTGAGCAAGCCTTCTTTCATCATCAGGCCAAGATTATCGCGGGTCCGGCGCCATGGGGCATCGGCGCTTTTGTAGATGATGTGGCGCAAATCATTGAGGCGACCGGGCTGTTGATCGCGCCCGGCATTGAGCCATTTTTCACGGGCCTGCCCGCCTTTCCATGCGCGGGTGGTAAAGCCAAGAATCTCAACCTTGACGCTACAGCGTTCAAGCGTGCGGGCCAGAACGTCGGCGCAAATCGCGGCAATCGAAATCGGGCGACCGCGCATCGAGCCGGAGTTATCGAGCAGCAGGGTCACCACTGTGTCGCGAAATTCGGTATCTTTTTCGCGCTTGAAACTCAGCGGGGTGGTTGGGTTGGCAACAACCCGCGCCAGACGGCCAGCGTCCAGAATGCCCTCTTCGAGGTCAAATTCCCACGACCGGTTTTGCTGCGCCTGCAAACGGCGCTGCAATTTATTGGCAAGCCGCGATACGGCCCCCTTGAGCGGCTCTAACTGCTGATCTAGATAGGCGCGCAACCGTTCCAATTCCTGCGGCTCGGCCAATTCTTCGGCCATGATCTCTTCGTCGTTGTCAGTGTTATAGACCGCATAATCGGGATCCGCTTCGGAAAACGGTTGCGGGGCAGGGGGCTCCATCGGGGCCTCACCCTCGGGCATTTCCGCTTCGTCACCAAGCTCTTGGTCGGCCATTTCGTCCATGCTGACTTGGGCCTGCGATGGGTCTTGGGTCTCTTCTTGGCTTTGTTCGGGCGAGGCATCGGCCTCATCGCCTTCGTCATCCTGACCGGAAGAATCGGGCTGTTCTTCTTCTTCCTGATCGTCTTGTGAGCCGTCATCGTCAGAGTCGTCCGAGATATCGTCGGGGTCTTCGCCAAGCTGATCGCCATAGCCCAGATCGGTGATCATCTGCCGTGCGAATTTGGCAAAGGCCGCCTGATCGGACAGAACATCGCCGAGATTGTCCAATGTGCCGGCGGCTTGGTTTTCCATAAAGCCACGCCACAGTTCCATGACGTTATTGGCCCCGTCGGGCAAATCGCGCCCGGTGGCCAGATGGCGGATCAGATACCCCGCAGCCACCGGAAGGGGCGCTTCGGCGGCTTGCGTGATCTGACTATAGCCACGACGATTGGCTTCGTGGCTGATCTTGGCGTCGATATTGCCAGCCGTTCCGGGCATATCGCGCGCGCCCATAGCTTCGCAGCGGGCGGTTTCCATGGCCTCGTATAATTCGCGGGCCATATCACCGGGCGGCGCATAACGCGCATGGGTGGTATCGTCATGATAGCGTCGTTGCAGAGCCAAAGCATCCGCCGTACCGCGCGCCAGCAAAACCTCGTCGCGTGTCATGCGCCGCGAGATTTGCGGCAAGCGCATCGCGTCGCCGGACACACCGGACGGGTCAACGGTATAGCTTACCGAAAGTTCGGGATCATCCGCCATGACCTTGGTGGCCTCGGCCAATGCCTTTTTGAACGGATCTGCGGGGTTGTCGGATGGCTTATTCATAGCGCATTTATCGGCAGATTGATGCGCCGCTGCAAGCGATAAAGACTAGCCAATTACCAATGTTTTGCAGGCCAGAAGATGGTTGTCAGCCAGACGCGCCGATATCCGTCTGCGCTTGGGGTCTTGTTGAAAGGTTGCGGCCTGCATCAAGCGGGCCTGAGCCATCTTGGCCTCAATCCGGTTTGCCAGCAATTCTTGGCCGCTGATCCCCAGGCTTTGGGCATCAAAGGACACGGCCTCAAGCAGATCTTCGAACATGGAAAATCCAACTTCGGCCTGCCGATCTTCGCCACCCATCAACCACGCATGTTCGCGCGCGGCCGAGAAACGGCCAAGGCAGGAGGCAAAGAACTGCGCTTGTTCACGCGGCGCGTTGGGCATGCCATCAGACAAGGCATGGGTCGGGGGGGCGCATAAAATCGCCAATGCAATCGCCGCAATGTGTGTTTTCAAAACGCCCATAAAATGGAGTTTAGACGCAAAAACCTGATGAAAGGTTGTGCGAAATGAAAACTTTTACCGAACTGTCACATTTTTACGAAACGCGCAGGTCCGTTGATCCAGAGAACTGAGCCCCACAACATCGCCCTAAAAGGCCCCCGAGGCCCTAATTTTGTGCATCGACCTGCGATTTGGACAGGTGGTCATGGCCGTCTCAGTCATCAACCGGAATGTAGTGAACCTTGTCCAAGCGAATACCGAGCCGCGCGGTGCTGCGCCTAGGCCACGCGCCACCAAAAGCGCTGTACCAAGCATTGCCGGCTTTCTGAGACAGATCGATGGGGACGTATTTTCCGGCAGGGAGCGTTTTGAGCTGCTGGCGCCGCATGATTTCAGCACCTGTATTGGGGTATAAATCCAGCATGTCCAGATTTGACCTAAACAACAGACCGACCGCCATAGTCGGGTCGCCGGGCGCTTTGGGGCGTGGGTAACCATCCAAATAGACCATTGCGCAAAAATCCTTGCCGGCGATTCCTCCGTTTGGCAAATCTGGCCTAGCGGTGATGTCGTATTTGCCGGGGGTTTGGCCGACGACGATTTCGCCAAAGGTCAGAACCGTCAAGGCCGGAAGGGTCAGGATGGGCGCGACGATTTCATCGGTAATCGCGATGGTTTCCCCGATGTTGGTTGGCGTGAACATGCAGCCGATCTTGCGAAGCTGTCGTTCTTGATCGGTGATGGCGCGCTGCGACGCTGCGGCTTGTTCCGAGATGGAGAGGTCGGACAAGGCTGGAAGCGGCAACAGGAAAAGAGCAACGGTCAAAATTCGGCGCATGGGGCATCCTCACATCAATACAGATGTGAGTGGGCCACATGAAGTGTGGCATAGCAAGGGAGCATTTGTGCGCCGGGTGTTTCAGGTGTTTCGGTGATTTCTGGGTGGTTTTGGACGCTTATCTGAGAGGGACAAGTTCGCTACAGGCGAGGCACAGGGCATCTTGTGGGCAACTGGTGACGTGACCGGCCTCAGCCAGTTTGGTCAATTGTATCAAACTGCGCTCTTGGAAACTGGGAAGGTGCCGCCCAAAGCGCAAGTGTTGGTCCGGCGCGGCTTTTATCTTGGCGATGCTTGCCAGAAGCACGTCGCGGCGCATTGCCATTTCAACGCCTTGCTCTGGGCCGTCCTCCATAATGTTGAGCCATTTGGTTCGGGCATCGAATTGGGCGGCGCAATGGAGCATGACTTGTTTTTCGGCCATCGTATTTGCCTGCGCATCTGAGCCAAATGCGATGGCGCAAGACAAGCCAAGGCCCATCATCCATTTTCCCAAAATCATCATATCTCAGCCCCCCGGCACGTCTCTGCCTGCCAGCAGAACAGAGTAAACAAAACCTTACAAGGCCCGGAGCCTATGAGAACGCTGTGTTTCTGATGCGATGACAGTGTTGTCATGGGGCGCTGTCGCGCAATCCGCCAAAACTGTCATTCTATTGCTGATCTCCGGCGCTCCAAGAGCGAGGCGGCGCAGGCATGGCACCCGCTGCTTTGAAAGGGGGCGTGATCATAAGGGGCGCGCGCGAAAAAGGCCCCTGGCAAAATGCGAGGGGCCTTGATTGCGATTTAGGTCGTGTGGGCGAGCTTAGCCCAAGCTGACGCTTGCCGCGCTTTCGGGGAGTTCTTCGTCAAAACAGCGCTGGTAGAATTCGGCCACGGTTTGACGCTCAAGCTCGTCACATTTGTTCAGGAAGCTCAGGCGGAAGGCATAGCCGACATTGCGGAAAATCTCGGCGTTTTGGGCCCATGCGATCACGGTCCGCGGCGACATAACGGTCGACAGCTCACCATTCATAAAGGCGCGGCGGGTGAAATCGGCGACGGTGACCATCTGTTTGATGGTCTTGCGACCGGCTTCGGTGTTGTAATGCGGCGCTTTGGACAGAATGATCTGGGTTTCGGCGTCAATCGACAGATAGTTCAGCGTGGCGACCAAAGACCAGCGGTCCATCTGACCTTGGTTGATCTGTTGCGTACCGTGATAAAGCCCGGTTGTATCCCCCAACCCGACAGTGTTGGCGGTGGCAAACAGACGGAAATAGGGGTGCGGTGTGATGACTTCGTTTTGGTCAAGCAGGGTCAGCTTACCATCGGTTTCCAAAACCCGCTGGATCACAAACATAACATCGGCGCGCCCGGCGTCATATTCGTCAAACACAATCGCCGTCGGATTGCGCAGCGCCCAAGGCAAGATGCCTTCTTGGAACTGAGTTGTCTGCTTGCCGTCGATCAGTTTGATCGCGTCTTTGCCGATCAAATCGATCCGCGAAATGTGTGAGTCCAGATTGACACGAACCGCAGGCCAGTTGAGCCGCGAGGCAACTTGTTCGATATGAGTCGACTTACCGGTGCCGTGGTAGCCCTGAATCATCACCCGACGATTGCGGTTAAACCCGGCAAGAATCGCCAATGTCGTATCAGGATCGAACTTGTAAGTGCTGTCGACTTCGGGAACACGCGATGTGCGCTCAGGAAAACCATGCACAACCATGTCAGTATCGATGCCAAAGACGTCACGAACGGAGATTTCTTCGGTGGGTTTCGCGTTGATATCAATCAGGCCGTCCGTCATGGTAATAATGTCCTCTTATCCGGGCTCGAAAACTGCGCCCCCGTGGTGCATCATTTCGTCGGAAGGGGCAAGGGGAAGCCCGCATTAGAATGCTGTCAGCAAATCGCCTTCGGCGGCCCGCGTCTGTAATTGGATAAGTTGGTCTTCAGTGGCCTTGATCCCAAGGCCGTGCAGAACGTCCAATGTGTCGGCCAGATCCCGGACGCCAGCGGCCTCTTTTGTGGCGCTGTAATACTGATCGAACCGCGCGATTTCCGACTGGTTGGCGCCTTTCTCCAATGTGCCGCCCGGAACAGCAAAAATCTCAAAGAGGGCTCCGAAATGTTGGTAAGTTGAGGCGAGCCCCAACATGACGCCCGATAATGTCATTGGTGGTTCCTCAAGTCTCTCTGTCCGATAGTTGGTGAGACGTTCGTCATTTAGGAAAACTGAGGCTGTGAAGGATTTGTCATTAGTCGTTTCAATACCCTGCAACACGAGACGGTCGGCTTTTACGACGACGACTCCTTCTATTTTCATAGTATTTCGGGTTTTGGCCCGCTGTTTTAGTTTGAACAGCGGGTGGTAGGCACCTTCCTGGACGTGTTTTGGGGGGATATTGAGTAACGAGAGTGACCAGCCTCGCGTAATTGCACCGGGTTCATTGCGTGCTTTGTCTGGAACCGTTTCATTCGCACGGCGCAATATAACACTTAATCCTTCAAACGGTTTGATGCGATCTCTGATTTTTTCTTCTCGGGGGATTAAGGAACGATGCCCGATAACCATGGAGTTTTTGATGATTCCACGTGGGGCAAACGCCGTTGCTCCGAAGACATCCTGGAGGGCCGTCCGAATAATAACGGGGATGTCTTTTCGGTCTTCCAGAACGGAGGATAATCCGGACGCGATCAAAGTGAACTGTTTCTCTTCTTCGTTGGTGTTCAGCTTCTTTTTCAAGAACTTATTTAGCCGGTCCAGATTCGTATCTGCACGCTCAGCGATCTTCTCCAACGTGGCCCCCGATTGAATTTTGCCGTTACTGCTTGAGGAACCTGTCGGCTCGGGCAAGCCGCCTTCGTGTTGAACCCAACGAATTACGGTCCTGAGCGAGTCGATAGCGATAGCGTTGGGAGCGACTGGCTTTTGCATAGGTACCATCCATAAAAAGTCAAAAATCGTTTTAGTTCCGGTTAAGTTGCATCGTTTTAGCCCCATTGCCTAGTTTTTTTTGTATTCAAAACTATTTCGGCCTGTTCGACCTTTTTTTGAGGTCGATTGTTCGATTTCCGCCATTTTGTGGACAAACGCCGCCTAGACGGCCGCAAAGTATGCGTTGGTATACAATTCCCCCTTTGTGGAACGTTGATTTTTGACCGATGAGTCAGTTTTTTTGACGGACGTACGAGTTCCCAGTCAAAAACCTGTCTTTGCCGAGTGTTAGCGCAATCTGAGCGGGGCGTTCTCTGTAGGGTTGAAGAGCCAAAGGTTGGCTTAACCACAATGGTGATCGAAATGACCGGCAGACACTTACTTGCGTTTCAAAGCGCATTTCGCCCGAAAACCGCAAAACCCGCCTCAACAGTAGAGGTCGCCGCTCGCGAGAGGGGCTATCGCCTGCCGCTGGCGGCTCAAACGGACAAGGGACGGAAAGACATTCCGGCGCAGATCAATCGCAGCCCTGCAAACCCAGCACTCCCACTTAAAAAGGATAAACCCATGCTAAACAGACTGAAAACAGAAATTCTTGCTATTTTGCGTTGTGGCACCAAACGGGACCAAGCGCGTTTGGTTATCGCAGCAGCAAGCCTGATCGTTGCTGCCTCAGGTGTCATTGTTGCCTTTGCCGCCGTGTTCGCGTGATCTGAAGGCAAAAACAATGAAAACCAAATATTCCGGCGCTTTGACGTCGACCTAAAGCGTCCAGTACTCTGGGCGCTTCTTTCGTGTGGGACATGGACCTGTACCCCAAAGTTGTGGCAAGAGTGGTTCTGAAAATTGCTGCGGGATGTGAAAATGCAAAGTGATCCTGAGCTGATCTTATTAGAGCAAGAGATTGCGAAAATAGCCAAGGGCGACAGGCGCGCCCTTCGTCGCTTGTTTAACATGGTTTCTCCGCAACTGTTCGGAGTGTGCTGCGGAATCCTCAATGACGAATCTGTGGCTGAGGACGTTTTGGAAGAGGTGTTTTTGCGGGTTTGGACATGGGCGGGGCAAATGCGACCCAATGGCAGTTCTGCGGTGACGTGGTTGGTGACTTTGGCGCGGGATGCGTCGGTGGAGCGGCTTCGACAGATGCGCAATGAGGGCGAGATCGGCAGCCCGCCGGAAATCGCACAGAGGTTATATCGTCCTGCTGCGACATCCGTGCCCGGATCGGCTGGCCCGGCTGGCTCGGCTCGGGCTGAAGCGGATCAGTTGCTGGCCTGTTTGGCCGAGTTGCCCAGGGATCAGACCCAAGTGATGCGCAATGCCTATGTTCAGGGGCTGACCTATGATAATCAATCCAAGGACGCGCATGCTCTGAGATGTGCCGTCCGCAAGGGTATTCTACAATTGCGCGAGTGTTTGAGCCGATGACAGAGCCGACCCAGACGCCGCTTCCGGGTGGGCCAGAGGCCACCGCTGCTGAATATGTTTTGGGGCTGCTCACGGAGGCGGAGCGGACAGCGTTTGAAGATCTTGTGTCGTCCGATCCAGACCTTCAACAAGACGTGGCCGCGTGGCGTGAGTATTTTTCGACATTTGTCGCGGATATGCCCGAGCATGTGCCGCCGCCCCAAGTGTTGCGTCGGATCGAAGCCAAGCTGGCCGGCGCGCCGCGTGTGCCTCTGCGCAAGCAGATCGTGCCCTACGTGATTGGCGCCGTGATCGGTGCCGTCATTTGTTGGGTCGCGCTTTGGGCGGGGGTGTTGCCATCGCAAGGTGTGGGCCCAACCAAATAGGGTGATCAAATAGGGCGATCAAAATCGCTGGATCAATTCATCTGGCGCTCGGGTCTGTGCCAGATACCTGTGCAGGCTCTGCACAAAATCTGCGCATCATGCCGCGTAATCCGTTGAAAAAATGCGGAGAGATAAGCATGAAACGATTTTTAACACCGTCATATGTGGCACCGATGTTTCGGTTGCGCTTGGCAATGATCATGGCGTTTATCGGCGTTTGCATCGGTGGAGGATTTATCATGTTCGACACCGAACTGTTGTCATCGCGTGGATCTGTACAGAGTTTTATTCCACTCTGGTCGTATTTTTCGGCCATTGGCCTTGGGGCATTTGTGGCGGGGGGGCTCTTGGCGCATTTGTTTGGCAGGCCGGGCGGTTTGGGAGTGATTTTGTCACTGGTTGGCGGTGTATTGGCCAGCGTGATTGCAGCGATGATCGCCGGTCTGATCACGGTGCCTAGCGATTTAGACCTACCGATCTTGAATTTGATCCTTGTCGTTGTGCTCACACCGCTCAATCTGACCTGGGTGGCGATGATCTTTGGCTTGCATTTCTATTCTGCCAAGGTGCGATCCGCGATGATCTGATCCCTTGCACAGATAGCTAAAACCATTGCTGAATTCCCTCTCGCTCTGAGGGGATGCAATGCGTATAAGTTCCTTGCCTGCTTTATTTTCAACGCCAAGATACAAAGCCTAGACCCAAGGAACCATCATGACCGGAGAGCTGTCGCCAATCGACAAGGCCAAATTCGTTGCTGCCAAACGGGCGGCTGATCTTGTGGAAGACGGCATGCGTGTCGGTCTGGGGACCGGATCCACGGCGGCGTGGTTGGTGCGCTGTTTGGGCGAAATGGTCGAAAAGGATGGTTTGAAAATTCGCGGTGTGCCGACCTCGACGCGCACCGCGGTCTTGGCGCGCGATGTCGGGATTGAGGTGGTTTCGCTGGATGAGGCGCGCTGGCTCGACATTACCATCGACGGGGCGGATGAGTTTGATGCCAACCTGTCGCTGGTCAAGGGCGGAGGTGGGGCGCTGTTGCAAGAAAAGATCGTGGCGGCGGCTTCGGATCAGATGGTCGTTATTGCGGATGCCGCCAAAGAGGTGGAGCATCTTGGTGCCTTCCCTTTGCCAATAGAAGTGATCCCCTTTGGCTGGCAAACCACCCAAGCCTTGGTCGAAGAAACACTGGTGTCGATGGATGTGATGGGGCGCCAAGCGTCATTGCGGATGAATGGCGACATCGCGTTTGTCACCGATGAGGGTAACCATATCCTCGACCTGCATCTGGGCCGTATCGGCAACGCCCGGCAATTGGCGATGGTGCTGAACCAAATCCCCGGCGTGGTGGAAAACGGGCTGTTTATCGACATCTGTGACAAGGTGGTGATCGGCTATGGCGATGGCCGCGTCGAAACCCGCGATATCAACGAAGGCACGGTATCCGAAGACCGCTTGGATTTTGTCGAAACGGACAACCTGTTTCGCGATATTTGAGGAGGTTTAGGTGGCGGGCGACACAGTTGTATTCGAAGGTTACATTCGCGAAAAAGGGGGGATTACGACCGGCCGCTATGCTTTGGGTTTGGCGGTTGCACATGTTCTCTGGATCTACTCCGGTGAAAGTTCTTACCCGATTGTCTTGGTGATTGGCGATGTTTGCCTATTGGTCTTTATCAGTTTTTCTATTTGGGATTTAGTGAATGAGCGGTTTTTGGGCGGCAGTCCACGACTTCCCAGTAGGGCGATAGGTGTGGCGGTAACTGACAAAGGTCTATGGCTCCGCGATCTCGTATATGACCAACCCGACAACCTGTTATGGTTGCCGTGGGAAAATATTCGCAGTTTTGAAATTATAAGAGATGCAAAGGGCCGTTTGATTAGTGCATTTGTGAGGCACCAAGGTGGGCCGACGCAACGCTCAAACGTTTTGTCGTTTTCTATGTTGTCCCCTGACGAGGCAAAAGACTGCCTTAGGGCAATTTTGGAGTTTTGGCCGGATGCTGAAGACCCTTGGCAGGATCAATTGAAGCGGCGCGGATTGGCGTGAGGGTACATTGGGGGGCAGCGCCCAAACTCCCGGAGTTTATCTGGCAAGATGAAGGGGAGGTGGCGGTTTGCGCGATGGGGCGAGTTGTAGATAGCCGGTTTGAAAACTGTTGGGGCGGATGATTTGTTTCGGGGTTTTAGGTGACTTCAAATTTGATGAGCTTTCGCGGGACAAAGCGCCCCTTGGTCAGGCTTCGCTGGATCGGGCTTTTTTTCTTGGGAATGCTGGCGATTGCCGTCGTTCAGATTGCCTATGAGTTTTGGACAGAGAATAGATGGAATTTTGAAAACCTCCCTGCAATTGCGCTCAGCTTTTCAATTGGGGCTGCAGCGTTCTATTTCATAAATGATATGATCTTTTGGATTGGTCCCGACGGTGTGAAAGTTGGCGTTCCAAAGCGGGGTTTTCGGCGTATGAGGATGATCCCATGGTCGGACATATGCTACTTTGACATAGCTGACGATCTAAAGGCACCGGAAGCTGAGAGTTCTGTAACTTTTGTCTGGCAGTCAGAAAGGGTTACAGCGCCGTTGGCCTTGCAGGACTTGACCAAAGAACGATCAAAGGTTGCACTCGAAGTTATCAAAAAATACTGGCCGGATGCTGAAGCTGAGCCGAGAGTTCAATGTGATCGTCGGTCATGATACCAAAGGTAAGCCGTGGTGAACTTTGATCTAGACGATTGTGAAAAGGGGTGGGATGTATCATTCTGATTTTGAATGGGAATTGCAAAGGCCCCAATTCCCATTCCGTGTGTTTCCGCCATTATTTGGGCTTACTACCGCGATCTTTTTTGCGACGAAGTTTGCGGATGATTGGCGTTTGTTGACCGACTCATGGGTATTGGCGGTGATATTTTTTCTTTCTCTAAGCGCTGTCATCTTCCGCGCTGCCCAAGATTTCCGTTCGTTTCGGGCGGCTTTTTCGAAACAGGGTACGATCTTGCGAATAGATGCAGATGGCTGGTCAATGAATGGCGAGCTGGTGGTTCCTTGGGAACAGCTGAGGTCTTTTGAACTGCGCAGAGCGAAGAGGCGTCTGATCGGATCATATGTGAACTATTCGACACAAGATGGCGGACGAACAAGTGCTGTTTTTCCCTTTGGCGTTTTGCCTACGGAACAGGCTGAACGTTGTCTGTCCGCAATCAAGCACTACGTCCCGGATGCCGATGCCCCTTGGCAGGATCAATTGAAACGGCGTGGATTGGCGTGAGGGTGCATTGGGCGGCAGCCCCCAAAGCCCCTTGGAAATATTCATGCGTTTATCTGGCAAGATGAAGGGGGAGGCGTGCGGCATTTGATTTGACGGAGCAAGAGGTGGTGGCCTTTGTAACGCTTTTAACAAACTCGTGCGCATCTTCGTGATGACATCCGGCTCTGGCCTTCCTATCTGCGCTATGGAATATCTTTGCACCACAGTGCGGCAGCGCAGATGCGAGAAGACACAGGAAGACTGGGGACAGCCATGAGCGACTTTGATTTTGACCTATTTGTGATTGGCGGCGGTTCGGGCGGCGTGCGCGCGGCGCGGGTTGCGGCGGGGGAAACCGGGGCCAAGGTTGGTCTTGCCGAAGAAGACCGTTACGGCGGCACCTGTGTCATTCGCGGCTGTGTGCCCAAAAAGCTGATGGTGTTTGCCTCGGGCTATCCTGCAATGGCCGCCGAGGCGCAGGCCTATGGCTGGGACATGACCTCCGGTGATTTCAACTGGGATCACTTCCACGGCAAACTGGCGGCGGAGTTGGACCGCCTTGAAGGCATCTATCGCAAACTGCTGGCAGGCAGCGGTGTTGAGACCTTTGACGCCCGCGCCAAGGTTGTTGATGCCCATACGGTTGAGCTTTCGACTGGTGAACGTAAGACCGCCAAACATATCCTTTTGGCCATGGGCGGACGCCCAACGATGCCCGATATTCCCGGTGCGGAGCTGGCGATTTCATCGAATGAAATCTTCCACCTTCCTAAGCTTCCCAAGAATATCCTCATCGTCGGTGGCGGCTATATCGCGTCGGAATTTGCCGGGGTGATGAATGGCTTGGGTGTGAAAACCACGCAGTTTTATCGCGGTGCGCAAATCCTGCGCGGCTTTGATGATGAAGCGCGTGGGCTGATTGCCGAAGAGATGATCCAAAAGGGGGTCGATTTGCATCTTGGCACCAATGTGCTTGAGATGAAAAAGGTTGATGACGGCATTTGGGTCAAGGCCACCAATGGCTCGGAACATGTGTTTGATCACGTCATGTTTGCCACAGGTCGCAAGCCCAACACCGATGACATGGGCCTTGAAGAGGTGGGCGTGAAACTTGGCCGTAAGGGCGAGGTTCTTGTGGATGAATACAGCCAGACCGCCGTGCCGTCGATCTATGCGATTGGAGATGCAACGGATCGGGTCAACCTCACACCGGTGGCGATCCGCGAAGGCATGGCCTTTGTCGAGACCGTGTTTAAGGGCAATCCCACACCCGTTGATCACGAGTTGATCCCAAGCGCGGTGTTCACTCAGCCCGAATATGGCACCATTGGCCTTTCCGAAGAAGCGGCGCGCGAGCAGGAAGCGATCGAAGTCTATGCGACCTCGTTCAAACCGATGCAGTCGAGCTTTGCCGGGCGGCCCGACCGGGTGTTGATGAAATTGATCGTGTCCCAAGCCAATCGCAAGGTTCTGGGCGTGCATATCGTCGCACCAGCGGCAGGGGAAATGATCCAAATGGCAGGGATCGCCGTAAAAATGGGGGCTACCAAGGAGGATTTCGACCGAGTGGTTGCAGTTCACCCCGTAATGGCCGAAGAACTTGTCACAATGCGGAACCCGACGCGGACTGGTTGAATTTTAACCAAATCGCGCACAGGTTACGGTATCAAGACGCCTAACGACCAAAGAAGGACGACACTTCATGGCAGGAAACAGTGGCGGCCCCTGGGGGGGCGGCGGAAATAACGGCGGCAGCAATGGCGGCGGCAACAACGGTGGAAGCAACGGTCGCGGCCCTCAGGGTGGTGGCGGCAAGCGCCCCGATGATGGCCAGATTACCGAAATTGATGAGCTGATGAAAAAAGGCCAGGAACAGCTGCGTGTCCTTATGGGCGGTCGCGGTGACAATGGCGGCAGCAACCGTGGCGGCAATAGCGGCGGCGGTTCCGGCGGCCCCGGCTTTAGCAAAGGCACGGCGGCGCTTGGGGTTGTTGGGCTTTTGGCGCTTTGGGCGTTCGGAAGCTTTTACACCGTCAAACCTGAAGAGCAGTCTGTTGAGCTGTTCCTTGGTGAATATTCCGCCACTGGTAATCCCGGTCTGAACTTTGCCCCGTGGCCGTTTGTGACAGCCGAAGTGGTGAACGTGACGTCGGAACGTTCTGAAACCATCGGTTCTGGCCGTTCGGTAGACGGTCTGATGCTGACGACGGATGCGAATATCGTTGATATCGACTTCCAGGTTGTTTGGACAATCAACGATCCCGCGAAATATCTGTTCAATATTGCCGATGCCCAGCTCACCGTTCAGGCGGTATCTGAGGCGGTGATGCGCGAGATTATCGCCGCTTCGAACCTGGCACCGATCTTGAACCGTGATCGTGGTGCCATTGCGGATGCTGCAAAAGAAAACGTTCAGGCGACGCTGGATGAATATGAGGCCGGTATTTCCATCGTGCGTGTGAACCTTGCCAAGGCTGACCCGCCAGCAGACGTTATTGACGCTTTCCGCAAGGTCCAAGAGGCCGAGCAGGAACGTGATCGTCTGGAACGTCAGGCCGATGCCTATGCCAACAAAGTGGTTGCCGAAGCCCGTGGTTCTGCCGCGCAGGTTATGGAGCAATCCGAAGGCTATCGCGCCCGCGTGGTGAACGAAGCCTTGGGTGAAGCAGCGCGATTTACCTCGGTGCGTGACGAATATGTCAAAGCGCCCGAAGTGACCCGCAAACGTCTCTACCTCGAAACCATGGAAAACGTTTTGGGCGATGTCGACAAGATGATCCTTGATCCCAGCCTGACAGGGGAGGGCGGCGTAGTGCCGTATCTGCCTTTGAACGAGCTGACCCGGTCGGGAGGGAACAACTAATGCGTAAGACAGCCTTTCTATTGCCCGCTTTCGTGATCCTTTTGGTGGTGTTATTGTCGTCGCTCTTTGTGGTTGATGAACGTCAAAAGGCCCTGGTTCTACAGTTTGGTCAAATTAAAGCCGTAAAGGAAGAGCCGGGATTGGCGTTTAAAATTCCGCTGATCCAAGAGGTTGTGTTTTATGATGACCGTATCTTGTCGCTCGATACGGATGAGATCGAAGTCACGCCTGCCGATGATCGCCGCCTTGTGGTTGACGCCTTTGCCCGCTACCGGATTGCCGATGTGGTCAAGTTCCGTCAGGCCGTTGGCGTGGGTGGTATCCGCGTTGCCGAAGATCGCCTGTCGGGTATTCTCAACTCAATGATCCGAGAAGTTTTGGGTGCCGATCAGGTGACCTCGGACCGGATTTTGTCAGTCGATCGTCGTGAATTGACCAACCGTATCCGTGATCGTGCCCGTGTTCAGGCGCTGTCTTTGGGTCTGGATGTGGTTGACGTGCGTCTGAAGCAGACAAACCTGCCGACCTCTAGCCTTGAGGTGACATTTGCCCGGATGCGCGCTGAGCGTGAACGTGAAGCGGCGGATGAAATCGCGCGCGGTAACGAAGCGGCGCAACGTGTGCGCGCCCTTGCGGATCGTACTGTGGTTGAAACCCTGTCTGAGGCCGAAAAGGAAGCCAACGTGATCCGCGGTGAAGCGGATGCGGAACGTAACCGGGTCTTTGCCGAAGCTTATGGCGCCGATCAGGAGTTCTTTGCTTTCTATCGGTCTTTGCAGGCCTATGAAACGGCGCTGCGCGGGTCCAACTCGACCATGGTTATCACACCGGACAGTCAGTTCTTTGACTATTTCGGCAGCGAAAACGCCGCTTCTGCTGAGTAAGCATGGGCTGGAGTGAAATATTAACGGGGATTGGAATGCTCCTCGTGATTGAGGGGCTGGTGTACGCACTGGCCCCTTCGCTTGTGGAGCGCCTGCTTGAGACGCTGCGCGACATGCCGCTTGAGATGCGGCGCAATCTGGGGGTGGCGGCCATTGCGGCCGGGCTGGCGATTTTGTGGCTGGTGACCTGAGGCAACACAGAAAATTGGTTCTGAGACGTTAATCATTTGATAACCGAGCTTCTTGCATGATCCGTTTGGAATTGTGCAAGAACCAATGGGGCTGAGATGATAACAGGTCTGCCAGAGCACGTTGTCAAACACCTAAAGGCGTCAAAGCAAAAGCTTTTGAAAAGTCCGAAAAAACCGTCTGGGTTTGGCGAAAAACCTGCCCGTGGCTGGGAGCAATCCGCCGAAGCGATGCGCGGTTTGCAAGAGCTTGAGGCGCGGCTTCCTCCTCCTGATATTGAAACCAAGTCCGCCTTTGCCCCTTCATATGCGCCCAACCCGAAACTGTCGCATGATAATGCTGCCGGGGGGGGGCTTGTGCGCGATGATCGGGGCAACATGGTGCCAAGCTATTGGGGGCACAGACGACGTCTTAGGGACCGGTTCCTGTCTGGTGGACACGAGCCGATGCCAGAATATGAGCTGTTGGAGCTGTTGCTGTTCAATGCCATCGAACGGATTGACGTTAAGCCGCTTGCGAAACGGCTGTTGGCAGCCTTTGGCGATCTGAACGGTGTGGTTGCCGCGCCAAGGCAGCTTTTGCTGCAGGTCGAGGGCGCGACGGAAAAGGTGTTTTTGCAATTGCGCATTGCCGAAGCCTTTGCCCATCGTATGAGCCAAGCGCGCATGATGGATCGCGATGTTCTTTCCTCGTCAGAAGCGCTTCTGAAATATTGTAAAACCCGGATGGCGCATCGGGATACGGAACAGTTCCGGGTGATCTATCTTGACCGTAAAAACATGGTGATCGCCGATGAATCGCAGGGCGAAGGCACGGTTGATCATGTGCCCGTTTACCCGCGTGAGGTCATCAAACGGGCGTTTGAACTCAATGCGACGGCGATGATCCTGGTGCACAATCACCCGTCTGGTGATCCGACGCCAAGCGAAGCGGATATCATTATGACGGACGAGCTGGTCGACGTGTGCAAAGTGGTGGGCCTGTCCATTCACGACCATCTGGTCATCGGTAAAGAACGCGATTTCTCGTTCCGTGGGGAGGGGCTTATTTGACCTGAGCGGGCGCGCAGGTGCTTGCGACAATCCGCTCACTCGCCCTTCACAATCTCTTGAGGTCAGGTTTTCCCGTCTTTGGTGTTGCGCAAGAGCACCTATCTTTGTCACACTGACGAAAAGCAGGAGGCATATGCAGAAAATGCAGCAAACCCTGAAAAAATCGACAAGGAGTGCCAAGTTGAAATCCCAAACCCTCGCTTTGACCAAGGAAGACGTGACGCCGCTACGGCTGTTTTGGCTGACGACGTTATCAATGGTTTTGATCTTGTCGCAGTCCCTTATGGCAAGCGCGCGCGGAGCCCCCGAGAGCTTTGCCGATTTGGCCGAGCGCATCAGCCCATCGGTGGTGAATATCACCACATCAACAGTGGTCGAAGGACGTGCCGGCCCACAGGGGATCGTTCCCGAAGGCTCGCCCTTTGAAGATTTCTTTCGTGAGTTTCAGGATCGCGGCGGCGAAGACGGTGATCGCCCGCGTCGCAGCTCTGCGCTTGGCTCCGGTTTTGTCATTTCCGAAGACGGCTATGTTGTGACAAACAACCACGTCATCGAAGGCGCAGATGAGATTCTGATCGAATTTTTCGAAGGCTTTGAATTGCCCGCGAAACTGATCGGTACGGATCCAAATACTGACATTGCGCTTCTTAAGGTTGAAGCCGAAGAACCACTGAAATTTGTCAATTTCGGTGATAGTGATACAGGTCGTGTTGGCGATTGGGTTATGGCCATGGGCAACCCCTTGGGGCAGGGCTTTTCGGTATCCGCCGGGATCGTGTCCGCCCGAAATCGGGCGCTGAGCGGCACCTATGATGACTATATTCAAACCGATGCGGCGATTAACCGGGGCAACTCGGGTGGTCCGCTGTTCAACATGGACGGCGATGTGATCGGTGTGAACACCGCGATCCTGTCGCCCAATGGTGGCTCGATCGGGATTGGCTTTTCGATGGCGTCCAATGTTGTGACCAAGGTCGTTGATCAGCTGAAAGAGTTCGGTGAAACACGTCGCGGCTGGCTTGGTGTGCGCATTCAGGATGTAACTGACGACGTTGCGGAAGCCTTGGATCTCGAAGATGCGAAGGGCGCGCTGGTTTCTGATGTGCCGGATGGGCCCGCCAAGGATGGTGGCGTTCTGGCCGGTGATGTGATCATCAGTTTTGATGGCATTGCGGTTGAAAACACCCGCCAACTGGTGCGTGTGGTTGCAAATGCGCCAGTGGGGGCCACGGTTCGTGTTGTGGTAAATCGCGCTGGGGAGACCCAAACGCTCAAGATCACTTTGGGCCGTCGCGAAGAGGCCGAAGGTGCGGCAGCCCCTGCCGAGACTGTTGAGCCAGAAGCGCCGTCCAAGCTTGAACTGATGGGACTGACCCTAAGCCCGCTGACGGCTGATATTCGTGCTGAATTGCAGTTAGGCGATGAGGCCACCGGTTTGGCTGTGCTTGCTGTTGATGAAGCCTCTGTTGCGTTTGAAAAAGGTTTGCGCGCCGGTGATTTGATCACGGAAGCTGGGCAAACATCGGTCGCAACGCTTGAGGATCTGCAAGCTCGGATCGAAGAAGCCAAAGAGGGTGGTCGCAAGTCGATCTTGCTTTTGGTGCGTCGCGCCGGTGATCCGCGCTTTGTGGCGCTTGGCCTCGAAGAATAAAACTTGTCACCACGACGGTTTGAAAAGGCACCCCTCGGGGTGCCTTTTTATTTGGTGTGTCTGTATTTGGTTGGGGTTTCTCTCAGATCGTGTCCGCGAGAGAAAGATGCCGCGATGCACAAGCCCCGTATGGGAGGACAGGTTTTGATTGTCATGATCCCGCGCGGGCTGATCTGGGTAAGCTTGTCCTAGGTTTTGCGAACCATGCCTTGGCTGGGGGCAAAGGCGGTTTGTCGTGCCGGGTATGCAAAGGGCGGATGTGCGCGCCGTGCGGGTCTTACCGGTAACTCAGGTCAGAGCAGGCTTCGGTCAATGGCCTCGAGGCCCAATGTGCGCGCGGTTTCGAGAGACAGTTGCCCGCTGTCCAAACCGCGTTCGCTTTGGAACTTGCGGATGGCTGCGGTGGTTGGGGCGTCGATCTGGCCGGTAACATTGCCGTGGAAATACCCGCGTGCCGCCAGGGCGCGCTGGGTTGAAGCGATGAATTCCGGGGTCATTTGATGGCCGCACATGGCCTCAAACTTCATCTCACCGCGCGGTGTGACAATGCGGGGCACCGGGGCTTTACGATAAATGGGCGGGCGGATCACGGTGCCATCCTCGGCGATTTCGGCTTGAACCACCTGCACTTCGCCCATGACTTGTTCATAGACGGCGGGGGTGATTTCACGGGCCCAGCAGGAGCCGCTTTGGTCTGGTGTTGCCATGGGGGGCGGGCCGACAGGCGTGGCGGCACGGGTCACGGGCTGCGATGTGCTACATGCAGCCAAAAGCGCCATCGCGAATAGCGGTGCGGTAAATTTGATCACTCTGCTCGGGCCTCTTGTCGTGCCATTATTGGCCGTGCCTTTGTTGAAAGGAACGTTAGCCGGTTTTGTCGATTTGGCCAAGCTTTGGGTCCAAAAGCAGGTCAAGCATGTGGGAAATATCTTCGATTGTGTCCGCAATGACATGGGTGACGCCATTATCACGCTGAATACGGCCGGTGACGCGCAGCATGCGACCTGCGATCACGGCACGGCGAAAGGCTTCGTACATTTTGCGCCAGACGATGATGTTGACGATGCCGGTTTCATCCTCAAGCGTCAGAAAGATCACGCCGTTGGCGGTGCCGGGGCGTTGGCGCAGGATCACCAGCCCAGCCACAGTGATACGCGCGCCATTTGGTGGTTCGACCAAACGGCAGGCTTGGAGGGCTGAGGGGGGCAGGGGCCATGGGCAGCTGTGCGTCATTCGAACAAATATAGAACATGCGCCGTGTGATGCAAGTTTCTACACCCTGCGACATCACAGTGCCGCAAAAGGGGCTGGCAGAGCTTTAACTGGCGCACTAGATATGGGCGCAAATGTTTATTGGAGAACGGTGAAGATGGCGAAAATCACCTATGTCGAGCACAACGGAACCAAGCACGAGGTCGAAGTGGCCAACGGGCTGACCGTCATGGAAGGCGCACGTGACAATGGCGTGCCGGGCATTGAAGCGGATTGTGGCGGGGCCTGTGCCTGTTCAACATGCCACGTCTATGTTGATCCGGCTTGGGTCGAAAAGGTTCCGGCCAAGGATGACATGGAAGAAGACATGTTGGATTTTGCCTTCGAGCCGGACCCAGCGCGCTCGCGCCTGACCTGCCAGATCAAAGTGACCGACGATCTGGATGGTTTGGTTGTGCAACTGCCCGAAAAGCAAATCTGATGTTGAGAAGGGCGCCGCGTCTCTTGCTGCGCCCTTGGCGACGCTTTTTGCGCGGCGCGTTGCTTATGTCGAGCTTGTCTCTGGCTGGGGCAGCTGCGGCGGACACGATCTCGCACGCTTATTTTGAAGAGCCCACGGCGCGATACGCTCATGGTGTACTTGGCGATGATATTGAGTATAGCGCCTTAGTGATCCGGGCGCTGGACAACGAGCGGTCTAAATTATTGGTGACCAAACCCGTTATTCGTACGAAAGAGATCACGGTTCGGTTGCCGGTAGACCATGTTTTTGAAGATATAGCACCGCGCATCATAACGCTCACGACACGATTTGGAACCGAGCATGCGGTGATGGTGGTCGAAACCGACGTCCGGCTTGGGGCGCAATTGGCGTTGTATTCAAGTACTGGTCGGAAACTGGCCGCAACGCCGCATATTGGACAACGCAACCGTTGGTTGGCTCCTATTGGAGCGGCTGATCTGGACGGGGATGGCAATATCGAGATTGCTTATGTTGACCGGCCGCATTTGGCTAAGGTGATGCGGGTTTGGCGGTTTGAGAATGGCAAATTGACGGAAGTGGCCAGTGCCAGCGGTTTTAGCAATCACCAGATCGGTTGGGATTACATCGAGGGCGGCCTGCGTGACTGCGGACGCGGGCCTGAGATGATTGTCGCGTCGGGGGATTGGCGCGAGCTGCGCGCGGTGCGCTTTGACGGCAAGAACCTGCACAGCAAACGCATCGGGGCCTACAGTTCCGCTGCGATGCAACAGGCAATGGCTTGTAAGTAGACGCCGGGCTGGCGCTCAGGCTGCGCCTATCGCCCCGCCCACCGTCCCGTAATTGTCGCAGATGTGATCGCGCCCCTTTGCTTTCCGCGCATTTGGCGCTAGGGCAGGACTTATGCGAATTCTCTTTCTAGGCGATGTGATGGGCCGCGCCGGGCGCGCCGCTATCACCGAAAAACTCTCCCAGCTGCGTGATGACTGGCGGCTGGATTTTGTTGTGGTCAATGGCGAGAACGCCTCGAACGGCATGGGCCTGTCGGGTGAGCATGCCAAACTTATTCTGGATGCGGGGGCCGATGTGGTCACGCTTGGGGATCATGCCTTTGACCAAAAGGATATGCTCAGCTTTATCGAAACCGAACCACGGGTGTTGCGGCCGATAAACTTTGCCAAGAGCGCTCCGGGGCGCGGGGTTGGGCTTTTCAATGATCGGCGTGGGCGCAAGGTTCTGGTCAGCCAGGTTTTGGGGCAGGTGTTTATGAAACGCGCCTATGACGATCCGTTTTCCGCCATGGATGATGTGTTTCGCCGCCACCCTTTGGGCGGCCAAGCGCAGGCCATTTTGGTGGACATGCATTGCGAAGCGACCTCTGAGAAAATGGGTATGGGCCATTTTTGCGATGGCAAAGCCAGCTTGGTTGTCGGGACGCATACACATGTCCCAACGGGGGATGCGCAAATTCTTCCGGGCGGAACAGCATATATGACCGATGCCGGTATGTGTGGTGATTACAATTCGGTCATTGGCATGGAAAAGGCGGAACCCATGCGCCGCTTTGTCACCGGAATGGTGAAGGGGCGCTTTACACCGGCAACGGGAGAGGCAACCTTGTCAGGCGTTGTGGTTGAAACCGATGATCGCAGCGGCAAGGCGACATCCATCACCCCCGTCCGACACGGTGGGCGTTTGCAACCCTCGGGGCTTTGAGCGGCGGAACGACGCAAGTCGGGCTTGTTCCCAGCGCGCGGGTCAGCCAGAATGCCATTGGTTGAGGGAAAAAAGAGCAGATAATGCAACTGATTGAACTAAGCCAATCCGGGCAAGCCGGGGTTGCGATTGCGGTTGTGGTCGTGATGTTTGCGCTGTTTTTGCGGGACGTCTACCCCACCGAAGTGACCGCATTGGGCGGGGTCGCGGTTCTTTTGGCATCGGGTGTTTTGCCCTACGACGACGCGTTGGCGGTTTTGTCGAACCCCGCTCCTTGGACCATCGCGGGCATGTTCATTGTCATGGGGGCCTTGGTGCGCACCGGGGCCTTGGATGCCTTTACCAGCTTTGCACAGGCGCAAGTCTTGGTGCATCCACGTGCGGCCATGGCCGCGATTTTGGCTGTGGTCGTTGTGGCATCGGCCTTTATGAACAACACCCCCGTTGTTGTGGTTATGTTGCCAGTTTTTGTGCAATTGGCCAAAGCTTTGGGGGTTGCGCCCTCAAAACTGCTTATCCCGCTAAGTTATGCGGCCATTCTTGGGGGGACGCTGACCCTGATCGGGACGTCTACCAATTTGCTTGTAGATGGGGTTGCCCGCACCCAAGGGCTTGAGCCCTTTACGATTTTTGAGGTCACGCCGCTGGCCGTTATTTTGATTGCTTTTGGCATGACCTATCTTGCGGTTGTCGGGCGCTACCTTTTGCCGGACCGCCATTCGATGGCTGGAATGCTGTCTGATCGCTCTCAAATGAAGTTTTTCACCGAAGCCGTGGTGCCACCTGATTCGAATTTGATCGGGCGCGATGTTCTTGGGGTGCAGTTGTTCAAACGCGATGGGGTGCGCCTTATCGACGTGATCCGAGGGGACGAATCCTTGCGGCGCAACCTCAAAGAGGTGTCTTTGCAGGTCGGGGATCGTGTGGTTTTGCGCACCCAAATGACCGAACTCTTGTCCCTCCAGCGCAACAAATCTTTGAAGCGGGTTGATCAGGTTTCTGCAAAAGAAACCACGACTGTTGAGGTTCTCATTTCGCCCGGTTGCAAAATGATTGGCCGAAGCCTTGGTGCTTTGCGTCTGCGCCGCCGCTATGGCGTGTACACTCTGGCCGTGCATCGCCGGAACCAGAATATTGGCCGCCAGTTGGATCAATTGGTGGTGCGTGTCGGTGATACCTTGTTGCTTGAAGGCAACCCGGAAGACATTCAGCGCCTGGCTGAAGACATGGCCCTTGTGGACGTGTCACGCCCGTCCGCCAAAGCGTTCCGCCGTGGGCATGCCCCTGTCGCTTTGTTGGCTTTGGCCGGGATTGTGACGCTGTCGGCGCTGGGCATGGCGAAAATCCTGCCTTTGACGATCATTGCGGTCGCACTTGTCTTGTTGGCGCGATGTATTGATGCCGACGAAGCTTTCTCTTTTATCGAAGGGCGGTTGCTTGCGCTGATCTTTTCGATGCTGGCAATTGGTGCGGCCTTGCAGGCGTCGGGGGCCGTGTCGATGATTGTTGAAACCGTCGCCCCATACCTGATTGGATTGCCGCCATTTGCTTTGATCTGGGCGGTCTATCTGTTGACCTCGGTCTTGACCGAAGCCGTTAGCAACAATGCGGTCGCGGTGGTGGTCACCCCCATCGCAATTTCCTTGGCAGCCGCCATTGGTGTTGATCCGCGTCCTTTGGTTGTGGCCGTTATGGTTGCCGCATCCTGTAGCTTTGCAACGCCGATCGGCTATCAGACCAACACGCTGGTCTATGGTCCCGGCGGCTACAAATTCACGGATTTTGTCAAAGTCGGCCTTCCCCTCAATATCGGTATTGGATTGCTGTCTTCGGTGCTCATCCCCTTCTTTTGGCCCCTGTGATCCACTGAGCCCGCAGTAACCGCTGTCGCAGTCACTGCGCGATACTCTGCGCGAACGCCGATCTGCTTGTGCGCTCTCTTAGGCGCAAAATCTAAGGGGCAGGGCAATGGCCGCAAGGGGCCGTCGCGCGGTTAACCGTAGCGCGCGACAAACGCAGATAAAATCCGCTCTGGTGAGGTAACGTCGGCAGAATGGCACATCTCGATCAAACGGTCCGCGTCCTCGGGGGCAAAATAGCCCTTGTGGCGATAAAACTTGATACGCGTCTCAAACTCCGCCCCATCTGCTTCGGGGTGAAATTGGGTTGCATACACGTTTTGCCCATAGCGGATCATCTGATACGGGCAGGGCTCGGAGGAGAGCAGCTGAACCGCCCCGTGCGGCAGATGTTGCAGCGCCTCTTTGTGGCCGACAAAAGCGTCAAACGCCTCGGGCAAGCCATCCAATAGTGGATCGGCGCGGCCGTCTTGTGTCATGATGCAGGTGGTCGGCCCCACAGGCTCACCATACTTGGCCTTGGACACGTCAGCGCCAAGATGATGCCCGAGTATGCCAATACCATAGCAACAGCCCATAAAGGGCAGGTCATCACGGGTGATCTGGGGCATCATAGCCAAACAGGCGGCTTCAATACGTGCCTCAACTGGGGTTTTGTCTTCTGGCGCGTCAGACACGCACCCCGGACCACCGCCGACAATGACACCTGCATAGTCGTGCAAATCCAATCCTTTGGGCAGGTCTTGGCGGTCCAGGCAAATCCGATGGACGCGGGCCGCGTCTAGCCCGCTTTTGTCGAGAATGGCGCGAAATTCGCTGTCGCTGACTTCGGCTTCTGGGCGCAATTGCAAAAGGAGAAATTTTGACATGCCGCATCGCCTAACGCAGGCACCGCGTCTTGCCAAGCCCTGACGCGCGAAACGCAGTCGCGAACACAGGGTGTGGAAACCCATCTTGGAAACCTAGGCCCAATACCTTATAGACTGCGCCAATCAAGGCGATCAGATACGAGGCGACACCATGGCCGGCCATTCCAAATGGGCAAACATTCAGCACCGCAAAGGCCGTCAGGACAAATTGCGGGCCAAGCTGTTTTCGAAGCTTTCCAAAGAAATTACCATCGCAGCCAAGATGGGCGACCCCGACCCAGAGAAAAACCCGCGTTTGCGTTTGGCTGTCAAAGAAGCCAAAGGGCAATCTATGCCCAAGGATAATATCGAACGCGCGATCAAGAAGTCGGTCGCGGGTGAGGGGGATGATTACGAAGAAATCCGCTATGAAGGTTATGGCCCCAATGGGGTTGCCGTGATCGTTGAAGCGTTGACCGACAATCGCAATCGGACCGCATCAACCGTGCGGTCAACCTTCGCAAAAACCGGCGGCAATCTTGGTGAAACTGGCTCGGTCGGGTTCATGTTCGACCGCGTTGGCGAGGTTATCTACGCCGCCTCAGTTGGCGACAATGACGCCGTTATGGAAGCCGCGATCGAAGCGGGGGCCGAGGATGTCGAGAGCTCAGAAGACGGTCATGTCATCTATTGCGCAGACACGGATTTGAACGAGGTGTCCACTGCGCTCGAAGCGGCGTTGGGTGAATCTGAATCAACGAAATTGATCTGGAAACCAACCACGACCACCGAGTTGGACCTAGAGGGGATGCAGTCTTTGATGCGTCTGATTGATGCCTTGGAAGACGATGATGATGTTCAGCGTGTCACGGCCAATTTCGAGGCCTCGGATGAGGTGATGGAACAGCTGTAATAAGCTGCTCCAACAATTTGAAAAGGCTCCGAATTTTCGGGGCCTTTTTGTTTTTACCATCTTTGCCAAGTGTTACGGTGGTGCCGTTTCCTAACGCTTCCAACCCGGCATATTCACTGGGTTGGCCGGTTTCGACGTTATGTGTCGTGATCCTGAGCAAGCGTGTTTTTAAAGAAGCGGGTCAAGTGTTGGGCCGTCTGTGTCGGCACTTCTTCGGGAAGAAAATGCCCGCATGGCAGCGGATGCGCCTCTAGGGTCTCGGCATAGCGCGACCAAACCTCTGGCACGTCATAGAGCGTGCCGACAACGCCGTTTTCACCCCATAAAACCTGAGCGGGCATCTGAAGCTTTGTTCCGCCGTCGGCGGCGTCATGGTCCAGGTCTATCGTGGCCGAGGCCCGGTAGTCTTCGCAGGTGGCATGGATGCAATCGGTTTCGCGAAAACAGCGCAGGTAGTCAGCGACGGCCTCAGGGGCGAAAGCCGATGGCATGCCCCGGCTCCAAGCATTGAGTTTGCTGGTTAAGTAGAATTCGGGGTTCTGCCCAATCAACGTTTCGGGCAAGGGTGCTGGCTGGATCAAAAAGAACCAGTGATAATAGGACGATGCAAATTTCATGTTGGTTTGGGCATACATGTATTCGGTCGGTGCAATGTCCAAAAACGAGACCGCCAAGACACGATCACCGTGATCACGGGCCAAGCGATGGGCCACGCGCGCGCCGCGATCATGCCCCGCAACACCAAAACAAGAGTGGCCAAGCTCTGTCATCAGCTCGGTCATATCCTGCGCCATGGCGCGTTTCGAATAGGGGGCATGGGTGTCATCAGAGGCGGGTTTGTCGCTGTCGCCATAGCCGCGCAGATCGGGTAAAATGACACGAAACCCAGCTGTGACCAGATCGGGGGCCACTTTGTGCCAACATAGATGGGTTTGCAGATAGCCATGAAGCAGTAACAGTGCCGGACCATCGCCCGCTTGCCTAACCCGCAATGTGATGCCCGATGGCACTGTGATCCGATGATCGTCAAACCCGTCTAACACGGCACCCTCCCGTTTGGTGTCAGGCTGGCATCCAAGACGCGCCTTGGCAAGAGGGCGGTCAGGTGTGGGGGCAGTTGTGGGGGGCAGGCCATTGACTTTGATGGCCATGCCGAACTCACAGGTGGCAGCACATCATAGATCAAAGCAACGACAGGCAGCAGCCCCCCGGTTTTGTCATGTTCTGCCGCATGTTTGGCGGGTCTTTCAATGGCGAGATGTTATCGTCGGGTAAATATGCGCCAATGACAAACAATGCGGGCCACGGGCGTGTTTCACCCAATCCGCGCGCCATGTGAGGCGTGCTTTTCTGACCGCTTGTGAATTGCGGTGATGGCACTTAGCCCCCCGGCCGCGCTGTGTCGCCCGTTGATAAGCCCGTTGATACAGGCAAGGAAGGCATGGCGGACCGGTCGCTCATGCCCTTTCGGATACCGGCTTGGCAGAGCCTGGGGGCAACGGAAACTGATGTAGCCCCCGAATGCGGAGATCTTTGTGGGGAGTTTGCGGGCCTAACGACAGGGGCATTGGGGATGGCTTGGGCTGGACTGTCGTGTTCCGGCTCTCCCGCCTGAGAGAGCGATAGACGTCATAGGAAATGGCCCGCCCCCTTAGGGCAGGCCAACAGGGTCATTGATCCGGTCACGAGCGATGAGAAATGGGCAAAAACCTATGGGCAAACGCCGCCGATATCCAAGTATTTACCATATACCCAGCCATTGGGGTTTGGTTGGCCCCATAGTGGTCTGGTGCAGGTGCCTGACATGCATTGTACGTGGTACCAGCTTCCTGAGCGGTCCCAGACCGCAACCTCATCGCCGCGGTATACTTCGCCAAGCTGTTGGTATTTCGAACCCGGTCCTGTGCGCACTGCCAAAAAGCCATTGCCCTGAGCATGGTTGTATTGGCTGATCGGTCGCACACCGGTGACATAGCCCGTGCAATCCCCGGCGAAGGCCGTTGTTGCGGCGGAACCAATAAGCGTGATTGCGGCCAGAGTTATCAGGTGTTTCATGGGTCATTCCCCTTTGCTGTTACCGCCGGGGCATCAGGGCGCGATGCCCCGACGCAAGCGATATTAAGCCGTTGGGCGTGATCTGTCGTTGATGTGGGTCAGGTCGATGGCAGATGTGCCACGGGCCGGGTCTCGATGGCTTGCCCCTTTGGGGTGGCTGGCCTATTCACAAGGCATGCTGTTTCGCGCCATCGTTTTGCTGACCCTTGTCGTTGCCTTATCCGTTGCAGCGACCTTTTATTTTGGCAACGAAGTTTTAATCGCGGTCGGTTTGATCGCGGTTCAGTTGAAAATCATCTTCAAATCGGCGATGGGACTCAAGTTGCCGGTGTTTGTCCTTTGGTTGAAAACCCACTCGGCGGCGTTTTTCAAAATTGAGCTGATCAAGAAATGGATCATGTCGACCCTGATGCCGATGGTGTTGGGCAAGGCCGTGTTGCGGCGGCTGGCTGGGCTGTTCAGCGGCTATATTGAAGCTGTCCAAGAGCGATATGCCCGGATGATAGCGTGGTATCAAAGCCTGTCTGGGATCGAAAAGCTGATATCCGGTTTGATCCTGATTTTTGCGGCGCTGGCGCTTTCGGTCAGTACGGTGGGGCTGTGGCTGATTTTGTTCTCGGTGCAATTGCCGCTTTGGATTGTCGCCGGGGCGGCGGCCTTTGGGCGGATGGCCTGGGTGAGTTTGCAAAAGATGGTGTTCAAAGCCGTGGCGTTTTTGCAATTGGGGTTGCTGTGGAAGGGCCTTCAAAAGCTGTTGCCTGAACGGGTGCTGAAACGCAAACGCGCCTTTGATTACCGCGTGGCGCGGGCGGTTATTCGGCGCAGGCGGATGACGGTGCGCCAATTGGCCGATCGCAAAGAAAGCCTGCCGTTTCGCATGGGCCTGATGGTGGATTACCTGTTTGGGACCGGAAAATCCGATCAGGGTTGAACCAGAACAGTCTGGGCGGTTTGCAACACGGCTTGGGTGACCGGTGTGAGGGCCGGGGCCAAAACGCGACTGACCTGCCAAACGAGCGGAACATCCCAGGTTGCGTCGCCATTGATTGGCACCAAGGTTCCGGTCTGCAAGGCGGTTTTGACCAAGAGTTCGGGGTTCATGCCCCACCCGATCCCGGCGATGGCAGCGTCGACAAAGGCTTGGGTTGAGGGCAGGTAATGGCAGGGCGGCGCGGCGCGCGGGGCCCCTTGGGCGGTGATCCAATCACGCTGCAACCCGTCTTTGGCATCGAACACCAGATTGGGTGCCTTGGCCAATGTGGCGGGGGTGACCCCAGAGCTAAACCATCTTTGATGAAAGTCGGGTGATGCCGTTGCAACATACCTCAGCGCGCCAAGCGCATAGGCATCACAGCCGGGAATGTTTGGAACCGTCGTAATGGCGGCACTAACTGCGCCGCGTTTGAGCCAATCTGCACTGTAATCCTGATCGTCGATTTCCAGATCAAATAAGATGTCAGGCACCTGTGCCATAGCAGGCACAAACCAAGTCGCGAGACTGTCTGCGTTGATTGCGATACGCTGATGCCGCTGGCTGCCATCGCCATCCAATTGCAGATCGCGGGTCAACGCGTTTTCCAACAGGCCAATATCTTCCGCATGTTTGGCGATGCGCAGCCCGTGTGGCGTGGCCGTACAGGGGCTGGTGCGGTTGACCAGCGTGGTGCCAACGCGTTCCTCTAACGCTTTGATCCGTTGCGAAATAGCCGAGGGGGTCACATGCAGCGCGTTGGCCGCGGCGTCAAAACTGCCGTGTCGCAAAACCGCGGATAACGCCGCGAGATGATGAGGGTCAAAGTGCATTAGAAAGCCTAACTTGAGTGTAGTATCTTTAATTTGATTGCAGGTTGGCCCTGGCGTAGTCAAGCCTCGGGACGACAGGAGACGAAGATGACCACCTATTTTGCCGGATTTGCGCTTGGCTTTACCTTGATATTGGCGATTGGCGCGCAAAATGCGTTTGTGCTGCGCCAAGGCTTGATGCGCCAGCATGTGTTGGCGGTGGTTCTGGTATGCGGGATCTCTGATGCGGTCCTGATTGCAGCCGGTGTGGCCGGTTTTGGGGCTTTGGCCCAAGCTGTGCCGGGTCTGGAATGGGGCATGCGGGTGTTTGGGGCTGCGTTTCTGATGTGGTACGGGCTTCGAACCCTGTGGGGGGCGTGGAAGGGGGGACATGTGATGCAAGCGGGCGAAAAAGCCGGTAGCCTGCGTCTCGCTGTTCTGACTTGTTTGGCCCTGACATGGCTTAACCCACATGTCTATTTGGATACGGTTGTTTTGTTGGGGTCGGTTTCTGCGCAATATGAGGACCGGTTGGGATTTGGACTTGGCGCAGCATCCGCCAGTTTCGTGTTCTTCTTTAGCTTGGGCTATGGCGCACGCCTTTTGGCTCCGGTCTTTGCAAAACCAAGCGCATGGCGGGTTTTGGATTTGGGGGTGGGGGTGACCATGCTTTTGATCGCTGTGGGTCTTTTGGCCGGGTAGGGCGCTTTGGCCTTAGGGGGGAACCCAAGGTTTTTGAGGCGGCACGACAGGCGAGCCTTGTGCCTGATTGTGAATGGGTTAAGTATTTCGCATGGATCAATCTCGCCCGAGTGTCGGTATCTTTTGGATGGTTGTGACAGGGCTTTGCTTTGTCGCCGTGACTGCCTTGGTCAAAACCCTGCATGGGCGGGTGCCCGCGCCCGAAGCCGCGTTTTTGCGGTATGTGTTGGGGTTGGTGTTTTTGATCCCGCTGTGGCGTGAGCTGAGAGACTTTCGACCAACATCGCGGCAATGGAAACTGTTTGCCGTGCGCGGTGTGTTTCAGTCGCTGGGCGTGGCGTTTTGGTTTTTTGCCATGACGCGAATCCCGTTGGCGGAAGTGACGTCGATGAACTACCTCAACCCGATCTTTGTGACCCTGTTGGCGGTTTTGCTCTTGGGGGAAAAGCTGGCGATGCGGCGGATTTTGGCGATCATCGTGGCGATGATTGGCGCTCTGATCATATTGCGACCGGGATTTCGCGAACTTGATCCGGGGCACTTTGCCATGCTGATCACCGCAAGTTGTTTTGCCGCGTCCTATTTGATTGCGAAAATCCTGTCAGCCGAGGTCAGCCCGGCGATGGTCGTCGCGACAATGTCTGTGTCTGTTACCATTGGTCTTGCACCGATGGCGATCCCGGTTTGGGTGTGGCCGAGCCTTTGGGACGTAGGGATTTTATTCCTGGTGGCGTGCTTTGCTACGGGCGGGCATTACGCGATGACACTGGCGTTCAAAGCCGCACCTTTGACCGTGACACAGCCGGTGACTTTTCTGCAATTGGTCTGGTCTGTCTCGATCGGTGCGCTGTTGTTTGATGAAGGAATTGACCCATGGGTCATCTCGGGCGGCGGTTTGATTATGAGCGCGGTGGTCTTTATCACTTGGCGTGAAGCTGTCTTGAACCGGCGTATCACGCCCGGTGTGGTGGAAACGAAACATTAGCAGCGCGGCGATTGTCTCCATTTCGTTAAAAATCCATGTATTGGCCGCACTTGTGCCCAAGTCTCTAAGGAATTTGTCAACCATCGGAAGTTAACGTGAACGATGGAGAGAGAGATGTTTGCGGAGAATAAATTGACTGAGAATATGCATGAGATCGAGGCCTTCTTGCTCAAAGAACGGGCCAAAGTGTTGTCAGAAGCCGAATGGCGTTTCCGGATGCGTGGCTATGGTTATAACCTGCGTCGCACCCATGATGGCGTCGAAGTTGCTCGCCTTCCACAAAACAAAGTGCTGGGCACATTTGAAATGTGATGGCTTTGTGATGGTATCGCTGGGCCGGTTTTGGCCTGGGTATTGCTGCACTGAAGTGTTTAAGATGATTCTGGCCCGGTGGGCCAAGTCGAAGGGTGCCACGTCATAGTGTTGACTGCGCATCTGAGGGAGCACCTGGATTTTTGGGAATGCGTCTAGGAAGCGACCTTTATTGACCTAAATGCGACCCCTTCCAAGCGGGGGGCATGGCCGGGGTTTCCCGCCATATTGCTGTAGATGGATTTTGATTGACTTGTCAGTCAATAACCGGCAGCAATTCTTGTATGCCTAAGATTGGACAAGAACCAAAACGACGCGCCGCGCTGGTGGCTGCCACGGTCGAAGAGATCGGGGCCGCTGGATCGCTAGAGGTGACCGTCGGACAAATCGCCAAACGTGCCGGAATGTCGAGCGCGTTGGCCCATCATTACTTTGGCGGCAAAGCCCAGATTTTTCTGGCGGCGATGCGCCATATTCTGACCGAATATTCCCGTGATGTGCGTCTTGCGCTGGGCCGTGCGACACCGGGACGGCGGCTTGAAGCGATCATTGAGGGGAGCTTTGATCCCAACTGTTTTGATCCCGCGGCGATTTCGGCATGGCTCAATTTCTACAGCTTTGCGCAGCGCGATACTGAGGCGGCGCGCCTATTGAGGGTCTATCAGCGCCGTTTGCATAGCAATTTGGTGCATGCATTGCGGGGACGTTGCGCCGACCCCGAGACGGTCGCGCACATCATTGCGGCGCAAATCGATGGTGTCTATTTGCGCGCAGCGCTTGATGGCGGCGACATAACAGGCGCGTCAGAACAGGTGAAAACGGTTGCCAAGGCCTTGATGCAGGACAAGCTGATATGAGCCCCAACATCCTGATAATCATGGTGGATCAGTTAAACGGAACTTTGTTTCCCGATGGTCCGGCGGATTGGTTGCATACACCACATCTCAAAGCCTTGGCCGCGCGGTCGTCGCGTTTTGTGAACAGTTACACGGCCAGCCCATTATGTGCGCCGGGTCGTGCGAGCTTTATGTCCGGGCAATTGCCGAGCCAGACGCGGGTTTATGACAATGCCGCCGAATTCGCGAGCGACATTCCCACCTATGCCCATCACTTGCGTCGTGCCGGGTATTACACCTGCTTGTCCGGCAAAATGCATTTTGTGGGCCCTGATCAATTGCATGGGTTTGAGGACCGACTGACCACGGATATCTATCCTGCCGATTTCGGCTGGACCCCAGATTACCGCAAACCGGGCGAGCGGATTGATTGGTGGTATCACAACATGGGCTCGGTCACGGGGGCCGGTGTGGCAGAGATCAGCAATCAGATGGAGTATGACGACGAAGTCGCGCATTTCGCCAAGATGAAGATCTATGATTTGGCGCGGGCCAAGGAAGATCGGCCTTGGTGCGTTACCGCGAGTTTTACCCATCCGCATGATCCTTACGTGGCGCGCAAGAAATACTGGGATTTGTATGAGGATTGCGACCATCTGGACCCAAGTGTTGCGTCGATGGGCTATGACAATCACGATCCGCATTCCAAGCGCATTTTTGATGCCAATGACTGGCGGTCCTTTGACGTAACGCCGCAAAATGTGCGCAGGGCGCGGCAAGCCTATTTCGCCAATATCTCGTATCTTGATGATAAGGTCGGTGAGCTCTTGGCGGTGCTGGAAGAGACGCGGCAAGAGGCGGTGGTGGTCTTTGTGTCCGATCACGGGGATATGCTGGGGGAGCGCGGGCTCTGGTACAAGATGTCCTTTTTTGAGGGATCGTCACGGGTGCCGATGATGATTGCGCTGCCAGATGGGCAGGGGCAACGCATCGCTGCGCCGGTTTCAACGATTGATTTATGTCCAACTCTGGCCGATTTGGCAGGGGTTGATATGGGCGAGGTGGCACCTTGGACCAGTGGCGAAAGTCTTGTTCCGGTGATGAACGGGGCCGAGCGCACAGAACCGGTTGCGATGGAATATGCGGCGGAAGCATCCTATGCGCCCTTGGTGTGTCTGCGCTATGGGAAGTGGAAATACATCGCTTGTTCGCTGGATCCAGAGCAGTTGTTTGATCTGGATGCCGACCCGCATGAATTGACCAATCTGGCTGACAACCCGGCTCATGCGGGCACTGTCGAGGCGATGCGGGCCAAGGCCGAGACACGCTGGGACCTTTCACGGTTTGACACCGAGGTGCGCCACTCGCAGGCGCGGCGTTTGGTGGTGTATGAGGCGTTGCGGCAGGGCGGGTATTATCCGTGGGATTACCAACCGCTGCAAAAAGCTTCGGAGCGCTATATGCGCAACCATATGGATTTGAATGACCTTGAGGAAAACCAACGCTTTCCGAGGGGGGAGTGACCATGGCGATGTTGTGCCACCGCTTTGATACGCCGCCCACCCACCCACCCCGTCGCATCAAAGCGGTTCAGGTTCATCGGGATGTGGTGGCGTCATGATGACCGTTTGGGGGCGTGCGACCTCATCTAATGTTCAGGCCGTTATGTGGTGTGCGGCTGAGCTCGGGCTTGAGGTGGATCGCCGCAATGTGGGCGAGGGGTTTGGCGGGTTAGACACGCCCGACTTTCTGGCGATGAACCCCAATGGGTTGATCCCTGTCTTGCAGGACGGTGATGTGACGCTTTTCGAAAGCGCGGCCATTATCCGGCATTTGGCGCGGGTTTATGGATCTGCCACGTTCTGGCCCAAGGCTGCCGCTGAATTGGCCGAGGTCGATCAATGGGCGGAATGGGCCAAGCAAATGCTGGCCAATCGCTTTACCGGCCCGATCTTTTGGCGGGTGGTGCGCACGCCGCTGGCACATCGCGATCACCGCGCCATACAGCACGCCGTCGCACAGTTTGAGACAGCGCTGGCTGTGGCGGAAAACAGGTTAAATGCCACTGATTGGCTGGCGGGGCCGGTTATGACACCGGGGGATATCCACTTGGGTCATGTGCTGTTTCGCTATTTTGACATCGACATCACGCGGGCCGACTTTCCGGCCTTGCGCGACTATTATGACCGGCTGACCCAAAGACCTGCCTATCAGGAGACGGTGATGCTTTCTTATGAGAGTTTGCGAGACACACTATGAGCACGAGCAAAAGCTATGATACCCAGCCCACGGCGAGCCATTTTGTAAATGGGGCCTATCTGGAAGATACGGACGGCGACCTGATTGAGGTGGTTTATCCCGCCACTGGCAAGGTGATCGCCCGGGTTCACGCCGCGACGCCAGCCGTTATTGAAGCGGCGATTGCCTCGGCCAAAGCGGCACAACGCGAATGGGCGGCCAAGTCGGGCACTGAGCGTGGGCGCGTGTTGCGACGCGCTGCTGATCTGATGCGCGAGCGCAATCGGGAGCTGTCGGAGCTCGAAACCCATGACACCGGCAAACCAATGTCCGAAACGCTTTATGTTGATGCGACATCGGGCGCGGACGCGCTTGAGTATTTCGGTGGTTTGGCGGGGAGCCTGACCGGAGAACATGTCAATCTGGGCGGCGATTGGGGATATACGGTGCGCGAGGCGCTGGGCGTTTGCGTTGGCATTGGTGCCTGGAATTACCCGACACAAATCGCCTGCTGGAAAGGCGCGCCGGCATTGGCCTGTGGCAATGCGATGATCTTTAAGCCGAGCGAAAACACACCGCTCTGTGCGCTTAAGGTGGCTGAAATCCTGCATGAAGCGGGATTGCCAGCGGGATTGTATAACGTGGTTCAGGGGATGGGGGCCGTTGGCGGCGCGTTGGTGAATGACCCGCGCGTAGATAAGGTTTCGTTGACTGGATCTGTGCCAACAGGGCGAAAAGTCTATGCGGCGGCGGCCGAGGGGATGAAGCATGTTACCATGGAGTTGGGCGGCAAAAGCCCTCTGATTATCTTTGACGACGCTGATCTGGAAAACGCGGTTGGCGGCGCGATCTTGGGGAATTTTTATTCTTCTGGTCAGGTTTGCTCAAACGGCACACGCGTCTTTGTTCAAAAAGGTATCAAGGAGGCGTTTTTGAAACGTCTGGCCGAGCGTTTGGAGACCGCCAAAATAGGCGACCCGATGGATGAAGACGTGAATTTTGGCCCGATGGTAAGCAAGGCGCAGCGCGATATTGTGATGTCCTACATCGACAAAGGTCGGGAGGAAGGTGCGCGTTTGGTGTGTGGTGGCTCTGAGATCGAGGGGGATGGGTTTTACATCCAGCCCACCGTTTTTGCGGATGTGTCAGACGGTATGACGATCGCGCGCGAAGAGATTTTTGGCCCGGTGATGTCAGTGCTGGATTTCGACGACGAAGCCGAGGTCATTGCCCGCGCAAATGATACGGAGTTTGGCCTGTCTGCCGGTGTCTTCACCAGCGATTTGACCCGCGGTCACCGCGTGATTGGAGAGCTGGAGGCGGGGAGTTGTTTCATCAACTCCTATAACGACGCACCGGTTGAGTTGCCGTTTGGGGGATCAAAGATGTCCGGTGTCGGGCGCGAAAACGCCAAAGGTGCGATAGAGCATTATTCACAAGTGAAATCGGTTTACGTGCGGATGGGCGACGTGGAATCGCCGTTCTAAGGCCGGTTTGGACGAGCGTGTTTAACGCTGGGGCAACAGCCCCGGCGAGCGGCCCACCCACCCACCCCCGTCTCGCCGGGGCTGTTGTGGGGAGCCAAGTTGACGTTTGAAATAGAGCATTTCGGAGCACGTCTCTGAAGTGATGAGCGACGTTTGCGCGAATTGCGCGGCGGCTTTTTGTGATCTTGGGTGTTTATGGAAGCGCCCGGATGCCTGAAAGGAAACAGAGGCATGAAAGCGGATTATGTTGTTGTCGGCGCGGGCAGCGCCGGGTGCGCGATGGCGTATCGTCTGGCTGAAGCCGGAAAATCGGTCATTGTGATCGAACATGGTGGCAGCGATTGGGGACCGTTTATTAACATGCCGGGTGCCCTGAGCTATCCGATGGGGATGAAAACCTATGATTGGGGCTTTGAGAGTGAACCAGAGCCCCATTTGGGGGGGCGGCGATTGGCCTGCCCGCGTGGCAAGGTTATTGGCGGTTCGTCTTCCATCAACGGCATGATCTATGTGCGCGGCCATGCCCGCGACTTTGACACATGGCGCGATATGGGGGCCGCTGGTTGGGGGTATGCCGATGTGTTGCCCTATTACAAACGGCTCGAAGATTGGCATGCCGGTGGACATGGCGGTGAGGCGGAGTGGCGCGGCAGAGGCGGGCCTTTGCATGTGACACGTGGCAAGCGCGACAATCCACTTGTCCCTGCCTTTGTCGAGGCGGGGCGTCAGGCGGGCTACCCTGTGACCGGCGATTACAATGGCCACCAACAAGAAGGGTTCGGCCCTTTTGACATGACGGTTTGGAAAGGCGCGCGCTGGTCTGCGGCCAAGGCCTATCTACGGCCAGCGGAAAAGCTGGGGGCACAGGTTGTCCGTGGTTTGGCCCGCAAAGTGGTGATCCAGGAGGGACGGGCCATTGGGGTCGAGCTGCGCCGGAAGGGGCGGATTGAGATCATTGAGGCCGCTCAGGAAGTCATCATTGCCGCTAGCGCAATAAACTCGCCCAAATTGTTGATGCATTCCGGTATTGGACCCGCTGCGCATCTTGCAGATCATGGTATTGATCTCGTGGCGGATCGACCGGGCGTCGGACAAAACTTGCAAGACCATCTCGAGCTCTACATCCAGCAAGCCGCGACAAAACCTGTGACCTTGGCCAAATACTGGAACCTGATTGGCAAGGGGTATGTCGGGGCGCGCTGGCTTTTTGGTCGGTCTGGACCAGGTGCGTCGAACCAGTTTGAAAGTGCGGGGTTTATTCGCTCAAAAGCGGGTGTTGAATACCCCGATATTCAGTACCATTTTCTGCCGATTGCGGTGCGTTACGATGGTCAGGTTGCCTCAGAGGGGCATGGGTATCAGGCGCATGTCGGGCCAATGCGGTCGCCGTCACGCGGGGCGATAACCCTAAAGTCCAATGACCCAGAGACCGCGCCCAGCATCCTGTTCAACTACATGAGCGAAGAACAGGATTGGGAGGATTTCCGCACATGCATTCGCCTCACACGGGAAATTTTTGGTCAAGAGGCGTTTGCGCCTTATCGCGGCCATGAGATTCAGCCAGGGGATGCGCTGCAAAGCGACGAAGAGCTCAACAGTTTCATCCAAGAACACGTTGAAAGCGCCTATCACCCTTGTGGGACCTGTAAAATGGGCGCGGTTGATGACCCTATGGCTGTGGTTGACCCTCAGGCGCGGGTGATTGGTGTAGAGGGTCTTCGGGTGGCGGACAGCTCAATCTTTCCGCAGATCACCAATGGCAATCTCAATGCGCCGTCAATCATGGTTGGGGAAAAGGTGTCTGACCACGTTTTGGGACGCAGTTTGCCAGCGGAAAACTCTGAACCTTGGATCCATCCTGAGTGGGAAACCGCCCAGCGTTAAGGAACTTCGACAGAATCGGTTGATTTCGGAGCTCCGGGCCCCGAGATTAACCGAATGTTAAGTATTCGTTTCTGTCTTGTTCTCATTTGTGGCGTCATTTCCGCCAATATCGCCTCTGGCGAGATCAGCGGCCCCTTGCGCGTCAAAGACGCAGATACAATCGACGTGGCGGGGACATCGGTGCGGCTTCACGCCATTGACGCGCCCGAAGTCAAACAACGTTGCGGTGGTCCTGGGCAACCGGTCTGGGCTTGTGGTGTCTGGAGCAAGGCGCAGGCACAGGCGCTTTTCGAAGGCCAAGTCGCGTCATGCGAACAGCTTGACACAGATAGATATGGCCGGGTCGTTGCACGCTGTTGGGTGAATGGGCAGGACATGGCCCGTGTTCTGGTTCGCGATGGCCTTGCTTTCGCCTTTCGTAAATACGGCTGGGACTACGACCTGGAAGAAAAAGCGGCGGCAATCGCAGGGCGCGGCTTGCATAGCACAGGCATTGTTGAGCCGGCACAATACCGGGCGCAGGGACGCGCGGCGCGGGCAAAATGGTCCTTGTCGTCTGCCCCGCAAGGCTGTGTTCTAAAAGGCAATATCTCCAAACATGGAGAGCGTATTTTTCATGCCCCCGATCAGCGATGGTATGATGTGACAACCATCCGGGTTGAAAAGGGCGAACGCTGGTTTTGCTCGGAATCAGAGGCCCAAAAAGCCGGTTGGCGCGCGGCAAAAAAATAAGACAAAAAGAGACAGGTTTTTGGCCGGGTTGATCCGAGTCAAAGTCTCGGACCCGTCGGTATGTCACCTTGCTTGCGAAATCGAACAAGGGGAGACGCAAATGTCACATACACCACATGAACTGGCCGAAGAATTTCCGGAATTTGTCGAAAAGATGAGCGTGCTGAAACAAGACGATGCGCATTTTGCCAAGCTGGCGGACGAGTATCATGATGTGAACCGTGAGGTGCACAGGGCTGAGACAAATGTTGAGCCGATGAGCGAGCAAGCCGAAGCAGAGCTGCGCAAAAAGCGTGCGGCTCTTAAGGATGAAATCTACGGAATGTTGTCGTCGTAAATCGCAAAACATGTTTTCTGGAAGGACCGGTCAGGCTTTGCTTGGCTGGTCCTTTTCTTTGTTCCCAACAGGTTGCGGCGGAAATAAGGCAGGTCTGCCACAATTTAGCCACAAATGTCGGCATTTCGCGTGAACATGTTTAGCGCCGATTTAACCATCGTCATTCAACTTCAGGCCATCCAAGTGAATGTTGCAAGTCGTCAGAAAAGACCGGCTTGTTGGGGCAGAATGCAACCTGTGAACACATCCTGATCGGTACATTGCGCAGAAGCGTGGCCGCGGAGCAGAGGCGTGAAACATGTCGAGTATTTTGACCAATAACGGGGCGTTTGCCGCCCTTAGGGCGTTGAGAACGGTTGGTGCCGATCTGGACAAGACCATGCAGCAAGTCGGGACCGGAAAACGGGTGTCGACCGCTGCGACGAATGCGTCGGTCTGGGCCGTTTCCAAGAAAATGGAATCCGATGTTAAGGGGTTCCGCCAGATTGCCGATGGCCTGAATCTGGCCCAAGCGACTTTGTCGGTCGCTCGGCAAGGGGCTGAAAGCTTGACGGATTTGCTTACGGAACTGAAAGGCAAAATCGTTGTTGCTCAGCAAGACAATATTGACCGTGTCAAAGTTCAAGCTGATGTTGATGCTTTGCGCGACCAGATCATTGCCGTGGTTGATGCCACGACATTCAATGGTCAAAACCTCATCAAACATGACAGCACCGAAGCCGGATATGGCCATGTTGAAATTCTGGCGTCGATCAGCCGGACCCAGCAAGGGGTTAGTACAAGCGACATTTCCTTGAAACGTCAGGATCTTAGGGCGCAGACTGCATTTGTTGCATCCGCTGGGGGGACCTATACAGCCACGGCAGATCAGCTCACGTTGAATGCCACACAAAGCGCGACGATGGATGTCAGTGGCTTGTCGGTTGAAACGGGCACGGCGTTTGGATTGTCGGTTTTTGGGACCGATGCAAATGCCTCTGGCTTTGATCAAGCTGAGTATCGAACGACGGCCGCCGGGGCGCAGACGCAATCGGAAATGGCCGGCGGCACCTTGGCCTATGTGGCCCGCGAAGGCGATACAATGGCCGACGTGGTGACAGGGCTGGGCCGCCGGTGGGAAGCCTATGCCAACGCCAATGGGTTGGCCTCTGACGTGCTGGCATTAAGCTTTGCGGGCACCGACATCACGGCAAGATCGAATGTCAGTTCGGCAAGCGATACGTTGCAGGTCTCTATCAGTCGATTGGATGCGGATGCTGGCAATCGAACCGGTGGTGAACTCGGCGATTTGCAAGGCCTGAATGTCACAACCGAGGCAGGCGCAGACGATGCGTTGGGCAGAGTAGACGTGATGATCGAGGCGGCGGTGGACGCCGCAGCGGAGATCGGATCCGTTCAGGGGCGGCTTACGACACAGGCAAACTTTACGACCAAATTGGTCGATAGTTTCACGGTAGGGATTGGCTCACTTGTTGACGCAGATTTGGTCGAAACCTCAGCGCGTCAACAGGCGCTTCAAGTTCAGCAACAGCTTGCCTTCCAATCCTTGTCGATTGCCAACCAATCGCCTCAGGCACTGATGTCGCTCTTCCGGTAAAGAAAAAGGCCGCTTTCGCGGCCTTTTTTGTCTCAGTCTTCCATGGCTTCTAGCTCGTCGATGAACTCTTCGATCATTGAAAGACCCTTGTCCCAGAAACTAGGGTCCGAGGCATCAAGCCCAAACGGGGCCAAAAGCTCTGAATGGTGTTTTGACCCGCCAGCCCGCAGCATTTCAAAATACTTGTCTTGGAACCCGTCGGGCTGTTCTTGGTAGGCCGCATAGAGCGCGTTCACCAAACCATCGCCAAATGCGTAGGCATACACATAGAAAGGCGAATGCACGAAATGCGGAATATAGGCCCAGAAGGTTTCGTAACCTTCCATAAATTCGAAGGCTGAGCCAAGGCTTTCGGCCTGAACGCTCATCCAAAGGGCGTTGATGTCATCCGGTGTGAGTTCCCCGCCGCGCCGCGCCGCATGCAATTTACATTCGAAATCGTAAAAGGCGATCTGGCGGACAACGGTATTGATCATGTCTTCGACCTTGCCGGCCAGCATCACCTTGCGTTCTGCTTGGGTTTGGGCACCGTCCAACATCTGGCGGAAGGTCAGCATTTCGCCAAACACCGAGGCAGTTTCGGCCAAGGTTAAGGGGGTGGAGGAGAGCATTTCGCCCTGACCCGCCGCCAAAACCTGATGCACACCATGGCCCAGCTCATGCGCCAAGGTCATGACATCGCGCGGTTTTCCCAAGTAATTGAGCATCACATAGGGATGCACATCTGTCACGGTCGGATGGGCAAACGCTCCGGGGGCTTTGCCCGGTTTCACTTCGGCATCAATCCAGCCCTTGGTGAAAAACGGTTCCGCCAATTCACCCATGCGTGGATCAAAGGCGTTATAGGCATCCATAACGGTCTTTTTCGCCTCTTCCCAATCGACGATGCGGTCGCTCTCCATTGGTAACGGGGCATTGCGATCCCAGACCTGCATGACATCCAGGCCGAGCCATTTGCGTTTTAATTCGTAATACCGGTGGCTTAGCCGCGGGTAGGCATTAACGACGGCGTTGCGCAATGCCTCAACAACTTCGGGTTCGACATCATTGGCGAGATGGCGACCGGCCTGCGCGGACGGCATGCCACGCCAGCGATCAACAATCTCTTTTTCCTTTGCTTGGGTGTTGTGCACACGCGCAAAGGTTTTGATATTGTCGGCAAAAACACGGGCCAGTTCCCGAGCGGCACCTTCACGCTTGCTGCGATCTTGGTCGGTGAGGAAATTCAGAGTTGCCTCGATGTTGAGGTCTTCGCCGTCGATGTCAAAAGTAAGCCCGGCAATGGTTTCGTCAAACAAACGTTCCCAGGCGTCGCCAACAACACCCAGATCATGCAAAAACTTCTCCAGCTCATCACTTAGCTGATGTGGCTTCATTTTGCGGATCTTGTCAAAAATCGGTTTGTAACGCGCCAAATCGGCGCTTTCGCTAAACAGACCGTCCAGGAAGTCATCCTCTAGCCGGTTGATTTCCAATGTGAAAAACACCAGAGGCGTTGAGAAGTTTGTGATGCGCTCTTGGGCATCGGATAGGAACTTGGCGCGCTCAGCATCGGTGGTAAGTTGGTAATACCGCAACCCGGCATAGGACATGATCCGACCTGCAACGCTATCAATGCGCTCTTGCCGCTTGATCGCTTCCAGCATCCCAGCGGCATCAAGCGTCGCGAGCTTGCCTTCGTAATTGTCGGCGAATTTCAGGCAGGCGGATTCGAGCCAATCCAGATCGCGCTTGAGCTCCGGCGCGTCATCGGCCGTATATAAATCGCTCAGATCCCATTCCGGCAACGGTCCTAGCGAGCCATCGCCATTCGAAGCATTGATGTCATAAAACGGCTGGGTCGGCATACGCGTCTCTCCTTGATATCTTATGCCAGAGCTAATCCTGCCAAGGCGGGAGGTTCAAGGGGCAGACGCGTATAACCTGTGGATTGCTATGAAAACTCTGCCCAATACGATGGAAAACAAGATCGCGACAGGCCAAGACCCGCAATGGGATCTTGTTTTACCCACTCGTATTGACAGGCCCGGCGCTGACAAAGTGTCATCAGGCGGTCAGGGCTGTGTCCGAACCTGCCCGGTCAAAAAGAGCACACATCTGATCCGCAACACGGCTGCGGGTGTTCTCATCTTCCATCAATATTTCATGTTCGCCATCAGTGATTTGCACCAATTGCCCACCGGGCCATTTTTCCATTCGGTTAAGAATGCGTGAGGTATCAACGATGCGTTCATTGGTGCCCAAAAATGTCAGACAGGGCTGTGATGGTGAGGGGCGGCGTGACAGTTCACGGGTTTCGGCCAAAGCTTCGTGTAGCCAGTTCAAGGACGGTCCACCAAGCTGCAATTCGGGCACGGCCAGAACCTGACGCCGCATATAATCCCACATCGCCGGGTCTCTGGTTAAGAGGTTGTTTTCAAACGGTTCGGTGACGATATAGCTTTCGGGTTTGGTGCCCGGTGTGAAGACATGGCCAAGGCCAATTTGCTTGCCCCACCAAGACAAGGCCCAGGCCGCAGGGCGCAGCGGATCGGCCATGCGAATCCCCCACATTGGGCCGGTGAACACGCAGCTTTCAACCGGTAGGCCATCCATAACAGCGCGCAACCCAATGCAGCCGCCCATGGAGTGGCCAATCATGTGCAAGGGGCGGGGCAGGCCAAGCGCACCGACGCTATCAAGAAGGGCAGCAACGTCACGTTGATAGTCTTCAAAGACATGGACGTGACCAGCCATCGGCTCATCGAGCATCCGATCTGCCAAGCCCTGACCTCGCCAGTCAATCGCCAACACGTGATATCCACGCGCGGTTAGATCAGACGCGGTGCGGCCATATTTTTCGACATATTCTGTGCGGCCGGGCATAAGCAGCACGGTACCCCGCGCCTGTTCTGCCGGGAAATGCGCCACGCGAAGGCGCAACCCGTCGTCGGCCTCAACCCAATAGGCACGGCCATTAACGGGACCATCAGACAGATCGGCATGAAAAGGCGCGGGAACCAAACTCATTATGCTAACGCCGATGCAAGACGCATGGCGGCGGACATATCGCCGTCAATGGTCAATTTGCCTGACATGAACGCGCCAGTTGGGTTCAGATCGCCCGATAGGATCTGCTCAAATGTGTCAACGTCCGCAGTCAGGGTGACATCGGCATCGTCGTCACCAGCGCGCACGCCGTTTTCGTCTACGATCACACTGCCTTCTTCGCCGAGCACAAATTTGGCTGTGGCATCAAAGCCGTCGCCGAGCTTTTCAGCCAGTGCTGCAACTGCAGTATTGATAGTGTCGCTCATGTATTTTCCTCTCTACATCAAGTGGTGCTGGAAATCTTGCGCTCCAGCGCTACACTCAGGACACGTTATGAGCACGGGTCACCATGGTTTTCAAATCTATCCTCACGGCACTTTGCACCGTAGTAATGATTTCCCTACCTTTTGGTTTACGGGCGGAAAATCGCGCGTCGGACCTTGCGACAGGGCTGCTGCACGACCTTTCCGTAGCGGAAGACGCCGCTGCGGCCCAAAGGTTGGAAGCTCAATTATTAGCAGAGTGGTCTAAATCTGGCTCGCCTGCAATGGATTTGCTGCTAAAGCGCGGACATGATGCGCTTGAGGTCGAAAAAATCGACGCCGCGTTGGAGCATTTTCGCGCTTTGACAGATCATGCTCCGATGTTTGCTGAGGGCTGGCACGGGCTTGCTTTGGCCTATTTCCAGGCCGAGCGTTTTGGTGTGGCAATGGAGGCTTTGGAACGGACGCTGGCGTTGAACCCCAATCAATTTGCCGCCATGCGAGGGGTGGGCGCAATCCAGGAGCAGGTTGGAAATCCGGCCCTTGCCTATGATGCCTATGCGCGTGTACTTGAGCTGCGACCGCATGACCCAGACGTCATGAAGGCGTTGGCGCGGCTGGAACAAGAGGTGAAGGGCGTAAAGCTCTGATAACAAGGACCCTCCGGGAAAATTTATGAGCATGACAGCGCGGATCGCGGCCGTTCTCGGCCCGACCAATACCGGCAAAACCACCTATGCAATTGACCGAATGCTCAGCTACCGGACCGGTTTAATCGGTTTGCCGCTGCGGCTTTTGGCACGTGAAGTCTATGATCGCGTTGTTGATCTGCGCGGGCCATCTGTCGTGGCCCTGGTCACTGGCGAAGAGCGAATCGTACCGCCGCGGGCGAAATATTGGATCAGCACCGTCGAGGCGATGCCCGAAGGGATGGGCGCTGATTTTGTTGCCATTGATGAAATCCAACTCTGTGCCGACCCAGACCGTGGCCATGTGTTCACCGATCGTCTTTTGCGCATGCGTGGCACCCATGAGACGCTGTTTTTAGGCTCAGACACCATGCGAGGCCCGATTCAGACCTTGGTGTCGGATGTGGAATTCATCTATCGGGACCGGATGAGCCAATTGGCCTATGCCGGATCAAAAAAGATTAGCCGTTTGCAACCTCGCTCTGCGATTGTCGGGTTTTCGGTGGACAATGTTTATGCGATTGCCGAGCTGCTCAAACGCCAAAAAGGCGGGGCTGCGGTTGTCATGGGGGCACTCAGCCCGCGCACCCGCAATGCACAAGTGGCATTATATCAAAACCGCGAAGTGGATTATCTGGTTGCGACTGATGCGATTGGTATGGGGCTCAACCTTGATATCGACCACATTGCCTTTTCATCGCTGAGCAAATTTGACGGGCGTCGCATGCGCCAGCTTCAACCCAACGAACTGGCGCAAATCGCGGGACGGGCAGGGCGGGGCATGTCGGATGGCACTTTCGGGGTGACGGGGGATGCCGGTCAAATCCCCGAGGAATGGGCCGACGCGATCTGCAATCACCAGTTTACGCCGCTCAAAAAGCTGAACTGGCGGAACTCAAAACTGCAGTTCGGTAGTATCGACGCATTGGAGCGCAGCCTTGACCAAGCCCCAAGTGATGAAAATTTAGTCAAAGCGCGCGAGGCAGATGACTTGCGCGCGCTACGTCATCTGAGCTCAGAGGCGGAAATCCGCGCACGGGCATCTGATGGGAAATCGGTCCAGCTGTTGTGGGATACCTGCCGGATCCCCGACTTTCGTGGCATATCCCCAGCGGAACATTCCGGTCTTTTACAGGTTATTTTCCAATATCTGCATGAAAAAGGACACGTTCCGGATGATTTTATGGCGCGACAAATCAACCGTATTGACCGTATTGATGGTGACATTGACACATTGTCGAAACGTCTGGCCTATATCCGTACTTGGACCTATGTTGCGCAGCGCAATGGCTGGACCAGAGATGAAGACCATTGGCGCGGGGCAACTCGCAAAGTTGAAGACAGCCTGTCAGATGCGTTACACCAACGCCTGACACAAAGATTTGTTGATCGGCGCACAAGTGTTTTGCTGCGCCGATTGAAACAGAAGGAGGCCCTTTTGGCCGAAGTGAACGATCAAGGTGAAGTTACCGTCGAAGGAGAATTCGTCGGGAAACTAGAGGGTTTCCGATTCCGTCAGGATAAGGATGCAACTGGGCAAGAAGCCAAAACGCTTAGACAAGCGTCGCTTCAGGCGTTGACACCGCATTTCCATTTGCGGGCGGACCGGTTTTACAATGCACCAGACAGTGAGATTGATTTCACCGAGCAGGGCGGCCTTATGTGGGGCGACCAGGCGGTGGGCAAGCTCGCCAAGGGAGACGATCCGCTCAAGCCGCGTGTTGTTGTCTTTGTCGATGACGAAGCCGGAGCAGATGTCGCGCAAAAAGTAGAGCGCCGTTTGCAGCATTTCATGGACCGCAAGATTGCGGCGCTGTTTGAGCCGCTGGTGAAAATGCGCGACGACGAAGCGCTGACAGGTTTGGCACGTGGTTTCGCGTTCCAACTGGTCGAAGCGATGGGTGTTGTGCAACGCGCAGATGTGGCCGATGACGTTAAAGCGTTGGATCAGGATGCGCGTGGGACTTTGCGCAAGCATGGTGTGCGATTTGGTCAATATACGATCTTTATGCCGTTGCTGCTCAAGCCTGCACCGACACGTCTGCGTTTGGTTTTGTGGAGCCTTGCCAACGATTTGCAAGAGTTTCCTGAGGCACCGCCTCCCGGTCTTGTGACCGTTCCAAATGTCGAAGAAATCCCGGCGCGCCACTATGCGCTGGCTGGCTATCGTAAATCTGGCGCTCGGGCGATCCGCATTGATATGCTGGAGCGTCTTGCAGATATGCTGCGTACGGAAGACAGCCGCGCCGGCTTTGAAGCCAATGCGGATATGTTGTCGATCACCGGGATGACGCTGGAGCAATTTGCCGATTTGATGGGCGGCTTGGGCTACAAGGCCGAAAAAGGCGAGCGGGCCAAAGTCAAATTGACCGCGCCCGTTGATGCCGGGTCTTCTGAGACCGCCGCAAGTGAGCCACAAGCGTCGGACGCTGCGCCTGTCGAGGGCCAAGAGCCTGCGTCCGAAACCGCGAATGACAAGCCAGTCGCTGAGCCAGCCGGTCAGACATCCGGGGGCGACGTGGACACGCTCGAGGCCCCAGTGGCCGAAGCCGCAAGCGCTGAAGCACCTGCCGAGGCCGAGATGGAGGTGTTCTTTACCTTCACTTGGGGCGGCAACCGTGGTGGCCAACGTCGCGGTGGGGGCAAGCCCCAGCGCAATGCGCGTGGTGGCGGTGACAATCGCAATGAACGCAGTGGTGGCGATCGACCGCGGGGCGGCAAAGGCAAGCCACGCGGCAAGGGCGGCCCCAAAGGCGGTGGCGATCGCGGTGCCAAGACCTTCCAGGCGCGTCCGCCCAAGAAGGAAAAGCCGATTGATCCCGATAACCCCTTTGCAGCAGCGCTTATGGGGTTGAAGGACAAGACCTAAGTGGCCGAAACAACCGGGAAAGTTCGGGTTGAGAAAATCCGGATAGACAAATGGCTCTGGCAGGCGCGGTTTTTCAAAACCCGGAGCCTGTCGGCCAAGGTTGTATCCGCTGGTGGGTGTCGTGTGAACGGAACTCCGGTTTCAAAACCGGCATTTGGGGTCAGCGCGGGGGACGTGCTGACCTTTGCCAAAGAAGACGATGTGCGCGTAATCAAAGTTGTGGCTTTGGGTGACCGTCGTGGCCCCGCACCCGAGGCGCGCCAGCTCTATGAAGATCTTGCCCCGCCTCAGCCGCGGGAAAAACCGCATGAGGCCCCAAAATTTGACGGTGGCGGGCGGCCAAGCAAACGGGATCGTCGTGCTCTCGAACAGTTGCGCAGGGATGTGCTTGAATGATGGCGCGGCGTGGTCTAGTCACGCGGCAAGCTTTTTGAAGGATCGAGATTCATGACCTACGTGGTGATCGACAATTGCATCGCCTGCAAATACACCGACTGTGTCGAGGTGTGCCCTGTAGATTGTTTCTATGAGGGGGAGAACATGTTAGTGATCCACCCCGATGAATGTATCGACTGCGGGGTTTGCGAACCGGAATGTCCAGCGGATGCGATCCGCCCAGACACTGAGCCAGAAATGGAAAAATGGGTTGAATTCAACCGCAAGTATTCCGAAGCATGGCCGGTGATTATCGAAAAGAAAGATCCGCTGCCCGACTACGAAGCCAGAGATGGCGAACCTGATAAGCTGAAGAAATACTTCTCAGAAGCGCCGGGTGAGGGCAGTTAAGCGAATCGAGTTTCGTTTTTCCGTTTTCCTGAGCTTTGCGCTTTAGGGGGCTGAAACTAATGACAAAAAGCACTTTTTCCCATGCTATGGGAATAGGTGCTTTTTTGTGATATACTGACACTTCACAAGACGACATTTTGTTGGGTGCAGAGCATTTAGGTTCTGTGAAAATAGCTATGAGAGATGATCGGGTATCGTGAGGTTCCCGTTCGTCTTTTTTGTCGCCCATAGGAAATGCGCTGCAAGGAATGAGACTTATATGACCAAAGCGAAGAAACCCGAATTCCGTCCAAATGAATACGTTGTCTATCCGGCACATGGTGTCGGCCAGATAGTGAACATCGAGGAACAGGAAATCGCCGGCATCCAGCTGGAGCTTTTCGTGATTTCGTTTGAAAAGGACAAGATGACCTTGCGGGTGCCTACCCACAAAGCTACGGAAATCGGTATGCGCTCGCTCAGCTCACCTGATGTGATCGACGCGGCAATGAAAACTCTGCGTGGTAAAGCCAAGGTGAAACGCGCGATGTGGTCGCGCCGGGCTCAGGAATATGAGCAAAAGATCAACTCAGGCGACCTGATTGCAATCGCAGAAGTGGTGCGCGACCTGCATCGCGCCGATGATCAACGCGAGCAAAGCTATTCTGAACGCCAGCTTTACGAAGCGGCTTTGGAGCGTTTGACGCGTGAAGTCGCTGCGGTGGCTGGTGGCGACGAAGTGGGTGCTGCCAAACAGGTGGACGACGTTCTGGCTCTGCGCGCCGCGTAACGTTTCGCTGAGCTATAAAAGCGTGTCTTTGGTGAAAAGGCACGTTTTTTCTTGGCGATTGTTAATCCCGTTCCAAGGATTTGCCAAACTCTTGCAAGAGTTTTGTTGCGCAGGCTGGTGGTTACGCCATGTCCTTTTTGCCGCGCTCTTCCAACGCATTAAACAGCGCTGTTTCCAGTTCTTTTTCCAATTCTTTCGCACGTTTAATATAGGCGTGGTTGTCGGCTGGGGCGATTGTCGGATCCCACAACAAAGCGAGTTCGCGGATCGTATGGCGGTCGTGATGGTAAAACGTCTCTTCAGCGATGGCGGCCTCGTATTCGCTCATCCCAATGTTTTCAAGCACATAGCGCCCAGCCCGGAGCGAGCTGTCAAACATTTCACGGACAATATCGCTCGCCCCAGCTTGATAGAGGCTAAAGACATGGGTTCTGTCATGGGCACGTGCGACGATGTGCAGGTCTGGGCGCAACCGACGCGCATAAGCGACAAGTTTGACCGTCGCTTTGGTGTCATCCAGCGCGACAACCAAAACGCGGGCCGTTTCAATGCCAGCCGCATGAAGCAGTTCCGGGCGGGTCGGATCACCAAAGAAGCCCTTGTAGCCAAACCGCCGCATGAGTTGTATCGTTTGCATGTCGTGATCAAGAACAACGGTGCGGTAGCCCGAGTTTTGCACCAAACGGTTGACGATTTGCCCAAATCGCCCGATCCCAGCAATGATCACAGGCCCATCTGTATCAATCGTATCGGCTTCGATGATTTCGCGGGTGTCTTCGACCCGGTGTGACAGCCATTCATAGACCAGAAACAGCAAAGGTGTGATCAACATTGATAACGCGACAACCAAGAGCATGCGGTCGCTGAGGGCGGCGCTAAACACTTTTTGCTGATGACCGTATGAGACCAAAACAAAGCCGAACTCACCCGCTTGTGCGAGCCCAAGCGTAAAAAGCCATTGGCCACGATGGCTAAGTTGGAACAAGCGGCCAATCCCATAGAGAATAATGCCTTTGGTCACAATGACACTAACAGTTAGCGCCAAAATGAGACCCGGTTCGCTCAGGAGCCTATCAACGTCGATACCAGCCCCAACAGTGATAAAGAACAGGCCAAGCAGCAGGCCTTTAAAGGGGGCGATGTCTGATTCCAGCTCGTGGCGGAATTCTGAGTTTGCCAAGACCACGCCCGCCAAGAATGTCCCCAAAGCCGGTGAAAGCCCCAAAAGGATCATCAAAAAGCCGATGCCAATGACAATAAGCAGGGCCACCGCTGTGAACATCTCGGGCAAGCGGGCCGAGTGGATGTAACGAAACAATGGGCGGGCCCCATAGATACCGCCCAAAATAATGCCCAATATCACCCCCAAGGTGACCAAGGCCGCACCCCAGCCTGGAAGCCCTTCGACCAAAGACATGGCGGCGTGTGTGTCGTCGGCATGTTCAACCGCGGCGCGCTGAATTGATCCGTCGGCTGACAGTGACACTGCAGGTGAAAACGCCAACAGCGGTAAGACCACCAACATCGGGATGACGGCAATATCCTGGGTCAACAGCACTGAAAACGTTGATCTGCCTCCAGATGTTTGCATCAATCCCTTTTCGGACAGTGTCTGCAGGACAATGGCGGTTGACGATAAGGCCAAGGTCAATCCGATCGCCAAAGATGTATTCCACGGATAGCCCAGTGCCATCGCACCCAACGTGATGGCGGCGGCGGTGCCACCAATCTGCAAACCACCAAGCCCCAAAAGGCGATGGCGCATGCCCCAAAGCGCCCTTGGTTCAAGCTCGAGCCCAATGATGAAAAGCATCATGACAACGCCGAATTCCGCAAAATGCTGAATGTCAGCGGTATCAACCACCAAGCCTAAGCCCGGACCGATGGCAAGGCCCGCCAATAGATAGCCCAACACCGAGCCAAGACCCATCCGTGCCGCTAGAGGAACTGCTATCACCGCAGCGGCCAGGAAAACGGAGGCCTGAAACAGCATGGATTCCATAATTGGTTGCTACCTTTGATCCAGTTCTCACCATGATGCGGTATCGGAACGAGAGAACGCAATATTTAGAGGGACATATATAGCAATTCTTCTCCTTTAGAAGAATGCGTGATGCCAAAATACTCAGTTTAGGTGAAGAACAGATTGATTGCTTTTACCAGACCATCTGTTTAGCCGAAACCGGGACCAACGTGGTTCGGAATCTCCTGGGAGCAGGGCGCGCAACTGTCCTACTGGCATGTCGCCGTTCAAAAATGCCCGATAGAGCGGGAAGACCCCGGGGCGCAGATAGGGGGACCAATGGCAGATTCGGCGCTGCGGATGCGCGATCGGAAAGCGGGCCTTTTGCAGGGCTTTTAGCGATCTTCTGTCGTCCAATTGTAAGGTCGCGATGTTTGGCAATGTGATGCTGCCGTGGCCGAGCATCCGATCATTTGGGGCAGGGCGGGAAATCACGCGTTCCAGCAAGAAATCAAAGATATCATTTTCGCGGCTCGAGACATTCAAGACCTGAACTTGCTTGCCAGCCGATGTTGTCAGCGCTTGGCCCGCCACGCTGCTGTATTCAGCGGCAGCCATCAAAATGGCATGCGACACCGAGCCTGGGTCGCTTTTGTGAATGGCCCGCAACGCTACTCGCGCCCCGAGGGAATGGCCAATCAATTGAATCGGACGATCCGGGGTTAGCATTTTGATCGTGTTCAGCAATGTTGCCAATGCATCGCCTGCGATCTGGGCGGCTTTGTGAGCGTTCCAAATACTCCCACGTGAGGCCCAACCAAATGAGATCCCTAAACCTTCGCCCGACTGTCCACGCAGACCAAGATGGCGCGGCCAGCTGATTTTTCCACGCAGGGTGTCGGGCGGGATACGGGAAAAAATACCGTCATGTGGGCAAAACCCTGGGCGACCGGGCAAATATTTGAACCCATGGATCATAATCTTGATCGGACCGTGATCCAGAGATAATGCGTGACGCAAAGTTGGGACCAATGCGGCCGGAGACCCGTGAATTTGGGGGCTGTTGTCTTGTACTGAAATGCGCAACATCGGCATGGTGCTATCCACGAAATCCTGTGTCCAAGGGCCTATCCAAAGGCTGCAACGGAATTGTGAAGGGTTTGTTATAGCTGCGTTACGCGCATCAGCCGGGCGCGCAACGGGTGTGTTTTCTTGGATATAGCGGTTTTTCCTTAGTGGTCGGCTTTAAGCTATTGTCGATAAATTGTTTTTGGGGCTATGGGGGCGGTGCACGACGGGATGTCCGCTTGGCACAGCTTACTAAATGTTAAGAGTTAGGCGATGACCATGTGTTAGATTTGCGCGATCCTTGTAGCCTTTTGTCCGGTCGTGAATTGAGCTTGGGGTCACGCACGAGGTTTTGCACAAAATGGACCAGTAACGACCGAAGGCCGTCACGATTGCTGGCCCGTCGTCATGTGTGGTGATGTTTAAACACTGATCGAACAAAATCAATGAATGTCGTCAAACGTTGCGGCCTGTAGCGATCACTGTGATAGATCAACGCCATAGGTTGCTCTGGTAAGTTCCAATTGGATAAGACTTGCACCAGTTTCCCTTCGGCGATGTCCCCTTTGACGAGAGTTTCCGGCAACATCGCGATGCCCATGCCTGTTTTTGCTGCAACCCGGACGGCTTGACCGGAATTCACTGAAGTGTTTGCGCGTGGCGACCAGGAAATTTCGTCAGTCCCGTTTTTGAACCTCCATGGTTTGCGTCCGGTTTTTGAAAAGAGAACGGCGCGCAGGTGGTCCAAATCTGATGGTTTCTGCGGCTTACCGTGTTGTTCTAAATATGTGTCAGACGCGCAGACCAGCATTTTATAAGGGGCCAGTTGGACATACATGAGATCGCTGTCTTCCAGTGTCCCGATGCGAAAGGCTGCATCAAACCCATCTGCAATCAAGTCTTCGTTTTTGTCAGACAAGGTCAATTCGATCTCCACCTCTGGTGCGATCTCGGTGAAGTCTTTGAGGGCAGGCATCAGCGCCGATGTCCCAAAGCTCATCGGTGCAGCGATGCGCAATCGCCCCTGAGGTTGACGCGTCTGATCGCTTGCTTTGCCCTCAGAAAAGTTAACCAACTCCAGAATGTCTTTGCATTGCTCAAGATAGCTTTCGCCAAAATCCGTAAGCTTCTGTTGTCGCGTTGTTCGATTGAGCAATTTCGCCTGAAGGTGGTCTTCAAGGCCAGCGATCCTTTGGCCAACCAGAGCCCCGCTCACATTGAGCTTGAGCGCGGCGGCATTCATCGAGCCGGCCTGAGCCACTTCGACAAAGGTGCGCATCGCGGTGAACAGGTCCATATTAAAGGAATCCTTTAGTATGCTTAAAAATATCGGATGATTATCACATTTTTCCTGACAGTGTAGAGATCTCATTGAAAACCCAATGAGAGAAACCGACATGGTAAACCATTTTGAGACCCGCGCAGTGCTTGTGACGGGGGCCGGAAGTGGCATGGGGCGTGCAGTGGCGCTTCGGCTCGCAGGTGAAGGCGCTCGTGTAACGATTTGGGGGCGCCGGAGGGCACCTCTCGATGACGTTGCGCAGGAAATACAAGAGGCTGGCGGCTCCGTTTTGGTCCAAGTCTGCGATATTTCCAACCCAGACGAGATTGCAGAAAACCTTAAGGCGTCTATTGCCCAGTTCGGTCGGTTAGATGCGGTTTTTGCCAATGCCGGGCATCTGGGAGAGTTCAAGCCATTGAGAAACACTCAGGCTGAGGACTTTGCTGATCTTGTCAAAACCAACCTGATCGGAACCCAGCAAACCGTGGCGCAATGTCTGTCTCACATGAAAAACGGTGCCGTGCTGATAAATGCGTCTTGGACCGCCGGAGCGGTCATGCCCGGCTCTGGTGCCTATGCGGCGACAAAAGCGGCCCTGCTGGCGATGATGCGGGTGTTTGCCGTCGAAGAGGGGCCTCATGGCAATCGTATCAACGCAATCAGCCCGGGGATCATTTTGACCCCAATGGCGGATAAGGTTTTGGACCCCGAGATTTCCAGCCGCCTATCGAACCACACGCCGCTTCGACGCAATGGCCGCCCGCAAGACATTACTGGAACGGCCTTGTGGCTCTTGTCGGACGATGCTGATTTCGTCACAGGGCAAGACATTGTGGTGGACGGAGGGTTTACCTTGGGGGGAGCCTTGAGATGACAAAGATAACTGGCGCACAACTCGCCAACGAGCTGAACCCAGGGGTTCGAGAGGTCTTAGAAGAGCGGTACGGCGACCTTCTTCCAAATATGGCGAACACCGTTATTGATATGGCCTATGGGCAGTTTTATGCGCGTCCGGGCCTTGATCTGAAGAGCCGGTACATCGCGACCATCGCAGCCCTGTCGGCAATGGGGCATCAAACAGCGCCGCAGTTGCGGATCAATATCGAGGCTGGATTGAAAGTTGGTTTAAGCGAAAGAGAAATCGCCGAAGTCATATGGCAAATGGCGCTCTATGGCGGTCTTCCCGCCGCGATCAATGCGCTCAATACACTTCGCACTATTTGTGATGAGAGACGCAAGAGCTAGCGTTCAGGCATGTTGCCGCAAGCAACGGGTAGGGCTGTGCGGGCAGCGATTAACGGACATAGCTATTCGCACAGCCGTTGTGACATGGCGGCTGTGTTCCGCTTGACGCGATGGGACATTGACGCATCATCCAGCGCGACCAAACTCTGGCTGAACATGCGTATTTGGAACCAATTACGGGTCGCACATCACTGGGCGTTTGGACCTTTTGCGCTGGCATGTCTTCAATTGAACGCCCGTGTTTTGCGGGAAATTGTTGCGATTTTCTATGGCCTTACCCCTTGCGTTTTGAAATGATTTGCGCCTTATACGCGGGGCACTTCACTGAGTGAATATTTTGATAATCGCACCCGTGGTCAGCCCCGAAAACTTTGAATTCAGGGAACTCCGCCAAACAAAAATGCCGAGATACGCCAAAAAATCACGGCAAATATCGTTTGGGAAAAGGCTTGGACAATTGAGCCTTGGGCGGGTACATGCTCGAAAATACGGTTTTAGATGAGTCGTGTCGTGGTGATTTGTTACCGGATTGCGGGCCACGTTAAAAATACCGCTAAAGAGGTCAGACGAAGGGCTCCTTTCGCTTGACCGCGATCGGGGCTTTTTTGTTGCGGAGGCACAAATGACAAAACGTGGTAAGGGCACCAATCTGGTGCATGGTGGCAGTAAGCGCAGCCAGTGGAATGAAGTGAGTGAGGCGATTTTCCTCACTCAGGGCTTTGTCTACGAAAACGCAGAACAGGCTGAGGCACGGTTTTTAGAAACCGGTCCAGATGAATACATCTATGCCCGCTATGGCAACCCAACGGTTGCAATGTTCGAAGAGCGGATGGCCCTCTTGGAAGGAGCAGAAGACGGCTTTGCCTGTGCCTCTGGCATGGCAGCGGTTAATGGCGCGCTGACGTCAATGCTCAAATCCGGTGATCACGTCGTCTCGGCCAAGGCTCTGTTTGGCTCCTGCCTCTATATCTTAGAAGAGGTTTTGACCCGATATGGTGTTGAGGTGACCTTTGTCGACGGGGCCAATTTGGATGAATGGCGTGCGGCTATGCGCCCAGAAACCAAGGCCGTTTTCTTTGAATCGATGTCCAACCCAACACTTGAGGTGATCGACATTGCGGGGGTGTCTGAGATCGCCCATTCTGTTGGTGCCAAAGTGGTGATCGACAATGTTTTTTCGACGCCCGTCTACTCGAAGGCCATTGAACAAGGCGCTGATGTCATTGTCTATTCCACCACCAAACATGTTGATGGACAAGGGCGATGCCTTGGCGGTGTCATTCTAGGCACCAAGGAACATATTCGCGGCGTTGTCGAACCTTATATGAAGCATACCGGCGGATCGCTGAGCCCGTTTAACGCTTGGGTCATGCTTAAGGGATTGGAAACTGTGGCTCTGCGCGTGCGGGCGCAAACCGAAGGCGCGCTGGCCATTGCCAAGGCGACCCAAGGTCACGCCAAGCTCTTGCGTTTGATTTATCCAGGTCTAGAAGATCACCCTCAGCATGAGCTGGTCATGCGCCAACTTGGAGCAGGAGGCACGATGTTGTCTTTTGTTCTGAAGGATGGAAAAGAGGCGGCTTTCCGGTTCCTCAATGCATTGGAAATCGCCATTATTTCCAACAATCTAGGTGATGCAAAATCCATCGTGACCCATCCTGCAACCACCACCCATCAGCGCCTCAGCGACGCGCAGAGGTCGGAACTGGGTATCAGTGATGGCTTGGTGCGGTTCTCGGTGGGAATCGAGGATCCGCAAGACCTAGTGAACGACGTTTTGCAGGCATTGGACGCAGTCTGACTCTGGGTTTTGTCGCAAATGATTGGGATTGCTGCGCAAGTGGACTTTGCGCAGCAGCACCCTATCTATAGGGTGCGACAGGATGAAAAGGGGGCCTGCCCATGAATATGCAATCGGGTATCTCAGAGAAACCGAGCCGAGAAGAGGCAGAGAAGGCACTGGAATTGCTGCGCAAATACGCAGGAAGTGACGGTGCATTGGCAGAGATGACCGGTGCTTATCCTGAACTACACTCGGTCTATCCTGACAATTTTGTCGTGGATGACGCGTATAAAGACACGCTGCCGGATCTGCAAAACGGGCCGTCCTCGCTGATCCGCGGTGCCCATCGCGTGATCCAACACGTTGGCATCTCCAACTTTCGGTTGCCGATCCCGTATCATACCCGCGACAATGGTGATTTGACGCTCGAGACATCGGTCACCGGGACGGTGAGCCTTGAGGCGGATAAAAAGGGCATCAATATGAGCCGCATCATGCGGTCATTTTATACCCATTCCGAAAAAACCTTTAGTTTTGAGGTGATGGAAGCCGCGCTTGATGATTACAAGACTGATTTAGAAAGCTTTGAAGCGCGTATTCAGATGCGCTTTAGCTTTCCTATGAAGGTGCAAAGCCTGCGCTCCGGCCTGAGTGGATTTCAATACTATGACATCGCGCTTGAGCTTGTTGAAACAGCGGGGCAGCGGCGCAAGATCATGCATTTGGATTACGTTTACAGCTCCACATGCCCTTGCTCGCTTGAACTGAGTGAGCATGCGCGACGCGAGCGTGGGCAGCTTGCGACCCCTCATTCGCAACGCTCGGTTGCCAGACTGTCGGTTGAGGTGCTGCCGGGCGAATGCCTGTGGTTCGAAGATCTCGTTGACCTTTGCCGTCGCGCCGTTCCAACCGAAACCCAGGTTATGGTCAAGCGCGAGGATGAGCAGGCTTTTGCGGAACTGAACGCCGCGAACCCTATCTTTGTTGAGGATGCCGCGCGGCTTTTTGCACAAGGGTTGGAGGATGACGCCCGCGTTGGTGATTTTCGTATCGTGGCAAGCCACCAAGAAAGCCTGCACAGTCATGATGCGGTTTCAGTCCTGACCGAGGGGACGCTGTTTGCTGATCAGAGCCTTGACCCAAAACTGTTCTCTACGCTGTTCCACGTCGGGTAATGCCCATCAAAAGTAGATGCCGAATGTATCTTTTGGTTGAAATCTTAGGCATTTACCTAAAAGTCTAATCGGAGCGTCCGGTCTTTTCATACAAATCACACCTCCCGTGTGGCAGGCTACTGGCAGGGGGGAAACCAGTGTCGTAATGAAAGGTTTCCAAAATGCCACGTGATAATGTTCAAATGGCCATGAGCAAAGTTTCCTTGGGCCTCAAGATCGATAATTTTTTCGCGGAACGTGGATTCGGGGTAAACCCGGCTGGGTTACGTCGTGCCCGATTGAAACAAATCATTCAACTCGAAGCCCAGAGCGACAACGATCTTGCACGACTGGGTCTCAAGCGCGATGATATCTTGCCGCATGTTTTCCGGGACATCCTCTATAGTTAACGCCCTGACTTGACATGACGTGCGGCTGCATCCAACCCTGCGTCTATGTTCGATATCCGCCCCGTCGCCTATGTCATTGGCCTGCTAGTCACCTGTCTTGGTGCCACGATGTTCCTCCCGATGCTGGTCGATTTGGCCGAGGGGAGGGGGCAGTGGCATGTGTTCTTAGAGAGCGCGCTGATCACGGTGATGATTGGCGGTTTGATTTCACTGGCATGTGCCAATGCGGTCAAGCAAGGGCTCTCTATTCAGCAGACCTTTTTGTTGACCACATCCGTCTGGGTGGCGCTGCCTGCTTTTGGGGCGTTGCCATTTGTGTTGGGCGAAACCCAAGCCACGTATACCGACGCGTTTTTTGAGGCCATGTCAGGCCTGACAACCACCGGGTCGACGGTGTTGTCGGGCTTGGATGACTTGCCAAAAGGGTTGCTGTTGTGGCGCGGCTTGTTGCAGTGGATTGGCGGGATCGGGATCATTGTTGTGGCGATGGTGTTCTTGCCCGAACTCAGGGTCGGCGGGATGCAAATTTTCCGATCAGAAGGCTTTGATACCATGGGGAAAATCTTGCCCCGCGCGACGCAAATTTCCTCCTCGATTTCCACAGTCTATGTGTCGATTACCCTGATGTGCGCACTGTCCTACTTGTTATGCGGAATGAACGCTTTTGATGCGTCTGTGCATGCTCTGACGACTGTTTCTACCGGCGGGTTTGCCAATTACGATGCGTCTTTTGGCACGTTTTCCGGGCCTGCCGAATATGTGGCGGCCGTCTTTATGATTTTGGCGGCCCTACCATTTGTGCGCTATGTCCAAATGCTGAATGGCAACCGCAATGTGTTGTGGCGCGACAGCCAGGTTCGCGCTTTTTTGGGAACGATTGTTGTACTGGTGGCGGGAACTGCCACCATGTTGCTCTGGATTTTCCCACACCATCCCGAACAGGCCTTTCGCGAGGCGTTGTTTAATATCACGTCAATCATTTCGGGCACCGGTTATGCCAGTGTTGACTATATGGAATGGGGCCCATTCCTGATCATGCTGTTCTTCTTTGTTGGCCTGATTGGCGGCTGCGCGGGATCGACGGCTTGTTCGATCAAGATCTTCCGGTATCAGCTGCTCTTTGCATCAATCAAAGTTCAGCTAAAACGCATTCGCTCGCCCAATGGGGTGTTTTCTCTGCGCTATGATGGCCGCCCCATTGGTGACGAAGTTGTCAGCTCCGTCATGTCCTTCTTCGTCTTTTTCGTGGTGTCCATGGGGGTGCTTTCCGTGGCGCTAAGCCTGACTGGTTTGGATTTCATCACGTCCGTCTCGGGGGCGGCAACGGCGTTGGCGAATATCGGGCCGGGGCTTGGCGATCAGATCGGGCCTGCAGGTAATTTTGCCGATATTGGCACGACGGCCAAATGGATGCTGAGCTTTGCTATGCTGACTGGGCGTTTGGAACTTTTGGCGGTTTACGCCATTTTCACAATCCGTTTCTGGAGGGCATGATGCAAAGACCATTGGGGGCACAGATTTCACATATGTTGAAATCGCGCGGGGTTGAGGTGATCTTTGGCATTCCCGGCGTGCACAACGTTGAGATGTATCGCGGGATCGAAGAGGCTGGGATCACCCATGTCTTGGCCCGCCATGAACAGGGCGCGGGATTTATGGCCGACGGCTATTCCCGTGCGACTGGCAAGCCGGGCGTGTGCTATCTGATCACTGGGCCGGGTTTGTGCAATGCGATGACCGCCTTGGGGCAGGCCTATAGTGACAGTGTATCGGTGCTCGCGATTACGTCTTGTTTGGATGATATCACTGGCAAACATGGCCAGCTGCACCAGATGTTAGATCAACGCGCCGCGGCGGATATGGTTTGCGAATGGTCTGAAGAAGCGCGTGATGCCTCTACGACCTATCACTTGGTAGATCGCGCTTTGACCGGTTTTGTGACCAAACGCAAACGCTCGTGCCATATTCAGGTGCCGATCGCCAGCTTGGGCGCGAGTGCTGATCCTGCGCCTGAAGCGGCGTCGGCACCCGGCTTACCGCAGGCCAGCACAGAAGAGACCCGTGCCATTACCGACCGATTGCTGGCCGCCAAGAAACCGATTTTTGTGTTTGGCGGCGGTGCAAAAGGCGGTGCGGATGTCATCACTGACGTCCTGAGGATGAGCGGCGCGGCGGCGTTTTGCACCTATGCCGGGCGTGGTTTGGTGTCGGCTGACTACCCGCTGTATTTCGGGTCTTTTTTGGCGCGGCCAGACAGTGCAGACACGCTCTCCGAGGCTGACCTCGTTATTGCAATGGGGACGGAGCTTTCTGAGTGTGATCTTTGGCGCGATGAGCTTGGGCATTCGGCACCAATGATCCGCGTCGATATTGATCCGGTGGTGCTGGCAAAGGCCAAACCTGGTGACATGTCTGTTCTCGGCGACGCTGGGGCGATTTTGCGGGCTATGGCCGTTGCAATCCCGGCTCGGATCGATGATCGTGCCCCGTGTTGGGACATCAAAAAAGTTGCCGCGACCAAGGCGCGCTGGCGTGCCGAAGTCATGACCGAACGTCCCGGAATTGTGGAGGTGGCCGATGCTCTCAAGGCTGTTTTGCCAAAAGATTGCATGATCTATTCCGATATGACGCAATTTGCCTATGCGGCCAAGGAAGTGTGGGATATGCCCCGCCCTTGCCATTGGCACCATCCATCTGGTTTTGGCACGCTCGGCTATGGGTTGCCTGCGGCCATTGGTGGAGCGGTTGCGCGGCGCGGCAGGCCAACTCTGGCAATCCTCGGCGATTACGGATTTCAATACACGGTCCAAGATCTTGGGACGGCTGTTGAATTGGGGCTTAGCCTACCCATTTTCGTCTGGGACAACGGTAAGTTGGGCGAGATCGAAGACAGTATGATCCAAAGCCAAATCGCTCCGAATGCCGTGGTTGCCCACAATCCTGATTTTCTGGCTTTGGCGCGGGCCTATGGGGCTGAGGCGGTTGAACCGGAGGATTTGGAGGCGTTGCAGCGGGCCGTTTTGGCCGCTTTTGCGGTGCCGCTTCCAACATTGATCCGGGTGACACCAGCGGTCCTTTAATCGGCGGTCCTTTAAGTCGGTGGGTCGACCTTCGACGGCAATATGAAAAAGCCCGGAGCAGTTAATGCTCCGGGCTTTCTTGTCACTAGTTGTGTCGCGCTCAACCGATTTCGGCAACACGGGCGAGGGCCTCTTGCAGCTTTGCGTCTTCAATCAATCGGGCCTCAAGATTGGCCTGCGCCTCTTCAACAACTTCGGCGGGGGCTGAGACCGCGAATTTGGGGTTGTTAAGCCGACCACGCAAACCGCCAATCTCTTTCGCCAATTTGCCAATTGCCTTTTCAAGACGGTCTTTTTCAGCACTGACATCGATGATGTCGGCCAGCGGCATGCCAAATGTTGCGCCACCCACCGGAACGGTCACACAGCCCTTGGGGAAGCTTTCGACGTCTCCAAGAGACTCGATACGCGCCATACGTTTGATAATGGCTTCGTTACGCGCCCAAGCAGCTTTTTCTTCATCCCCAAAGCCTGTGACCAGAAGTGGAACAAATAGGCGTGCTGGTACGTTCATTTGAGACCGAGCCGAGCGAACCCCCTCAATCAGGCTGATCACCCAAGAGATTTCTGCCTCCGCTTTGGGATCAACCAAATCGGTGCCATAGTCGGGCCAATCACCGTGAACGAGCATTTTTTCACGTTTGGCGGTGTTGTCCCAGAGCTCTTCGGTGATGAAGGGCATGATTGGGTGCAGCATGATCATGCACTGGTCCAGCACCCAGGCCATTGTCTCGCGGGTTTCTTGTGCCAGAGCCTCATCATCCGATCCAAACAGAGGCTTGGAAAATTCAACATACCAGTCGCACACCTTGCCCCAAACAAAGGCGTAAAGGCCAAGTGCCGCGTCATTGAAGCGGTAGTCTTTCAGTGCCTTGTCCGTGTTTTCGCGAACCTTTGCAGTCTCGCCGATGATCCATTTGTTGAGAGTCGCGTTTGGCGCGGGACGATTTTTCGCCGAAAAATCATGGCCGACGGCACCGTTCATTTCCGCAAAGCGCGTGGCGTTCCAGAGTTTGGTTCCAAAGTTGCGATAGCCTTCGATCCGATCTTTGGACAGCTTTAACACACCGCCAATAGATGCCATGGCCGTGTTGGTGAAACGCAAAGCATCCGCACCGTATTCATCAACAATTTCAAGTGGATCAATGACGTTCCCAGTGGTTTTGGACATCTTCTTGCCCTTCTCGTCGCGGACGAGCTGGTGCAAATAGACGGTGTCAAACGGAACCTGATCAACGACGGCGAGCTGCATCATGATCATGCGTGCCACCCAGAAGAACAGAATATCCTGACCGGTGATCAAGGTGCTGGTCGGGAAGAAGCGCTTCATTTCATCGCTGTCTTCCGGCCAGCCGAGTGTACCGATTGGCCAGAGACCGGAGGAGAACCAAGTGTCGAGAACATCCGCGTCGCGGAACATCGGGATGACCATTGGGCCTTCGAATTGACGGATCGTCCCTTCGTCTTTGGTGTCCATCAACGCAACGTCTGCCGCAAGAACGCCGGCAGCTTCCTGAGCATCCGCAACAATGCGGAAATCAGTTCCCTCGGGGAAGCGCAAGGCGGCTTCCTTCAAAGCGTCTTCTTCAGTTGCGGCGCAAATTGCATACCAATCTTCTTCGCCTGGAACATACCAAACCGGGATCTGGTGCCCCCACCAAAGCTGGCGTGAAATACACCAAGGCTCAATGTTTTCGAGCCAGTGGTAATACACTTTTTCGCCGCTCTCGGGCATGATTTTGATGTCGCCATTGCGCACGGCGTCCAGCGCTGGGCCAACGATTTTAGCCGCATCAACATACCATTGGTCGGTATGCATCGGTTCGATGACGACCTTGGAACGGTCGCCAAAGGGTTGCATGATCGGCTTGGCCTCGACCAAAGGAACCGCCACAGCTTCCGGGGCTTCTTCGCCCTTTTTGAGCTTTTTCTTGGGGCCAAGGCGGGGGTCGTCCGACATCGTCATCACGGCCAAGCCTTCGGCGGTGATTTCTGCGACCACCATTTCGCGGGCATCAAAACGATCAAGGCCACGAAGATGTTCAGGCACAAGATTGATGGCGTCGGCTTCTGCCTCGCTTAGCGTGCGTTTGCCATTGGCAACGTCACCGGCGATTTTAGCGTCGTGGTCATAGGTGGCCCCGTCGGCACGCATCGCACCGCGAGTATCCATCAGGCGATACATCGGAATGCCGCCGCGTTTGGCGACCTGGTAATCGTTGAAATCATGCGCGCCGGTAATCTTAACCGCACCAGAGCCGAAATTCATATCGGGGTATTCATCGGTGATGATGGGGATCAGGCGGCGATGTTCTTTGGGGCCAACCGGAATTTCACAAAGGGTGCCGACAATGGGGGCATAGCGTTCGTCATCGGGGTGAACCGCCACCGCACCATCGCCGAGCATGGTTTCAGGACGGGTCGTTGCGATTGAAATATAGTCGCGTTCTTCGGTCAGAGTGACATTTCCGTCCTCGTCTTTTTCGACATAGGTATATGTCGCACCACCGGCGAGTGGGTATTTGAAGTGCCACATATGCCCGGCCACTTCGATATTTTCGACCTCAAGATCTGAAATCGCAGTTTCGAAATGTGGGTCCCAGTTGACCAAGCGCTTGCCGCGATAGATCAACCCCTTGTTGTACATATCAACAAAGACCTTGATCACCGCGTCATGAAAATTCGGCGAATTTTCGTGGCCCACGCGCGGGTCGCCCGCAGCACCGGCCATCGTAAAGGCGTTGCGATCCCAATCACAGGAACAGCCGAGGCGCTTGAGCTGTTCAACAATTGTGCCGCCATATTGGCCTTTCCATTCCCAAACTTTGTCGAGAAACGCTTCTCGACCCAATTCAGCGCGGCTTGGCTGCCCGGTTTTGGCAAGCTCTTTTTCCACCATCAACTGGGTGGCAATACCCGCGTGGTCTTGGCCCGGCTGCCAGAGCGTGTCGAACCCGCGCATCCGGTGCCAGCGCGTCAGAATATCCTGAAGCGTATTGTTAAACGCATGGCCCACATGTAGCGCCCCGGTAACGTTCGGGGGCGGGATCATCACGCAAAAGCTTTCGTCGCGCGACTTGTTGGCACCGGCGGCAAAGGCCTTTTGGTCCTGCCACTTCTTGTTGATCCGCGGTTCTGCCTCGGCGGCATTGAACGTCTTTTCCATGGGCATCGGAAATTCCTCGTCTTTGGTTGACGATGCTGTAGCGAATAAGGGGGGGAAGGGGAAGGTGGCGAAGCAACAAAGCCTGTTTCTTCATCACGTCAGATTGGTGCTCGAAAGAGGCGAAACGCTATGATGAGTTTGATCGTTTTTCGATCTCCTTGATAAGCATCGAACCAAGAACCATTGGAATGAATGTCCCAATTGTCAAAATGGCCAAATAACGCGTCGCGAAAAAGGTCCATTTCCCAACTTCTGTTAGCTGTCCGTGGCTCGCTAGAAAAAAGCGACCATCAACAATTTGGCCATTTATGCCGTCTCCTCCGAGCATGATGGATGAGATGGCCAAAAGCCAAAAGCTTGGGACCGCAACAATTGTGCAAACTCCGACGAAAAAACGGAATGCTATGAAAAGCTTTGCCTTTAAGTAAGACGGGAAACTGGAAAGCATGGCTGAAACTACCGACTTGAAGAGGTTTAGTAAATCCATTCCACAAAACAAAACGGCGCTGCTCAGGGAGGTGAGCAGCGCCGTTTCAAGTTTTGAAACCCATAACAATTCTCTGGGAGGAGGAAGAGAAGGGCTCAAATCAGATGGATCATGCGACCCTTGGTTTTGGTGCGGTGGCTCCAGGGAGGAGGAGAGGAGCCATCATTCCGTTGGGCCGTTTGGCCCGAATTCGCGTTGCGGTGATGCCGGGAGGAGGAGTGGCATCACCGCGAGCTTTGAAGGGTCCAGGGAGGAGGAGAGGACCCAGCAATGCGTTGGACCGTTTGGTCCGAATGAGGTGCGGCAGCTCCAGGGAGGAGGAGAGGAGCCGTCATTCTTTTGGGCCGTTTGGCCCGAAACTTATTGCGGTGTCTCCTGGGAGGAGGAGTGGAGACACCGCTTTTATGAAAGACCCAGGGAGGAGGAGAGGGTCTGTCATTCTTGTGGATCCGTAGATCCGAATTAGGCGGCGGCGGTATCAGGGAGGAGGAGCGATACCGTCGCCGAAGCCGCAAGAGACAGGGAGGAGGAGAGTCCCGTGCGGTATTCTGATTTAAACTTCGTATGCGGCTTGGTATGCCACACGGCGAATTATGGAACGGTTAAGACCCAGATCCGCCAAGTCGCGGTTCGACAGGAGTTGAAGTTCGCGAATTGTGTCTTTGTAGACCTTGCGGCGTGCCATACGGGCGCGCAGGTCAATCATGATGTCCGTGAAGCGTGCAGCCAAACCGCTTTGAGCGTCGGTGCTGATCTGAGTTGCGTATGCCATAATCTTCGGTGCCTCGGTGGCTGTGTTGTCTGGTTGCGCTAAACATGGGGGAAATGCTGCGCATGCACAATGCCCGGTTTGAGCAATGCTGCTATGCAGAAATCGCATGTGAAACGCAGGGTAACTTTTGCATTTCGCTCGATTTTTAATCAAAGCGACGTTCTGGGTTGCAGTGCCGCGCGGTCACCTCCAGTTATTGGTGTAAATGAGATGGAGATTAAGCATGACAGACACAAAAGCCGCGATTCGAGACGCGCTTGCCCGGCTTGCACTGCCCGATGGCGGAGACCTGATTTCCAAAGATATGATTCGAGCGTTGACGATTGACGGGGGGCATGTCCGTTTTGTGATCGAAGCTCCGAATGCTGAAATCGCCAAACATATGGAGCCGTTGCGCAAAGCTGCGGAAGCGGCCGTCGGGCAGGTCGATGGTGTTACCTCGGTTAGTGCTGTTCTGACCGCCGAAGCCAAATCACCGCCTCCGCAGCTCAAAATGGGCGGACATCCCAAACCGCAAGAGGGGGCCATGAACCCCGCCGGTGTCAAAACGATCCTGGCGATTGGGTCCGGCAAGGGGGGCGTTGGCAAATCTACGGTGTCATCCAACCTGGCCGTGGCGCTGACCCGCGCCGGTAAAAAGGTTGGGCTGTTGGATGCAGATATTCACGGGCCATCGCAACCGCGTATGTTTGGCCTGACAGATAAACCCGCCAGCCCTGACGGCAAAACCATTATCCCGCTCAAGGCGCATGGTGTCACTGTTATGTCGATCGGGTCGATGTTGGCCGAAGAAAAGGCTGTTGTTTGGCGGGGCCCTATGTTGATGGGGGCCTTGCAACAGATGTTGATGCAGGTCGAATGGGGTGAATTGGATGTCCTGATTGTTGATTTGCCCCCTGGAACCGGTGATGTGCAACTGTCGCTTTGCCAAAAATCCGATGTTGCCGGGGCCATCGTTGTCAGCACCCCGCAGGATGTGGCGTTGTTGGATGCGCGCAAGGCTCTTGATGCCTTTGAGACGCTCAAGACACCTGTGTTGGGGCTGATCGAGAACATGGCCGTGTTCACCTGCCCGCATTGTGGCAAAGACAGTCATATCTTTGGTCAGGGCGGTGTTGCGGCTGAGGCAGACAAGATCGGTGTTCCGTTGCTGGCGCAGTTGCCGATTGACCTTGATACCCGGCTGGGCGGGGATGGCGGTGTGCCAATCGCGACGAGTGAGAGTGCTATGGCGCAGGCGTATGGCCAATTGGCGGATCGGTTGATTAAGGGCGGTATCGTTTAGACCGTTGACCCTTGCCTCGGTCCAACTTTTATCGGGCAGGTGAAAAGCCTGCCCATACCAGCACTCTTAATCGCATTCCTAATAACAATGCGCCTTGTCCACGCATCTGTTTTCAAGATCATGAAGCGGCAATCACGTTCTGAATGTCAGCATTGCCAAGGACGAGATCGACGTCAAACCCCAGAAGCAAAACAACGCGGTCCAATTCCGGCCATTCCGGGGTGTGGTGGAGATCGCTTTGAATGAGGTTTGGTTGACTGCCAACCCAATGAGCATCGTGCAACTCTTCCATGACACCACCGACGTGATCACTTTGCGACAGACTGTGGAGCCATAAGAATACACCATTTGCGGTCAGCGATGGTTCGTCGCAGGTATTTTATGTCGGGTAAAGTCCGAGCGCCCAACCGGCTTGGCAGCAAATGGGGTGGTGCGCATGGAAAATTTTTTTGCGCAAGCCTAACCTACCGTCGAGACCGAACAAAGAAGGAGCGCGGAAAACGCGAGGCGTTTCATGAGGGCATCCTGAACACAAACTTTGAGCCAAACTTGTACGCCGACAAGTTGCAGGCCCAATCTGGTCCAAACGCGCGATCGTGGATTAATGGAATGTCAGGTGAGCGGCGTTATAACCGTACGAAAATTAGGATTTCAGTTGCAAAAACAGATCGGTGACCAGAGCGGCGGCATCGACGTTGACAGCACGGGCATGGCGGGCGCGATCACTGGCTTGACCGGCCAATGTTGCCCAATGCCGGCCTGTATGCGGATCAGGTGACAGCCGCGCCAATATCCCGGCTTCTTGCGGGGCGGCTTCGTGCGCCGGGGGGTGGCCGGTGACACCTGTTCGGGCCAACCGCGCGGTCATTTGATCCACCAAGGTTAACAGCAAGTCGAGCCGGGCTTCTTTGCCTTTGCCTGCACAGCTGTCGGACAGGGCCAACATGCGCGCGCTGTCAAAGTTCGGCAGGCTGCCCATTACAGATAAGATATCGGAGTAAAGCTGTAGTCCCCCCAGGTTAATAAGCCGCAAAGCTTCTCCGACAGACCCTTGCGACAATTCCGTCAACGCCGCGGCCTCAGACGGGTCAACATGGGCATCCGCCTGGGCCAAAGCCGTTGCCATATCATCAGGAGAAAGAGGGCCAAGCCGTAAAACCCGGCAGCGTGATCGGATCGTTGGCAACAGCCGCGCGGGCTGGTGGCTGATCAACAAAATCGTTGTGTTGGCGGGCGGTTCTTCGAGCATTTTCAAAATGGCGTTAGCGGCCTGAATGTTCAGCTCGTCTGCACTGTCAACAATCACCACGCGGCGACCACCATCCGCTGCGGACAGCGAAAAGAAATGCCCCAACTTGCGGACTTCGTTCACCCGGATTTCCGCGGCCAGCTTGTCGCCCTTGTCGGTTGGCCCGCGGCGAAGCAAAAACAGGCCCGGCTCGGACAAAGCGAGCATGCGGTGTGACACCGGATGCTCAGCCGAGATATCAAGGGTTTGCGGAGGGGGCGGCGCGCCAAACATGTCGTCTTCGGCAGGGGGTGTCGCCAACAAAAAACGCGCAATCCGCCATGCCAAGGTCGCCTTGCCGACACCGCGCGGCCCGGTCAACATCCACCCGTGATGCAAGCGACCGGTGTTGAATGCGGTCAAAAAATCGTCTTCTGCGCGAGATTGCCCAACAAGGCGTTCGGTTTCGCGTGGGTGAGGGGCCCCGTCGACGCGGTCTGGCTCAGGGAGCTCGTTGTCACTCATGTCAGGCGGGCCATGACGCGTGCCAAGACATCGGCGGAAATGACGTCTATGTCACGGTCAGCGTCGATCACTTGGAACCGGGGGGCGAATTCCTCAGCCAAAGCCAGAAAGCCGGCGCGCATCTTCTCTTGCAGGCCGACACCAAAGTCCTCAAACCGCTCCTCGACGGTGGCGCGGGATTTGGCACGGGCAAGTCCCGCGCTTGGATCCATATCAAACAACAGTGTTAAGTCCGGCTCCATCCCGATCATCAGATCGTGCAGAGCATCAACTTTGGCTCGTAAATCACCGCGTGAAAGGCCCTGATACATCCGAGTGCTATCGGCAAAACGGTCACAGATCACCACCTGACCCGCCGCCAAAGCCGGGCGAATGGTCCGCTCGAGATGATCTCGGCGTGCGGCCGTGAATAACAATAATTCAGTTTCGGCCGACCAACGATCAGGATCGCCTTGCAAAACCAAGGCGCGGATTTCTTCTGCGCCGGGGCTTCCGCCTGGCTCTCGGGTCAAAATCACGTCACGACCCGCTGCTCGCAAACCGTCAGCCAAAAGCCGCGCTTGCGTTGATTTCCCTGATCCGTCAATGCCTTCAAAGCTGATGAACAGCCCAGTTGCGCCGTTTTGGATGGTCACAGCTGCTCCTTTGGGCCGTCCTGCAAGCGTTTTAGCAAGACCTGAGATACGGTCAACATTCTGTCCATAAATCCGCCGCCGGGAACGGATTTTTCCGCTACCAATGGCACACGTGTTTCAGGCAAGCCTTCCGGGCTGATAATGAGCTCAGCCAGTTTTTGTCCTTGCTCGACAGGGGCTGCAATGGGGCCGGTATAGACAACTTCGGCCTTGACGCCGCCCAATGTGTTGACCGGCAAGAGCAGGCGAATGTCTTGTTTGGACACAAGACCAACCCGGTCTTCGGCCCCTAGCCAGACATCTGCGTCAGCAACCGCTTTGTCTTTGTTCACAATGGTTTGTTCGGAAAACTGCCGGAAAGCCCAGTTGACAATCGCTTCGGATTCTTCGGCACGGGCACGTTCGCTATCAAGCCCGGTGATCGCAAAGATCACCCGCCGGTCGCCGTTTTTAGCAGACCCGACAAGCCCATAGCCAGCCTCGCTGGTGTGGCCGGTTTTCAACCCATCGGCGCCAATTCCCAATGCCAACAACGGATTGCGGTTTTTAACATTGCCCGGTGCGCGCCCATCAAAGGCAAAGGTTTTTTCCGAAAACATGGCATAATGATCGGGAAAGTCTTCGATAAGACGTGTAGCCAACAAAACCAGATCACGCATCGACATCACATGTCCCTGAGCAGGCCATCCCGACGCGTTTTTAAAGGTCGAGCTGGTCATACCCATCTGTTGGGCCCGCTGCGTCATCAGCTTGGCAAACCCTTTTTCGGTGCCATCGGGGCTGAGGGTTTCTGCAATCACAGCGCAGGCGTCATTACCCGATAACACGATGATACCGCGCAGCAGGTCTTCGACCTTGACGCGATCAGTGGTGTCCAAAAACATCGTCGACCCGCCATAGGACATGGCGTGGCTGGATACTCTTAGCTTTTCGTCGATCTTAAGCTGCCCGTCGCGGATCGCCTCGAAGGCAATGTACAGGGTCATCAATTTGGACATCGACGCCGGGGGCAGGGCCTCATCAGCGCGTTTGGCCAGCAAGACGGTCCCAGTGGTTTGGTCAAGCACAAAGGCGGCTTTGGCCCGTGTGTCAAAGGCCGAAACCGGCGCAGCCAGAATAGCAAATACGGCTGCACTAGCCAAAAAGCGGCGGGGCAAAAAGCTCATGTGGCGGCTCCTGTCCAAACAATCGGTTCAAAACGTTAACTCGTTTATTGCCGGAAAGCGGCGGGCTGTCACCTGCCAGCATGTCATTGGTCCGCGTTTTCTTGCCGATACTTAAAAACTGCTCGGATTATGCCAAGAAAAGCCCAGGTTTCGGGAAGAACCCGACGTTAGTTGGTCACCGCATAAGCGTCTGTAAAGCCCGTGCCTTTGATGGTTTTCAGCACTGTCGAGAGTTCTGACTTGGTTTGCGCCGGACCAACAACCACGCGCCAAAAGGTTTTCCCTTTTGATGTGTGCTGTTTAACAGTCGGAACCATGCCAGCCTGACGCATGGCTGTGGCGGTATTGCGGGCGTTTTGTTCGACGCTGAAAATGCCAATCTGAACAAAGGGCTTGCTGAGCGATGACGTCGCGGGTTTCGCGGCGGGTTTCGGCGCGGTTGTCGCGGTCGGTGCCAGCGCGGCGGTTTCAATCGCCTTGGCGGCGCCATCGAGAACCGGATCCAACGTGCCTTCGGCGATTTCGGGTGCGGCGGGCATCGGAGCGGCTTCGCTCAAGGGCTCCATCGGCGCATCCATGGCAACTTCTTCACGACGCAAAGCTACAACATTCAAATTGGATGGCTGACCTGCCAAGATGCCGAGCGCTGCGGCCGCATCAGAAGAGATTTGCAAACGTGGGCCAGGTGATTGGCGCTCACGGCGGAACAATGCGCCAATGACAAACTTGCCATTCGCTTCATTGCGAATGATGGCGCGCTCAGGGTCGGTCACATCAGGGTGGGCGATCCAAACGCCGCCAAGCGATGGGCGTCCATCCCACAGGCCTGCTTCCGTCGCTTGAAAAATTTCGGGCGCTTCAACGTCGCGTTCGGTCGTCGTGCCTGAGGTCGCTGCGCGTGCAACCACCTCTCCGTCGCCGCCGGACTGTGGTAGAAGGAACCCTGGCATCTGTCCATCGGCGCAGGCCGAAAGCATCAAAAAACTCGTGAACGCAAAACCTGCGCGCAGAGTCCGATTAGATTTGGGCGTAAAAATACCGCTCATGCTGTGCCTCATGCCTGTGTTTCGCGCGGGCGTTGCCGCACTGAATGCCGGATTTTCCGGTCACTACTGCCTCATTCGGGCACTATTCGGCCCATTTTGAGTAAACAGTAACCTGTTGGAGGTCATATGAAAAGCCTGCAGTTCAACCTTGGGCGTTTTTTCGTAGATATGTACTTTTAGAATCGAAAGAGTGGATATAAAGGTGTCCGAACGCGGAGGTTTGGCAGAGTGGTCGAATGCACCGGTCTTGAAAACCGACGAGGGTGAAAGTCCTCCCAGGGTTCGAATCCCTGAGCCTCCGCCATTTCATTTACAACGTAGTTGAGACCGCCTGAGAGCCGTGAAGGCCAGGTCGGGTTGGGCTGTTTGAATTTTACCCTGAGAGTTTTCCCCAAAGCCGCCAAGGGGGCTTTGGGGTCAAAACACCTTGGCATAGGCGCAATACAGCAGGCCCAATAAAACCGGCCCAATAGCACTGGCCCAATTGGTTGTTCACTTTCCTTGTGCCCAAGTGATTTAGGCCTGACACAACCGGGCCACAACCAGCCTAGGCCTTGTTATTGTCGCTTGTGGCTCTCGCGGCCGTAAATCAACAGCATTCCAATGATCACAACACCATAAATGATCTGCCGGTAGGCTTCGGACATTTGCATGATCGATAGCACGGAGTTCAGGAACACGATCAAAATCACGCCGACGAGAGTGCCGAGATAGCGACCGCGTCCGCCGAGAATATGCGTGCCGCCCAAGACGACTGCGGCAATGGCAGGCAAGAGGAACGCACCGCCCATCCCTTGATAGGCTTTGGCCGAATACCCCGCGAGCAAAACGCCCGCTGTGGCGGCACATAATGACGATGCTATGAAGGCACCAATAACAACACGTCGGGTTCGAATGCCCGACAAATAGGCTGCCCCTTCTTTGGCTCCGGTTGCATAGATGGATTTTCCAAATCCCGTTCGGGTTAGAATGACAGCGATCAAAACCGACACGCCAGCCCAAACGAATATCGCAACGGGTATGCCCAAGATACGATCAGCTGCGAGGAACCGCATCAGCGGTGTGGCTTCGGTTTGGGGGGCGAAGCCGCCGGTATGGGCGACCATTAAACCTCGTAACACTGAATCAACCCCGAGTGTGAAGATCATGGATGGAATGCGCATGACTGAAACGCCGATTCCATTCACGATGCCAACCACAAGCCCGACTGCCAAACCTGCCGGGATGGCCCAAGGGCCGCCCACTGTGGTGGCCATCATTGCCGCCGCAGTCAGCGTCCAGGGAACGGACAGATCAATATGGCCCATCAAGATCACCATCATCATGCCAGCGGCACAAATGCCCAGAAAGGATCCGATTTGCAGCTGCTGGAGCAGGTATGAGGGCATGAGCATGGGAGCCGTCCCCTGCGTCGCCAGCGTATAGGCCGTGCCAACCAAAATGATGACAATCGTAAAGGCCAGAGCGATTGCAATTGGGCGATTTTCCGGCGTCACGCGGTTCAAAGCATTCATCGGAACAGCTCCATTATGTTTTTAACGCGGAATGTCCGCAGGGCCCCCAAACTGACCGCCGCCAAGAGAACCATCCCCTCGATCAACGGCTGCAAGAGTGGGTCAATAGACAGGATACGAAAGTAGAAGGAGATGACTCTCAGGATACCTGCCCCGATCAACGACCCGATGGCCCCGCCAATTCCACCCAGAAGGGAGGTTCCCCCAAGAACAACCGCCGCGATTGAATTGAGTGTGTAGGCTCCGGCTTGCGTGATGTCTGCGTTGCCAGATGACGTTTGGATTGCGAGGTAGAGACCGCCACAGGAAGCAAAGAACCCAGCCATGGTGAAAGCCGCAATCTTGGCACGGGCGACCGGAAGCCCTGACATATAGGCGGCCCCCTCGGCTGAGCCGATCGCATAGATCGTCCGCCCAGTGACTGTGCGCTTAAAGGGGAGCCACACGCCAACACCCACCACGAGAATGATAATCAAAGGCACTGGAATATTGGCGATTGGCTGTAACCAAGCGGCGTTTCCATTGTCAGCAAACCCATAGGTTTCGGCGAAATCAAACACGGCGTTGGTCAGGGCCCAGTTGAGATCCGAGTCGATGTTGCCCCCCGGAGAAGGGCGAATGATCAACGCCAACCCGATTGCAATCGCCCCGGTTGCGAGCGTGGCAATAATAGGTTGAATGCGTCCGTAAACGACAATCAGACCATTCATCAAACCAAATGCAGACCCAAACAACAGTGTCGCAATCATGCCCAAAACCATTTGCAACGGTGTGCCTGTCACAAGATGAGACGCAATGGTGTTTGCCAAAGTCATCACTGCGCCGACGGACAAATCCAAGCCCCCCATGAGAACCGGGATGGTCTGCGCAATGGCGACAAACCCGATGGCGACGCTTTCGTTTGCGTTTTGAACGAAAACAGCCGTCGAAAAACCACGCGGGTGCAGGATGTGATACACAATAAAGAAGATGAGGAACATCGTCAGCGCACCAACGAAGCCGCGATTGCGTAGAATATGTGCGCGAAGGTGCATCATGCCGCTTCTCCTCCTGCAATGTTGAGTGAGGCCGCGATGATGGCTTCTTCTGTTAGGGCACCGCCTTCCAGCTCACTGACAACAGCGCCATCATACATGATTGAGACCCTGTCACAGCAGCCGATGAGTTCGGCGTAATCCGTTGAATAGAGCAGGATCGCCTTGCCTGCGTCGGCAAGATCACGCATCAAACGATAGATTTCTTGCTTTGTCCCGACATCAATCCCCCGCGTCGGATCGTTGAGCAAAATGACATCGGGATTAAGCATAAGCCATTTTGCGATAACAACTTTTTGTTGGTTTCCCCCTGAAAGCGTTTCAACCGGCGTCGCGGGGTCTTTGGTTTTGATTTGCAATTTAGCGATGGCTTTTTGCACAACATCATCAGCCAGTTTTGGGTCAATGATCGGACCACGAGATATGTCTGGGTAAATTGGCAGCAATAGATTGTCGGTTATCGACAATTGCAGCATAAGACCTTCGGTTTTTCGGTCTTCCGGCACCAGCGCCATCGCGGCGTTTTTGCAATCCGCCGGAGAGGTCGGACGGAAGGGGTTGCCGTTTAATTCTATCGCACCACGCATGCCGCGCAGGATTCCAAACAGCCCCAAAAGCAGCTCCTTGTGGCCCTGACCATCAAGCCCACCAAGCCCAACGATCTGGCCCGCGCCAACATCTAGGTTGACGCCTTTCAGGCGATCTTCCCATGTTAGGTCTCGGATTTTCAGAGCAGTCTTGACGGCTTTTTGTGGGGTAGGTTTCGGGGGGTAATGGGCCTCAATGTCTCGCCCGATCATCAGTTTGACGATTTCGGCTTCGGTCAAATCACCTTTGTTGAAGCTGTGAATATGTTGTCCGTTTCGGAACACGGACAAGCGATCACAAAGGGCTTCAACTTCTTGCATGCGATGGCTGATAAACAGGCAGGCCACGCCATCTTCTCGCAACTCATTCAAAAGGCGATACACTGTTTCGACATCCCGACTGGTCAAAGCTGAGGTGGCCTCGTCGAGGATCAAAATCTTGGGATTCTTGCTCAACGCCTTGGCGATTTCCACCATCTGGCGCCGCGACAAAGATAAATCGCGTACGGGCATGTCAGGATCGACATCTTCGCAATTGATCCGGGCCAAGACTTTACGCGCCATGCGCCGTTGTGCGGCCCGGTCAATCATCCCCATCCAACGCGGCGGATTGTCGATAAAAATATTGTCGGCGACCGATAGGTCCGGGATCAAAGACAGCTCTTGAAAAATGCAGACGATCCCATCCTTGGTGGCATCGGAGGGCGTGCCATAGGTCACGTCTTTGCCATTAAGCAGCATGCGGCCTTCGCTGGGTTTCAGAACGCCTGATAGAATTTTGATGAGGGTGGATTTGCCCGCACCATTTTCACCCAAAATACCGTGTACGGTGCCGGGTTGGCAGGAAAAATCGACGTCCTTGAGCGCAGTGATGCCGCCAAAGAAACGCGACACGCCTTGCAATTGGACTAATCCATTGGTCTCAGTCATGAGCCTTATTTCTCTTGAGAGGGAAACGGGGGCCACATCGTGGCACCCCGAAACTTAGCTGATTATTTCATGTCAGCTTCGTCTTGTGCCATGATGGCCGGACCAGAGATGTTCACATCGCAAGGAGGGAACTCATTGACCGTAAAGAAATTATCCGGAAGGTCTGACCAATAGTTCAGCCCATCTTCCAGCTCAGCATATGTCGCCGTCGGAAGCGGAACCGAGATCAGCTGAGGCATGACATTGCCTTCCAAAGCGGAAACGGCGGCCTTCATTGCGATAGCAACCAACCCCGGTGATTGACCGATGGAAATGCCTGTCAAACCGGCGTCTGAATGCTCGGCCATCAACTTGCGATATCCGTTTTCAGCTTCTCCCGAAACCGGAACCATTGGGTGGCCGGCATCCAGCATAGCGCGAACCACGCCTGTAGTGCCGCCCTGCGCTAAAATGGCATCGAATTCGCCATGAACGGCAATGGCATCGGCCACAACTTTCTGAGCTGTCCCGTCGTCCCACATGCCGTTGACGCTCACGCGTTCCCAATTGCCGCCGGACTCATCCAGAACCGCGTTGATGCCTATGGAGCGGTCGCGGTCAACCGAATTGCCCGCCAATCCGCGCACTTCAAGAACTTTGCCAGAGGATTTTCCAATTTTCTCCAGTTCGGCCAGCACGTGGGTGGTGTAAGCGCGCCCCATGGCCAGTTGGTCTTCGTTGACCTGCATGACTTTGTCGGTATCGAGCACGTTGTCGAAGGGCACGAGGACAACGTTGTTGCGATCGGCCAGGCGGATAACTCGGTCAAACCCATCGGGGCTTACGGCGATGGTGATAATTGCGTCATAGCCTTGGTTGATGAAGTCTTCGATGGCCCCTAATTGGGCTGGCGCATCTGTCCCGGTGGAGACAACTTTGAAGTCAGAGATTTTGTCAGCGATTGTTGGATCTTGTGCAAAAGCCTTGGCGGTTTTGATCATCTGGATGCGCCATGTGTTGCCAACAAATCCGTTGACCACCGCAATCCTAAATGGCCCTTCGCGCCCCTCCCATTGAAAATGCTTGGTGCTTTCGTCCCAAGGCGCAAAACAGCCGGGGTTGACACCCGGACCGTCCACAGTTTTTGGGCCAGCAACAGCCGCCGAGGTTGCCAAAACAGCCCCGGTAATAGCGGCTATAAATGTGTATCCACTTTTCATTTTTTTCCTCCCATTGGAAATTTGACCTGCAGTTTGGCTTTTCTTATCTGGTTGAGGTCTCCTCAAACTGCTCAACCTTGTTAAACTGCGCGTACCCCATCTCGAGATGCGACTTCATCCGGTACTGGTAGGTGATCCGATCTCGGACCTCCAAAGCGTTCAGGACGCTTTCATGTTCACCGAATGTTGACGCCGAAAACGTATGGCGTGTTTTGCCTAATTTGATGATCCTAAGAATGACCGGCTTCATCAGGCCGTAAACGTCTAAAATCGCTTTGTTTCTCAGCACCTGAATAAGACGTGTGTGAAAAAGAAAATCCTGTTCCGAGGCTTCATCGACCCCGTCCGCCTCAAGCATATTCGCGTTTATTTGGCGTAGTGCGGCAATGTCCTCTGGTGTGATTTTCTCAAAAATCTCATCCACAGATGACACTTCCAATAGGCTGCGAAATCCTTGGATATCTGCAAAAGTGTCGCGCGAAATGTCCATGACGTTGAAGGAAAACATATCCATGGCCGAGGCCATGCGTTTGTCGATAATGGTCGCTCCAACTTTGGGCCGGACTTCGACGATGCCGTATGCTTTGAGAATGCGCATCGCTTCGCGGACAGTGTTGCGTGACGCGCCAAACGCATCACAAAGCTCGCGCTCAGTTGGCAATTGATCACCGACGGTCAATCCCCGTGAGCCGATCAATTCACGCATTTGATCCACCACTTCGTCAACAGCTGACCGAGTTTCTGTATCGCTGACATTCAACGTTTCATCCTGCCCTTAAGTTCTGATGCCGCCAAGTTTTTTTGCCGGTGGCAAAGCATCGTTGCTGTCATCAATTCTTATTTGTCCAACAAATAACTGTCAATAGTTGCATAATAGGTTGAGTGATTGACCATAAGCGCCTGTTTTGACCAACAAATAGTTGTGCCTAGCATACTAGACATGGTCAATTGCGGCGCAGCTCGTATATTTTTTTCGATAGAATCAAGTCAGGATCCAAAGATGCAAAACCAAATCTATGACGTTCACGATCCACGCTTTTTGGGTCTCATCCACAAGACTGCCCAAATTGATACACTATGGACCGGGGGGCGTTGGACCGAAGGACCAGCCTATTTTGCAGCCGGTCGATATTTGCTTTGGTCCGATATTCCAAACGATCGGGTTCTCAGGTGGGACGAATGCGATGGCAACGTGTCAACATTTGAGTACCCGTGTCGCAATCAAAACGGGCACACTGTCGATCTCCAAGGGCGGCTCGTGTCGTGTGAGCACCGTGGCCGATCTGTCAGCCGCCGCGAACATGATGGTACTATGACGGTTTTGGCCGACACTTTCGAAGGTGCCAGGCTCAATTCCCCCAACGATGTCGTGGTGAAATCGGATGGGTCCATTTGGTTTACCGATCCGACCTATGGCATTGACAGCGACTATGAAGGAGATGCGAGTGCGTCAGAAATCGGGGCGCAAAACGTCTATCGCATTGATCAATCCGGGGCGATGAGCGTGGTCGCAACCGACAACCTACAACCCAATGGGCTTGCGTTTTCGCCGGATGAACAAGTGCTTTATGTGTCCGACACGGGGCAAACGCATGCCCCTCAAAATGACGCCGTTATCCGAGCCTATCCCGTTCTTGGCGAAACTTTGGGTCAGAGTAAGGTTTTGACCACTTGCGACGTCGGGCTCTTTGATGGTTTTCGCGTCGATACCAAAGGCAATATTTGGTCGTCTGCCGGGGATGGTGTGCATTGTTACGCCTCTGACGGCACGATCTTGGGTAAAATCAAAATCGACGAATGTGTTTCAAACCTTGTCTTCGGCGGCCCTAAAAAAAACCGGCTTTTCATCTGTGCCACAACATCCGTGCGTTCGATCTATGTCAATGCAAAGGGGGCTGCACGCTGAGCGGGCGGGAATATGTCGGAATGGAGTCGTGGCGGTTTGATGAAACAGGCCCGCCTCACTCGAACCTAAAATATGTGTTTACTTTCAGTAGTTTGTTCTCGGTTCTGCGCCAAAGAACAGACGGTCCCAACAATAAGGAAAATGCGGTGACGTATCAGCCAAAAGTTTTGCTTGCTGCTAGGCTGTACCGGTTTTGTGTCATTTAAAATTTTCCGAAGTTGGCTGGGACAATCTGCCCAAGAATTCAGGAAATTGAAACTGTGCCGACCAATAAGTCTCGTAGCTAGTCGTGTGATGAACACACCTTTTTGGGGATCGAAACCATGAGAAACTATTCCTTGAGAACGCAGATATTCACGTTTGCCGCGGTGCTGATTGCGATGTTGCTTGCTGTCTCAGGCGGGGGGATGCTTATCAATGCGCAAACCACCTTTAGCATTAAGCATTCCCAGATTGTTGGAACCCAACTCAAGAGCTTAGACGACATGAAGGAGGACATCGAGCAAGGACTTGGTGATCTTTTAGCGTATTCTTTGGGGGACGACGACGGCTTGCAGCGGCTGCGCGGCAATATGCAAGAGGTGCTGGATGAGGTCGATTTGGCCAAATCCCGTTTTGTAGACGTCGATATTCAGGCCGCCAAGGATCCTGCTTCCTTCGAAGATGTGGAGACGTTGCGTGTTGTGTTGGATGATATTGAAGCCAGCTTAGGACCGCTAAAATCTGCGTCTGTCGCGGATCGCAAACAGATAACATTCGACACGATTGAACCATTGATTGGCAATTTGAGGGATATCGTGAACGGCCTTCAAGACAGGTTGAGCGTGACCAATGCAGAGGTCAAAGCGTTGATCAAAGTTTCGGTAACGAGAAGCGAAACGGTGTTGATGATCGGCAGTCTGGCCGCAACAATTGCGGCAACTTTGTTCGCTTGGTTTTTTGGCCGTCGATTAAGTGCGCCGGTTACGGATGCGACACAGGCGATTCAAAACCTGACATCAGGTGATTTCAACACGGCGATATCAGGCACAACTAGTAAAGATGAAGTGGGGACCATTGCACGCAACCTTGAAGAGTTGCGCGACAAACTGGCCCGAGCAGAAGAGCTTGAGAAACTGGCTACGCAGGAAAATGAGCTGAGAGTCGAGCTGTTTCATGTGCTTGGCGCGGCGATGAATGGCTTGAAGGGAGGGGACCTGAAGCAAGCCATTGAAACGGATAAGTGGGAGCAGCTTGGGGGCGCGTATTTGGCCCTGTGCGACGACTTCAATTCTTTGTCGAACATACTACGTGATTTGGTCGATCAGCTGGACAAAAGCTCGGGCGTGGTGGACCAAAACGCGAGGGATTTGGCCCACATGTCCGACCAAATGGCCAGACGTGCCGAAACCCAAGCTGCGACGCTTGAGCAATCTGCCGCTGGATTGGAAGAGCTGCTGGCGGGATTGGAGACCAGCGCAGAGCGGGCTCGACGGTCGGATCAGCAGGCGCGCGAAGGTCGGGAATTTGCCGAAAAGGGAAGTGTCGAAATGGAACTGGCCATGAATGCCATGAGCGCGATTGCGACGTCATCCAGTCAGATCAACCAGATCATCTCATCCATCGACGATATTGCCTTCCAAACCAGTCTTCTTGCATTGAATGCAGGGGTCGAGGCCGCAAGGGCCGGGGAAGCAGGACAGGGCTTTGCGGTTGTCGCCTCAGAAGTCCGTGGGTTGGCCGAGCTGGCCGCGACATCTGCGAGCGAAATCAAAGCACTGGTCAATGAAAGCGCCGAACAGGTCCAAGAAGGAGAGAGGCTTGTTCAATCCACGGCCAGCACCTTGACCCTGATCACAGAAAACGCCAATCGGCTTTCTGAAACTGTGGCCGAGATTTCGCATTCAGCAGAGGAACAAGCGACAGGATTCCAAGAAATCAATACGGGTGTGTCGCAGCTTGATACGGTAACGCAGCAGAACACCGCCGTTATCAGCGAAACGAATGATGCCTGCCAAAAACTCCAAGGCGAGGCGACCCGTTTGAGGGGAATGCTGAGCGCGTTCTTGGCGTCCGAGCAAGGTCAGGGTCCAGAGGTTTCGTCAGATCCAGAGGAGGATGGGGGGGTTGCCTTGGCCGGGTAATGGGTGGAAAAGATCACTGGGTTGAGGGGCAAACCGTTGCAGGTGACCTGAAACCGGAGCATGTCCAAACCATGCATACGGGGCATTGGACCGGACAAGACCGATGCTGTGACCCCGATCCGGTGTTGCTCGTTTCGGCGGCGGGGTAGTCTTTGATAGCAGGGATGCACGACAGATGTCGCCCGCCGCAAAATGCCCATATTGATCCCGTGCTCTACCTTTTGAAATCCTGTTAGTATAATCCAAACGGCAATCGCATTCCGGGCCGTGAAGCGACACAGGATTGAATGAAATATGACAAACTTCGCCAGCTATCCCAGCCTTGCCGGCAAGCGGATTTTTATCACCGGCGGTGCCTCGGGCATCGGGGCTGCTATGGTGCGGGCCTTTACCGGGCAGGGCGCTGTGGTGGGTTTCGTTGATATTGCCGACGACGCCGGGCAAAAACTGGCGGTCGAATGTGGTGCGGCGTTCACACCGGTGGATGTAACCGACACCGCCGCCTTGCAAGCCGCCATTACGGGTTTCGGTGCGGTCGATGTCCTTGTGAATAATGTCGCCAACGACACTCGACATGATTGGCGTTTGGTGACACAAGACAGTTGGGACGCGGCTTTGGCGGTCAATCTGCGCCCGGCGTTTTTTGCAATTCAAGCGGTGGCCGAAGGTATGATGGCGCGCGAACATGGCAGTATCATTAACTTTGGCTCGATTTCCTGGAAGGTAAAGTTTGGCAACTTGCCGGGATACACAACCGCGAAATCTGCCATTCACGGGTTAACCAAGTCCTTTGTGACTGAGCTCGGCGGAGCGGGCGTGCGTATCAATACGGTGCTGCCTGGCTGGGTGATGACCGAACGGCAAAAGCAAGAGCATTGGAGCGAAGAAGGTGCGCGCATGTTAGAGGCAAGCCAGCCGTTAAAAGGAGAAATTCAACCCGAAGACGCGGCCGCGCTGGTTTTGTTTTTGGCGTCGGATGACAGCCGCATGTGCACTGGACAGGATTTCACGATTGATGGCGGTTGGACATAGGCTCCGGCACTCACCAACGTGAAAAGAGGTGAACAGGCATGGTGTTTTCGCCGACATGCAGGGATCCGTTGCCAAGCGGTTTTTCGAAAGCGGCACCGAGGTGGTGTGGTGTCCAAGGCATTGTCTAGATTTTCTGGCACCTATGTGCCCTGAGGTAACTCTTGGCTGGAAAATTGAAACGCAGTGACAAACCTTGATCTGAGCAGGGGTTTCATACCTGCCGCGCCGCCGCACGTTTTGCAAAATCTCGATTGGATCGTAGGGTGATTAATGCATCTACTACGAAAAGGGATGCCACCCAATGCGTTGGCTTGTTAGGTATCTAAAGGGGTCGATTGGCTTGAGCAAAGTCTCGGAAGACGACATTAAACCGTCGACCAGAAATATGTCTGCAAAAACGCCTAGGCGTCCGGGGCTGTTTTCGATCACTCAGGCGAACAGCGCCAGGTCTTAAACTGAGCTGAGTAGGATCGAGGTCTCGCTATTCGTGATGCCTTCGATTTGTCGCACCACCCGCAAAACCCGATCGAAATCAGGCAGGCTGTCGGCCGTAAGCTGCGCCACAAGATCCCATTTGCCATTTGTCGAATGCAACTGGCGCAACTCTGGGACCCCGCGCAGGCGGCGGATCACTGCGCTGGTCGAATGGCCCGACACTTCGATCATCATCATCGCATGCACTCCATCCGGCCCATGCTCTTGACGGGCACGGATGGTGAACCCCAATACCGCGCCGCTGTCTAGCAATCGGTCCAGCCGGGCCTGTACTGTGGCGCGTGACACGCTCAAAATTGTCGCCAATTTGGAGATCGGTGCACGGCCATCCTCACGAAGGATGGAAATCAATTGGCGGTCTAGGTCATCTAGTATTTGCATAGCTATCTGTTAAATCGTCCTTATCATTTTGTCAAATTCGACTGTTATATTTGCACCTCATGCCTATATGTTTTGCCAACCCCTGTTCGATAGAGTTGTGGCACGCTCAAACAGGAACAGGATTTTGTCATGTCACTGCGCTCGCTCCAAGCGCCAGAGGCGGTTGTGATGATACGCCCGCATCATTTCACTCCGAATGCGCAAACCGCTGAGGACAACAGCTTTCAATCGACGCTCAATGGATGTGCATCGGCGGTGGCCAAACAGGCCTATGATGAGATCAGCGAAGCGGTGAAGGTGCTTCGATCCTTTGGGGTTTCGGTGCATTTGTTTGAAGATGAAAGCAAAGCGACACCAGATAGCGTTTTTCCAAACAACTGGTTTTCGACCCATGCAGGGGGCCATGTCGCGCTGCATGCGATGTATTCTAAAAACCGTCGGGCCGAGCGTCGCATGGACGTTATGGAACTGCTGAAACAGCGGTTTCGGGTTCAGGATTTGATTGATTACTCAGGGTTGGAGCAGGATGGTCTTTTCCTCGAAGGGACCGGAGCCATGGTGATCGATCATCTTGAGCGGGTGGTATATGCGGCGCGTTCAAACCGCATGAGCGACATTTTGTTGGAGCGGTTTTGCACGCACTTTAACTACGAGCCTTTGGTGTTTGACGCCGTCACCGCGGATGGAAACCCGATTTATCACACCAATGTTTTGATGTGTATTGGCACTGACTTCGCTCTGATCGGAACGGACATGATCTCCGACGCGGCGCGGCGCGCTGTGGTCATCGAACGTCTTGCCCATGGTGAGCGGGACGTGATCGCCCTAAGCACGGAACAGATCGGTGAATTTGCGGGAAATGCCATTGAGTTGCAGGGCGCTGATGGAAGATTGCTCGCTATTTCTGCGCGCGCTGTTGCGGCGCTTACACCAGATCAGGTCGCGCGGATCGAACGTCATGCAACTCTTGTCGCATTGGAGATTCCAACGATTGAACTGGCTGGTGGCTCTGTCCGCTGCACCATTGCCGGTCTTCATTTAAGCGCCCGCCCGCTGGAGGTTGCAGCATGACCAAGATTGTTTTGTTGGGCGCTCCAATCGAAGCTGGGGCTGGGCGACGCGGTTGTGTTATGGGGCCGAATGCCTTTCGAACGGCGGGGTTGGCCGAAGAGTTGGAGGCTTTGGGGCATGATGTGGCAGACTTGGGCGATGCGCGGCCCGAAGAGGTCACAGGCATCGAAACCGACCACACGCATCTCAAGCAATTGGATACGGTGGCTGGGTGGACCCGTGCGTTGCACAGCCAAGCCAAGAAACTGGCGCGTTGTGATGCCTTGCCGATCTATCTGGGCGGTGACCATGCCTTGTCGGCAGGAACCGTTTCGGGGCACGCGGCCTTGGCGGCCCAAGAAGGGCGTCCGCTATTTGTGCTTTGGCTCGATGCACATGCCGATTTCAACACGTTTGCATCTACCCAAAGCGGCAATCTACACGGCACACCATTGGCCTTTGTTTGCGGTTTGCCAGGGTTTGACAGTTATCTCGGTGGGCCTGTGCCCGCCGCTGTTGACCCCGCTAATGTTTGCATTTTGGGGCTCAGGTCGGTTGATGGAGAAGAGCGGCGTCTTTTGCAATCAACCAACGTGATTGCCCATGACATGCGCGCAATTGATGAACATGGGATTGCACCGCTTTTGGCGGAATTCTTAGATCGTGTCCAAGCCGCTAATGGGCTTTTGCATGTTAGTTTGGACGTCGATTTCATCGAACCCGATATTGCTCCGGCCGTCGGCACGACAGTCCCCGGCGGCGCAACCTTCCGCGAGGCCCATCACGTCATGGAAATGCTGCATGACAGCGGTCTTGTTTCCTCGCTCGATCTTGTCGAGCTGAACCCTTTCTTGGATGTCAAAGGTCGCACCGCGCGGCTGATGGTCGATTTGACGGCAAGCCTGTTTGGCCGTCGTGTTCTTGACCGTGTGACCCGCAGCTATTGAGGTTTTAACCATGGCACCGACACCTTCCGATCTCGCCTTTGTTCCGTTTGTTTCCGTCGATAACATGATGGCGCTTGTCCACCATATTGGGGTGGAAACTGTCTTGCGCGATTTGGCCGAGGCCATTGAGGCCGACTTTAAGCGCTGGGAGCTTTTTGATAAAACGCCGCGTGTTGCCTCCCATTCCGAAGTTGGCGTGATTGAATTGATGCCTACATCCGATGGCGAGATGTATGGTTTCAAATATGTTAACGGTCATCCCAAGAATACGCGTGAAGGGCTGCAAACCGTCACGGCATTTGGCCTTTTGGCCGATGTAGACACCGGCTATCCAAAACTACTGTCGGAGATGACATTGCTGACGGCTCTGCGGACCGCGGCGACCAGCGCCATGGTTGCCAAGCATCTGGCCCCCAAAGGCGCGAGCACGATGGCAATGATCGGCAATGGTGCTCAGTCTGAGTTCCAGTGTCTGGCGTTCAAAGCCATCTGTGGCATCAGCGAAGTCCGCTTGTATGACACCGACCCATCGGCAACCGCAAAATGTGCTGCGAACTTGGCGGGGCAGGGGGTGCGGGTTGTGGCCTGTGGCAGCGCCGAAGAGGCGATGGAAGGTGCCCAGATCATCACAACCTGTACGGCTGACAAACAAAACAACACCATTTTGACCGACAACATGATTGGGCCTGGTGTGCATATCAATGCGATTGGAGGCGATTGCCCGGGTAAAACGGAACTGCACCGCGACATCCTATTGCGCTCTGACATCTTTGTTGAATACCCGCCGCAAACATGGGTCGAAGGTGAGATCCAGCAATTGAACGAAGGGCATCCAATAACAGAGCTTTGGCGGGTGATCTCCGGGGATGCCGAGGGGCGGCGGGATGACAAACAAATCACGTTGTTTGACAGCGTTGGGTTTGCGATCGAGGATTTTTCGGCGTTGCGATACATTCTAGGCGCTATCCAGGGGACCGCTTTCTTTGTCCAGCTCGATATGTTGGCGGACCCTGATGACCCGCGTGATCTGTTTGGCATGTTGCAGCGTTCAAAGCGCTAGTTCAGTGCGTCGCATGGCGCGCAACAATTGGGTGACTTAGAGTTGCATCTGCAAAATCAATCAACGGGTGCGACATGAAAATTGCGGCAATAGGGGTCGAAGGGCGTGGTGAAACTGACCGCTTGATTTCGCAAGCGGCGGCTGAGCTTGAAAAACGCGGTTTACGGCTGAGTGGCATTGCCAAAGTCTTGCAGGAATTGCCCGACGGAAGTCACCAATGCGACATGGACGTGCGCGTGTTTCCGGGAACCGGAACCATCCGAATAACTCAATCCTTGGGGCAAGGCTCAACAGGGTGTCGACTTAACCCGGCGGCTATTGCTGAGGCGGTGTCATCGGTCGAAGAGTCGATCGGCAGCGACAAAGCCGACTTGTTTGTTCTCAACAAGTTCGGACCGGAAGAGGCCGAAGGCCGCGGGTTTCGAGCCGCAATTGCGACAGCTCTGGAACAAGACGTTCCGGTCTTGGTTGGTCTAAGTGGCGGGGCCGCAAATAAAGCGGCGTTTGCGGAGTTTTCAGCGGGATTAGCAGAGCAATTGCCAGCGGACGTTGATGCGGTGGTTGAATGGTGTCTTGCAGCCCAAAAAGTTTAACGCACCCTCCCGTTGTAAATTGACGAACTAGGTGAGTCTTAGGATTGGCTTATAAACGCCCTCTTTAAGGGTTTTTGAAGCCGTCGCTCAATCAGAGGTTGTTAACCTTAACAAATTCGGTTGGTTTTTGTTCATCAAAGGTAAGCCGCAGGCATCTGAATTGTTTTCCCTAAGCGGTTTTTTCGATAGCTTGAAGAAAGTTGAAGAAGGGTCATCTGCATGGTGTTTCTACAGATTGTCCAGAACATCACATTTCTGACCCTTTGCGGTGTCGGCCTATACGCCATTCGGGCCAACGGCAAGCTGAGCGAAAAACCGATATTAAAGAAGACCTTGATTGGCTTGGTTTTCAGTCTCGTCTTCATTCTCATCTCAACAAATTCTGTCCCTCATTCAAGCGAAGCGTTCCATTTGGATGGCGGGGCAGGACCGTTGCTTTTCGCTGGCTATCTTGGTGGTCCAGTCGGAGCCGCAATTGCGGTTTTGGCCGGGGTTCTGGTGGCCCCACAGGGGTATGAACCAGACGCGTGGGTGAGCCTCCCACTTTATGGCTCGATTGCTGTGATGGGCTATGTGCTCACACGGTTTTTTCCGCCCCAGAAAGATAGAAAATTCACGCAGCTGTTTTTGGCGACCGCCTTTGGCGGGCTCTGCTTACTTCACATTTTGATAAATGGTGTCAGTTCGTTTTTTCGAAGCGGGGAAACAATTTCTGAGCTAATCAGTTGTTTGGCTCTCGGTGGTTTATCTATACTCGCGACGGCGTTTGTCGTGTCAATCTCGGGTCGGGTTTACCGGACGGAGCGATCCGCCGTTGAGCTGGGACGGCGTTTGAACATGGCGACCAAATCAGGCCGCATGGGTGTGTTCGAATACCAGAACGACTGCAAAGATGTTGCCTTTGACGAAGGTATGATGCGCATTCTCGAACTGCCTGGAGCCGCCGGTGATATTCCGGTTTCTAGCTGGATCGAGCGTGTTCATCCTGATGATCGGACCCGCCTTTCAAAAACAATTGCGTCCGTAACCCGAGAAAACAAGGGCGTAAACCATGTTGAATTTCGCGGTCTGATGCCGGACGGCAGCCAGCGTCATTTCGCATCGAATTGGGTCACCGATCGTGACCCTGACGGGCGCTTTGTTAGGATTGTCGGCATTTTGATTGATCTGACGGATTTCAAACAAAGCGAAGACCGCAAGAATGAGGCCGAGCAGAGGTTGGCGTCGATTGCCGCAAGTCTGCCGGGCGCGATTATTAGTGCTGAGATGGTCCAGGGACAGCCTGCACGGGCCGTTTACGCCAGCGCTCATGTTGAAGACATTTGGGGATACAGCGCCAAAGAGATCTTGGCAAACAACGAAATTTTGTTTGACTCTCTGGATGCCGAAACACGCGAAGAGATGCGCAAAGATGTGAGAAACGCGGCGTTGAGGGTTCAACCTTTGGCGCGCCGGTTGAGGATAACGGACAAATTTGGCGACACAAAATGGATCGATTACCACAGCAGTGCCGTCAAACTTGGCGAGGATCGAGTTCGCACCGACTGTATCATTTTTGACGTGACCCAAGAAGTTGCTGATGGGCTTCGGCTCAAGGAGCAAAGCGCGTTGGCGATGCAGGCGCAAAAAATGGAGAGCATTGGCCAACTAACCGGCGGTGTTGCTCATGATTTCAATAACTTGCTTGCGGTCATCATCGGAAACCTAGAGCTGTTGCGCGATGAGGTGTTCGACAAAGACCATCGCCAAATGATTGAAGCCGGGATCGCCGCAGCCATGCGCGGCGCGGATTTGACCAAAAAGATGTTGGCCTTTGCGCGCCGTGCGCGGTTGGAACCCCAAGCCATTGATCTCAATTCTATTGTGCGAGAGACCAAGAACTGGGCGGGGCGCACGCTTCCGGCAAATGTAAGCATTGAAACCTCGTTGTTGGCTGGTCTTTGGCCCGTTTCGGCGGATCAGGCATCTACCGAAAGTGCTTTGTTGAACCTTATTCTAAATGCGCGAGATGCCATGCCTTTGGGCGGCGAACTCACCCTTGAGACCGCCAATGTTCGTATTGACGATGACTATATTGATACGCGTGGCGAACAGCTTGAGCCGGGGCGCTATGTTATGCTCTGTGTCTCTGACACAGGGACCGGTATTGAACCACAAATTCTTAATTTTGTGTTTGAGCCTTTCTACACGACCAAGGCACCTGGTGCTGGGTCTGGTCTTGGTCTGTCGATGGTTATGGGATTCATGCGGCAGTCGGGCGGAACAGTGCGCGCTTATTCCGAGCCGGGCGTTGGGACAACGTTTAAGTTGTATTTTCCAGTTGGGGAAAAGGCGATCTTGAACGAGATTTCCACCGCGTCTCGGCCCGAAGGTTGGGACAATACGGATGCTCGGATTTTGTTGGCCGAAGATCAAGAAGACGTGCGCGAAATTCTTGTCCGCATATTGGAAAATGCAAACTATAACGTCACCCCGGCACCATCAGGGGATGTCGCACGGACGATTTTCGAAAATGATCCAAGTTTTGATCTGTTGCTGACGGACATTGTAATGCCAGGCAAGTTGCAGGGTACAACTTTGGCGAAAGTTCTGCGAGAGACTTGGCCCGACTTACGCGTCGTCTTTATGTCTGGATACGCGAGCGAAGCAACGGTTCATGGCAATGGGCTTCGACCAGAAGATATCAGATTGATGAAGCCTATACAAAAACGCGATTTGTTGACTGCGATCGAGAGAGTCCTAGCCAAGGAATGACATCCGCCTTGCGCGTTTCGAAGGGCTTTCGAATGAAAAACACCCTGAGTGTGTCAGTTCCGTTAAATGCACGCTAAGATTGTATTTTTGACTTGAAAGTAATTTGTTTACTCGATAACCAAATACTGGGTGTCGGTGCTAAGCCAAGTGTTTTTTATTTCACCGATGCAATTTTTTGTTTTGTGACAGGGACATGCAAGCAGGACGCGATAAATGCCAAAAGATTCAGCAGGCGATATGAACGGCCAAGATTCCAACAACCTGACAGGGGCAGACAATTCCCAGTCACCAGATGTGTCAGCCATTGCTTTTGATTTAACGGAAGCTGCTCGTTTGATCGAAAAATCGGCGATTTCCTTGGCTGGTGAGGTTGAAACTGGGCAGGTCACTCATCTGATGTTGCTGTCCCAACAGCTTGAGCGGATTACGCTCTCCTTGACAGACCAGTAATGTCTAGCTGGTCATTCCAGCAAACCCTTGGCATATCCCTCCAAACATTGGGGAGGCGAGGGAATGCCAGCACAGGTTGAGCCAATTGATTTAACAGAGTGGGATAGCTCCCTTTCATCTGTCGCAGATGACATGAATGGTGCTCCACTGAATGTGCACAAATTGATGGCGCACAACCCGTCACTGTTGAACGCGTGGTGGAATTTTCGCAATTACTCTGTCAACGGGGGCAGTTTGGGGCCGCGTCTGGGAGAGTTGGTGATTTTGCGCGTCGGCATTCAACTTGGCGCTTGGTACGAATGGGGGTCGCATGTTGATCGGTCCTTGCGATGCGGGTTAACCCATTCGGAAATAAACGCAGTTCTTGAACGCAACATTGCACCACTATGGTCTCCCCAAGACGCGCTTTTGCTTCAGGCGGTGGATGAGCTCATTGGGGAACATCAGATTTCCGCCGGAACTTTGACTAAGCTTGAGTCGCATTTTGACACGGCTCAAATTATGGACATCATGGCCATTCACGGCATGTATGTCATTTTGGGGTGTATGATAAAAACCTGGGGTTTGCGGCTCGATGACACTGTCAACGACCGGATAAAATCGCATACCACTCAGAGCGATTTCGAGGCGGCTGCAACGGTTTTTCGTCAGGTCAAAAATGTGAAGTAAGCGCCCGATTTTCGGCGGACCCGCGGTGCTAGCATGCTAAAACCACGCCATGCTATTTGATCTTCCAGACCAAGACACCTTGTACCGTGCGCTGTTGGCGCGTGACGACCGCTATGATGGTCAGGCCTTTGTGTGTGTGTCGTCGACAGGTGTGTTTTGCAGGCTGACCTGCCCGGCGCGCAAACCCAAACGTGAAAATTGCGCGTTTTTCCCAACAATAGGGGCCTGTATCGAAGCGGGCTACCGGGCCTGCAAGCGATGCCATCCGATGCAACCTGCGGCCAAGGCGGACCCCGTTATCGAAACGCTGCTCGCCGCTTTGGAAGAACGTCCCGATTTTCGCTGGACCGAAGGCGATGTCGCGCGACTTGGGTTTGATACCTCGACCGTGCGCCGCAGCTTCAAGCGTCAATTCGGCATGACCTTTCTTGAAATGGCTCGGCAGAGGCGGCTTCGCGACGGGTTTGTTTCGCTCAAAGAGGGGGAGCGTGTCATCGAGGCGCAACTGGATGCTGGTTTCGCATCTGGAAGCGCGTTTCGAGCCGCCTTTGCCCGGCTTCTCGGACGCCCCCCCGGCAGTTTCAAAGCCACCGGTCTGTTGCTCGCGGATTGGATCGCAACACCGCTTGGCGATATGATCGCTGTGAGCAGCAAATCTCATTTGCATCTGTTAGAGTTTGTTGAGCGCAAGGCCCTCAAGACCGAGCTGACCAAACTCAGCGCCTCTGTCCGTGGTGACATAGGGATCGGGACCACCGACCCGACGGAGCAAACGCGGACTGAGTTGGACGCGTTTTTCATGGGAACATCCGCACAATTTAGTGTGCCCTTGGCCTTTCATGGATCGGACTTTTCCAAAGATGTCTGGCGGGCGTTGCAAGATATTCCCGCCGGCCAAACCCGAAGCTATGGCGCATTGGCTGCGCATCTTGGCAAGCCAAGCGCGACGCGGGCCGTGGCGCGGGCCAATGGGGCCAACCAAATTGCGCTGATTGTGCCATGTCATCGGGTGGTTGGCGCAGATGGCGCGCTGACGGGGTATGGTGGTGGGCTTTGGCGCAAGCAAAAACTGTTGGAAATTGAACGCGGCTATGCTGTCGCCGAATGAAGGGTTCTCACGATGACGCGTATTGAAAAGTTCAACCGTTTCAAGGGACTGCATAAATCGGGAACTCCTTTGGTGTTATACAACATCTGGGATGCCGGTAGTGCAAAGGCCGTCGAGGCCGCAGGCGCGAAGGCAATTGCAACAGGAAGTTGGTCAGTTGCCGGTGCGCAAGGCTATTCCGACGGGCAGGCAATGCCTTTGGATCGTGTGTTGGACATTGTTCTGAGGATTGCCGAAACCACGACGCTGCCCGTCAGTATTGATTTTGAGGGGGGCTATGCGGAAAGTGACGCTGATCTTAGCACAAATATCGCCAAACTATTGGAGACCGGGGTGATCGGTCTCAACTTTGAAGATCAAGTCCTAGGGGGCCAAGGGCTCCATCCCAGTAAGGTGCAAGCGCGGCGCATTGCGGTGATCCGCGACACCGCGCAAAAGATCGGAGCGCCCGTGTTTATTAACGCGCGCACCGATGTGTTTTTGAAGTCGAAACCGGACATGCACGCGACCCATCTGGATGAGGCGAAGAAACGGGCTGCCCAATATTCCAAAGCTGGGGCAGATGGATTCTTTGTACCGGGATTGGCTGATCCTGATCTCATTCGAGATATCTGCGAGAGTGTCGATCTGCCCATCAATATCATGACGTCTACAACAACGCCCGAGATTGCCGCGCTTGCCGATCTTGGCGTGGCGCGGGTGAGTTACGGGCCCGGGCCATTTCGTGACACCTATGCAGCTGTGACTGAAGCGGCAAAACGTGTTTTTTGAGGTGGGACGGCCCGGTAGCTGCCGGTATGAGCCGGGTAGGAGAATGAAATGACGCAAGACTTTTCCAGCTGGATTGGCAAAACAGAAACTCGGAGCGATGTGCTGCGACATGACCCTGCTAACCGCATGGCAGCAACAATGGGTCTGGACAGAGTGTTAAAAGACGGGGACGCGCTTCCACCACTTTGGCATTGGCTGTTCTTTCTGGAAGCAAAATCCCCCGCTGATTTGGGGCGTGATGGGCATCCTAAAAAGGGAGGATTTTTGCCACCTATTGCCCTGCCGCGTCGGATGTGGGCTGGGGGGGCGGTTTGAATTTCACAACCCGCTGCGCTTGGGCTCCATGGTGCAAAAACGCTCTTCTATTGTGAAAATGGAAGAAAAGACCGGTCGCAGCGGGGCTTTGTGCTTTGTGACGGTACGCCACGAGATTTCCCAGAACGGCCAGATCGCGCTAAGCGAAGACCACGATATTGTTTACCGCGAAGACCCGCAAAAGGGGCGCACATCTCCGGCCCCCATGCCCGCGCCCCAAGAGGCTGAGTTTTCAGAAACCATTCAGCCGGATCCTGTGACCCTGTTTCGGTACTCTGCGCTGACTTTTAACGGGCACCGCATTCACTATGACGTTGATTATGCGCGACAGGTCGAAGGTTATGAGGGGTTGGTCTTTCACGGGCCGCTAACAGCGACGTTGTTGGTTGATCTTGGGAGGCGTATGGTCGGCAAGACACCCAAGCGGTTTTCGTTCCGTGGCTTGGCCCCCATTGCCGGGAATGCCCCGTTTCAGATCCAAGGGCGACCAGAGGGTCACAGCATGGCTCTCTGGGCACGGCGGGCAGATGGCGCGATGGCAATGCAGGCTGACGCCGTTTTCTGAACAAATGTTCAATTGTCGGCGGTGATGGCATTGACGGGCTTGCATGATTTGGTCATTCAAAAGCGACCCGAGCCGATTTGGCCCCCTTTTGAAGGGCTTTGTCGGCTTTTGTTTGACGGTGGAGAAGGAGAACACCATGGATATCACAGGGCAGGTTGCAGTCGTTACAGGTGGAGCAAGCGGATTGGGAGCAGCGACAGCCAAACGGCTTGCCGCTGAGGGTGCCAAGGTTGCGATCCTTGATTTCGACGCAGAGGGCGGAGCTTTGATGGCCAAGGACATCGGAGGCATTGCGATCAAAACGGACGTTGGTGATCAAGCCTCGGTGGCCGCGGCGTTTGATCGGGTTCTTGCGGAGCTGGGCAAGCCACGGATTGCGGTGAATTGCGCTGGGATCGCGCCTGCCAAGCGGATTGTTGGCCGAGAAGGGGCGTTGTCGATTGACTCGTTTGAGCAAACCATTCGGGTTAACCTTATTGGAACCTTCAACGTCATGTCCTATGCGGCGCGGGCGATGATGGAGCAGGACGCGTTGGATACGGGGGAACGAGGCGTGGTGATCAACACGGCGTCGATTGCGTTTCAAGACGGTCAGTTCGGTCAATCCGCCTATTCCGCGTCCAAGGGCGCGATTGCGGCCATGTGTTTGCCAGCCGCACGTGAAATGGCCAAGCAAGGCATTCGGGTCATGGCCATCGCACCGGGCTTGTTTAACACGCCGATGATGGAAACGCTGCCGGAGGATGTGACCGCCGGGATCGTTGCCAATATCCCGTTTCCGCATCGTCTTGGGGACCCTGCAGAATACGCGCAAATGGTCTGTCAAATCTGCGAGAATGCCTATTTGAACGGCACAACAATCCGGCTGGACGGCGCTGTGCGTTTGCCACAACGCTAAGTCGGCTGGGTGACGCTGGCTCGTTCCGAGCGTCGCCCCACCCGCCGTCCCACAACTGAGCGCTAGTTGAGGTCTTCGAGAAGTCGCCCGTGGCGGCGGGTTTCTTCGATGACCTCGCCAAATGTGGACAAACCGCGCGCTTCGAGCATGGGGAGCATCCGCACCAGAACTTCGGCTGTGGCTTGCGCATCACCCAGTGCTGTATGGCGCAATTCCGGGGGGATGGTGACATCAAGCCTATCACATAGCGCATCCAGTGTGTGGGTTTGGGACGCGCCAAACAGCACGGCGGACAAGAGCACGGTGTCAAGAATGGGATGGTCCCAGTCGACACCCATTTTAGCTTTGTCGCGGTGCAAGAAGGCCATATCGAACGGGGCATTGTGGGCGACGATCACCGAATTGCTGGCAAAGCGATGAAACTGCAGCCCAGCGGTGGCAATATTGGGGGCACCGGCAACCATTGCGTCGCTGACATGATGCACTTTGGTCGAGGCGGGGGGAATGGGGCGGCCGGGATCGACCAATTGGTTAATGCTTTCCCCCTCAACGATGCGGCCATTCACGACCCGGACAGCACCGATTTGCACGATCTCGTCTTTGTGGGGCAACAGGCCAGTGGTTTCAGTATCGAACACCGCATAGGTCAAATCGCGAAGCGGTGTATGGGTGCCATGCTGTTCACTCGTGCGGTCCATTAGATCGAAGTCGTACACCAACGGGCGCGCCGCATCGGGGGTGATGTTAACGTGCTCGGCGTCGATCATCAGCATATAGCCGCCGCCATCCATTGCCTTCATTCGGGTATCAAAGCTGAGCCTGTCATGGGCCCCTTTGGCGGCAAAACTCACTTCTAGACCGGTTTTGTTGAGTTTCTTGATGGCCGCTTTCAAGCTGGCAGTGTCAAAGTAGTCGCCGATCGGGGCATTCAGGCGGGGCACTCCGATTTGAGATAAGACTTCGGCGGCCTGGCCATCGTATAAAACGATCTGATCATGCGCGTTTACCAAGATCATCGCAACGGGAATTTCAGTCAGAAGTGCGGTGAGACGGGCTTTTTCCGCAGCCAACCGCTCTGTTTCGGCAGCAACTTTTTGGGCCGTCGATAGTGCCGTGTCTGACAAAGCTGTGGTCACCGCGCTGGCCGCCGGAGCGAGGTCACCCAAATAACGGGCGGCTTTGGTGTCCACCTCTGTGCCAACACCGGCATGCGCGCGGGTCCGCATTTCCGAGGCCAGTTTTTCAATCGGTTTGGCAATGTTTTCGTCGAAGAGAAGCCAAATTCCGGCGGTCAATCCCACTGTGCCGAGGACGGAAATGATCCCGGCAAAGAGGAAGCCATCCGCAACGGATGTCTTCGAGACACGTGCGTGACCGATCCAGAGCGAGACGAGAACCAAGCTTGTGCCACCTATGGCAATCAGGCAGAAAAACAGGAAAATCCTCACTCTAAGGCTGAGCTTGGTAAACATGTCAGGCCTCCTGACAGACGGTTTTCACAATCTCATCTTTGGGGCCGACATCACGCCATAATGGCTCAGAGCCATCACCAAGCACCGGGTCGGCCCGGCGGTGGGTCTTGCAATCTACCATGACTTCAACAACTTGAACCGCCTGCCAACGGCCAAAAAAGTAGAGATCAACGAGGAAAAGCCCCTCTGTCGCGCTGTTGGCTTGTTTATTTCCGATGTCGGCCGCGACAAAGCGGTTGGTCATCGGGAACACATAGGTCCAGGGACGCCACATCGCTTTGCTCTCACCTGTTTGGGCGATTTCAATGCCTTCAGGAAGATTTCCCGATGTGCGGCTGTACCAGCTGTATTCGCTGGAAATACCTGCCGCGAGCATGGCGGCACCTGCGCCAACTGGGATAAGCCATTTTGGCAACCGCCCGCCGGTGAGCTTGGCCAGTAACATCATGGCACCGGCACCCGCAAACCCGGCGATAAAAACCGCGATCAATTCCAGAAACATTCAACCTCCCCAACACCGTCACCCGGTGTTCATTCCCATTGTGTGCCAGAAGCGCGGCCAAAACTCTTGCAAGAGTCTTGCAAATTCCATGAATGGAATTTGGCTGGCCTCATCCGAGCATCCCTTTTCCATGTCCTACGGCAGACTGTAGGGATTTCACCACCACAAATGCATCCCGCAAATGACTGCGTTCGAAATCTGACAGGTCCGCAGGGGCCAGATAGTTGTCAGGCGCATTGCCCGATTTGACTTGTTCGGCCTGATGTTCCAGCCGGGATTCCGCGATCAAATCATAGGCATCCAAGAGGTCCTGGCCACCGGATTGGCTGAGCACGCCAGCCGCCATTGCCCCTTCGAGCCGCGCGCGGGTATTGGCTTGCGCCAACCGACTTTGAAGCGCATAAATCCGGCCCAAATCCACCACAGGAACAACGCCGTTATGTTTCAGGTCCAAATGGTTTTTGTGCTCCCCCGAGCGAATGGTCGCAAAGCCGCGCAACAACCCCAATGGGGGCGTGTGCTTCAGAGAGTTGGACAGCATATGCGCAACAAAGATGGAGTTTTGGGCGGCGGCTTTTAGCGTCTCTTCCTGCAGGTCGCCGAACAGATCAACCGCGCCTCCGATAGGGCGCAGATCAAACATAACAGAGGCCAGCATTTGTGCTTCGGGGACTGGCTTGTTGATCCAACTGCGGAAATACTCCCGCCAGACCCGAACGGGTTGGCACCAGCGCGGATTGGTGGCCATCATGTCGCCGGGGCAAAACACATAGCCACAGGTATCAAGGCCCGTACAAACAAACTCGGCCAGTTTGGTGAAATAGGGCATTTGATCTTGGGTCACGGCATCGTCGATCAAAATGCAGTTGTCTTGGTCCGAAACGCCGGTTTGTTCCTGGCGTCCTTGGCTCCCACAGGCCAACCAAAGAAACGGCACTGGCGCGGGGCCGAAGGTCTCTTCGGCTAGGGCCAAAAGGCGGCGGGTTGCCGTGTCGGCGATGTCAGTAATCAAACGCGTGACAACTTCGTGGCGGTTTCCGCCCGCGACAAGCTGCAACAAAAGTTGCGGAATACGCGCAGTCACCTTGGCCATCTCTTCGGCGCTTGAGGCATGGGCGATTTCTGACACCAACTCGGCCGAACTAACGGCCTGAAACCGGGTGAGGTCTGTCTGGGTGACGATGCCCACCAACTTACCCGCTTCGGTGATGGGAACATGGCCGATCCGCCGCTCCATCATCATATGCAACACGTCAGACCCGATATCTGACGGGGATAGGGTCATTGGGTTTGGTGTCATGATATCTGACAGCGGCGTGTCATAGGGCAGGGCTCCTCCGACAACTTTGCCCGATAGATCGCGGATCGTTGCAATGCCCAGAAGGTTGCTTCCATCGGTGATACAAACCGATGAAATGCGACGAGAATGCATGATCTGTGCCGCGTCTCTGACTGTGGTTTGAGCGGGGCACGTCAAAGGAGCCGGGGCCATCAGGGTGGCAACCCGGCTTGTTGAGAGGTCAGCTTTGCGTGGTTTGGCGGTGCGACTGCGGTCAAAGAATTTGCGCGCCGCGTCTTGGGTTTCAAGCAACCCGTGAAAAGCGTCTCGCGGTAGGATGACCAGCAGGCAATCTTCGACGGCCCGCGCCGAGGTGACCGACAGGCCTTCGCGCAACAACCCGCGTTCGCCAAAGGAATTTCGGCGGCCCAGCAAAGACACCGGCACGTCATGTTCGTCGCGGATTTCGACCTGACCTTCATGGATCAAAAACAGTCCTTCTAGCTCAGAGCCGAGGCTGTAGATCTCATCGCCTGCGAAATAGAGACGCGATTCAAAGCGGGGCAAGAGCGCGCTCAGCGCCTCTTGGGGCAGTGCGTCATACGGATGCACGGCGCTTAGAAATCGGGAGAGGGCAGCGGAGTCGAGGGGCATCAATCAGGCTCTTTTTTGCAACGTCAGTATCGGGAGTCTTTTTGCATTCGGCGGCGACAGTGACCTTGATTTGAAGCAAATAAGGCCCTGCGACGGCAGGAGAATTTTGGGAGAGGCAAGTGTGAATTACCCTTAGGAAATGTAAAACGGGGCACCGTATAGGCGCCCCGTCTTGGTCATGATGTGCTCTGCCGAATGGGAAACAACAGAGCACTCATTGTTTAGTGATCCACAGCTTCGCCAGCACCGCGTGGTACGCGAACGCTTTCGACCAGCTCTTCGATCTCGGTAGGGATAGGAGCCGAGAATTTGGAGACTGTGAAGGCCACACAGAAGTTCACCATCGCGCCAATCGCACCGAAGGAAGTCGATTTGATTGTCCCCAAGAGAGGGTCTGCGTCGGTGAAGGTGTTGGTGCCCGGAACAAAGAACCAACCTTTGTGCAGGAAGATGTAGATCAGGGTGACACCCAGACCGGCCAACATGCCTGCAACAGCACCTTTGTTGTTCACCTTGGTAAAGATGCCCATCATCAGCGCCGGGAAGATCGACGCAGCGGCCAGACCAAAGGCAAGGGCCACGGTTTGAGCAGCGAAGCCCGGAGGGTTCAGACCCAGCCATGTCGCAACGGCGATGGCAACGGCCATGGCGATACGAGCGGAGAGCAATTCACCTTTTTCCGAGATATTCGGATTGATCGAACCTTTGATCAAGTCATGCGATACCGCAGAAGAGATCGCCAGCAACAGGCCAGCAGCGGTTGACAGAGCAGCGGCAAGACCACCCGCAGCAACCAGACCAATAACCCAAGGTTGCAAGTTCGCAATTTCAGGGTTCGCAAGAACCAGGATGTCGCGGTTGAACTTGGTCAGCTCGTTTTCAGAACCCCAGCCAGCAGCTTCCATTTTGGCAACTGTGTCGGCGTCTTTTTCGTTGAAGTAAGCGATTTTGCCGTCGCCGTTCTTGTCTTCCCAGCCCAAGAGGCCAGTTTTCTGCCAAGTCGCCATCCAGTCATATTGCTTCTCGCCTTCGATCATTTCGACCGAAACAGGGTCACCAGACGTGCCGTTTGGCCACATCAGTTCAGTGATGTTCAGACGCGCCATGGCACCAACAGCAGGGGCGGTGAGGTAAAGCAGCGCGATGAACACCAGCGCCCAACCAGCAGACCAACGTGCGTCGGCAACTTTAGGAACGGTGAAGAAACGCATGATCACGTGGGGCAGACCCGCGGTACCGATCATCAGCGACAGAGTGAACAGAACCATGTTGAACGTGTCAGCGTGGTGGGCTGTATACTCTTTGAAGCCAAGCTCGGACACGATTTGGTCAAGCGTGGTTAGCAGCGGCGTACCCGACGCGGCGTGATCACCAAACAGACCCAGAGCAGGAACAGGGTTACCGGTCAGCTGCAGCGAGATAAAGATCGCTGGGATGGTGTAGGCCATGATCAGAACAACGTACTGAGCAACCTGAGTGTATGTCACACCCTTCATGCCGCCGAACACAGCGTAGGCGAAAACCACACAGGCACCGATCAACAGACCGGCCGTGTTGGACACTTCCAAGAAGCGACCAAAGGCAACACCAACACCGGTCATCTGACCGATAACATAGGTGGTGGAGGCAACGATCAGACAGATAACCGCAACAACACGCGCGGTTGGGCTGTAGAAACGATCGCCGATGAATTCGGACACGGTGAACTTGCCGAACTTACGCAGGTAAGGCGCAAGCAGCAGAGCCAGCAGAACGTAGCCGCCTGTCCAACCCATCAAGAAGGAAGAGTTGTCGTAGCCGGTGAACGCGATAAGACCGGCCATCGAAATGAACGAGGCCGCTGACATCCAGTCAGCCGCTGTCGCCATACCGTTGGTGACCGGGTGAACGCCGCGACCCGCAGCGTAGAATTCGGATGTGGAACCCGCACGGGCCCAGATCGCGATGCCGATGTAGAGCGCAAAAGACGCGCCAACAAACAGCAGGTTGATGGTAAACTGATCCATTGCGCTTATTCCTCTTCGACGCCGTATTCACGGTCGAGCTTGTTCATCCGCCAGGCGTAGAAAAAGATCAGGCCCAAAAAGACGATGATTGACCCTTGTTGGGCAAACCAAAAGCCAAGGTCAGTGCCACCCACGCGGATACCCGACAGGGCAGGGCGCAGCAGAATACCGAAACCAAAGCTAACAACGGCCCAAATAACCAGGCTAACCAAAATGATACGCACGTTGGCGGCCCAATAGCCCTGATCGGACTTTTCGGCGGCTTTTGCGTCTTGAGATGTGTGATCCGTCATGCGGGTCCTCCTCTTCCTCCATTTGCCTGCCCGGGGAAGGGCAGGGCTTTTGCTGCGCCCCCCGTCCCAAGGGGCGCCAAGGTGCCGACGCTTACGCGACGGCCCCTCGAACTATTGCGCCCATTTCGGACGCGATTTCATTGATGGCACCCATGGCAGCCACGCCTTTCAGCGCGCCTTGAGTTTTGTAATATTCAATCAGCGGGGCGGTTTGAGCGTGATAGGCTTCCAAACGGCTGGCAACGGTTTCGGCATTGTCGTCGGCGCGGCGCTTCATGTCCGTCCCGCCGCAATTGTCGCAAACACCGCTGGCTTTTGGCTGTTTGAAGGTGTCGTGATAGCCTTCGCCACATCCGCCACAGGTGTAGCGGCCGGAAATCCGCGTCACCATCGCAGCGTCGTCAACCTCAAGGCTGATCGCGGCGTTGATACGCTGACCTGAGTCCTCAAGCAGACGGTCCAGAGCTTCGGCCTGAACCGTGGTGCGTGGGAAGCCATCAAGGATGACCCCCTTGGCGCAATCGGTGTCGCTCAAACGGTCACGCAGGATCGCAATCACGATATCGTCGCTGACCAGATCGCCCGCTTCCATAACCGCCTTGGCGCGTTTTCCGGCCTCGGTCCCAGCGGCCACAGCGGCGCGCAAAAGATCTCCGGTCGAAAGCTGAACAAAACCAAATTCTTCTTCCAGCATACGGGCTTGGGTGCCTTTGCCGGCCCCTGGGGGGCCAAGCAGGATAAGGACAGGCGCAGCGAGAGTTGTTGATCCATCCATCATGGCTCAGCTCTCCCGGTTCATACGGTTGTCAACCAGCGTTTCCACCACGGATGGATCGGCC
>NZ_JBOEGM010000024.1:0-82957 GCF_050633425.1 Pelagimonas sp. | reverse complement strand
CAGGCCACTTGGGGAATGTCGGCTGACGCAACATATTGGCACCGACAATTAAAAGGAATATGCCAAAAACACGTTTAAGGGATTTGGCGGGCAGCGAATGGGCCAATTTGGCTCCTATGGGCGCTGTGATCAATGTCATCGACACGGCAATAACAAAGGCTGGAATATTAACGGCACCGATGGTCAACGGCGGGGCATCGGGAACATTCAGAAACAAGAACCCAATAACCGAAGGAACAGCGATTAAAACGCCAAACCCTGCGGCCGTGGCCACTGCGCGGTGCATCGGAACCGAAAACAACGTCATCAAAGGCACGCCAAAACTGCCACCGCCGATGCCCATCAGAACGGACATGAACCCAACCGTCGGAGAGAGCCCCAAACGCACAGCTCCGGTCGGCATCGCCGCGCCTAAACGCCAGGAATCACGTCCAAAGGCCAAGTAAAGCCCGATAATCCCCGCCAAAACGCCAAAGATCACCTCAAGCGCATCTGATCTCAGCCCGGCCGCAACCGTAACGCCCAGTATCGCACCGATTACGATTCCCGGAGCCCAGCTTTTCAGGATCGCCCAATCAACTGCCCCTCGCTTATTATGCGCCTGTACAGAACGCAGGGATGTCAGAATGATTGTTCCAAGCGACGTTGCCAAGCAAACCTGCATCAACATGCTGCCATCAAAGCCAAGCCAGCTAAAGATGTAGAAAAACACCGGAACCAACACGATGCCACCGCCGACACCCAGCAGACCGGCCAGGATTCCAGCAAATGCCGATGACACCAAAAGTAAAATCAGCAACGGCAGTAAAATTGCAAAATCCATCGTCATACCAGCTGTGCCTCGTCCATCGCTTTTAGGGCGGCAAGGACCACTTCTGGGCCCGCACCGGTCTTGGTTGCCTCGGTCGACAAAACCTGTCGCCAACGCCGCGCACCGGGCTTGCCCGCAAACAGCCCCAACATGTGCCGGGTCACTTGATGCAAACGACCACCAGATTGCAAGTGCGCGTCGATATATGGCAACATTTCATGCGCTACCGCACGGGCGCTGGTCTGCGTATCGCCCCCAAAGAGCCGTATGTCCGCATCCCCCAGAATATCCCAAGGTTGATGGTAGGCAGACCGGCCGATCATGACACCGTCAAGCCCCCGCTCCAGAAGCGATTGCGCCGTATCGAGATCAGCAATGCCGCCGTTGATCGAAATGTGCATCTGCGGAAACGCCCGTTTCATCGCGAAGACCAGATCGTAATCAAGCGGCGGAATATCACGGTTTTCCTTGGGGCTCAGCCCTTGCAACCATGCTTTGCGCGCGTGGATGGTGACGCGGGTCACCCCGGCTTTGTTCAGATGTTCCAGAAAGTCAGGCAGCACGTCATGAGGGTTTTGATCGTCGACACCAATGCGGCATTTGACCGTGACCTCGGCCTCGACCGCCTCTTGCATCGCTGCGACACAATCCGCGACCAGCTTTGGGTGTTTCATCAAAACAGCGCCAAAGGTGCCCGATTGCACCCGATCCGATGGGCAGCCGCAATTCAGGTTGATCTCATCATACCCGGCCTGCGCCCCAAGCACAGCTGCTTTGGCGAGTTCCACAGGGTCTGATCCCCCAAGCTGCAAAGCAACTGGGTGTTCTTCGGGATTATAGTCAAGCAAATGCAACGCCCCGCCGCGCACCAAAGCGGGGGCGGTCACCATTTCGGTGTATAAAAGCGACTGGCCAGAGATCAGGCGGTGCATAAATCGGCAATGCCTATCCGTCCAGTCCATCATCGGAGCGACAGATAAGCGAGATGGATCGTAAGCTTCTGGTTTTATTGAATTTTTACTCATTTCGCTCCGCTTATCCTGTCTGACATTCTGTGTGATTGCCCCTTATTTTCACCTAATTTTGTGTTTGGTTTGCCTCAGAGACATACAAAAATGGCGAGCATTAGAAAACGGCCCCTCAAGAACCGCATGGTAAGTTACACCGCACAGATCACGCGCTGTGCCGCCACCTACCACGAGTCCCGCAAGTTCGGCAAACGCAAGACAGCGAAAGCTGATTTAGACGCTATCAAGGCAGGGCGCAGGCTTCAAAAGCGTAACAACAGACGCCGGAGGTCTGTTGTCGCTCGCGGAAATGGAGATGAACGCGCTGAACGAACCCATTCGCGTTTAAATCTTCGCGCAAGAGCTGAACCCGGAGTCCTGCGCCAGCTGCAAGTCCGACATGTTAGTCACCGGCACGACCTTGAAAACATCGTTTTCAGAAATGCGCTGCCTCCAGACGCCCATGCGGGCAAAGGCTTCCACTGCATTCGAAGTGCCCGCCCTAAGGCGAGTTCTGGCACCTGGCAATCCGTAAAGACACCCCACGGCGCGACAAGGTGCGCCTGATTGGTGCCAGCGTCGAACAGTTTTGAAAATCCAAGCGAAAAAGCCAAGACCAAGACAAGGCAACATCACTGCATTCTGATTTCTCAGAGGCGAACTGGGACAACAGCGACCCACTCTAAGCGCCATTTCTCAATAAACGAAAAGGCAGTTGTGCTTGCGGGACGGCGAAGCAGATACTTTGATCAAGGCAGAAACTTGAGGCTAGATGATCAAACGATACTTGAGCGATGAGCATTCAGCCAATTTCGAAGTGTCGCCAGCAACCGGCGACGGGTACAAAGAATTCTCACCATGCATCGGCGATGCAATGGGTAATGTGGCAATCGAATATCCCAATTTCGCAGCCCTGTCCTCTTTGCGCTAATAATAGTGGTAAAACTGCTCCAAGACATCGAGCGCGAATCCAAGGAAAACTGAAGTCGAGGGAACTCTGAGGGAACTCTGAGGAAACTCCGGGGCAACCGACACCAAACCCTGCCACAGGAAGTCGCTAAAAAACCAATAATGTCATGGGATTGATGGTACCACCTCCCCGGCTCGAACGGGGGACCTCCTGATCCACAATCAGGCGCTCTAACCTACTGAGCTAAGGCGGCACTGGCGGTCAGATACCTAGACAGCAAAGCGAATGCAATACCCAAACCGCGAGAAATTTCATATCATGGTTACGTTTCAAAATCGACATCTAGATCACAATGCCACGTCTGTTCGATCAGATTCACGCCAAAGCTATGCACCGGTTTTGAGCGAACCAACCGCCAGCCGTTACGGGCATAAAGCACGCAAGCCGCGCTGTGACTTTCGTGGGTCCAGAGCTGCATCCGTTTGTAACCGACCTCCTTCGCAAACCCCATGCACGCCATCAATAGCCGCTGCCCAAGGCCTTGCCCCCTTGCCTCAGCAACCAGATAAAACAACCGCAACTTCGCCGTTTCAGCATCCTGCTTGACACAAAAGATTGACCCGAGCCGCTCTTTGCCGCGCCATGCCACAAACGCCCGCTCACAAGCCGGATCGTGCCCGGTTTCAAAATCTTCCAAAATCTGCGCAACCAACACCGCGAATGTGGCATCAAACCCATCCGATTCTGCATAAGCAGCTGCATGTTCGCTCACAAGCCAATCCGCATCGCCAGCGCCCAAAGGTTTTAACTCAATCTCCATAGTTCAAACCTACTCAACCCGGCTTGCAACTCAAGCCTCTTGGCATTACCCCCTGAACCCCGCATTATGCCCCAAACAACATTGGACAAGAGCCATGGGTATCAACACCGAACGCGAGATCGAAGCCAACCTGCAAATCGGTCCGACCGATCAAGGAATGGTGCGCCTGTTTATCTATGCCGGTGACATGGAAATCCCGATGGATTTTGACCCCGAAGAGGCCGAGGAAATCATCGAAGAGCTAAAATCCGCCCTCGCCACGGCCCGTAAGGTGAGAAAGTAACAGCCCGGTCCACGCAAGCAAAACTTTTTATAAGTTTTGCAAATTCCGTCTACGGAATTTCGCCCGGCTCTTTGGCACATTACTAAAACATGGTGTTGCTGGCCTGCCGTGGTGCTGTGACCCTAAACGCAATTTTCCGGCTTGGCGCGCAGCTTGTGCTCACACCGCATCAAATCGGCCTTACACTGAGCCAAAACTAAATCATTCCATTCCAAGCAGGCCAGACAGTCGCGGATCGCGCAATCCTTGCAGCCGCCGTGCCGCATGAAAGGCAAACTTGCGCACCAACTTATTGCGCCGCGCCCCGGCTAGTTTATCCTCTGGCCCCATGCGCACAATCTCACCGTCATACCCGTCGGCAATGATCAGCCCGGTGCCCTCAGGTAGTAAGTCAACATCAAACTCCTGATCCACCGCCCAAAAATAGCGATCACACCAGTCCAAATAGCCCTGCCATTTGCCGTCACTCATAAAATCAGCCCGGCTGGACTTACACTCGACAACCCAAAGCTCCCCCTTGGGGCCAAGCGCCATCACATCCACCCGCAAACCGCGGTCGGGAACAAATTCCTCAATCGTTGCGAAGCCATGACTGGCCAAATGTCGTGCCACCCCGCGCGCCAATACCTGCCCGGGTTGCATGTTTTCAAAGTCAGATCCGCCTCGCATATCCATAGGCAAACACTATGAACATTAGGTGAACAAATGCAAGGTGTCTGGCTCAAAACCCCGCATCCTATGGTAAATCAAACAGGAACCATGGCGTATTACGTGCTTCGAACGCAAAGATGCGGCCCTGCCGCTTGGTCCAGCGGAAAGTATAGTGGTGTTCGAATATCAACGGTGCCTTTTGACCAAGCAGTGCCGTAAACCGCAGGCAATACGTGCGATTCTTTTCCGGCATCACCCTAACGGACTTGCTCTGGCGGAACTCAGAGACCTCAAGTTCACCTGCTCTGGCACAATCATCGGCGGGAACGCTGAAAACATAGGCCCCTTTGTCTCTTAAGAAATGGACCATTTCTTTGTGGCTCATGTCGTGGGCACGCCGTGCCGTCAATGATATTAGCGCGCGATCCGGCCCCAACCCGTGAAATATCGCCACACTGACGCCAGCCAGCCCCAAGACATACCACCTCCAATTGGGCCCTGTTTTTGCGCGCATAAATGTCTTCCCCCCCTTGTGCACAACCTCTGCCTCCCAAGGTTTAGGAGTAAGTCAGGTTTTCCTTACACCGTGAAACGTCCCCTAAAAAACGCCCGCAAACGCCTCAGGACGCCCCCGTTCCGGCGCGACCAAAACCGCGACCTCTCAACCCAAAGACCGGCAAGCTTTTGATTTAAAGCACATTTAATCGGCCACCAGACCTCCTTCGCAACCCCCTTGACAGGATACCAAAAGGTGTCTCATAAATTAGATACCAAACGGAATCCTTTAGGAGCCCCCAATGACCCGCCTCCCCTTGCTCACAGCAACATCCCTCGCCTTGCTGGTGCCCATCGCGCCCAAGGCCAATCCCGCGCCGAACATCACCCTGATCCCGGCCTCCGCGCTTGACTGGGCACAAACGCCCGAAGGCGTTGGGTTTGCACCCCTTCGTGGTGACCGCACAACCGAACCCTATTTCGCCATGGTCCGATTGCCCGCCGGCCTGAAAAGCCCCGCCCATACCAAATCAGCCGCCATGGTCGGCCTGATGGTGTCGGGTGAAATGACCCATGTCATCGCCGGCACCAATCCCGCCGACGCCCCACGCATCGGCCCCGGTGGTTACTACGAAATCCCCGCCAACTTGCCGCATGTCTCTTCCTGCGTCTCGCAATCACCCTGCGTGACCCTTCTCTACCAGGACGGCGCGTTTGATTTCCTGCCGGTTGACGCCGCAGCGGTGACGCAATGAGCGCCCTGCCCAGCACCGATCTGCAACCCGCCTTTCGCGCCCTAGCAGACCCAACCCGCCGCGACATCCTGCGCCGTCTCTCTGCGCGGGAAATGACCTTGGCCGAGATCACAGCCCATTGCGACATGACCCGCGCCGCCGTCAAAAAGCACCTTGTCGTGCTCCAGGATGGTGATCTGATCCAGATGCGCCGCTCGGGGCGTGAAACTCTGTCATCGCTCAACCCGGATGCACTCAAGCCCGTGGTTAACTGGCTGAATTACTTCGAAACCTTCTGGGACGATCGCCTATCCGCCCTGCATGACACTCTCTCTGAGTTGGAGACCAAAGAATGACCCTGACCATCCGCAAAACCGTCTTTCTCCCCGCCGCACCTGCCACCGTTTGGGCGCATCTGACCAAGGCCGACCTGATGGGCAAATGGTTCCATCCCGCCGCCGATGATCTGCGCGAAGGCGAACCCTACGCCTTGCTCTCGGCCGCCGATGGCGAACGCATGTGTTGGGGCACCGTCGAAAAGGCCACCCCCAACGAACATATGCGCTGGAGCTTCACCGTTGGCCCGATGCAAGGCATGATGTCCACCGTCGACTGGCGCCTCGCCCCGGCCCCCGGAGGCACCGAATTGACCCTCGAACACTCCGGCCTGCCCGAAAATGGCGAAGGCTATGGCCTTGTCCTTGCGCTCGACAAAGGCTGGCACGGCTTTCTTGGCAATTTCCACGCCATGGGCGACGATTATACCGCCACCATCCGCACCCCGGCCACGCCAGAAGCCACGAAAAATGCCATCTTCGACGAGATGCACATCTGGTGGTCCACACGGGTTGAAAAAACCGACACCGGGGCCACCATCCACTTCGGCAATTCCCATGTCACCTTGGATTTCTCACTGCGCGATGGCACCCATGTTTGGACCTGCTCCGACGCCCATATGATCATCGAAGACGTTGCCGACACCACTGAATGGCAAGGCACCTCGCTGATCTGGCAAATCTTGCCCGATGGCGATGGCAGCCGCGTCACCCTATCCCATCTCGGCCTCACTCCGGCGTTAGACTGTCACGATGTTTGCACCCGTGGGTGGCAGCACTTCTTTGAAAGTTCGCTCCTGGCGCATCTTTCTGGCCAAACCGCGACACCCGAAGACAAGCAGCCCTTGTCGGCGTGATCCCCCTACCCTATGTCAGGGGTCGACGGGTTCTGCTCTTCACGTATCACGGGTACATTCCAGTGGCCTTAAGCAAACCTTCGGGAGCTGGCTCTGTCTTAGCCCTGGCTTAGTTACCTGGCGCCCACCTGTACATACAGGTCCCCGGGAATGCACTGCCCGCACGGTTGCTGCGGTCCCCGTCACTTCCACCGCAATTCGTTCTGTTGAATTGCGGTGCCGTGGCAGGGGTATTTCATCTTCTGTACAACATCCTCCATGTGGTCGCCGCCCGTTCACACCACTGAACGAACAAAACAAAAACCGGCCCCTTTCGGAACCGGCGCAACTCCCATTATCAGTTTGGTGTTGGCCTATTTGCGCCCGAGCGGATCAACTGCCTTGCCTGCAGCAACCCGCACCCGCGCCCGCGCTCCGTTCAGACGTGGCGCACGCCGTCCTCCGGTCGGGCCATCGCTCCCCAACCGCATAATCACAATCGCAAACTGCACGCCCGCAAAGACAATCCCGTTAAACACCCAAAGCATGACAACCGCGACCCAGCCCATATCCGATGCGCCAATCAACGCCCCAAGATTGGCCACATTCGCCCAAAGCAACATGCCTACAAAAAGCGCCGACAGGCCAAAGCCCGTGATCACCTGCCGAATATATAGCTTCACCAATCCCGGCATCGCATCACCCCTAGATATTCCACATTTAGAATGTCTCAAACCCCAACCAATGCAACCCCCATCAGCTCTGCAATCACACCAAAGTCGGAAAGCGCAGATAGCGGAGTTTGCAAATTCTAGGTCTGGGTCACTTGTCTCCATCGAGACGGCCCATACCGGACACCGAGCGTGCTGTTGGATGCTGCATCGCAGCTTCCCAATAGCGGCCATTTCCCATAAGCAAAGCTGGAATCTCATCCTAACGTGAAGTAGCGTAGACTTTTCAATGAATAATCTGCGAGCGGATTTCCAGTGAAGAGATTGATACTCCTTTTTGTGATCTTGTTGGCACTTGCGGGTTGGACACTGTCGCGAACGGGCTTGCTAGCTTGGCTGAATGTAGACGCTGAATGGGGATACTTTACTGATCGCCCATTGGTTGAACTCCTCGAAGCCGATAGGAGAATGGCCTTACTGCGGGATGTCACTTATGTGGATCCCGGCGGAACTAGCTGGACCACCCCGGCTGGATACAAAACCGATGGAGCAAGCATACCGCAGGTTTTTTGGAGCTTCGTAGGCGGCCCATTTACTGGCCCATATAGAGACGCAGCCATCATCCACGACTGGTATGTGGAAACCATGGAAAGAACTTCAGAGGACACTCATCGAGTGTTCTACTACGCTAACCGAGCGTCAGGCCTTTCTGAGTTTGAAGCCAAGCGTCTCTACCTGGCCGTTTTGGTTGGCGGACGGAAATGGGGCGGGGGGAACTCAAGCTGCTATGCACAGTGTCATACAATCCCTGATACTTATTCTGTTATTGGTCGTGAGCTTGTGCTCACTCCGAATGTGTCCGAAAAAGACGCAGCAGCCGCCATGTCATGGCTTGAGGCATCTGATAGGTCCTTTGAAGACCTCGAAGAATACGTAGCGACAAAGTTTCCTAGCAGCCTCTTCGGACACGAAGGGCTCCAAATCGAACAACCGAGTCAGTAGAAACTGACATTACAAATACTTAAGTTTGCCTCCCGGCCCTCTGCGGCCATTCACCAGACTAGCCATTGCTGCGTCGCAGCTTCCCAGTACCGGTCCTTCTCGGCATCCGCATCACCGCTGTCTTGGCCAGTAATGTTTTCCCAGTTTAAGTATCGTGCCAGTCTCGGATGGAGCGGCAGAGATCGCTCATAGCCATCCCGGTGCGCATTCCACTACTCAGAACTGGAACGTTTTCGGTGAACATCGGCTCATTTTCACCGTCTGCAACAAAGTGGAGCATACCTGTTTTGTTATCTTTGTCCTTGATGAAGGTCCAAACGCCGAGATACTCACCATCGCGCGTCAGTACGTCACCGCGCTCGACATCGCTGTCAAAACCAATGAGATTGATAGGGTATGTGAGTTCCATGACCGCAAGACACAGTGCCGCAAAGAACATGCAAGCCTCAGCGACCTAACCTAGGCACCTTCGCGATCACTTGCGGCCCGCAGGAGACATTCTCCCATCCTCGGCGATGTTGCTATGCGGCTCGCCTTCTGGACGTTCGCAACTATTGCAAAACCTTGAGATAAACGACCTGACGGTCTACGGAATCTTGCTGCCATCTTTTCCTTCAGTGAGGCTTGGATTATGCAGATTCTGATTGCTTCCAACATGTTTCCTATTTGTCATGTGATGCGATTAATTTCACTGTGACATGCTCGGAACTAAGCGTAGGCCCATGAAAGGGTTGGTACAGCGGTTACCTATTAGCAGGTAATTTGTCGAAGCCCGCCGACACAAAATCAAGCAAACTATCATAGGATGCCTCTAAATCCGCTGCGCTGGCACGACTATCTGTCAACCTATCGAGCCGCTTTTGCCGTGAAACAGTCACCAACATCAGTTGGACCGTCATAAGGAACGCCCGCTCCAAGCGTTCGGCATCAGTGTTGGGGCAACTTTGACGCAGCGCTGCGATGAATTCGCGAGCGACCTCATCAAAATACTGGCTCACCAAATCAAGCCAACGTTCATCCTCGCCCAAGCGCGGTAGCACGCGCAAATAAGCTGCCCAACCGTCATCGCTTTCGGTTTTGATTTGCTCGAAAATGGGGCTCATAAAAGCGTCAAGGATGTCGCGTGGTGCCGACGGCGTCGCAAGATCGGCCAGCCGTGCGCGGCGTAGTTTGCACAGCACATCTGCACGCCGCGCCACCACGGCTTCAAACAAACGGTCTTTTGTGCCGAAGTGATAGGACGCCAGCGCCAGCGTCACACCGGCAGATTCTGTGATGTCGCGTAGAGAAACCGCATCAAAGCCACGTGCGCCAAAAAGCGCTTCGGCGGCATCCAGAATCTTTTGCTTGGTTCGATTGCCGTTTGCGCGCTTGGTGCCTTTTTCGGTCATGCGTAGGTATCTCCGACAGTTTGTCTTTAATGAATACGGGCGATGGACCGTCGCCATTCTTACAAGTGACGTATCGCTATTCGGTTGAGTGTATAAATAAACGGCGGGGGGAAAAAGGGAAAACATGGTCGCTTTGATTACGGCGCTGGGGCCTTTAGCCGCGCAGGCACGCAGTTGTGCCCATTACACCAAAGCCACTCGCAAAAGGGCCCCCAAATGGCGGCCCTTGTTTTGTGACCAACACATGTGGCGATAGACCTACCAATAAATCAGCGGCTGGCCGGCTGTTGGGCTTTGGAAATATGGGATATTCGTGCCCCGCAGACTGCCCAAATAGATCGTGCGCAAATCCGGCCCACCAAAGGTCAATGACGCCATCCAAGGGCACACACTTCCACCGCAAGCCCCCATCAGTTCGGGCGTTAATCGGCGCTCTTCCCAAGCTTTGTCCAGCTTGGCCAGTGCCTTTGGGTCGCCGCCAGCATCGAGAATGGTAAGCAAATCGCCCTCTGGCGTGATCGCAACCAAACGGTCGGCCATCACCAGCGTCGTCCACAAATTACCGTAAGCATCAAAGGCAATCCCGTCATTAAATCCGCCAAGATCACTTGGGCCGTAAATCTCACGATCCGTCAGCGTATCGCCATCGACGCGAAAACGCGTAACGTTGCGGCTGGTCGTTTCGGCAACGTAAAGCCACTCTTCTTTTGGGTCAAAACGCAGCTCGTTGGTGCCGCACAGATTGTCCGCGACTATGCGCGCGCCACGCTCGTCGATCAAAGCGATGTAACCGTCGCGCGAATGGCTCGTCACATGATCTGTCCAAGGGTTCATCGTGGTCGTGACCGTCAGCCAGAGCCGACCTTTGCTGTCGCGTGTGACAAAATTTGCTTTCCCGAAAGGTTTGCCGTCAACGTTGTCGATGATCACCGAGGTCTCGCCCGTCCGCGTCATCCGTTCGACCCGATCTGTGCCAAAGTTCGCAATCAAAAAGTCGCCATTTGCATCGAACGTCAGCCCGTTGGGCAGGCTGCCCTTGGTGTTGACAAGGCGGTCTTCGAACGAGGTGGCAGTGTTCATTTTCTGCCCTTTTTGCAAGATCAACTCTTGCGTCCCGTCTGGATTGATCCGCATCACGCCACCACGCCCATCCGCAGACCACAAGGTGCCATCACGTTCGGCCAGAATGCATTCAGGGCGTTCCAGGTCTTGGCCAACAAAGAACAGATCGGCAGGGTCAATTTGAAACCCGATGAGAGGGTTGTTCGCTTTGCTCATGCTGTCATCTCCTCAAATGTTTCGGCCATCCAATCGGCCAACATATCGCGCATGAAGGTGCCGTTGTCGGCACCGCAATGTTCCACTTCGAAATGTTCCGGGCCGGTCACAAAGTAATCCACCTTGGCTGCGTTCACCGCTTGGTCACGCGACTGTTCGGCATATTCCACCGGTATCTGGCGATCCCCCCCGCCATGCATGATGAAGAACGGGCAGGTCATGTTGGCGATCACTGGCGTCAGGTCCATGTTGGGCGCCCAGTCCATGAAATCTTCCACCGTATCTTTGCCAAAGACCCACATCACGTGGTCCCAATAATGCGGCACAGGATTATCACCTTCGCGGTGACGACGACGTTCTTGCATCTCGCCCCAATTGTGGTTGGCCCCCATCACACAACACAGCTTGAAACGTGTGTCCATCGAGGCGATACGCGGCGCGAAATACCCGCCCAACGACAGACCAAACATGCCGATGCGATCATGATCAACGTCATCGCGGGTCAGCAGATAGTCATATGCAGCCGATCCCCAAGCTTCGGCATCATAGCGCCCCGCAAGCCCGAGATTGCGCAAGGCTTCGCCTGTGCCCGGCTGGTCGATGACCAAGGTCGAGATGCCGCGAATGCGGTTCGCCTCAGGGTTGCCCGCACCGAAAATCTGCTCTTTCATACTGTCGAGCCCGTTGCATGACACCACACAAGGTGCCGGGCCATCGACGCCCTCTGCCGCCACAAACAGCGCCGTAAAGAACGTGCCTTCGTAGGGAATTTTGACGAATTCCACGTTCAAGCCCTGTAATTCCACACCCCTTTTGAAATAGGCCAATCCGTCGTTATAGGCTTTGCGCCGCGGCGCGTAGTCACGCGCCTGCATCCGTTCTGCGGTCAAAAGATAGTTGGCAGCCCGTTGATACTTTGTGCCTGCCGAAAGCCTGCGTCCTTTGGCCAAATCCGCATCGGCAGAGGCCAAAACTTTGCCCGCCATGTCAATCCAGCTGTCAAAGTAGAGCGCGGTCCCAGCATCTTCGCCAGCTTTCGCGGCCTCAAAGATCGGGGCACATGCGGCGGTGACTTCGCCGATATTGCCGCCGCACATCAGGTTCAGGTTGGTGCCCAAATTCCAGATATAATTCCCTGCGAATGGTTCCCACATTATGTGTCTCCTTAATGTTCTGTCTGCCCCAGACGGCCACTTTGATCTTTGACATCACCCTGTCCACAAACGCTGCCTGTCCCAAGAAGCGGAAGCTCTTGCCGATTGCGGTATATTCCATTACTAGTTGGTCGATCAACCAAATAAATAACAAATGGAAATAGAATGAAAGTTACAGTTGTCGGAGCTGGTGGATTTGTTGGCGCGCAAGTGGCAAATATCTTGCAGAAAATTGAAGCAATTGACCAAATCGCTCTGGTTGATCGCGCGCCTTTCCCAGAGACGACTGATGATGGCACCGGGAAAATCGCAGCCTATGTCGGAGATTTTTCCGACACTGCGATTCGAGATGCAGCCTGCGATAACGCCGATGCGGTTATTTTCCTCGCGGCCATTTTGGGTGGGGCCGCTGAGCAGAACTACACCTTGGCGCGGCGCGTGAACGTCGATGCCACACTGGATCTGATCGAACATTTGCGCGACACCGCCCCCGCCACGCGGTTTGTTTTTGCCTCAACTATCGCAACGTATTCCAAGCCCCTGCCCGACCCCGTCACAGACATCACGCCCCTTGGCCCCACAATGGTTTACGGCGCGCAAAAGCTGATGATGGAAGTGGCCTTGTCGAACTTTGCCGCGAAGGGCTGGCTTGATGCAGTGTCACTCCGTCCCTCTGGTGTGATGGCCCGCGACGGAGCAGATGCCGCCCTAAAAACGGCCTTTATGTCGCGATTGTTCTGGTGTGTGAAACGGGGCGAGGACATCACCCTTCCCGTTGCACAAGACAGCCGCTCATGGCTCGCCTCGGTGGGAAATGTCGCTGAAAACTTTGTGCATGGGGCTTTGCTGCCTGAAATCGGACCGACGCGGGCCTTCACGCTCCCAGCCCTCGCACTCACCTTTGAAGAGTTGGTGAACGCGCTCAAACGCCGTTTCCCCGACAGCCCCTCGAAAGTCACCTTTGCGCCCGATCCAGAGACCGTGGCGCTCTTTGGCAGCTACCCGCGCCTGATCACTGAAACCGCTGATCGCCTCGGGTTCACCCGCGATGCGGATGCTGATGCGCTTGTTCAAAATTCCATGATATCGGAGACCTCACGATGAGATTTGCCACCATGCCAAACGGCACCCCCGACGGCCGCCTGCACCTTGTCAGCCGCGACAACAGCCGCTGCACCCCATGCCAAACGGTCGCAACCTTGCAAGAAGCGCTGGATGCTTGGGATGGTCTGCAGGGCGATCTGCAACGCGAATATGATGCGCTGAATGCAGGCGGCGGTGTGCCGTTTGATGGCACAACAGCGCTGGCACCATTGCCGCGCGCTTGGCAGTGGCTGGATGGGTCGGTTTATGAAAGCCATGGCGAATTGCTCCAAGCGGTGTTCGGCCTTGAGCCGTTGGAGAAAACCGGGCGGCCTTTGATGTATCAAGGCCTTTCTGATCGTTTTCAAGCGCCCTGCGAAGAAACAAAACTGCCCAGCGAAGACGATGGCATCGATTTTGAAGGCGAGTTCGGCGTGATCTGCAAAGCCACGCCCATGGGCACCAAAGCCCGCGCAAAAGATCGCATCGCGCTCGTGGTGCAGATCAATGACTGGTCGCTGCGTAAACTTGGTCCGATTGAAATGAAGACAGGGTTTGGTTGGATTCAGGCCAAGCCCATTTGTTCAATGGCCCCTGTTGCTGTCACCCCAGATGAACTGGGCGAAGCTTGGCGCGATGCGCGGGTCGATCTGCCGCTGAACGTCTCGTGGAATGGCGAAAAGTTTGGCACACCAAACGGATATGAAATGGCGTTTGGCTTTGACGATCTTGTGGCTCACGCAGCGTATTCGCGCGATTTGCCTGCGGGCACTGTGATCGGTTCGGGCACCGTCTCCAACACAAATTTTCGCGAAGTCGGGTCCGCCTGTATCGCCGAACGTCGCGGGATCGAAGCACTGGATGAGGGCGAGGCAAAGACGCCGTTTATGTCCTTTGGTGACAACGTGCGTATGGAATGCGTGGCCGCTGATGGCAGTCCTGTCTTTGGCGCGATTGCACAGAAGGTGGTCAAGGCCTAGGGCCCGACATCATTGATCACACACCCAAATTTGAAAGGGAAAACCCGTGATGAACGACAGCAGCACTGTGAACAGTCTGAACGAACTTTTTGCGCTCAATGGTAAACGTGCTCTGGTAACAGGCGGCACATCGGGGATTGGCCTCGCAATTGTTCAGGCGCTTGCGGGCGCAGGAGCACAGGTGATGACATGCTCTGACCGTGCCGACGATGTGGCGGGTTTTTCCTGCGTTGGCGCACGCGCGATCCATCACAAATTGAGTGATCGTGCGGCTGCTGAAGCACTCGTGGCCACGACTGAAATCGAGCTGGACGGTTCGGTGGATATTTTGGTCTCGAATGCCGGCATCGAAGGTCCCGTTGGACTGACAGGAGCAGCCAATGAAGACGCGTACAAGCGTGTTTTCGATATCAATCTGCATTCGGGCTATTGGCTGGCCTCCGCCTGCAAAGGTGCAATGGCAGCGCATGGGGGTGGCTCAATCATCCTCATGTCCAGCCTCTCTGCCATGCGCGGCAATGCAATGATCGGCCCCTATGCAATGTCGAAAGCCGCACTCGCGCAGATGGCGCGCAACCTTGCCGTTGAGCTTGGCCCAAGTGGCATTCGTGCCAATGCCATTGCACCTGGGCTTATCGAAACACCTTTTGCTAAAGCCCTGATGGGAAATACAGAATTTATGGAGCGTAGATTGCAAGCCACCCCGCTGCGCCGCGTCGGTCAACCACATGAGGTTGCAGCGGCGGTGTTGTTTTTGGCCTCCGCTGGCGGGGCCTTTATGACCGGGCAAACGCTTGTGATTGATGGCGGGACTCTGGTGACTGACGGTAGTTAGCGGCATGGCGGGCACTCGATTTAGCAGCGCCCGCCAATTGGCCAATGGTTTGGCGCACTTTACGTACGACCGCGCAAGGCTTCAAAACGAGACAACGCGCTGGCAAACGCAGGGCGCTTTGACACACGGTCCAGACAGGCGTCCAAATTTTCGGGCAGATCAATACCAACTTCACGAACCATGCGCAGTAGATAGAACAATGCGGCATCAGCGATGGTGAAATCGCCCAATAGATAGGGTTTGTCGCCCAGTGTGTCGCTTAGGGTTGCCACACCTTTTTTGACTTCATTGCGGCCAAACGCTCGCAGCGTTTTTTGAGCGGTTTTGTCATCGGGCAAGAACTTCATTGGCATGATCACGAACGTAATTCCGCGCATGTGAACCGAGCCGACAATGTATTCCAGCGACTCAAGCGCACGAGTTTCTTGCTCCAACGTACTGCCGATGAGCCTTGCTTCTGGATAGGTCTTGGCTAGCCAAAATGCGATGGCTGGAAACTCCGTCAACACGGTTCCGTCATCGCGCAGCAGCGCAGGTACTTTGCCTTTCGGATTGAGAGATTTATAGGCATCCGATTTTTGGGCAAACGATGCCAGATCGACCACCTCAAGCTCATAAGACGCGCCTGTTTCCTCAAGAAGCGCATGAATTCCGATAGAGCAAGACCCCGGAAAATCAAATAATTTCATATATGTACCTCTCCTTCGTAGATTGATCAGAAATTTGATTGGTCGTTCGTACAAATAAGGTTTACTTGGCATTGGTCAATGCTTATGGTGTCGAAAGTAAGATTTCACTTGACGATTGTACGCGGACTTTGGTCGACGAACTGAAGCTCAAAGCGTATCAAAGAAAGGACTCCCATGACGACCAAAACGCTTGAAGACTTGCAAAGCGCCTTGCTTGAACAGGCTGTTATCAACGATCCATTATCGGGGGAAATTTCTGCCGCCGCCTTTAAGGATGGCTCAATGTTGTGGCCCGGCGATAACTGGGCGCGCGTCGAGCATTTCCAAACGACTAAGGCCGATGGTCGGAGCGTCGTTGAGGTGCGCTGCTACAAAGACGCGACCACTGATGAATTCTTGCCCGTCAGCTTCGTGTTTGATCCGATCGCGCCGACAGGCCCGACCGCCTATGTCTATTCAGATCACCACCTCGTCGAAGATCGTGCGCGGATCCTTGAACCCGTGCCCGGCCTTCACCCGTGGCGCGACGAAAACGATATGCTGTTCAGCTACTTCAAGGTGCTTGGTGAGAACAAGATCGACGGCATCTTGGCCCACTTCGCGGAAGACAGCTATTTCATGCACTCAAACGGCGGCATCCACCTTGGCTATGACGCGTTGCGTGCGGATTTCGAGAAAATGCTAGAAGGTGGTGGCATTCGGATTGACTACTGTCGCCTCACTGATGACGGCGTCACTTGTGTGGTCGAGGCCTATATGCCCTCAGGACGTCCGGCGATTGCGATCTATGAGCGCGGTGAATCTGTTTTGAAAGCCGTACGCATTTATCTTTGATAGGACAGTCAAATGGCAAAACTTGTTGCACTGATTGCGGCCCCACACGATCCCACCCTCCCCATTGCCGCGCGTCTTGAACCCTTGGGCAAGGCCCATCCTGGCGCCGTGGCGGGCTTGGAGCATTTTGCTGCTTTGCGCGAAATGCTCACGGACGCACGACCTGATGTTCTTGTCAGTATAGGCAGCGATCATTTCGGGCAGTGGTTCATGAACAACATGCCGCAATTCATGGTCGGCAAAGCCACGCGATTGATCGGCCCTATGAAAGACGAACAGGACGCGTGGGGGCTTGAGCCTGTGGATCTTCCGATCCACGGCGACCTCGCGCGGCACATTTTGCGCGCAGGGTTGAACGAGGGCGTTGATTTTTCATTTTCGGACGAATTCATTGCCGATCATTCCTTCACCATCCCGCTGAACTTCCTGCGGCCTGAACACGATCTGCCTGTCGTGCCGCTGTTTATCAACCTGCTGGCACCACCGGTGCCACCGGGGTGGCGCTATGCCGAAGTGGGCAAGGTCGTGCGCAAGGTGATTGGCGATTGGGATAGTGACCTGCGCGTTGCGATCATCGGCACGGGGCACATGTCAAATGCTGTGGGCAGTCCTCGGATGATGGAGACCACTGCAGAGGCGGATTGGGATCACGAGATGTGGGAACTGGTCAAGGCCGGCGACATGGAAGAAATCACCAAACGCAGCACATGGGACCAGCTCTATGCCCACGGCAACGGAACGCCGGGATTTCTAGGCAACGTCATGGCGCTTGGTGCCGCGGGTGGGGCCAAACCCAGTTTTGCCGAACTTCTGGCAAATGAAGCCCAGCCTGCTGTTGCGTTTTTGGGGTGGACGGAAGCGGACTTGGAAGGAGGTGCCTCATGACACGATATGCTGTCGATAAAGTGCTTTGGAAAGTGGCGAAAGATCCTGAATTTGGCGTTGCTTATTTCAAAGACCCTGCAGCAAGCATTGAGGGATTTGAGCTGGATAAGATCGAACACGATGCCTTGGTGGAACAAAACATTCGATCCCTGTTTGAATTGGGGGCGCATCCGTTTTTGCTCTACTCTTACGCCATCACACAGAACGGCGGCTGGAACCCTCAACTCATGCAAGACTATGTTGCCAAGCTCAAAGGTCTGACGTTGGGCGATATCGAAACCTGACAAAGACAGAGCTGGTGGTGCAACGCTCGTGATTGGGATGTTTCGCCGCCAAAAGCGCCTCAACGCATAGAAAGCCGCGCCAATTGAGGCGCGGCTTTTGCATGTCTGGCCGACCGCAAAGCTAGCCCAAATAACGCAGACACAAAAAAGGGGGCCGAAGCCCCCAATCTCTTGTTCTTTTAGTGCCGTTACTTTGTCGGCGCACCGGACCAGATGTATTCGCTAGGCTCTGGAACGCGCGGCAAGAAACCGAATTTAATCATGTCTTCGTTCTGCAGGTTCCATTCGGATACACCGAATTCGCCCACGAAGGGCGCGATGTCACGTGTCTCGATGAAGGACGCAGGCATTTTGGTTTTCTCAGCATCAATCCGACGGATGTCGTCGGGGTTTGCATTGCCGTATTCATAGGCGAGCAACATCGCTTCGTTAAATTTCACAATAATATCAGCGTTTTCTTGTGCCCACATTTTGTTGGCGGCGAACAAAACCGCTGGCGAGCGGTGCAGATTTTCAAACACCTCTGGGAAAACAGTCATCCCGCTTTGAACACCCAAGTTGTAAAACAGGCCGGCTGGAACACCCGCATCCACAGCACCGGATTCAATCGCTGACAAAACGCCAGGGAACGGCAAGTTCACCAACTCGACATCATCTGCCGTCATGCCGAATTTTTCCAACTCAAGCAAAAGTGCGAGCCCCTGAGGACTGGTGATACCCGGCAGGCCGATCTTTTTGCCGCGCAGGTCTTCGATGTTTTTGATACCGCCGTCGGCAGGTGCCAAAAGGCCCATGGTCGGCAATGTGCCCTGCTCTTGTGTGTTCAGCGTCGCCACAACCGGCAAGCCGTTGGCAACACCAGCCACAAGAGGCACAGCGCCCGTCATTGCCAGATCAGATGTGCCAGACATCAACTCGGCCAGCGCACCATCCGGCGATGCACCGACGTGGATGTCCAATTTGATCCCGCGCTCGGCGAAGTAGCCTTGCTCCTCGGCAATGAACAGCCCTTGGAACGTGCCCACGGGCGAGCGGTTGATTTTTAGCGTCGTCATCTCGTCGGCTTTTGCGGCGGTGAGCAGCGAGGTCGTCATCGAAGTTGCAAGAAGCGCGGCCTTCATTCCGCGGATGGTCATTGACGTAAAGCCCATTGGTTGGTTCCTCCCATTTGATGAGCAACCGGATCTGTTGATCCAGCTTTTGACAGCGTCCTATCGCATTATTTCTTTCAGGACGCGGTTTCGATATTCCACAAAGAGTGGATCCGATTTTGTCGTGATCTGGTCGCGGTCGTTGCCCAGATCAACATCAACAATATCAATGACAGTGGCCGGTTTTCCCGACAAAACCACAACACGATCAGCAAGATAAACCGCCTCATCGATATCGTGGGTCACAACGATGACGCTAATATTCAGCCGCTTGCGCAGATCAAGCACGAGGTCCTCAAGCCCAAGCCGCGTTTGCGCATCAAGCGCACCAAACGGCTCGTCCATCAGCAAAATATGAGCATCATAAGCCAGCGCACGCGCGATCGCGACGCGCTGCTGCATGCCGCCGGACAATTCCCACGGATAGCTGTGCGCGGCGTCGCCAAGACCTACATCTTCGAGACATTTCTGAGCAATCTTGTTGCGCTCGGCTTTGCCCATACCTTTGCCACGCAGTGGGAAGGCGACATTTTCGAGGGTGCGCATCCATGGCATCAACGAGCCACGGTAATCTTGAAACACCAAACCGATGTCGGGAATGGGACCGTCGAGCACATCATCGCCCACACGCACTTCGCCCGCGCTGAGGTCAATCAGTCCTGACAAACTGCGCAGTAATGTGGTCTTGCCGACCCCCGAAGGACCAACAATGCAGATGAATTCGCCCGGAGCAACCGTCACATTGATATCGTTCAAAACATGGACCGAGCCGTAACTTTTGCTCAAGCCCGATATTTCCATCTGTCTGGGGCTGGAAGGGCTGCGAGTCGTAAGCGTCATGTGTTCTTGATCCATCATTTAAGTTCCGGAAGATGTGGTTTGGGGCGCAGTGGTTCTGGCTTCCTGAAAGTACCAAGACAGTAACCAAGCCTCGATTTTCAAAAACAGCGCCGACAGCACGTAGCCCAAAATGCCCACCAAAAGCGTGCCTGCCCATGTTTCAACCATCGCAAAATGCTGTTTGCTTTCGCTGATGAAGAATCCAATGCCCTGACTGGCTCCAAAGAATTCACTGACCACCATCAAGACCAACGCCACCGAAACCGCCACACGGATGCCGGCCATGATCTGTGGCAGCGCAGCCATGAACAACACGCGCCAAAACAACAGTGGCAAAGGGATGCTGAAGGCACGCGAGGTTTCAATCATCTGCTGTGGGACACCGCGCACGCCGTCGATTGTATTGAGCAGGATCGGCCAGAAACAGGCCAACCCGATGATAAAGATTTTCGGTGCAGCGCCCGTTCCCATCGCCACGATCACGATCGGCACGATGGCGGCAATCGGAATAGAGCGAAAGAAGTTCAACAAAGGGCTTGTCGCCTGCCGCAGTGTTTTGAAGTACCCAACGATCAGACCCAGGATGACACCAAACACCATCGCGTAGGCCAAACCAACGGTCATATTCGTCAAACTAAACGCCAGGTGTTTCAGCAACAGACCTGAGGCCAGATCGCGCAACAGCGCCGCGACGATCTTGCTTAACGGTGGGAAATAGAAGGATGTCGATCCCGCAGAGGCCACCCACCAGATAACGATCAACCCGACGGGCAACCACCATTGTTCGGCTTGTGCTTTGATAGTTTTCTTGAGTGAGAAATTTTTAGCCATGTTTAATCCGCCGTAGACCGATGGTGCCAGCCCAAGATCCGTCCTTCGAACCAATCCCAAAGCGCTGTTAGAAAGACCCCAAGAAGGCCCGCGTAAATCGTGTATGCAAAGGCAATATCGACTTCGTTATAAGTGCGCGCAAAATTCACCTGTGAACCAAGACCTGTGATTTGAATGATCACTTCCGTGCCCACCGTGACCAAAATCGAGATCGAGATCGCGATGCGAATGCCGGTGGCGATAAACGGCGCTGAGGCAGGTAAGATTACGTGGAAAAAACGCAGCAGGAATGGGATGCGATAGCTTTGAACGGTGTCGACAATCGTTGGTTCTAAACGGCGCGCGCCGTACACAGTTTGCAGAAGGATCGGAAAGAAACAGGCGATGGATGTAATCGTGATCTTCATCGTCGAATTCGCACCGATCACCAGCACGAATATCGGCATCAGTGCGACAACTGGGAATGAGCGACCAAAATCCAAAAGTTTGCGCGTGGCGCGCTCAACGCTGGGGAACATCCCGATCAGCACGCCCAGCGGTACGGCAACAACTGTTGCCAGCAACACTCCGGCCAAGGAATCAAACAGCGTCGCCCAAAGCGCGGGAAAAAACTCAGGCCGAGACAGCACATTTATAAGGGCCGCAGCCACGTTTTCGATACGTGGCACGATCGCTGGATTAAGCAGGCCCGCAGCGCCGATCAGCGCCCATGCAACAAATAGCGCTGCGATAACAGACACTTGAGTCGCATAAATCTTGCCCGTTGATTGCATTACAAGTTCCCCTCCACCCGCTGTTTATTTGATCGACCGACCAAATAATAAAATCGGTATAAAGATTGGACTTCTTGCTTGTCAAGACGGTGTATCTACAAATTCTTTGATGGAGGACTTGCTGGCGGGCCCTGAGGCAACCACATTGCCAGTGTTTTGGCCGCGCTGCGTGATGTAATTGCAGAATTCATGGCTGCCCAGGTCACCATTGGTGCTCTAACCCTATGGTTCAGCACACCCTAAATTGACTTCAGAATGGTAGTTACTATGCCCCACACGAGCGATTGCAGTAAAATTTGCTGCCACATTTAGTCGAGTGCAAGAAAAACGAAGCATGCGGTGGATGCATGGTGACACTGCGCCATTTGTCAAAGCAACAATCCTATAATCGGAGCAGTTTTTCGTCAGAGCAGATACATCTGTGAAGACGAAATCGTGGTGTGGCCATTCGGAAGTCGTCTCCCTCATCGCGTCCTTGATACAGCTTTTTCATCTGATATTTCATATAGATTTGAATGTCAGCGAAGCGCAGGAAGTGGGCTTTACAAAGTCGAGGGTCGAGAAGTCGGCGACCGGAAAGGACGGCCCACACCCGCCGTTGGCCAGAGGTCCAAGCGCTGCATTGCAGCTTCCCCGAAGCAGCCGTTCGACACATCATGCAGCGTTTTTGTTGGCCAGAGGTCTGTAATGCGGGACTTAGTTGCCGTTCGCTGCGCCTGCGCCAAGGTCGGCTTCCAGACTTGGAGCTTACTCGGTGTCAATCGGGCGGCTCTTCACGTTGACAAGTGCGCGCATCCCTTGTGAGTATTAGGGCTCAAAGCACCTATGCGTTTTCATCTCTTAGAAAGTTGCTTACCAAAATGCCTTGGCTCCCGTTTTATTGCTATCCCAACGATATTTCATTTCTGCATACGCTTCTCGGTGATGACTTGGTGTTTATCGTGCCTGGTGAACAACGGAGTTGGAGCACATCTAAAAATTTCGTCCCAGCAGATGGTTCCACGACAGCGCTCTGGCATACAGCCGCAGGTCAATTGCATATTGACGGGAAGAACATCGCGGAACCGAGTGACACAATGGAAATCGCGGCAGATACACTGATTGCAGATCCCTCGCATGGTCCAACTAGCAGCACCAAACCAGTTGTTCCATACTTTGGAGAAGACTCGGGTATCTTTTGGCTTGATTTGCGATTCACCGGCAGAGAGCCGGGAAGCACTTGCGGTGTGTCATCCTTTGGATGGAGTGGCGACAGATATCCCTATGGTGCACCGCGTGCGACAAAGAACCGATGGGCAAAGCTGCGCAGGAATATTGCTAAGCTGGCCCAAAAAGTCCCGCTCGGTGGATTGGAGAGTGGATCACCCGCGCACATGTGGGCTTTCCCAAATGCTGCGAAGAACGCCAAAATCGCCGATATCAATCCGTAACAGCAAGCAATGCGAAGTCAATCCATGACCGCTTGAGGGGTTACTCTCTCTGAGGATTTTTGCGGGATATACTCGGTAGGCAGCTGGTGCCAGAAAGCCTCAAGCGGTCATTGGTACATGTCGCAGCATCAGGCAATCTGGGCTCACAGCTGCCTTGCGGCGGTGCCGCAGCACGTCTGCAGCGAAATCACCGGTGATCCCGGTTGCCCAAAGACTGCAGGCAGCCTATTTTGTTGAAAAAACCAGTGTTTGACCAATAGCTTGCGTATCAGAGGAATCCTGTCCCGTCGACGGGCCGTTCTGAGAACGTTGTTTGCCAGTGGCGCGCTCATAAAACAGTTGTTCCAAATTGTGGCCGCGATTTTTCGGAAGGTGAGTTTTTCAACAGAATATGCCCAAAGGGGATATAGGACTTGCGCGCAGCAATCAGCCAACAACCGCTAACAATCCATTTTGCTTTTTACTACGTTACAGACGACGGGCCGCTTTGGAAAGTGTGTCTTATGCATTCGTTGCCAGTCGATCGCGCTTGGTGCGACGTTGACTCTTGCTCAGGTGGTCCTTGACCTGTCCAACCGATAGGCATCGCCGCGCCAGAGGACCGTTCATTGCCGAGACAAAGGATGCGTCCGGGTAAACGTTGCGTAAGTAATGAAGACGCCGATTTGAAATAGTTCGCAATACCATCGGGCCCAGGTAAAGCGATTCCGACAAGCAACCGTTCGAGCGCACAACTTCGTGGTTGCTACATGCAAAATGAAACCAGCACATTGATTTCTTCCCGCGCATGAACCGAATTCCAGGCAATGATGTAAGAGATTTTGCCGGTACAAAAACCTCGGATTTGAAGCAGCCTTCCAGTTGGCCCGCTGCGCCAACAAGAATGCGATGCTGGGATGAGACGATTAGATCGTCAAAGGGCCGTTGGGGCCCAAGCGCGCCCGCTTGAATCAGAACCGGATAGTTGTTGTCTTCCACATACTCCAGCGGGTCGATGCCTTCCCAAATAAAGTGAATAGTTTGGGAGCCCCTGTCCGCTGTCCAAATCTGATCGCCTTCTCGCAAGTCTTCAACACGGCGCAATCCAAGTGGTGTTTCAATGAAGGTGCCAGGAGAGTAACAGGCCGGGATTGATCCTTCGTTAGAACTGGATTGTGCGTAGTACGAAGAGCCGCCGTCATCAGATTGTAGACTCTGATCACCGAACCCGGCGTTGGTGCTTGATGTTCCGCTCGCCGGGCCTTCGGTGGCGTTGACTGTATTGCCTTCCCAAGACATGAACTGAAGGACTGTGCCGCTGTCGTCTACCAAGGCAATGGCATCGTCTGGATAGAAGGTGCCAGTAGGATCGCCTCCAGAGTCAAACCCGGGAGTCGACTGATTCACGACGTAGACATCCTGACCACCAAATGTTCCCGTGTAGGATCCCAGTGAAACAGTGTTGTAGACCGTTCCATCTGCCTGATAGAAAGCAAGAGTATAGCTGGAAACATCAGTGCCCGCAGGAACTGCGATCTCGACAAATTCCTGATCTGAAGTGCCAAAGTAGTCCAGTTCAGAAATATAGCCGGGCATGCACTGATCCTTTCTTCCAAAGGAACAATCAGCATGTTCGTGTTAGGGAAAGGTGAAATCCAGCGTCATTGTTAGGTAAGAAAAACCTAAATTTATATGGAAGCCGTGATCCAGTGTTGGCCGATGGTACACATTATAGGGCAGCATCGAAAGCCTGCTTGGTCCAGCACGGTCTCCAAGGAACGCCGGACTTTGCAAAGCTCACTAACTGCGCTTCGCCGATCTTGGCGCGGAGCGCAGCATGTGGGTTTTGGTCAGCTAGGGTTTGAAGGGCTGCTTTTGCCGGTCTGGCCCGATGCCTTCGCAGACGCGGCTAAAGGCAGCTGTCCGCCCTTTGTGTAAAAAACTAATGTTTGCGCGTGCATAACTTGGCGATTGAGATGGAGCGCGAGCGTCTTTGTTTTGGGCTTTGTCCGGTTGCTGCGGTGCAAGCTGCCGCCACAAAACATCGGATACCACAAACCGCTGTCCGTCCATTCAGACCTCCATTTTGGAATTCTGAATCAGAAATCAGCGAAAATGGGAAACCTTATTGTCCACAGGCCCTAGTCTCGTTTGTTGTTGAGTGATTAATGCCAAACTGATTAGCATCAGTTTGAGTGATGGCAGCTAGACGACAAAACGCAACCATGGATATTGCCTTGGCATATTTCAAGCCAGCCAAAAGGGCAGTGCTTCTATCACGGCACCGCCCTCGGTTTGCCAACCTCAGCCTCTCTAAATGATCACCCGGGAGCAAATTCCTCCGAGAACCCAAGAACTGATGCAATTTCACGTTCAAAATGCGCCAGTTTCCGAACTTTGTAAACTTCAACCATTTCGGCACCGGTCGTCTCGGCAATGCGATGCGCGTCCTTGGGGATCAGATCTTTCAAGTGAATTGCGCTCCGCACCGGAAAGTAAGAAATCCCCAATTGCCGCTTTTTCGTGCTCAGATAGTACGCGTTCTGCTCAAGCCGCTTATTGGTCCCATTCTTGGGCACCAGAAGATAGGTTTTGCGCCCGCTGCGAATGATCAGCGTATCTAGAACTTCCTTCACAGTCTTGGCCCGAGCTTTTTGTTCCTTGGTCGGCGGCAGAACATCCGTAGGGCCTTCAAACGGCAACCGTCCATTCATCGCGCGGGTGATCCCCAGGAAAATACAGATCATCTCGATCATCAGACTAAAGGCCCAGAATGGGGCATAAGTAGCAGTAGGTTCTGCCCCTAGGATCGCTCCAATTTTTTGTGGCTCGGCCAAAATAGCATTGGCCGCATCTTTCAAGGCCGACAGGTTTTCCTTGGCGACATAGGTAATGTCCACCACAGGCAATTTGTCAGCGACCAATTGGCCCGTATCGGGCGTGGGAAGCGCCGCGAGGATCTGATCTAACTGCTGTACGGCTTCAGCGTCACTACAAAACACCGTCTTGCCATTGATCACGAATCCCGCGCCGGCGAAACTCGCCCGCTCAGTGGTTGCCCAAGACTTGATTTCACGAAAAGAATCGTCTCTTGTCAATGCGTTAGCCTTACTGAACATTCCACCCAATTTGGAGTTGTCAAGGCCAATCCGGGCATAGGCGCGCAGGTCATCCACTTGGGTCAGCAGATCTTTGGTGCTGGTGCGACGGGTGTTGGCTTCAAGGGATTGGCGCTTGCGCAATTCGCACATCGACCCGCAAGTTGCCCCAAGGTTGACGCCATCGCAGGACTTGCCGGTTTCTGTTTCCAGACGAGCTTCGCGGTTAGCAAAATCCGCGTAATCCCCAAGCAAGTCCATTGTGGTCAACGCGCTTGTTGTCACGTCTCTCACCGGGGCCAAGGTCCTTTCAATGATTCGTGTCTCAATCTCGGTCTCGATGGCGTTTCGATTGATCAAAAGAGCATTGGTCGAAGAGGCCAGCGTTCCACTCAACACTGTCCCGCTCAGCGAAAACAAAAGCATGAAAGTGCCGGCGATCAGGTTGCCACGGCCGGTCTTGCGAGCGGCTTCAGGCCAGGTCACACCGATGATGGTCTGAATAAAGGCGCTTAGCCCCAACGCTGCACCCAGGCGCAACTCTTGTCCCCAATCAACCGGCATATAGTTTTGCAACGCGTAACCCGTGGTCCCAAAGGACCACGTCATCGCGAACCAGTACAGGGTGTCGGTCTTGTTCTGAATGGGAAGTTTCATCACTTTTCTCCGGTTACTGGATTGATTTTGTCAGGGAGTGAGCCGTCAATTTGGCCAGGTCACTGCCAAAGATATCTTTGCCAAGCGGGATGTCGGCATCGGGCGAGCCAAGTGCGCCATAGGCAAAGTGCCAATGTCCTTTGCACAAAGCGCCAAGAACAAGCAGGCGGTCGCGGGCCAGACCAGTGGTACCGTCAGCGGTTCCGCTTTTCCCGACCAGGGTCTGATCGCAATCCTGCGCCGCAAGGATCGGTTTGGCGGCTCGAACCGTGCCGTAGGACACAGGGGCCGAAAGGATGCGGGTACTGGCAGCCAGCATATTGCCCGAATAGTCTTGGGTCAGGTCGAGACGTTCATCGCTATCCGGCCCAAAAACAGGCTTGCCGCTGACAATGGCCGCCATGCCACGGATCAATTGGTCGGGGGTCACCGTGGCCAGGTTACCGATGATCACACCGCGGCGCAGGTCTTCACCAAGGCGATGCGTCACTTCAAATCCGAACTGTTCAAGCCAGGCGTTGAATTCGGCATCTGCGATTTGGCGCAGCCCCCAATAGAAGGCAAGGTTAGACGAACTAGCCAAGGCATCTGAAAGGGATACCCAGCTGCTGTCATCCGAACACTTGCCGCCCTTATACCCCTGGTCGCTGAGATGAGGCACCTGTTCGCGGCACAACCGGGTCAGGCCATGTTTGACAAACAGTGGCACCATTAGCGCTTTGACTGTCGAGGCCTTGGCGCGACGCGATGGCCCGGAGACTTCCAGAACCCCACCATCGGACTGATAGACACCGCGCACCGAAATTTTGCCATCGGGTTTCAGAACAGCGACCATTTGGCCGAAATTGATGGTTTCCCCAAGACAGGTGTCATCACCGGGAGCGCATAGGCCCGGCGAAAGGCGAGGAGCGATGCTTTCATTCAAATTGCGCTCGAGCATCTCGATGAGCTGTTTTTGCACCTGCGGATCGATCGCGGTGACAATCCGGCCATCCGCAATGGTTTCGGTCTTGGCTTCCCGCGCCCAAAGGTAGGCCATCGCACCGGGCAGCTTGGAGGCGGCGCTGTTACCAGAGGTTCGGATGGATTGAGCGCTTGGCAAAGGCAGCACATCCAGCACCGCGCGATGGGCCTCCAGCTCTGACCCGTCGTACAATTTGGACAGGCAGCGCTCTTCAGCACGGTCAATGGTGTCAGCCCATTGGTTTGTGTAGGCCGCCATGTGGACAGGCTCGGCCTTGGGCCCTGGCACTTTCAGCGGTGACTTTCGAAAGCCGGACAACTGGCAACGCTCTGCCGGTATCAGCTCTTCAAGGCTTTCCTTGCCAAAAAGCTTGGCGCAATGATCACCCGCAAGGGCGATGAACCCGCCAGTGCCCGGCATGCCCTGCGCACAGATCAATTGGCCCGTGACAAACAAAGCCTTGTCTTCATAACTATAGAAATCGCGCGCCGTGATCGCTGGCACGCGGTAAAAGCGGTTCGCGATCTTGTCATAGGTTCCGGGCGACGTCATGCCCACCACTTGTTCAACGGTGGTCTCCTCAAGCCCGCTCCCGCCGACTTTGATGCCCTGGGTCACCCAATAATAAGGAATACGGGCAGTCCCAGGCACAGAGATGGAAAGCACCACACCAGGCCCACCAAGCGGGCCTTCCGCGGGCTCTTCGAAAGGTGCCTGCGCCAAAGCCCCTGTCAGTGTCGGCTGTAGAGAGCGGTAATCACGGTTCGGACAGCCGGGCTTGGCCGATGTTGTCCCCAGCACTGTGCCGTCTTCTGACACAATGCGGATGTCCTTGGCACACTCCATGTTTTCCTGAAGAGTCGCGGCCATGGCGGGTACTGGCAACATTTTATAGACAACGCGGGCCACAGCGTTCACTTGTTCAGGCACAACAAAAGAACTGGTGACAGCCGCAGCAGAGGTGGCGACAAAGAAAAGAGCAGCTGTCGCCACGCGGGATCCATCAAAGCTCAATCCGATCTTAACAAACGGTTGTGCCTTGGTGTTGCCATTCGCGGCTCTGGCTTTTTGAGGTTTGTTGCCGTTCGCGGCGCGACGGGTTGATGCAGAACCTTGCTTTCGACCAAACCCAGTCGCGGTCGATTTCAACGCGGCCAGCAGACTCGACTGACTTTTCTTAAACTCCAGGGCACCGCGTTCAAAATCTTCAATATCGCTGATGGAATCCGGTCGAAGAAGAATCTTATCGATGCCATCTTCACGTGCGGCTTCGCGGTAACCGTTTTGGTGGGTCTGTTCAGACATGGCTTCCTCCGGGCAGTGGTGAGGAAACAATGAGCACGAATCTCAGGGATCGTTCGTGAGTTAGAAAGAAATTAACCGTACGGAATTTCTGGAGCGAATTAAGATCTCAGTAACCAATTTGGATTTCGAGAGAAGGCAAGAGGTTTCTCATGAAATTGGACGTAAGAAAGTGTTTATCCGAAAAAATGAGCAATCAAGTCGCAGTCTTCTCATATTTTAGCGCTTTTGTTGTCAGAGCGACCTACCTAAAGTGGCAATCATTTACCATTTCCACGTAAAGACGAAGGTTCCGAATGCCGAAGCATCCCTTGAATTCCATTGAAGGTCTCGACCTGGCATGGCGGTCGTTTTTGGAAAATGGGGTTGAATGGGAATTTGTTCCAATTGACGGTCTCACGCATCAGGTGCGATGGCCCAAAAAGCAGATGTCTCTTGACAATGAGGCCTCGGTCCCGGTCTTGGCGCGTCATCCCCGTCGGATGGTGCTCTTTCACTGTCTGAAATCTCTCTTGGGTGACGCAGGTCAGCCATGTAGCGACGCGACACTGCAAGAAAAGCTGAAACCATTTGTGGATGCCCTACAGGACGACACAGACGAAGGTCGAAAGGTCGGTAAACTCACCAGTTATTTTAATAAGCTGAAATTGACCCACGAACTGCCCGGTGCCGAACAACAAAGAACCATGCCAGTTTGGCTGGCTATCGAAAAGGCGATGATCCAGTTGCTGGCCAAGCGGCGGGATGTCGCTCAAGATTGGTCGACCGTCTTTGAAAGTATACAGTTCAAAGGCACCTCCGCGGTGCTCGAACTCGAGAGCTTTCTTATGGGCAAGCCGGTTAAGAAAGTTGCCCCTCATAAAAACAAGAAATCCGCGCCTCGGGCCTTTGTCTACCAGAATTTTATGCTCAACGAACGGCGAGTTTTGTTTGAAAAGGTGGAGGGCTTCGCCCTGGCGCCAGAGCTCGAACAGCATGCGGTGCCGGTTTTCAATGTTTATCATTCAGGGCGATGGCGGGACGGCACCGCTTTTAGCGAAACGCTGGAAGATAAGCTAAACACAAAGTTAAAGTCCCAAGGGCGCTACCACACCCAAAACGGCGTCGCAGTATTGCGGATCGCGTTATCAGGGTACGCTCAGCAAGCAGAGCCGGGAAAGCCGGTTGCGCCCACACGATCTTTCGACGACATCCTTCTGACTTTGGCCGCGGGTGTGGGTGTCGACGAAACACATTGCGAAATCTATAAACGTAGTTACGATGCCGCGCGTCTTGTGCGTGAAATCCAGCTGGTTCTCGCCAAAAAACCTCATGTCCTGATCTTCGACGGATATTATGACGCGCTCGATACGTCTATCTGGGATGAGGACTCCATTGGGCGCGACTTGTTGCGCACTATTCGTGACGATCATTTCAGTTCCCTGATCCTGAGACTGGTCGACCCTCCGATCAGCGACACCCTAAAGGGCAACGGCCAGGATGGCACCACGGGTGACCAGTTCCTCGACCTCAAGCAATATCAGCGTAACCGCATTGTTGTGGTCTCAAACCGGCCGACCGGTCATTTTCGCCGCGAACAAAAACGCGCTGTTCTCCAAGTTCTCGAAGCCGAGATCGCGAAGCCGTCCGAGGCTGAGATTCGCCAGATTCTAGATCTGTGCCCATTGATCTATCGCGATGTGTTTAAGGACCTGATGGAAGCTCATGACTCAGAAGTCCGCGATAATGCCGATGAGACTCTCTTTGATGCAGTGGACCTTTATCTGCGTCTTGACGAAGGGCTGAGCCCCGAAAACCCAGCCGAGGCTGCAGAGGCGGTTTGGTCGCTTTTGGAAAACATGGATGAAGAGCTAGCACACGAGCATTCACCGATGCTTGCTATTGTTGAGCGCATCCTCCAGAGAATTTCAGAAACTTCAGCCCTCGCGCTGCAAACCATCCTAATGCTCGCTCAGGTGCCTTGTGGCCTCAAGGCACATAGTTTGGCCCGCATCTGCCGGCGCTTGCGTGCAATGACATCGCCAAATCTCGACGAATCCGAATTGACGGTTCTGACAGATGCCGAGGCGCTCAAAGAGTTTTTTGAAAACATCGAAGCTAGCACTGGGGGCATGATCCGCCCGACCCTGAACGACGGGTTTCCAACCTACGACAAGGCCCCGCCGATTTTTGAGACATTGGCATTAGAAAGCGACGCCCCCTGGTTACAAGGTCAAAGCGATGTCGCTTTCGAATTTGCCGACCCAATGTTCAAAGAAGCGGTCATCAAGCTGATCGCCGCAGGGCGGTTTCATACCGGAATTCACGATTTCGAGATCGTGCATCGGTCGCTGTTCGAAGAAGCCATCAGTCAGCAAACCCACGCGCTGCGGAATTTCGGAAGCGATCATGTCCCGAATGTTCGTGCCTTTCGCCGCATTTTCAGCGCGGTCTATCATGGGCTTCTCAGTCTGCCTCTGAAACGCAGCAAATTCGGGGTACGTGTCAAAAAGACCCCCGTGATGGCGAGTTGCTACTTTGAAGGTCCCGAAAACCCTCGCGAGCTTTATGTCTGGATCTACCAGTTCTTGTTTCGCCGGATTGTTGAGCGTCCCCCGGCCTGGAACCTGGCCCGCCATTACGCACGGGACAGTCTCAAGCGGGATATTCTAGCCTTGTTTGATCAACCTTGGCTGTTGAATCCATACTATGATGTTGAAAGCGACGATCATGAATCCGTCTCGTTGATCAAAGCTGAATTTCGGTTCCAGCCCAAGATCATTGAGGACTTCCTGATCAATCAAGGCCATGCGGCCATGGCACTCAACCAAAGCGACGAAGCCGCGCGCGTTATCCAACGTATCCAATCGATCCCAACTCGCAGCGTTGAAGAGTCACTGCGTCGCAAGGCACCTGCGTTTCAGCTGCGTCACCTCAAGGATGAGTTCAACATCTCCCTCCTTGATGAAACCATCGACAGCGAAACGGGATGGGAAAGACTGTGGACCTGCCTCGACGAGTTGCCTGCCGCAGGACAGAAGCTCCGCGACGTGATCGAAGCCCAACGCGACGTAGCAGCGGACAGGTATTTCAGTCTGGTCCAGTCCGGCGAGGCCTCCCAACGCAGCCCCGATACTGAGACGTTTCGGGAATGTGCGATCACGATCTTGACCTACTTTGACGACGTTGCTGATCCGATCGACCTGGCAGTAAATTTTGCGGATGCCTTGTATCGGATCAGTGAAAGAGTGGCCATTGATGCGGATTTCCTACGCGCCCGCCCATACAAGGGTTTATTGCTGAAACAAAAGCGCCGCGTCGGGGACCAGCTGACCGAGCTCGAGATCCGCTATGCAGGCGACGATCAAAAAATCAAGGACCCTTTGCGCTTGTTCTGCGAATCGCTGTCCATCTATAAGATCGCCGAAGCTCTCCGTATGGAGGTGTTTCGCCGCGAGCCCGACGGGCAAAGGTTCTTTCATTCCGGCCATGCCGGACGGTCCTGCATCCGAACGTGCCTGATCCTTGAAAGAGCGGCGCGGCGCAAGCGTATCAGTCACCAGGTTGGAAAAGAGAAGCCTGCCGGCCTTCTTCTCGGGTCCTTTTCTCGCGAGGCGCGCTGGGTCAGTGACAAATTGTCGAAACACTTGTTTCGCTATTCGCGCGAACGTGCAAGCCTGATGATCTTGGAAGCCTCGGTCTTACGAATTATGAGCCAGCCACTGGATTATAATTCGGAAACCCCGCAGGATCTCGAGTTGCACCGACAAGCTCTTTTGGACGCACGCAGGTATCTGTCGTATGCCGAAACAAATATCATCGGTCTGGATCGCAGCAACCGCGCCAGGATGCGACTGGCCTTGGAACGAATGAAGAATAGCAAGGCTATGGCGTGTCTGGCCACAGACAACACAGAACGCAAGAAATTTGTCGACTACACGAGATACGACATGGATAGCTTGGAAGAAAAGGCCGAATTGGCCAACCTTGATACGTGGTTCGCCATTTCGGCAATCCAAAGGATCAAGATTGAGGAGTCGTTTCGAAAGCTAAACGTTCAATGGTAGCACGACGCATTGGTCCCTTGGGAACACAACACCACGAAGTTTGCGATGACGCCAGATCACCTTTTTCGTTCGTATTCGGTCGGCCTCACAGCTTGTGGTAACAGTGGACGGGGCCCCATTAAGACCGCCCAACCTAAATGCACCATGTTGATCATCATTGTGAATCTAAACATGAGTGCGACAAAACTGGCTTCTAAACCGATGGCAATTGCAACATATCTGCGCTGATGTAGGTCCTCTTCGAATTTGGGATACCAAAGGTGATGCTCAACTACGCTCGGCACAAGATCAATACTTCACCGCAGCTTTGGTACGCCCGATGTGTCCACCTCGAAATCGAACGGCAACGCTAGTCAGGCCATTTGGGTAGGACCCATGGACTTGCCGACTTGGGTACGCGACGTGGTGCTAAGGTTCAGCTATAGGTGGGCATGAATGTCCGCTTGAATAAACTACGGGCAAAAATTTTTGCACACGCGGCGAATGTCGGCAATCCGCCCATCGTAGTCAAATTGCGCTTTGCACGAGTGGCTTGTAAGGGCTGAAAGCAGCCACTGGGCAGCGTTGATCACACATGATTTCGCCGCAGGTGTGCTGCCGCATCGCCGCAAGGCGGCTTGGAGCCCATGTGTCCGCCGTTCTGCATTGCGGCAGATGTCTGCTTCGGAGAATAGAACGAAAGACCTTGAATTTCTGGTCCATTGCACCAGAGTTCGTATCACCTTGTTAGCTACAATGGTGCCTGGGCAGGGTTCTTGGAACATCGCTGGTCAATCATCCCTCATTTGTGTCGCGAACGATGAACCATTGCCCCCTTCACGCCGCCCGCGCTGTGGCCAGCAGCTTTGCGATATGCGCAGGCCCTGTGGGACGAATGCCAAGCGGGTTCAGCGCTTTGATCGAATAGTAGCCCTGGGTGATGTGGTCCATGTTCACGGTGTCGATGACGCCGGGCAAGTTGAGGATGCGTTCCATATATGTGGACAGTTTGGGATAATCTGCGATGCGCAGACGGTTGGTTTTGAACAGCCCGTGATAGGCGGCATCAAACCGGATCAAGGTCACGAACACGCGGATGTCGGTTTCGGTCAAACGATCGCCGAAAAGGTATTCGCCTTGCAACAGGGACTCCAGCCGGTCGAGCGTGTCGAAAATGCCGGTGGTCGCCTCATCATAGGCCTCCTGCGAGGTTGCGAAACCTGCGCGGTAAACACCGTTGTTCAGCTTCTCGTAAATCGGCTCGTTCAGCGCCTCGATCTGGTCGGCGAGATCGTCTGGACACAGGCGCAGGTCAGACGGAACCAACCCCTCAAACGCCGTGTCCAACATGCGCAGAATATCGGCGCTTTCGTTGTTCACCATGACGTTTTGCTTCATGTCCCACAGGACGGGCACCGTCGCGCGACCGGTGAAATTCGGATCAGCCTGCGTATAGATCTGGTGCATATAGCTGGCCCCAAACAGCGGGTCATCATCGGCACCGGGATATCCGCCAAAGCGCCACCCTTGGTCGGTCAGAGTGGGGTTCACCACAGTGATTGGCAGGATGTCCTCAAGCCCTTTCAGTTTGCGCGCGATCAAGGTGCGTGATGCCCATGGGCAGATCAGCGCAACGTAAAGACGATAACGTCCTGCCTCGGCCTTAAAGCCCCCTTCGCCTGTTGGGCCTGCGCTGCCGTCAGGTGTGATCCAATTGCGAAAGGAAGAAACCTGACGCAGAAAGCGCCCGTTTTCATCCGCGTTCTGTACCGGTTGCCAATTCTCAACCCATGTACCGTTCACAAGCATCGTTTCATTCCTTCACATCGCGTGGAAAACAAAGGAGCGCATCGAAAGCGTTCCAAGATCAAAACTGTTATTCATAAAAGTCAGCTGGTCGCGCGCATCCGAAGCCCCCGCAATGGTCAGCGTCGGGATATAGTGATCCAGCGTCGGGTGCGCCTTGTGCAATAGCGCGCCAAGCTGCGGTCGGTTTGTCAGGGCACCAAAATCGCGCTCGGACAGGCGATCAGTAAACAGCGTGTCAAATTCGGTGGCCCAGTCTTTTGGCCGCCCCTGTGCCCAATCCAACGCCCGCAAATTATGCACCACATTGCCAGAGCCAAGGATCAACACGCCACGATCGCGCAAATCTGACAGCAGCTGTCCTGTTTCAAGATGCCAGTTCAGACCTTTTGTCATGTCGATGGACAGCTGAAACACCGGCACATCCGCATCTGGGTAAAGGTATTTCAGAACCGTCCAAGCCCCGTGATCAAGCCCCCAAGTGTCGTCCTCTTGCGCGTGATGGCTGGCCAACAATGAGACCACCTCGCGCGCCAATTGCGGGTTTCCGTGGGCGGGGTAAGTTTCATTGTACAACGCTTGTGGAAAGCCGCCAAAGTCGTGGATCGTTCGCGGCATGGCTGAAACGTCAACCAACGTGGAACCGCGTGTCATCCAATGGGCCGAAACCACCAATATCGCCTGTGGGCGGGGCAGCGCGCGGCCAAGATTGATCCAGCTGCGGCTATATTCAGTGTCCTCGATGGCATTCATCGGCGATCCATGCCCCAAAAAGACAAGAGGCATACGGTCGCTCGCTTTGAGGCTGCTTTTCAACTGCTGAAGGGACTGGGTCACGCTCATTGGGACTCTCCTAGACTGGTCAAAGGCCACCGAAGTGGCCTTTGAGGGATCATGTTAATCAGGCGTATTGACCCAGAACTTTTTCAATGACGGGGAGTTTCAACGCGTAGGTTCCGCTGCCCAGCAAGGCCACGACGCCTTGTGCGACGGCCCAGAACAGTGGGAATTCCCAGCCGCCACCTGCGCTACTGAACATCCAGCCATTGCCGGAATGCACCCATACAGCACCCAAAAGAACCGGCAGGACGGCCAGTGATATCAGCCGCGTTGCGACGCCAAGGATCAGTGCTGCGCCGCCAGCCAACTCGGCCAGAATGGTCAGATAGGCCACGATAGCGGGCAGGCCCAGACTTTCGAAGTAACCGACGGTGCCGGGCACGGTGAAGACCATAACTTTGGTTAGCCCATGGGCGATAAACGTGATGCCGGTCGCGACACGCAAAACAGTCGCGGCATAGGGAGCGGTTTTTTGGTCAATCATTTCAAGTCTCCTTCTCGGGGTTCAGGCTGGCAGCTCGATCTGAGCCGTCTCGTCCTTTTGAGAAGACATTAGGCCTTGCAGACCATCAACAGAATGGCGACTTTGTGGAATGACTTTCCACATTTTGTTCCTTATCGAAAGGGGACGTCTTTCATGGATATCGTCGATGGGCTCCGCGCCTTTGTGGCCACAGCGCAGACCGGCTCTTTCACGGCAGCGGCCGATCAGATGGGCATTTCAAACCGGCTAACGTCGAAATACGTGGCCGAGCTTGAGGCCCGTCTTGGTGTTCGCCTGTTACAACGCACCACCCGCAAAGTGGGTCTGACCCCCGCCGGCGAAGATCTTTTGGCGCGCGCCCCGGCCCTGTTGGACGAGCTTGACGATCTGCTGACCGAAGCGGGCGAAGGCTCGCGCGGGTTCACGGGCACCATCCGGGTGTCCGCCCCGGTGACCTTCGGCGAGATTTATGTGGCTGGAATGCTCGGCCGGTTTGGTACGGAACATCCGAACCTGCGGATAGACTTGCGGCTTAGCGATCGTTATGTCGACTTGGCGCGCGACGGGATTGATCTGGCATTTCGCATTGGTGTGACCCAGACCTTGTCCGTCAAAGCGCGCAAGCTGGGGATGCTGGAAATCATGGCTGCGGCTTCGCCCAGCTATCTGGCGGTCCACGGAGAACCCAGCCAGCCGCACGAGCTAAGCGACCATGCGTGCATCGTGGACACCAACCGCCAAGCCACACACAAATGGGGGTTCTTTAAGGGCGGGGAAGACCACAGCGCCTCGACCGCCGGGCGGTATATGGTGAACTCGGCTCATGCCGCCTGCGAGCTGGCGTTGGACGGGCATGGCATTGTCTATGGGCCGAAGTTCTCACTATCGGCGGCAATTGATGCTGGACGTTTGAAACGCCTCTTTCCCGGTTTCGAGGGCGAGACCCTTCCCGTCAGTGCCGCCTATCTTGAGGGGCGGACCTTGCCGCGCAAACTGCGCGCGCTGATCGACTTTGCGCACAGCGACATCCGTCGTTCGGGGCTTTTGTAGGTCATAAAAGTATGAACCTACAACCGTGCTTCAATCCGTCGTTCGCGCTCGATGGTAGAAATTCGACAGTCATGTTTTCACCTGACATGTTTGGGTACGTGCGCTTGTTAAATTAGGGAAATGTAGACATTCAACGCTCTCGTCAGAACGGCTGCTTCGTCCGCCCTCGGGACTTCCGCCTACACCTGAACGAAAGTCTGCTTCGGGCTGAAAGTAGCCATCGCCTAAACTATGTCGGCGTTCGGAACTGGGGGATTTGCGACGCTTACAACACGTATTCCGAAGGCGTCTCTTGGAATTAACCAACCCTACCCGAATTTAATCAAAAACCGTCGGCATATGAACTCTCAAGTGCCGATCCTCCCCCAAATTGTTCGAAGCTTCGATGGAATCGGACAGATTGGTATAAAGAGGTTTTATCTGAGCCATCAAAGCTGCGGGGCAATCTCCCCTAACCCTTCGGTGTTTTGTACAAATTGCCCTGTTGCAACAAAAGCGCCCGGTCCGTTACCGGCACCGAGCGCTCTGAAACTTGACAAGATTACGAGGTGTTTAAAACGCCTCGGGTTTGGCTTCCCGCGCCATATGATCAAGCACCGCATTGACGAATTTGCTCTCTTTCCCATCCGGGAAAAACGCCTCAGCTACGCTGACAAATTCAGAAATAACCACCTTGGGCGGTGTGTCCAGCGCCACCATTTCCGCGCCAGCAGACCGGAACAGCGCCCGCATTGTTGTGTCGATCCGGTTCAGCGGCCATTTGGCGACAAGGGCGCGATCTGTCATCTGATCAATCTTGGCCTGATAGCTCACGGCGTTCTCCAACAGGTTGGAAAACAGGGAAATATCGCCCTCAAGCATATCAACCCCGGCTTCGAGTTCAGCTCCAAATCGGTGGTCGATAAATTCTTGCCGAACCTTGTCCAGGCCCTGTTCAGACTGTTCCATCTGGAACAAAGCTTGCACAGCAAAGAGCCGCGATGCGGATTTCATTTTGCGTTTCTGGTTCCCAGAAAGATTGTCACCGATTTGGCTCATGCGAGGTCAGGTCCTTTGGCAGCGCCCGCGATTTTATACTCATCAGTGGTGGGCTTAAAACCCACCCCCTTGCGCGGACCGCCCCACTTACGAGCAAGCGCAACCAAATGCAAGGCCGCCGCCGCCGCACCGCCGCCTTTATTTTGCTCAGCGACCTCGGCGCGAATCCGCGCTTGTTCATAGTTTTCAACGGTTAAGATGCCATTGCCGATGCAAAGCCCCTGCAGCCCAAGCAGCGTAATTCCGCGCGAACTGTCGTTGCAAACCGTGTCGTAATGGGTGGTTTCGCCGCGGATCACACAGCCAAGCGCGACATAGCCGTCAAAGTTGCTCATCCGCTCCGCAATCCCGATCGCTGTTGGTATCTCCAACGCCCCCGGCACTTCGACCAGCTCCCAAGTACCGCCGGACGCTTCGATCTCGGCTTTGGCCCCGGCGACCTGCTCATCCGCAATGTCTTTGTAATAGGGCGAGGTGACGATCAGAATTTTGACCGGCTTGTCAAATTCGGCCCGCGGCATGACATGGTGATTGATTGACGCGGCCATTAGCCCAGCTCCGAAATCTTGCGAGTTCCAACAATTTCAAGGCCATAGGCCTCAAGCCCAACGACCTTTGGAACCTTGGAGTTGGTCAGCAATGTCAGTTTGGACAGGCCCAATGACGACAGGATCTGCGCGCCCAGTCCGTATTGGCGCAAGGTTTTGGGCGACACGCCCTCCCCCAGATCAAGCTTCATCGATGTATCACGCAACAAGACAACAACGCCGCGCCCTTCCTTGGCGACTTCGGCCATCGCGTGCTCAAATTCATGGGCACGCTCTTTGGGGCCGGTGCCGATCATATCCAGCATCGGATCCATCGCATGCATGCGCACCAAAACCGGATCATCACCGGAAAGATCGCCTTTTGTCAGGACGATATGCTCATCCCCATGCGTCTCATCGGTGTAAATACGCATATTCCATTCGCCGCCAAATTCGCTTTGAATGACCTCTTCGTTGCGCACTTTGACAAGGTTATCATTGCGGCGGCGATAAGCGATCAAATCGGAGATCGTGCCAATTTTCAGACCATGGCGTTGTGAAAAGGCAACCAGCTCAGGAAGACGCGACATGGTGCCATCTTCGTTCATGACCTCACAGATCACCCCGGCCGCATTCAACCCCGCCAGACGGCTCACATCGACGGCGGCTTCTGTATGGCCAGCGCGCACAAGAACACCACCCGCTTTGGCGCGCAGTGGGAACACGTGCCCCGGCGTGGCAATGTCAGCGGCCCCTTTTGACGCATCAATTGCGACCGCAACAGTGCGTGCCCGGTCGGCCGCCGAAATGCCTGTGGTCACGCCTTCGCGCGCTTCGATTGAGGTTGTGAACGCAGTTTCATGACGCGAGGAATTGTTGGTCGACATCAACGGCAGACCCAGCTCTTCGATCCGCTCACCGGTCATGGCAAGGCAAATCAAACCGCGGCCATAAAGCGCCATGAAATTGATCGCATCCGGGGTCGCCCATTGCGCCGGGATCACCAGATCGCCTTCATTTTCGCGATCTTCATGGTCGACCAAAATGAACATGCGCCCGTTGCGCGCGTCTTCGATGATCTCTTCGACCGAAGAAATGGCATCTTTCCAGTCGTCTTCAACTGGACCCGGTTTTTCGTAGTCAGCCATGTTGCCTCCTGAATGTCACCCGCGCAGATACCGCGCAGAGCCGATTTTGACCAGAAGAAACGTCGCGACACGAGTGGTGCAAAAGTCTAGTCAATAATGTCTTCGATAAAGTCGAAGGCCTCTTTGAAGAAGGAACGCCCCAGGCTTTTGGGCTTTTTCTTCTTTTTGCCTTTGCGTTTCGGCTCATCCCGACGGGCGGACCGCATATCGCCGCCAACACCAAACGCGGCTTCTTGTTTGGATTTCTTAGATTTTTTGACCTTATGGGGCCTGTCATCAAGCTTTTTGATATTCTGCAAAGGTGCTCCACATGAGCCGCAGACCAATTCATGACGTGCTTTATCCATAATCAGCGCGGCGCGGGCCCCGCAATAACAACATGTCGCGATCTTTTGGGTCATATGCACCTTGCCTCAGTCACCTATCCTCAGTCTCGGGTTTCATATGGGGCTGAAACGCTAATTTTTAAGCCCCTGCGACAAGAGATTGCGGCGCGCGCCCTGCCCGCCCATGTTCGCCTAAAAACGGCTGCCTTTGGGACAAGATATGATAGCATGATGTAAACAATTGGTGAGGATTTGGTCATGAGCAGCCAAGAAGACGGCCTTCCGTTTCGACTTAGCCTAGAGGCGGCCAACCGCACGGTTGGCGTGATCTCACTGTGTTTGCCGTTTGGCTTGCTTGGGGTGTCTCAACTTGGGCATATCTGCCCGGATCTCGACTCGCTCAGTCACTATTTTTATGCGCCAATCGGCGGTGAGCTTTTTGTTGGGGCGCTGTTTATCATCGGGCTGCTTTTGACCTTCTTTTACAAGTTACCAACCGATGACAAAGGAAACCTATTATCGGTTGAGGCCTATCGAGGGCATTACAAACGCGACATCTGGTTTGTCCGCTTTGCGGGTATCTGCGCCTTTGGCGTTGCGTTGTTCCCAACAGACGGTGCGGGGTGCGAGGCCTATGCCTCCCAAAGCGCGCGGGTCTTTCTTAGCGGGATTTCGGGGGGGAATCTGCCGCCTGACCTGCCCATTGATGGCATTGCTGGCTTCGATCTCTGGGCCACTCTGGGGCTGCCGGACGGCTGGTGGGGAGTGTTGCACTATGGGGCTGCGGGTGGGCTTTTCGCGGTGCTGGCCTATTTTGCCTTTAGCGTGTTTCCACGTCCTCAGACCAAAGACACCTGCGCGCCCAAGCGATACAGCCGGAAATGGTGGCGAAATGGCATCTATCGAGGCTGCGGCTGTTTGATCTTGATCAGCATGGCAGGGCTGATTTGGCAGATGCGTCATGTGCCCGGCACCCAAGAGCAAATCGCCTGGGACGCCAAGAACCTGACATTTTGGTTTGAAACACTTGGGCTTGTGGCCTTCGGACTAAGCTGGTGCGTCAAAGGGCGGTTGTTTGGGCTGATGCGCGACCCCGGAGATGTTTCCCCCAAGGTCGCAGCGTGCCGTCTGTGAGCGCCGGTTAAGGCCGCGCGGCGTATAGGGCAACTGCGGCGGCGTTCGACACATTGAGGGATCCAAATTCACCGGCAAAGTCGATCTTGACCAGACGATCGACAGTTTCCTTGGTCTTCTCCCGCAAGCCCGGCCCTTCGGCACCAAGCACCAAAGCCACTGGCATGTCACGGCGACCGTCCAAAGCCTGTTCAATGGTTTGATCCGCCTCACCATCAAGGCCAAGCACCAAGAACCCCATTTTCTGCAACTCAAGGATCGTGTCAGACAGGTTTCGCATCCGCAGATAAGGCTGACGTTCCAGTGCGCCAGAGGCGGTTTTTGCCAAGGCCCCGGTTTCGGGCGCGGAGTGGTGGCGTGTGCCAATCACCGCCTGCGCGCCAAACACCTCTGCCGACCGTAAAATCGCGCCAACATTGTGCGGATCGGTCACCCGATCCAGCAAAACCAACCGCAACGCATCAGCCCCACTGGGTATCGCCACCTCTTCGAGCGGCCCCCAATTGAGCGGCTTCACCTCAAGCGCGGCCCCCTGATGCACCGATTGCGGATCAAGCGGAGCTTTGAACCGGCGCGGATCATGGATTTCGGGCTCGACCCCTGATTCCTTAATGGCATCATCAAGCTTGCTGGCCGCGTTCGGTGTCAGAATCAGCCGCAATTTTTCCCGTTTAGGGTTAACAAGCGCGTCGCGCACCGCGTGTAAGCCGAACAGCCAGACGGTTTGCGCCGCCGCAGCCCGTTTTGCTTGTTCTTTTTCAATCACCCATTTCGGTTTTTCTGACATGACACGCGCCTTTTTCTGCTTGAATGCCTCCTTGCACCCATGTCGTGCGCTTGCCAAGAGATTTTCCTGTTGACGGCGCTTTTGCACGGCTGTAATCCCCCCCTCACGCCGACGATGTTGGCGCAACGGTGGGCGACAGGCCGCAAGGTGTGGCAGGGGACTGTAACTCCCTCGAGGCGACTCACGCCTGGTTCGATTCCAGGGTCGCCCACCATTTCATCACAAAGATAAGCATGTTGACGAACGTAGAGTAGACGTTTGTTTTCAATGCACTATACCAGCGCCCCCTATTTCATGTGATATGCTTCCCCTTCGCCCACCCTAGATTGCCAAAGTTTTAAGCAGTTCGGATTCACTTTTGTCGCTGCGTCTCGAAAGACTTGGCGAAGCGACGCGCCATGATTAAACTGCCGACATGACTGAGCAATCCTATACCATCACCAAAATCACCGCGCCCAATGCCGGAGTGAATGCGCTTCTGGCCCGGCACTTTTCAGATATGCGCGCCGGTTCGCCCGAAGAAAGCTGCCATGTGATGACCGCAGATGACCTACGTGCCGCCGGAGCGCAGGTTTACGCTCTGTCCGATTCCGACGGTCAGGTCTGTGCGGTCGGCGCTTTCAAGGCCTTTGACGACGGGGTTGAGCTCAAGAGCATGCACACCGCCAGAGAGGCGCGCGGCAAAGGATATGGGCGCTTGGTGTTGGAGCGTTTGATGGCCGAGGCGCGCGCCAAGGGCGCACAAAGTGCGTGGTTGGAAACCGGAACTGCCGACAGTTTCGCCCCGGCGCGTGCGCTATACAAAAAGGCGGGATTCGAGACCTGCCCCCCCTTTGGCGAATACACAACCGACCCGCTGAGCACCTTTATGACACGCAGGCTCTAGAGCGGCCCAAATCAGCTGCCCCCCCATTCAGCGACGGCCTATCAGGTGGCTCAGGGCGAACAATCCGGCGGCGGCGCACACAATGCTGGGTCCGGCGGGGGTATCGAACTCCCAGGCCGCCCACAGCCCCAACAATGCCGCGCAAATTCCGAGGCCCGCCGCCCCAACCAACATGTGCTCTGGAGTGCGTGCAAAAGGGCGCGCCGAGGCCGCAGGAATAATCAACATCGCCCCAATCAACAGCGCTCCGACGATCTTGATCGCCACGGCCACAACCAGCGCAAGCGCCACCATCAAAACGTATTTTTCGCGGCCCGGGTTCATGCCCGAGGCATAGGCAAGATCAGGCGATAGCGTCGACAACAGCAACCCGTTCCAACGCCACACAATCAGCGCCCAGACCACAGCGGCCCCAATCCAAATCAGACCAAGATCACCATGAGATACTGCCAAAATGTCGCCAAATAAGTACGCCTGAAGGTCAAGCCGCGGCCCCTCGATCAGCGTCACAGCCACCAATCCAAATGCCAACGCGGCGTGGCTTGCCACACCCAGCACCATGTCTGCCCCAAACCCGCGCCCCGTCAATCGTGCAACGGCAAAGGCCATGCCAAGCGAGACCAAAAGTGTCCCCGCAAAAATCGGGGTCGAAAACGCCAAAGCCAGCGCGACCCCAAGCACAGCAGCATGCGCCGTCGCATCTCCGAAATAGGCCATACGCCGCCAGACAACAAAGACGCCCAAAGGTGCGGCAGCCAAGGCGACACCGATCGCGCCAAAGACCGCGCGGGTCAGGAAATGGTCAAACATCAGGCGTTTTCCTGCGCTTTTTGATCCGGTTTTGCATCGTCAGAACCGTGATCGTGATCACAGTCGTCATCATGATGGTGGTGTCTATGCTGGTGGCGATAGAGCGCCAAAGTGCCGCCCGTGCCTGAGCCAAACAACGCCCGATATTCTTCGGCCTGGGCCACAACTTCGGGATGGCCTTCGCAGCAAATATGCCCGTTCACACATAACACCCGGTCAGAGGCGCTCATCACCACGTGTAAATCGTGGCTCACCATCAACACCGCGCAACCAAGGTTGTCTCGCAGCTCTTCGATCTTGCGATAGAAGGCCGCCTGCCCCGGTTGATCAAGCCCAGTTGTCGGCTCATCCAGCAACAAAATTTCCGGGCGGTTTAGCAAAGCGCGCGCCAACATCGCCCGCTGAAACTGGCCGCCAGACAAGTCAGTCAACTGGCGCTCCGCCAGCTCTTCGGCACCGGCTTCCACCAGAGCCGCATGGCTTTCCGATCGCGCCGCGCCGCGCGGCAAATCCAAAAACCGTGACACAGTCATCGGCATCGACGGATCAACGCTTAGGCTTTGGGGCACATATCCAAGGCGGAGTTTTCGTTTGCGTGTCACGATCCCCTCAGACGGAGGTACAGCGCCGATAAGGGCTTTGATCAAGCTCGATTTTCCCGAGCCATTCGGCCCGACAATCGTGACAATTTCCCGCGGTTGGATCGCAAAATCAACACCACGCAGGACCGTTGCTTCGCCGCGTTTTACCGACAGGTTCTGCGCTTGTAAAAGCGCGCTCATACTTGGGCCTCCTGACAGGTTGGGCACAGCCCCTCGGCTTCAATTGAAACCTTTTCCACCACAAACCCCAGTTGCAAGGCCGATTGGCTCACCACGTCTGCAACCGGTTTTCCCGGCGCTTCGGCAACAGTAGAACAATCACGACAAATCAAGAAACAAGGGGCGTGCTGTTCGCCCGGATGTGCGCAGGCCACAAAAGCGTTGAGACGCTCAATCCGGTGCACAAACCCATGGCTGACCAGAAAATCCAGCGCTCGGTAAGCGACAGGCGGCTGCGCCGATTTCCCATCCTCGCGCAGATGATCCAACACTTCGTAGGCCCCCATAGCGCTATGTTTTTGTAACAAAATTTCAAGAACGCGGCGACGGATCGGCGTCAGCTGCGCCCCATTTTGGCGGCATACGTTCTCAGCCACTTCGAGAGAGGACGCGATGCAATGGGCGTGGTCATGGGTTTCGAATCCCTTGGCGTTCATCGGGGCCTCATACAGCTGCATTTTCGGGGTTGATATGTTATAGACTAACAATCTACAAGGCGACTTGTTATATCATAACACTTCAAAAAGAGACCCTGATGCTTCTACGCCCTGCTTCCTGTGCCCTATTAATGACGACCAGCATTGCAATGGCGGAAGTGCCACGTGTTGTGACTGACATTCTCCCTGTTCAAAGCCTTGTCGCCATGGTGATGGACACTGTGGCCGAGCCCGATCTGCTGCTTGCGCCCGGAGCGTCGCCCCACGATCTGGCGCTGCGCCCCAGTCAGGCCAAGATGCTCAGCAAGGCAGATGTGGTGATTTGGATTGGGCCGGAATTGACCCCATCTCTGTCTGATCACCTTGAAACTCTGTCACCGAATGCGATGCAGATGGTGCTTATGGAGGCTCAAGGCGCGCATTTGTTGCCCTATCGCGATGAGGCCGTTTTTGGCGGTCATTCTGAGCATGATGATGAGGACAACCATGATGAGGATCACGCCGAAGATGGGCATGAGGACAATCATAAAGACGGGCATGAAGACGGGCACGGCGATGCGCACCATGACGAAGACGGCCATGATGACGCGCATGACCACGCGCATGGCGACGGTGAGAACGACCCCCATCTGTGGCTTGACCCGGACAATGCGATACTGTGGCTAGAGCACATCGCGCAGGCCCTTGGGCAACTCGACGAAGAAAACAGTGACACCTATTTCTACAATGCCACCAATGCGATAGAGAGCATCAAGGCCGCTCAGGCCAGTGCCCAAGAGATTTTGGCTCCGGTTAAATCTGTGCCAATGGCGGCCTATCACGATGCTTATCAGTATTACGAAACCGCCTTTGATCTCAATTTGATTGGGGCGATTTCAGACAGTGATGCGGTGCAGCCCGGTGCCAAGCGTCTTGGGACTTTGCGCGATTCATTCGAACAGCAACAGCCCAAATGTTTCCTGATGGAACCGGGGGCCAATGCCCGGCTGATCCTGTCGGTCGGTTGGGCCGGGTTGTTGGGTAACGACAGCGGCAAGGAGCCAATTGCCCGTCTTGATCCGCTCGGCGCGCATTTGGAAACGGGCCCCAAACTTTATCCGACGATGCTCACGGATTTGGCCACGCGTATTGCCGATTGCGTGTCTGAGTAACACAGTTTTGCCAGGCGGGTGATGAATTGCCCGCCTGTCGTTTCAGCAACTGCGCTGACCTTGAAACGGCTGTAAAACAACGCCCGCCGATTCCAATTTGGCCCGGACCGAGCGGGCGATTTGCAGAGCCGTTTCGCCATCACCATGCAAACAAATTGTATCAACAGCCGCCGGGATCGGATCGCCCGTTTCTGGCAAAATAGCTCCGGCTTGGACCATTTCAAGGATACGCTCGGCGGCATGGTCTGGGTCATGTATCACAGCGCCCGGCAGGCTGCGATCAACCAAAGTTGCATCCGCATTATACGCCCGATCAGCAAAGATTTCGCCCGCCCACAAGCAGCCGAGCTTTTCCACTGCCTTTTGCTGGGCCGTTGCCGCCAAAACCATGACGATAATGTCCGGGGCGATCTCCAGAGCGGCCTCATAACAGGCTGTGGCCATGGCTTCATCCGCCGAACACATATTGGCCAGCGCCCCATGCAATTTTAGATGTCGAACCTGCGCGCCCTGCGCCCGTGCCATCGCCAAGGATGCCCCCAATTGATATTGGACCAGATTACGTAGGCTCGGCAGCGCAAGCTTCATATTCCGCCGGCCAAATCCCTGCAGGTCGGGGAAACCGGGATGACAGCCAATACCAACACCGTTTTTATGGGCAGTGGCAATGGTTGTGGCCATAACGTCGGGGTCACCGGCGTGAAAGCCGCAAGCGATATTGGCCGATGTCACCACCTTCAGGAGTGCCTCATCCTGCCCCATCACCCAAGGTCCAAAGCTTTCGCCCATATCGGCGTTGAGATCGACGGTCAGTTTGGTCATTAGATGTCCTCTCCGGCGGTAACACCACTGATCAGGGTGTAGGATAAAAGGTCAGCGATATCTGCGGGGTCGCGGATCAAAGGATAGGTGGCGCGGGGCAGATTGGCCAAGTCTTTGCGATGGGCGGTTTCAATGGCCAGGGCCTCGTCGCGCGTAACAAACTGAAAGCGCAGTTTGGTGCCCGCCCCCGCTTGCGCAACACGGGGCAAATCGGCGGGAATGACAGTACCAATACGCGGATAACCCCCGGTCGTTTGGCATTCTGCCAACAGGATATATGGGGCTCCGTCGCCGGGAATTTGAATGTCACCGGGGGTGATCACCTCGGACAGAATGGTCCCACCAGCGCTAAGGCCAAATCCTTCGCCCTGAGGCAAAAGGCGTACTCCCATCCGGTTGCCACGGGTATCGCGCGTCAAGGTCGTTGTTTCGAACCGGCGACGTTGTTCTTCAGAAAAGAGTTCGGTTTGCAGGCTTGGCAATACACGAATGGTGCCGGCATCCCAACGCGGCTTTGGACTGAGCGCCAGACCCGTCACACTGCCTCTGTCGGGGGCAAGTGGCAGGGTGTCGCCGGATTGAAGCGCACGGCCCAGACCTGCGGTTAAATGCGCGCCCTGTCCACCCAACACAGGTTTGGTCGCAATACCGCCGCCAATCCCCAAATATCCGTACACCCCCTGAGTCACGGATGTAATCTCCAGAATGCTCTGCGCATTCAAACGATGCGAAGCATGCCAAGACACTGGATCGCCATCAATGCTGGCCCGCATTGGCGCGCCGCTTAGGGCGATGCGTAGTGGGGAAGTCGCCTCGAAGCGCCCACCATACCCGGCCATTTCCAACGCTGCGCCAATAGGTTGCTGCAAGAGCGCCGCCACTTCGGCAAGGGCAGTCGTATCAGCCGCCCCGCCCCGCGACAGTCCAAGATCGAGGTAACCGCTCCGGCCCATGTCCTGAACCGACACGCCGGGACCGACCTCATGTATTTTCAAAACGGTCATCACAACGGCTCACTTATAATGCCGCCAGTCGGGTCGGATGTAAGGGTTTCATAGGCCTCACGGCCAATAGAGGGAAACAGGATTTCATCGCCCGGACGCAGCAGAAAGGGCTCATCCTGTGTGGGCTGAAACAAGTGCGCAGCAGTTTGGCCGATGTGCCGCCACCCTGTGGGGGTTGAGACGGAAAACAAGACCAATTGCCGGATCGCCACCACCAAAGCCCCAACTGGAACGAGCGGCGTCAGCCCGGTTTGGCGCGGAATATCCCATTCGGGCGGAAGCGTTCCAAGATAGGGTTGGCCGGGGGCAAACCCAATGGTGGTGACGCGGGTTTGCGTGGTCGAAAGCGTTGAAATGGCTTGCTCTTGACTCTGACCCGCCGCCTTTGCGGCCTCGGCCAGTTGCGGAGCGAGATCGGTGCCATAAACAGTTGGGATGCGGTGCAACCGGCGATGTTGTGGCAGCTTGACTGCGTACCAATCCTGGGATGCGATCAAGCTGTGCAATTTCTGGCTGAGATCGGCAAAATCCACATGGAGCGGGTCAAAACGAAGATACGTGGACACCAAGGAGGTCGAACATTCCTCAACCCCCTCCCAACTCGCTTGCTCGACCGACACCCGAAAGGCTAGCGCAGCGCGATTGGCCGGTTCTGACAGGGTGCCAGCAAACCGCACCAAAACACCGTCTAATCCAACGGAATCAATGCGTGGGAAATGCGGGGGGCTGATGGGGGTCATTGCTGTTTAGTCCTCTGGATTGGAAGCAATCACAGCTGGACAGAACTGTCCAGAGGCGGCGAAGTTTCACCCCCTCCTTAGGGCAGTTTCGCAATCAGACACCACAGATTTGAAGCCGCACTTAGTGGGGTTTGCGTTGGGCCTCTTGGCTTGCCAGCGCAGCTTCTTCCATGTCTTCGGGATCGTTGGAGGGCGTCGCATATGCCCCGCCAAGCCATTTCGCCAAATCAACATCGGCGCAACGCTTGGAACAAAAGGGACGGTATTTTGCCTCCGTGGGCTTTGAGCAGATTGGGCAGGACATCGCTTATTTCCCCGCAGATTTTAGCAGTGACTTGAGCGAAACGCGATCACGCTTGCGTTGAATTTCCATCAAGCCAAGCTGTGTCCAACCGGCCAAAATGGTCTCAGTTGACTCGCGTTTGAGAGCGGCGCGCAAAGAGCCTTCGAGCTGTTTGCGATCCTTTTTCGGGCAAGGCGCAGGATCGACAATGATCTGTCCCCCCAAACCACGCAGACGCAATTGGCGCGGCAAATCTTTGAGCGCGGCAAGATTGGCCTTAAGCCCTGCAGAAAAGGACGTGTCGCCGCCGGTGTTGATATCAACCGCAACCAAAGCCGACGTGGGCTCGATGATCATCGAATAGCCGCCTGCAAGCGGCACATGGGGGCGCATGGCCGCGTCGATCATGTCGAGCACTTCGTGATGTTCAAAACTGCCATCTTGGGCAGCAATATGGGCCGGATCGGTCCATTCGCGCCACGCTTGGGCATGCGGGCCGTCCCCTTCGGAAAGGATTTCTGCCTCGGTCCCAGTGTCCGCAAGAACATTGGCAGCAAGCTGGCACATGGCGATGACGTCTTCGGTGATGTCTTCCGGCGAAGCCTCGGCGCAGCAAGACCGCAAGATCAACCCTGCCTCATCAGGAAGCGGTGCTTCGGCCAAACCTTCGTGGGCGGCTTCTTTGACCATCTCGCGGATGTCATCATCTTTGATACGACGCGACACATTGATCCCCGGCGCGCCGGGGGTCACGATGGCGTAGCGCGATTTGAACAATAGGCGCTGGGTGACAGGAATCGCTTTGCCAAGTTCCGCATAGCCAGTGACCTGAACCAAAAGCGGCTGACCGGGTTTGAGCCCTTTGACCTGACGCAAGAAGGCGTTGCCATCCGGGGTGCGCAGGAACATCCCGCCCTGCCCCTTGACCGGACGGTCTGCAATGCCACGATAAATGGTGCCGGGACGCGGCAGATCGGTGTCGATCAACAGGTCCTCAAGATGACCATCCTGAATCAGCGCGGCGGCTTCGCGGCCCTGCCAGTGGTCAAGTGCAATGGTTGTACCCTTCATGACGCGGGCTTGTAGAGCGGATAGCCCGCAGACAGAAGCAAATTCGCAGTTTCCGCCAAAGGAAGGCCAACAACCGCCGTAAATGAGCCGTTGATCCATGGGATAAACGCCCCTGCAGGGCCCTGAATGGCATACCCACCGGCCTTGCCCTGCCAATCGTTGGAGGCGAGGTAGGCATTGAGTTCTTCGTTAGACAGGTTTTTCATTTTGACCTGAGTGACAACATCGCGCTCCCAGATCTGATCCCCTTTGCGCACCGCAACAGCGGTGATCACGCGATGACGCCGCCCCGCAAGTTTGGTCAGGAATTCAGCGGCTTCGCCAGCATCGCGCGGCTTCCCAAGGATGCGACGACCCAGCGCAACTGTGGTGTCGGCCGACAAGACAATTTCACTCGGCTCCGAAGGGATCGCCTGTGCCTTTTCGCGCGCCAAACGAACGCAATAGGGGCGCGCTGCCTCGCCTTTGTGGGGGTCTTCGTTGATATCGGGCGGGCGGATATCGTCGGCAGTGATGCCAAGCTGAGCCAGCAGTTCGCGGCGGCGCGGGCTGCCTGAGCCGAGGATGAGGCGAGGCGTTTCAGTCATGAGAGCGGACCTAAAGGCAAAGGAAATGGATGTGTGAGGGGCGCGTCGGCGGCACGCGCTGTCAAAAGTTTGAAAACTTTTGCAAAATTCCGGTAGGAATTTAAGGAGCGCCCGCGACGCGGACACATATGTCATGAGGTTAGAAAAACGCCGGGCGTTTTGGCCCGGCGATTTGCTTATCAACGCTTATTTGAAGCGGTAGTTGATGCGCCCTTTGGTCAGATCATAAGGCGTCATTTCAACCTGTACGCGGTCGCCAGCCAGAACACGGATGCGGTTTTTGCGCATCTTGCCTGCCGTATGTGCGATAATCTCATGGCCGTTCTCAAGCTCGACCCGGAATGTCGCATTCGGCAGGAGTTCCTTCACGACACCGGGGAATTCGAGAGTATCTTCCTTGGCCATGTTTTATCCTATATTTGCCACCCTGCCAGACGCAGGGCACCTGCGATATGAGCCTTTTGGCAAGGATTTTCAACCCACATATAGCTGCATTAGGGTTAATGCGGCCTGAATATGGCCTTCAAATGGGCACCAAGACGTCTTTCACTGCGCTAACACAGCGATTTTAGGCCCCACTTGCCGCATCACCTTTTCGAATCGCGCTCTAGTCGCCCCATTTTTCCCGAAGCTTGTCGGCCAGTTGATCCCGCGTTTGCCGATAGGCATTGAGCTTTTGCTCACGTGTTTCACCGATGCCCGTCGGGTCCAAAATGGGCCAATATTCCACCGACAGATGGTAATACCGCGTCAGTTCAAGCGCACGGCGCTGCGAGGCCGGGGACAGGGTTACGATCACATCGAACCCCGACAACGCCTCACCATGCTCTTCCATTTCTTCAAAAGACCGAGAGCGATGGCGCGACAGTTCAACGCCGATTTCTGAACACACAGCAATGGCAAAGCCATCAATCTCAAGATCGTTCATGACCCCAACCGATTGCACATATGTTTCCGTGCCAAAGAGTTTTTTCATCACCCCTTCAGCCATGGGAGAGCGCACCGCATTGTGATCACAGCAAAACAGAATTGACTGAGGACGCGACGTCACCCGGTCAGCCCCCAAAATGCAGAACACACACCAGCGTAAACAGCCGGCGGGCGGTGGCATCGTCAATCTCAGCCTTGCCTTCCAGACGTTCTTGCAGGATGCGCGCACCTTCGTTGTGGATCCCACGACGGGCCATATCAATGGTTTCAATTTGGCTGGGCGGCAGAGTTTTCACCGCGTCAAAATAGCTTTTGCAGATCTGAAAGTAGTCTTTGACCACTTGCCGAAACGGCGACAGAGATAGATGAAACTCAGCGGCTTTTTCCTTGGCGACAGTCGTCACATCAAACACAAGCCGCTTGTCGCGGATCGACAGGCCGACATTATACGGGCCATCAGGCGTGACACGATCATCGCGCTTGGGCAAGGAAAACGAGTTTTCCTCCATCAAGTCGAACATCGCCACGCGGCGTTCTTGTTCGATCTCTGGCGTGGGTGGCGGCAGATTGGCGTCATCAAGTTCGATATGTGCGATACGGGTCATAGCAATAGTCACTTATCCTGTTGCCCAAATGTGTAACGTGGGAGCGACAAAGGAGCAATGAATAGGCAACTTAAAACACCGCGACTTTCCGCCATGCCCAATAATGCGGACATTTTACGTGTCAGTGCCGATTTCGTCCCAATTGGCATCATCGTAAGCACCGACAAGCCAATTTAATGCGTAGAGGCGTTCAAAGGTGTGCTTGGCTCCATCCAGTTCGGGATGGGCGCATGACCCAGCCGCGCACTGACGCTGGCCCAATGGTAACGATAAGCAAGGTCGGATGCATCCAAGAGTTCGCTTTGCGGGCGCAATTTGGCCTTGGACAAAACGCCATCGGCCCCCAATTCTCGAACAATACTTGCCATCGTTGCCACATCAACGATCTGGCCGGGGCGATCCATCGTGTCATAAAACCCAAGCGCCCACAGCAAGACAAATGCGGCTTCGTAGCGCCAGATCGCGTTTGTGTAATCTTGTTCAGTTGGCGTTTCATCTAGGAAAAACACGCGTTCCAGTGGCGAAAAATAAGGGAGTGCTTCGAACTCTTTGGCTACGTCTTGTGCAAATTCATGATCGCGGGTTTCCCCCTTAACCGCAACCATCAACAAGGCCAAAGCACGCTTGGCCACTTCATCGGAGGTACGGCGCAAGCTTTGTTCTTCAGTGTCACTAACCGGGAGGTGATCGATTTAGGGAACACCTTGCGACGCCAAAATCGCGATGGACCGCACCTTGCGGTCCTCTGCTTCTCCAGCCATAGCACCAAATCCCAGAGTAATACTCAATAAAACAACCAGGTAGCGCAACATCGATTTACCCGTTCAGTTTTCTCAACCGCGCAGTAACAGACAGCCCATGCGCCTCAAGGCTTTCGGACGTGGCCAATGTTTCGGCGGCGGGACCAATGGCGCGCAATGCGTCGGGCGTCATGCGCGCCAGTGTCGTACGTTTGACAAAATCCATCACCGACAGGCCGGAGCTAAAACGGGCCGAACGCGCCGTGGGCAAGACGTGGTTGGGGCCGCCGACATAATCGCCGATGGCTTCGGGTGTCCATTGGCCTAAGAAAATCGCGCCGGCATGCGGGCATTTGTCGGCCAGCGCTTCGGCATCGGCGACACAAAGCTCAAGGTGTTCAGGTGCGATACGGTTGGACAGCGCGGCCGCTTCATCGAGATCGCGTACGGTGATCACCGCGCCATAGTCGCGCCAGCTTGCTCCGGCGATGGCGCGGCGCTCGAGCGTTTCGAGTCGTTTTTCAACGGCTTGTGCCACGGCGCGGCCAAATTCTGCGTCTGTCGTGATCAAAAGCGACTGGGCGCTTTCGTCATGTTCCGCTTGGCTCATCAGGTCCAAGGCGATCCAATCCGGGTCGTTATCCGCATCTGCGATGACCAGAATTTCGGACGGGCCAGCGATCATATCAATGCCCACTTTGCCAAAAACCCGACGTTTGGCGGCTGCGACAAAAGCATTGCCCGGTCCGGTTATTTTATCAACGGGCGCAATGGTTTCCGTGCCATAGGCCAGCGCGGCAATCGCCTGAGCCCCGCCAATGCGATACACTTCGTCAACGCCGGAAATCTTGGCCGCCAGCATCACCAGCGGGTTTACAACGCCGTCAGGTGTCGGCACGGCAATGGCAAGCCGTTCCACCCCGGCAACCTTGGCTGGGATAGCGTTCATCAACACCGACGACGGATAGGAGGCAAGACCGCCGGGCACATAGAGCCCCGCTGCCGAAACCGCAGTCCAGCGCCAGCCAAGCTCTGCGCCGCTCTCATCCGTCCAGCGTTCATCCTGGGGCATTTGACGGCTGTGATAAGCGCGGATACGCGCGGCCGCCAGCTCTAAGGCTTGGCGCTCATCCTCGGGGACTTGGGCGCAATATGCATCGATTTCCTGAGCCGTAAAGCGCAAGCCAGACGCCTCAAGTTCTAGCCGATCAAACTTGGCCGTCAGCTCCAGAACCGCCGCATCGCCGCGCGCGCGCACATCGGCGATGATACCGGCCACAACCGCATCAACATCCGGGCTGTCTTCACGTTTGGCATTGAGCAGCGCGGTAAAGGCGGTCTCAAAATCAGGCTGGCTGGCATCAAGAAAGACTGGCATGGCGGCATCTCCGAAGTTACGGGCGTTGCATAGCCGTTGCGCTGACAAGCCTCAAGCCGCGTCGAGCGCTTTGAGCATTATCAAATCGTCGCGCGCGATGCCGTTAATGATCACAGAGCGGGGGCGCAACCCGATTTGAGCGAACCCAGCAGCGCGATACAGAGAAATGGCGCGGCTGTTTGTGGCATCCACGCAAAGCTCAAGCTGAAGCAGGCCGAGATCACGCGCGGCCTGTTCCGCCGCATCCAGCAACCCTTTGGCCACCCCCTGCCCCTGCGCGCTTGGGTGAATGTATAGGGGGCCAATATCGGCCATATGGCGCAACCGTTCCGGGCCACCCCGATGCATGGCAATCAGGCCAACAAGCCTATCGTCCTGAAAGGCCCCAAAGAACTGTCCAGACGCAAGTTTGGCGATCAAAGCGGTATCCGCAAATCCCAAAGCTTCGACCTCGGTCAGCAAAAATGCTTCGGGAACGCGTCGAAGCCCGTCAAGCCAAAGGGCACGATAGGCCTCGATATCATCGGGACCAAGGACGCGGATCATTCTGGGTGGCTGGGAGCTTTGCCCGACGGGGCGATATACGGGCGGGTGACATCGCGCAATGTAACTTCAAGCGCTTCGACCTCTGCCCGCAAGGCCCCATCACCGGCCAGCGTCAGCAAAACATGCCCTGCCCCATCTTGCCCAGCTTCAAACGCGACAGACAAGATCGACAAAACCATATCTTTGTCCGACTTATCAACGCCTTGCGCACCAACAGCCAAAGCGTTTTCGATGGTCAAAAGCGATTGCACCCGTTCTACCGGGCGGCCAGATTTACCAGCCGCCTCAATATCTTCGTGGCGCACACGGTTGAGCAGCAACCCCAAGCGGTGATGGCGCTTTTGGAAGGCGATTTCGGTCACCGGCAAAACCGCATCTTGCACAAGGGCAGAAATGACCTGAAGGTCATCCGTGTCCATCGCACCAAGGTTTAGCGGGTGGTCACCGCCGTCCTCAAACCGTGCATCTTCGCTCATTCGCCTTTGACCCTTTCGATCTGTGCACCAACGCTCGACAGCTTGCGCACAACGTGTTCATACCCGCGATCTAAGTGGTAGACGCGGGAAACTTTGGTTTCACCTTCAGCGGCAAGCCCCGCCAAAATCAGCGACACAGAGGCGCGCAAATCGGTGGCCATAACCGGCGCGCCACGCAGTTTGTTGACGCCTGTTACAGTGGCGGTTCCGCCATGCACTTCGATCTCAGCGCCCATGCGGGTCAGCTCAGGGGCGTGCATAAAGCGGTTTTCAAAGATCTTCTCTTCGAGAACGGACGTCCCTTCGGCAGTACATAACAACGCCATCATCTGGGCCTGCAAATCGGTCGGGAAACCTGGAAATGGCTCGGTAGTGATGTTCACCGCCTTAATACGGTCGCTGTTTCGCGTCACGGTCAGGCCGCGCTCCGATTCAGTGACCGAAACGCCAGCCTCTTCGAGCTTGTCACAAAAAGCCGCCAGCAAATCGCGACGCCCGCCAAGGCAGGTGACTTCACCGCCACAAAAGGCCGGGGCCAGCATATATGTACCAAGTTCAATCCGGTCGGTCACAACGCGATGGGTCGCGCCTCCAAGGCGATCAACCCCCTGAATGGTGATTGAGCTGGTGCCATCGCCCTCGATTTGGGCACCCATTTTACGCAGGCAATCGGCCAGATCGACAATCTCGGGCTCGCGCGCGGCGTTGTTGAGAACAGTTGTTCCCTTGGCCAAGACAGCTGCCAGCAAAGCATTTTCGGTCGCGCCAACAGAGGCAAAGGCGAAATCGACAGTGCCACCACGCAACCCGCCCTTGGGGGCTTTGGCATGGACATATCCGTCGCGCAGATCAAGCTCCGCGCCCATGGCTTCGAACGCCTTGAGGTGGAGATCAACCGGGCGGGCCCCAATGGCGCATCCACCAGGAAGCGACACTTCGGCGTAACCATAGCGTGCTAATAGTGGCCCCAGCACCAGGATAGAGGCGCGCATTTTGCGCACGATGTCATATTCGGCGCGTTGGCTGGTCAAATTGTGACTGCTCATCGCCAAAACCTGGCCCTCCTGCATGCTGGTGACTTCGGCCCCCAGCGATTGCAACAGTGTCGTCATCGTGCGGATATCAGACAGGCGCGGCGCATTGGTGAGCGTCAGAGGCTCTTCGCTCAGCAAGGTCGCTGGCATCAAAGTCAAACAGGCGTTTTTTGCGCCAGCAATCGGAATATCACCTTTTAAGGGGCCATTGCCCGTAACAACTATTGAATCCATGCCTGTCAGTCCTTGTCCTGTGCCGCCTCTGGCCCCGATTTTTGCGCACTTTGTTCTGCCATGTTGCGTGCTTTGGCCTGCGCCTTGCGGCGTCCCATATTGGCCTTAAGCGCCGCCTTCAAGCGGTCTTCGCGTTGGGCATCCTTGTGCTTTCTGGGGGCTGGTTTGTTTTGGTCCATAACCTTTGCTTTACCGCAGCCTGCCCTATCGGTCTAGTGGTGGCTGAGCGGCTGAGCGCAAGCGGCGGCTAAGAAATTTATCCAAGATGACATTTTTTCATATTCCCCCCTTGCGCGCCGCCATTGGCGCGTCTAGAAGCCCGCTCACAGTGCTGCTGTAGCTCAGAGGTAGAGCACTCCCTTGGTAAGGGAGAGGTCGAGAGTTCGATTCTCTCCAGCAGCACCACCGGTCTTTATTTTGAAAAGGCTTTTTACCTCTAGAAAATGTATTGTGCGGCAGTGGTTGCGAAGCAACGATGAGAGCTTCAACTGTTCAAGTTTTGCTTCAAGGTCTGCACCAGAAAATCATGTCATTTTGGTTTTTCCTGCACGGAAGAGGCAACGATCCAACGGCAAGCCTGTTTCTCTGCTCGCGCTGCGCCGCCACACACTGCGACACCACTTGTCGGGCGTTTGCCATATCAGTTTGGCCTTTGATGCCGGTCGAAATATAGAGACAACGTTTTGCCCAGCTATTTTTGCAAAGCATGTCCCGCGCGAAGAAAACGTCGAGTGCCACCAATCCAATAACGCCAACGACGCTTTGAAAGCGCCAAAACACTTGACGCAAATTATTCGTGAATTTGGCGGCCCCTGATCGGACGAAGCGAACCTTTGCCGGCTGAGACCACACAAACACTTTTTGAGCCCATCTTTGAGCAAGCCTATCAGTTTGCGGTTGTCCCGCAGTTGCTTGCTACAAACGCAGTGTTGGGAGTTGCGCCATGCATGCACATCCCCTCCAGCCGCGTACAGCAGGGTTTTGCAAAGGAAGCCCGAGCGTTCGGAGTAGGCTAAGCATCGCCTTGATTGGTGCCCCGCAGCTGCGACAATGCAAATGATAGCTTGGCCGCTGGAACGGTTCCTTCGCAAAGCTGCGATGTGTTGCCCATCGGTTCGGGAAAGCTGGGTGATTGAAGTGGATGTGCACCTGTGCCAGATTCGTCGGCGCAAAGGGCAAGCAGGTGCCCCGCCAGGCGGACGGCACGCCAGAGGTTAGCAATTGCTCCAAAATTTAGCCCAGCGCGGCCACCGACGCGCACAAGGGTGGACAAAATTTTCCGCTAAATTCGTCGGATGCGCCTTGCGGTCAAGAACATAGAATGCGCTTGGGTCCACACCCCGAGCCAACGCCCTCACATACATGTTCACGTAAATCCGCTCTCGGGGACTGCGTGCGCGCAAAATTTGCAGCAGCCCCGGCCGTTCTGTGCTTGGATCACCGGCACCCACAAGCGCGGATCACCTACCCCATACGTTCAGAGGCATAAGAGCCCGGTGAGGCGGGGAAGACCACTGTCTTATCGCCATTCAAGAAGACGCGGCGGTGAATATGTGCGTGGATCGCACGGGCAAGAACCTGGCTCTCAACATCGCGCCCCAGTGAGACATAATCTTCGGGTGATTGAGCGTGGGTGATGCGCACGATATCCTGTTCGATAATCGGACCTTCGTCCAGATCAGCCGTCACATAATGAGACGTGGCCCCGATCAACTTTACCCCTCGTTCAAAGGCCTGTTTGTAAGGGTTTGCCCCCTTAAAGCTCGGTAGGAACGAGTGGTGAATGTTGATGATCTTCCCCGACATCTTTTGGCACATTTCATCGCTCAGGATCTGCATATAGCGCGCCAACACGATCAATTCGGCGTCGGTCTCTTCGACGACCCGCATAATCGCTGCCTCGGCCTCGGGTTTGTTTTGCTTGGTCACCTTGATGCAATGAAACGGGATGTCATGGTTCACGACAACCTTTTGGTAATCCATGTGGTTCGAAATCACCGCGACGATATCAATCGGCAGCGCCCCAATGCGCCAGCGATACAAGAGATCGTTCAGGCAGTGACCAAAGCGCGAGACCATGATCACGACCTTCATCCGCTCAGATTCATCGTGGAACTGATAACTCATACCGAACTTGGCTGCGGTTTCGATGAAGTTTTCGCGCAGCGTGTCCAAGTCACCCCCGGTTTCGCTGTTAAAACTGACCCGCATAAAGAAGTTGCCAGTTTCAAGGCTGTCAAACTGCGCACTGTCGCTGATGTTGCAGCCATTGTCGGCCAAGTAATTGGCAATCCCTGCAACGATCCCACGAGTCGATTGGCAGGTGACGGTCAAAGCATATTTGCTCATGATGTTCTCCAGTTGAACTGTCTGAGGGGCGCGTTGCGCCAAATCGAAAAGGGTCAGGCCGTTAGACCTTCGGGCGCGACCAAAGCGTTGGCGTGACAACAGGCGGTCAGGGTATTTGCCAACAGGCAGGCGATGGTCATCGGACCGACGCCGCCGGGAACAGGCGTGATTGCCCCTGCCACACCGGCCGCTGTCTCAAAATCAACGTCGCCCACAAGCCGGGTGCCGCCCCCGTCTATCTCAATGCGATTGTTCCCCATATCAATCACCGTGGCGCCGGGCTTGATCCAATCGCCAGTCACCCTCTTGGGGCGGTCTATGTCGGCCACCAGAATATCAGCGCGGCGGCACAGCTCTTGGATGTTTTGGCTGCCGGAATGGGCGATTGTCACCGTACAGCTATCACGCATCAAGAGCTGCGCCATGGGGGTGCTGGCAAGACTGGTCTCCCCAACCACAACGGCATTCAACCCCGACAGGTTTCCAAGATGATGGCGCAGCAGCATCAAACAGCCCAAAGGCGTGCAAGGCACCATCGCCGCTTGCCCAGTCGCCAGCAGACCAGCGTTTGAGATGTGAAAGCCATCAACGTCCTTTTCGGGCGAAATCGACTGGACCACCATTTCTTCGTCAAGATGGTCAGGCAGCGGCAATTGCACCAAAATCCCATGGACCGCCGGTTCCGCGTTGAGCTTTTGGATCAATGCAAGCACATCTGATTGGCGCGTCTCGGCATCCAGATCGTGATGGAACAGGGCCATGCCGCATTCTAGCGCTTGCTTGCCTTTGGTACGGATATGCGTCTGGCTGGCCGGGTCTCGCCCAACGAGCACCAAGGCCAGTCCAGGCGTGATCCCGGTGTCCTCCTTGAGAGCAGAAACGCGCGTCGCAATGGTTGCCCGCATGTCGGCGGCAAACGCTTTGCCCTCAATGATCGTGGCCGTCATGTTTGATCTCCTGCGGCGAGACGCGCGGCAGCCGTGTCCAACGCATGCCACAAGGATAGAGCCGCAGACCGCATGCCAAGAATGGTCACACAATCCGCGCTTGCGCGCAGTACAAACACGCTCTGATGTTCTAATCCAGTGCGAAGCGCCATGCCGGGAGCGATTGTTTTGGGGTGAGCATTCACCAGACGTTCCAATAGGCGCTCAAGGTTTCCTTTGGGCGCGCTAATCTCGAAAGCGACCCAAGCATCTGTTTGCTCGGTAACCGCATGGCCGGGTGCCTGTGCCAAAACCTCGGCGGCAAAATCGTCTTCGGCGCGCCCTTGGGCACAGACCATCCATTGCTCTGCCCCGGTCCAAAAGGCACTGAAACCTTGACCACCAACCAAACCGCCCGTGTCGGGCAACGCCATCCCAAAGGGCACGGGTTGTGCCCCGTTGTGGCACATGGCCAAGGATGCAAGCCCAAGGTCGCTCTTTTCAGTCAGTACAATTGAACCATGGGTCACGGTTCGCGGGCTTGTGGCCCCAAGTGCTGTGATTGGGATCAGATCAGACACGCAAGCGTCCTCCCTCAGGGTCAATGAAATGCGGGCTGACAACACGCACACGGGTGCTTTGCCCCTCAAGCGGATTGGCTGCCAGGACCTCTTCGCCAAGCCGCTCAGCGCCTTGCACAAGATACCCCAAACCAATTCCACACTTCAAATGCGGAGAATGACAGGCAGAGGTTATCCACCCCTGATCCGTGTCGGTCTTCTGCTCATCCCCGATGGTAAAGAGATGCGCCCCCGCAACAACCGGTTCGTCAGGATCAACCGCCTGCAGACCGACAAGGGTGCGCGTCTCTGCCAGCAGCCCGTCACGCCGTGACATGACTGACCCGATCGCGTCTTTCTTGGTGGACACCATCCGCCCCATGCCAAGCATTTGCGCGCTTGCGTGCCCGCCAAGTTCATTGCCTGCTGCATGCCCTTTTTCGATCCGCAACACACTGAGGGTTTCGGTGCCGTAGGGTGTCGCGCCGAGGTCTTGGCCCACGTCGACCAAACGCGCCATCAAAGCACCACCATAGCGGGCTGGGACTGCGATCTCATAGGCGAGTTCGCCAGAAAAGGAGATCCGAAACAGGCGTGCACGCACCCCGCCACAGACGGTCAGAGAGGCGCAGGCCATGAAGGGGAATCCCTCATTCGAGAGGTCAAAATCATCCACCACCCGCGCAAGCAAACTGCGCGCGTTTGGACCGGCCACAGATATCTGCGCCCAGGCATCTGTGGTCGAAATCAGATGGACATCCAGCTCCGGCCACAGACATTGGCGGGCAAATTCCATATGTCGATAAACCGGGCCAGCCTGCGCCGTCGTCGTCGTGACCACATAGTGGTTTTCGGACATCCGGGCACATGTCCCATCGTCCATCGCCATGCCGTCTTCGCGCAGCATGAGCCCATATCGCACCATGCCAACCTTGAGCGTTTTAAATCCGTTGCAATACAGTCGGTTTATAAATTCGTTGGCATCCGCCCCCTGAACATCAACCTTGCCAAGCGTGGTCACATCGCAAAGCCCAACTCCGGCACGTGTGGCCAGAACTTCGCGATCCACCGTTTGGCGCCAATGGTCTTCACCCGGTTGCGGAAAGTATTGCGCGCGCATCCACGGGCCGACTTCGACAAAGACCGCGCCCCGTTCTTTGGCCCAATGATGGGTCGGCGTCAGACGGCAGGGCCGGAAATTCGCACCCGTGTTCCCGCCCCCCAAAACCGACAGCGACACTGGGGTATAGGGCGGGCGAAAAATGGTTGTTCCCGTCTCAGGGATCGTTGCGCCGGTAAGCTCGGACATGACCGCCAGCGCTGTGACATTTGATGTTTTGCCTTGATCCGTTGCCATGCCCAGCGTTGTCCAGCGTTTCAGATGCTCAACGGGACGCATGTTTTCCTGATGAGCCAGCGCAATGTCCTTGACCGTTACATCGTTCTGGAAATCGACCCAAGCGCGTTTCTTGGAGGGCACATGCCAGATTGCGGTCTGCTGGAGTGGGGCATCTTCTGCGGTGGGCAGATCGGGTTTAACGGCAGGTATTCCCAGGTCGCTCAACCCCGTCATGGCCGCTTGCGCGCCTGAGGTCAGCGCACCATGCGACGAGCCCAGCCCCATAGCCGCGCCGCAAGAGATCATTCCCGCGGGGCCGTCTGGGCCCGGAACGAATGTCAAAAGATCGTCAGACCATTCGGGACGACCACGGTGATGCGATGACAGATGCAGGTTTGGATTCCAGCCCCCCGCCACGCCCAGCGCCCCGCACTCCAGCCAAAACACTTTGTTGCCCTGACGCACCTCGACGTGACGCAGCCCCAAACGGCCCAGTGTGTTGGTCACCACCGCACCCGGAAAGATCGGAAAATCGCCCATGGCTTTAGGCTCTGGTCTTGGGTCGATGACGCCCGCAATCTCAACTCCTTTGGCCGCGAGATCCATCGCCGTGCGATAGCCATCATCATTGTTGGTGAAAATCGCCACACGTTTCGCCGGACAGGCCGCCCAGCGATTGGCATAGGCGCGCAAACTGCCTGCGAGCATAATGCCCGGACGATCATTATTGGCAAACGGGATGTGACGCTCTGTGGCCCCTGTTGCAAGGACCACGCGTTTGGACGTGATACGCCACAGTGTTTGACGCACACCATTGCCTGGGGTGGCCATGTGATCCGCGACACGTTCCACAGCACCGTAGATGCCATGATCGAAGGTTCCGAACACCGTGCAGCGACGCATTATCCGAACGTTTGGCAGGCTGATCAGTTCTTGCTCAATCTCAGAAACCCAATCGAGCGCAGGGGCATCATCCAACAGATGGTTTTCTGAAAGAAGCCGCCCGCCCAATCGGAAATCCTCATCTGCCAGGATCACGCTTGCGCCACTGCGCCCCGCCGTAACCGCAGCAGAGAGACCGGCAGCCCCCGCACCGACCACCATCAAATCACAATGCAAGAACCCCTTGTCATAAGCATCGGGATCGGCCTCAAGAGACAACCGCCCCAATCCGGCTGCATTGCGAATGATCGGCTCATACAGCTTTTCCCAAAACGCCTTCGGCCACATAAAGGTTTTGTAATAAAACCCCGCAGACAAAAACGGCGCAAGAACATCATTCACGCTCAGAGCGTCAATTGCGAGCGAGGGCCAGCGGTTTTGGCTATTGGCCTCAAGACCCTCGAACAACTCTACAGTGGTGGAGCGGGTATTTGGCTCTTGGCGCGGCCCGGTGCGTAGCTCGACCAGCGCGTTCGGCTCTTCTGATCCTGACGAAAACACGCCGCGCGGGCGGTGGTATTTGAAACTCCGCCCCATCAGGCGTACGTCATTCGCCAAGAGCGCCGAGGCCAGTGTATCGCCCCGATACCCTGTAAATTTTTTCCCATCAAAACTGAAAGACACTTCAGTGCTGCGGTCAATCAAACCGCCTGACAGCCGGGTCATGACGACGTCTCCTTACGGGCCAAGGCAACGTCGCGGGCAAACTCTGCGCCGAGAATTTCATGTGTGATCGTGTTGCGGGTCACCACAAGCCATGAGCGGTCGCCCTGTTCGTGAAACCATAGCTCCCGATGGATACCGGCGGGGTTGTCGCGCAGATAGACATACTCTGCAAAGGCGGCGTCGCTGCCGGGGGCCATACCGTCAGGACGATCTAGCAGACTGGCATCGCCGAGATATGTGAACTCTTGTGAATCACGCAAACCAAGTCGCGGATGGGGGATCAGCATGGCAGTACCTCAGTGCAAGTTGGGCGTTGCGCCCACACCTTTTTCATCAACAACATTGCCGCGCGCAAACCGATCCAATCGGTAAGCCTTGGCAGTTTCATGCGGCGTGTCCGTGGCCAGAAGATGGGCAAAAGCAAAGCCGCTTGCGGGCGTCGCCTTGAAGCCGCCATAACACCAGCCACCATTCAGAAAGAGACCGTCGATTGGGGTGCGGTCGATGATCGGAGACCCGTCCATCGACATGTCCATGATCCCGCCCCAAGCGCGCAAAAGCCGGGCACGCCCTATCATCGGCATCAACGCCAAGCCCCCCTCGGCCACATCTTCCATAGCCGGTAGGTTCCCGCGCTGTGCATAGGAATTGTATCCATCCAGATCGCCGCCAAAGACCAATCCTCCCTTGTCAGATTGGCTCACATAAAAATGCCCAGCGCCAAAGGTGATCACCCCCGGAATGGTCGGCTTAAGCCCCTCGGATACGAAAGCCTGCAAGACGTGGCTTTCCAACGGCAACCGCAGCCCTGCCATTTGCATGACACGGCCCGAAGACCCGGCAACAGCCACGCCGACTTTGCCCGCACCAATATAGCCGCGGGATGTTTCCACGCCTTTGACCGCCCCGTCTTCAACCCGAAACCCGGTGACTTCACAGTTCTGGATCAGGTCCACACCGGCCATATCAGCGCCGCGGGCATAGCCCCACGCCACACCGTCATGGCGCGCCGTCCCGGCCCGCCGTTGCATCAACCCGCCCTTGATCGGGAACCGCGCATTGTCAAAATTGAGAAACGGCACCTCTTGGCGCACTTGCTCGGCGCTCATCAGCTCAGCATCCGCGCCAGACAAAAGCATCGCATTGCCGCGGCGGCGAAACGCATCGCGCTGCGCGTCCGAATGGATCAAGTTCAAAATGCCACGCTGGCTCACCATGGCGTTAAAGTTGAATTCTTGCTCCAACCCTTCCCACAGTTTCATCGAGAATTCGTAGAAGGGCTGATTGCCGGGTAGCAAATAGTTGGATCGGATGATCGTAGTGTTTCGCCCGATATTCCCCGACCCCAACCAGCCTTTTTCAAGCACCGCTATCCGGGCTTTGCCAAAGGTCTTGGCCAAGTAATAGGCCGTGGCAAGCCCATGACCACCACCGCCAACGATCACAAAATCATAGGCCGGTTTGGGATCGGGGTTTCGCCACAGCGGGCGCCAACCGGCATGGCCGGTCAATGCCTCGGCAATCACGCGGAATCCTGAAAAGCGCATGGGTCACATTCCTGCTATCGGGTTAGATATCGAGCGTGTTGTCACGTTCCCATTGCGAAAAATGGGTCACAAAAGAATTCCATTCCTGCATCTTCATCTTGATGTAGGAATTCGAAAACTCAGTGCCGAGCTTTGCCTTGAGATCGGGATCCTCATCGAACCAGCGGATCGCATCAAGAAGGTTCAACGGCAATTTGGGCGCATCGGTGATCTTGTGGCCTTCGGCATACATATCGATATCATAGCGCGGGCCGGGATCTGCCTTGGTTTGGATGCCCGACAAACCGGCTGCAATGATAACCGCTTGCAACAGATAGGGGTTCGCGGCCCCGTCTGGCAGGCGCAATTCAAAACGGCCAGGCCCCGGAACGCGCACCATATGTGTCCGGTTATTGCCGGTCCATGTGACCGTATTAGGGGCCCATGTTGCGCCGGACATCGTCCGGGGCGCATTGATCCGCTTGTAGCTGTTAACGGTTGGGTTGGTGAGCGCGGGCAATGCGCTCGCGTGTTTCATGATCCCGCCTAGGAAAAACTTACCCTGCTCTGACAGCCCCAATTCTCCGGTTTGCCCCTCGCCCTTTTGGGTCGCAAAGACGTTGGTCTTGCTTTCAAGGTCCCAAACCGAGATATGCGCGTGGCAACCATTGCCCGTCAGCCCTTCCACGGGTTTGGGCATAAACGTCGCCCGCAAACCATGTTTTTCGGCGACAGATTTAACCATGAATTTGAAAAAGCTGTGTTTGTCGGCGGTCTTCAAGGCGTCGTCAAATTCCCAATTCATTTCGAACTGGCCATTGGCGTCCTCATGGTCGTTTTGATACGGGCCCCAACCTAGCTCCAGCATGTAATCACACACTTCGGCAATCACATCGTAGCGGCGCATCACGGCCTGTTGGTCATAACAGGGTTTTTCCGCCGTATCAGCAGGGTCCGAAATTTTATCCCCTTCCGGTGTCAGCAAGAAGAATTCCGCTTCAATCCCGGTTTTGACGTTCAGACCCAAGTCGGCCGCTTCGGCGACCAGCTTGCGCAGAACGTTGCGCGGTGCCTGGCTGACATCGGCCCCTTCCATCACAGGATTGGCAGCAACCCATGCCACCTCGGGTTTCCATGGCAGTTGGATAACCGTGTCTGGATCAGGCACAGCCAGCATGTCGGGATGCGCAGGGGTCATGTCCAGCCAGGTCGCGAACCCGGCAAAACCGGCACCATCTTGTTGCATGTCTGCAATGGCCTGCGCAGGCACAAGTTTGGCGCGCTGCCCACCAAAGAGGTCGGTGAACGAAATCATAAAATACTTGATACCCTTTTCCTGGGCAAAAGCGGCGAGATCAGTCATTTTTGTCGGTCCCTATTGGTTTGTGCATGGGCGAAGATCACTCCCCGCCCGATGGGTCTTTCAAAAACCGGCTTTGCCGGGGTACCAATTTGTGCCAGCCAGCGGCACCTGGGCCATTGCTGCGGCCTCCATCGTCAAGGCACACAAGTCTTCTGGCTCAAGGTTGTGAACATGACTCTTGCCACAGGCCCGCGCCAAAGTTTGGCATTCCAACGTCATGACGTTGAGGTAATTTCGCAAACGACGGCCTGCTTCCGTTGGGTCGAGCCGGGCCATCAACTCAGGGTCCTGCGTCGTGATCCCAGCCGGGTCACGACCTTCGTGCCAATCATCATAGGCACCTGCGGTCGATCCGAGTTTCTGGTACTCGGCTTCCCACTTGGGATCATTGTCGCCCAAGGCCACCAAGGCGGCGGTGCCCACCGACACAGCATCCGCACCAAGAGCCAATGCCTTGGCCACATCTGCTCCGTTTCGAATACCGCCCGACACAACCAGCTGTACTTCGCGATGCATGCCCAGATCCTGCAACGCCTGTACGGCGGGGCGGATACAAGCCAAGGTCGGCTGACCAACATGTTCGATAAACACGTCTTGCGTCGCGGCTGTGCCACCCTGCATTCCGTCCATAACCACCACATCAGCGCCCGCTTTCACGGCCAGAGCAGTATCATAATAGGGGCGTGCGCCACCGATCTTAACGTAAATCGGCTTTTCCCAATTGGTAATTTCGCGAAGTTCCAAAATCTTGATCTCAAGATCATCAGGACCGGTCCAATCAGGATGACGGCAGGCCGATCTCTGGTCGATGCCTTCTGGCAGACACCGCATGCCAGCCACCCGTTCCGTAATTTTTTGCCCAAGCAGCATACCGCCCCCGCCTGGCTTGGCCCCCTGCCCGACAACGATCTCAATCGCATCGGCCCGGCGCAAATCATCTGGGTTCATGCCGTAGCGGCTTGGAAGATACTGATAGACAAGCTTTTGCGAATGCCCGCGTTCTTCTTCGGTCATGCCACCATCCCCGGTGGTGGTGGATGTGCCCGCCATGGTCGCCCCGCGTCCCAAAGCCTCTTTGGCCGGACCCGAGAGCGATCCAAAGGACATGCCCGCAATGGTGATCGGGATATCCAGCTCAATCGGATTTTTGGCGAAACGGGTGCCCAGCGTCACACTGGTTGTGCATTTCTCGCGATAGCCTTCCAAAGGATAGCGGCTCATCGAAGCGCCAAGGAATAGCAGATCGTCGAAATGCGGCACGCGACGCTTTGCGCCACCGCCCCGAATGTCATAAATGCCGGTCGCCGCAGCACGTCGAATTTCCGAATTGATCTCGTTCGAAAACGTCCACGACTGACGCGGCAGGGTGTTTGGTGTGTCTTCCATCTGTCGCGCTCCTAGTATTCGCCGGCGTGGTCAATGTTGAAATTGTAAAGTTTGCGAGCCGACCCATATCGCTTGAAGTCTTGGGGCTTGGCGTCGGCACCTGCCTTGTCCAAGAGATCGGCCAAGATCGCGATATGCTCAGGGCGCATCTCTTTTTCGACGCAGTCCGCGCCAAGAGATTTGACATCCCCACGCACAAACAAACGGGCTTCATACAGGCTGTCGCCCAACGCATCACCCGCATCGCCCAAAACAACAAGGTTGCCTTTTTGCGCCATGAAGGCCGACATATGGCCGATATTGCCATGCACTACGATGTCGATCCCCTTCATCGAAATGCCGCAGCGGCTTGATGCGTTCCCCTTGATGTTGAGCAATCCGCCATGCCCTGTCGCCCCGGCATATTGGCTTGCGTCGCCTTCAATGGTGACAGTGCCAGACATCATATTTTCAGCAACGCCGGGACCAGCAGAGCCCTGAACAGTGATAAGCGCCTCTTTGTTCATACCCGCGCAGTAATAGCCGGTCGATCCTTTGACCGTTACAGTGACGGCCCCATCCAGCCCGCAAGCCATGGCATGGCTCCCGCGTGGGTTTTCAATGACAAAATCATCGTGGTCCGTAGCTTTGGCCGCGGATTGAAGGGTGGTATTGACGCTGCGCAGATCAATTTGCGCCATGTCGAGAGTGACAGTCATAGATCAACGCTCCCAGAAATAGACGGTTGCAGGTTCAGGTTCCCAGACACGGGCATTTTCGATGCCAGGCAGGTCCGCAAAGGCGCGGTATTCACTGGCAAAAGCGACATAATCATCGGTTTCAGCCATCACGGCGGGTTTGCAGGCGATGGGGTCTCTCACCACGCCGAACCCGTCTTTTGTCCCGGCGACAAAAGTAAAGAACCCATCCAGATCTTTGAGCGTCCCTTCGAGGGCCTCCCCCAAAGATGCCCCCTCGGCGACGCGCGACGAGATATATGCCGCGCCGACTTCCGTGTCATTTTCAGACCGGGTCAACACACCCTTCTTGGCCAGCTTGCGCCGCATCTGGTTGTGGTTCGACAAAGACCCGTTGTGGACCAGACACTGATCATTTGCGGTTGAAAACGGATGCGCGCCCATGGTGGTGACCGAGGATTCTGTCGCCATGCGTGTGTGGCCAATTCCGTGGCTCCCGCCCATGTCGCGCAGACCAAAACGATCGGCAACTTCCCGTGGCAGGCCGACCTCTTTGTATATTTCCATTGACTGCCCAGAGCCCATAATCCGCAGGCCCCTGTCTTCTAGCCAAGCACTGGTGGCGGACTCGGCCTCACGTGGCACGCTAAGTACCGCATGGGTGCTGACCACCTTGAGCGATACCGGCGCGCCGATTTCTGCACTCAGCGCCTGTTCAATCCCATCAAATGCCTCATCGGGGGCGTCTGATTGAATTGTAAACTTTGCTTTGTCCCCATTCGCGTCACCGTAAATCGCGATCCCCGCACTGTCGGGGCCACGATCCGACATAGTGATCAGCATGTCCGTAAGCAGATTTCCCAAGCTCGGGTGCAGCTCTTCCTTTTTTAGGAATAATCCTACGATACCACACATAGTCATCTCCGTTCGCTATCGGCCGAGGGCCGTCGTAAGTTTCCTAGCAGGAAAATTACTTCACGCTCAATGGGTATTTTCACCCTCGAGAAAAATTATTCACCAGACGCACATCACCCTGAGCGTTGCCCAAATCAAAGGCCAACACCCCAGCAATGATCAAACATTAGGCGTAGAAAAGACTATTTCTGCTGCGGATAGGTGATAATCGACAGGTATCGCGCCGGAAGACTCACCAAGACTTCGGGCCCATGCGGAGCATCAGCATCAAACAAAAGACTGTCGCCCGGCTCCATCCGGTAAATCTGATCGCCGTGGCGGTAATCAACGATGCCCTCCAGCATATAGAGCATTTCAATACCCTCGTGCTGAAACATCGGGAACCGATCACTTTCGGTGGTCAGTACAATCAAATACGGCTCAACCACCACACCTGAATTGTTCGATCCGATATGGCCCAGCAACTGGTATTGATGCCCTGCTCGGGTGCCAGCACGCTCGGCCTCAGCCCCCTCCCCGGCTTTGACCTGCATCGCGCCTCGTCGCTCTTCGTACCCTGAGAATAGCTGCATTACCGGAACGCTCAACGCGTTGGCCAACACTTGCAATGTCGTCAGAGACGGCGAAGTTGCACCATTTTCAATCTTTGACAGCATGCCCACAGACAAGCCTGACAAATTGGCAAGGTCCGCCCCTGTCAGGCGCTGCCGTTTGCGCAACTCGCGGACCTGGCGTCCAATGGCAACTTCAAGATTCCGCTCGGGCGTCTCGCGCACGGCATGGGGGTCTTGGGTCAGTTTGGTAGATGCTGCCGCGGGCCCTTTGCCCGATACCGTGGTTGTCGCCATCGTGACACGATCTCATTTCATTCTGTTGTGCTTCGATTCAACAAAAACACGGGTTGTCATCATGTTCAGAGCAAAGATGCCCGTTGAACGTTCCAAAGCATGAAACGCTTTCGGCGCAAAGTCCAGCAAGCAGCCCAAGCCGGTTTAGGGCACCGATGGCTGATTTTTCTGGAGGTTTACGAGCCGAACGCGGGTGCGCTGCGCACCTGAGACTGGACGGGCTTGCCACCGCAAGACGACAACTTGGGGCGTCTGTCTCCGATACTAAGGCCGCTAAGCCCCCTATGCCTATGGATGAAAGATCTAGGCGGCAACAAACTCAATCGTGGTGGACAGTTTCAAGAACTCGTCCTTGGAAAGGGCCTTGGAGAACAAGTAACCTTGTCCCAAAGCACAGCCGCGTTGCTGGAAGAACCGCAGCTGAGCTTCGCGTTCAATCCCTTCTGCAATGGCTTTGCTCCCAAGGCGTTGTGACAAACCCAAGATTGTCTCGCAAAGCCCGGTTGCACGCACGCTTTCTGGTGCGTTCTGCGCGAATTCGCGGTCGATTTTGAGGTAATCAAACTCGTTATTCAGGAAATAGATCAAACTGGAGTATCCTGCGCCGAAATCGTCCAGCGCCACTTCGATCCCCGAATTCCGAAACGATTTCAGTGTTTCAAGCGTAAAGGGCGTCGGGTCGAGAAGAGCCCCTTCGGTGATCTCAATCAGGATCGAGGCATCGGGCGGTGTATTTTGGCAAATATAGCTGGCCCAATCCAATCCTTCGCCATTTTCGCGCGCGCTCAGTTCCGTCGGAGAATGGTTCACACAGACCTGAAAACCCGCGCCGAAATGGTCGCGAAACGCCGTCAAATCACGGCAGGCCTGCTGCAATCCTGTATCGCCAAGAGCAACCATCAGCCCCGCCTCCTCCGCAAAGGACAAAAACCGATCTGGCGTTAGCACTCCAAACTCGGGATGGTTCCAACGCAACAACGCCTCTGCCAAAACGATACGACCGGTTCTGAGGTCAACAATCGGCTGATAATAAAGTTCAAACTCGCCAAATTCCAAGGCGCGATGCAGATCATCCAACATCCGCAATCGATGGGCATTCCGATGACCGATCTCAGGCGTGTAATGCCGGATACGGCCACCACCCTCAGCTTTTGCCAAGTACATGGCCTGATCCGCCGCGCTGAGCAAAGCCTGCGGTGTGGTTGCATCATCCGGACTGCGCGCAATACCAATCGACGCAGCAATCGAAACGGTTTCTGTGCCGACTTCAAACGGGCGCTGCATCGTTGCTAAGACACGCTGCGCGACCCGGTCAACCCGTTGCAACGCCGTTGCCCCACGCAACAAAATCACAAACTCGTCCCCAGCATGCCGTGCCACAAAATCGGTGTCTGACACGCAACTGCGCATGCGTTGCGCAACGAGTTTGAGCAACCCATCGCCAGTGGCATGCCCCAAACGGTCGTTCACTTTCTTCAGGCCATCCAGATCAATAAACATCAAAATCAAAGACTGGCCCAGCTGTTTGGCTTCGTAGGCCGCCGCTTCGGCTTCGGCTGTCAGACTGGCCCGGTTGGGCAAGCGGGTGAGAAAATCGGTCCGAGCCTGAAGCAATATTTTTTCGCGCGCACGCTTGACCTCAGAAATGTTGCGCACGACCAGAACGGTCTCTTCAGACCCTGGTATCGCGCGCAATCTTGCTTCAAAATCAGTCCGAATATTGTTGATCTCCAGCTCGTACTCCCAAGTTACGGCCTTGCCAGTACTGCGAAAGCGCTGGACATTTGCCTCGAACAAGGCGTGAACGTCTGGAGGGAAAATTTCTTCCACACGCCGCCCCAAAAACATTTCGGGAGACATGAGCAAATCTTGCTCATCCGCAGCCTTGTAATCCAAGATGGTCCCATCCTTGGCAAGGCGGAAATAGGTGTCAGGCAGGGCTTCCAACAGCGCCTGCAATTGCTGGCGACGCTCGGTTTCCAGAGCCTCTGCGGTGAGGCGTGCATGAGACATGCGTTTAAAGCTGCCTGAGATGTTTTCGAAGTCAGCGACTTTGGTGGCATGCGGGTCCAGAATTTCGTCTTCAACCTGGCCTTTTTCAAACCCTTGAATAGCGTGATTGAGCGCTGTTAACGGCCTAAGTATCTGTCTTTCCAGCATTCTGAGGGCTAAAACGCTAAAAATAGCAGCCAGAGAACACAAGATCGCCAAACGCAAAAGAACCGTATTACGTGCCGCATCAAAGGCACTGTTTACAGGTAGGCCAAGGCTCACCACAAGCGGCTGCCCGCCCCCGTCTTCGATCATAATCTGCTGTGAAAAGACACGTCTAATGCCGTCTGCACCGCGAAAAACCGAGCCGTTTTCAAGCGGGGCGCTACGCTCTGCCCCCGCATGCTGCGCGAATGTTTGACCCAAGGCCGACGGGTCGGGCGGATGAATGGACACGATGACACCATCACGATCAGTCATCGTTGCGAAGGCCTCTGAGGGAATGGCCCCCAGCATCAATTGATTTGTCCACCAATCGGGTTCAAGCACCGCAACGACCGCCCCGGTTGCGTCTTGATCTGGGTTGGATAAAACTGGATATGCGAGGCTAATACGGACAGTTCCTGCAGAAGGATCCGCGAAGTAACGACTGATACTAAAAGACTTTTCATCAAGCGCAGCCCGTATATACGGCCTATCAGACAGGGTGCGTAAATCGCCACTGGGCACAGCGTTGCAAAGCAAGCGCCCCTGTGCATCTAGCACTCCTAAATTCTGAAACTGTTTCGACAAGCGTAGAACTTGATCCAAGTAGACGCTGCATTCTGGGGCCGAAGGGGGATCAATGGCATCAGAGGTCGCCAGTGTCTTTAGAAAATCTCGGCTGTCAGAAATCATGGACTGCTGGGTTGTCACTAGCTGGGTCGTGATCCGTTGCGTTTCCAGCGACGTTCTCTCAATCTCCGTCCGATAGCTATCAAAACCAAAGTAGACGATACTGGCAGCACTTGGCAGTGCGACCAGTAAAACCATGGCCTGCAAGCGGCTTCGAAGGGGGCGTATTCCAGCTTTGTGACCCGTGTCGAACTGCTGCGGTAAGCTCACCAAGTCAGCCCCTCCTCAAACTGTAAAGCTTGGGCACAAGGGACTGACACGCCCGTTTTTTGAGTAGATTGGGTAAGTTGCAATTTCAGTTGTAAAACGAACACGTGATGATGAGGCCTTTTGCCAGTCTGCATACGATCGCACCGCTAAAACGCGATCACTGAATCCAAATACCACTTGGAGGTTAGAGGATGATTGGACGCGTTTCCAGCACGCAAAACTGAGACTGGCATCTCTCATTGAGACTGTCACAGTTTTGCAAATTAGTTAACAAAAGGAGCATCCTAGCAGAAATAGATCCACCCGCAGGTTAACAAACTTTAACACTCGAAGTCTTCAGGATAGATTTCAGCCCTTGAATTCGTTAGCATAACCCTAATCTGACTTTAACAAGTGCATTTTCGGCAGAGCATCATTGTAAAATTGATCTAGCCGAACTTCATTAAAAGGTTGAGTTTACCCCGTGGCCAGAGTGGATGAAAAAAACCATCTTAAACATCGATCGGGCGAGCTGGAAGCGGAGTTCGAAACCTTTGGAAAGCTGGTTTTTCGTTTGGCTGGCGCGATGCTGGGCGGTGCTCTTTGCATCGTCATGATCAGGATAACGCAAACAGGCTTACCCTCTCTTCGTATTTATCAACTCGTGACAATTTTAGTTGGACTGTTTTTTGCGCTTGGTTCGGTGAAAATGTCAGACCAGGTCAGGATGAAAGGCTTGCTTTTCAGCTTGCTCTTGATGTCAGTGTTGGGATTGTTGCAATTCGGCCCCTCAGGCCCTGCCCTTTTCGGACTTGTTCTGGTTCCTCTATTGGCGGTCTCAACAGTTGGCAGGCGATTTGGCTACTTTTTCTTTGCGGCCTGTTTGACGATATTCTTTGCGCTCGCGGGTCTTTCTTCACAGGGCCTATTTACGCCGTCGCAAGACTTGGTAGGATATAGCACTGAGCCTTCCAATTGGACGAGCGTCGGAATCGGTTTGGCTCTTATCTCATTCTTCGGAATAACCATCATAGTACAATTGCGCTCCTATTGGGAGAATGCCTGTAAAAAATCCAATTTGCGAGCACAGCAAATTCAGGCCTTAATCAATCACGCACCTGAGGCCGTCGCAATATTAGACGTTGAAACCGGCCGTTTCATCCAAGCCAACAGCCACGCTTTGCAGCTATTTTCAACCTCAGAAGATGCCACAATAGAGCAGCTGCAGTTTTGCGAACTTGCAAAACTAGGAGATTGGGCTGGATCGCCATCGACCAAGACCTTGGAAAACCACATCAGATCGGCTGCTGAAGGTCGTTCAGTGCTGTTGGAATGGCGCAGCCGAAACGAAATTGGCCTTATGCGAACATTCACTGTCACTTTGTCGCCACTTCCCTCTCAGGCCGGCTCACTGATACGTCTAAGTTTGACGGATATAACCCGCCTAATCACCGCATCGGAAGCCTTGCAGAAACAGGTGTTAACCGATTCACTGACCGGGCTCCCCAATCGTCAACACCTCGTCTTGCATTTGGCCGATTTACTATTGCAGGATCATGCCCAAGACGAAACTTCCGGCCTGATTTTATTTGACATCGAAGGACTAAAATCCATCAATCGTCAAATGGGCTACACGATGGGAGACCGCGTTTTGACGAAAATCGCCCATCGACTTACGAGGCACATAAATGAAAACGGGTTTGTCGCGCGCCATGCTGGTGATGAATTTGCGGTAACGATTTCACACATACCAAATCATAAAAACCTCAATGATATATTGTTGGACTTTGTTTCAATTCTTCAAATGCCGATCCATATTAGCGGAGCAAAGATCATACCGAACATTTCCGCAGGAATGGCCGCCGCAGATGATCAATGCCGCGATCCAGACGACCTAATCAAAAAGGCTGAGATTGCGCTATATGAAGCCAAAGAGACGTCGGCACGCGGCTATTTGACCTATTCGCCCGAAATTGGACAAAAGGCGGATGATCAAATTCGACTGGTTGACGAATTGCGCAACGGATTGGATCAGGACGAATTTATGCTTTTGTACCAGCCAGTTGTGGAACTGAGATCGGGCCGCATTGCCAAGGCCGAAGCTTTGGTACGATGGAACCATCCCCGTTTGGGGCTTCTAAGCCCTAACCGGTTTATTCAATTGGCAGAAGATACCAATCTGATCTCGCATATTGGGGATCGAGTGTTGGAGCAAAGCAGCCGTGATTTGCCGAGAATGCAGCGCCATTTCGGAGGTGCGTTTCAGGCCTGTGTGAATGTTTCCGCTGTCGAGTTGATGCACCATCACCCCGATCATCAACGGGAATGGGAAAACCTGATTTCTCGAGCCACCCAGTCTGATTGCTCCTTTGTCATTGAAATCACAGAAAGCGCTTTGTTGTCTCCCGACCCGTCAGTGTCTGCGCAACTCGCCCAACTGCGGGCTGCGGGTGCGCAGCTAGCGCTGGATGATTTTGGGGCCGGGTATTCCAGTCTGCTCTACTTTTTGGACCACGATTTTGATTATCTCAAAATCGACCGTGGCTTTGTGCGCGACCTGCAATTTAACGTTCAGGCCCAATCGCTCTGCGAAACGATGTTTGGGTTCGCAAACACTTTGGGCGGCAAGGCGATTGCCGAAGGCATTGAAACAAAGAAGCAATTGCAAATTCTTCGTGGTCTCGGCTGTCCGCTTGGGCAGGGATTTTTGTTTTCCCCACCCGTACCTGTCGAAGCGATTTTAAAGATGCCTCAGCGTTTGGCGGCTTGATCCAGAGTGAGTTTGCTCGCTCCGACAGCGCTCATTGCAAGCATAAAGGCCGCCACAAACAGGCAAAGCACAATACCACCAATCTGGTAGCTCAGCCCAGACAAAAGTGTGCCCAACAAACGCCCCGCAGCATTGGCCATATAGTAAAAGCCGACATCCATCGTCACCCGTTCCCCCTTGGAAAAGGCGAGGATGAGGTAGGAATGCAGCGATGAGTTCACCGCAAATATTGCGCCAAAGATCAACAGCCCGAGGATCAGGCAAATCGTTAACCACATCGCGGGCTCGTCCGACATCCAGACCAAACCTGCCAACGTTACGGGAACGATCATCAACGCCGCAGCCCATGTGCGCGCCGCCGAAACGATCTCATGTTCTGGGCGTTCCTTGGCGCGCAGAAGGTTTGGCGCGGCCCCTTGCACAGCCCCATAAAGGATCGTCCAGACCGCCATAAAACTGCCGATGGTAAAGAAGGCCAACCGGTTCCCCTCATGCGAGCCATCAGACAAGACCGCATAGAAATATACCGGGATACCGACGACAAACCACACATCTCGGGCACCAAACAGGAAAACACGGGCAAAGCTGAGCCAATTGATGTTGCGATCTTTTGACAGCACGTCTTTGAATTTGGCGTCTTTTTTGCCACCGGGAAGACCGGGCGGCATGCGCAGGATAATCGCGATCAGCACCACAGCCAACGCCGCCGCCATGCCCAGAACGGCTGGGACAAAGCCAGCCAGAGCCAAAAGGCCCGCCCCCAGCAAGAAGCCAACCCCTTTCACAGCGTTTTTGGAGCCTGTTAGCGCCGCCACCCATTTGAACAACCCGCCTTGCCCTGTTGGCGCCAAAAGTTTCACCGCAGATTTGGCCGACATTTTGGACAAATCTTTGGCCACGCCCGAGAGCCCTTGCACCGCCATGACGAACACGACCGACGCCGTCAGCCCCCAACTTGGATCAAGCTGCGCCAAAGCCAAAAGGGCAACGATTTGCAAACCAAGCCCAACATATAACGTGCTGGTCAGCCCAAACCGCGCCGCGATCCACCCCGCCGACAGGTTGGTCACGATACCAGCCAGTTCATACAGCAAGAACAGGTAGGCCAGTTGAACCGGCGAAAATCCCAAGCTGTGAAAATGAAGCAGCACCAACATGCGCAACGCGCCATCGGTGAGCATAAAGGCCCAATAGGCGGCGGTAACGGCAATATAAGCCGCCACGCCTTGAGATTTTTTCTCAGCCTGATCCATCATTTCACCTACAGAGACGCGCCGACTTTGTGGGCGACATCCGCCAAGCGGTGCGCATAACCCCACTCATTGTCATACCACGCGTAGATTTTGACCTGCGTGCCGTTCACAACCATGGTCGAAAGCGCATCAACAATCGAGCTGCGCGCATCATTGACGTAATCGGTCGAGACCAACGGGCGTGTTTCATAGCCGAGAATGTCGTTCAGCTCACCTTCGGAGGCGGCTTTGAACATCGCGTTGACCTCTTCCACAGTCGTGGCACGCTCCACTTCAAAAACGCAATCCGTGAGAGAGGCGTTCAACAAGGGCACCCGCACCGCATGGCCGTTCAGCCGCCCCGTAAGCTCGGGATAGATCAGCGTAATTGCGGTGGCCGAGCCCGTCGAGGTTGGGATCAGCGAGTTTAAAGCCGAACGCGCGCGGCGCAGGTCCTTGTGTGGTTTGTCGACGATGGTCTGGGTGTTGGTAACATCGTGGATGGTCGTCATTGAGCCATGTTTGATGCCCAAACCTTCGTGGATCACCTTGACCACCGGGGCAAGGCAGTTGGTTGTGCAAGACGCAGCAGTGACGATGTTATGCACCGCCGGGTCATAGATGTCATCGTTCACACCAATCACGAGGTTCGCCGCATTGCCATCCTTGACCGGGGCGGACACCACCACCTTTTTTATCCCTGCATCGAAATAGGGCTGAATGCGGGCTTCGGTTTTGAAATATCCGGTGCAATCAATCACCACGTCCACCCCCTCCATTGGCAGGTCTGCCAAATCACGGGTTTGGTAGGTTGGAATTCGGGTGCCATTGATGGTGATGCTGTCGTCATCGCTGGAAAATTCCGCGTCCCATCGCCCATGCACCGTGTCAAATTCCATGAGATGGGCATGCATCGCGGCATCGCCAACCGCATCATTGACCCATGCAATTTTTGATCCCGCTTCAAGCATCGGCTTGATAACCAGTTTTCCCATACGGCCCAGGCCGTTAATCGCGTAAGTTGTCATATGTTAATCTTTCGTTTTGGCGATGTCGTCGATGCTGTTTTGCAGGCTGGCGCGATCCAATGTCTCAAACGGAAGCGCAGCAAAGGCCCGAACCCGGTTGCGCAATGCGCCATATACCTGTTGGAAGGCCAATCGCTTTTCCGCGTCGGTGCCTTCGGCTTTGACAGGGTCAGGCTGCCCCCAATGGCCATTCATTGGTTGTCCGGGCCACGGCGGGCATTCTTCGTTGGCGGCGCTGTCGCAAACGGTAAAAACGAAGTCCATTCCTGGCGCATCCTCGCCGCGAAACTCATTTACGTTTTTGGCTTTTAAAGAGCTGGTGTCGAAGCCTTTAGAGGCCAACAGATCGACCGCGTAAGGGTTCAGCTCAGACTGTGGTCGGGTGCCGGCCGAATAGACGTCAAAGCGGTCACCGGCCTCGGCACGCAGCAGGGTTTCAGCAAAGATAGAGCGGGCCGAATTGCCCGAGCAAAGGAATAAAACGTTGTGTTTTCGCTGAGACATATTGGCCTCCATAGGCGCGCTGAAAGACAGACATTGCTCGGGGCGGCCCCGACAACAATCCGAGGACAGATATCCAACCAATTGCGAAGCGGACCCGGCATCAGCAGTATATTGTAGAGACGTTCCATCACGGTTTTGCGTCACTAGCCTTGCCTGTCGCAGATGCGCCAAACAGGTTGACAATGATGAGGCAGGTAACTCCAATATCTGCGCGATTTCACCGGCTGCAATGGCATCCGGGTAGCGGCGCATCAACAGCCGGAATACGGCCAAACGCCGCTCATGTGCCAAGGCCGAAAGCTGAGAGATCACTTCTTTTTCCATATTTCTGGAATTACGGAAATTTTTGGAATTCGCCAAGTGAAACTTTAATGACAAAAGGCCCGAGCGATGCCGGGCCTTTCAAGATCGAGGAAATGGTCTCGAACACTACGCGCTATGCCAATGATGGCAACCACAGCACAATCGCCGGAAACGCCACCAACAATGCGATCGTCACAGCGTCCGCGATAAAGAAAGGTGTAACTCCGCGAAACACGTCTTGGACGGACAGTTCCGGGCGAACCCCGGCAACCACGAAACAGTTCAAGCCGATGGGCGGGGTGATCAGGCAAAACTCAGCCATTTTCACCACCAAAATCCCGAACCAAATTGCGCACATCGTGCCGGACATGCCAAAGGCGCTATCCGCTGCCGCAACAGTTTCGCCACCGTTCAGCGCCATGACCGCCGGGTAGACCACCGGTAGGGTCAAAAGCAGCATGCCGATGGCATCCATAAACATGCCGAGCACCGCATAGGCCAACAGGATACACACCAAGATCAACATCGGTGAATATTCCAGCGACGTGATCCAATCGGCAAAGGCGGTCGGAAGATCGGCAAAGCCCAGGAAACGCACATAGATCAACACGCCCCAAATGATCGAAAAGATCATGATCGTGAGCTTGGCCGTCTCCTTCAAGGCGTCTTTGAGTTCACTCATCCGCATGCCTTGGAACAGCGCCATGCAAAAGACGATAAACGCGCCAATCGCGCCGCCTTCGGTCGGGGTACCCCAAGCGTCGCCGCCAAAGGGGTTGTAGACAAAACAAATTATGATCACGACCACAGCAACAATCGGCAGCGCCGGGGGCAGTGACGCAAAGCGTTGCCGCCATGTGAACCCTGTGACAGGCGGACCAAAGTTTGGAACGGTCAAGGCAAGACCGATGATCAACAACGCATAAATGATTGCGGAAAATACACCCGGAATAAACCCAGCAAGCAACAGACGCCCCACATCTTGTTCGACGATAATTGCGTAGATCACCAAGATCGCCGACGGCGGGATAAGACTTGCCAAAGTGCCGCCAGCGGCCACGACCCCGGCTGCAAACCGTTTATCATAGCCGACCTTGAGCATCTCAGGGATCGCAATACGCGCAAAGACCGCCGCAGTGGCCACGGATGCGCCCGACACCGCTGCAAACCCAGCAGTGGCAAAGACAGTCGACACCGCCAAACCGCCCGGCACCCAGGCGATCCAACGTTTAGCCGCTTCGAACAATGCACGGGTCAGGCCGGCATAATAGGCAAGGTACCCAATAAGGATAAAGGTCGGAATTAGGCTGAGCGCCTGACTGCTTACCTTGGAATGCGGCACCTGCCCGGCGATTTTAACGCTGATTTCAATGGCTTTCCATAGCCGCTCCGGGTCATATCCGAACTGATCCCAACGCAGCCAGACCAGCCCGATAAGACCTGCCAGACCTGCCGCAAAGGCGACGCGCATGCCAAGAACAACCATGACCAACATGCCGCTGGTCACCCAGAGGCCAATTTCAATCTTGTCCATCAGTCATCATGCCCCGAGATATGTGCCGCTTCTTCGGCGGCCTGTTCTGCCACTGTTTGCACCAATGGCACCGCCACGGGGCGTTCTTGCCCAGTGACGAACGCGCGCCCATAGCCCCATAGTTGAATGACAACGCGCATGGCCATCACTGAGAATGCCACCGGCACCACGAGTTTCGCAGGCCATATCGGCAAACCGATATCAATCGAACTGTCTCGGCTCCAATTCGGCTTTCCGAAATCAAAGCTACGATCAAAATGCGCCCAAGACCCCCAGATCAAAGCCAACATCAGGATCAACACTCCAAAGGTGGTGATGAATTCCATCACCCAAAGCAGACGCCCCTTGAGCCTCCCGACAAGAATGTCCATGCGAATATGACCACCAGAGCGTTGCACATAGGCAATGCCAAAGATTGCGATGAACGGCATCGCCAGTTCGATCCAATCCACATAGCCCGGTAGCGGCTTGTTAAACATATTGCGCCCGGACACAGACACCACGGCCAGGATCATCAGGCAAAACGCACCGATGCCCGACAAAAATGCCATGGCGCTTTCGAGACGCTCAAGCTTTTGATCCAACCTGCTGATTAGGCTGTCATCGCTGAGCACGGCTGACTGACCCGCCATCGCTGCCCCCCTCTTTATCGTTTGAAAAACTTGCGGCGCGCGCCCAAAAGCTTTGCAAAACTTTTGTAATACGCATCTTCGCGTTTTAGCCCCGTCTCAGATCAAGAGACTGCGGCCCCGACGATGCATCGGGGCCGACATAATCAGTTCGCGGCGCGAACGTCTTCCAATGTTTTGAACACAAGATCATAGAGTTCCTGAGCTGGAAGGCCCTGGGCGCTCATATCTGCCAACCATGCGTCATGGATGGGCTTGCCCGCAACATCGCGGAATTTCGCAAGCTCATCCTCGCTGATTTCCACTTTGGTCACGCCTTTTTCGGCCAAAACCCCATCCCACTTCTCAAGCAGGGCTCCGTAGTTGGCGAGGTAATGCGCAATCGCTTCTTCGACCGAGCTGTCAAGAGCGGCACGATGTTCGTCTGACAGGCTGTCATAAGCATCAGTGTTCACCACAACCGGGCAGTTCACCGTGCCGGGGTTCAGATTCGCAGTCCACCAATCGGCTTTGTTGATCGTACCAAAGGCCAAATGCGCGTGCTGAGCAAAGGCGACGGTGTCGACGACACCACTGTCCATGGCTTGGAACGCTTCTGTTGCGGTCACAGATGTCGGCACGCCGCCGACAGCAGCAAAGGCTTTGCCCAAACCGCCGGTCGCACGAACCCGCATTCCGTCAAAATCCGCCAGCTCATCACGCGGATCGCCGGTGCCAACAATATTATACTGTGGCATAGGAGAGGTCATCAGCAGCTTGGCGCTCCACTGTGCCATTTCCTCCTGGACGGCAGGATGAGCATAAACCGCATGGCTAACGGCCACCTCTTCTTCGAGGTTGCTGACACCGAGGAACGGCAACTCAAGCACAGTGATCGCGCGGTTCTTGTCTGCGTGATAGCCAGCACAGAACTGCGCGACTTCAAAGGCCCCGATGGAAATGCCATCAAGGTTTTCTTTGTTTTTGGACAGCCCACCGTAGGAGATATTCATTGTGAATTCGCCACCGGTTTTCTCGGACACCAGCTCGGCCAGTTTCTCAACATGTTCGGTGAATGCGCGGCGCTTACCCCAGACCGAGACATTCCATTCGGTGGCAAGGGCTTCGCCAGCAAAGCTGATCGCAAGGGCTGTTGTCAGTAATTTCGCAGTGATCGTTTTCATTATTTCCTCCCAAAATGCGACGGTTTTCCCGTCTTGGCATGAGCGTAGCGCATCCGCGCTTCCTCGCAAGGACTAATCTGGGGATTCGCGCAGAGGGCGAGCGACCCAGGCACGCCGCACTGTTAGCGCCTCACATTCAGGACACGCAACATTATGTCACACCATACCCAATACTGCGTAGCTACGACCTTAGTCGCAACCAGCCCAAAAGGTTAACAAATGCTTGCGCAAACAGAATTTGGGCAGAGTGTGAAAAACAAAGGGGTTAGCGGAAAAATCGCAAATTCATTTACAAGTTTTCGACTATCTGTGAAAACTATTTACATATAACTCCTTATTTTTGCTTACCTTCTACAAAAATTTTCAAACCCCTCTATGCTCACACCAAGTTGATGACGTGACGGAAGTCCGCATCACGGGGGAGCAATTCGTACTGGGAGGAGACATCCATGAGCGATCAAACCACATCCGCCGGCACAGTGGCCAGCTATCCACCATCATCGGCACTG
>NZ_JBOEGM010000023.1:0-69389 GCF_050633425.1 Pelagimonas sp. | reverse complement strand
GAGTGCGCGGGCTTGCCCGCGCTTACAGACAGGTTTAAAGTCTTGGGTTGTATCTTGTATATAGGGGGTAGCACTTGTGCTGCACCCGTGTTGCATATCCTGTGTTTCATTCAACAAATTGATGGTCTGCTGTGTGAGTAAGTCGGCCTCTGCGACGTGTTGACGAAGATCGTCCATGTCGATCCGCCTCAGTTGCCGTGCATCCGGCCACGCTTCGTATTCCGCTTCGATCTGCGACGTGTCCGCCCCAAGGTCGGCCAGGTCATTGATGGCAGCCTTTAGATGGCCCTTGTGGATGCTGCGTGTGTTGCACAGGAGGTTGCGCTCTTTGTTTAGCGCGTCCTGTTGGTGCTGGTGCGCCAGCATGGCGGGGACCAGTGCGATTGCGCACGAGAAGAACACGCCGCACCCATCAAATCCTGACCTGCCGCCATGCGCCATTGTGCGTTTGTCGATCAGGCCCACGGCAGCAAGCCGCTTTTCGTGTCGGGCGATGCTGTAACGGGATTTGCTGCGTCTCGCGGCAATCTCGCCCTGCCTACGGTAGCAACAGGGTTCGCGGTCGGGCGACTTCCAGTCGCTTGGCCGGGGATCTTCTGCCATGCGGACGAAAGTGGAAACTTCCGCGTCAGTTAGATTGAACATCGTCGGTGCGACGTTCTCAAACAAGCGGATGAAGCCGTCACGCTCCATGCCGTCTGGCAGGGTGGGAAACCCTTCGGTGTGGTGATCGTATCTCTCAATACGAGCTGCAATGCTGTGCATGTCTCTGTCCTTGCTCGGTTTAAGCAGGGCGGAAGCAGGCAAGTCTTTATGGTTCGCACAAACGCGTTTTTTGTTGCCAGCTTTGGAAGGGGGTGATAAAACCGAGATCAACAGCTTTTTGATCTGCTAAAGAATTGGCGTTCTTTGGTTTCAGAACCCCCCCGTTAGGTTTCCGCCTTGCGGGGGTTTCTACTTTTTAGGGCTGTTTTCTCCTTTCGATTCTCTGTTTTCCGACGCTCTTAGAATACAGGGTATTGGCCGTTCGGCTATAGTACCTACTGTATGCTGCGCCTTGGTCTAACTCTTGTGGCGTTTGGAAGGGTCAGACCAAGATGCAGATGTAGCGAGCGCACAAATGCGTTTTTTTCTTGCTTGCCATGTGGGTGGGGTGTTAGAACCGGACTTGAAAAATATGGTAGCCACTTGGGACGCCAATCCCTTGGTTCTAAACCCCCCGTACAGGTTAACCCCTCTGCGGGGGTTTCTCGTTGTACGGCGGGAACTGCTCCTCTGCCTGTTGATTCTTATTATTTGTGACGACAGGCATACAACGTCTGGATGCCTGTCGCAATTATAGTATTGTTCGTTCGGCGTCATACCACGCCTAGTAGTTGACCTGCTCGAAGCCGTAGTTGCCTTCATAATCCCGCCATTCCACGAAGACCGAGCGGTGGAAAATTGACGGGCAGTTGCTTGGGTAGTTTTCCAAACCCGTGTGCGCTGCGGGAAGTGAGCGATAATCGTTTGATCCGGTCCAGCGGAAATCGCCCTGCGTTCCATATGTGCCGACACGCATAGAGAATGATCTGTTGCAATCATTGTCGCGACCGCTTTCGCGCTGGCTTGCATAAGTGACGTTATAAACTCGGATGGACCTCACAAAGTTGAACTCTTGCCCGCTGATGTCGATGTCTGCGCCGCCCCCATCTTGAACAAGTTGCAATGCGTAGCCTTCTGGGAGAGGGGCCGCAGTCCCGCCGCTGCGTCGAACAACGGCGGGCTGTGGCTCAAGCGCGAAATCCGTGAGTGGTGCGCTTGGGTACGACTGCTGTGGTGCCACATCGTCCAACTCTAGGAGAATGTCGTAGATGCGGTCGGTAGTCAGGGTTTCAGGATCGACGGTGTAAGCCGCGCCCATCGGACAGCGCCAGATTTGCAACGGGGGTTCAACAGGCCAAGGTGTGATCCTGCGGATGAACTCGGCGCGGGCGCGAGCGCAAGGTACTGAGGCAGGCCAACCGCCTGACAGGCAGAGAAGTATCGCACAATCAATTTGGTATGTTTGTGCTTGAGCGCGTTCGGGTGCTGCTGCGATGCCGACTGCGGCTGTTGCCAGTGCCAGGACGCTTGAGCGGAGAATGTTCTTCATGATGTTCCCCTTTCGAAGTGAGTTATTATAACGGCGTGATGCTGTTATAATATTGTTTAATCGAAACTCGGGGCTTGAATCAAGTGATTGTCTTTGATGGCATCGGTGGGAAAAACCGTTCTTGAACTGAAAAGGCTGCTCACCGTCGCCGGGAACAGCCTTTTAATCAGGACGGGATTCGAACCCGCGAAACGCTTTCACGCTTACTCCGTTTTCAATGGAGCGCCTTCGACCGCTCGGCCACCTGTCCACAAGTTGTGGAGGAACCATACTTGTCGAACAGATCAGACACCATTTCAAGTGTTTTCACCTAGAAGGCCATACGGCTTTGCGAACCCGCCAACATGCTAACTTTCTCGCCTAGACGGATTTTCCGATCCGCTGTGCGTCGCGCTCCTTCACTCATGAAGCTAACAAGATCGAGGATATCTTCGTTTTCCTTCACGTTTTGGAAGCGGGCGTCCCGATTAACAAAGACGACGCTTTTCTTGCCTCGTGATAGCAGTTCAAAGACATTGCTAAGCGTACCAGTGCTTGCAGCGTCCCAGAGCATTAAGCCAAATTCCGCTTTTGAGGCCATTTCAATGTCTTTGGCTGTAAAGAAAGCACGCGTTCCCGGCTCTGCTGACGATTTCACTCTCTGAACCGGCCAATCGCCTAGGTTGTTCCTAGGCTGACGCCCGGTACAATACACTGTCACGTCCGGCGCAGACTGCGATAATAGTTCAGCCTGGATGGATGCGTCGGCACCGTTGGCGTCCCCAACGATGATAGGCAAGCCCTCGCGGATGATGTTCGTGATCCGATCGACAAACAAGGGATGAAGTCTTTTGATCTTTATAGAACCAGCGATGAAAACTGTCTTCAACTTTACCTCCATGTCATTGCCGCGACATATACGCCATTGATCTTATCATATTGTGAAAGAAGACTACAGACAGCATCCATCGTTGCTCCAGAATCGAACAGATCATCCACGACAAGTACATTCCAGCAACCTTCGTTGCTGATGGGTCGGTTCAACAAATATCTGCCTGCTAGAGCTGCGTCCTTCTCAGCCCGCGAGTTCATATTCTTGAGAGAAGCGGTGTTGGTAGCGATGGCAGATTTAGAGATGATGTTGTCAAATAGTGGTTTGTCCATTCGTTCGGCCACGGCGGTTGCAACCTCCGTAACAGGTTGGCGATTGCGCGTCGTAGATGCAGGGGCAGGCATCACCAAGCCGATGGACGGAAAATGAGGTACAATCGCACGAACAATTGCCTTGGCGAGTGGTTTGGCTTGATCAAAATCCCCACGGTACTTTAGCCGAAAAACAGCCTCACCGGCTGGCGTCCTTGTCGTATCGAATTGAGGTCGTCCCCACTCATTGTTCCCCAAAAAGACGCTGGAGACTATGTGCTTATCGAGGGCATAACCATCGGTGAAGTTGCCAGACAGTCGTTTGATTTTAATTTTCATCTATTCGGTACTTTGATCTGCTTGTTTCCCACCGATCTTCTAAGCCGGGGCTAGTCGATACCCAAATCGCAAGCGGTCTACGTTTCTAAGAATTAGCTGTTTCGGCGTTTTTTTCGAAGAAGGCGAAAATCTGACCCATGACGTCACCGCCAACTTCCTCAGTTTCGGTAAGAACGTCATGCTTCGCGTTTCTGATCATAGCGAACTGGCTGTCAGGCCAATGCTCCATCCGACGCTTGATAGACGAGTTGTCCACCAGCTGATCCAATTCGCCGCAAAATGTAATGCATGGGATATCAGGTGACGGAACGCTTGAAAGGCTACGACATTCTGAGAGGGCTTCGTACAGCCAGGACAGAGTTGGCCCGCCGATTTGAAGCTCTGGGGCCTTCTTTGCCTGATCAACCCAATAATCATACATATCAGCGTTATGGGTTAAATTGTTGTCTTCAAACGGGGTGTTCAACACGTAGATATCCCCACTCTCGCCGGGGACATATTTGTGGCTCAAACCAATCTTTTGAGAGGCCCATGAAATGGGCCAAGCTGCCGCTCGTTGAAGGGTGGACATTTTGATCCCCCACATAGGGGAAATAAAGGCGGCGGCGTCTACAGGAAGATCATCGAGCATCGCACGAAGACCGATGCAAGCCCCCATAGATACCCCGACAAGATAGTATGGTTTTGGAAGCTCAAGTTCCTCGACCGCTGCCAGTAGGGCGGCAACATCCTTTTGATAATCAGAAAAACGGTGAATATGGCCCGCTTGAGCATCATCAGCCATCCGGTCTGACAATCCCTGACTACGCCAGTCAATCACTGCGGTTGAATAGCCGTTGTCGGCAAAGTTCTTTGCGACACGCCCGTATCGCTCCATGTATCCGAACCTGCCTAGCATGAGCAGGATTGTCCCTTTGGCCTTAGTATTGGTTGCGTAGATGCCCACGCGAACGCGCACGTTGTCATCTGTGGTCATCCAGTACGCTTTGGCCGTTTCGGGTCCATCAGCAATGTCGCTGTAGTATTTCGCCTGTTCCATCATCCACCTAAGAAAGTTTGCAGTTTTGGCCCAGACAATACGCGCGTCGAGGCGATGATGCTCAACGCCAAGATTAGTGAGAATCCATCAAACCGACCGACCAAGACTAAGTTTACAGAAAGTAACCCGATCACAAACAACATTCTTACAACCTCTCGCCCATCGCGAGCGAAAGAGAGATCTTCGCCATAGATTGAAAGTCGCTGGAAAATGTTCTGAACCTTCATGACAGAGAATACAAAGATGGTCGCTGTGACCACGACCATTAGAAATGTGGTAAAGTGGGTAATGGAAGTGTTGTCCAACCACCCGTTCCTTGTCGAACCCACTCCGAAGAATGATAGAGCGTCCGTCTTGATCCACTGCACGATATTTGGGCTGTCTGACGACAGATAGGTTACTTGCAGCTTAATAAGGGTCGCGAGCCAAAGGCCGAAGACGGCAACACGGAAGCTGCCCCATACAATTTTTTGACCCTCCTTCAAGATTTGCCGCCGATTTATGGTTCTTCCTTCGAGGACCAAGGTGGTGCAAATATCATGAAAATCGAAAACGACGATTACCAGAAACAACAATCCGAACATGAAGACCGCGATATATGACGCGGTGTAAAGGTATCCGATCGCAGACAAGATCATAGCTTCTGGAATGGAAATCACCTCTGGCCGCACAAGTGTCACAAGGTATCGGTCTATTTGAACGCCATTAGCGTCACCGGACAGATACGCAGGCAGGTAAATACCGAACCACTGGAAGCAGCAAACGAACAGAAAGCAGAACAACGCGATGGCCCAGAACGAGAACGAGAAGTCATTGACCTTCGCGTACCAAGCCACGTTTCGATGCGCCGTGACGGATTTTGAATCCACTGATGTGCAGTTACCTCGGCCTACACGCTTCCAATATGTGTTGAGGTCCCCAACAAAGTAAATGTAGAGCGGTAGAGCTATCAGGGGCAGGGCATTGAGCGTTGGTGCCCAGATGAAGCCGACTTGTTTCGATAGCCCTTCGACCGGGTTATAGGTCACACTCAACGTTCCAAGTGCGTAGTTCAAAAAGCCAAGACCACAGAACACGAGCCAATACACAACGAGAAGGTTCATCGACCCTGAACCGCTTAAAATCCATTCTGTCTTCTCTGCCAGCGTTCGGCTCGCCGGTTTTTCCGGTTGGACAGATGGGCTTTGATGCTGTGTTTCCGCTTCGACAGTGGTGACTGGTTGATCGGGCTCTTTGGCTTCGTCCGAGGTTGTGTGCTTCTCGGCAAGTTTTTTGGCTTTGCGCTCTTTGGTCAGGCGTTCCTTAGATGCCGTAATTTCTGCTTGCCATACGCTCGTTGCTTCTGGATCGTCACAACCGAAAATCCGCGCAAGCCACTTGATGTTTTCGGGACCAATACCGTGATCGTTATCCTGGAACCATAGCTGCACAATCCGCAGATTGATTCCCTTTTCGTTCTCTTCAAGCAAACAGATGGCTTCCATAAGCGCATCTGGTGTCCACGGTCCGTCTGGAAAGCCGCTCGCATTTACAGGTCGGCCAGCACCGGCAGCGGCGAGGCGCGCAAAAAGCACCTTGAAGTTGTCTTCGGTTTTCTGCGGTGCAACAAAATATTTACCGTTTTTAATCAATGAACTACTAGAAATTTTTTCGTTCCTTTGCGCTTCTTTGCGTATTCTATCGTGCAATTGCAGAGATTGTAAGCACAACTCTTAAGGGTAGTTCCCACCGCACGTTGCGCGGGAACAGGACGAGTGTTTACGCATTTTTTCAGCGCCAATTTCAGGGGGAATATCATCGTGACTGCTGCCTTATCATTCGACAACTCAGATCAAGAAACGATGCCAACAACAAAGACTACGGTTCGGGAAGCCAAACAGCGCCAAACCGCTGAACCAATCAAATTCATCCTAGATAGGGAGACACGGGCGGTTGTCGGTTGGCTCTACAAATGGAACACGGGAGCACTCGTTCCCATGTGGAAAGATGGCAAACGTCAGAATGTCATCTATGAATGATGCTATCGTAGCCCATATTTGGCTGTAATGTAGGTCAACTATGCTGACCTATTTAACATAACATTGATTATGCGTCGATCTGGTCAGGAAGATTTTGGGTGTCGGAACTCGTTAATAATGAGACCAAATTAGTGAGACTGTAATTGGTTTGATTTCAAAGCCTTGCAGTTTCTCAGTTTTAGCTGTCAGAAGGTCCAGTTCTCTTCTTCCATAAAGCCTTCCAGCGAAACGCATGGAATTCGAAAGTGGCGGCAAATGTTTGGAATTTTTGCTCCGTTCCGTGGTTCACCTTCGAGGGTCACGACAGTCCCCCCTGTGGCCTGCGCCCGCGCAATGATGAATGGGTCAGCGTTGAGACCACCCTTCAAGAGCTTCTTCCGTTCAATTATTTGAAGGAAGTGTGGCACTCCGAAAATTTGACCTACGAAACCTGCCTCCACAGCATCCGGCGCGGGAAAAAGGTCGCGCTGGTTAACTGCCCACTCTCGTAGCGCAACGACGCGATCCCCATCAATCTCACGTGCGACTTCGCGGGTCGATGTGATGTCTCCGTTTTCAATTAGCTCGTCAAACTGCTCCCAAAGGGTCGGGAACCGGTTGCGATAATAACTGTGAAAAAGCTGGGAAAATGCGTTCGTATCGAAAACGTAGCTCAAGGCACCCTCCTTGAGACATATTCCTCAAGACGGGTCAGATTCTTGGGTTTGGTGTCGAGAATGTCAGCAAGTTGATTGTAGTCGATCCGGTTCTGATAGAACCGCTGGAAAGCCAGGTTGATATATTCGGTACCAAGATAGGCAATTTTAGTGTTGTAGTGGTCCCCCCCCGTGCCACGTTGCCCTTGTTCGGCCCATCGCCGCGCGGCCTGATCATACTCGCCCGGAGTGATCAGATCGCGGTCGAGAAACTTTCGGAAGATGAACTCGCGACTGACGCTAAACAGTTGTGCCAATTCAGCCGCTGTCGCCTCGGTCAGTGCTTGACCGGCAAAAGTGGCATCGAAAGTATCTTCCGGCACAAGAAGACAAGCCGCCATACGATTGCAAATGACCTCGATCCGCTGATTGTCTCCGACCAACTCATCCGCAAAACCGTCGCCGGTCCGGTCGACACCACTGGTATGGAAGAGCAGGTGCGCAAGCTCATGGAACAGCGTGAAAATTTGTCGTGTCTTCGCAGTAGTGTTGTTGACGTAGATGATCGGAAATTCGTCGTCATAGAGGCAGAACCCGGAATAGTCCGGCTCCCGGAAAGAGTCCTTGAAAACATAGACACCGACGCCCAGAAGCACCTTGCGCCATTCTTCAAGTGCCGTTTCCGCATTGCCCCACGCGAACTGCTGCTCCATCGTGACGCCCAGATAAGCCCGTACCTCAGCTGCGATTTCCTCAATGCGGTCTGTCGGGCGGAACGCCAAGTCACGGGTAATCAGCCGTTCGGCTGGATTGCGGCCCCCGTTCAGCTCTTCAACGCCCATCTGGAACGTCCGGGCCTTGCGCAGAAGCAATCGGATGCGGGGTGGTATCTCGGCAATCTGGTCTGGACCCAAGGTGCGAAAGGTCTCTTCGATAGGCGGCAGATCGGGCGGAGCCGGAAAGAAGAATACCGCAACCGGCACCTTGAACTTCTCCGCCATCTTTTCGAGCTGCGGATAGCTCGGAAAAGCCTCGCCGGCTTCCCACTCTACGATCTTGCGAAAGTCCGATATTGCAGCGTCTATAGAGAACCCGGCCCGCTCCCGTGCCCAGGTCACAACTGCTGGGGTGATTGGCATAGCTTCGGCCATCAGACGGAAAGCCCGGCTTCTCGGCTCATGGCACGCTGTAGTGTGCTGCGGTTCACGCCCAAAATCTCGGCCATGCCAGAAACGGTTTCCCGTTTGGTCTCTATAACCGTCTTCGCGTGGGTGATCTGCGCGGTGGAAAGTGCTGGCGGACGCCCCAGCCGTTTTCCACGCTTCTTGGCCGCGCGTAGCCCTGCCTTTGTCCGCTCCTGAATAAGATCGCGTTCGAACTCAGCTAACGCACCCATGATGTGAAACACAAGCCGTCCGCCTGCGGTCGTCGTGTCGATCCCGTCTGTCAGGCTGCGGAACTCGATGCCACGATCCCCAAAGAGCTTCAGAAGATGGATCAAATCGGCAATGGAGCGGCCAACGCGGTCCAGCTTCCAGACCACCAGAAGGTCAGCTGGGCCTAGTAGCTCCAACGCTTCGGAAAATCCCGCACGGGTCTCGGCTGCTTTCGCGCCACTTTGGGCCTGATCGGTGATGATCCGGTCGCACCCGGCCTCGGTCAACGCCTCGATCTGTAGATCAAGGTTCTGTTCTTCCGTAGACACCCGTGCGTAGCCGATTTTCATAGATTCGTTTTGCACGAGGTTTTTGCGGCAGTCCAGTCTAAATGGAATCAATGACTTGGCAGGATGCGAAAAACTGCCGCAAAAAGGGTCGTTTTCGCGGCACTGGCGTCCAAGCAGTCATTCGTGTTTTGCGCGGCGAATGCCGGGACAGAGCCCTTAGCTGAAGTGTCAAGTTCTTGCTGCGTGCGCTCGCAGCACGACATTTGCTGCAACAACATGAAAACTTACACTGTCCCGTGGAGGAAAGAGCGGTCGTTGATTCTGAGCTCAGACACTGGCTAGTAAAGCCGAAACGGTGTCGGTCACCTTTAGCCTCGCAGAAGTCTCGTTCTAAAGATGTGACGCTGGAGTTTCAACTCGAACAGGAAACTTTATGAGCGAATTCCGCTCATCTTTCATGGATTGATCGGTTGACGCCCATAATGAAGTCCAACAAAATCCCCAAAGGTGGAACTGGAAATGTGGGTAAGACTCCCGAAATTAAACCTTGCACGTCGATACTTATGGGGCGCTTTGGTTGCGGCTTTGATCCCGCTTGTTCTTATTGCGTTCATCTATGATCGATACAGCGCGAGCCTCTTGAGTACGCTGGTAACAAGTCGCCTAAATGGCGAGGTGGAAGCCGTAGCAGCGCGGATGAGCAACTATTTGTCGGCTCACAGAACTCGCCTAGAAAACATTGCGGACCTCCGGGACGTAGCCATATTTTTTGGCGCAAAGGATCAGCCTCTGACGCCTCAACTTGCGGATTTTCTGCTTCTTGAAGTTGGAAGCCCTGATATCTATGCAATTGAGCTGTCAAGCCCAGACGGGCAGATCATCAAGACCATCCCACAATCTCGCAGTCGTCCCAACACCCATAATTCGACGACCCTGCCAATTGTTGAGATTGATGGCACAGAGATCATAGGTCCGGTGATGCCAACAGCCGGGCAACCTGGCTGGATATTGATCCGCCAACCGGTTTTGCGCGAGCAAGTGCTTATCGGGTATGTCGCAATACGGTCGCGTTTATCATCCCTTACCGAACTCGCGGGAGATTTGTTGAAACCGGGCGTTTACGCTCCGCAACTGACCGTTTTTGAGCGCATCAGAGTAAGCGTCGTCGGGGTTGAGGCCCCAGTCGGGACAGTTATTGCGAGATCAAAACAGGTTCTGCCAGGCTGGCGGCTAAATCTTGTTGAGGTCGGCAATGACCTCAATGAACCGAGACTGCGGATAAGATATCTGATGCTCTTGGTTGCGACGCTTTCGGCTCTTGGTCTGGTGTTTCTTTTCTTCAAGATGTCGCGGCGCTTGTCCGGGTACCTGACCCCCTTGAATTCCGGCGCTCAGGCTATTGCAAATGGAGATTTTTCGATCCCTGTCAGTGAGGAAGGTCCAGGTGAGTTGGGCGCACTTGCACGATCGTATAATCGGATGCGCGAACAGTTGGAAATACTGATCGCGTCCCGGGTGGACATTGAACGCAGAGCGACCCTTGGAAATATGGCTGCTGGAATTGCACATGAAATTCGCAACCCACTAACGACGGTTTCAGCGACCTTACACGGCCTCAGTCGCGGTGAAGACCAACTCGACCGCAAAGAAATGTACGACTTGGTCGCGACTGAAATAAACCGTATCGATGAAACGATTTCGGAATTTGTGAATTTTGCGAAGCCGCGGGAACCAGAACGACAGGACGTGCAGGTTCGAGATATAGTCAAGAGCGTAAATAAGCTCGTCAGTGCAACGGCTCACGAAAGGTCTATTGCGATAAGTGCTTCCGGAGACTCCAGCATTCGAATAAATGTCGACCCGGCACAACTCCGCCAAATCCTCCTCAATCTGTCGCTGAATGCGTTCGAGGCAATGCCCGGCGGCGGGCAACTTCGCTTTCGCATTTACAAAGATGGAGGCATGGCAAAGTTGGTCGTGGCAGACGATGGGCAGGGCATGGATGATGCAGTAAGCAGCAAAATACTGAGACCGTTTTTCACTACAAAATCCGGCGGAACTGGCTTGGGCTTGTCGATTACTAACCAGTTGGTCGATGCAAATGGCGGATCAATGACAATAGATAGCATTTGGGGGGAAGGCACGACTGTCAGCCTTCATTTTCCATTCGCGGGTGATAGGAAAACGCAATGAAGGCCGCGAACATATTGATTATAGATGACGAGATAAATCTGACGCGCTCGCTTGCCTTTACGTTGCGGCAGGCGGGTATGGAATGCTCAGAGGTTCATAACGGCCTTGCAGGCTGTGAAATGGCCAGAAAAAACCAGCCCGATATTGTCTTGCTGGACATCAGGATGCCAGGAATGAATGGTCTCGAAGTCCTTGAACGTCTGCTAGCAGATGAGCCAGACATCCCGGTCATCATGATGTCTGCGTTCGATGACACACAAGATGCCGTAACAGCCATGAAAATGGGCGCAGTAGACTATCTGGCCAAGCCATTTGATGTCGATGAGCTGATCCTGCTCATTCGTGAGACCGACGAAAAACGACGGTTGGAATCCGAAGTCCAATATCTGCGCGATCGCAATGCGACGAACGAAGCGTTCATAGGCAACAGCCCTGCCATCAAGAATCTGCGCCAGGAGCTGTCTGCAATCACCAAAAGCAAGGCAAAAACCATCCTGCTTCTCGGCGAAACCGGTGTTGGCAAGGCCGTCATCGCCCGGGAAATGCATCTCAATACAGCCGGGTCAGGTCGCCCATTTGTCGAAATCAATTGCGCGACCCTTGTCGAAAACCAAATCGAAGCCGAACTGTTTGGTGCGGAACGCGGAGCTTTGCCCGGCCTTGTTGCGAAAAGAAAGGGCTTGCTGGAAATCGCTGACGGGGGAACCCTGCTTCTGGATGAGATCGGCGAAATTCCTCTTAATGTCCAAGCCAAACTTTTGACGTTCCTTGAGACCCGGACATTCAGGGGCCTCGGCATGCCTAGGGATTTGTTTTCAGATGTAAACGTAATCGCGGCAACGAACCGTAACCTGACACAAGAGGTTGAAAACGGGAACTTCCGGCGCGACTTGTTCTTTCGATTGAATGTTGTGCCCCTTTCGCTTCCCCCATTGCGAGATCGGGAAGGGGATGTGGCGTTGCTGGCTCAATATTTTTCACAACGTTTCGCTGCTGAAGGTAACACAAGGCCCATATCCTTTGCGAAGTCGGTAGGCGAATTTCTGAACGCTTATTCGTGGCCCGGAAATGTTCGGGAACTGAAAAACCTTATTGAGCGGTTGACGATCCATTATGCTGGTCAGACCATTTCAGTCGATCAGCTCCCGCTTGAGATACGGGAAGCAGAGGTTCATGAGCCAGTCAGCATTGAAGACTCCATTTTTGCGGTCGAAAGGAACCTTGTTTTGGATGCGCTGCGCAAGAATGGTGGGAAGAAAGGTGTAACTGCGGATCAACTTGGTATTTCGCGTCACGCTTTAAAGCGAAAAATGCAAAAGCTGGGGTTATCTTGATGTGGAAGGTCACCGTGCGTCTGACGATGGCTATGTGTCTTGGCACCACGCTTGCTGTGGGCGCAGTCGCAGCGCCGGTCAAAATCGGATGCTTGTATCCCCTGACCGGACCGGGCGGCCTTTATGGACGTGACAGCGCAATTGCAATCGAGTTGGCACTAGAAGATCTGTCAGGGGCGGATTTCGACGACCCACTGCAATTTGAGATCTCGATTGAGGACACGCGGTCAAAAACCCTGCGATCGCTGCAGATAGCACGGCAATTCATCGAAGAAGATGACGTGGATTTTGTGTGTGGCGTTGTCAGCTCAAGCATAGCGCTGGCGGTGACCGAAGTTGTCAAAAACTCCGGAGTGTTCTTCATCGGCACAGACCACGCATCCCCGAGCCTAACGTCTGACGCGCTGCATGAAAACTACTTCCGGGTGTCAAACGGCAGCCGCCAGTCGATGTTTGCCGGGGCACAATACATCAAGGAACACTATTCTGACACTGGCACGCCGCTCAATATCGCTTTCATTGGCCCGGACTACGAGTATGGATACCAAAGCTGGGAAGATCTGACACGGTTTCTGGAACTGCATGAGGTCCCCTTCAATACCGTCGGCGTCTACTGGCCGAAACTGTTTGAAACAAACTACTCCAGCTACATCGAGGCCATCAATGCAGCGCAACCGGATATCGTGATCAACGGACATTGGGGCCTCGATCTGGTGACATTTATCAGGCAGGCAACTCAAACCGATCTGTTTGAACAATCCGCATTCATGAACTTTGATGCCGGTGGCAATTTTGAAGTTTTGGCTGAGCTTGGAAATGACATGCCGCTTGGTCTTGTTTTGTCGTCAAGGCATCACGTGAACTGGCCACAAACACCAGAAAACGAGGATTTTGTGGCGCGTTTTTTTGAACGCTCGGGGCGTTATCCGAGTTATGCGGCACAAGGGGCATATTCCGGAATTATGGTAATCGCCAAAGCTGTCAGACAGGCCGGTGGCACAGATGACCCCGCGGCGCTTCGCCATGCACTCCGCCACATTGAAATCCATCTGCCAGAAGATCCCAACGGGTTTCGGTCCCACATGGATCCTGACCATCATCAGATGTTGCAGGTTCAGGCAATCGGGCGCACGGTTTTCGACAATCGGTTCGAACCCGCAACGATCCTGTTGGGGGAGTGGGAAGTTTTTTACCCGCCCGAAAGATGGCCGGATCTGGCAGATCAATCAGATTAATTTTGACTTCGAGCGGAAGTCGCTCACAGATTCGTCGATTTGAGCGGATAGCGCTCATAAAGCGCTTCTCTACAAATTGATACAAGTCGCTCCCTACTTTTATCCTCCGTTTGATACCAACAATTTTGGTGTCAGGGGGGAACGTCAAATAAGGCGTTTTGGATGCCTGACATGCGATGGCATGCGGCGCGCCCCTTGTCTTCAATGGGAGGAAACCATGAAAAACAAAACTTCGCGCATGCGCGCCGTTCTCACAACCACAACAGCCGCCGCGATGGCTGCGACTTTCTCATTTGGTGCGGCGCAAGCGCAAGACTCCGAAAGTGTCAAAGTAGGCTTTGTCACGTTTCTGTCTGGGGGTGCCGCAGGACCGTTCGGTGTTCCGGCGCGCAACGCTGCAGAGCTGATGATCGAATCCATCAATTCAGGAAGTGTTCCCGGTCAATACAGCACACCAGGTTTCGCCGGTGCCATGATCGACCCGCTGTTCGTGGATGAGAATTCCAAACAAAAGAATGCAGACTTCCAACGCCTCGTCCAGAAAGACGAAGTGGATATGGTCGTTGGTTACATCTCATCGGGAAGCTGCAAGGCGATTGCACCTGAGGCCGAGAAACTGGAAATGCTGACGATCCTCTTCGACTGTGGCACACCGCAGATCTTTGAAGAAATCGTCACCGACCCCGAATATACCTTTCGCACAGGTGGCCATGCGACAATGGATAACGTCGCTGCAGCCCGCTACCTTCAGCAAACCGGCACCTCCATAGATTCGATCGCCGGGATCAACCAGAACTACGCTTGGGGCCAAGATTCATGGCGCGATTTTTCTGCATCCATTGTTCAGTTGGATCCTGCGTCCGAAGTGGCAACAGAGCAGTTTCCAAAAATCTATGCCGGGCAATATGGCTCTGAAATTTCAGCACTTCTGACAAACACACCTGACGTGATCCACTCTAGCTTTTGGGGCGGCGACATGGAGGCCTTTATCATTCAGGGCCAGGGTCGTGGTGTGTTTGAACGTTCAAGTGTTGTACTGACGACGGGTGAAACCGCGATGCATCGTCTTGGTGCACAAATGCCCGATGGCACAATCATCGGCGCACGTGGCCCACATGGCGATCTTGCGCCAGACTCTGAGTTGAACACATGGTTTCGTGCGGCGTATTTTGACCGGTTTGGTACTTTACCAACATATCCCTCCTACAAGATGGCGCAGGCCCTGTTAGGTGTGAAAGCTGCGGCTGACAAGGCTGGCAGTGTTGAGCGCGACGCGGTGATCGACGCGCTGACGGGTCTGGAATGGGAAGGCCCAAGCGGCATGGTTTCCATGGCTTTGGCCAATGGCCATCAGGCAATCCAGGACACCGCATACGGCACTTACAAGTATGATCGCGAAAACGGCAAAGCCACGCTGGTAGATATCATTCGCTTTGACGCTGAATGTGTGAACCCGCCTGCCGGGGTCAACTCAATTGACTGGATCAATGGTGGCTTTGAAGGCGCGTCCTGCGACTAGGCACTTCTGGGGTAACGACGCCGCCGAAAACGCTCTGGCGGCGCGTTATCTCACCACCGGAGCGCCCAGCCAACCTTATTCCGGTTGGGCGCTTTGCCCCTCAATTTTCTAACCCCCTGCGCTCGCCCAACTGTGGCGGTTCGGTCCGGGTGTTCTCAAACCGCAAGGAGCTTTCGATGCTTACTGCTCTCGCAATCGCCGTGGACGGACTGGGTTTTGCCGCCTGGTTGTTCCTTTCTTCGGTGGGCCTCACCCTGATCTACGGTGTGATGCGCATCCTCAATATTGCGCATGGGGGCTTTTATGCTCTTGGCGCGTATTCATCTGCCTGGGCAATTGGCCTCTACACCCAAACCGGCAGCACTATTGCCTTGACCTACTTAATCATTCCCGTCGCCGCACTTGTAGCCGGGGTTGTCGCGGGTCTCTTGATTGAGCGGGGAATTCTTCGCTTCATGTATGGCCGCGATGAGGTTCTCATGGTGCTCGTTACATACGCGATCTTTCTGATCCTCGAAGATGTCACAAAACTCATTTGGGGAACAGAATCCTACGTCGCGTATCAGCCCGCATATTGGCTTGGAACGATCGATGTCTTTGGTATTCCCTACACGGTTTACAAATTCATGATCATTGGCATCGCCCTTGCGCTTGGGTTGATCCTTTTCATCGTTCTGAACAAAACGCGCATCGGCAAGTTGCTTTTGGTAGTCATCGAAGACCGCGAAGTCAGCTCGGCTCTTGGCATCAATGTCACGCTCTTTTTCACCGTGACATTTGTCATTGGGGCGACACTCGGCGCGCTAGGCGGGGCTTTGACGGCTCCCGAGATTTCCGTCTCGCCGGGCATCGGTGCCGAAATCATTGTCATGGCCTTTGCCGTGATCGTCATTGGGGGCATGGGCAGCATCGGAGGCGCTATGATCGGCGCTTTGATCGTTGGTCTCGCACGTGCCGCCTCAGTCCACATTTATCCGCCTGCGGAGCTGTTCTCCATCTACCTCGTGATGGCCGCAGTTCTTGCCGTAAAGCCCTACGGTCTCTTCGCCATGGCTGAAGGAAGAAAGATATGATCCGCAATATAGACAAAACAGAAACCGCTCTGCTCACAGCCATTCCCATTCTCATTGCACTGGCTTTCGTGCTGCCTCAATGGATCGTCAACTATGTACAGGTGTCATTGGGCACCGGGTTGGTGGCACTTGGCGTCATGATCCAAATGCGCGCCGGTCTCGTGTCCTTCGGTCAAGGTCTTTACTTTTGCATCGGCGGATATACGGCAGGGCTTGCTGGGAAATTCTTCAGCATTTCGGACATCTTTGTCCTGGTTTTGCTTGGCATCATCACCAGCCTGTTAATCTCGGGTGTTCTTGGCTTCCTCTTGCGGCGCTACCGGGAAATCTTCTTTGCCATGCTGACGCTGGCGATTTCAATGATTCTGTTTGGCATGCTTTCCAGCAGTGAGGAACTCGGCAGCACCGACGGCTTCAACCTTCCTGCCGCGACCTATCTGGGGTGGGCACCAACAGGCGAGGTTGGGCGATATGCGCTCTACATTGCTACCGTCATCCCGGTCATCGCGATTGCGATCATGTTGAACCGCTATCTGCGTAGTCCGATGGGATACGTGAACGAAGCGATCCGCGAGAATGAGCTACGCGTTGAATATCTTGGCACCTCTGCGCACCAAGCTGTCCACATCACCTATATGCTCGCAGCTGCGGTGTCCTCGGTGGGCGGGGTCTTGTGGGCGCTATCACTTGGCCATGTCGACCCTGAAATGACCAACTGGACCACATCCGGTCAGTTTGTTTTCATCTCAATTCTTTCGGGCACTGGAAACATAATCGCACCACTTGTCGGCACGTTTCTGCTGGAAATTCTACGGGTTTACGCTGTCGAGATCTCTCCGAACACATGGCAGATGATCCTCGGCACAGTGATGCTGTTGATTATCATCTTCCTGCCTAAGGGCCTGTGGTCGCTGATCAATCGCACCCGTAAACCATCACAAACGTCCGTTTCGCCGGCCAAAACTCCAGGGGAGTGAACGCATGACTGTTATTCTTGAAACGAAAAATCTTGAACGGACATTTGGTGCAGTTGTCGCTGCGTCTGATATCAATATCACTATCAGTGAAGGCGAAGTTCTCGGCGTTATCGGCTCGAATGGGGCGGGGAAGACAACCTTTGTGAACATGGTGACAGGGTATCTGACGCCAAGCTCCGGTCAGATCCTTTACCGCGGCACGAATATAGCTGGCAGGCCAACACGTGAGCTTACCAAACTCGGGGTTTGCCGGTCCTTTCAGATTCCGCAATTGTTCCTTGAGCTGTCTGTGATCGACAACATGCTGATCGCGCTGACCATTGCCAAGCAAGATCGGCCGGTACTATTCAAGCCAGCAATCAACCAAGAGATCCGACATGAAGCGATGCAAATCCTTGCCCGTTTCGGGATCGAACAATGGGCCGAGCAGGAGATCACAACGCTGCCTCAAGGGGTTCGCAAGCTGATCGACATCGCGATGGCCACTGTGTCTGGGCCTGACCTTCTGTTCCTCGATGAACCGACCAGCGGTGTCAGCGCGGACGAGAAAATGGACATCATGCGTGTTCTCATCGATGCGTTGAAAACGACCAAAACTGCCGTGTTGTTCATCGAACATGACATGGAAATCATCGAGACATTCTCGCCACGAGTCGCGGCCTTCTATGAGGGAACAATCCTGGCAGATGGCCCGACTGCCGAGGTTCTCGCGAATGACAAAGTCCGCGAGTTCGTCATTGGTGGAGAGTTTCACAGACAAAGCACTTCAGAGGAGGCTGTATCTTAAATGTTGAAAATTGATAACATAGATCTGTCCATTCAACGCGTCCCAATTCTTCACGACGTGTCCCTCGACATAGCAGAAGGCAGCACCTGCGGACTGATTGGTCGAAACGGTGCGGGCAAGACGACGCTCCTGCGTGCAATAATGGGACTTTTGCCGGTTCGCAGCGGCTCAATTCGATTCCGTGACCATATCTTGACGGATATGAAACCCCACGAACGTGCAGGCCTGGGTATTGGCTACCTGCCAGAAGATCGCCGTCTCGTGCCTCACTTCACGGTTGAAGAAAACATCAAGGTCACGCTCTGGGCGAGCGGGCAGACAGATGAGACGCGCCTTCGTTGGGTCTATGAAATGATGCCAGAGATCGGCCGGTTTGCAGATCGCAAGGCCCTCACCCTCAGCGGTGGGCAACAGAAACTGGTCGCGTTGGGCCGCGCGATGGTTGCCGGCACAGACTTGCTTTTGCTTGATGAGCCTTTTGAGGGCGTTGCCCCGGCGCTCGCGCAGCGATTGATGGAAGTTATCTCGAACTTGAAATCCGAGAAACTCTCCGTGCTGATCTCAGAGTCGGACTACACGCATTCCGAGAAAGTCGTGGACAATGTTTACTCTATCGAGCGCGGCAAAATCAGCATCATGAACACCAGTGAAGCGGCATGAGGGTAGCGAAATGACGGACTTCATATTCAACACCACACCATCCATCCGGCAAATGTTGGGTGGTGCGACTCAATTGGGCAAAGTGCTGGAGAGCATGCCCTTTGCAAGTGATCGTAAAGACGTCCTTTTCGTCACTGACCCGGGGATCGTAAAACTTGGCCTCAGCGCGCCTGCGCTCAAAAGCATCCGTAGCCACGGATTTGAAGCCACTGTCTTTGACGCTGTTGAACCTGACCCCAAGGCGACAACGGTGCTTGAAGCCGTCAAAATTGCAAAAGCAAACAAGATCTCAGCCGTCGTGGGTTTCGGCGGTGGCAGTTCGATGGATGTGGCCAAGGTCATTGCGCTTCTCGCGGCGTCTGAACAATCCATCGACGCGGCCTATGGCGTCAATCAAGCCAAAGGCCAACGTTTGCCGCTGGTCCTTGTGCCAACGACGGCGGGCACCGGCTCCGAAGTGACCGCCGTGTCCATATTGACCACGGGGACTGAGGAGAAGAAGGGGATTGTCTCACCGATCATCCTACCGGACATTGCATTGCTGGACGCAGAACTGACCATTGGACTGCCGCCCCAAATCACCGCTGCAACCGGCGTTGACGCTATGGTACATGCTATTGAGGCCTACACTTCCAAGAGCCCCAACAACAACCCGATCTCTAAAACGCTCGCTTTGCAGGCTCTCGATCTGCTTGGCGCAAACCTTCGGGAAGTCGTCAGCAATGGGAAAAATATTGAAGCGCGGGCCAACATGTTACTCGGCTCAATGCTTGCGGGCCAGGCCTTCGCCAACTCGCCGGTCGCAGCTGTCCACGCGCTTGCCTATCCGATTGGGAGCATCTTTCACGTACCTCACGGGTTATCAAATGCGCTGGTTCTCGCAGAGGTGATGCGATTTAATGCTCCCCATTGCGCTCCTGCATATGCAGAACTTGCACCACATGTCTTTCCCAAAATCGACACCAACAGATCGACCGACGAAATCTGTAACGACTTCATCGAACGGTTAATCCAACTCAATGTCGATCTTGGGCTTGAAAAAGGACTTCGCCAGGTCGGAATTGCAGAAGGTGATCTCGACCGGCTTGCGACCGATGCGATGAACCAGACACGTCTCCTTGTGAACAACCCACGGGAAGTGACGCTGCAAGATGCCCGCCGGATATACGAAGCTTCGCTTTGATCCAGCGTGTTGAAGGGATCCGTGGAGCGGTCGCGACCCCCTTGAAATTTTAGACCGCAAATTTCCAAGGGAGGAAAAATCGATGAAGATGATTGCAATAACTGCTGCTTTTGTAGCCTGTTTGGCGGGTGGCGCTGTCGCACAGGACTGGACCGAGTCTCAATGGGGTCCGGAAGACGAAATCGGTGCCGCCAACCGTATTACACCAGAAAGCGTACTGGCGGCTTCGCAGCTGATCACAACCGGTAAAACCTATAATCTTGGGATCGTTGTAGATTCCTCTACGCCCGCATTTTCACCGCGCAGCATGAGCGTCACCGTTTTGCAGCCAAACCAGATCGAGACCGATGGTCTGGGCTCGAATGGTATGACCTATAACGACGATATCTTCACCGGCTGGCTGGGAATTGGGCCGCAGATCGACGGGCTGGGCCACATCGGCGTGAAGCACACATATTACAATGGCTTTCACGATTCCGAATTTGCCAAAGCAGACGGTCTCACAAAGCTGGGCATTGAAAAATTGCCGCCAATTGTGACCCGTGGGGTTCTGTTGAATATGGCGGCGCATTTTGATCAGGAAATTGTGCAGGAAGGAACACCCTACACGAAAGAAGACATCCAAGCTGCTGCCAGTGCACAAGGCGTCGAAATCCGCGAAGGCGATACCGTCTTGTTCCACTCCGGTTGGCTGAACCTTCTTGATGGTGAAAACCCGGATCACCAGCGCTATGTGTCCGTTGAACCCGGCCTTGGTATATCAGGCGCAGAATATCTCGCTGAAATCGGCGTCGTCGCGGTTGGTGCTGACACGTGGGGCCTTGAAACTCTGCCGTTCGAAGAAGGTACCGATGGCGTCTTCAAGGTCCACCAAATCCTGATCCCACAGAACGGTATTTTCATTCTTGAAAACATGGAAACCCGCGAGCTTGTTGCCGACAACGTCAACGAGTTCATGTTTGTTCTGGGTGCGACCCGCCTGAAAGGCGCAGTTCAGATGATGATCAACCCAACTGCAATCCGCTAATCTTATCGCCCTCGCGCTGCACCTGCGCGGGGGCAACACACCAAATGAAAAGACACCACCAATGGCATTGTTTTTTGCAGACTACCCTCACCGACTGAAGAACCATGATCTTGTGAAAGGCGCGGCCTTCGTGGGGGGCGAGTGGACAACGAAATCCAGCGACGGAAAGTCGTTTGATGTCACAAACCCATCGACCGGCGACAAAATTGCTCAGCTTCCCGATATGGGTATTGCTGAAACAAGGTCTGCAATTGACGCTGCTTATGAGGCACAGGTTGATTGGGCCAAACGCACCGGCAAAGAGCGTGCAAACGTCTTGCGCAAGTGGCACGATCTTATGATTGCCAACGCAGATGACCTGGCTGCGATCCTGTGTGCCGAGATGGGCAAACCACTCGCCGAGGCGAAAGGCGAAATCCTATATGGCGCCAGCTACATCGAATGGTTTGCCGAGGAAGCCAAGCGCATCTATGGCGATCTGATCCCCGGACACCAACACGATAAGCGCATCATGGTCATGCGCCAGCCCGTCGGCGTGGTTGCTTCTATCACACCCTGGAATTTCCCCAACGCGATGATCGCGCGCAAGGTTGCCCCGGCCCTCGCAGTTGGGTGCGCCTTTGTTGCCAAACCCGCCGCAGAAACGCCCTTGTCTGCGCTGGCGATGGCCGCTCTGGCGGAGGAAGCTGGCCTGCCCAAGGGGCTGTTCAGTATCGTGACATCAACATCCAGCTCTGACATCGGCAAAGAGTTTTGTTCAAATGTCAAGGTGCACAAGCTGACCTTTACCGGCTCAACGGAAGTTGGTCGTATTCTGATGCGTCAATCGGCCGACCAGATCATGAAGACATCAATGGAATTGGGTGGAAACGCCCCGTTCATCGTGTTTGACGATGCCGACCTCGACGCAGCTGTCGAAGGCGCGATAATCTCAAAATACCGCAACAACGGGCAAACCTGTGTCTGTGCAAACCGAATCTATGTCCAGTCGGGTGTGTATGATGCTTTTGCGGAAAAACTGACGGCTGCGGTAAAAGCAATCTCTGTTGGTGATGGCTTTGAAGATGGCGTTACTGCTGGTCCACTTATCGACAATAAGGCCGTGGAAAAGGTTCAAGAGCATATCGCCGACGCGACTGAGCTCGGCGCAAGAATCGTGACAGGCGGCAAAGCCCATACGCGTGGCGGTACGTTCTTTGAGCCGACTGTTCTGACCGGCGTCACCAAGGAAATGAAGATCGCCTCGGACGAGACCTTCGGCCCGGTCGCGCCTCTGTTCAGATTTGAAACCACTGAAGATGTCATCGAGCAGGCCAATGACACGATCTTTGGGTTGGCATCCTACTTCTATGCCAATGATCTGTCTCGTGTCTGGAAAGTCGCAGAGGCACTGGAATACGGCATGGTCGGCGTCAATACCGGTCTGATCTCGACGGAAGTCGCCCCCTTCGGCGGTGTCAAACAATCTGGTCAGGGTCGCGAAGGCTCAAAACACGGGACCGAGGATTATCTTGAGATGAAGTACGTCTGCATCGGTGGCATCGCGTAGCCCGCCAATGCAATCCACTCAATATCCTGGAAACACTATTGTGAGGCACGACATGAGCGACACATCAAAACCCATGGCACAGGCCATAAAGGCAATGATGGAAAACCAGGCGCATTTCATGCAGGCCTATTCCGATTTTTGGGAGAAACCGGGCGCTGATAGAGGCGCAGCGACGAGCAATCTGTTTGATGCGTTTCAGGAGAAGATGGCAGCGTGGAGTGCCCGCATGCCAAACGCCGACTGGATGAAAAACAAAGATGTTGTGTCCGAGACAATGCAGCGCATGATGGATCCGGCGCGCCTGCTATTTGCCGGATCGGATGAACTCAACAAGACCCTCAACAAGCTTGTGGAGGGGCCCGAGTTATCTGACATTGGCACGCTGGAACGGCAGAGCCTGAAGACCATGAAAGAATGGGCGGCGCTGAAAGAGGCCAACACCCAATACCAGGTTGTCATCGGCAAGGCCTGGACCCGCGCATTTGCGGCCTTTTCGAATGAAGTGGCGCAAGAGCCAGATGTCGCGCTCAAGGGGTCAAAGGTGTTTTGCGACCGCTGGTTCGCTATTGCCAATGATGAGCTGATCAAAACCCAACGCACACGCGAATTTCTGGAGGCCCACCGCCAGCTCTTGCGCAGCGGCGTCGAATACCGCTTGCGCGAGCGCGAGATGGTTGAGGCTTGGTGTGAAGCGCGATCCATGCCAACGCGCACGGAAGTCGATGACCTGCACAAGACTGTCTATCTGCTGCGCAAGGAAATGCGTGGATTGAAGAAGCAGCTGGCGGCGGCAAATCCAAAGAAACCCGGCGATTCTCCAACTGGAAGGACGACAAAAAATGGCTGAATTCCGCGAAAGCAGCCTGCTGTTGAAAGAGGCGCAGGAGCTTTTTGAAAACATCTCAAAAGGAACGGAGGCTCTGTCCCAGATCAAGGATGCCGACATTGAAGTGGGCACGTCACTAAAGACCTTGATTCATGCACAGGACAAGGTGACGCTGCATCATTACGAACCGCTTGACGGCGTCAAATCAACCATTGGGCCGGTTTTGATTTGTTATGGTTTGATTGGGCGTTACACTATGATCGATCTTCAGGAGGACCGATCTTTGGTGCGCAATCTGTTGGCGCGCGGGGTTGATCTTTATGTAGTCGATTGGGGGCATCCCAACCGGTCGGATCAATGTCTGACATTGGATGATTATGTTGATTGGTATCTGGACGATTGCGTCGATGCCATCTGTGCGGATGCGGGTGTTGGCCAACTCACACTCCTGGGGATTTGCGAAGGGGGGGTGTTTTCCACGATCTATGCGGCGCGCCATCCCGAAAAAATCCGCAATCTGATGCTGACGATCACGCCCATCGACTTTCATGCCGATCAAACGGACCCGGAGGAAACCCACGGCTTCATCAACCTGTGGACCCGTAATCTGCAGGATGAGGATATCAACCGCCTGGTAGAGGCCTTTGGCACGCTACCCGGTGACATCATGTCGAGCGTCTTTCAACAAATGACACCGATCAACACGATGACAAAATACAATCTTGGCATTGTCGACGCCTTCAAAGATGAGGCACGGTTGAAGAATTTTCTGCGTATGGAGAAATGGCTGGCAGACCGCCCCAACCATCCGGGTGAGGCGGCGAAACAATGGCTCATCGGCCTTTACAAGGAAAACCGGTTGGTGGATGGCACGTTGGAAATTTCAGGAGAAAATGTTGATCTAAGCCAGATCACGATGCCTGTGCTCAATGTCTATGCCAAGGGAGATCATATTATTCCCCCCCCATGTTCGACCGCATTGGGAAAATATGTGGGCACAATAGATTATACCGAACTTGCGCTGCCCGGCGGCCATGTTGGCGTTTACGTCAGTAGCAAAAGCCAAGGCATTGTCGGGGACGGTATTTTCAAGTGGCTGAGCGAACGGCAATAGGGACTATCGATGGCGAATCTGGCGGTCAGCGCAGCGGAGGCCATTTCGGTTATCCGGGACGGGGATACCGTTGCGGTGTCCGGATTTGTGGGTGTTGGCACGCCGGATGAGTTGCTGATCGCGCTGGAACAGCGTTTCCTTGAAACTGGCCACCCGCGCGATTTAACGTTGGTGTTCGCTGCGGCCCCCGGCGACGGCAAGGACCGGGGACTGAACAGGCTGGCTTACAAAGGGCTGATCAAACGCGGCATTGGCGGGCATTGGGCGCTCGTGCCAAAGCTTGCAAAAATGGCCGTAGACAACGACATCGAAGCCTACAACTTGCCGCTTGGCTGTATAAGCCAGCTATATCGCGAAATAGCGGGCGCAAAGCCCGGCATGCTGTCCAAAGTCGGGCTGCGGACGTTTGTGGACCCCCGCCTCCAGGGCGGGAAAATCAACAGTCGCACAGAAGAAGACCTTGTGTCTTTGCAGGTTATCGACGGTAAAGAATGGCTGTTTTACAAGTCATTCCCAATTGATGCCACCTTGTTGCGCGCAACGACAGCTGATCTAACAGGCAACGCGACGATGGAACGCGAGGCGCTCAAGCTCGATGCGACGTCGATGGCCATGGCCGCGCATAATTCGGATGGTGTTGTCATCGTTCAGGTTGAACGGACCGCAATACGCGGCTCTCTGAACCCTAACCGTGTGCAAATCCCCGGCGCCTTGGTGGATTGCGTCGTGAAATCCAGCCGTGAAAACCATATGCAGACCTACGCGACGCCATATAATCACGCCTTTTCAGGCGAGCTGCGCCACCCTCTCGAAAGCATCCCAAATTTGCCGCTAGATCAACGCAAGGCTATCGCAAGGCGCGTGGCATTTGAGTTGCCAATTGATGGTGTCGTTAACCTCGGCATCGGAATGCCGGAAGGCGTAGCGGGTGTGGCGGCAGAAGAAGGTCTGCTGGATTGCGTAACCTTGACCGCTGAACCCGGGGTAATTGGTGGCATGCCCCAGGGCGGCATGGATTTTGGTGCTGCACTTAACCCTGACGCAGTCATCCAGCAAAGTTTGCAGTTTGATTTTTATGACGGCGGCGGACTCGATATGGCGTGTCTGGGCATGGCCCAAACCGATAGGCACGGCAATGTAAACGTCTCCAAATTTGGGTCACGCTTTGCCGGAGCCGGAGGTTTTATCAACATCAGTCAAAATGCAGGTCGTCTGGTGCTTGCGGGCACATTTAAGGCCGGTGGCCTTGAGACAACCATTCGCGAAGGGGTGCTGAACATCCTGAATGAAGGTCATTCCATGAAGTTTCTTGGCCAGGTTGATCAGATCACCTTTTCAGGGCCCTTTGCGGCTGAGATGGAACAGTCAGTGCTCTATGTGACAGAACGTTGCGTGTTTCAAAACACCCCGAAAGGGCTTGAGCTGATTGAGGTTGCGCCCGGCATCGACATTGAGCGCGATATTCTGGCCCATATGGAGTTTGAGCCAATTATCGGTGAGGTTCGTTCAATGGATGCGCGCATATTCATGGATAGGCCAATGAATTTGAAAGTCGACATTTTCGACGCGCCATTAAAAGAACGAATACAGTTTGATCGGGAAAAAAATATGCTCGAATTCAATTTCCGTGGCCTGACGATATCGCATACTTTACAACTATCTGAGATAGAGGCGCTGGTTTCAGGCATTTGCAGCACGCTGCACGGCCGGGTCGACAGCATTGTTCATTATGACGGGTTTGACGTGACATCAAGCTTGGAAGATCCCTACCGGGATCTAGTCGCCAGACTGGAAAAGAAATTTTATGCCAGGACCCAACGATTCAGTAGAAACCCCTTCATGCGCCTGCGCTTTGGGGCCGAACTTATCAAGAGAAACCTAAATGCGCGCGTGGTTCGTGAAGCAGTTGTAACAGGTTACGCGGACTAAGATGACAGCGAGACAATCCAAAAAAACATGCCCAAGCCAATTGATGCCTTCCCTGAATGCAGATCTTACAGGCAAGGTAACCTGCATTTCACCCGTTGGGTTTCACGAAATAGCCTATCGTGAGTTCGGGCGATATCCGGCCAAAAACAATGTACTCTGTGTGCATGGGCTAACCCGCAACAGCCACGACTTTGACTATCTTGCTAGTCAGCTTTCAGCCGAGGGTAACCGGGTAGTTTGTGCCGATCTGGTTGGACGCGGTCAGAGCGATTGGTTGAGCGATCCTCAGCACTACCAACTTCTGCAATACAATTCAGACATCGTTACGCTGGCTGCGGAACGCGGGCTTGCCCATTTCGATTGGATTGGAACGTCCCTTGGAGGCCTGATGGGGATCAGTCTGGCAGGTTTAGAGAACTCTCCAATAAAGCGTCTCATCGTCAATGATATTGGCCCAAAAGTTCCATATTCAGCCCTCTCTCGGGTAACTCTTTATGCCGGAACCATTCATCAATTCTCCAACCTTGACGATGTGGAGGCACATTTGCGTGAAACACTTACACCATTTGGGCCCATGACAGACGATAACTGGCACAGAATGGCCGTAACCAGTGCGATCGAGACTGATGTGGGTTTTGAGTTGCGGCACGATCCGAATATTCTTCAGAACTTTCGCCGATACTTTATGTTTATGCACTTTAGCCTATGGAACTACTGGGAGCGCATAACTTGCCCGGTGCTGGTTCTGCGAGGTACACAGTCAGATTTTTTGACTGAAACACTAGCAAACGAGATGCTTCACAGGTTGCCCCACGCCGAACTGATTGAATTTGAAGGAGTCGGCCACACACCAACACTGAACGCAGATTGGCAGATAGATCCGATACTCAGATGGCTAGATGCGAACCCTTAAGAGGACGTTGTTGCGCAGATTACTAGCCGGCGGATAGCGCAAGGACTTTCAACCTGAGTCTCTTTGACACATCCAGATCTGGGTAGAATCCACCCCTACGTGTTGTCCTACCCAACGTGTTTCTTCTCTGTGGGTACCAAATTGTTGTCAGCTGCCATTGAGGTTTGGCGCAACGAAAGCGCGGATAGTCCCTCGTCTTTCTATCTCATCGAGGTTGCAGCGACTGGTCGGGGTTGGAAACCGCCCAATGATGTGATTTTAAGGGCCGGTTCGGTGAAATTCGCTGCCCCGCCGCAAATGCCACGCTGCAAGAGCGAAAGTTTTCTGCGTTAGCACTAGCTGCATGTGCATAAGTCAGCTTCGTCCCGCAAATTACCGGTTCATGCACGATGCGGCGAAGGTCTGCTATGGCCCCTGCCCCAGTGTCATCAATAGAAAATGCTAAGTGATTGTTTTCAAGGGTGGCACAGTCTCACTGTTAAAGGTTTCCGACATTGGGTGAATTTCGAGGGGTTTCTTGTGAACATATGAAGGCCACAAGAACCCCTGTCGCGGGCGAGAGATACATCGATGGCTCACCTAGATCAAATCAACTGAAAGTTGCGAGTTCAATTTGCCATCTGTTGAACGAAACGACCATATTCTTGACTAACTTCCTGAGCCTCGGTGAACGCCCTCGCGCGTTCGCCTTCCATGCAACGGAAATAGTCTTGAACATTGGTGATGTAGTCTTCGAAATCTTGTCGGATAAGGTCTTCGTATTCCCGTGCGGACGCGGGGTCGCTCGGTACAAATGGTCTGGTTGGTGCCAAACACGTTTCAGCAATTGCCGAATGAGCCATAAAAACAAACCAGATTATAAGAGTGTAAGTCGTCTTCCGTGACTTAGCCATAGTGGTTGTTTCCTTATCATACTTGAGTAAAAGTAATCTTGCTGCTTAAGGGTGGTATATAGGAAGACTTGCATCGAGTGACAATATTATAACTTGATGATGGTTTTATAACATTGTAATGTGGTGGTGCCTGAGAAGGGTGCCACTGCTGCTGACCATGGAGGTGACGCAGATCGTGGCGACAAACATAAATAAAGAAGCGCCTAATGTGGTCACAGAAACGCATTTCAAGACCCTTGTTGACAGCGGTTATCAAGCAGAGGTTGTGTGCAAAACCAAAGCTACAAAGAAAGCTGCGGTTTGGTACGGCATCTGGATTATCCGCGTCGTCAACAAGGAACGCACATACGAAAAACTGCTCGTCCCAGCCCGCAAGAAGCTCGGCGACGACGACGAAATTGCAGTCCGTACCTTTAAGACAGCAAACGGCCTTATCTCCTTCCTCGAAAGCATGGGCTTCACACAAGTCAACATTCCGATGCTTGAAGGCGGTCGCACGTTGCACGCCCTGCCAGACAGGCCTATCGAAAGTAGCGACAGCTAGTCTTGCTGCTCTAATACTCGCCAGCACCCCTGCTCTTGCGCAGAGCATGGTGCTTGTAATGAACGGCGACGGCTCACTGAGTGAGTCTACTGCGCAAGACAACTTTGCACGAAATTACAATGATGGTGTGGGCCAAGGGTCAGCGTCCGAAGGACTGCAACTTTTCGGTCAAGGCACTGCTGTTGAGAGTGAGACAACAGATGGCGACTTTCGCGTTGCGTCTGTTGCACCAAGGGCCGCTGTGCCGCGCCCTGAAATTCTTCAAGCAATCGACGCAACAGCTATGCGCTACGCAAGCCACCCTGCCCTGCGTCGTGCAGGGCTTTCGGTGACTGAATGGCGTTTGTTGTTCCGAGCAAACATTGAAATCGAGAGTGCCTATAACGTCGGCGCTCGGAGTCAGGTCGGCGCAATCGGCCTTGGGCAACTCATGCCTGAGACAGCGCGTGACCTGAACGTCGATCCTCACAATTGGCAACAGAATCTCGACGGGTCGGCCCGGTATCTTCTCATGATGCTGGTCCAATTCGGGGATGCGCGATTGGCATTGGCTGCATACAACGCTGGCCCCGATGCTGTGACGCGCAACAACGGTATCCCGCCTTATCGGGAAACCCAAAATCACGTCAGCAGGGTGCTGGCTGTGTTTAACCGGCTAGAAGGAGAAAACTCATGAAGCCAAATACGACCAACGTGGTGACACTGATCGGTGTATTCCTGATGCTGGCACAACCGGCATTAGCGCAATCCATCGACCTCTCACCTGTCCAAAGTGTTCTGCAAGGCATCGTCGATGCGATTACCGGCCCGCTCGGTATCGTGATCGGCACACTGGCTCTGATCGGTGTGTTCCTTTCGTGGCTCTTTGGCATCCTCGATTTCCGTCAAGCCCTCTGGGTGATCATCGGGATCGCGGGGATCGCAGCCGCACCAACAATCGTCGCTGCAATCTGGACCACATAAGGAACACTACGAATGGCCGAACAAACCCCACTTTTCAAAGGACTGCTCAGACAGCCGAAGCTACTCGGCTTGCCCGTCATGTACGCGATGGTGTGGTTGTTCGGCGGCGTTCTGGTGTTTCTGTGGACACAACATTGGGTGGTCGCGGTTCTTGCCGTGGCCGCCTACCCCGCTCTGCGTAAAGCTGCGGATTGGGACCCAAATTTCTTGGACGTGGTTGTGACGACTCTGCAAGAGACGCCTCCCACGACAAACCGTAAAATTCACGATGGAGATAGCTATGCGCCTTGAAGATGGCTTTGACGCTGCATCGCTGTTGCCCCATTGGGTTGCGAAGGAAAAACACCTCGCACAGATGCTTCCTTATGTCAGTCTGGTAGATGATCAGACCGTGCGGACGCGCGGGAATGAACTGTTCCAGTGCATCCGTCTTGATGGCATTAACAGCTATACGAAAGACGACGACGAGCTGGACAAAATACGTGACCTGTTCGCACAAATCGTATCGGACAGCGGCCACCAGTTTGCCTACTACGTGCATAAGGTCTCTAAGCCCATTGATCCGGCAATGAAACCTATCGAGGGCGATAGCTTTGCAGCTGCGGTCGATGAACAATGGCGGGCCTTTCTTGCGAACGCTGGTATGCGGGATAAGACGCTCACGCTGACAATCATGCACCGTCCCGCAACATCAAAGAAAGTTCCGTTCTCACCAAAAAAATCTATCGAGGCTTTGCGTGAAGAAACGGCCAAACGTATGCGGGCGCTGCGCGAGGCGGTTGGCTTCATCAGCACCACATTCGCCGATATGCAACCACGCCTTCTGAACGCAGAGAGTGGTGAGCTATTGGGCTTCCTTGGCAGTCTCAACACTGGCGAAGAAACCCCCCTCTATTCCGGCACGAAGTATGGCGTTGTCGCTGATGCTGTTGCCAATACGCGGGTCACATTCAAGGGCGATAGCTTTGAACTGACTGGTGGCTCGGTCGGTAAGAAAATCGGCACGACCTTGGCGATCAAGGATTACTCCGAAAGAACGCCCTGCACGATGTTCGATGAACTCAACCTGCCTATCGACATGGTGATCACGCATTCCTTCACGCCGGTGAACAGCAACACTATGGATGATCGGATTAAGCGCCAGATGCGCTTGATGCAGACGACCGAAGATGGCGCAGTAACGCAGTATGAACAACTCGCGGCTGCGCGTGATGAATTGCTAAGTGGCCGTCTTAGCTTTGGGGATCACCATATGTCGGTGACGCTCTTTGCTGACTCTGTTCCTGAACTAGATGATTACACGGCAGAGATACGCAGTAGCGCACTTACGCAGGGCGTGAAAATCATCAAAGAAGGTTTCGCTCTGCGGACCCACTTCTTTGCGCAACACCCCGGCAACTCGGTTAAGCGCAGCCGCAAGGCAATCGTGACCAGCAAGAATTTCGCGTCGTTTGCCGCATTTCACCGCACGCCTTTGGGGAAGACTGGCGATAACGTGCCTTGGGGCGTCCCAATCACGATGCTCCCAACGCCCGAACGCTCTGGATTCTGGTTCAACTACCATGAAAAGGGCTCCCCCGATGCGGAACCTACAGGCGGTCACACGCTGATCTTTGGTCGGCAGGGTGCCGGTAAGTCGGTCCTGTCGGCTTTCCTTGCCACGCTTGCGCGGCGGGCCGGTGCGCGGGTGTTCGTCTTTGATTATCGCCTCGGAATGGAGATGGCGGTTCGCGCAAACGGCGGCACGTATTCTTCGATCAAGGCAGGCGAACCAACAGGTTTGAACCCGCTGTGGACCGAGACCGACATTGAAGGTCAAGCGTGGATGAACGAATGGCTCATGTCCCTCTTTAGCCGCGATGATCGGTCCTACACGCCATTGCAGCGAACGAAAATTCAAGAGGTGATCCGCCAGAACGCCGAGGCGGCTGACCCCTCATTGCGGAATTGGGATGATCTAGCTTCGTTGTTTGCTGCAACCGATGATGACGGTGACTTGCAACAACGTGCGCGTGAATGGGCTGCTGACGGGCGCTACGGCTGGATTTTTGGTCAGAACCTAGAGGACAGCTTTTCACTTGATGGCGATTTTGTGGGTTTCGATCTGACCGGCATTCTGGACGATTCCAGTGAACGGGAACGCATGGCTGTGCTTTCGTATCTGTTCCGCCGTGTCGAACGGACCATGAAAGACCTCAAGCCAACCTTGATCATCGTGGACGAAACATGGAAGTCGCTCGACAACCATTACTTCCGCGAAAAACTGGAAAGCTGGCTCTTTTCCGTGCGGAAACAGAATGCGGTCGTTGTGATGATGACCCAATTCCCAAGCCAGCTCAAAAAGACCGGCGTTGCAGAGACAATTTTGCAGGCGGTGCCTACGCAAATCCTACTCCCCAACTCGAAGGCGAAGGCGGCTGACTATGACCTTCTAAGCCTCGAAGACAAGGAACTTGATGTGATGCTGACAACCCCAAGCGCATCGCGCCTGGGGCTTGTGAGAGACGACCAAGGATCAGTTGTTGTGAACGCTGATCTGAGCGCCCTCGGGTCGCTGCTAACCATCCTCGGCGGGATGAAAAAAGGAGAACAGTTGGTGGGTGCCGATTACCGCCAGCGTCCAGACTTTTGGAGAGTCAAATGACAAGAACTGTATTATTGCTTCTGGGCCTCACTCTGACTGCCTGTGGTGAATATCAAGGGCTGACAGCTAATTGCTTCAACACTGACAGCGGCGCGACCGTCACCCGCTCGGCGAACTCGCTCAGCTTTCTACCGCAATCCAGTGGCCGCTTGTCTACGGCAACAGCGCCGGTTGATGATTGCAGCTTTACGCCGCTTGGTGGACCGGGGGGTCAGTGATGCGCCCTACCCTATCAACAACGGCTCTTTGCCTGATCTGGGCAACATCATCGTTCGCTCAAGGTGTGCCAACGGTCGATGGGGGCCTGATCATTCGCAACGAAGCCGCCAACCTGCGGCGCGAGGCTGATCTTGCGACACAGGCCGAACGTCTTTCGACCGCCGAGGCTATTGCGGAAATTGAAGCCGAACAGCTTGAAGTGCTGCAAAACATCCTCGACGCACAAACCAGTTTTGGTGGTCAGAATATTCCTGCAATGGTTCAAGGTCTCGAAGACGGCGCATTACCGGAACAATCTGCTGACGCCCTTTACTCACCGACCGACACCAACCCTGCTGGTGATCAAATGTTTGGGGACGCAAACCTGAACATCGAACAGCTTATTATCCGTGTGGCCCAAGAAACGCACGGATTGAACGGCGTCAGTCAGGCAGGTCTTTCGGTCGTACAGTGGCGTTGTCTGTTGCAAGCTCTTATCTGGCAGGAAAGTCGCTTTACGATTGGCGCACGGTCGCCAGTAGGTGCGTTCGGTCTGACCCAAATCATGCCACCTACGGCGGGTGATCTGGGTATTTACCCCGCCTACTATGACAGCCCTTATTTGCAGGTTGAAGGTGGCGCACGGTATCTCGCGCAGATGCTTCGCATGTTTGATGGCAACATCATCCACGCGCTTGCTGCCTATAACGCTGGACCCGGCAACGTTCAAAACTACGGTGGCGTTCCGCCTTTCAAGGAAACCCAGCATTACGTGCAGGTGATCCCCCAGAAATATAACGAATATCTCACCCGCGTTGGTGGGATTGACGCCTTGGGAACTATCGACCCCGCGTTGCTGGCGAACTCGAACCTTTCGATTTCAGGCAGTGGCGCAAGTTTCTATGCCAACAGCTCTATGCAGAATGTAGAAGCTGCCGCCCTTCGTGTTCGCAACATCGTAGAGCGGATCGGACAAACCACCGATATTCAAGAGTCGATGGCACTCAACACCTACGCACGGGCCGAACTGGTCAGGCTGGTATCGGTCCTTACTCGACTGAAAGCCGCCCGCACCCGTCCTCTGAGCGATGCCGAACTGGCAATGGCTGCGGCTCAACTCAGAGAACAACAATTCATGGACTTCACATTGGAGGAACTCGACTAATGGAAAATTTCACCAAACCCCGCGCAATTCTGCGTCAAACAATCACGGCAAGCATGATCGGTGCAGCCGCTTTCGTGGCCGCGCCCAGCCTTATGGGGGGCGGCGCAGCCTACGCGCAGGGTGTCCCAACGGTTGATACACAGAACATTGCGCAAGAAATCCAACAACTTCGTCAGATGATTGAAGATGAAGTCTTGCAGAACGAACAACTTCAACAAGCCTTGGCACAGTTGGAGACGTTGCGAGAGCAATACGCGCAACTTCAAGAAACGTATGCCGCTTTAACTGGCTTGATGGAGCTACCAGAAATCATCACGACGCAGTTTGAGGCGGAGCTAAACGGCCTGCTGGATCAAGAATTTGGCGACATTATGGGGACCATTGACGCGATCCAAAACGGCGATTGGTCTCAGTTGGCAGGCAGTGGGTCAGGCCAAATCCAAACCCAGATGACGCGCGTACTGGCCGACGCGGGTTTTGATGAAGATACACTGTCAGAAATGGCAAACAGCGGTGTCGGTGGCGCAGAGCGTGCGGCACAACAGGCCACCACCGGCGCGGTCATGTCTGCGGCGGCACAGAATAGCTATGAGGATGCCGGACATTCGCTTGAGCGGGTTGACCGCCTCGTTGGCATGATCGGTGACATGGAAGAACTCAAGGACAGCGTAGACCTCAATACGCGTGTCACCGCTGAACTAGCAATCGCGTTGGTGGCCCAATGGCAATTGGAAGCCGTGCAAACGGTTGGCACAGGCACGACTGGCGTTCTGGATGCCGCGACGCTCGCCGAAGAACGGCAATTCATGGACTTCACCCTGCCGACATTGAGCGCAGATTAAGGGAAACAATACATTGGCTACTGAACAGGAATACATCGAAGAAGAACTGATCTACGGCGCACGGCGTCGTGAACAGTTATGGCGAAAGCTCGGTCTGGGTGGCATGGCATTTGGGTTAATTGGGTGCTTGTCGGCGGCGGCGGTTGCTGTTCTCGATGTAGACCCTGAGCCAGTTGTCATTCCTTTCAACCCAGAAACCGGCATGGCTTTGCCTAATGCGCAGGTTGAAACACAGCGCGTAACGGAAAATCAGGCGATTATTGAAAGTGTCGCTTTCCGTTACGTGACAGACCGTGAAACCTATAACCAACTCGACAATGACGTGCGGGTTCGAAGCATTTTGGAAAGATCAGACGGTGCCGCCCTCGCATCAATGCGCGCGCTTTGGGACAGCGCAAACCCGAATTATCCCCCCGAAGTCTACGGCGACAATGCCCGCCTCGATGTTGAAGTCTTAAGCATCACGCGGATTGGGGTGAACCGCGCACAAGTCCGGCTTCGCAAGCGATTGACTTCAAATCAAGGCGTCCAAGCAGGTCTTTTTACCGCGACGATGCTCTTTGAATTTAGACCGGAAGAACGTCGATCCATTGATGACGTTTGGAGCAACCCCTTCGGGTTCACGGTCATAGAATACTCTATCCGCTCAGACAGATTGGAGAACTAGGATGAACGTATTGAAACCAACCATTCTGTCATTGGCTCTGGCTCTTGCGGCTGGCCCAGCACTGGCGGAATACACACCACGCGCCGGTGCAAACGACAGTCGGGTGCGTGTTGCTCAATATCAAGACGGGCAGGTGTATCGTCTCAACGTAAGCCTGACGCATGTAACCACGATTGAGTTTGGTCAAGGTGAAACGATCCGCTCGATCATTGCTGGCGACACGGAAGGCTTTCAACTCGACGGTGTTCCCGGTGGTCGCGCATTCGCGGTAAAGCCCAACGCGCGAGGTGTTCATACGAACATTACGGTCTACACAAATCGTCGGAGCTATTACTTCAATGTGCGTGAGGTAAACTCACCCACGTTCTACGTGGTCCAATTTCGGTATCCCGAAGACAATGTGAGGCCAGTCAACGCGGTCGCCCAACAAGCGCCAAATTACAATTATGCGGCCAGCAGCCAGACCGCCTTCACTCCCACGTCCGTTTGGGATGATGGAACATTCACCTACTTCCGGTTCGCGCGAAACGCTCCGATCCCTGCAATTTTCCGTTCTACCAATGGCCGGGAACGCACAGTCAATTCGCAACAAATCGAAAACGGCGTACTGCGCGTGTCAGGTGTCAGCGGGCAATGGGTGCTTCGCTTAGGCGATGAAGTTGTCTGCATTCAAGTCACTAATGGAGGGACAGGATCATGAGTGAAGCAGAAGACCTCAAAGCAAGGCTTGCTGCACTGGAAAACGCAGGCGGTGGTGGTAGTGGTAAGAAAAGACCGTCAACACTGGTTGCCCTTGCGGGGATAGCCGGTATCGGGGCGCTCGGCGGTGTTGCGTTCTTGGCGTTGCAACCTGAGACAGAAGATCCGATGCCTGTTGCACAGCCCGAGGAATTTCAGGCCCAGGGCGACGGCTTTGGCGAGATTGCACCATTCGTTCCCCCTGCTGCTCCTGAACCCGAGGTTCAAATTGTGGAAGCGCCAGCGGAACCGAACGCAGAACTATTGGCTCAATTGGCGGCACTGCAAGCTCAAATTGAAGAATTGCAAAACGCTCCTGAACCCGTTGTAGAAGAAGACACTGCCGCAGCGGACGCGATTAACGCCTTGACCGAACAAATCGCAGCGTTGCAATCGGCCTCTGAGGATGCGCAACAGCAATTCCAAGACGAGTTGGAAGCCCGCGACCGCGATCTTGAACGGTTGCGGATGGACCTCGAATTGGCACAACTTCAAACGCCAGCCCCAGCTCCGGCCGGACCAACGCAAGACGAATTGCTTGAAGCGGAAAGGCAACGTCTCGCCCGCGAAGAAGAAGCCCGCCGACTAGCGGAATTGGAACAACGCCGTGCGGCGGAACTCGCCTTTCAAGAGGCACGCATCCTCTCGCCCACCATCGCGTTCGGTGGTGGCGCTGGCGCTGATGAAGGTGAATTGAGCGGTCGCACTTTGGGCGCTGTTCAAGATTTTGTCGCCAATGGTGCGTTGCCAACACAGGTAACGCAGGCCGAAGTGATCGCGAACCCGGCAAACACAGTCGTCCAAGGCACGATGATCCAAGCCGTTACAGAAACGGCGCTGGATAGCACCCTCCCCGGCCCCATTCGCGCAATTATCTCTGAGGACGTCCATTCTTTTGATGGCTCACGCATATTGATCCCGCGCGGCTCACGGCTCATCGGTCGTTATCAATCCGGTGTGGAAATTGCGCAGCAACGGGTGACTGTCGCATGGGACCGGATCATACTTCCCAATAATCAAACCGTTGTCATTAGCTCCTTTGGTGGCGATGAACTTGGCCGCTCCGGTGTAACAGGCGTTGTTGATACGCGCTTCGATGAACGGTTTGGTTCCGCTGCATTGATTTCATTGATCACGGCACTTCCTGGGGCAGCCGCAGCACAGGTAGAAAGTGAAACGTCCGCAGAGGTCTTGGAAGACGTTGGCGACGATCTGGCGGATAGCACAGACTCCGTCCTCAGCGACTATCTGGCAATTGGCCCTGTGATCTATGTAGATCAAGGCTCTCGCATTACGGTCATGGTCGACCGCGACGTAGAGATTTTCTAGGTGGCAGGTAACTACTTCCAAGTCACTCTGGACAAGCTCCCAGAAGCCAAAAGGGGCGATGCAATCGAAATTTGCATCAACCCCGATGGTTCGATCTGGGGCGAGTTTCAAGGCGATCACTTTATGAACCGCCTTGATACCGTCTGGGACACGCGCCAGATCGGCGACTTAGCAACTCAGATTGCGGCGGCGGCTGAAACTAAAATCAGTCGAGACAAGCCGATTGTCTCTTGCAGCGTCGATTACCACGGAAGGGCTGTCCGGGCGCAGGTGATCCAAGATCCAGTTGTGCGCGGCGGATACTCCATCGCGTTGCGGTTCTTCTCAACCATGTCTCTCGATGATATTCAGTTGAAATTCCTCTTTGGCGAGGAAATCAGTCTGGAAAATAATCGGAAAGAGCGGAATCGTGAGCTGCGGAAGGTCGTGGAGTCGGGCGACATTGACGCCGCGGTTAAGTTTTGTGTCGATAAGCGCCTCAACGTCATCGTTTCGGGTGGCACATCCACTGGTAAGACCGTCGCCTGCCGTAAGATCATCAATTACATCGACGAGGCCGAACGGCTGATCACGATTGAAGAAGCAGCTGAACTGGTCCCAACGCAGCCGAACACGGTCACGCTTATCTCGAACAGAGACGTGCCGGTTCAAATGGCTGACGTTCTGCTGACCTCCACCCTTCGAATGCGACCAGACCGCATCATTCTTGGCGAAGTGCGTGGGAAAGAGGCTTTGACCTTCCTTGAAGCGATCAACACGGGTCATGGTGGCTCGATGACAACGCTTCACGCGGAAACGCCCCAATTGGCGGTTCAACGCCTTGCTATCGCGGCACTTAAAACAGATGTGCCAATGACTTACCAAGATATGATAAGATACATCGAAAGCTCGATAGATGTTATTATTCAAGCCGGTCGCCATGAGGGTGATCGGGGTATCACGCAATTCTATCTGCCGGGCGAAACGGATCAGGAAGGAGACGGAAAATGATCTATTTTGAACATGAAATCTTGACCTTCGGGACAGGCACGAAAAAAGAAATGAACGCTATGGCGGCGTCTTTGAAAGAATGGGGCGCGGCTGGTTATGAAGTGGTCAGCGTTGTTCCCATCCAAATTGGCGGTTCGGTAGTAACCGTGTTCCTCAAGCGGGAAGTAGTCGCCGAAGATAACAGTGATGGGAAGGCCGCATGAAAAACCTAACAATCTTCATCGTTGCATTTGTTAGCGCCGTCGCCAATGGGGCGGCGGCGCAATCCGTTTCCACCAATGATTATGATTTTTGTGCAAACCGACCAAATCGCCCAGAAATCGTAGAAGACATGCCGTTCCGCGAAGCACACCGGGGAATACTTATTCAACGCCTGTATGCAGCCAATGCTTTGCAGAGCGTAGTCGAGGGTAATGATTGTTCCTGTGAAACACGCTTTCCTCAGTGGGATAGTGCTGTTGAACAATATCTCGAACTCTACGCTGGTATCGAAGACCGACATGAAATTCGCACTCTAACCTCTGAGTTTACCCGTGCGATCAACGACTACCGCAAACTGGCCCGTCCAATCTGCGAAGAAGTTGGAAACTGGTAAGGGAGAAAAGAAAATATGAGTGTTGTTACATTTTTTGTCGAGACTGCCGACAACTTCCTAGAAGAAGCCGCAGAAACACAGTTTGGATCGGTCGCCGCGACTGTTGGAACCATTCTTGTCCTCGCGATGACTGTCGTTGTGTTGATGGTCCTTATCAACGCTGTTTTTCAATACAAGTCTATGGATGGAAGGCAAGCATTTTGGCTGGCGGTCAAGCTAACGTTGGTTGGGGTGTTTGCAACGAACTGGGCACAATTTAACTCGTTTTCAACGGCAATCCTGAGTGGCATCGACAGTATTGCAGGTTCGCTTGTTGCTTCGGTAGGTGGAGGGACGCCCGGGCCGTCCGGCACATTTGCGGAGGAGTTTGATGGCATCATCGAGCAGTTTGGTCTCTACATGAATGCGATTGGAAGCGAAATGCACTGGATGACGGGTGCTTTGATGGGTGCCATCGGAACCGTCATGTTGTCGATCCTGGGTGGTCTAGCAGCTTTCTTTCTCATTGCTTCACGCCTGATGATAGCGTTGCTGCTTGGACTCGCACCAATCATGATCTTCCTCACGCTGTTCGAAGTGACAAAGGATTACTTTGCACGTTGGCTGTCTGCGCTGATCTCTTTTGCTATGTATCCCGTCTTTATTGCCGGTGTATTCGCCACAATTATTGGCGTCTCGAACGCTTTGATCAACGAGCTTGGGAGTCCTGACGGGGCATCTAACATTGGTGCTATACTACCATTCTTCATGATGGTGTTCATGGCAAAGGGTTTCATCCTAGCAACTCCATTTCTTGTGCGAGCGGTCTCAGGCAACATCGTTATGCCAGCACTAAACAGCGGGTTAGGCGGTGCATACCAGTTTGGTGCGGCGGCTCTCGGTGGGAAACAAGCGCAGGCTAGAGCAAGTGTTGGTACAGCGACCGGGGCTGAATTGATCGCGTTGCGTGGCAGGACTATGCTTGGCATAGGCAAAACAGAAAAGCGCCAAAAAACAGCGGCCAATGATGCCAAACCTACGCCGCAACCAACCGGCACTGGCGCCCAACAACAGCGGTTGAAAGAACGAGCTGACCGGCTGGCTAGCAAAAAATAGACTGCTACAATAACAGCAAAAGGGCCGCTCATTGAGCGGCCCTTTTGCGTGGTGCTGGTCGTGATCACTCAGCGGCAGTAACTTTGACGCCCCCCTGCCCTTCGCTTTCAAACTCAATCTCAAGTGCGGCAAGCGCAGCCTCCGTGTCCTCGATAGCGGCAATGTCCTCGGGCGACGGTTCTTGAAGGTCAAGACTTTGTTGCACCGCTAGATCAAGCTGCGCCTGACGATCATCAAAGTCGCGGGTGGCGTGAACAACAGCTTTGGCACGTTTGCGGCCGGAAGTCGGCAGTTTCCCTTTCGATGGGATATGTGACGCCGCACCAACAGACAGAGGTTCTTTCTGTTCCCGTTCTGCTTTCTCTGACACATCGGCCCCCGCGCCACCTTCCGGCATAGGCTCTTGGCCCTTCACAGGCTGATCCGTTGATGAACCTGGCTGACCCTCTGGCATAGGCTCTTGACCCTTCACAGGCTGATCCATGGGTGTTGTTGTTTGGTCCGTATTATCGCGCTCTGGTGAAGCCTCTGGGGCCGGTCCAGACGCCTTCGCTTGATCAGATAGTGATACCTTGTCCAAAGATGTTTCTGGGAATGGCAATTCGCCCTTCTGTGCCGCATGGATGCCTTTGAAGAATGGATCATCGTAGTATTGAATCCGCTTCGCCCTGATCGGCATTTGTGCATCCACGACAATGATTATGTCATCAAGCGGTAGGCGACGGGCTTCATCTTCTGGAAGCAACGACACTTCTTCTGTCCGCTCTGACATGCTGCGTCCCTCGAATGGGTTTTTCCCGATGGAACGCGACCGCGTAACGACGCGCTTCGTCGTTTTACCAACAGCTTTGCTCAATTCTTCGACCGTCTTTTCATCAGATGGCGTCAGATAGAGCTTAACGCCCGCGTTGCCCTGCAGGGCGCGGCGGGTGTTCTCACCGTAAATCTCGTCCAGCGCTGGAATGGTCTGGGTGACGATTGCCAAGTGACCTTTGTATGATCTGAGCGTTTCGATACTGTCAGTAACAATCGGCATCTTTCCAAGACGGTTGAACTCGTCAAGCATGATCATGACCGGCCACGGCTCGTCTGGACCAGGTTCTTTGTCCTGCATTGAAGAAATAAGATCAGAGAAGAACAGCCGGATAAGCGCTGCCATTGGTTTGACCATATTTGGGGACACCACCAAAAAAACGGAAAAAGGCTTCTTCCGAATGTCCCTGAAATCAAAATCGGAAACCTGCGTGGCCTTGTCGATCGCGGGGTTGCTCCACTGGTCCAGACCCGAAGTCATAAGTAGCGACACATAGGAAGTCAGCGTGTCGTTGTTGGTCGATGCCATACGTTCAAAGATCAGCTTGCCCGCACGGTTCTGAATTTCGTCACGACGCATCATGAACTCTTTTTGCTTGTTACCACCGCTGGCCGTGATCCGGTAAATCTCCCCGAGCGTCGGGCGCTCTCGCTCGAATGCCAAAAGGCCGGCTGCAACAAACAAGTCGATCCCGCCCTTTAAGAGACCTTGAACGCGGTCACTGTCCGCTTGCAGAAACAGTGACGCCAACAACTGTAATTCCATCTGCTGACGGTCGGGATCTTCTAGCTCCGCAATCCGCAGCAAAGGGTTGTAACGATGGCTGCGACGGTCATGCCAGTCGGTTGGTGCAAAGCGATAAACCTTGTCACCCTCTGCGGCTCGATGCCGCGCTGTTGCTTCAAAGTTCTCGCCCTTCACGTCCAGGACCACAGCTGACCCTTTGAAGGTAAGCAGATTCGGAATGACAAAGCCTGTGGTTTTACCTCGGCCTGTTGGTGCCACGATCAACGCATGTGGAAAAACCTTCGAGCTGATCAGCTTGCCGTTGCCTTTTGGTTTTCCCAGCTTCCCGATGATGAATCCTGTTCCTGGCTTGCTGAAAAAACCGTTCTTGCGCATGTGCTGTGCCTTTTGCCATTGGGTGCGGCCAAACTTCGTCAGGGCGTTCCCTGATAAGACCGCGCTCAACAAGAGGCCGGTCACGCCGAAACCACCAACGATCAGGTTCACCAGTCGAAAATCGTCTGGTCGAAACCGCTGCAACCCGGTGTAATTCTCCGCAAGCCACATGAAGTCCAATTCAGCATTCATGCCGTAATCGCGGAACGTCAGAAAAGCGGTGGCGACGACATAGCCAATCGCCAAGAACACGGCTGTAAGAAGGAAAATACCCGCTGCGATCTTGCCCTTATCCATGTGTCTGCCCCTTTTCTGTGTCTGCGCGAACGGTCTTCAATCGCTGTGCATCAAATTCCTCTTCGGCAATTTCTGAGACGACTTCCCGCGTCGCCTCGCTGTTGGCGGTCTCGGCGTCTGATTGCAGATAGGCTTTGGCTGCGTACAAACGGTCAAGACGTTCATCAATCACGTGCTCCAAGGCATCGGCGTCACCGTTGCGCAGCGCTTCAAGTTGCTCGTCGTCCAACTCACGCTCGATCTGGTCGCGGAACTCATGACTGCCACGCCAGTTGTCGAACGGCCCTTCGATCTTTTCCGTCCGCTCATGCTCGATAACACGGCGCATTTCGGCGGTCTCTGCTTGATCTGCCCGATATGGCCGTATGGCATTGTCGAACTCGCGCACCCGTGCATCGGACCACTCTTGGGCCGTTTCACTGTCCTTATCATAGTCTGGATCAAAACGGTCGGTTTCCGGCTGATTGTCACGGGCTAGTCCATCACGCATTTGCTCTCCATAGCGATCCGCTGTGTCTTGCAAATACACTTCGATCCGACGCTGATCCGCAGGGCTAAGGTCGGCGTCGTTTCGGCTTTGGGCCAAACTCGTGAATGCTAGGCCCATATCTGAACCATTCACGACGCCACCGACTTGGTTTCGCTCAATCGACAAAGGTTCAAAGCGAGTATATTCGTCAGAACGCTCGTCAAACTGTTCACGCACCCCACGGTCAATATCAGCAACAATCTCTCTGTCCGACATATCGGCCCGCAAGGTGTTGCTCTGATCTGTCTGAACGTAGGTGGCGGGCTTCTCCATATCATCGCCAAGTTTATCCCATGCGCGGGACGCAAGCTGCGCGTGGGCCGGTGACTTCGCTGCAAAAGCGTCGAAGTCGGCTTGACGGTCCTGCTGCAAGGCTTGGTCGTTCTCGCCGTCTCTGAACTCCTGTGTTTGAACAAGGTTTTCCTCAAGCCGTTCAAACTCGCGCCGGTCTTCGCGGGTCATTTGGATAAGCTCTGGATTGTCAGCGATCCGTTCTTCAGCCCGCTCGGTCATTTGGACGGTGTAGCCACCAATAACCGAGGCAGGCATTCCAGCACGTTCCATCGCCCGCATGTTTTGATTGAATGCGTCCGTCACTGCCTCCTTATGTTCGGCCTCGGCAATGCCCTGCACTTCTGCAAGCTCGCTTCCGCGCTCCAACCGCAGTCGTTCGGACACGTCTTCGCGATAGTCTTGGTCCGCCGCATTCTGCATCATCGCCGCAAATTCTTCGTCTGACGGGCGTTCCTGATCATCGCTTAGGATCACACCATCATCCCTGATCACATCTGCTTGCTGTAGTGTTTCTCCCAGTCTCACATGCGCCTGATCCAACTTTTCAGCGGCTATCTCTAAGTCAGCCTTACGCTCAAGGTTCAAACCTTCGGTCTCTGCAATTTTTGTAAGGTCATCTGCAATCCAACGCTGCTCCAAAGAGGCATTGTTGGCCCCCTGCTCTACTCGCGCAATGACGGCCTCTGACGAAATGCCCGTTCCCCGCAACGCTGTCTCGATCTGAGCCCGTGTCTCAGGATCACGCATGGCTCCGATACCGTCTTTGTTGACGTTCGTTTCCGAATAAACGCCGGTGTCTGACGGTGCAGTAGTCAGCTTCGATGAATTTGCGCCAACGGGGTTCAAATGCGCAACTGGCTGTAATGCGCTGTCCAACTGTTTTTCCATCCGTGGCCGGTCAGCCTCGGACGCACTTTGGATTTGGCTTTCAATCCGATTAAGACGATCTGTGAGGCTTGTTTTCAGATCATCGAAACTCTGCTGGTTCTCCATGTAAACGTCTCCATCTGTTTGTAATTGACCCCCACGGGCAAGGACTTCGCCTGCACGGAAAAGGGCATTTGAAATGTCTTCCCTGTTGTCGTTGGTCGCTTCGGCTGACAACGAAAGGTAGACTTTGGATGTGGTGGCGATTTCGGCCAACGCGCGGTCAAGGTCACGTCCAACCCTCTCCCGCTGAACCGGCTCCCGGCCCTCTGCTTTGGCGTCGTAAATTTCCTTCGTGCGCGGCGCGTAAGTGACGTCTCCGCGATCAAGTCGCCGCGTTGCCTCAAGGCGAACACCAACCTTTTCGGCGTGTTCAACCATCGAAAGGCGAAAATCATCATAGTTAAAGTGATGATCCCGCCCCAGATAGAAATACTCACCCTCCTGGGAACGTCGATTCAAGACGATGTGCGCGTGGGGGTGCGCTCGATCCTCATGAACGGCGATGATGTAATCAAAGTTTCGATCATCATTTTGAAAATGCTCACGACAGACAGCCGCGGTTATATCTCGCACATCCTCGCCGCGTGTCCCTTGCGGATAGGACATGAGCATGTGAGTGGTGTGGCCCATCTTTGGGCGAAAGCCATCGTCCCAACGGCTTGAAAATCTATCAGTCAGACCTTTGATTTCGTCTCCCGAAAGCGTCTTCTTACCGTCCAACACGCCTCGGCTATCTACAATGTGGGATGACTTCGTTGTCAGGTATTCAAGCTGATTGGAAAGCTCTGCCTTAGTATGTGTTACGCCAGATTTAATAGCTTTGAACACGGCTGCACGGTGGCCTTTTGCTGCTCGGATCATTTGCGGCTTCTTCGCATGAAGCCCCTGCATGGAACCGCGCACACGGCTCCAACCTTCACGGAAAATCTCGCCCGTTACGGACTGAACCGCATCATTCCTCGCCATCGGCCAGCTCCTTCAAGGCGTCACTGACCAACATGGTGATCCCATCGGTCCTGCGACGGGACAGAAGATCTACCTGATCCGCAAAATCCAGAACGAACCCTGCAAGGCTCCGCATCTGCGCCAGACTTGATGGACCAAACGAAGGTCTCAGACCTTTGTTGTTCGATTCATTCATCCGCTTTGCGATCTGCGTCACGTTGTTTCCGACACGGTTCAACGCCGCCCGAAAGGCTTTCAATTCGTCGGCCAAATGCTCGTCAGGTTGAAAAACTCCGTTCGCGGACTGGATCAATCGGCGCATTCCATCTGACCGATTGCTGATCCCGTGCCGCGAAAGCACCACTTCAAACGCCCGTAGTTCCTCTGGTGTGACGGTCGTTCCAATCTGCGCGGTGCGGATGCCGGTATCGCGGCGGCGCTCTTTTTCGCGCTTCACGGTGTATTGGATCGTTCGCGGTGTTACCGAGTATCGCTTTCCAAGCACCTGAGCAGAAACGCCTTTTCGCGTTTCACGGACGACTTCCAATCGCTCCAAATCAGTCAAGCGTCGGCGACCAGCCATGCGAACATACACCTCCTATTTCCTGCCATCTTCCATACAATCACTTAGGCTTTGACGCAATTGTAAAGGTGCACCGCAAATTATAACATTGTTAAAGCCGTTAAGAGTGATTGTATTCCGTTTCAGACGGCCCCTTGCGGGTCGTCGTGTCGAGCCAGAGGCGAGACCGCCCAAAACCGAAGGTGATGGGCCAAGCCAAAAATGCGCCGCCTGACGGCTCAACAGCACTTTTGGCCCCTGCCCTACCAAAAAACACGGCATGGCCCTCTGACGGGCCGGAAATGCCCCCTCAAGCGGTATATCGCTTGGTAGCTGCCCCCTATTTCGGTTTTGACTGGTCTAAAAAGCAGACTATCGCGGCAGACAATCAACAGGAGACAAGAAACAAGATACGGGTTCGGGGCAATCTGGCAAGCAACACGAAACAAGCTACACGGCACAATCGACACTCGACAGGTAACCAGAAACAAGGAACACGCTGCAAGACACCGAACACGACACACGTAACACGCGACAAGAAACACCGAACGCGCAACAAAGGACACGCGACAAGAAACCTGTGACACGAAACACGCAACAAAACACCGAACAAGAGGCAGGCGACAAGAAACAGTAGACGCGATACCAGCAACAAGATACCAAGGACACGACACAAGCAACACGAAACAAAGGACAAGATACATGCCCAATGATGAAATGAAGGTCGTCTCGATCATCACGCGAAAAGGCGGCGCGGGAAAAACGACACTCACGCGGGCATTGGTCAGCGCAGCAATGGCGAGAGGCAAACGCTGTCTAGTGTTTGACGCCGACCCGCAACAAGCCTTAGCTCGATGGGCGAATAAGCTGCAAATCGAAGACCCACTGTTCCGCATTGAGCCGTTGACGATGGTGAACGAACTTTCCGAGAAAGTGGAACATGCATACGAAAACGACACTGCCGATTACGTCTTCATTGATACCATCGGGGCAGCGGGTGCATGGGCAGACGATCTTGCGGTTGAAAGCGATGTTCTAGTCATACCAATGATGCTGAGTGACGACGATCTTGAAATTACGACTGACACTTTCAACTGGTATGTCGGGCTACGTGATCGCGCCGAAGACCCAGACGCCTTACCGTCCTTTCATGTCGTAATGTCAAATGTGCCAGCCAAGCAAAGCAAGGCAGAGCTGGCAATCGAAGAAAAGGCTATCTCTCAATTTCCGGTTATGGACGATTATTTCATGCAACGGAAACAGCATAAGGATGCGTCGGCGGAGGGCTTCATCCACCACATTGCGGAGAACCGGCGTAACGGGCCAAGCCACTTGCGCGTTCAAGCAAAACACTTTGCCGAAGCGCTCGAAGAAGCCACCTCAATACTCGATGCTTTGACAGGGGGTTAACAGATGCCACGCAAGAAAAAGACCGCAATCAAGGGAAGCGACCCTGCGTATACATCAGACTTTTCGCAACCCTTGCCGACAAACAAGCCTGTTGTCGAAGAAACTCCGAAACCCGTTGTATCCAAACCCGAACCTGCGCCCGAAAAGTCTCCCGCACCAAAACCGACGCCCAAACCAACGGTAAAAACAGAGATCACCAAGCCAAAACAACCACCTGCGAAACCAGCACCAGCAGCAAAACCAAATTCAGAGCCGCAAGTCCAAGGATCAGGCGACAAACGCGAAATCGCCTTGTCGGCTGCGGTCAAGATGGACCAGCAAAAGCAATTGGACGCCTTGGAAGCACAAGGAACACCCGCGAAGGTTGCTATCACAATGGCGGGGCGTCGGGCAGTCGAGCAATTTGAGCCACAACCTGAGTATGTTGAAAAACAAGACGTTCAACGGATGCCAATGCGGCAGGGGTATAAAAGCACAAAACGCATTGATGCAAGTTTGCTTGATGCGCTCCGAAACAAACATGATCCACATCGCCTATCCTCCGATAGTGCGATGATGCGAGGTCAATTTGAACCATTGTTCTGGACCTGTCTCGATGCTGTTATCAAAGAACTGAACAGCAAAGATTGATAGAGGGCGCGATGCGCCACGATATTTTTAAGAGGGGGAAGGAGTTTCGGCTTCCTTCCCCCTGAAACAAAATAGACAGGGCCGTGTCCTCGCTTCGCTGCGGGCCGCACCAACCCTGTCGATTTGGTTTCACCCCCATCCTCTCATGCTCCGCGCAAACTCGCGGATAGGCGATGGCCTACCCGACTTCGAATTGTGGGTCGGGCAGGAAAATCGCTGTTCTCAGTGAATGCAGAGGAAAATCTATGGGACGCAAACAAAGACTTTATGCTGAACCAATACAGCGAATTTTGGATCGCAAAACGCGCTCGGTTGTTGGATGGCTATACCTCTGGAACACCGGTGAAAAGGTGCCGATGTGGAAGGATGGCAAGCAATTGGATGTGATCTATGAATGACGAAGGGCAGGGGGGACTTTTTAAGCTGGTAGCAGACTACGGCACTAGCAAAAGTTGGCTTCAATCATCGAACGAACGAACTTTGCGCATGTTCGGTAAAGATCATCACCAATCTGCTAAGATCAAGCCGGAACTCACATTGCTGGCCCCCGATGGGTCTGTGATCGCCACGATGGATCATTGGGCGTATGAGTGGAAAGAGGCCGACAAAGGCGCGGCCTAGCCTTCCAAATTCCGAGCCAAAATGCTAGACTGCTTCCGTAAAGGAGGCAGTCTATGCGTATTGTCAAAACCCTTATTTCTCTTGCACTTTTGGCATCTGTGCCGGTTTCTGCATTTGCTTGGGATCACGAAATGGAACGTGGTGTAGACCTCTATCAAGCTGGGGATGCTGACATGGGTGTTTCCTTAGTTTGTGATCCCAACTCCGTCTATGGCACCTCTGTAAGTGCAGTTCTGATCGCACTTGACGCTGATCCAGACATAAGCGCCGTGGCAACGTTCCGTTTCCCTGACCTGATCACCATTGATGCGCCGATGGCACACGGTCGTATCTCCAAGGCTGATAACCAAAACGGCATCTGGGAACCTCTGGTGGCCGGTCTCCGTGCCCATAGCGCCGTGGATGTTTCATTGAATGGCGAAACGCATACTGTCGCACTTGGCGATCCTTTGCCGTTTAGCTGCCTCTGATCTGGCCGGAAGGGCCAGGGCGCGAAGCGCAAGGCGGGGCAGGGGGCGGGCGCAGCTCGTCCCCTGCCGCGTCACCATCATCATCCCGTGAAAAAGCCCCCACCTTTTCAGGCAGGGGCAGCATCGGCCAAGTGGGCCAACAGGGAGGGGTTTAGCTTACCACCTTTGGCCGATATAGCTATGTGGCTACGCGGCCTCCTGCGTCGTGGATTGCTCAACCTGTGCTGTGATGTAGTCCACTGCTTTTTGTGCCTCTGATGCGGCTTTGAAAATCAGGTTCTTATCGTCCTTCAAGGCTTTCAACCAAGATTCGACGTATGCGGCGCTCTGGTCAAAATCTGGCTCAATCCCAAGTTTCACGGCAAGGATGCAAGCGCCGATTTCGGCAACAAGTTCTTCGAATGCGTAGGCTGTGCGGTCATTAAATTTCTTGATCCGGTCCAGCCGCTTCTCGCCGCCGCTCCAATGCGTGATTTCGTGACCTAGAACCCCATAATACTTGGCTGCGCTGAAAAACGTAGCGATTGGCGGCATGTGAACGTGATCCTCGGACGGGCGGTAATAGGCGCGGGGTTCGTCGGTTGTGATGATCTTCGCGCCTGTGTTAGCAAAGAATGCCTCTAGGTCGGCATCTGGCTCGGTTCCAAGATCGCGGGCAGGATCAGGCAGGACGTAGTATTCAGCGGGCAAACCTTCGATTTCGTCGGCGTTGAATACGTTGTTGCACTTAGCAAAGGGGACGCGGGTTTTGCCTTCCCCGTCTGGTGCGTCGTTACCCTCTGCATCCTTTTCGAATGTGCCATAGAAAACAGAACGTGCCGCCTTCGATCCCTTCTTGACCATGCCGCCCAATTCCTGCGCCTGACGAAAGGTCATCCACCGCTCGGACGAATAACCGCGCTCGGATGCGGTCGCCCACAACATCAAAATGTTGATCCCGCGATATGCCTCTCCGTTGTGACGCAATGGCAAAGCGGCTGATCCTGCGCCACCTGTCCACGGCTTGCGCCAAGGTGGTGTGCCTGCTTCGATTTGCGCGACGATTGTATCTGTGACGTGCTGGTGAATATCTACTTTTGGCATAACCTATCATCCTTTGTGGTGTCGCTTGGGTCTGTGCGCCCAATGGTTCGGGTTTTATGGACAGCGCGAATGCGCCTGCTCCTGAAAACCTGAATGCGATGAAAGGAAGGATTAGGAGGCTCCAAGCCTAATCGACGGGGGGTGGTGCGGCCCGCAGCGCAGCGAGGACACGGCCCCCGGCTATTCGACTTGGAGGCGGCGGTATCCCTACCGCTAACGCCCCACAGTGGCGTTCGGCTTGTCCGAACCCCAAGGGGCCAATGAAAAGTCAGGACCAACGGTCCGTAGGGCAGGGGGTTATCCAGTGCGGGTGAAGGCGGCTTGACCGCCTGAATCCCAAACCGTCGCACTCCCGCAAACGAAGACATCACACATCGAAGTGTCGGGATTGTGGGTAACGCGCTGCCCGCCCAAGGCGAAGCGAACGACCGTCACCGGCAGGCTGATCGGCGCGGCCCAGGGCGAGCATGAGACAAAGGAAGCGGGGCGGCTCAGAGAGACGGCCCGACGACTATTGGATCAGCTCGTATCGGGGCGCGGTGTTCAGGTGGAAGCCGCTTGCGGCTGGAACTAGGGCGCAGTGGACCGCCCAACGGGCGGGACATGGGCCACCAAACGTCCTGCTCTGTGTGCTTAGATTTCGGTATTCAGCGAAAGTGTCACGGAATGTCCCTCAATCACGGGGAAGGAAACTTCGGTGAAGCCGCCGTCTGTTAGGAACGACACGATCCCGGTCACAGTCTTGAACTCACGAACGCAAATTTGACCAGCAAGTCGAGAACGCGCCGTGACAAGCATCTGCTTAGACCCGTCAGGATGATGGGCCTCCATGGTCCAAACACCGTGCCACGTTGACGCTTTTCGCGTTGGCGTTTGGGTGCAACGGATTAGCAATTTTGACCCTGTTTCAAGCCGGTGGCGCAAAGCCACCTCAGTGATCACGTTTGGGATCGGGGCAAGTGTTTCCGACAAAGAACAATCCAGTGTAGCAGACAATGATATGTTATTGTACCAAGCTCCGTCGAAACGACAAGCAGCAAAGGGGCTGTCTGCCCCCGCGCCCTGCAGGGCGCTCCCCCGAGGATTTTTAGGGGAAGATGAATAGGAAAAGTTTCACAGCCGGATCGCAATTCCAGTTTGGTCAAACCTTGACAGAATGGGGCGACTTGGCAGAAAGAGGAAAAGAACAATCCAAGAACATAGGAGGGATTTGGATGCCTGTTTTTCCGGTGGAAACACCTGTGGTTGCCAATGGTATGCCCCTTCGGTTGGTGACAACGCCTGCCAGCGCGGGTTTTCCGTCCCCCGCTGCTGATGATCTTGAAGACGAAATAGACCCGATTTCATGGGTCGTTCGTCGTCCTTCATCGACATTCTGGTGGCGTGTCGAAGGCGACTGCCTTTGGGACGCCGGAATCCGTGACGGTGATCTGATCGCTGTTGATCGTGCGGGCAAGCGAAGGATTGGCCGTGCGGTTCTGGCCGTTGTGGAAGGGGCAGTGACCGCCAAAATCCTGCGCAAGCGGGATGGGCGGTATTTTCTGGCCCCGGCCAATGGCCGCGAGACCTTCCCAGAAATTGAACTGACCGAGGACAGTGAAATTTGGGGTGTGATCGCAGGCGTCGTGCGGCGGTATGATCTGGAATGAAGCGGCCTATCGCGATTTCCGATAGCGCCAATTTCTACGTCTCTGCTGAACGGATCTTCGACCCCGCCCTGAAAAACGTGCCGGTGATCGTCTTGTCGAACAATGATGGGTGCGCGGTAGCTCGATCCGATGAAGCCAAGGCGCTCGGAATCAAGATGGGCTAACCGCTGCACCTGCTGCGCGATAAGATCAAAGCGCATGGGGTGAAGGTCTTTAGCTCGAATTACACGCTCTACGGCGACATAAGCCGTCGCGTGGTCGAGGTTTACGAAGACTTCACGCCCAATGTGGAAATTTACTCGATAGATGAATGTTTCTTGGACTTTGGCGGGTTCAAGGATCGGGCAGAACATGCCCGCGCGATGAGGCGCGAGGTCCTGAGGCGGATCGGCGTGCCGGTGCGCGTCGGGATCGCGCCGACGAAGACGCTGGCGAAGTGCGCAAACGACATAGCTAAGAAGAACCCGATATTCGGCGGGGTGCTGGATATGATGGACGACACACTGGCCGATTGGCTCCTGCCAATGGTGCCAGTTGGGGGCATTTGGGGCATTGGGCGCAAGACTGACGCGAAACTGCGTCAGCTTGGTATCCAAACAGCGTCAGACCTTCGGGCCATGCCGTTAAGGCAGGCCCGGGCGGTCGGAACGGTCGTACTCGAACGCACGGTTCTGGAATTACAAGGTGAACCATGTTTGGCTTTCGATGATGTTGAACCGCAGCGCAAAGGCATGGCTGTCACCCGCTCGGCGGGTCAGCCCATGACGGATTTCGACACGGTTTTTCAAGCCGTGTCTACGCATGTGACCCGTGCAGCGGAAAAATTGCGCCAACACGGGCTTGTCGCGGGAACGCTGACGGTGTTTTTCCACACCAACCGGCATCGCAAGGACCGTCCGCAATATGCGGGCAGTAGGTCCACGCGGATCATGCCAATGTCCTGCGATACATTTGAGCTGGTGCGGGCGGCGCGGCGATGTGCAGACGCCGCCTGGCCGAAAGGACAGGCGGCAAAATTCGGCTTCACGAAAGCTGGCGTTATGCTCGATGATCTTCTGCCTATCGAGGACCGACCGCGAACGCTTTTTGATGCGCCCCGCAGCAAAAGCGGTGAAGCGATGCGGGCGCTCGATCTGATTAATGATAGGTTCGGGAAAAAGACGATGGTGCTTGCAAGTGAGGGCGTGAACCGGCCTTGGCAGCTTCGGGCGGAACATCGCAGCCCGCGCTACACGACGCGTCTGTCAGATTTGCCGATTGTGCGATGACAAAGGCAAAAGCCCCGCGAGGGGCTTTGCCATGCAGCCGCGCTATTTTTCGCGGCGCTTGATTGTGAACTCGATCTTGAGAAGGATCAGGTTGATTTCGATGCTGAGGCTCAAGTCGATCTTGCGCAGTTGCTTTCTGAGTGTCTTCAAGCGGCGGGCTGCGATGCGACGTAACCGATTAGATTTTTTGCGTAAATATTTCATGGTAATCTCCTTAGTGAATAAACAGGGACGCCAGACACGGCGTTAAAGGGGGCCTGTCCACACGCGCGGCACGCGCCCCGAAGGGCTTGGTGTTGACTGGCCCACGCGCCGTGTAGGGTTCCCGGTCGTTTTTCACGGAGATTGCTATATTTTCGGAAACTTCGGTTCTAGGATCGCTGCTTCCGAAGACACGGGGTCTGCGCTCGATCCGCCTTCAGCTCGTCAACGGTTCTTCAGGTCAAATTCACAATGATGCACTGGCCGCGATAGCGGCTGCATGGCAAACCCTGTTGCAAGGCAGGGTTTACCGTTTCCACGGTCCCGCTGACCGTGCTGACGCGCCCGCTAGGGCGTGTCGTTCAAAAGGGCCTCAAGGCGCTTTTGAGCAAATTTCGCCAAGGCATCTGCATCGTTGGCGGCGTCAACAGGATCGCGGTTCAACAACGCCACTTTCGCGTCCCTGAGCCACGCAGATTGCGTTGCGTCGATTTCATTCTGATCAGTCGGCATAGCGTGTCCTAGCAGTGAAAGGGGGCTGTCGGCCCCCGCGCCGGTGGCGCTCCCCCCGAGGATATTTTAGGGAAGATGAATGAGAAGAATAGAGGATTAAACCAAATGTCTAAGCGCGATGATCGTGACCAAAAAGATAAGCAGAATCGTGACCTTGAAGACGGCGCAAATTATGCAACCTGCCTGCACTGCAACAACCCCTTCCGCGTCAGCGAAGGGGTGGTGACGCCCGATGCCGCAATCTGTGATGTGTGCAACGGGCGCTGATCCAATATCAGTTTTGCTTTGTGATCTTGAAAGTCACGGTGTTGATGTTGGTGCCAGCCTCGGCAAAACTCTCGGCGGGTAGGTCGGTGAACATGCCCCAGCTTCGCCCGCCGTTGGCTTTCTCGGCCCATCGGCGGAACTGAATGTGGGCTTTGCTTTGGCCGACTTCGGCGGATGCCGGAACGATGGCGATAAGCTGGCCCCCGTATTTCAGGAAGTCATAGGCATGGCGCAAGTGGTCCATCCAATGCGTCCGAAAGAAGGGCGGATTCTGGATCACCGCGTCATAGATCGGGTTCGCTGGCTGGTTCAAGAAATTGCCGTGTATCACGCTGCAATTTGGGCCTTCATGCGCCCGCAACTGGCGCACCCTGTCCGCGTGTATCTCGATGGCCGTAACCTTGTGGCCCTTCGCCAGAAGCGGCCTGACAAGGTGCCCTGTTCCTGCGCTTGGCTCAAGGATATGTTGGCCGTCTTCATAGCGAAGGTGATCTACAACCAAAGCCGCTGCCTCGGCGGGCGTGTGGTAGAATTGCAGGTCTTTGGACGGTAGGTTTGTGCGCTTGGTAAAGGCGGCGCTGTCCTCGTCCTTGGGGGCGGCGTCGGGGATCACTTCGCCGTAGTAGTCGGCCAAAACCTGATTGGCCTTTGTGACCAGATCATCGCGGGTGAACCAAAGGTGGGCGTTGCCATTCATAAAGCCCCGGATGCGGAAAAACCGGCTTTCGGTCAAAGACTGTTGCGGCCCGTAACCGCGCCGGTCGGCGTCGATCTCTTGGATCAAGCCGCGACCGGCTGGCTTCTGGTCGTCCAGCTTCGCAAAGACACGCTCCACGTCGATGATGGTTTCTTCGGCCCATGTTCGGTTGAAGCTGCCCGAATATTCGGAAAACGCACGATCAACGATCATGCGTGAACCGAGTTTGAAAGCGTCATGCGATTTGAAGCGACTATCAAGCCGCGCAAATGCGACGGCCAGCCCCCGTGCAAAGGTCAGATCGGCATTGCACATCCACGTTTCAAAGGTGGCGCGAACGTCCTGCACGGTGACGGGCGGGACTTCCTCGCGCAAGCCTTGGTCGAACTCGCGTGATCCTGTGGCGTCCATCAGGTCACGGATGCCTGTTTCTTCCAACAGGTAAGACCAGACGGATGCGTCAAGCTGGCGGCGGTAGGTTTCAACCGACTGCGCGGCGTCAAAGCCCTGCTGCGAAAGGTGTTCATAGTGTTTGTTGTGGGTCCGGTCGATGCCCCAATATTTCCGGCCGCATTGGGCTTTGCGGGCAAAGGCGTTGGCCTCGTCGGTGAGCGCATAGGCTGCTTCAAGGGTGGCGGCGGCGTCGGTGATCTTGGCAAGTGCTGCATCGCGGGCAGCAACAATATCTTCGATTTGCGAAGTGATCGCGGGCAGGCTCGATGCCTGCTCGCTATCGTCGGCCATGATTTCGGGGGCTTGCATGTTCATGCGCTCATTCCTTCAAATAGATCGGCTTGGGGGTCGGCTTTTGGTGGTACGGGCTGCAAAGGGTCGATGCCCTTTGCCTCAACCGTGAATTTCCACTCACGTTGCCGTTTTGCGCCCCAATCGGTTGTGTAGTTTTCGCTGATCCGAACGCCGTAGATGTTCGGCAGGTCTGCATCGGCGGTGACGCAATACCGCTTTGGTGATCCTTTGTAGCCAAGCCATGCGTTATGGTGATCCTGTCCGCGCAGGTATTCGATGCAATCTAGGATATTGCGTTTGTCGCGGGCGGTTAGATGCCCGCCCGTGATCTTGAAAATGCTCGGTTTCATCGCATGGACTCCTTGTCCTCTTCGTCTTTTTCCGCGCGGTAATATTGAAAGGCGTTCTTGTCGTGCCTGTCGAATGCAAGCGTGCTTTGATCTGCAAGGTGGCGCAGGTCACATAGGGCATAAGTGAGCAGGTCAGGGACGCTATCCACGCCGTATAGTTCTGCAAGGGCAGAGAAAATCCGGTCGCTCTGACGTTCCGCCAACTGGCGGGCTTCGGCGTTGCCGTATGTCAAAGCCTCTGGCGATAGATGTTGAATGGTGACGCCGCAACATGCGACGCCTGTGGTGCTGTCGGCATCCAAAAGGCGCAGCAAATCATTATGGATGGCTTGGCCTTGATCTTGGCGACTGTCCTCTGCGGGACAGTCATAGACCATTTGAGCGGTGATCGTGATTTCCTCTCTCATTGACCCGCCTCCGTCCAGTCGGACGCCCATGCGTCCATTGTGGCGATGGTGTTGCCCTCGGGATCAATCAGGGTCATTTCAGGCTTGATTTTTGCCGCTTCGTGGTGGTCTTTGCCGAACATGCGCAACATGGTTTGATCAGAAGATGAAAATTCGTAAGTTGCCGTGTCGTAGTCAGCCCGCAGTGTGAAAATACCAATGCCATGCGTTCCAGCTAGGCGCATCGCGCCTTGTTCCGTTGGGTGTGTGTAGATATTTCCGTCAGCCCCAACGTAAGCCCAGCGATCAAACTGCTTCGCTGTATCCGTGCCATTTCGCACATCATTAATCGCCGCGCGTAGGTGCGCCGGATTTTCAAAAACCTTCATCATATCGTGTTCCTTTGTGGTGTGGTCCATTCTGGTGTTTCCCAAAATTGGACAAGGGTTCTGGAAGGTCCGCGTAGCGGTGCCTCTCCTGAAACCTTGGCCCTCGCCGAGAGCAGGGGGGGAACCGATGCAATGCTGAAATCCAGCCCAAAGGGGAGGGGGATCACCCGTTAACGCAGCGCGGCGCAGCCGTGACCGATGATGGGGACACCCCTTTGGGTGCAGTATTTCGGGGTTGCATTGGGGGACCGGCGGTCCCCTGATCGTCGTGCAGTGGCGTACGGCTTGTCCGAACCCCAAACGACTAGAAAAACCGGATCGAGCGAGATCCGATGCACAAGGCGAAGCGAACGACCGTCACCCGAAGGGCAGATCATCGCGGCCCAGGGCGGGCATGATGGAAAGGTGGCGCCTGGCTCTGCAAGAGACGGGCCCCATCCTATTTCATCAGCTCGTATCGGGGCGTGGTGTTCTGGTGGAAGCCGCCTGCCGGCTGAAACTAGGGCGCGGTGGCCCGCCCTTGGGGGCGGGGCATGAGCCTAACGCCTACTGGTATGCAGCTTTTGATAGCAACGCTTTACGCGACCCGAAAACTTCACGCAGGATCAATGCCAAATTTTCATTTGTTGCGCACAGATCGGCGTCCTCTGGTCCTTCATGTGCTTCCATCATCGGACGAATTTCATCGTCTTCGACCAACAGGATAAATCGCTGTTCGTCGCCAGCAATATCATCAAATGTGTCGCTACCCGCGATGGAAATGGCGATCCGAACCGAAGTCCCAGCTAACGCAACTTCTTCATCGGTGAGGTCATGGGCTTCGCCGTACCAATCTGGCGAATAAGGAATATCGAGACAAACTTCGTCGGGGTGAGGGTGGAAGTCGCTGCCGCCAGAAAATGTGGTTTGAACATTTTTCCAACTGGATAATTCAGTCTTTAGAAAGCTGTAAAAATCAACATCAAAGCGTGCAACGCTGTCCTCGCGCTCGATGCAAAGCTCCATCTGCATATCCTGTTCGACCCAAAGACGAACCCAGAAATTCGTTGTGCCAATCTCTTCGTCTGGTGCTTCTGGGACAACATAGCAGAAGTCATCGGGACCTGAACTATAAGCGTGGGCGGCTATGTCGGCGAAAAGGCTTTCGTAGAAGCCCTTTGAGACCGGCATGAAGCCGCGCCGCATCTGCGTGACGGTAGGCAGGCTGATGTATTGTTGGGCCATGTGTTCGCCGTCATCTGCGACGGCGAGATCATTGTAAGCCGAAGCAACAAGTGCCGCGAAGTCCTGCAATCGAGCCAGCTTGTTGTAGCTTTCGAGAACAAGATCATCGGGCATTGCCATCTTCCCGCTGATCCATTTTTTGATTGTATCGAGGCGGACGCCATAGAAGACGGAGGCTTCTTTTTGGGAAAATCCGAACCGCGAGATAAGAGTGGACGCCTCGTTTGGCAGTTTGAACGGATAGTCGGGAATCGAGATTTCGGGCATGGTTGGTCCTTGAATTTAAGCAGCGCTTTGGATTTGAAACCAGACACGGCGGTTAAGACCACCGAGGGTAGATAAGTCATACAATGGTCAGTCGTTTGGGGCAACGGTTTCAGTTTGGGCCAATTCAGACACGATCAAGCCAACAATGCTGGCATATGTCATAGAACCGTCTGGCTGCTCGGATCGTGAGAGCGATTTTGCAACGTCTTCTGGCCGCACGCCGTGTTGCAAAAGAAGCGAGAACATCACGCAGGCGTCTTGAACCTGAAATTCAAGCTGCGATCCTGACTTGAAGCCCGCGGAGTAGAAGACCTCGCGGGGTCGCCCATTTTCCTTTGGATCATATCCGACCGACAGGTGAATGTTGTGACCGTCTGGTGTCGTGATTTTGCGGGTCTCTGTGAGCCGCCTCGATGGCAGGTCGTGACGTGGATCAGGCGTGTCTTTGTAGTCCATCGGCTTGTCCTCTGTGATGACCTTCCCGGCTATCCGGTTGGAAAAACCCCTTGGGTTTTTGTCACCGGGAAGGAACCTTTGGTGAGAGGGCCGACCGGAAACGTCCAATCCTTATTCTCGTTATCTGCGACCGAAAACGTCCAGCCGACTGACAAGCCCGTTGGGGGAGTGGTGGGCCGTTAGGCCCACCGAGGGTGTTAGCCCTCTTGCTTTTTCGCTGCGCGGCGGCGTTCGTCCTGGCTCATGTTGTCGAAGTCGTCAGCCGCAAGGGTCATGCCGTATTCGGTGCCACCGGAGCTGTTTTCCCATTGTGTCTGGCGGAGCGTGCCGCGAACATGGACCAGATCACCGGGTTGGGTGTTCTCTTTCACCCACGTGATGACGTTCTCGTTGAAGATCGTCACTTCGTTCCAGTAGGCGTTTGCCTGAAAGTCGCCGTTGTTGTCTTTGCGTCCGTATTCGGCGGCAACTGTGACCCGGAGGGTGTTGCCAACGTCTTTGGTCTTACCTACGCGGCCCATGATCTGAAATTCTGCAAAGGTTCTCATTGTGGTGTCTCCTTGGTGAGAGTGTTTCGATAAAAAACGGTCAAGCGTGTATTCGATGCGATCAAACCAAAAAACGGAGGGTCCGAACGATATTATAATATTGTAAAATATTCTAATTCGGATGGAAACCGTTTTTTTGTTTGAAGGCAAAGGCGTAGCCGGAGCCGGTCGCTAAGAGAAAACTAAGTGAAGTTCCGTTTGAGAAACACGTCCAAGGGGACACTTGAGAACCGTCGCGCTCAGTTTTTAGAAGGGCCGGGTAAGACCAAGGATGTTGGTGACTGTGCAACAGTGATCAACACCGAATACAGCAAAGACAGCAGCGGAACGGGCAAACGCGGAACGTGATGGGGATCTTCGGCGGGGGCAGAAACAGGGTGAAAGTCCATCCCGATTGGTCCATGTTTGTGGCATGATTTGGCAGCGGGAAAGACCGCGCTTGGCATAATGGAATGACCATGGCTTACACAGGCAACAGAAGCGGAACGCGCCTCAGAGAAAAAGCTCTGCGGGTCTGCGCCTCGATGTGGGACAAAAGACCCCCACTCTCTTACCGGGCATTGCAGGCTGGTTTGGCATTGGCGCTGATTACGGGGCAGGTGAACGCTGAAACAGTCGATCCGGCGGCGGTGTATGTCGTTGATGGCGACACAATCCGCATGGATGGCGATAGCTGGCGGCTGGTCGGTTTGGACACGCCAGAGACCTTTGAACCGCACTGCGACTTCGAGCTGGCGCTAGGACAGGCAGCAACCGCTCGACTGCGGGCGTTGATGACGTCCGGACGTGTGGTGGAAGTGATCAGATTGCCGGGGCGTGACCGCTTCGATCGGGGGTTAGCGCGGCTCTATGTCGGGGGAGAAAATATAGCGGACATTTTGATCCGCGAAGGGTTGGCGCGAGTTTATGATGGTGGTCGCCGTCAAAGCTGGTGTGGCTGACGCTTTAGCGTTTCTGCGCGAATAGCGCAGGCCCGTGTTCGCAGGGCATCGCCCTGGGGGAACGGGCAGAAAATCACTTTGACCGACGCACAGTCCCGATAAGGCCGGTCGCAACAGCCATGAACCCTGTATACATCGTGAAGGCCAGCCAGACCGCCACAAAGATCAGTCCGATGTTTGAAATTAGCGTTGGCTCTCGGTCAAAGCGGAATGCCTCGGATGAAAGGCCCTTCGCGAGCATTGCGCCAAATCCAAGGGCCGGTAGAAACACGGTCCAGCCTGCAAGCGAATAGCGGTTGCAGGTTGTTCGGCCCTCGGACCAACAAGACTTCAAGACACGCAAGGGGCGGAAAATGACTTCTGCCATGCGTATCTGCATTTCTTCCAAGATAGGCAGCATCATTCGTACCGAGCGCGGCATTGATAAATCAACAGAGCGGCCCCGATCAGCCCAACCAGACAGAAACCGCCGATGATACTGGTCGCCAGCCAAAAATCGTCGGGCCGGACAGTTCGAAGCGGAAAATAGCTGCGGGCCAGCCAAGACCAATCCACGGCAGCGGTGAAACCGTAGTCGCGGAAGGTGAAATAGGCGGTCGCGCAGATATAACCCAAGATGCCAGCCACGGCGGTAACAACGACCGTCGCGACGATGGCCTTACCGCCTGACATTTTCATGATGCACTCCTGTTCATATCTGCTTCAATGGCTTGCAACTCTGCGGCCATAAACTCGTCCAATTCTTCATCAATTTCGGCGCGGTATGCGTGGTAAGGGTTGGCTGGCCCGTATCGGACACCACGCTCCCAGAAATTACCGTCACGGCCATAAAGCCATGCGCGATGAACCTGTGATCGTGGAAACAAGCGCCGGAACCATACAGGCAAAATGCGACCCCCGTAGCCTTGAACGCAGACCCACAACAGGAACCGTCCATAGATCGACGTAGGATTATCCATCGCAAGGCTCTAATTTCGATGAGGTTGGCCCTGTATCTGGTCGGGATGCCATGTGCTGAGTGAACAAATCGACCGCTTTGTGATCGGGTCGATCAAATTCAGCATTAACTTTATCGAGCGCCGTCAAAAGGATTTTGGTCGCCCAGATAGGGTCAAACCCCATGTCCAGCACAGCCTCTTTGATGGCTTCGGCTGCGAGGTCGTCGTTGTCGATAGGCAAGCCACCATTGTTATTGATGATCTTCATGAAGCGGTCATACTCGGGGCGTTTAGTCATCTGTTTCTTTCCAAGGGTTGATCACATCCAGCCGAAACGCCTCAAAGGGGGCAATGTCCCGTGACGCGACAGGGGCCATGTTGTTTGCGACCGCAATTGATGCAATTTGGCCGTCCGCAAACCCAACAGAGATACCTTCGCCACGAACAAGAGCCATTCGCATTCCGAAATAGTGGGCGGCGGTTGCATCGAAAGGCAAAATTCGTCCTCTGAATTGATCCTCAATGATGTGGGCTACGGCATCTTGCAACTCAGCGGCCCGCTTTCCATCGGGCAAACAATGTGCACCGAACATAAGCTCCGCAGCCGTGATTGACGTTAAATACAGGTTCGTCGGTTCTTGTTGATCCAACCAGTTCACGACATTCGGATTCGGCGCAGGTTTCTGTAGCTCGGAAATGACGTTGGTATCGAGAATAATCATCCTAGCTCCAATGGCTGTGCTGGGGTTTTGTCTCTGGCAACATCCAATTCGTCACCCTCAATCCCTTCAAAGCAAGCCCGCAGGCGCGTCCCAAACCCCCCTTGCTTTTCCGATACAAAAGTTTCAACCAACAACGCTCTCACCTCGGCTTCTGCACTTCGGTTGTTCTTTGCCGCCCGAAGTTTCAGCGCGTCATGAATTTCATCTGGCAGATTTCTAATTGACATATTTCCCATGCGTTCGCTCCTTGCTATCATTTCAATGAATGCTATCAAATCTGGGGAATGATGGCAAGTTATAAAATGCTATCACTTCACTCGTCCGTGGAAAAAAAGGCCCCACCGCAATATGGTTACTGCGAGCGGGGCCAGGTACATCCTCACCACAAGGAAACTCTATCATCCACTCCAACGCCGCCCCTCTGGACCAACATCAATGTGGGTAAAATCGGCGTAGCGGCCAAGGCCATGAACCCCGTAGGATTCGGCGTAGCCAACAACAAGGGCAGGGCTAACGCCAACCATGTTGAAGTCACACGCTCGGCCTCGGACGTGCTGCGAATTGCGGGCTGCGCCTTCGATGGTTGCGTTACGGCTGGCCGTGCGGAACCCTGAGTTAATCAGTATCAATTTGGGTTCTGCAAAATCGAGCGACATACGCGTTTGGATCAACGCAAGATCACCAAACAACAGTGGGTCAATCTGACGTTGCGCACCGCCCGCCCGCCAGTCCCGCCACAACCAATTCAGCCGTTGAAGGTTGCTATTGTCATATCGCTGGCCGTTGCGGAACCGCACGGCAAGCCTGTCCCCATTGGTGTTCGCAACCAAGATGCGATCATAACCAATTTCTGCCCACGGGGTATCTTGAGCATTACAAATAGCCGGTGCCGAAAGCATCATGGACGCCATCACGGCTGTTTTGATGAAGTCTCTTTTCGATTGCATTGCTATGTCCTTTTCCCAAACGGCTGGGATCATCTTCTGTGTAATCGCAACAAAACAATATTACAATATTGTCACTACATTGCCATATTGCAGATACACAAGAGAGCCGTGACTTAACGAGTGTCTTGGTTTCTCAGGGGGGGCAGGGCGCTTATGCGCCCCACTCCATGCTTCAAACCATGCCTTCGGGCAACCATGCTGCGATGCGGGCTTCTTGCGTCTCGGTGACGCCAAGGGCCTTGCGTGTGGCTTCGTCACCAAACAGCTTTTCCAGCTTTGCGGCCTTCTCGCCCTTTTTCAGTGCCGCAAACGTCTTGGCAGCATCATGGCTGTCGGACAGGTCCAGCAATTCGTTCCACAAGGCAATCATGTAGGGGCCACCAACACGGCTAAAGAAATTCTCGGCTGTCGGGGTGAAGTGATCCCGCGTGACCTTCTTTGTCTTCTCGTCAATCAACTCGCCAAGATCAGCGTGTGAGATTGAAAGCTGACCGATCAGAGTTCGCACAAGCATATCCATGCACTTCTTATGGCCGCGCTTGCGGAATGCGGTGAAGTCCTCGGCCTTGCTGCCTTTGCTCTCTACGGGGTCAGGCAACGTCAGGCGCTTGTCCTGCGTGTAACCTGTCTCGCACTCCGGCACGTTCGCCAGATGGGGCAAAGACACATCATAGGCATGGATACGCTGCCAACCCTTCGATTGGGTCAACTGGAAAGCCAGTAGATCAAGGGCAAGGGTTGGGTCGTCCAGTAGCGCATTCTGACGTGCGCCAATGACGATCCGGTCAAGGTCTTCCTGCAACTTCGCTGAAATGGGTGATTTCTTCGGGGTCTCTTTGTGCGCCGATTTCTTCAAGACGCCCGCTGCGATAGCTGCCTCTTGATCCTCTTGGCGCACAAGCCCTTCGATCACCTCAATGTCTCCACTGTGATCAACGTAGATCACAACGCCTGCATGGGCCTGCTGCTCTGCCGTAAAGCCACCATCAGCCTTTGCCTGCAATTCCAGAAATTCAGCCGTGCCAGCTTCATCGCAAGCATCACCATTGACCAGATCGCCCAACTCGTCGTAGCGGTCGCTTTCTTCCTCGGTCAACACGCCTTCGACCTTGTAGACCCGCGCCATCTTCATGCGGCTGATCGTATCGCTATAGACATAATCGTCCGTGATACCCTCGCCCCAAGTCCAGCCATTGTCCGTTGCGATCTGCGCGGCAGTGCTGGCAAGTTTCGCCTCAAAGCACTCCTGCAAAATCGCTGGATCATCAAAGATCGTTTCGTCTTCAAACAGGTCGCCACCAACACGGCCCCCTGCGGCCTTGTAGTCTTCAACACCAACAAAGGCGGCGCGGCGGTCACTGCCTTTGACGTGATCGGGCTTCAAACCTTCCTTGATCTGATAATCGGACATTGCGCCCCAACCCTTCGTGCCGTTCGCCTTCACGCGCTCCAACACTTCAAGGGTCAGCTTTTCGTCATTGCTGATTGTGAACGCCTTGGCTTGGGACATGCTGATTTCACTGGCCTTCAACGCATCCAAAACAGCCGTGTGCAGACCAGCCATTGCCAAACGGCGATAGACCTTCTTTTCGGTCACGCCATAGGCCACGGCGATCTGTCCTGCGCTCAAACCTGTCTTCTCCAATGCGCCGTAGTCACGGATTTCATCGGCGGGGTGAAGGTCTTGGCGCTGCGCATTCTCACTTGTCGCCCAGAGTTTCGCGGTGTCTTCATCGGGCGCAATCTGAACCTGCACGTTCTGAAAGCGCGGATCGTCCTGCAAAAGCGCGAGGGCGCGGTAACGACGCCCACCAGCGACAACACCAACACCCTTGGTCCCATCATGGCGGAACCCTGCAAGGTTGTGGATCAGGCCAGCGATTTTGATGTTCTCAGCCAGCGATGCGATTTCATCTTCGGAAACCACTGTGCGCGGGTTCAAAGGGGAAACATAAAGATCGGCAAACGCTACGGTTTCGGTGATCTGCGGGATTGTTGTTTGGTCAGTCATTTTTCTATCCTTGATATGGTGATGGGTTTGGGTGGAACGCCCTTCGTCGGGCGCTCTCGATTTTCAGTAGTCAGAGGGGAAAAGGACCGTCATGACCCGCTTGGTTTGCTCCAAGTCGGTTGGGTCTTCGGCTCCGTATTCAAGGTCCCAATCGTAGAGGTCGATCTTGAACCAAATGGTCTTTGTCTCGTCGCCTACAGTGATTTCCACCGCACCAAAGCTGTGATCCCCATAAGGGTCGTTATCTTCGGTAAAGTCAGAAAACTTCTGAATTGCCTGCATCAGTCGCGCCATCCAAGCGGGGCTTAATGCTGCCACGGCTTGCGTCATGACGATCTGGCCGGGGATGGTAAAATCCGCCCCCCATGTATTGCGAAAACGGTCATTGTGATCTGCGATCAGCTTGGCCCGTTCCGCAGCCTCAAAATCTTCTTCGGGAATTGAAAGCGCGTTGCTCATATCGTGTTCCTTTGTGGTGTGGTCCGTTCTGGTGTTTCGCAAAATCGGACAAGGGTTCTGGAAGGTCCGCGTAGCGGTGCCTCTCCTGAAACCTTGGCCCTCGCCGAGAGCCGGGGGGGAACCGATGCAATGCTGAAATCCAGCCCAAAGGGGAGGGGGATCACCCGTCAACGCAGCGCGGCGCAGCCGTGACCGATGATGGGGACACCCCTTTGGGCGCAGTATTTCGGGGTTGCATTGGGGGACCGGCGGTCCCCTGATCGTCGTGCAGCGGCGTTCGGCTTGCCCGAACCCCAAACGACCAACAAAGACTCAGGGCCACCGGCCCGTCGCAGAAGCATAGCGATGATGTTTCGATCCGCCCTGGGCGGTTCACGCCGGACGTGAATGCCGATCTATCTCGCTGGAAGTAGAGCAAAAGATGAATATGCTGCACACAACTTTGGAGGTATATTCATGTTGAAAAATTCACGCAGGCACATGCGCCTGCACACTTTAGTTTTGGTTGCACTCATCGGATCCTCGTCTAATGGCGCTGTAGCGCAAGACGCAGCATCTGACGACTGCGAGCTGGCCGTCGCTGCCATGATCAATTTGGCGCAGACGAATTTAGCCAACAGTGAAGCGATGGTGCAATTATCCATTGATAAGTTGGGTCTTCTGACGTCGATCGGAGGACAGGCAAACGCAGATATGGTGGAGGCCATGTCAGCAATGGATGAAACACTTGATGGTGTTGAGCAAATTGACAGCCCCGTGGTTGCGGGTGGGATCGCGGCGATGCGCCGTATGTGTCCTGACGCATTCCCTCAAAACTGAGAGAATAGGGGCTGTCTGCCCCCGCGCCCTGCAGGGCGCTCCCCCGAGGATTTTTAGGGGAAGATGAATGAAACGATTTTACGCGTAGACCGGCGGACAACACGCTGTCTGTGTACGGATCAGGTACATAATATTATTGTATTAGACACAATCTTGTAATATTGTCGGAAACTGCGGACCTAGCAGGGATGCGACGGTGCGTGGAAGGTGAAAAAAACTCCGGTTGGATTTACCGAAAGGGCCGGGACCGCAAGGTTTCGGTCCTTTTTCTTTGAGAGGACGCAAATGAAATTTGTATTGATATTGGTGCTGTTCAATTTTCAGTCGGGATCAGAGGTGATCACGGCGGAATTTGACGACATGCAAGCCTGCGCGGATGCGGCTTTGCGCACGTTTCAGGGCGTAGATGCTGCCGTTGAATTGCGGGCGCTGGTGCCTGTTGAGGGCGCGACCGTGCTGGATGGCACGATGATCGCGTATAATGCTGATGGTGCGGAAACGGGAATGTATAGTTGCAGTCCGTCGCGCTCCACAAATTTGGGAGAATAGGGTGTTGGAAGACATTAAGTGGGCTGGGATGGCTGTGCTTTGGCCCCCCGCAACGAAAAAAGCGCGTGGGATGGTTTTATCGTTTCGCCAGTGGTGCATGATGCTCGGCGGGACGTTCTTCATGTTTTTGTGGAGCGTGTTCGTTGGCTCGTTCTTCATGTCGTCTTACGATCCAGTTGGCGGCGGCGCAATTTTCATTGGGCTGCTCATGGTCGGTGCAGCATTGTATTTTGCGTATCTCTTTTATGCCTTTGGTTGGCGGACGAAGACGCAGTAGATGAAAAACACAGAGACATACCGTGAAGGCTTTAGCGCCATATTGGCGTTTGAAGCTGCCTTCGATCATGCGGAAAAACTGCATGGACCTACTGCCTTTGACCCCCGCAAGGCTGACTTGTCTTCGCCTGGACTTGCGATGCTCAGACAAGTTGGCGAACGGTTGGATCGTTTGGGGGGCAGGGACGCGATGTTTGCTGCTGCTCACGCCCTTGCTGAAACCGATCCGCGCCGGTTCTACGGCCTCGGAGTGCTTTTAGGCGTTGTTTGGGCTGGCATTGGTGAGTGGTCATTGATCCGAGGATAATGCTTTGAAGATAATCAAGAACACGACCGATGTTCTGCAATTATCATCGAGAACTTGGTTCTGGGGCGGCGGGGTCGATGTGACCTTCGATAGCTTTATGAACAACGTCGAGATTTCGGAAAAAAGAGCCCTCACGACCGATACTCGTCGGTTCGGATTGTCGGAAGTCAGAGACGCTATTGTGGTTTCTGACACGCGCAACAGACGGCGCACGGTTCACCGTGTCGCGCTTTTCGTTGATGGCAGGTTGCACAAGGGCGCATATCGTCTTTCCGGCCAGTTTGCCGATAGCAACGACGCAGAGAAAATCAAAGAGTTGATAAACCGCTGGCTTGATCGGCGGTTCGCATGAGACGCCGCAGGCGGCGCAAGGGAATTGCTTGGTTTCGGCGGCGACCGGCATGGGGGACTGTATATCTTATGCAGTCTTTGGATGAACCGGACTTGTTCAAAGTCGGGTTTACCAAACGGCTGACGAAAAGCCGCAGAAACGAATTGAAAGGCAAAGTGGGGGGTCGATTGAAGGTCTATTACACTTTGTCGATGCCCAATGCATATTTCACGGAACAACGGGTTTTGCGCGATTTGCGGGCGCGATGGTTTGGCCGCGGTGATCGTCGCGGAACCGAGTGGTTTCGGTTGCGGCGCAACGAAACACTGCCTGACGTAGCTGCCCGAATTTTCAAAGCTGCTGGCGTGGTGCGCCGGGTATCGAAGCTGAAACTATCTTGGCCGAAGGACCAAGAATTTGTGATCTATAGTTGCAATGAACTGGCCCTTTTGGACGATAAGGGCAAAGATCGGCTGGGAATTAGCAAGGAAGGCAGGGAAAATGGCACTGGTGGATTTGAAAGGAAAGTCAAAGCGCGAGCTGAAGGCGCTCCTGAAGAACATCGAGAGTGAAATTGTGCGCCGCAGGAAGCAGGAATTTCGCGAGGCAAAGCGCGTAGTGGGCGACATTGCAAAAAAGCATGGCTTCACGCTGCAACAGCTTTTGGCTGACGCACCGGCGCCAGTGAAAAGGAAAAAGCGGCAATCGGCACCTCGACCGCCCAAACCGCCGAAGTATCAAGATCCTCGGTCGCCAGAGAAAGCATGGTCCGGCTTTGGCCGTCCGCCAGCGTGGTTTAAGGAACATCTTGCGAACGGAAAAACGCCCGAAGACCTATTGATCACATGAAACGGTCTATGCGTTCTACGCTTGTATGGGGCGTAATTGCCGACCTTGAAAACTGGCGGCGTTCGATGCCAGCTGCGGTGATAATTCGTGATGACGATGCACTGTCGCAACTTGAATCTGGTGAGACTTGCATTGGTTTGGCACATGCCCCGACCGAGCGGGCATTGTTGGCGCGGTTTCCCTCCCTTCACACCCGTTGTCTTGATCTACTGCCAGCATCGCAAAGCACCCACTAGCGGCCGTCAGGTCGCGTGGGCGAAGATCGTCACCCTTTGGGCAGATCGGACCTTCCCTGGGCGGGGATGAAGCGAAGAAAATGACGCGGCTCTGTAAGAGACGCGGAATGACTATCGCGGCACCGTGCGCAGGGTAGGGCTGTTCTGGGTGTAAGCCGTCATGTGCCGGCTGAAACCTAGAGCTGGTCGGACGCTTGCGTTCGACGCCCCAAAAATTTCATTATGAAGGTCAAAACCGGGGCCTGAAAAATGTGCAATCTCTACTCCAACAACCTGCCTCAAGAGACGATGCGGCGTCTGTTCAACGTTAAGCCTGCAAATGATCAGCTTGGAAATGCGCAACCACTGCCTGCGATTTTCCCAAAGGGTAACGCCCCGATCATCACGCTCGATGGCGAGGGTTCGCGTCGGCTGGCAAATTCTCATTGGGGTTTCGTGCTGCCGCAAAAATCCAAGGTGACGGGAAATCCGATTCAGCCCAAGGCCGTGAACAATGCGCGTGACGATAAGCTGCTGACTTCGAGATTTTGGAAAACCAGTTTTGAAACGCGGCGTTGTCTCGTCCCAGCAACCAGTTTTTGCGAGGCCAAAGGAAAAAAACCGGCGACGTATTTTTGGTTTGGGCTGAAAGGCGACGAAGCGCGACCGCCGTTTGTGTTTGCGGGTATTTGGCGGTTTTTCAAAGGCGAATACGGACAAGAAGAACGGTCGCAGGTGACGTCCTCGATCATTACGACAAAACCCAATGAACTGGTGCGCGAGGTGCATCCAGACCGGATGCCTGTGATCCTGTCGCCTGAAAATCACGATGTTTGGCTCCACGGCTCGCCCGAGGATGCCTTTTCGTTGATTGAACCGTTTCCAACCGAACAAATGACGATCCACAAGCACGGGGAATGGCTCAAATCTGACGCTGGATAGCAAAACAATCATCTGCTTTGCTGATCTTTCCGCTCGGCCAGTGCTTTCAAGCTACCGACGAGATTCAGGGTGCCGTTGCGTGCTGCACTTGTCATGCCACGAAGGTATCCGCCGGGGTTCTGAACACGGATTTCCGGTGTAAACCTGTTTGCATCTGTGATGATCAAGGCGAGAAGGGCGTCATTGTGGCCCATCACTTCGCAAGCGTCACGCCATGCCGTTTGATTGATACCCAATTCGGGAAGCATCTGCACGGCTGCGGCAGAAACGTCATGCTCGGTGGGGGATCGTCCACTGGTCCTTGCGTCGATGTAAAGCTGCATGTCCGGCGATGCGAGACCATAAAGGATCGGTCCTGACAGCTTTAATCGAATTTCGCCCTTGCTTGCTTCGCGCGACCTTTCATCATCTTTTTCCCTGCAATGTTCAGGGCCGTTAGGCTCTGAACCATCATACCCAGAGTGCGCGGGCTTGCCCGC
>NZ_JBOEGM010000022.1:0-199018 GCF_050633425.1 Pelagimonas sp. | reverse complement strand
TTCAAACTTTTCCTTGCCCATCAGAAGGCTCCTTTTTCAAATCAGGTGGAGAGGGCTGGCCTCTCCCTACAGTGGTGGGTAGGGCGGGGTTGTCCCCGCCACCCGGTCTTATGCGTATTGCGCTTGGATCTCGTCAGAGATGTTCTGCGGAACGGCGTTGTAGTGGTCGAACTGCATGGTGAAGTTCGCACGACCCGAAGACATCGAACGCAATGTGTTGATGTAGCCGAACATGTTGGCCAGTGGAACAAACGCGTCGATTGCAACAGCGTTACCGCGTGGCTCCTGACCGTTCACCTGACCGCGACGTGATGTCAGATCGCCGATGATACCACCGGTATATTCTTCCGGAGTAACAACTTCGACTTTCATCATAGGTTCCAACAGTTTCGCACCAGCTTTGCGCATACCTTCACGCATACACATACGTGCAGCGATTTCGAATGCCAGAACGCTGGAGTCAACATCGTGGAACTTACCGTCGATCAAGGCCACTTTGAAGTCGATTACAGGGAAGCCAGCCAGAGGGCCGCTGTCCATAACCGATTTCACACCCTTTTCAACACCAGGGATGTATTCCTTAGGAATAGCACCACCAACGATCTTGGATTCGAAGGAATACCCTTCGCCAGGCTCCGTCGGAGTGATAACCATTTTCACTTCGCCGAACTGACCCGAACCACCCGACTGTTTCTTGTGGGTGTAAGAGTGCTCAACTTCGTGACCGATGGTCTCACGGTAGGCAACCTGAGGGGCACCGATGTTGGCTTCAACTTTGAATTCACGCTTGAGGCGGTCAACCAGGATGTCCAAGTGAAGTTCGCCCATGCCCTTCATGATGGTCTGACCGGATTCCAGATCAGTCTCAACACGGAAGGAAGGATCTTCGGCGGCCAAACGGGCCAGACCCTGGGACATTTTCTCTTGGTCGCCCTTGGTTTTGGGCTCAACCGCGATCTCGATAACCGGATCGGGGAAGGTCATGGTTTCCAGAACAACCGGTTCTTTGGCGTCACACAGAGTGTCACCTGTGGTTGTGTCCTTCAGACCACCAAGCGCGATGATATCGCCGGCAAATGCCTCTTCGATCTCTTCACGGTTGTTGGAGTGCATCATCATCATACGACCCACACGCTCTTTTTTCTCCTTGGTGGAGTTGAGCATCGATTCACCCTTGGTCAGGGTGCCCGAGTAGATACGTACGAATGTCAGCGAGCCAACAAAGGGGTCGTTCATGATTTTGAACGCCAGACCAGAGAAGGCCATGTCGTCGTCCGCGCGGCGGGCGATGTCACGTACTTCTTCCTCGTCGCCAGGCTTAAAGCCCATGTAATCAACAACGTCCAGCGGGCTGGGAAGATAGTCGATAACAGCGTTGAGCAGAGGCTGAACACCTTTGTTTTTGAAGGCAGAGCCACCAAGCACAGGAACGAAATCCATGGCCAAGGTGCCCTTGCGCAGCAATTTACGCAGGGTTTCAACATCAGGCTCTTCGCCTTCGAGGTAGGCTTCCATGGCATCATCGTCCTGCTCAACAGCAGCTTCGATCATTTTGCCACGCCATTCGTCGGCCATGTCTTTGAGATCATCGCGAATTTCGCGCTTTTCCCAAGATGCACCAAGGTCGTCACCGATGTAGACCCATTCCTGCATGGTCACCAGATCAACCAAGCCTTCCAGCTCAGTTTCGGCACCAATAGGAATACCAACGGGAACCGCGGTTGCACCGGTGCGCTCTTCAATCATGTTCACACAGTTGAAGAAGTCCGCGCCGATTTTGTCCATCTTGTTGACGAACACAATCCGTGGAACCGAGTAACGGTCAGCCTGACGCCAAACGGTCTCTGTTTGAGGCTCAACACCAGCGTTGGCGTCAAGAACACAAACAGCACCATCGAGAACCGCCAGCGAACGCTCAACTTCAATGGTGAAGTCAACGTGGCCGGGGGTGTCGATGATGTTCAAGCGGTGCTTGGGTGTGTCAGCAGTTTTGCCATCTTCGGTGCGTTCCCAGAATGTGGTTGTCGCCGCCGAGGTGATGGTGATGCCGCGTTCCTGCTCCTGCTCCATCCAGTCCATGGTGGCCGCACCATCGTGCACCTCACCGATGTTGTGGGATTTACCAGTGTAATACAGGATGCGTTCCGAGCAGGTGGTTTTACCCGCATCGATGTGCGCCATAATACCGAAATTTCGGTAGTGTTCGAGCGTATATTCGCGTGCCATTGTTTTGGTCCTAAGCCCAGATTACCAGCGGTAATGGCTGAACGCTTTGTTAGCGTCGGCCATCTTATGGGTGTCTTCGCGCTTCTTAACAGCAGAACCGCGCGATTGAACAGCGTCCAGAAGCTCACCAGCGAGGCGCTCTTCCATGGTGTTCTCGTTGCGCGAACGGCTTGCAGTGATCAACCAGCGGATCGCCAAAGCTTCACGGCGTTCGGGGCGAACTTCAACAGGAACCTGATAAGTTGCACCACCAACACGACGCGAACGAACTTCGACCGACGGTTTGATGTTATCAAGCGCTTCGTGGAACAGTTCCACAGGCGCGCGTTTTACTTTGCTTTCAACACGATCAAGCGCGTTGTAAACGATTTTTTCTGCAACCGATTTTTTACCATCGATCATCAGGTTGTTCATGAATTTGGTCAGAACGCGATCGCCAAATTTGGCGTCGGGTAGGACTTCGCGCTTCTCGGCAGCGTGACGACGGGACATATGTGTATCCTCTTACTTAGGACGCTTCGCGCCATACTTGGAGCGACGCTGCTTACGATCTTTGACGCCCTGGGTATCCAGAACACCGCGAAGGATGTGGTAACGCACACCGGGAAGGTCTTTTACACGACCGCCGCGGATCAGAACCACAGAGTGTTCCTGAAGGTTGTGGCTTTCACCTGGGATATAGCTGATCACTTCGAAGCCGTTGGTCAGGCGAACCTTCGCAACTTTACGCATCGCCGAGTTCGGCTTCTTAGGTGTGGTTGTATAGACACGTGTGCAAACGCCGCGTTTTTGCGGGCACTGTTCGAGGTGCTGCGACTTCGAACGTTTGACTTTAGGCTGGCGCGGTTTGCGGATCAGCTGTTGGATCGTGGGCATTCGGTTTTGTTCCCCGTGCTTTCACTTTTGTCGTGCGACGGATGATCCGTCGCGGCTCAGTCGGTTGGCCTGGCGCCCAAGGGCCCCCTGCCGGGATCAGAAGACTGTTATGTTGCCACAACAGATAAAAACCGCGTCGTTCCCGTTCCGAGGTAAACGATGCGGTGGGCTCTCAGAGGATCGGGCAGTTAATTCGCCTGGATCTTGACCACTTCAATTCTGAAAAACGCACGGAATTCCCGCGCGGATTAAGCGGGCGTATAGGGGGAGTCGCAAACCTTGTCAACAGCCCTGCCCGCTTGCCACTTGGCATCGGCAATGCCATGCATGTTTATAGGTTTTGCAACCAAAGGGTTTGTTATGCAAGTCATCGGATTTTGTCGGTTTTCCTACCCTGCCGAAGGGGGATTTCAGGTCGAACATGACACTTTGGCCGACCGGATCGCCTATCTGTACCAGCCAGACCGGATCGAAGAGCGGTTTCGCCATTTTGAAACCGTTTGCCTGCCCGGATTGCGCGCCCAAACGGACCCCGATTTTATCTTTGCCATTCTCGTCGGCGAGGCGATGCCGGTCGAATATCTAGAGCGGTTGATGATTTTGGTCGAAGACTTTGACCAAGCCGTTGTTGTTCCGCGCGCGCCCGGCCCTCACCGCAAAGTCTGCCAGGACGTTATCAACAGCCTGCGCATCATGGATCAGCCCTGTTTGCAGTTCCGCCACGATGATGATGACGCCGTGTCGATCCATTTTGTCGAGCGCCTGAAAAAGGCCGCGGTCGATTGCGCGCCCTTGTTGGAGCAACATCGGTTGGTGGGTTTTGACTGGAACCGCGGGTTTGTCGCGCGTCCTGATGCCGATGGTATCTGTGGCGAGCCCATCGTCCATCCCTATTGGGGTTTGGCGCAGGCGGTCGCCGTCAAACCCGGCGTCAAACAAACGGTGATGAATTTCGGGCACCAAAAGATCAATCAGTTCATGCCAACTGTGACCTTTACCGACGAAGTGATGTATGTGCGCGGCCACAATGATCACAATGACTCGCGCCAGAAAAAGCATGTAAAACCGGTGGTTCTGCCCCGGTTGCAACCCGATGAAGTTGCGCTGTTCAAAACCCTCTTTGACATCGACACAGCCCACGTCCAACAGGTGTTTGGCCGCTGATCTGAGTGCCGCGCCCAAGATTTTTGCAAAAATCTTGTCACACCTGCACACACCGCGCTGTCTAACTATCATAACCGATACAAACGGAGCCTGATATGACAGTGCATGAAACGAGCGAGCCAAACCTGCATAGGTTGGTGGACCAAGCCCAATCCGGCGATGCCAAAGCGCTCGAAGCCTTGGTGCGTGCGGTCCAAGATCAGGTTCATCGCCTGGCCCTGCGCATGCTCGCCGATCCGGGTCTGGCCGAGGATGCCACCCAAGACATCCTGATCCGCCTCATCACCAAACTGTCGACCTTCAAGGGGGATGCGTCGTTTCGTACATGGGTCTACCGCGTTGCCACCAATCACCTGCTGAGCCGCGTTAAAAAGACTCAGGCCGAAGCCATGCTAAGCTTTGATGTCTTTGCCGCGGATCTCGAGGCCGGTCTTGTCGATGACACCCACCAAGCCCCCGAAGATCACATTATGCTCAATGAGCTGCGGATCAATTGCACCATGGCCATGTTGCTTTGTCTCGACCGGCCCCATCGCATCGCCTATGTGCTGGGCGATGTGTTTGAGATGGAGCAAAGCGAAGCCGCGCTGATCCTCGACATTTCCAAAGACCTGTTTCGCAAGCGCCTGTCACGGGCCCGCCACAAGGTCACCGACTTTACCGCCCAAAGCTGTGGCCTTGCCAATGCGGCTGCCCAGTGTTCGTGTCAAAAACGCCTTCCTGCCGCCATGGATATGCAGCGGATTGGCACCGAGCCATCACAGCTTCATCAGGATGCCCCATCGCTTCAAACGGTTCGCGAGCAAGCGGAACAAACTGAACGCTTTTTGCGATCGGCAAAATTGCAGCGCGCCACCGGGATGCTGGCCGCGCAAAAAGACTTTGCAGCTGAGCTGGAAAGGATCGTGGCCCAGAAAAACTAGGCCATTCTAAAGGACCACCCGTCCCTCTCATAAGGAAAACCCAAATGAAACATGCAGCCGCATGGCTGGTCGCGCTTGCTCTGAGCGCGGCCACCCCCTCCCCTATTCTCGCAAAGGACACCACAATGACCAACGATATGACCGCAATTCACCAAGCCGTCGAAGACATGACCGCCGCCTTTACCGGCGGCGATATCACCCGCACGATGCAAAGCTATGACACCGGTGCCGTTGTGGTGTTCGAACCGCAATCCCCGGTTTCAGATGCGGATCAATTGCACGCCATGTTCACCGCAATGTCGGCCATGAAACCCGCCTTTAGCTATTCAGGTCACGAGGTCTTTGTGTCCGGCGACACCGGGTTGCACATTGCGCCATGGACCATGACCGCAACCGGCCCAGATGGAAGCGAGATCGCGCAATCCGGCCTGTCGGTCGCCGTGTTCCGACGCCAGCAAGACGGCACATGGAAAATGGTGATCGACAATCCCCATGGTCAATTTCTGATGCAACAGTAACAAAAAGGGCCCCGAAATTGGGGCCCTTTTCAATTCAATCTGCAACGAAACCGTTGATCATTCGCGGCTTTCGGGCGTGTCGACAACCAGCGTGTCGAACTCATCACCACCCACCACATCTTCGACCATTTCCGGCGCAGCCAGTGCTGCAGCGGCTTCGGCTTCTTCGCGACGCGCTTCGATAACAACGTTGTCACGCGACGAGGCCACACGGCGCACGTCTTGTGTCGCGCCACCTGTACCCGCAGGGATCAAACGGCCCACGATGACGTTCTCTTTCAGGCCAACAAGCTTGTCTTTCTTGCCCTGAACAGACGCCTCGGTAAGAACGCGTGTGGTTTCCTGGAACGAGGCCGCCGAGATGAACGAACGGGTCTGCAACGACGCTTTGGTGATCCCCAAAAGGATTGGCTCACCTTGGGCCGGACGACCGGATTTCGACAGCGCCTTTTCATTGGCGGCATCAAATTCGGCTTTGTCCACGTGCTCGCCCTTAAGCAAGGTTGTGTCACCGCTGTCCTGGATTTCCCATTTCTGCAACATCTGGCGCACGATCACTTCGATATGCTTATCGTTGATCTTAACACCCTGCAGGCGGTAAACGTCCTGAACTTCGTCGATCATGTAGTTCGCCAGCGCTTCGATCCCCATAATGGCGAGGATGTCATGCGGAGCTGGGTTACCATCCATGAGGTATTCGCCCTTTTGGATGAAGTCACCTTCCAGTACAGGAATGTGCTTGCCCTTGGGGATCATGTACTCACGGGTTTCCATGGTCTCGTCTTGCGGCTCAATCGCGATACGGCGCTTGTTCTTATAGTCCTTACCAAAGCGCACATAACCATCGATTTCGGCGATGATCGCGTGATCTTTTGGACGACGGGCTTCGAACAATTCCGCAACACGTGGCAGACCACCTGTAATGTCCTTGGTCTTGGCGCCTTCACGCGGGATACGCGCAACAACGTCACCGGCTTTGACCTCTTGACCATCTTCGACAGACAGAACCGCGTCAACCGACATCGGATAGGTGATCGGATTGCCCGCATCGTTACGAACCGGCTCGCCGTCTTTATCCATCAGGATGATTTCAGGCTTAAGCTCGTTGCCTTTGGGGGCAGCGCGCCAGTCAACCACGATCTTCTGGGTCATGCCTGTTGCGTCATCGGTTTCCTCACGCACGGCGAGGCCGTTCACAAGGTCAACATGTTTCGCAACCGCATCCTTTTCGGCGATGATCGGCAGGGTATAGGGATCCCATTCGAACATTTTGTCGCCGCGCGCGATGTCCTGGCCGTCTTTGACGAACAGTTTCGAACCATAGCCCATTTTGTGCGATGCAATCTCTTCGCCCTGGTCGTTCAGGATCAAGATTTGCATGTTCCGGTTCATCACGATCTGCTCACCGGCGGCGTTGATGATAACACCGGGGTTTGCAAAGGCGACTTTACCGTTTTGCGAGGCTTCAAGGAACGAACGAGACGAACCCGAGGCAACACCGCCCATGTGGAATGTCCGCATGGTCAGCTGTGTACCAGGTTCACCAATCGACTGCGCCGCGATGATACCAACCGCTTCACCAAGGTTAACGCGCGTACCACGTGCAAGGTCACGACCGTAGCACTGGGTACAAACGCCTTCTTCGGCTTCACAGGTCAGAGGCGAACGAATACGCGCGGTCAAAACACCGGCTTCTTCGATCGCATCAGCAGTGCGTTCGTCGATCAGCGACTCGTCCTTGGCAATCACGTCACCAGTGACCGGGTGGCAGATGTCTTCGGCCGCAACACGACCCAGAACACGCTCGCCCAAAGTTGCAACAACTTCACCGTCATTCACAGCCGCTTCGGCGGTGATGGCGCGATCGGTGCCACAATCTTCGAGACGCACGATACAATCCTGCGCAACGTCGACCAGACGACGGGTCAGATAACCCGAGTTCGCTGTTTTCAAAGCGGTATCTGACAGACCCTTACGGGCACCGTGGGTGGAGTTGAAGTACTCCAGAACGGTCAGACCTTCTTTAAAGTTCGAGATGATCGGTGTTTCGATGATGTCGCCGTTCGGCTTGGCCATCAGACCACGCATCCCGCCCAGCTGTTTCATCTGAGTAACCGAGCCACGCGCACCAGAGTGGGCCATCATGTAAACCGAGTTCGGTTCTTTGACGGAGCCATCTTCGTCACGCTGTTCTGCCGAAATGGTCGACATCATCGCTTCGGTAACTTTGTCGTTACACTTCGACCAGGCATCGACAACTTTGTTGTACTTTTCGCCCTGAGTGATCAGGCCGTCCATGTACTGTTGTTCGAAATCTTTAACCTGATCACGTGTATCGCCAACGATATCCCACTTGTTATCAGGGATAACCATGTCGGATTTACCAAAGGAAATACCGGCCTTGAACGCTTCACGGAAGCCCAGGGTCATGATCTGGTCACAGAAGATAACCGACTCTTTTTGACCGCAATACCGATAAACGGTGTCAATCACGCGCTGCACGTCTTTCTTACGCAGCAGGTCATTGACCAGATCAAACGGAGCTTTGGCGTTCAATGGCAGCAAGGCCCCCAGACGGGCACGGCCCGGCGTGGTTTCAAAGCGCTGATACACTTCGGCACCTTCGTCATCGATCTGCTTGATGCGGACCTGAACCTTGGCGTGCAGATGAACTTCACCGGCGTTGAGGGCGTGTTCGACCTCTTCGAGCGACGAGAAGACCATGCCTTCGCCCTTCATGCCTTCACGCATGATGGTCACATAGTACAGACCCAAGATCATATCCTGTGATGGAACGATGATCGGTGCGCCGTTTGCAGGCGACAGAACGTTGTTCGTCGACATCATCAGAACACGCGCTTCCAACTGGGCCTCAAGGCTCAGAGGAACGTGGACCGCCATTTGGTCGCCGTCAAAGTCCGCGTTGAACGCCGAACAGACCAGCGGGTGAAGCTGAATGGCTTTCCCTTCGATCAGCGTGGGTTCGAACGCCTGAATGCCAAGACGGTGCAATGTCGGTGCCCGGTTCAGCATGACAGGGTGTTCGCGGATCACCTCATCGAGGATATCCCAAACTTCGGGACGCTCTTTTTCAACCAGCTTCTTGGCTTGCTTCACGGTGGAAGACAGACCTTTGGCTTCTAGGCGCGAATAGATGAACGGCTTGAACAGTTCCAAGGCCATCTTTTTCGGCAAACCACACTGGTGCAGCTTCAGCTCAGGACCGGTCACAATGACCGAACGACCGGAGAAGTCGACGCGTTTCCCCAAAAGGTTTTGACGGAAGCGACCCTGCTTACCCTTGAGCATGTCAGACAGCGATTTCAACGGACGCTTGTTGGCACCGGTGATAACGCGGCCACGACGACCGTTGTCAAACAGAGCGTCAACAGATTCCTGCAACATCCGCTTTTCGTTACGAACGATGATGTCAGGGGCGCGCAGTTCGATCAGACGCTTCAGTCGGTTGTTCCGGTTGATCACGCGGCGATACAGATCGTTAAGATCGGATGTCGCAAAGCGGCCACCATCCAGCGGCACCAGCGGGCGCAGCTCTGGTGGGATCACAGGCACAACGGTCATGATCATCCATTCTGGACGGTTGCCAGATTCCAGGAAGGATTCGACAACTTTCAGGCGCTTGATGATCTTCTTTGGCTTCAGCTCACCGGTGGCCTCTTTGAGGTCGGCGCGCAGCTGCTCAGCTTCGTTTTCCAGATCGATGTTGGCCAGCATTTCACGGATAGCTTCGGCACCAATATTGGCGGTGAAAGCGTCCATGCCATAGGCGTCTTGCGCGTCGAGGTATTCCTCTTCGCTCATCATCTGGCCGTATTGTAGATCGGTCAGGCCGGGTTCGATCACCACATAGTTTTCGAAATACAGCACGCGTTCCAGATCACGCAGGGTCATGTCTAGCATCAGGCCGATGCGCGAAGGCAGCGACTTGAGGAACCAGATATGCGCGCAAGGAGCCGCAAGCTCGATGTGGCCCATACGTTCACGACGGACTTTTTGCAGCGTGACTTCCACACCGCATTTTTCGCAGACAACGCCGCGATATTTCATACGCTTGTATTTGCCACACAGGCATTCGTAGTCTTTGATCGGGCCAAAGATACGGGCGCAGAAAAGACCGTCACGCTCAGGCTTGAACGTCCGGTAGTTGATGGTTTCGGGCTTTTTGATCTCACCGAAAGACCACGACAAGATACGCTCGGGCGAAGCGAGCGACACTTTGATCTCATCAAAGGTCTTGATCGGGGCAACCGGGTTAAACGGGTTGTTGGTCAGTTCTTGGTTCATTTCAGTCTCCCATGAGGGGCGAATTGCGCAGGATTAGGTTGAGTAGGACAAAGCCTAGAATGGCAAAGCCCAATTTTGCTGCGTTGCGTCGGCTGATCTTCGGCGCGAAAAAGCTTTCGCGCTTTAGAACCAAGGTCTCCACTAAGATTGCGACTGACATAGCCGCCAACAGTGGTATGAACCTTGATTCCATTTTCAACCTGCTCCGCCTTACTCATCCTCCTCCGTATCAAGGAGTTCCATGTTGAGGCCCAAGCCGCGGACCTCTTTGACGAGAACGTTGAACGATTCTGGTACGCCAGCTTCGAAGTTGTCCTCACCTTTCACGATGCTTTCATAAACCTTGGTCCGGCCTGCCACGTCATCCGATTTGACGGTCAGCATTTCTTGCAGGGTATAGGCGGCACCATAAGCTTCGAGAGCCCAGACTTCCATTTCCCCGAAACGCTGGCCACCGAACTGCGCCTTACCACCCAGCGGCTGCTGAGTAACAAGCGAGTATGGTCCGGTCGAACGTGCGTGGATTTTGTCGTCCACAAGGTGGTGCAGTTTCAGCAGGTATTTGACACCCACGGTCACTTCACGCGCGAACTCTTCGCCGGTACGCCCGTCAAACAGACGCGACTGACCGCTTTCCGAGAAACCAGCACGCAGCAGCGCGTCGTTCACGTCAGCTTCCTTTGCACCGTCAAAGACGGGTGTCGCGATTGGAACGCCGTTGGAAACATTGCCAGCCGCTTCAAGAAGCTCGCCTTCTTCCATGGTGCCAAAGCCTTCTTCATAGACTTCGTCGCCATAGGCAATGCGAAGAGCTTCGCGAACCGGGGTCATGTCACCGCTGCGACGATATTCCTGCAGCGCTTCGTCCACCTTGATGCCGAGCATACGCGCGGCCCAACCCATGTGGGTTTCAAGGATCTGACCAACGTTCATCCGCGATGGAACGCCCAGTGGGTTCAGACAGAAGTCAACCGGAGTACCATCGGCCAAGAACGGCATGTCTTCCATTGGAACAACGCGCGAAACCACACCTTTGTTCCCGTGGCGACCCGCCATTTTATCACCCGGCTGAAGCTTACGCTTCACGGCGATAAAGACTTTGACCATCTTCATCACGCCCGGAGGCAGATCGTCGCCGCGGCGCACTTTCTCAACCTTGTCTTCAAAACGGGCATCCAAAGCGCGCTTTTGCACTTCGTACTGCTCGTGCAGGGCTTCGACATGCTTGGCGTCATCTTCTTCACCAAGAGCAAGCTGCCACCACTGACCACGGGTCAGAGTTTCAAGCAACTCGTCGTTGATTTCCGAATTCGGACGCACACCTTTGGGGCCTTTAACAGCCACTTTACCGGCAATCATCCCCTTGAGACGAGCATAGATGTTACGGTCAAGAATGGCGAGTTCGTCGTCACGGTCACGGGCCAGACGCTCGATCTCTTCACGCTCAATCTGCAGCGCACGTTCGTCTTTTTCCACACCGTGGCGGTTAAAGACGCGCACTTCTACGATTGTCCCATAGTCACCGGGCTTCACACGCAGCGATGTATCGCGCACGTCCGATGCCTTTTCACCAAAGATGGCGCGCAGCAGTTTTTCTTCTGGCGTCATTGGGCTTTCGCCCTTGGGGGTGATTTTACCGACCAAGATATCGCCCGGCTCAACATCCGCACCGATGTAAACGATGCCAGCCTCGTCGAGGTTGCGCAGCGCTTCTTCACCGACGTTTGGAATGTCGCGGGTGATCTCTTCTGGGCCAAGCTTGGTGTCACGAGCGGCGACTTCGAATTCTTCGATGTGGACCGATGTGAACACGTCATCCTTGGCGATGCGTTCGGAAATCAGGATCGAGTCTTCGTAGTTGTAGCCGTTCCAAGGCATAAACGCGACGATCACGTTTTTACCAAGGGCCAGTTCACCCATGTCTGTTGATGGACCGTCGGCGATAACTTCGCCCTTCAGAACCGTGTCACCCACCTTCACCAGCGGACGCTGGTTGATACAGGTGTTTTGGTTCGACCGCTGGAACTTGCGCATCCGGTAGATATCAACGCCCGCATCACCCATTTCGAGATCAGAGGTGGCGCGCACAACGATACGCTGCGCGTCAACTTGGTCGATGATACCTGCACGTTTGGCCATAACAGCCGCGCCTGAGTCACGGGCCACAACTTCTTCGATCCCGGTGCCCACAATCGGAGCCTCGGAACGCAGAGTTGGAACCGCCTGACGTTGCATGTTCGAGCCCATCAAGGCCCTGTTCGCATCGTCGTTTTCCAGGAACGGGATAAGCGATGCCGCAACCGACACCAACTGTTTCGGGCTCACGTCGATCAGGTCAACCGCTTCGCTTGGTGACAATGTGTAGTCACCGGATTTACGGGTCGAAACCAGGTCGTTCTTGAACTTCATGTTTTCGTCGAGGTTGGCGTTCGCCTGGGCCACAGTATGGCGCATTTCCTCGGTCGCAGACATGTAGTGGACTTCGTCAGTGACGGTGCCCTCTTTAACAACGCGATAAGGTGTTTCGATAAAGCCGTATTTGTTCACGCGGGCAAAGGTCGCCAGCGAGTTGATCAGACCAATGTTTGGCCCTTCCGGCGTTTCAATCGGACACATCCGACCATAGTGCGTCGGGTGAACGTCACGAACCTCAAAGCCAGCACGTTCACGGGTCAAACCACCTGGGCCAAGCGCCGAAAGGCGACGCTTGTGCGTCACTTCGGAGAGCGGGTTGGTTTGGTCCATGAACTGCGACAGCTGCGAAGAGCCGAAGAATTCACGTACCGCAGCCGCCGCCGGTTTGGCGTTGATCAGATCCTGTGGCATCACAGTGTCGATTTCGACGCTGGACATACGCTCTTTGATCGCGCGCTCCATGCGGAGCAGGCCAACACGGTATTGGTTTTCCATCAGCTCGCCAACGGAACGCACACGACGGTTACCAAGGTGGTCAATATCGTCGATGTCGCCACGACCGTCGCGCAGATCGACCAGCGCTTTGATACACTGAACGATGTCTTCACGATCCAGCGTGCGCTGCGTGTCTTCTTTGTCCAGCGCCAGGCGCATGTTCATTTTCACACGACCAACGGCCGACAGGTCATAACGCTCAGAGTCAAAGAACAACGTGTCGAACAGAGCCGACGCAGCTTCAACGGTGGGCGGCTCACCCGGACGCATAACGCGATAAATATCCATGAGCGCGGTGTCGCGGCCCATGTTTTTATCCATCGCCATGGTGTTGCGCATGTAGGGGCCAACAGTGACGTTGTCGATGTCCAGAACCGGAATCTCTTTGACGCCCGCGTCAACCAATTCCTTCAGTGTACCACCTGTAACATCGCCGTCTTTGTCGACTTCCCATGTCAACTCGTCACCGGCTTCGACATAGATCGCGCCAGTTTCTTCGTTGATGATGTCTTCGGACACAAATTTACCGACGATCTGATCAAATGGGACCAGAAGGTTTTCAACTTTACCTTCGTCGATCAGCTTCTTAACCGCGCGCGGCGTGACTTTCTTGCCAGCTTCGGCAATCACTTCACCACTGTCGGCATCCACCAGATCAAAGGCCGGGCGGGTACCGCGGACACGATTTGGGAAGAATTTGGTCGACCAACCGCTGCTGCTCTTAAGTTCATAAGAAACAGTGTCGTAATAGGCGTCCATGATCGCTTCTTGGTCGAGACCAAGCGCATACAGAAGCGTTGTCACCGGCAATTTGCGGCGACGGTCGATGCGTGCAAACACGATGTCCTTGGCGTCGAATTCGAAGTCAAGCCAAGAGCCGCGATAGGGGATAATACGGCATGCAAACAGCAACTTGCCCGAGCTGTGCGTTTTGCCTTTGTCGTGGTCAAAGAACACACCGGGTGAACGGTGCATCTGGCTGACGATCACGCGCTCGGTGCCGTTTACAACAAACGTCCCGTTTGGCGTCATCAGGGGCATGTCGCCCATGAACACGTCTTGTTCTTTGATGTCTTTAACCGATTTCGCGCCGGTATCTTCGTCGATATCAAACACAATAAGGCGCAGGGTAACCTTCAGCGGTGCGCTGTAGGTCATGTCGCGCTGCATGCACTCTTCGACGTCGTATTTTGGTTTTTCCAGATCGTAGTTTACGAATTCCAGAACCGCGGTTTCGTTGAAATCCTTAATCGGGAAGACCGATTGGAAAACGCCTTTGATGCCTTCGCCGTCGGAGGGCACGGGCTGGTCGCCGGATTTCAGGAACAGTTCGTAGCTGGATTTTTGAACCTCAATAAGGTTCGGCATTTCCAGAACTTCACGGATTTTGCCGTAATAACGGCGAAGACGTTTCTGGCCAAGGAAGCTTTGCGCCATGACAGATGTCACCTTTCGATAATCTCTTCGAGTAACACATCGTCGGGCTACGACGCGTCACCGTCAGTGACGGCAAAAATCCGATCCATTCTCGGCCTCCGTCCCACCGGAGGCCACTCGATCATGGGATCCCTGCCTTGGAAAGCGTCACATCTGGCGTCGGTTAAACCGAAGTCAAAAGGGGCGCTTGCCAAGTCGGGGCTGTCCAATATCCATTTTTTACGGTAATCTTCTGCTGCGAATTCTCTTGGTTTTCTTTTTATTTTCAGAAACTTACAATCCAAGCAGTCGAGATTTTAGAGAGTTGAAACACCTCACAGCTTGCAAAATAGAAAATGCGGCTTCGAATCGCTCGAACCCGCAGGAGACTTCCGAATATTCTGTGAACGGCAAGAACGCAACCCCCAAGGGAGTTGCAACGCATTTTACCTAAGTGGGCAGCATCTCAGTTTTGGGTCGTATCGTCAAGTCTTGGGGGTTGCAAGGACGGTTTGAAAATCTGAAGGTCTCGACCGACACACATCTAATTAGCCAAGTTCACGAGGGACATTTGACCAAGCCCGATCAGTTTTCAAAGAACATTTACGGTTATCTAAATGCAATCAAGGCCTGGCCGTGAATGTACGTGAGGAACCCGCCATCACAAGACGCTTTGGCGGACCTTGAAACCCTTATATGTGGTTACGAAGCCGCGTTAAACCTGAACGGAATCCAAGAAACTTATGAAGGCCGACAGTTTTCGCGCAAGGCATTTGGAGATTGGCTCCAAGAAACGCGAAAGTGGTCCGCTGCCTCGGGCTAACCCACGCAATAAACCGACAAAGCCAACCTGAAGACGCCTTTCAACTGTTTTTCCAGCTGGTCGAAGAGTACAGAAACGCCCCTATTGGCAAGCCTTAATCAAAACGTCCAAGACGTCTTGATTGAACTCACCCCCATCACGTACTTCAAAAACATATGCCATGAGCGCAACCCGCGCCGGGCTCGGCTGTTCAACCGCCCTTAACCCGCTGCCCAAGTCATACATATACCCGTGGCTATTGAAGTTTTTTCGCGCATCCGAAAGAGAGTATCTGCCATTTGGGCCACCGTGCACAACCTCGGCGCTATGACCATCCTGTCCATCATCCTCCCACCAACAGACCGGGCAAATCTCATAGCCGCCAAGTTCAGTCAACGTCGGGAACCCGCAACACGGGCAAGAGAATTCACACATAGGACGCACACCCAAAACGCAACAAGCGCCCCCAAATTGGGAGCGCTTGCCAAAATTTCTCTTTGAACAAGAGGAATTACTTGAGTTCGACTTCCGCGCCGGCTTCTTCGAGCTTTTTCTTGAGCTCTTCTGCTTCGTCCTTGGAAACGCCTTCTTTGACAGCTTTGCCACCGGCTTCAACCAGTTCTTTAGCTTCTTTCAGGCCCAGGCCGGTGATGCCGCGGACTTCTTTGATGACGTTGATTTTCTTAGGGCCAGCGGCCTTCAGGATCACGTCAAATTCAGTTTTTTCCTCAGCAGCAGCGCCAGCGCCGTCTGCAGGGCCAGCCATGACAACTGCGCCGCCAGCTGCGGGCTCGATGCCATACTCGTCTTTGAGGATGGTTTTCAGTTCTTGTGCTTCGAGCAGGGTCAGACCCACGATGCTTTCGGCAAGTGCTTTCAGATCAGCCATTTTGAGACTCTTTCCGTTTTCGTTATGTGTTCCAACGTCAGGGGGTTAACCCTACGGGGATCGTAAAGTTGCTTACGCCGCTTCCGCTTTCTCTTCGATGGTCGAGAGAATGGATGCGATGTCAGAAGCAGGTGCGCCAATTGCGCCGGCGATGTTGCTTGCAGGTGCGCCGATACAGCCAACGATCGAAGCAATAAGCTCGTCACGCGAAGGCATTTTCGACACGGCCTCAACACCGGCCCGGTCAAGAGCCGATCCACCCATTGCACCACCAAGAATTTCGAACTTATCGTTCGTCTTGGCGAAGTCCTCAGCCACTTTGGCCGCAGCCACAGGGTCTTCGGAATAGGTAAGAACGGTCATGCCGCCCAGATACTCATCGATGCTTTCGCACTGAGTATCTTTAACGGCAATTCTGGCAAGCCTGTTCTTGGCGACACGAACCGAAGCTTCCGCTTCACGGGCCATCCCGCGCAGGCTCTGCATGTCAGCAACTGTCAGACCCTCGTAGCGGGCAACCACTACGACGCCAGAGCTTTCAAAGATCTGGCCGAGCTCGTCGACCAACTTCTCTTTTTGTGCTCTATCCACAGTTTTACTCCAATTGATGGAGGGGGCGACCCCTCCGGCTCACTTTTGCTCAGGTTTCCCCAAGCGACAGGTCCAAATGGCGGGTCGTCGCATCGAAGTCGGGCACGCAAATGCCAGAAAGATGTCTCTTCCCGTCTCAGGCAGGAGTTATGGATGCAGATGCATCCGCCCACCGTCTCGGACGAAATTAGGATCTGCGAATCGTCTGCAAACCCTGAGCGCTTGCGATAGCCTTTTTACAAAGACTTGCCAAGACCGTTCTCTTCACCAAATCCAATTGACCGAAATTATGGCACCTTTCATGGCGCGCCTTATGACGTGTCAGGCGGGTGTCCCAATGTCAGTAGCTCTTCGAGCAACCGTTTCTTGGACAGCGGCTTGGGCAAAACGCGGTCCATCCCCGAGGCGATGTATTCCGACACTTGATGTGACATCACGTTTGCAGTCACCGCAAAAATCGGCACGCGCGCCCTGCCCGCTTCACCCTCAGCGTGGCGAATGCGTTTCGTTGCCTCGACACCCCCAACGCCCGGCATCTGAATATCCATCAAAATCACATCAAACTCGGCCTCCAAAGCGAGTTTGACCGCCTCCTCGCCGCAAGACGCCGTTGAAATAATGCATTTTTCGGGGGCAAGATATCGGTCGAGTATCAGACGATTTGTGGCATTGTCATCGGCAATCAAAACACGCTTGCCCTCAAGCGCTTTTTCATTGTTTTCATCTTCTTTCGCCTTAGACTCCTGCGCCTCATCGACACGTGTCAGGGGCAAACGGACCTCAAAACAAGATCCCCTTTCAGGCTCGCTTTCAACGGAAAGCTGCCCCCCCATCGCATTCGTTATCTGGTGGGAAATCGTCAAGCCAAGCCCTGTCCCCCCGTATTTTCGGGTGACGCTCGCATCCGCTTGCACAAACGGGTCAAAAATCTTTTTTAGCGCGTCCGCAGGTATCCCCACCCCTGTATCAGCCACTTGCAACACCACATCTCCACTGTCCGTGTCGAGCATGGCATCAATCGTAACACTCCCCTTCCCAGTGAATTTAATCGCGTTCGCCACAAGGTTGTGCATAACCTGTTGCAAGCGCCGCTCATCGCCCAACACCCACTGCGGAACAAAGTCATTAATTGACAGTGAAAGATGCAAACCTTTCTCACGTGCGCGACTGGCATGAAGGTCACGGGCCGATTTCAGAACCCGGTGCATGTCAAACACCGCCCCTTCCAACTCCAGGCGACCGGCCTCAACCTTGGACAGATCCAGCACGTCGTTGATCGTGCCCAGCAACAGCTCCCCGGACTGTTCAATAACCGAAATGCATTCCCGTTGATCCCGGCTCAGCTCGCTCTCCGACAATTCGCTTGCCATCCCCAAAATCCCATTCAGCGGCGTGCGGATTTCATGGCTCACATTGGCGAGAAAACGAGATTTTGCCTCATTTGCGTCCTTGGCAACTTTATGTAGCCGCTGCATCCGTTTTTGTTCGCGGTTCGCGAGAAAGACTTCGGACAGAACATAGGCCAACAGGAGAAAAATCAACACAACACCCAAGTGGTACAGGTTTTTGGTGTTGGTCTTTGGCCGCAAGAGGTCAACGAATTCCGCCTGACGCGCCTCGTTTGCAAACGTCATATTCCACGCTTGTCGGGCAGAAATTGCCAACCTCTCCAAATCAGGCTGAATTCGAAGAATGTCTTTGTGTGAAATGCGCTCCGAGTGATAAATGACGTCTTCTTCTTGCTGCAAATACTCCTGAAGGGCTACAATCGCCGGCCCCAGTTTCTCGGTTCGCCCGACAGCAGTGTCATAGACCATGTCCAACCGGCCCCAGAGGATGTCAAAGCGCGTGTTGACATTGTACTTCTCAATTCGGCCCTGCGAATAATAGGTTAAGTCAGCTGAAAGCCCCTGCACATGAAAAATGGTTTCGCTCATGCGCCAAATCAAAGCATTGGCGTGAAACACCAATCGCTCTTTTTCCTTTAGCAGATGAATCTCTTTTGAAAAGAACAGCACGCTAAGCGCGCAGGCTGCGCATACAGCCGCAAGCGCGCGCAACGTCCGCGCATTTTCACGAAGAGCATGCAACATATCAGCGACCTAGGGCAGCACGTCGATCCGTACCAGTTGCCAGATCATCTCGGCATAAAACGTGTTGTTCGCCGCCTCCCGTTCAGTTTGCGGAAAAACGATCCAAATCGGGCCTTTGCTGCGCAAGCTCATGGGCTTGCCATTTTGCTCCAACGCCATGATCGGACTATGTTTTCGCATCTGCTCAAATGTGATCTCAACGGCGTAATCGTCTATGGCTGTTGCGCGTATGAGCGCACCCTGCGCGCCTAGCGCCTCAAGGAATGACAGCAACGGCGGGCCTGCAAAGCTGTGACTGCCCTGCGTGAAAGACGTGAACGTTTCAATTTCCTGCCAATCCATCGCCTCGAGCATGGCGCGATCAAACTGCGCTTGATCGTCGACATTCGTCTCCGAAATTTGCCCCTGAACAGACAAGAGAGGCTGGCTCTGGGGGGCTTCTAGCGCCGCAACAGATCCCGCCCAAATCAATACCAATACAAATACTTTGAAAGCGCAACGCATGTCAGGCCCTCCCTTCGTCAACAACCGAAACCGGGGCTAGGCTAACGCGCTTCTCCTAATACTTCCTTTGCAGCACGAAAAAGGGCGGACCAACCGGCCCGCCCTCTCACTCGATTATAAAAACAGCTTAAACTTCGACAGCGTTGTTTACATCAACAGTCACGCCTGGGCCCATGGTTGAGCTCAGAGCGATCTTTTTCATGTATGTGCCTTTGGAGCCCGAAGGCTTCGCAGCAGCAACAGCACCGATAAAGGCGCGAATGTTTTCAACCAGCTTGGCTTCGTCAAAAGACGCTTTGCCAACACCGGCGTGAACAACACCAGCTTTTTCGGCTTTGAACTGAACCTGGCCACCTTTGCTGTCTTTGACAGCTTGGGCAACGTCCATGGTCACTGTGCCAACTTTTGGGTTTGGCATCAGGTTACGTGGGCCAAGAACCTTACCAAGACGGCCAACGATAGGCATCATGTCAGGTGTCGCGATGCAGCGGTCGAAATCAATGGTGCCGCCCTGAATGGTTTCCATCAGGTCTTCTGCGCCAACGATATCTGCGCCAGCGGCCTGTGCTTCTTCGGCTTTAGGGCCGCGAGCAAAGACAGCAACGCGAACGGTTTTACCGGTGCCGTTTGGCAGGCCGATAACGCCGCGAACCATTTGGTCGGCGTGACGTGGGTCAACACCCAGCGCCATTGCGATTTCGATGGTTTCGTCAAATTTCGCATTTGCGTTGGCTTTGATCAGCGACACAGCTTCTTCAACTGTGAGGTTCTCTTTGCCAGCAAAAGCTTCACGGGCTGCGGTGGTGCGTTTTCCGAGTTTTGCCATCTTACTTAACCTCGATGCCCATCGACCGGGCAGAGCCCAGGATAATCTGCATTGCGGCCTCGACGTCATTCGCCGTCAGGTCCTTCATTTTGGCTTCTGCGATTTCACGCACTTGGGCCGCAGTCACGGTACCAACGGTCTCACGACCGGGGGTTTCCGCGCCACGTGGGCGGTTACGCTTGCCAACTGGCTTCAGGCCAGCAGCTTTTTTCAGGTAATAAGACGCAGGCGGCGTCTTGATGTCCATGGTGAAGGACTTGTCCTGATAATATGTGATCACGGTTGGGCACGGCGCGCCGGGCTCCATTTCCTGTGTCTTGGCGTTGAACGCCTTACAGAATTCCATGATGTTGATGCCGCGCTGACCCAGCGCCGGACCTACGGGTGGGCTTGGGTTGGCTTTACCGGCTGCAATCTGCAGCTTCATCGTGCCAGCTAGCTTCTTGGCCATTGGCTTTCTCCTTTACAACACCCTCGCGCACGCGTGGCTTGGGTAGGTTATGTTGCGTGGTCAGGTCCGAGTTTCGCGAAACCCTCGCCTCCCACGATTCGTACGCCTTTGGGGCGCAGATGGGGTGCGTTACACTGACTTTTTGGAGTTGGCAAGGGCGCTTGGCGTAACACAACACGCCATGACGCAAAAAGCGGGTGGCAAGCATAGGTCGTGGCACCTGAGCGGCTTGGTTTTCGCTACTCTAATTTGGCGCGGGCGCTCATAAGTCGGTTTCCCTAAATGCTGCGGTCAAAACAGGCCGTTATCGCGGCCTTCAATATGACCCCACATATAGCACATATATATAGGGATTATCATTGATCGTCGGCTACCTGTAGCCCCATTGTGCTGGTGCCGCTGGAGGACATCACAAACGGTGCGAAAATTTATGCCAATACGATCATCGACTATGGCAACGGTCAGCCGCTTGATATGATCCCGTTCGAGATGCAGGGCCAAAGGATGCTGTTCGTGACCAACAACAGCCGATCCCCCCAGGTCATCCCCGTTGCAGGGCTGCAAGATGCCAAAGTCGTGGATCACAACGACTTTGAACGCGGCGGCAAGCTCGACCAGCATCCGGTCATGCCCTATGGGCCGATCGGCCAAGCCGTCATGTTCGATGGCATGTCGATGCATATGACCCTGGTGGGCGAGAGCATGTTGGCCTCGATCACCCGTGACCTTTACACAGGCGCGCTCAACCTCGACACCAATCCGACGTTCTTCCCCAACCGCATTCACAATATGCGCGCAGAGTTCGATTTTCCGCAGTACGACTATGCGCAATCCCGGACCCGGTTGGAATGATCCCCGTGGGGTTTAACAAAAACAGGGTCGCCAAAGCGCTGGCGATCCTTCTGGCGATGGCAACCATGAGTTCAAGCCTATTGGCCGACGGCCTAGTGCTTCCGCACGCCTCAGCGGACCCAATAAAGTTGCCTGTTCAAGCTGACGTCGTTGCAACCAGCGATCCCTCCGCACGTCTCAAAGTTTATGTTGGCACAGCCGACCTTTGCTGCGCGGGCCGCACACCGATTGCAGGGCGCTATACGATGGAAAAGACGGCAATCGTCTTTACACCCGCCTTTGGCTTCGATCCCGGACAGGACTATGTGGCCCGGATCGGGACGGAGGAAACAAAAACGCGCATCCCTTTCCAAATAGCGCCCGACCAAGAGCCTGTTCTGGCCGCTGTGACAGCGATCTTCCCAAGCGGAGACAGGCTGCCCGAAAACACACTACGCTTCTACATCCACTTCTCGGTTCCAATGCAGCCTCATGTCGCCTTCGACCACATCGCACTGCGCGATGCGTCTGGCGTGGTCGATGACGCTGCCTTCATGCGGTTCAAGCAAGAGCTTTGGAACGAGAACAGAACCCGACTGACGGTTCTCATAGATCCCGGTAGGATCAAACGAAACGTTGCAACAAACGTCGAACGTGGCCCGGCGTTGCTTGCCGGTCAGGAGTACACGCTGTTGGTTGATGCTGGCTGGCCATCGGCGGATGGCATGTCGCACCTTCCTGCTTTTACCAAGAACTTCACCGTGACCGCCCCCCTGCGGAATCGTCCCGACATCGGGCAATGGGAAATCTCAACCCCATGTTTTGGAACCAAAGACCCACTCCGTATCGTCTTTGATCGTCCATTCGACCGTCACCTGCTTGGCCGGACAATCCAGGTGATCTCGCAGGACCGAGATGCAATTGCCGGACCAGTTGAACTGGCCCCCGGCGAGCAACAATGGACGTTCTTTCCTGATGAACAATGGCAGACGGGTGGCGCCATGGTGCTTGTCAGTGCCGATCTGGAAGACGTGGCCGCGAACAACTTCCGCGATACTCTGGATCACGTCCAGAGTGATCAAGCGCATGGTCTTGCGACCTTAACGACCCCGCTCATTTTTGAAATGTGCACCGATGACACGAACCATCTTTGACGAAACTCAAAACATGACCATCGCGTTCCATTGAACGAGCATGAACGCGGTGGGCCAAACGACGATGAATGGCAAGGTCGCAAACACATGTGGACCTTCGCTACATATGGCTCTCGCTGGAATAGTGAAGAGCGAAAACGGCCGTTCTCGCGCAACAGGTCAACCGCACAAAGCCCGCAAAAGCACACATTCACTCGTCTTTTTCATAGGCTTGTCCTTTTCATTAGAAATTGCGAGGCAGAACCGCCAAATATACCCAAGAAAATACACCAGCCGATTGGTAAATAGATATGTTTCAAGTCCTTTCGAAAGCCATTTTTGTAGTGACATCCGCTTTCATGCTTGTTGGATGCCAAGACCACACCGAAAAACCTTGGCAGCCTACGGGCAATTTGTCGGCTTCATCGATGCAAGACGCATTCGCTACGTTTGTGGGTCTTTGCTATCGTTTAGCTCCCGGTTTTGAAGACTTCAACGAAGAGGCAATAGCACTTGGATTTAGGCTAAGCCCAAACGGTTGGCTCAATCACAAAGACGGAAACATGACTATCGTGTTACGTGAGCATGCTACCCATGACAGTTGTCAATTCGCCTTTTCTGCAACAGGCGGGGACCGTGCTTTCGTAAAACGTCTGGAAACACCTTTCAATGCCAACGAGATCAGTAAAGAAAACTATTTACGACTACTTTCGCTGCCGCCGGGTACGTTGTCAGGGGTTAGAGCCCGATCTTTCTTAGCTAAAACCAATTTCGGAGGGAAAGACGCCTTTCTGACCGGTCTAATTCTCCGTGATGCTGATTCTAGGTTAATTGACGGCGGTTATAGCCTAAAGCTTCAGGTCGCAAAGTGACTTACAAAACCAGCCCGAGCATTGAAACTTTTATTGCAGGCACGGCCTACGCACCTCATATTCATGATGCGAGTCTGTCCGTTTCATATCCATAGTCGGTCGCCTTTGAAACTAGGTCAGCTCTTCGGATTCGAATAAAACTCTTTCGTCTCAATAACACAGCCCAATATGTATCGTCTTAGGCCTGCTCCCCGAAAATCCCCTCGCCTTAATGTAGAGTTTTCCAAACCTTTCGAAGGTGCAAACGGATGCGAAAGAGCGGATTTAGAGAAGCCCAGGTTATTGGAATGATCGCATCACAAGGAATACTGTCGCTACCGTTTCATGATATCGAGCACAGTGTTTTTGCTGATCCCAAGATCGCGGGCGGTCCAACGGTTTGACTGAGTGCCTGCTGCGGCTTGAACGGCCTTTTTGGCATGTACGCACTTGCGTACATGCCAAAAAGAAAGCAAGTTTCGTAAAAAATGGACTGAGTAAGCAAAATGACAACTAACCCATCTTTTTCTCTCCGCGCGGCCTGCGCCACTTTATGCGTTTTTCTCCTGGTCGCTTGTCAGAACGGGGGAAGTATTCTGTCAGTACACCGGCCATTGCCTTATTAACTGTTGTTGAGGAACAAAATGGGTGTGCAATTCCGCTCGAGCGGACACGAGAAATCTTTACTTCCGCTGGCTTCTCGTCCGCGCAGGAACGCATCGATTTGATTTGGGAATTGCATACGAAAACGGGGAAACTCTCCGTGTTTGATGCCCGATTGGAAGCAAACACTAAAAAGTGTGATAGGCGTCCAGCTTACTTGTCAGCGAGCAAAGCACGTTTTCTAACCGTTCAAAATTTTTTTCTAGGGCGAGGTTGCATCACTACATATCCGCAGATTTATCAGAGTTTTAAGTCAACCGACATGGACCCTTATGAGTTTGTGGTTTATATGCAAATTCTGCTCGCAGCCGGCGCGCTAGAGGAACGCGGCAAAATGAACAAGGGCAAGAGTTATAGTGTCATTCGTAAAGACTGGGGGAATTGTTGAGTTCATTGCTCAAATTGTATGCAAAATTTGATCGCAAAAATAAAATACGCAAGGGTAGCAGCGACCGTGGTTCAGTTGTCTTTCCCAAACATTCGCTGCAATCCTTACCAACGACAACTTTCCCAGTTGGGGTATTGTTAACGCATCCACTGTTTCTGGTTCGATATTCGGACCGAAAAGTATATTAACGACCTCGGTAGGCACTGGACTAACCCAATTGTCACCCGTTATCTGCCAGGAAAGTAATTAGTTTTGAGACGTTTGATCCTAGCAGCGTATTTAGTTTCTGTGATTAGAACCTCGTTATTCTTTCTAGCCGCTGGTGCCTTGGGGTGAAAAATGTGGAATTAATTGGCGCATCTCCAAGGGACATCCTAGGACGCATAGGTCCACCTAGTTGTAGGAAAATTGACTCTGACACTTGGATGCGCGGTCCTTCGATTGGAGGGTTTCACCCATTTTCGCTAGTTCTGGAAATACATTTTCGCGAGGATAGCGTGTCTGGTGGAGCCATATCTACAAATGCGTCAATCTACTTGAACATTTTTGAACTTCGTAGTGGCTGTAATTATTGAAGGCCACCTACATAGACCAGATACAGATAGCAAGCACATGACTTCAAGTTCAGCATCGGGAAATCACTGCCAAGCTCGGTTGATTTGAGTTAGGAATAAGTGTCTTTCTACCGGATTTTGACAGATACTAGCGATAAAGTGAACTTTCGACGCCGCAATTAACGAACTAATTGTGCCCCTGGAATACCAGGTATCGTGCGAATGGCAAAATGACAGTACATATCTAATGTCCTCCGCTCCGCTTCTTACGAAGGTCTTCTTTGGGCTGAAAGCCGACCTTAATCCGAAGTTGTCGAATTACCTCCACAGGGCCCTTGGCCATGCCGTTTTGGCGTGACCGCAAACGACAGTTAACGGGAACTTGCATGGACAGTGCGCCTCAGGAAATCGATCATCACTCGGACTTTTTGCGGAAGATATGACCGGTTCGGATAGAGCGCCCAAGCCGCGGTTTCAAACGCGCTTGCCGTGCAGTCATAGTCTGGGCAAAGCGCCACCAACTGGCCGCTGCGCAGGTCATCATCAATCAACCAATCCGCAAGAATTGCGATCCCGATCCCGGTGCAGGCGGCGTGGCGCAAGGCCAGCGCATTTGAAAACAGGCAGTTTCCTTGAACCGGCACCTCAAAGGGTGGGCAGTCCGAGCGTCTAAACGTCCAACTGTGTTGCAACCCCGGAAGGGCAAAGCGCAGGCAATTCATTTCTCCCAAGTCGTTGGGATGCAGCACGGGCTTTTGTTGGGACAAAAACTCAGGGCTGGCCACAACACGATACCGCGTCGTCATAAGCCGGGTCGAAACAAGATCCCCCTTCGGTGCAGGGGCAAGCCGAATAGCGAGATCAATGCCATTCTCGATCAGATCAAGATTGGCATCACTGCTTTGCAGATCAACGGTGACATCGGGGTATTGCGCCAAAAATTCCGGCAGCAACGGTACAATCACGCGATACGCAAAAGCGACTGACGCTGTGATCCGCAAAACACCTGACGGCTGCCCCCGCAGGCCGCGCGCGTCGTCCTGTGCGGCGTCCAATTCCTCAATCAACGGGGCAACACGCGTGAGATAGGCCTGACCTTCCTCGGTGACGGTCAAGCGGCGTGTCGTGCGGTGAAACAACCGAATGCCAAGGTCAGCCTCTAACCCTGCCACGGTGCGAGACACTGATGACGGGTCGATATTGAGCGCCCGCGCGGCCCCCGCGATGCTTGCATGGGTCCGAACGAGCAATGCAATTTTGAGGGCCCCAATATCCATTCATGCAAAAATCACACGATGCTCCTGCCTTTTCAATCATTTTTCCCGGCAAGCGCAGGAATTATGCCGGCAACACCCAGACCGCTGCGCTGTTTTGATCCCCAGTGATGAAGCGGGCGGAAATCTCAAACGGCGATCCTGTCGCTCTCCAAGCCACAACCGCCAATCCCGAAACCGTGGGACAGATTTTCACCCAAGCGCAAGCTGATCTGACCGACAAAACAGTCTTAACAAAGGCACATGAAATGACTTTCATAACAGACAAAACCGCCGTGATCACCGGAGCCAGCAAGGGCATTGGTGCGGCGGCTGCACGCCACCTTGCCGAACGCGGTGCACAGGTCGTTCTGGCGGCCCGATCTCGCAAAGCCATCGAAACGCTCGCCGCCGAAATCGTGGCAAAGGGAGGCCGGGCCAGCGCCTTTACATGTGATGTGAGCGATCATCATGCCGTTGCCGCGCTGATCCAACATGCTCAGAACCGCTTTGGACGTGTCGACATCCTGATCAACAACGCCGGGCTGATTGATCCGATCTCGCGCATCGCTGACAGCGACCCTGCCTTATGGGGGGCTGTTGTTGATGTAAACGTTAAGGGTGTCTATCACGGTTTGCGCTATGCGATCCCCGTGATGCTCGCGCAAGGCGGGGGCACAATTATCAACATCTCCTCCGGCGCGGCCAATTCCTTTCTCGAAGGCTGGTCGCATTACTGCGCGACCAAGGCCGCCGTCCTGCGACTGACCGGCGTCGCGCATAAGGAATACGGCGACCAAGGTGTCAGGGTGCTGGGCCTGAGCCCCGGAACCGTCGCGACCGACATGCAGGTTTCCATAAAAGCGTCGGGCCTCAACCCCGTGAGCCAGCTTGATCCCTCCGCCCATATCCCGCCTGACTGGGTTGCACAGGCGATTGCCTGGCTCTGCACTCCCGACGCAGACGCGCACCTTGGCGCAGATGTTTCCCTCAAAACCGACGAAGGGCGCGCCGCGATTGGCCTGCCTCCTGTCGCTTGACCCAGCCCTGTTTCATCACATCCTGCCCCTCGTTCATCTGATCTGAACCCTGGCACCACCCGCCACGTGCAAAAGGCCTATCGGGCAATCCAACAAAATTGCCCGATCTGTTCCCGATCGACACAAGCCGCCGTTTCCTTACGGTCTTGGGCCAACCAAATGCGGTTGAACCAACGGGCTTCCCGCCTCGGAAAACAGCGGGTTTGGGTGGCTCAGCCCGCGGATTTTCCACCCCAGAATTGTGCGCATCACGTGCCAGGTCAAACCAATCGGAAATCCGTTGCGTTTTTGATCCCTCGGCCAACTGTCTGCGGCATCTTGGGTTTGACAGTGCCAGCGCACGGGTCCCAGCTCGGACTTTTTCGCTGCCAGCTCCGTTTCGATAAAGGCATGGTTCAACCCAATAAACGGAAAGGATGGCTTGGCGGTATTGCCAATCGGCGTATTGCAGCATCCCGCATACCATCGAAATGGTCCGGTTTCGCTAAATCGGAGGCAGGCAATTTGCTCCTCGCCTTGCGTGAAATGAACACGCGCAGGGGCCACCTGGAAAATCTCAGTGCCTCCATGCTCGTTGAGAACCCGGTCTCCCGCCCCAATTTCATTGGCAAAGGCCTGACAATCGCGGCAATAACACACGATGCGAATGCTCGTCCGTTTCGTCACAGTCTTCGCTATGCCCTTAACTTTTCCGCATTGGCAGCTCAGGGAAAGATCACACATGTTCAGCTCCTGATTTTGGGGATCGCGCCCCAAACAGGGACACGCAATGTCACAGTGATGGCCCTGACTCAGGCTCCGTAAGTGGCCATCAAGATCAAAACAGCCAAGTAAACGCTAGGAAGGGTGCCGCACACAAAACCCGGTATGCGGATGAATGGAATGCCGGTGTAATACAGCACCACAAAGGCCGCGCGGCCCAGAACGATTATCAAAATCGCCAGTGAAATTGCGTCACTTGAGAGGCCCAAAAACTGTGCCGACGCCAAGACCGGCACGATATATGCCGCGCTTTCTGTTTGGTTTTGCAGCGCGCGTTTCATCCGCACCCCAAACGCAGACAGCGTGACCGCCGGGCGATTGGACGAAAACCCGAAACCAAAACCCTGCGTTGCATAGGTATACATGATTTCAAATCCGATCATCGCGATTGTGATCAGGGCAAAGGCGCTTAGCGCAGCAATGGGTGTCATGGAGTGGCCTTCTCGTTGAGGTGCGGCGATCAATCGGCAGGCCCCAAAGCCGATTTACGGCTCTGGGGCTTGCGTTCAAACCGCCAGATATTAGTATCTATCCAGTTGACTATAATTAGCTAGCCAACTGGATAGAAATCAATGGAAAAGGGTTCCAAGATGGCCAGATCACGGAAAGTTGACACCGATAGCGCGCTGCATGCCGCCGGCTTGGCCTTCATGGAATGTGGCTATTCAGGCATGAGCACGCGCGATCTTGAGGACCGTTCAGGCATCACCAGATTTACGCTGCAAACAAAATACGGGGGCAAGAAGGCGCTCTTTTTGATGACGCTTGATCGCTACCTTGACGCATTGCTGCCTTGGATCGACGCATCCATCGTCGGAGGCGGGCTTGCAGGCATTGCGGATTTTTTCCGAAGGCGGGCCGATGACGACCGGATGCCCGAACAGGGGCGGTTTGGCTGCCTTTTGGTCAACGCATTGACCGAATTTGGCGCAACCGACCCCGATGTAAATACCCGCGCTTCCAGATATTTCGCCGCCCTTCGCGCCGCATTCACCAGCGCGCTTTCTCAGGCTCGTGCCGTTGGACACCTTGATGCGTCTGTTGACATCGAATTGGAGGCAGAGCGCCTGTTGTCCAATATCTTGGGGCTCAATGTGTTCATTCGCACGTCAGGTCGAAACAGCGCCGGGGCCGCGATTGCGGACGGGATTGCAGTCTCCGTTGAACGTCTCATTGTGGCCCCGCACTAGGCCCCGCCCCCGCCAACTTCGGCTCGGCAAACCAGATCGTTTGATGGCGACCTCTGGGCGGTTTTTTGCTCTGTGATACACCACCGGGCGGACGGATCACCCCTTGATAACCGTGCGTTGCGAACGTCTCCCCCCTCTGACCCTTGCGTCAGGATCCCGTCCCAAACGGCCCAAATGCCCAAACACTCAGTTTTTCGAAAATTTGGCCCGTGTTTTCCACATTTTTGTCGCGATTGCCGATCAAAACAATGGACAAACGAGCCCCGCAAAGGGGCCTCAAGACGCAGTGATCGCATACGGAGCAAATCAGATGCTGGATATTCAGGCCTTTGGCACATTCGGTTTAACAGGTTCAACACCGCAGCCTGACCCGCAGCCTGATCCGCAGCTTGGCAAAGCTGCGCCCTGGCTCACACGGCTCCCCGACAGCCCGGCCATGTCCGAAACTATCATCCAAAGCACAAGCTACAACGCGCCAGCCAGCGCCCCAGCCCCCTTGGCCGATCTGCAGATCGACGCGATCTGGGCCACCGACGCCACCCTCGGATACGAGCAAGATCTCGAACTAAACCTGCACGTCTCCAACACCGGAACCGCCGACGCGACACGCGCCAAAACCACCTTCTATTGGAGTCCAACCGACGAATTCGACATAAACACCGCCGTGCGCATTGACGCCGATGGGCATGGCACGCTCACCGCCGGGGAAAGCGATACAAACGAATTCGAAAGCATCAATTACAGCAATCTGGCCCGCTTTGGCTCTGGCTATGTCTTTGGTGTGATCGACGCCAAAGGCACCACCCCCGAAAGCAACGAAGACAACAACATCAGCCAAGGCGTTTATTTCGAAATCGAAACCGGCCCGGAATGGCAGGCCGATCTGCAGATCGACGCGATCTGGGCCACCGACGCCACCCTCGGATACGAGCAAGATCTCGAACTAAACCTGCACGTCTCCAACACCGGAACCGCCGACGCGACACGCGCCAAAACCACCTTCTATTGGAGTCCAACCGACGAATTCGACATAAACACCGCCGTGCGCATTGACGCCGATGGGCATGGCACGCTCACCGCCGGGGAAAGCGATACAAACGAATTCGAAAGCATCAATTACAGCAATCTGGCCCGCTTTGGCTCTGGCTATGTCTTTGGTGTGATCGACGCCAAAGGCACCACCCCCGAAAGCAACGAAGACAACAACATCAGCCAAGCCGTCTATGTCGAAATCGACCCGGGCCCGGAAAAGCTCGCGGATCTCAGCGTCGCTCACATCTCTGCCGACGACACCAGCCTAGACTTGGGCCAAAGCCTCATCGTGCGCCTGCATGTGCAGAACGAAGGCACCGCCCGCGCTCAAGACACCTCCAGCAGCTTCTATTGGAGCCCCACGGATGAGTTCGATTTCGAAACGGCGGTCCTTGTCGACACTGACGATCACTACACTTTGGGCGTCGGCGAATATGACGATGACGAATATGAACACATCAGCTACTCAGACCTGCGCGATCTGGGCTCGGGTTATGTCTTCGCCGTCATTGACGCAGAAAACACGATCGTGGAATCCAACGAACTCAACAACGTCTCCGAGCCGCTGGAATTCATCATTTAACGTCAAGCACCCATGCCCCTGACGTCCCAGAGGAGCGGACCAAAACGCGGGTTTTAGTCAGACCTTTTGATATCCTCTTGCGTCCAGGTCCCATAAAAAAGCCGCCCCGGAATGCCCCAGCAATAAACCATTCCGAATGGATGTCGACATTGGTGCCAATGGAACAACTGTGTCCCGGCACATCAATACTGAACTGTCTGTTTGGAAGGTTTCCCCGATAAAGATCGACACTTTCAACATCCACCAGATAATGCACAAAGCGGATTGGCCCGCCCTCAATGTCCGGTTCAATCTGCGGCTTTCCCGCATTCAACGGGTCTCCCCCGTGTCGTTCTTTCAGCACGCGCACACGGGCAACCACCGGCTTTTGCATCAACCCCTCAGGGATGTCTGAGAAAAATGTCTGCTGATAATTTTGGGCGTGGATGCACGCTTCTGAAGACATCGGAAAAAGCCCCAAGACCAGCAAAGCGTATTTCATATTTTGAACTCACGAATGAAAAAGAACCAAAGCTACGGTCTGGACCCATTACAGAACAAGACGCACCTCTTGGGATTATTATAAACGTCCAAAACCCCGCCACAGTCCTCATGCCACAATCCCCATGCCACCATCAGCCTAACAGCACATCCTCATCGCAAGGCTCCCCCCTTGCCAAATCCGGCCATCCCCAGCATAGCTATCCAGCCGACACAAAGGGTGCGCCATGCTGGAACTGTCGATCCTCTTCATCTCTGGCTTTGCTGCTGGCATCCTCAATGCCGTCGCGGGCGGCGGCACCTTTTTGACCTTCCCGGCGCTGGTCTGGTTCGGCCTGCCGCCGGTGCTGGCCAATGCCACCTCAACCTTCGCTGCTATGCCCGGATATGCCTCTGCGGCTTGGGCTTTTCGCCATGACGTCAAGGCCGAAGGCACCCTGCCCCTGCGCGCCATCATCATCACCGCCACGCTCGGCGCTATCCTCGGTGCGCTCCTGCTCATCGTTACCCCAAGTGACGTGTTCACCGGTGCCGTGCCATGGCTGCTCCTGCTCGCCACGGTTCTGTTTGGCACTGGCCCGCTGATCCTGAAATTCGCCCAAAGCCGCGGCATCGGTCAGGCGGGTTTGCTCGTCTCGACGATCACCATCCTCGCCGTCGCAATCTATGGTGGATATTTCAACGGCGGCCTCGGCATTATGCTCCTCGCCGCGTTCAGCCTGTTGGGCTATCAAAACCTACACGGCATGAATGGCCTCAAAAACCTGATCTCAGCGATCATCTCGGTGGTCTCGTCGGTCGCCTTCATCTCGGCGGGTCTCATCGTGTGGAAACCGGCGCTGGTGATCGCAGTTGCCATCACATTTGGCGGCTATATCGGCGCAAGCCAAAGCCGCCGCATCAAACGCCAAGATTACCTGCGCTGGTTCGTCACCGCCGTCGGCACGGTCACCACCGTCATCTTTTTCCTGACCTAAGCGGCCCCAATCTGCGCTGTTGCCAATCCGCGGCCAGGCGTGTTGCCCGCCCTCTCCCGCTCTCAAAATCCACGCCGTTAACCATAGCAAACGCATTTTTACCGTTTTCCGGGGCCGATCCTGCACGGCTTCCTGCGCCGCACCGCAATCTCCCCCAAAGTCGAAGCGAATCCTACCGATTGCCTCAACGCTTCACGCCGAGGCCCAAAATCACCCGGTGAACGCACCGGGCAATCTCCCCCAACTCCAGGTCGTTTTGTACAGATTGCCCCGTTGTGATACGCGCGTGCGCTCTGTTACCGCCACCGAGCGCCGCGCTAATCCAACCGCCCGATCACAGAACAGCCCAGTGTCACCCGCAAGGCCCCGACAAGCTCATCAACGGTTTCCGCGCTGACATATTGCCCCCCGGTCCGGTCCGCCAAACAGCGCGCCACCGAACTGGCCTGCCGATAGTCATTATGCCCCTCACCCTCCCAGGCAAACTGGTCGCCACGCACCTTGTATCCGATGACATGCACAGTCAGGTCATGCCCCTCCGCGGCCAGCTGCGCGGCCAACTCACAGGGCGATCCCCCACAGGTTTCCTTGCCATCGGTGACAAGCACCACGACACCCGGCTTTTCTTTGTAGTTCAATGCTTTAGAAGCTTCCTCAACCGCTTCCGTCAGCGGCGTATCCCCGTCCGGTTCCAGCCGATCAACCTCATCCAAAATGCGCGGTGCCGCCTGCCATTGCGGGGTAAAACGCAGGTCAACATTGCCGCAGCCCCCGTCGCCACCCACCCCGCCACCGGGTCCGTAGATGATCAGTCCAAGCCGCCGCGCCTGCCCGATTGCTGGCAAGGAGTGATGCAATGCCCGCCGCGCCTCAAAGATGCGTGGTTCGTTAATGTCGTTAAACCCCATCTCCGCCATCGACCCCGAGCCGTCAAAGACAATCATCGCGTCTTCAGTACAAAGCTCGCTGGCGCTAACCATCGAGAACGGAAGAATAAATCCAAGTGGGAGCCAAATACGCATAGGGCCAGCCTGCCCCTTTGCATATGTCCTGTCCAGCCTCCTTTAGTCCAAGGGCTTTAACGAAACACGTCTTTGTGCCACGCTCTCTCCATGACACAGCTCACCACTCTCTCGGGCACAAGCCCCTCCCGTTTTGCCTTTGGCACCATGCAGTTTGGTGGCAAGGCCGATGAAACCGCCAGCCGCGCTCTTTTTGATGCCTGTCGCGCCGCTGGCATCCGCCATTTTGACACCGCCCATGTCTATACGGGCGGTGCCTCCGAAACCCTGCTGGGCCAATGCGCGGCCGCTGAGCGCGAGGCCCTGTTCATCGCGACCAAGGCCGGTTATGTCGGTGGCAGTTCACGCGACAACATCCTAACCACCTTTGGTATAAGCCAAAAACGGCTTGGCATGGATGTGATCGACCTACTCTATTTGCACCGGTTCGACGATGACACCCCCCTGGAGGAGACCTTTGAAACGCTGGCAGGCCTGCAGACTTCGGGGAAAATCCGTTACATCGGTGTGTCCAACTTCGCCGCATGGCAAGTGATGAAAGCCCAAGCTGTCGCGGCCCGTTTCGACACCCGGATTGATGTGATTCAACCGATGTATAACCTCGTCAAACGTCAGGCCGAGGTCGAAATTCTGCCCATGTGCGCCTCGGAAGGCATCCTAGCCGTGCCCTATTCCCCGCTTGGCGGCGGGTTGTTGACTGGGAAATACGCAGGTGGTCGCGCTGGTGGTCGCGCCGGTCGCTTAACCGAGGACGAGCGTTACGGAGCCCGTTACGGCCAGCCACACATGCATGATAGCGCTCAAGCCTTGGTTGATCTGGCCGAAGACGTCGGCAGCGATCCTGCCACCCTGGCTGTCGCCTGGGTCTCCTATCACGCATCGCGCCCAGTTCCGATCCTATCCGCGCGTTCCGCAGAACAGCTCCGCCCCTCAATCGACGGCATGCGCTATCCAATGGATGATGATTTATACGCGCGGATTTCGGCACTTAGCGCCACGCCACCGCCTGCAACAGACCGTCTCGAAGAGGCTTAACGCCAGCGCACCACCTCGTCCTTTGGGGCGCGGGTGGTGCGAAACTTATTGGCGGGGTGATCCGTATCCGGGTGACCCAGCGCAATGCCGCACAGCACATCACGCTCCTCATCAACGTCAAACCACTCGCGCATAAAGGGTGAAAACCCAGCCACCGAGGCCATGGCAATCCCCCCCAATCCGCGCGCTTCAAGCCCAAGCAAAACCGCCGTCACAAAGGCCCCGCAATCCAAAACCCCATAGGGCCCCAACGCCTTGGGTGTGGTGATCAGCAAGAAATGGCGCGCGCCAAACAGGCGGAAATTTTCGCGCATTTGCTGAGCCGATCCAACCCGGTCACCTTTTTCGACACCCACCGCCGCGTATAATTGCCAACCACATTCGCGCCGCCGTTCTTGGTATTCATTTTCATAAGCCTTTGGAAACGCGACATCACTGGCGTGACCAGCCTGTCCAACATGTGCATAGAGCGCCGCCGCAAGACGCGCTGTTTCCTCTGCCCCACAAGCCTCAACCCGCCAAGGCTGGGAATTGCACCAAGACGGCACATGCTGCGCATCACGCAATACATCGTCGATGATGTCGGGGGACACCGCATCCGGCAAAAACCCCCGGCACGACGCGCGCGACCGCAAAAGCGCCGCCAATGTTTCGGAATTCGTCATAGCAAACCCTTGATATGTAACTCATTTAGGATTTCTTCACTGTCTTGCCCACGGGCGGGACTTGGCCTGAGATCGCCAGGCTTTTGATCACCAAACCTGGGCGCAGGCGCAGGCCCTTGGGCCGTCCAAATCCCACGCGCCGCCACATGTGGATCGCTGCTCGCTTCGTCCGGTGACAGGACCGGCGCAACACAAGCATCTGATCCTGCAAACAAATCCGCCCAATACTGGCGGGATTGCCCGGCGAACACTCCGGCCAGACGCGCGGTTTGAACGGGCCATAGCTCTGCCTCAAATTGCTCGGCAAATCCGGGATCTTCGGCCAACCCAAGCATGTCCAAAAACATCGCGTAAAATTTGGGCTCAAGGCATTGCACCGACACATGACCGCCGCAGGCACAGGCATAACAACGCGACCAATGCGGCCCATCCAACAGGCTCTGGCCGCGCGCAGAGCCGGAAAACTGATCTCCCATCGACAGCAAGAGCGCCATCATATGGCTCGCCCCATCGACAATCGCGGCGTCGACAACTGTGCCCCGCCCGGTGTCGCGGGCCCGCAGCAAACCGGCCAGCATGCCAACCGCGAGATACATCGCCCCGCCGCCAATATCGCCCAACATGGTCGGTGGGACCCCCGGCACATTCCCCGGCGTACCGCCATAAAACAAGGCACCACTTAGACTTAGATAGTTCAGATCATGTCCCGCCTCGAGGGCGCGCGGCCCGTCTTGCCCCCACCCCGTCATTCGGCCATAGACCAATGCCGGGTTGAGCGCATGCACCGTTTCCGGGCCAAGACCCAAACGTTCCATCACGCCGGGGCGCATGCCTTCGGTCAATCCATCGGCCCCTTGTATCAGAGCCCGCGCGACCGCAAGATCACCTGCCTCTTTCAGATCAAGCGCGATAGAGCGCTTGCCGCGATCAAGCAAATTCCGTTCGGACTTGCCGGGTGTCCCAGCGGCCGTTTTGCGGTGGATGACAGTGACCTCAGCGCCCAAATCCGCCAGCAACATCCCGGCGAAAGGGGCCGGGCCAAGCGCCTCGATTTCAATGATCCGAATACCTTGTAGCATGATGGCCTCCCGTCCACATACCTGACCCGGTTTGGTCGGCAATGAAAAGCCCCAGTACAAAAGAAACGCCCAAGATTATCCTTGGGTGTTTTTCTTTTGTTCTACCTGCGCTAACTTTGCCGTATGACCACCCTTCCCGCCCCCTTGCAGCGCTGGTTTGAGAGCCGCAACTGGCAGATGCACCCGCATCAGGCCCAGATGCTTGACCGCGCATCAGCCTCTGCTGTGATGCTGGTGGCTCCGACGGGCGGGGGCAAAACACTGGCGGGGTTTTTGCCAAGTTTGGCCGAGTTGTGCCATGATCCGGCCCCCGGCCTGCACACGCTTTATGTCAGCCCGCTCAAAGCCTTGGCTGCTGACATCAAGCGCAACTTGCAAACTCCGATAGATGAGGCCGGGCTGAAAATCCGCGTTGAAGATCGCACCGGCGACACCCCTTCCAGCCGCAAAAGGCGCCAGCGCGCCGACCGTCCGCATATTTTGCTGACAACGCCGGAATCGCTGGCCTTGTTGACCAGCTACGAAGACGCAGCCCGCACGTTCAAGGGGCTCCAACGGGTTGTTGTTGACGAAATCCATGCCCTTGCCGAAAGCAAACGCGGCGATCAGCTCATGTTGGCGCTTGCGCGGTTGCAAACCCTCTGCCCCGATCTGCGCCGCGTCGGTCTGTCGGCGACGGTGGAAGACCCCGCTGGCATCGCCCGTTTTCTGGCCCGGCATCCCGATCCGTGTGAGATTATCAATGCCGATCCCGGCCCGGATCCCGACATCCAGATGCTCGAAACCGACGTGGCCCCGCCTTGGTCGGGAGGCGGCGCAAAACACGCGATCCCTGCGGTTTTGGAGCAGATCAAGCGCCACAAAACCACGCTGATTTTTCACAACACCCGAGCGCAGGCCGAGATCTTTTTTCGCAATCTTTGGCTGGCCAACGAAGACGGATTGCCCATCGGAATCCATCATGGATCGCTGGATCGTGACCAGCGCAACAAAGTCGAAGCCGCCATGGTACGCGGCGATTTGCGCGCGATTGTATGCACCGGCAGCCTCGATTTGGGCATTGATTGGGGGGATGTTGATCTGGTGATCCAGATCGGCGCGCCCAAGAATGTCAAACGTCTGGTTCAGCGGATTGGCCGCGCCAATCACCGCTATAACGCCCCGTCCAAAGCTTTGCTTGTACCTGCCAATAGGTTTGAGGTGATCGAATGTCTGGCCGCATTGGAAGCCGTTCGCGCGCATGATCTTGACGGCGATCCGCGCGGCCCGGGCCCGCGTGACGTGTTGTGCCAACATATCCTGATCGCGGCCTGCTCTGGCCCTTTTGACGCCAGCGAACTATTCGCCGAAATGTCCAGTGCAGGTCCGTTTGCAGACCTGACGCGGGTGCAGTTTGACGCCTGTCTCGAATTTTGCGCCACGGGGGGCTATGCGCTCAGGGCCTATGATCAATGGCAACGCTTGCAGCAGCGGGACGACGGGCAATGGCAATTGCGCGACCCGCGAGCCGCCACGCGAATCCGGCAGAATATCGGGACAATCCAAGACAGTGATCTGCTCAAGGTGAAATGGCGCGGACGCGGAGCCGCCCTGGGTGAGATCGAAGAAAGCTTTGCCGCGCAATTGACCAAGGGCGATACGTTTTTGATGGCCGGGCAGATCGTGCGTTATGAGGGCCTGCGCGAATTGGTGGTCGAGGTCAGCCGCGACCCCGGTCGCAAACCAAAGGTTGCCGTGTTTTCCGGCACCAAATTTGCGACGTCGACCCAGCTCTCACAGCGGGTGTTGCGCTATTTTGAGGCCGGGGATTTTAGCGCCCTGCCCGATCACACTGCCGATTGGTTGCGCCTGCAGCAAGACATCTCGCATCTGCCCAAACCGGGGCGATTGCAGATCGAAACCTTTCCGCAGGATGGGCGGCATCAGATGGTGGTTTACGGATTTGCCGGGCGCAATGCCCAGCAAACATTGGGTCTTTTGCTGACAAAGCGGATGGAGGACATGGGCCTGGCTCCGATGGGGTTTGTTGCCACTGATTATGCCACGCTGATCTGGGGATTGGACGCAGTGCAAAATCCTGCACAGCTCTTTGATCTCGAAGCTCTGACAGCCGGGTTAGACGGTTGGCTGGCCGGGAATGCGGTGATGAAACGGACCTTTCGCGCCTCGGCCACCATCGCCGGGCTGATCGAACGTCAGATCGGCGGGCAGCGGAAAACCGGACGGCAGGCGACCATGTCATCGGACATTTTGTACGACACATTGTTGAAATATGACCCCGACCATTTGCTGATGCAGATCACCTCAGAAGAGGCGATGCGCGGTTTGGTCGACTTCGCCCGTATCCGCGATATGTGTGAACGCGTGCAGGGGCGCATTGATCACATTCAGCTAGACCGCGTCACCCCATTGGCCGCACCGATGTTTCTTGAGATTGGCAAGGTTCCGGTCAAGGGTGCCGCCGAAGACCGTCTGTTGGCCGAGGAATTGGACCGGCTGATGCAGGGCAGTGGCCTCGCCCAGATCACGGACGGCCAAACATGACCGGCCATCCCCTTGCATTTCACGGGGCAGACTTGCGGGCGTTGGCTTCGGGTGCATTGTTCTGGCCTGACCGCGCGCTCTTGGTGGTCTCGGACCTTCATTTCGGCAAATCTGCGCGCTTGTCTGCGGTTGGGGGCGCACAGCTGCCACCTTATGAAACCCGCGAAACCTTGCAAAAGCTTGAGACCGATCTAGAGACCACCTCGGCACGTTCGGTGGTGTGTTTGGGCGACAGTTTTGACACCCCCGACGTCGAAACCGCCCTACCCAAAGCCGACCGGCTTTGGATCACGCACCTGCAAGCCGGGCGCGATTGGGTTTGGATCGAAGGCAACCATGACCCCGGCCCGGTGCGTTTGGGCGGCGCGCATCTGGCGCAGATCACCATTGGCCCACTAACCTTTCGTCATATCGCAGCGTCCGATCCTCGTGCCGAAATCTCGGGGCACTACCATCCCAAGGCCCGCATTCCATTGCGCGGTCGCAGCCTGACACGTCCTTGCTTTCTCGTGGATCAGCAACGCATTATTCTCCCCGCCTATGGGGCCTTTACTGGTGGATTGCACAGCCATAGCGCCGCCCTTTGCGCGCTGATGGCCCCAAACGCCCGTGCCATTTTAACCGGAAGTCCACAGGTCGAAATCGCCATGCCGCGCGCCGCAACGTAGGGGAAGTCTTGCCCTGCCCCCTCAGGCATGCTCGTCTCATGGTATGACAATAGAAGACCATATCCGCCGCGGCTTTGCGATGCAGAGCATGATGAAAACCATTGGTGCCAAGCTGACACATGTCGGCGAAGGGACGGTTGAAATCACCGCCCCCTTGTCGCCGGGTTTCTTGCAACATAACGGATTTGGCCATGCCGGCTTGACGTTTACACTTGGCGACACCGCCGCGGGTTGCGCCGCCATGACGCTTTTGGGCACCGATCAGGCCGTGGTCACATCCGAAATTGGTGTGCATTTGCTGTCACCAGCCATGGGTGATCTGTTGATTGCACGCGGCAAGGTCATCAAACCGGGCCGCCGCCAAATTGTGTCCTCATCAGATGTGTTTGCCGTCAAGGGCGGGACAGAAAAACACATTGCCACCCTAACGGGCACAATGGTCCCCATCGGGCTGGAAACCTAGGCACAACGCTTTGCACAGAACGCCAACCGTTATACACAAAAACCATGGCAGATTATCGTATTTGGTTCTTTGGTGTGGCGAATGAAACTGATCTCTCGGCTCAATCAGAAATTTGGCCACTCCATTCGCGATGCCGTTTTGCACGACATGGCCAACCGCACGTTTCGAGGACCAAGTCGGATCAAAACCGCAGCCAAAGTTTTTGCTGTCCTCATCCTCGCAAGCCCGGCCCTTGCTATGGGTATTGGGGGTTGGCTCATGGTTTTGGGTTATCCCAACGTCTTTGCCATGCTGGTTGGCGTCGTTTTTATTGCGGCGGGGTTCTATCTCTTTCCTCGCAGAACCAAAAACACCGACACAACCTATGGCCGGACGGATTGCCCAACGCTTTTCAGTTTGCTGGATCAAATTTCAAGCTGCATGGAGGCCCCTAAGGTCACCGGGCTTCATGTCTTTGACGAGGTCAACGCCTATATGGCCCGTTTTGGCAAAGACCAACATGTGCTCGGCATTGGCGCACCGCTTTGGCAAGCTTTGACCCCGGATCAGCGGCTTGCCATTCTCTCTCATGAGGTGGCCCATTTGATCAACAATGATCCCGCCCGAGGAGAGCTAACCGGCCATGCCATGATGACCTTGAGCCGCTGGAGCACCTTGTTTGATCCCCCCAAGTTGATTGACCATGGTAGAAATGAATTTGTGGTGATTGATGACCGGGGGGCCTATGGCCAGATCATCTCAAACCTGTTTGGGGGCGCAGTGGGTGCCCTGACCTTTGCCTATGAAAAACTGGTGTTTTCGGACAGTCAGCGGGCCGAATATCAGGCGGATATCAATGCGGCTTTGGTCGCTGGAAAGCCCGCCATGGCTTCAGCTCTGCAGATGTCAATTTTATCCCCCCTTGGCCGAAGATGCCCTCTCGCGGGTCCATTACAACGGCCGCGATCCAGTGTCGCTCTTTGAGACAATGGCCCACGCCATGCGCAATCCAGATCCTGACGCCAAAGACAGACTGATCCAAGAGGCGTTTGCCACGCTGCATACGGTGGATGCCACACATCCTCCGACACAGTTTCGGATCACATGCATCGGGGCATTGGAGGACAGCCTCCCAGATATTCGCGCGCAGGATATCGATTGGGGACAGATCGACCAAGAGCTTGCACCGGGCTTTGCCGTTGCCCAAGACAGGCTCTTGTCGCGTATCATTGTGCAATAACCCGCGACCGGGGCTTAGCGTCTGGCACCATTAATTCGTCGGCCACAACAAAGGAAACTGTCTGTGATCCACGGCTCGTTCTCCGAAGTCACGACTGGCGTCTGTCATGTTGTCTGTCAGGGTGTTTGTCAGGGCGGGTGTTTGTCAGGGCGACGTAAGCACGTCGCTGAGGTCGTGCAGCTCCCTTTGCCTTTGCGTGCGCGGGATCAACCCAGACCCTAGCCCTCGAACCCAATATCCTTGTGTGATCCGTCGCAAAAGGGCTTGGTCTTGGATGCGCCGCATCGGCAGATAAAGGCCCGTCGCATTTTGCCAAGGCCACGTCCGGTGCCGGTGGTGATCTCCATCGGCCCATCAAGTTTAAGCGGACCATTCGGCACCGCCGTAGCGATCAGCTTGCCGTCGTTCTCAATCGGGTCTTGGTTGGCATCGCTTTGCGGTTCTCCGGTTGCAGAAAACGCGGCTTCGACATGGGCATAGTCGCAAAACGGTTTGTTGGCGGAATGCCCGCACCGACACAGGGTCGCGCGTAACACCGCTTCACCTTCAACCTCAAGCGCACCTTGCACCGACACCGGCCCATTTTCATGCACCGTCACCCGGTTGATCGCCACGGGTGTTTCCTCTAACCCGCCATCTTTGCGCGAAAATGTCAGCGCACCAGAGGGGCATGTCCGCACCATCGCGGCGATCTCTTCGGCGGGCGCGGCATCGGGCGAAACCCAAGGCCGTCGGGCTGGGTCAAAGACCTGTGGCAGTTTCAAAAAGCAATTGCGGGCATGGATACAGCGCGACATGTCGAAAGTGATGTCGATATCATCGCCTGAATAGGTTTTGGCGCGGGGCATGGTGGCTCCTCCCTTTGGCTATGGCAAAGGTAGCCGAATGCCTGCGTTCGTCAATGAACCTTGGCGGCTGAACCCATTACAACCACTGAAAAAGGCGCGCCGTTCGCTGGCGCGCCCAAGTCTTTCTGGGCTAAGTCTTTCTGGCCCGAAACCTTCAAACCTATATCCTTGGGGGCAAAACGCCCGGCACCTCTGTGCTTACAAAGATAGGGTAGCCCCAGACTGTCATAGGTTACGCAGTCAAGCCTTCAGGCTCAGCCAAACCATTGGCGCGGCAACAGGCCGTCAGTGTATTGGCCAGCAAACAGGCGATGGTCATCGGGCCGACCCCACCGGGAACCGGCGTAATCGCACCGGCCACTTCGGCGCAGCTGGCATAATCGCAATCCCCAACAAGGCGCGTTTTACCTTCGCCCTTCTCAGGGGCGTCGATGCGGTTGATGCCCACATCAATCACCGTCGCGCCCGGTTTGATCCAATCACCTGTCACCATTTCGGCGCGACCCACGGCAGCGACAACGATATCGGCCTGTTTGCAAACCTCTTGTATGTCTTTGGTACGTGAATGCGCGATGGTCACGGTACAGCTATCGCGCAGCAACAGGTTGGCCATCGGCTTGCCCACAATGTTGGAGCGCCCAACGACAACGGCGTTTAGACCAGACAGAGAGCCGTGATGGTCACGCAGCATCATCAAACAGCCAAGCGGCGTGCAAGGCACCATGGATTTCTGACCGGTCGACAAAAGGCCAACGTTGGAAATGTGGAACCCATCAACGTCTTTGGCCGGATCAATGCGGTTGATCACCAGATCTTCGTTCAAGTGACCGGGCAAAGGCAGTTGCACCAAAATACCATGCACCGCCGGGTCGGCGTTGAGCTTATCAAGAAGCGCAAGCAGGTCTTCTTCGGACGTATCCACATCAAGCTTGTGCTCAAAGGAATTCATACCGCATTCGACGGTCATCTTGCCTTTGGACCGCACATAAACTTGGCTCGCGGGGTCTTCGCCAACCAGAACCACCGCCAAACCGGGGGTGATACCGTTTTCTTCTTTAATGCGGGTCACATGTTCGGCCACTTGGCCACGCACATTGGCCGCAAAGGCTTTGCCGTCGATCACTGTCGCTGTCATGTCATATCCTTTTAGATATCCGTCCGCGCATAGGCGTCTCGGTAGTGTTCCATCTGCATACGGGTCGCCAACACGGCGTTCTTCATCAATGTCGCCACGGTCACCGGGCCGACACCGCCGGGCACCGGCGTGATCCAACCCGCCACTTCGGCGCAGCTGTCAAAATCGGCGTCCCCAACGGTTTTCCCACCTTCGGGCGTTTCGATCCGGTTGATGCCGATGTCGATCAGCGCCGCGCCGGGTTTGAGCATATCGCCCGTCACCAGACCCGGCTTGCCCACCGCGACAAACACCGCATCTGCGGCGCGGCTATGCATGGCAACAGACCGGGTCATATGATGGCACACGGTGACCGTCGCCCCAAGGCCCATCATCAAAAACGCAATCGGCTTGCCGACGATCTCAGAGTGCCCAATCACGGTGACGTTCAACCCTTCCATATCCATGGGCAGGGTTTTCAAAATCTCAACTGCCGCAACGGCCGTACAGGGGCCAAGTGCCAGATCGTTATAGACAATGTTGCCGATAGAGGCCGGGTGCATGCCCTCTACATCCTTGAGCGGATGCACCATTTTTTGCAGCACTTTCACCGGGATGTGTTCGGGCAAAGGGCGTTGAATGATGATGCCGTTGACGCGCGGATCGGCGTTCAAACCCTGCAAAATCCCGGTCATCTGCTCAAGCGAGGTTTCGCTGGGATAGCTGCGGGCCTCAAACTCAACCCCGGCGGAATTGGCACTACGTTGCTGGTTGCGCACATAAAGTTCGGCCGCGGCGGTATCACCCACACTGATCGAGACAAGCTTGGGGGCCCAGCCCGCGTCGCTCAGGGCGGCCGCGTCTTTGGCGACCTCGGCGCGCATGTCCGCTGCGATGGATTTTCCGTCAATGAGTGCAGCGCGCATGGCTTGCCTTTCAGTCTAGTTTGATCGTCTGCGCCTCGCGCGCAATCGACCAATCAATCAAATGCCGCCAAAGCACCTCGACCAACTCCGGGTCAAGCTGTTGCTCGACTGCGGCGGCCTTGACCTTGGCCACAACGTCTTCGACACGGGCGGGAATATTGGCCGGCAATCCAGCCCCCGTCTTGATCTCAACCGCGCGGTCAATATAGCCCATCCGCTTTTTCAAAAGGCTAATCAGGTCGCGATCCAGCGCATCAATCTGAGTGCGCAGGCTCGCCATATTAGGGCAATCGGCGGGGTCTAACATGCTGTGTCCATCCAAAGATTTCACAGCCATGCCCTACCCCGCCGAGCGACAGTTCGCAATCCAATCGTTCCGGTCTTTTTAGAACAGACCTTCGACCAGCCCCTCTTCGTTGATGCGGATGTTTTCCGCCGCTGGTTTGCGGGGCAGACCGGGCATGGTCATGATTTCACCGCAGATGACAACGATAAACCCGGCACCCGCGCTCAGGCGAACTTCGCGGACCGGAACCGAATGGCCGGTGGGCGCGCCGCGCAAATTTGGATCGGTGCTAAAGGAATACTGGGTTTTCGCCATACATACCGGCAGATGGCCATACCCGGCCTCTTCCCAGGCGCGCAGTTGATCGCGGATTTTCTTGTCGGCAATCACCTCGTCCGCCCGATAGATCGAGGTCGCGATCCGCTCGATTTTCTCGAACAATGGCAGCTCGTCCTTGTAGAGCGGCGCAAATTGCGACACGCCTGCATCGGCGATTTCGGCCACGCGGGTGGCAAGCGCCTTGGTGCCTTCAGAGCCTTTTTCCCAGTGCTGGCACAGGATCGCTTCTGCGCCTTGGGTTTCCACATAGTCGATGACCGCCTGCACTTCGGCATCGGTGTCGGTGACAAAATGGTTGATGCCCACAACAACCGGCACGCCGAATTGCTTGAGGTTGCCGATGTGACGCCCAAGGTTGGAACAGCCTTCGTTGACCGCATCCACGTTTTCCGCACCCAGATCGGCTTTGGCCACGCCGCCGTTCATTTTCATCGCCCGGATGGTGGCAACCAAAACCACCACATCGGGGGCAAGACCGGCTTTGCGGCACTTGATATTCATGAACTTTTCAGCGCCCAGATCGGCCCCAAAGCCCGCTTCGGTCACAACATAATCGGCCAATTTCAGCGCGGTTGTTGTCGCGGTGACCGAGTTACAACCATGCGCGATGTTGGCGAATGGACCACCATGCACAAAGGCCGGGTTGTTTTCGAGGGTCTGAACAAGGTTCGGTTGCATCGCATCGCGCAGCAACACGGTCATCGCACCATCGGCCTTGATGTCACGGGCATAAATGGGCGAGCGGTCACGGCGATAAGCGACGATCATGTCACCCAGACGGGTTTGCAGATCGTTCAGATCTTTGGCAAGGCAGAGGATCGCCATCACTTCAGACGCCACGGTGATGTCAAACCCGGTCTGACGCGGGAAGCCGTTGGCAACCCCACCAAGCGAGGTCACGGTATCCCGCAGTGCGCGGTCGTTCATGTCAAGCACGCGGCGCCACGTCACGCGGCGCTCGTCGATCTCAAGCTCATTGCCCCAATAGATGTGGTTGTCGATCATCGCTGACAGCAGGTTGTGCGCCGAGGTGATCGCATGGAAATCCCCGGTAAAGTGGAGGTTCATCTCCTCCATCGGCACGATCTGCGCCATGCCACCACCGGCGGCGCCCCCCTTCATGCCAAAGTTCGGCCCAAGCGAGGCTTCGCGGATACAGACCATGGCGTTTTTGCCGATGGCGTTCAGACCGTCACCCAGACCAACGGTTGTTGTGGTCTTGCCTTCACCCGCAGGCGTCGGGTTGATCGCGGTCACAAGGATCAGCTTGCCGTTTTCACGATCCTGAACCGAGTTGATGAACTCTTGGCTGACCTTGGCCTTGTCATGACCGTATGGCAGCAAATGTTCGGCGTCGATGCCAAGCTTGGCGCCGATTTCCATGATCGGCTTTTTCTTGGCCTCACGGGCGATTTCGATGTCGGTTTTAAAAGCCATCTTTGCGATCCCTGTCGAAATTTCATGTGTCGTTGTTCCACGCATATCGTGGGAAACGGCAGCACGGGACAGCGAATCCGACATTTCTATGCGTCGGAGCGGCGCAATCAAAACCCAGAGCGAGCGGATCGGAAACCGGTGTTGCCGCTCCGCGCCTTTTGTTAGCTGGTTTGCGGGGCCCAGGCGCGTTGATCCGGGATATGCAATCTCAGCCTGTCACCAAGTGTCAGGGTGCCGGGGCGTTCAACCCATGCCGTCACACCGCGCCGATTTGCGGCGGCCGGTTTGAATTTTGGACCATAGCCGGGCATATCTGCCTCGATCTCTTTGCCCGGAAAAATGCAGGGACGGTTGTTCATATCAATGACGAGTGTCGTGCCGTTTTCCGCCTGCAACCGCGACGAGGGCGGCACAAAACTGAAATCGGCAATACCTTCGATCACAAGCGAGATACCCAGCCATTCTGGCAAGATCGCCTCAAGGCCCATATCTGCCGCAATGGCATCCAGCTCTTCTTGGGACAGGACCGACAGTTGGCGGACATTGGCGATCTCGGTGCCGCGCGCATGTTGTGAAGTGACACGGCTACACGAGGGCCGCGTGCGCCCGCCGTGTTTTTCACCGACCGGCCCGTCCCAATCCAAGTCAAGGCTCGGCGATTTTCTGGCACGCAGACCATCCCCATCCGGCACAACACCGACCCAGGTGACCGTTGCAAAATGTTCTGTTGGCTTTAAGGCGGGCATTACATATCAATCCTTTGGGTCGCTTATGACACGGCACTAAATAGAGCGATCATTTATGTTTCAAGGTCTGAAATTGTTTTTCCAAGCCCTCGGCCTTGTGTTGGGTCAGGGTCGATATTTGCTGCTGATATCTTCTCCGATCATCCTTGTTGAGAACATCATTGTCTTTTCGGTTTTATTCTTTGTGCCACCACCCGAAGTCACGCCTGGCCTATCGGATTGGCTGATATGGTTGGTGGCCATGGTCGGGATGTTTGCTTTGATCATCATCGGCGCAACGTTGAACGCCATCGGCTGGCATCGCATCATAGCCCACCCAAATCGCAAAATAGCCTTGCCAGACATGCGCCGCTTCCCGGTTGTGACCTATATAAAGAATGGGTTTGTGATCGCACTGCCCAGTCTCGTGGTCTTTGCGATCCTCGCAGGTGCCGTCCGTTGGGTTATGGCCCTTGGACTGAATTCTTGGCTGATGCGATCTGGCTCTCTTTGGGCATGGAAAGCATTTACCTTTTACGAGGACTATTTTACGCAATATTTGTTTCTATTGATCTTTTCAGTGTTTGGCCTTGGTTTTCCTGCGGTTGCGCTAGGACACAGCCTTGGATTTCGTGATGCCATACGCGGCGGCCTGTCACAGTTTGCCAAAGTTTGGGGCGCGATAACGACGCTCACGCTGACAATATTCGTTCTAGAGAGCTTTGTTATTTCTCCGGTACTGTACTGGCTATGGACACCGGAAACCTACGCGCAACTGGACATTCCCAGAGCCGTTTTTCAAGTCGGTTTGGCGATGTTGTACGTGCCTGTTTCGATTGCGATCCTCACGCTGACCTACTTGACGTCGGCCGGTGAAAACCAGCATGGGCAAAGTGAGGATGGCCAGCCTAAGCCAGCCTAAGAGCGTGTCAAAATCATAAACATCCGCCGGAATGGAAACAAAACCGTTCCATCCTCGCCCGATGGGTAGGCCGAACCGATCACCGCTTCATAGGCTTGTATCAGGCGCTCTTTTTCGGCGGGCTCCAGCTTTTGCAAAATCGGCAAACCATAGGTGGATTCGGTAAAGCGACGAACAGGGTGACCCGTATCAGCCGGTTCCAGCACCTGATAGTACTCGGTCTCCCATAGGCTTAAATCGCCCAAAGGGCCAAGCAAATGGTAATAATTGGCAGGCGGCAACACACTTGGGCCATCATCAAAGTCGATCCGACCCGGCCAGAATTCTTCGGCAAGGCTTTTCCAGATGTGATGTGATGGGGCGTGGTTTTGGTGCGGCACCTGAAGCGCCAGTACACCGCCCGGAGCCAGCTCATTCACCAATCGCGGCAGAATATCAGCGTGATTTGGCACCCATTGCAAAGCCGCATTTGAAAAAATCAGCGCTGGGGCGGTTTCGCCGCTCCAGGTGCTGATGTCTGTCTGGGTCAGCGTGTCATAGACACCGGTCTTTTGGGCTTCGGCCAGCATCTCTTCACTGTTATCCACGCCCATGAGTGGCCGTCCAAACCCGGCCAAGGCCTCGCCAACTGAGCCTGAACCACAGCCCAAATCGACAATGGGCCCCTCCGGCAAAGCCGGAAGAGCCCTGATAAGATCAAGCGCCGGGCGCAACCTGAGGCGTTTAAAGCGAAGATACGCTTCGGGGTTCCAAGTTGCGCTGGCCTTTGTCGTCATGCGTTTGGTTCCGGCTCCATATCACCGTCTCCTGCCGGTTTGGCTTTGGATTTGGTTTTCGGAATGGCCGTCAGGCTTGGCTTGTCAGCTTCTGCCCCGCTGCCGCTGTCGTCATCCTCAGAATGCGGCGGCTCACCGCGCATCACCCGCTGAATTTCCTCGCCGGTCAGGGTTTCATATTCCAACAACCCCTGTGCCAGACGTTCGAAATCTTCTTGGCGTTCCAGAATGATTTCACGCGCCCAGTCATAACCCGCCTGAATAAAGCCGCGGACTTCTTCTTCGATCAGCTCTTTGGTATGGGCCGAAACAGACAGGCCAGCGGTGTTGCCCTGATAGCCTTCTGCGGCTTCGCGGTAATCAATGTTGCCGATCTTGTCAGACATGCCCCATTGCAGCACCATCGCCCGCGCCAAACCTGACGCTTGCTGAATATCGCCAGCAGGCCCGTTTGACACCTGATCTTCACCGTATTTGATGATCTCAGCCGCTTTGCCCGCCATGGTCATGGCAAGACGCTGGTGGCATTCGTCTTTGAACATGTTCAGACGGTCAATCTCAGGCAAGCTCATCACCATGCCCAAGGCACCGCCGCGTGGAATGATTGTCGCCTTATAAACCGGATCGCATTTTGGCAGGTGAATCCCGACCAAAGCGTGGCCCGCTTCGTGATAGGCGGTCATTTCCTTTTGCTCATCGGTCAAAACCATGCTGCGGCGCTCGGCCCCCATCATGACCTTATCCTTGGCCTGCTCAAAATCTTCCATTGTCACAAAGCGACGACCAACCCGCGCCGCCATCAAGGCCGCTTCGTTCACAAGGTTGGCCAGATCAGCACCCGAGAAACCCGGTGTTCCGCGCGCGATGATGCGCAGATCAACATCGGGGCCCAGCGGGATTTTACGGGCATGCACGCCCAAAATCTTGTCGCGGCCCTTGATATCTGGGTTCGGCACGGTGACCTGACGGTCAAACCGGCCCGGACGCAGCAGCGCTGGGTCAAGCACGTCACGGCGGTTGGTGGCCGCAACGATGATCACACCTTCGTTGGCTTCAAAGCCGTCCATTTCAACCAGCAGCTGGTTAAGCGTCTGTTCGCGCTCGTCGTTACCACCGCCATAACCTTGACCACGGGCGCGGCCCACGGCGTCGATTTCGTCGATGAACACGATACACGGCGCGTTTTTCTTGGCCTGTTCGAACATGTCGCGCACACGGGACGCGCCCACACCCACAAACATTTCAACAAAGTCAGAACCTGAAATGGTAAAGAACGGCACACCGGCCTCGCCTGCGATGGCCCGCGCCAGCAGGGTTTTACCAGTCCCGGGAGGGCCAACGAGAAGCGCGCCTTTGGGGATCTTACCGCCAAGGCGGCTGAATTTTTGCGGGTTGCGCAGGAATTCGACGATCTCTTCCAGTTCTTCTTTGGCTTCGTCAATGCCGGCCACGTCGTCAAACGTCACACGGCCTTGCTTTTCGGTCAGCAGCTTGGCTTTGGACTTGCCAAACCCCATCGCGCCACCTTTGCCGCCGCCCTGCATGCGGTTCATGAAATAAATCCACACACCGATCAAAAGCAGGAAGGGCAGAAGGCCAATGATAAAGGACTGAAAGCCAGATTGCTCTTGCTGTTCGGCCCATGTCGGAACGTCATTTTCGATCAGCAATTCTGTGATGGCGTGATCTTCGGGCTTGATGGCGACATGATCCGCGCCATCCGAGGTCCGATAGCGCACCTGTTCGCCATCAATGACGACCGAGTCGACGGTTTTGCCTTCAACTGCGGACACGAAGTCTGAATAGCTCGCCTCCTTGCTTTGCAAAGTTGTTCCGCTACCGGAAAACAGGCTGAAAAGTGCAAGGATCAGCACAAAGAGTACGATCCAAAAAGCGATATTACGAGCGTTGCCCAAGGAAGATCCCCCAAGTGACGGCAAAAGAAGTCGGATGCACGTTGCGCATTCCGGGCGTTGTGTCACAACATAGACATGAAACGCAGCACTTCAATGCGAAAGAAGGAAGCGGTCAAAGCTATGTCCCGATTGACCAAACGGGTTGAGCGAAATCGGATGGTTCGGCCCGATGCCCAAAGCGCGACAGGCCAGCAATTTGTCCCCCTGCCACAGCGACGGTAAACTTCGCGCCGCATGGTAAGGTATTGGCGTCTCTTTCTTTTCAGCAACATGTTGCCACCCCGCATCCCCAAGCGCGCGCAGGGTACACGGCTGATCGCCTATCGGCGAAATCAGCCAACGACCGTCCCAAATCTGTTGATGTTTCAAGGGGATCGCCAGATGCGTCAGCGCCTTTTCTTCTCGAAAAATGCGCAGGTTTTCTTTTTCGACCCGAAGTTCGCAGCCATGAAGCGTGCCCCCACCTCCGGCCAAACCACGCTCCAACAGCTCTTCCAGCGCCGCTTCACGTGGACGATATGAGGCTGAACTGACCCATTGCAGCGCGGCTGCCAACAGTCGCAACTGGGTGTCGCGCTCGATCTTGGCCAACCCGTCCCGGTTCAGCAAAAGATCGCCTGTGACGGCGTGATCGGTCTGCCCTTCGGTGCCGATGGCGCTCCAGACGTGGCGGGCACGTTGGGCCAAGGCCTCTTGGGCGCGGCGCAGACGATGGGCCGTTTCGGCCAAAAGATCCGCGCCAAACCCCTGCGGTTCCAATTCCCCCAGCAAACGACGCATCCGAACCCGGTCATATTTGAGATCATCATTCGACGGGTCATCCGCCCAGGGGGTTTTGAGAACCCTGTTATAATGGCGCAGTTCTTGACGGCGCATAGACAAGCAGGGGCGCAGGATTTGATAAGAAGAACCGGATCGCACGCCCCCCGCGTGATGCGGATCGGATCGTGGCGGCATATCGCCGGTGCAATCCGCGGTGCCTAGGGGCATCATGTCACCAGAAGACCGAAAGACCCGACGCGCGCGCATCGCTGCCAAACCTTCGACGCCCGACCCCCGCTTCAACCGCATCAGGAATGTTTCGGCCAGATCATCCTGCGTATGAGCGACCAGCACATGGTCCAAATCGCCCCGCCAGCGATTAATCAGGTGCAGCCGAGCGGCCCGCGCGGCGTCTTGCAAGTTGCCTTTACCATCCCAATGCCAGCGCAATGTCGCATGCGGATGCCCAAGGCTCTTGCATTCATTGGCGACCATGGCTGCCTCATCGGCACTGGCCGCACGCAGGCCGTGATCGACGGTGACAACCCAAAGCTTAACTCCCCAGACCCGCGTCCAGTTATGCGCCAGCGCCAACATCGCCATGCTGTCACCACCGCCAGACACGGCCAGCGCAATGTCGCTCGGAAAGTCGGGCCCCAAAAGCTGGCCCATCGCCTCTGCAAAGCGTTGGTCCAGATTGGGCAGGTCTTTTGTCACAGGTCTTGGGTCACTGGCAGCCGAGGGCCGCACGGCTTTGATCGGCCTGAGCAATAAAGTCAGAGCCGGGATAGCGGCCTGCGACCTCACCCAATGTCACACAGGCTTCGGGTTTTGAGCCCAAAGCCCCCAGCGATACACCCAAGCGCCAAAGCGCCTCTGGGGCGACCTGATCGTCAGGGAAACCAGAATAGGCGCTTAGGTATCGGCGCGCGGCTTCGCGGGTGTCACCGCCGCCATCCAACGCCCGGCCTTCACCGACCAAGGCCGCAGCCTCAAGCGGCCCCAGGGGATAGGTCTCCCGAAACACGGCAAACAATTGCGCAGCGCCGCTGAAATCGCCATTGTTCAGAGCCTTTTGGGCATCCAGAAAATCAGCCTCTTCGCTCACGGCCAATTCGCCAGCGCCAAACAAAAGCCCGTCTGTCGGCACATCCAGCGCAGGTGCAGGCGCAACAACGGGCACGGCATCGCCGCCCAAAGGCGCGCTGGTGTCCAGCGTAGAAATATCGCATCCCGGCTCAAGGTCACAGAGACGGAATTGCAGATCGCCAAGCCGGTTCGTGCCATCGCGGGTCACCTGTGTGATGCGATGTTCCAATTGCTCGGTCTTGGCGGTGATGCGCTGCAATTGCGTTTCAATCGACGTGATCCGCTCAAGCTGATCCCCCGCAATTGCGACCCCGCTCCCGCCTGTTGTGCTCAGCTCGCGCTTGAGCTTTTGCAACTCAACCGACAAGACCACCATGTCCTGACGGATATCCGCCAAGGTTTGATCACTTTGAGCCTGCACCGACGTTCCGGCAAGCAACAGGGCCAAAACCGGCCCAAAGGCAAAGGAGACACGCATCATCTTATCCTGTTAGAACTTAACCCGTTAGTCCGGCCGACAAAATTGTCACGGCACGGCGATTCTTGGCATAACACGCTTCGGCCGAGCACACCTCAAGCGGGCGTTCTTTACCGTAGCTGACAAATTTCAAACGTGATCCGGGCACGCCTTTGGACACCAGATATTCCATCACCGCATTGGCGCGGCGGGCCCCAAGCGCAAGGTTATACTGACGTGTGCCCTGTTCATCCGCATGACCCTCGATCACTGCGAGATAATCTGAATTGAGCAATAGCCATTCGGCCTGACGGTCCAGCGTGGCGCGCCCTTCGGCGGTCAGCGAAGATTGATCAACCAGAAACAGCACACGATCTCCGACCCGTTGCTGAAAATGCGCGACCGAGGCCGGATCATCGGCACTACCGGGGGCATAGCCGGGGGCCGGGGCAACCGTGCCCGCGCCGGGGCCGTCCTGGCCGTCACCGAACCGATTGGCGTTGGTGCAGGCCGCCAGACCAAGCGCCGCCACCAGTAAAACCGCCTTGGGCAAAACTGCTTTGGGGAAATGTGTCATTGTCTCTCGTCCTGCTCTATCTCTTTTGGCCCGCGTTCGGGCCCTGTTTTGAGGCTCTCTTTGCGCAACCTATCACAGCTCTGCGCCAGCGGGAATCCGCTTCGTTTTTCTGTGCAAAGCTCTGCCGACCCCCATCCAGCCCTTTATTGCAAAGGCCCCCAGCTGGGATCGGACCCCCCGGCAGGTGTGCGCACGCGTTTCAAGTTTCGTCCTGAAATATCAACTGAATACAACGCCGAAGCCCCCTGTGCGCCCTGCGTTTCGCGGGCAAACATCAACACACGGCCATTCGGAGCCCAGCTTGGCCCTTCGTCCAAAAACGACGCCGTCAGCACCCGTTCTTCAGAGCCATCGGTGCGCATCACGCCAATGTGAAAGCGCCCTTCGTACTGTTTGGTAAAGGCAATCAAGTCACCGCGCGGTGACCAAACCGGGGTGCCATAGCGCCCTTTACCAAAGCTGATCCGCACCGCTTCCCCGCCATTTGCGGGCATGACATATAGCTGCTGAGTGCCGCTGCGGTCGCTTTCAAACACGATCTGGCTGCCGTCAGGCTTATAGCTTGGCGCGGTTTCAATCGCCGGTGAAACAGATAGACGACGGGTGCCACCACTGGCCACATCCATCGCCCAAATATCGGTGTTTGACCCTTGGGTCAGCGAATAAACCACCGTGCGCCCGTCTGGTGAAAAGCGTGGGGCAAAGCTCATGACGCCATCATTGGCTTGCAAAATCCGACTGCGCACATCGCCTACGGTCAACACATGCACGCGCGGAAATCCAGTTTCATATGAGGTGTACAGCACCCGGTCACCCGAGGGCGAAAAGCGCGGGGCCAGAACAATCGACCGGCTGTCGGTCAGATATTGCACATTCGCACCGTCGTAATCCATCACGGCCAACCGCTTGGCACGCTCGTTCTTGGGGCCAGTTTCAGACACAAAAACAACGCGGCTGTCGAAATACGGGCTTTCACCGGTCAGGCGCGAATAGACCTGATCGGCCACCTTATGCGCCAAACGCCGCCACCCATCAGCGGTCGAGGCAAATTGCATGCCCTCGCCCAATTCTTGCCCGGCAAACACGTCCCAGACACGGAATTTAACGATGATACGCCCTGCGCCATCGGTGCTGACACCGCCGGTGATTAGGGCTTGCGAATTGATCGCCTTCCAATCGGCGAATTGCACCGGCGCGCCAAAGCTGGACACAGTGCTAATATGCGCATCGCGGGGGATTTCTCGGAACAATCCGGTTCCGGTCAGGTCTTCGGCGATCAACCGGCTGATGTTTTCCGAATGCGCCATGGCTTCGGATGTTTCGGGGACAAAGTTGGGCACCGCATAGGGCATCGGCTCCACAACACCAGTGTCAAGCTTGAGCTTAAGGGGCCCTTCTGCCGAGGCCGAGACGGGGATCAGCGCCAGCATGACTGCCAGCAACATGTGTACCAGACGGGTGTGCATCGTGGTCCCTCCTCGGGAACTGCTCTTAACTTTGATCGCGGGTCTGTGCCCGTTTGGCTGTATCTTAGCCATATTTTGCTTGGTAACAAACACTCTTGCGCGGCGGAATTGGCGGGGAATTGCGCAAAACATCACTCACCACCGCCTTAACGCGACCGCATTTGCGAAGGGTCAAAGGTCATTTCGACCTGTTTCCATTGGTCATATTTTTCTGCAGGCAGATCGTAACCGCCGTTTTCCACATCGCAGCGTAACACAGCCAAGCGGGCTTTTTGAAAAGCCGCTTCAACCGCCGCGTCACTGCCGCCCTGCGCAGAAATCATATGTAATGTGCCCGAGACAACCTTGCCGTTCCGGTCAAGATCAAAACCCAGCGTGATTGTCACATTGGCCGACTGGCTGCCAACATCAACGATCCAACAGGCTTCAACGGCCAGTTTCAGACCCTCTTTTTCGCCGCGCGACAAAGGCGGGCCGGATGAGCTGTCATCATCGCTGCCAGCCGCCAAGGCCTCGGCCAAAGCGGCGTTCAGAACATCTTCTGCACTTGGTGCGCTTGGCTCTGCGGCGGCAGGCTCATCCGCAGGTTCAGGCGCGGCGGCCGCCGTGCGCTGAGGACGGGCCTGCGGACGCAATGACGTTTTGGGCGCACCAGACGGTTTCTCGGCCTCGGTTACAATTTCGGACGCGGTTTCTTCTGGGGCTGTGGCCTCTCGGGCCTCTTCGGCCACATCGGCGCTATCGGCATCCGGGGATACCGCGCGTTGCGTTTCTTCGGCGACCACGGTGTCCGGCTCAGGCGGTGCCACGGGCGTTGGCGCGACACGCGGGGCGGGGCGCGGTTTGGGGCGCAAAGACCGGCTTGGGGCAGCGGTACTAGGCAAAGGTGCCGGCTCTGGTGCAGGCGGCACATCAGGCTCCGGCTCGGGTGGGATCAAGACAGGTGGCGTGTCCACGACCTCGGCAGGCGTTGGTGGTTCGGGCACAACCGGCAAGGGTTCGGGGGCGGGTTGCGGCACGGGCTGAGGTTCAGGCTGCGGGGTTGGCGCAGGGTCCGGGCGCGGCGTCGGGCGCACAGGTTCGGGGTCAGGCTCAGGAGGGGGCGTAGGCTGGACCGGCGCAGGTTGCGGGGCCTCAGGCGCGGGACTGTTTTGGGTCAGGGCCGCGAAATCAGCTTCGGAGATCACCGAGACATTCGCCACTTCAATGTCTGGCGGGGAGGACTGAAACAGCCCCCCAAACAGCAACCATCCGATTGCCAGGGCATGTGCCCCACCTGATATATATAGCCCGCGTTGCACCTCAGCGCCTTTAGTTTTCTGGGCCGTTTAAGGCAGGTCCGCCCACATCGGTCACCAGACCGATCGATGAAAACCCACCGGCGTTCAACGCGCCCATGATTTGGGCGACCTCTTCGTAGCGCACCACACCATCGGCGCGCAAATAGACCCGATCATCCGAGCGTTCCGCCGCAATGGCGCGCAGGCGCGGGATCAAATCTTCGCGCGTAATCTCGGTGCTTTGGATAAGCACAGTGCCATCGGCGGCAATCGAAACGGTCAGCGGTTCTTCGGTTTCCTGCGGCAGCGCCTGTGCTGCGGTTTTGGGCAATTCAACCGGAACACCAACCGTCAAAAGCGGAGCGGCCACCATGAAGATGATCAGCAAAACCAACATGACATCTACGAAAGGTGTGACGTTGATCTCTGACATCGGAGCGGCCTTGCCCCGGCGTCCACGTCTGCGGCGGCTTCCACCGCCCCCGCCGTTTTTTACGACACCCGCGCCCATGGCTTAGGAATCCAACTGGCGGCTGAGGATGGTCGAAAACTCATCTGCAAAGCTTTCATAGCCTGCAATGATGCGGTCACTGTCGGCGGACAACTTGTTGTAAAACACAACCGCCGGGATCGCCGCCATCAGGCCAAGACCCGTTGCCAAAAGCGCTTCGGCGATGCCGGGGGCAACCACCACAAGCGATGTGTTTTGTTGCTGTGCGATTTCGATAAAGGCGTTCATGATGCCAAACACCGTCCCAAACAGGCCGATAAACGGCGCGGTTGACCCGACCGTTGCCAATACCGGCAGACCCTTTTGGAGTGCTTCGGCTTCTTTTTGGATCGACACATCCATGCTTCGGTCAATGCGGCTTTGGGCGTTGGCGATCAGCCCGCCATCATCGCGATGACTGCGCCGCCATTCCATCATGCCCGCAGCAAAAACCCGTTCGGCCCGGCCCTTTGGCTCAACACCGACCTGATCAAACAGCTCGTCCAAGGGCTCTCCAGACCAAAATGCCTTGTCGAATTGATCCGCTTCTTTGCGGGCTTTCCGATAGGACATCAGCTTGTCGAAAATAATCGCCCATGACCAGACTGAGGCGATGATCAGTACCAGCATGACCAGTTTAACGGTCAGTGTGGCGCGTGCGAATAACCCCCACATGGAGAAATCTATCTCCTGCGCTAGGGCAAGCGTTTCTGCTTCCATGAACCTGCTCTTTTTCCTGACGGCCCTTGTTTATGGGCTCTGATTACTTGAACTGTTAGCGCATTTGCAGGGGAAAGGCTACTCCCGCTGCATCAAATCAGGCAAACTGGTGCGCGATTCCCTGCCGAGGGGCGCTGATCAGTGGACCGATTTGCGCAATTGCCGGGGCAGCCGTGTTGGTTGACCCTCAAGGTTCATACATACCGCCGTCACTTCGGCACGAAACACCACATCACCGTCGCGCAGAACCTCTTGGCCCATAATCAGGCGCACGCCGCTTAGGGAACGCACCACGGTTTGCACTTCCAGCTCGTCATCAAATTTAGCGGCCGCCAGATAATCAGCCTCAATACGGCGCACGACAAACACAACACCTTCTTCTCGCATGGTGTTTTGATCCAACCCCATCTCCTTGACCCAGTCGGATCGCGCCCGTTCAATGAATTTCAAATAATTGGCGTGATAAACAATCCCGGCCATATCTGTGTCTTCGTAATAGACGCGCAGGGAAAAACGATGTGTCATCTGTTGAAAACTCCAAGATTTGAGCGCAGCGTAGGACCGCAATCAAGCGCACGCAAGTCTTGGCGCAACACGATTTTTCGCCGAAAAATCGCCGCCCGCCGCAAGAGCTGCGCGCCCCTCATGCATCGCGCCCTCCCTCAAATCCTCTCACCCCGTCACCTGCAACCCTTGTGATTTTTGCCCCATACAGGCAAGAGTTACCGCACCCACAGTCCGGATCTTGCGCCTATGAACTTTGACCTCGCCTCACAGCCCCCTTTTGTCCGAAACGTGGTCGGCTATGCCCTGCAGGGGTGGGACATCGCCAAGGGCTGGCTTTTGTCCCCCGCCGCGTGGTCACAGTTTGGATTGCTGCTTGCCGCCTTTGCCGCCTCATGGCTGCTGAGCAAACGCTTGCGCCCGCTGCTTGAGAGGTTCCTGACCCCCGAAGAAGGTCGTACCTCGATCCTCGCCACCATCCGGCGGTTCTTCCTGATCTTTGTGCCGCTTTTGCTACCGCTACTGGCCTGGGCCTTTACGGGCATCGGCGAACAAGCAACCCGGGCCCTGTTTGGCTCGGGCGCAGTCATCGCTTTTGGCAAACGGATATTCCTGCTGCTCGCCGCGCGCATTTTGGTGCATGAGATCATCACCGACGGGTTCTTGCGCGTGCTTGGCAAGTTTATCCTGATGCCGATCATGTTGCTCTATGCGCTTGGCTTGCTCGATCTTGCCACCGCGCGACTGAACGAAATGACCATCGCGATTGGTAATATCGAGTTCACGATCATGGCCGTGATCCGGGGCGTGATCGCAGGGTCGATCCTGTTCTGGCTTGGCCGCTGGTCCAACGATCAGACCGGCAATTACATCCACAAACAAGAAGAGCTGCGCCCAGCCGCCCGGCAATTGGCCAGCAAGGCCGCCGAACTGATGATCTATGGCATTGCTTTTGTTCTGTTAATGAGCATCGTCGGCATCCCCCTCACCTCGCTTGCGGTTCTCTCGGGGGCCATTGGTGTCGGCCTTGGTTTTGGCCTGCAAAAGATCGCGTCCAACTACATATCCGGCGTGATTTTGTTGCTCGAAGGACAGGCGACGGTTGGGGATTATGTCGAGCTCGATAATGGTATGGCTGGCAACATCATCCAGACCACGGCACGCGCGATGATCATCGAGAGTTACGATGGCCGCTGGTTCGTGGTGCCCAACGAAGATTTCATCACCACCCGCGTCATCAACTATTCTGACCAAGGATCATCAAACCGCTACGAAGTGCCCTTCTCAGTCAGCTATAACACCGACATCAACCTCGTTCCCGATATCATCGAAACTGCGGTCGCCAAGCACCCCCGCGTGCTTGACACGCCCTTTCCACCAGATTGCGAATTTCGCGCATTTGGGGATAGCGGCGTTGAATTTGCTGTAGAATTTTGGGTCAATGGCATTGATGACGGCAAAAACAAGTTCAGCTCAGACGTTGGCTTCCTGATCTGGAACGCCCTGCGCGACAACGACATCGAAATCCCCTACCCGCACCGTGTCGTCGAAATTCGCAACGCCGAAACATGACACAGGCCCTGATTATTGGTGGTGGTCCGGCGGGGTTAATGGCGGCTGAAATGCTGTTGGATGCCGGCCACCATGTGACATTGGCCGAGGCAAAACCATCTTTGGCTCGCAAGTTTTTGATGGCTGGAAAGTCGGGATTGAACTTGACGAAAATGCAAGATTTCGACGCCTTTTTAGATACTTACGGGGATCACAGCGCGAAGCTGTCTCCGATGCTCGCTCAATTTGGGCCAACCGCTATCAAAGACTGGGCTAAGACCTTGGGGCAAGAGACATTTACCGGCTCATCGGGGCGTTTGTTTCCCACATCCATGAAGGCATCGCCGCTGCTGCGCGCATGGATTTTACGTCTCAATACCAAAGGCCTAGATGTCAAAACACGTTGGCGTTGGACCGGCTGGACCGGCACGGAATTCCGCTTTGAAACACCAAATGGCACACAGGTGATCCGCCCTGATGCCACGGTGATCGCAGTGGGCGGCGGAAGCTGGGCGCGGCTAGGCTCAGACGGGGCCTGGACCGAGCAATTTGTACAAAATGGCCTCCAAACAGTAGAGTTTGCCCCCTCGAATGCCGGGCTGATTGTTGACTGGTCGGATCACATGACCCGCTATTTCGGCAGCCCGATCAAAAATGCGATTTTCAAAGCTGGACCTCTGACCCAGCGCGGCGAGGCGGTGATTTCAGCGCGCGGCCTTGAGGGCGGCGGGATCTATCCGCTTTCTCCGGCCCTGCGCGATGGGGCCGACCTTAGGATTGATCTGTTTCCGGATCAAAATGTCGAGGCCCTGACCAAAAAACTATCGAAACCGCGGGGCAAACAGAGCCAGAGCAATTTCCTGCGCAAAGCGTTGCGCCTGCCGCCGCAAGCCATGTCGTTGATCTCCGAAGTTCAGCGCCCCCTGCCCCAAGACCCGGCCCAGATCGCCACCCTGCTGAAAGACCTGACGGTGCCCCACCAAGGCTTGCGGCCGCTGGATGAAGCCATTTCGACCGTGGGCGGTGTGCCATTTGACGCGCTGACCCCCGACCTGATGCTCCGCGACAAGCCGGGGGTGTTTTGCGCCGGTGAAATGATTGATTGGGACGCGCCCACAGGCGGGTATTTGTTAACGGCCTGCCTTGCCACAGGCCGCTGGGCCGGGAAACGGGCCGCCAAGTATCTGAGCGCGCTTTAACCCCAAAACTTGTGCGCCAGCGCCAAGTCGTAAACTCAAGCCGTTAACGCCAAGTGATGACCAACTTGTCCGGGCCAGTGACCGCCGTCGCGGGTCGTGTGGTGAGACGGTCCGCAGATACGCCGCGGGCGAGCAATTCTTGGCGTATGGCTTCGGCCCGACGGCGGCTAAGTTGGCGGTTCAAAACCGGTAGCTCGGAACTTCCGACCTCGGCCGAAATCTCTGCTGTCAAATCGCCAAATCGCGAACAGCTTCGGGCAATCGCCGCGAGATGCGCCAGCGGCCAATACGCCGACATAGCAGGCACAAAGCGCCCATTCTCAAAAGGCACCTGCGGGGCCTGCGCCATTTGGGCGTCGCAGGTTTCAATTGTGGGCGAAAAGGACAACGACGGGAGCCAATACCCATCCGCAAAAATCTGTGCCTGATCCAGAATGATATGGGTTCTGCGGCTGCCTTCGAGCGGAGGTTTGGAGGGCACAACGCGGATTTTTGTCGTGGTAGCAGCCTGTTTTTGGGCCTGTTCTTGCGTCTGGTCTTGGGTTTGGGCCTGCTCCGGGGTCTGCTTCAACGCCAATTCCAGAGATTGGCGCAGCTCATCCGGGTTTTGCCCGACCATAGCCTCAACCGTGATGGCAATGCCGCTGGTGTCATAGCTGAGAACAAAACCTTCGATTTCGCTCAGCCAGCCTTGCATGGCGGTCAACAGATTGATTGTCGTTTCAGGCCCACCGTCTGGCGACACAGGGGGGGCACCGCGCAGCTCTTCAATCCCGATGATCTCGGCTATCGCAGCCGGAGACAGACCGGCGGGTAACTTGCCTTCAACAGAGGCCCCGGTGGTGACATCGAAGCTTAACAGGAACTGGGCCGGTGCCCCATCGTCGACCAGCATCACGTCCAGCTCGGCGGTGTCCCCAAGGGCCCGAAAAGCGCGGCGGCGGGCCTGTGGATCATGCGCGGTTCCGGTGATGCGAAGCCCGGCCACGTCAAAGGTCAACTGTCCGTCTTGAAGGTGTTTGAGCCCGCCTAGCGCCTGCCAAAACGGGTCTTCCCAGCCGTCCAGATCAGGAAAAGGCGAACGCGTCAGGGTCAAGGTTGCGCTGGTGCAAAATCCAGCCCGTTGCAAGACAACAGCCGGTAGATCATCTGGAAGCTGCCCCGGTGCGGTTTCCAAAAAGCTATTGGGGACATGGCCGGACAGCGCCAAGTCGGCGCCGTCCCAATCGACGGTCAGGGTCAGAGGTTGCGGGTCTGGCTCTGGTGTCCAGGTGAAGCTAAGCGCGTAGCCCTCTGGCAGATCAGCCAGCGCGGTATCGTGGTAACCCTTAGCGAGATCGTCAGAGATCGGGCCACCGGAGACCGAAATCGTACCCGGCGTGACAGTCACCGCGCCTTTGGGCAGGTGACTGAGGAGTGTCAAACCGAGCGGAACAGCCTGTTCGAACCCCGGTGCGTGATGGGCGATGGCGGCGGCTGTGACATCGCCACGGGGATGTGCGCCCACTGCATTGAGGTCAGGCAGGGTGTAATCGGGGGGCAGTTTCCCTTGGAACGTCACCCCGAGATGTGGGTCTTTGGTGACCAGAAGGCGATAGGGGGTGCCGTCGTCCAAAACGGTGATATCGGTCGTGGTGCTGTAGCCTTCGGGCAAGTCCGACAGACGGCTATCAAACGCCTGTTTGTCGGTCGGGAAGTCGATGTCGCCACTTAGGTGGATAGATCGGTCTTTTAGGGAAAAGTCGCCGCGCCGGGTTGTGGCAATTTCCTGGGCCAATTGCACCGCGATCTCGGCCCAATCCCTATCGGGAACCCCAGCGGCAACAACAAGCCCAACATCCTCAAGCCCAACATCCTCAAGCCCAAGCGCATCAGCGATGGCCTGTTTGGTTTGGGCATCGGGCACGTAACCGGTGGCCGTGGTCGCATCTGGTGTTTTGGTGAAACGCAATTCGAATGGTGCAGCATTGGGCAGGATCGTCCAATCGCCAACCACAGTTTCGACCCCTTCCAAAGCGGCAAGGCGCACCTCGATCTGGCGCGCCTCGTCTTGGCTTTCGACCCGGCCAGAGGCGGTGATTGCCCGCCCCTTGACCTCAATCCTTACGGGGTGTTTTTCCTGATAAACCGCCCCTTCGGCGGCGACTTTGATCCCCGCCGCCACCAGCGCGTTTTCATCCGGCACGCGAAACACACCCAAGCCGACGACAGCCAAGATAATCGCGATTATGGCGAAAAAGTCCCGCATGGGCCGCGGTCAGATCGCGGCCTTGCGGCTTTCATCGAGATAGATTTCACGCAGGCGGGCCGCACGTGTACCGGGGGTGCCATCGCCAACGGGTTTGCCGTCGATCTCAACCACAGGCATCACAAAGGTCGAGGCGCTGGTGATAAAGGCTTCGTCGGCGTCTTGGGCTTCTTCGATGGTGAAGTTGCGCTCTTCGACTTCCATTTGAGCTTCTCGGGCAAAGCGTAGAACTGCGGCCCGAGTGATGCCGTGCAGGATGTCTTTGGACAGGGCGCGGGTGACGATTTTGTTGCCTTTGATGTAATAGGCGTTGTTGGATGTGCCTTCGGTGACAAAGCCATCTTCGACCAGCCACGCATCATCTGCACCGGCCTTTTTCGCCATCATTTTGCCCATGGACGGGTAGAGCAATTGCACGGTTTTGATGTCGCGACGACCCCAGCGGACATCTTCGATTGAGATGACTTTGATACCGGTTTTGGCGACCGGGCTATCGGCGAGACCGGGTTTGTTTTGGGTGAACAAGACAACGGTCGGCTTGCAGGTTTCAGGATCAGGGAAAACAAAGTCGCGATCATCCGGCGCGCCACGCGTGACCTGCAGATACACCATGCCATCTTGGATTTCGTTGATCTTGACCAGCTCGCGGTGGATGTCCAACAGCTCATCAAAGGCCTCGGGCTTGGGCATGTCCAGCTCATTCAACGAGCGTTCAAGCCGTTTGCTGTGCCCGTCAAAGTCGATCAGCTTGCCGTCAAGAACACTGGTCACCTCATAGACGCCATCCGCCATCAAAAAGGCGCGGTCAAAGATCGAAACCTTGGCTTCATTTTCCGGCAAATATTCGCCATTCACGTAAACGGTGCGTGTCATTTCATCTCTCCAAAACTGTGCGCAAGACGGGTGAAAGGTGCATCACCCGTCACATAACGCCGGGCCGGTTAGCCCCAAAGCGCAGCCAAAGGCGGATGCACCCCATCTGCGTCAAACCGCAAAGGGTTGTCACGGTCTTCGGCTAACAAAAGCGGTCCGTCAAGGTCTGTTACAGCCACACCTTGTGCAATCAGCGTCGCGGGGGCCATCGCGAGGCTGGATCCGACCATACAGCCGACCATGACGTCATAGCCCAGCGCGATGGCCTCTTGCTTTAATTCAAGCGCTTCTGTCAGCCCACCGGCCTTGTCCAGCTTGATGTTAACCACATCGTATTTGCCCTTGAGCTTGGGCAAGGATGACCTGTCATGACAGCTTTCATCGGCGCAGACAGGCACCGGGCGCTCCATGCCAAGCAGGGCATCATCCTCCCCCGCAGGCAAAGGTTGCTCAACCAGAGCCACCCCAAGGCGGACCAAATGCGGAGCCAGATCGGCGTAAACCCCGGCGCTCCAGCCTTCGTTGGCGTCAATGATGATTTGCGCATCAGGGGCACCGCGGCGAACCGCTTCAAGGCGCGGCATGTCGTCAGGCGTGCCAAGCTTGATCTTGAGAAGCGGACGGAAGGCATGATCGCGGGCCGCCTGTTCCATGTTTTCAGGGGTGTCGAGTGACAGGGTGTAGGCGGTGATTTCCGGGCCGGGTTTGGGCAAACCCGCCAATTCCCACGCAGGTTTGCCGGCGATTTTGGCGTCAAGGTCCCACAGCGCACAGTCGACAGCGTTGCGGGCGGCCCCTGCGGGCAAAAGCCCCTGCAACGCGTCGCGGGTCACATCAGAGGGCAAACCTTGGATTTCGGCAGTCACACTGTCGAGCGTTTCATCGTAGCGGGCATAGGGCACGCATTCTCCATAGCCGGTAAAACCTTCGCGGGTGATCGCCACCGTCAAAACCTTGGCCTCAGTCCGCGACCCGCGCGAAATTGTGAAGACCTGCGCCAGTCGAAACACGTCTTGTGTCACTGTGATCATAAAGCTTTTCCAACCTGTCTTTGGGCCACCCAGCGGGATGGCGGGTGGGGCGACGCGCTTGCGCAAGCGTCACCCCGTCATCACTTTACACGGCTGCCAACGCGTCCACCAGACGCCCAGCCCCATGACGATATGGGTCAACAGTGGGCAGCCCCATGCGCGCTTCGACATCCGCCAAATATTTGACCGCGTCCTCTTCGCTCAGATGCTGGGTGTTGACCGAAATGCCAACCACCTGACAGGCCGGATTTGACTTTTGTGCCAAGGGCAGTGCCGTGTCCCGCAGCTCTTCCAACGACGGAAGGCTGAACCCCGGCAGGCCGCGCATATGTTCGCGTGTCGGCTCGTGGCACAAGATCAACGCATCAGGCTGACCGCCATGCACCAACGCCATGGTCACACCGGAATAGGAAATGTGGAACAGCGATCCCTGCCCCTCAATCATATCCCAATGATCGTCATCATTGTCAGGTGTCAGGTATTCCACCGACCCCGCCATGAAATCAGCGATGACCGCATCCAGAGGCACACCGTGACCGGTGATCAAGATGCCCGTCTGACCGGTAGCCCGGAAAGTCGACTTTAGCCCGCGCTTTTGCATTTCCGCATCCATCGCCAGGGCGGTGTACATCTTGCCCACCGAACAATCGGTGCCCACAGCCAGACAGCGTTTGCCGGTGCGGTTCACGCCATTGGCAATCGGATAGCCATCTGTCGGGACGCGCACATCATGCAAGGTGCCCCCAAAGGTTTGCGCCGCCGCAACCAGATCGCCCTCGTCGCGCAAGAGGTTATGGAGGCCCGAGGCAATATCAAACCCCATCTCAAGCGCCTGAATTAGAAGGTCTTTCCAAGACTGTGAAATCATGCCGCCGCGATTGGCAACACCAATCACCAGCGTCTTGGCCCCCGCCGCCTTGGCTTCGGCCAATGTCATGTCGGTCAGCCCAAGGTCGGCCCCGCAGCCTGGCAGGCGAATTTGGCCCAGCGCATTGTCTGGGCGCCAATCGCGGATGCCGATGGCAACCTTTGCGGCCAACATATCGGGCGCATCGCCCAAGAATAGCAGGTATGGTGTCTCAATCATGGCGCGTCCCCTCGTTCGCAATCTTGAATCGTAGCGAGGGAAGTTTGGCCTGCATTTTTCAGGATATCTTTGCTAGATCACGTTACCGGGTGCAATTTTTCGAAGATTATTCGATCTTTGATCAAAAAACGCGCGAAAATTTGCTTTGCCGCACTGCAGAAGGTCGCATGAAGTTCTTTTTGCTTGCGCAGCATTGCGCAATTTAATAACCCCTGAGACAGCAAAATCGAAATTTCCTTACCGAAGGGATCTGCCATGAGCTTCCGAATTCAACCCGCCGCCCCTGCCCGCCCCAACCGTTGCCAATTGTTTGGCCCCGGATCGAACACCAAGCTGTTCCCGAAAATGGCGGCCTCGGCTGCGGATGTGATCAACCTTGATCTCGAAGATTCGGTCGCCCCAAGCGACAAAGACAGCGCCCGCGCCAATATCATCGAAGCGCTCAACACCATTGATTGGGGCACCAAATACATGTCGGTGCGTATCAACGGGCTCGACACGCCTTATTGGTATCGCGACGTGGTCGATGTGTTGGAACAGGCCGGTGACCGCATTGATCAGATTATGATCCCCAAGGTCGGCTGTGCCGCGGATGTCTATGCGGTTGACGCGCTTGTTACCGCGATCGAGGCCGCCAAGGGCCGCACCAAGCCGATTAGCTTTGAGGTGATCATCGAATCGGCCGCTGGCATCGCCCACGTCGAAGAAATCGCCGCCTCAAGCCCACGTTTGCAAGCCATGAGCCTTGGCGCGGCTGACTTTGCTGCCTCGATGGGCATGCAGACAACCGGGATCGGTGGCACGCAGGAAAACTATTACATGCTGCACGGTGACACGCGTCACTTCTCTGACCCGTGGCATTGGGCACAGACCGCGATTGTTGCGGCCTGCCGGACCCATGGCGTTCTGCCGGTTGATGGTCCGTTTGGCGATTTCTCGGACGACGAAGGTTATATTGCACAAGCGAAACGCTCGGCCACCTTGGGCATGGTCGGCAAATGGGCCATCCACCCCAAGCAGATCGCTTTGGCAAACACTGTCTTCACCCCCTCCGAAGAGGCCGTGAACGAAGCCCGCGAGATTTTGGCCGCCATGGAGCAGGCCAAAGCCAATGGCGAAGGGGCCACCGTCTACAAAGGCCGGTTGGTTGACATCGCCTCGATCAAACAGGCCGAGGTGATCGTGGCGCAATCTGAGCTGATTGCCGCGTCCTAAGCAGGATTTTTCCGAACAACGAGCACCCGGTTCTGACAGGAGCCGGGCGTTTTGCTGTTGGAGCGAGGGGCCAGCCCTGCGCGCTCCCCGGAGTTTATTTGGCAAAATGAAGGGGATCAGGCGCGCTCGTCCTTGGGTGAGCCCATGACAACAAGCGTGGTGATTGCGTTCACTTGGGGTTGGGTGCCCAGAACTTCGTTGTGAAAGTGTTTGTAGCTCGGCAAATCCGCCACTTCGACGCGCAGCAGATATTCAACCGCGCCCGTGGTGTTGTGGCATTCACGCACCTGCGGCGCAGCCTTCATCGCACGTTCAAACGCCTGCTGGGCTTCTTTGGTATGTTTGTTCAACCCGACGGTAACATAGGCGGTGAAACCAATGCCGTTTTTGACCGGATTGATCACCGCCCGATAGCCCGAGATCACCCCGCGTTTCTCCAAGGTGGCCACGCGCCTCAGGCAGGCCGAGGGGGATAACCCGATCCGATCGGCCAGCGCCAGGTTGCTTTGCCGGCCATCCAGCGATAGCTCGCGCAATATCTTGCGGTCCATTTCATCAATCTGCGTCATAAGTTGCAAACTTAGCGCCCAGTTACCCAATTTTGCAACTAAAAGCCCACAGATAAGCGCAATTGTTGCGTCATGACCTATGAGATCCTTATCGCCCTGTCGCTCTTTGCCTTTGCCACCGTGTTCACGCCGGGGCCCAATAATCTCATGCTGATGAGCTCGGGGGCCAATTTTGGTCTGCGCCGCTCTGTGCCACATCTGACCGGGGTTGCCTATGGCTTCCCGTTGATGATCGTTATGGTCGGGTTCGGCGTGATGCAGCTGTTTGAGGCATGGCCCTCGGCCTATTTGGTTTTGCGCGTGATTTCAGTGGTCTATATTCTGTGGCTGGCGTGGAAGATCGCCCATGCCGCCCCGCCCAAGGATGCGCCAAGCGATGCGCGGCCCCTGACCTTTGTTCAGGCTGCGGGGTTTCAGTGGATGAACCCCAAAGCCTGGTCGATGGCCTTGGGGGCCATCACGCTTTATGCGGCCAGCCGCGATGCCTTGGCGATCCTTTGGGTTGCGGGAATCTATGCAGCGATCGGCACCGTGTCGGCTTTGACCTGGACCGCATTAGGGACCGCAGTGCGCCGCCTATTGGCCCGCCCCGAACGATTGCGGCTCTTTAATTGGGCCATGGCGGCGCTGTTGGTGGCCTCTATGGTGCCAGTCCTGCTGGGATAGGGCGGTCCAGGCCCGTGCTAGGCCCGTGTTAGGCCGTGCCACCCTTGGCCAACGGCATACAGATTTCGGTCACCAAATCCGCTGGCGCGGTATCGGTTGGAGAATTGAGATAACGCTCATAACTTGGCGCATCGGCCGGATCTTTCCCGGTTTCAGCAAGCCAAGGGCCATAGAGATAATCATAGGCCGATTTGAGCCCGGAATACGGCCCCTTGAACATCAAAACCGCATAGGATCCACCTGTGAGCCGCACATCGCTCAAGGCCTCTGGCATCTCAAACGCCTCGGCGACTTCGACACCGCAATCCGCTGTTAAGTCTGCCTCGGGGGTGCTTTCGGGATCATCGTAATAGACCCCCACCATGCCGCGCGCCTGTGGCCACAGGTTGTTGGCGGAAAACACCGCTGCCACCTGTTCATAGGCCCGACCGCTTTCAGGGTAAGCGCCGGTGTGGCGCAGCGCCGCGAGACGACGCTCGGGAAGTTCTTTGATTTCAACGGGAAACATATGTCTTGGTCCTTTTCTAAGTTCGAAATCAGGGTGCCCGGCACGACCAGCAGCCCGAAAGGCCGCCGGGGTCATACCGAACCGTTTTCGAAACAGGCGGGCAAAGCTTTGGGTGTTATCATACCCGGCCTTGGTCGCGATCACCTCAATGGGCCAGTCGCTTTGAACCAGCCAACACGCCGCGCGATGGGCCCGGACACGACGCACCGCTTGGGCGCAGGTTTCGCCGGTCATAGCGTGATACACGCGATGCCAATGAAACCGCGACATCGCAGCCACATCTGCCAGCGCATCCAAAGACAAATCCCCGGCGGGATTGTCAAAAATATGCTGGATCACACGCCGCATCCGATCCTCGTAGGTGTTCGCCATTCATCGGCCTCCTGTTTGCACGATGGACCTTGCCCCAAACCAAATGGACAAATCTTGCTGAGTTGCATATCGGCCCAAGCCGCGCCATATAGCAGCAGGACCGTAGGGAGCGACGAATGGCACATTACCTCGACTTCGAGAAACCTCTTGCTGAAATTGAAGGCAAAGCGGAAGAGTTGCGCGCCTTGGCGCGGGGCAACGACGATATGGATATCGAAGACGAGGCCGCAGCGTTGGACCGCAAGGCCGATGACCTGCTCAAAGACCTGTATGGCAAGCTGACCCCTTGGCGCAAATGTCAGGTCGCACGCCACCCCGAACGCCCGCATTGCAAAGACTATGTCGATGCGTTGTTTACCGAATTCACCCCCCTAGCCGGGGATCGCAACTTTGCCGATGATCTGGCGGTTATGGGCGGTTTGGCGCGCTTTAACGACCAGCCGGTGATGGTGATCGGGCAGGAAAAGGGCGACGACACCCAGAGCCGGATCAAACGCAATTTTGGCATGGCGCGGCCCGAAGGCTATCGCAAAGCGGTGCGTTTGATGGAGATGGCCGGGAAATTTGGCCTGCCGGTGGTGACATTGGTGGACACGCCCGGTGCATATCCCGGTCGCGGTGCCGAAGAGCGTGGCCAATCCGAAGCGATTGCCCGTTCGACCGAGAAATGCCTTGAGATCGGCGTGCCGCTGGTTTGCGTTGTGATTGGCGAAGGCGGCTCTGGTGGGGCTGTGGCCTTTGCCGCGGGGAACCGCGTCGCGATGCTTGAACATTCGGTTTATTCGGTGATCACCCCTGAGGGCTGTGCCTCGATCCTGTGGAAAGATGCCGAAAAGATGCGCGATGCCGCCGAAGCGCTGCGTTTGACGGCGGCGGACCTCTATCAGCTTGGTGTTGCGGACCGTGTGATCCCCGAACCTCTGGGCGGTGCCCATCGCGACAAAGACGCGTCGATCAAAGCGGTTGGCAATGCAATTGCCGGGATGCTGGGCGAGCTCAAGGATTTGTCGAGCGAACAGCTTATCGCCGCGCGTCGCAAGAAGTTCCTAGAGATCGGGAGCCGTGGTTTGGCGGCGTGACATCGTCACCGACATCCTAGGTTATCGTTCAGGCGCGCCTTGGTTTCCGGCCCGCCTTTTCTTTTGGCCCCTTACCTTGGCCACCGCCGAGATGCCGCCTGTGCTTGATGCTTTGCCGTGCAGAAACAGCGCGCCGTCGCTACAATGCGCCCAAGCGTTCCCTGTATTTAACGGGCGGAACGCCCATCACTTTGCGAAACTCTCGGCGAAATGTTTCGGCAGAGCCAAAACCACACGCCTCCCAAACATCCGTCAGGGGCATGTTGTTATTTTCCAGCAATTCCGCCGCGCGGGAGACACGCTCGGCCGTTAGCCACTGGATCGGGGTTGCCGCGGTTTCCTCGTGGAAACGCCGCGCCAGCGACCGCGCGCTTGTCCCTGCGGTTTTGGCCATGCGAGCAATGGGCCAGTTTTCGTCGATGGAAGCTCTTATGCAATCTTGAAGCGTGGCAAGATTCGAACCAATGCGCGCTTTCGGCTCTGGTCTGGGAACAAACTGCCGCTGTCCACCATCCCGTTGCGCAGGCAAAACAAGCCGTCGCGCCACACTTGCCGCCGCTTGCGCGCCAAAGTCTTGCCGGATGATATGAAGCCCGAGGTCCAAGCCCGCCGCCGACCCCGCCGAGGTATAAATACCCTGATTTTCAACAAATAGAACATCCGGGTCGACCGTGATCTTGGGGAACCGCGCGGCCAACATATCCGTGTAGCGCCAATGGGTTGTCGCCGTTTTTCCATCAAGCAACCCGGCCGCTGCCAACACAAAGACACCGGAACAAATGGAGGCAATGCGCGCGCCGCGCGCATGGGCGTCTCGTAGCGCAGTACAAAGCTCGGCTGGCACCGGCATATCGGCCCCCCGCCAGCCCGAAATGACGATCAAGCTCGCGTCTTGAAGCAGCCCCAAATCGTCTTCGGCGTCGATTGTAATGCCCCCCGTGGCCCGAAGCGGACCGGGCTCAGCCTTCACCGCCGCAAAGCGATACCAATGCTGGAATTCTGGGCGTGGCAAGGCAAACAGCTCGATCGCAATGCCAAATTCAAACGTGCAAAGCCCGTCATAGGCGATGGCGCAGACGAGGGGCGCGCGCGCCGTTTCGGGAACATTGGCAATATTTGACCGATCATTGTCCATTTTGCCAGTATCGCAAATTTTCACGAGATGGCAAGTCTATATCACTGATGCAAACGGAGACCCGACCATGACGACCCCAAACGACCTGATTGAAGCCGTGAACCTGTACCTTGACGGAATTCATGAATGCGACATCGACAAGCTGGGCATCGTGTTCCACCCGGCATCGAGCTTGTTTGACTCCGACGAGGGCAAGGTCTTTGTGGAACCGATTGAAAGCTTCCTGCAAGATGTCAGCACCCGCACCTCCCCCGCAAGCGTAGGGCAGGAAAAGGAGGCGGACATTCTGTTGATTGACTATTTGTCCCCGATCAACGCCACGGTCAAAATCCGCATTCGCGCCCATCGCAATGTCTTTGTTGACCATCTTGGCTTTGTCAAAGGAGAGGCCGGTTGGCAGATCGTTTCCAAAATCTGGCATCTTGAAAGCGTCGTCGAAGGTGTCGACGACCCGAACGCGTCCTAATCCCAGTCGAACCGGTCCTTTGCGCCGGCAGAAATGACCAAACGCATCTTGCGGATGGCCGACAATAGGGGGCCCTAGCGACCCCCTATTGGGCCCGTCTTGATCAGCCCATTTGCGCCGCAGGTGTGGATTGCGAGATGGCGATTTCGTCTTCGGACATATCCGCGTCGACGCCATCAAACAGCGGCGTGGACAGGTACCGCTCGCCGGTGTCGGGCAGCATAACGAGGATGTTGGCCCCGGCGGGGGCGTCTTTGGCGATTTCCATGGCGGCGGCGAAACTGGCCCCTGCGGAAATGCCGGTAAAGATGCCCTCTTCGGCGGCAAGACGTTTGGACCAAGCAATCCCTTCCGCCCCCGGTGTTTTCACCAACGTGTCATAGCCCTCATTGTCCAAGGCTTCTTGCAAAACGAAGGGAATGAAATCCGGGGTCCAGCCTTGGATCGGGTGCGGTTCAAAGCTCGGGTGACTTTCCGAAGGTTGATTGGCCTCATTGCGGGTGTTCACATAGCCCGATGCAATCAGCGCGGCATTCGCCGGTTCGGCCAGCACGATCTTGGTGTCCGGGCTTTCCTTGCGCAGCACACGCGACACGCCGGACACCGTGCCACCGGTGCCAAAGCCAGTGACAAAATAATCAAGCTTTTCGCCTTTGAAATCCGCCAAAATCTCGCGCGCGGTGGTGTTTTCGTGAATATCGGCATTGTCGGCGGTCTCAAACTGCGAGGCAAGGAACCAGCCGTTCTTTTCGGCCAACTCGATGGCCTTGTTGACCATGCCAAACCCTTTGAGCGCTTTGGGGGTCACCACAACCTTGGCCCCGTAGAACCGCATCAATTGACGACGCTCGACCGAGAACGCCTCGGACATTGTGATCACAAGCGGATACCCTTTGGCGGCACAGACCATGGCTAGGCCAATCCCGGTGTTGCCCGAGGTCGCTTCAACCACGGTTTGACCGGGCTTGAGCCGTCCATCCCGTTCGGCGGCTTCGATGATATTCAGGGCAAGCCGATCCTTGACCGATCCGGCGGGGTTAAAGGCCTCGAATTTGACGAAGACATTGACGTGATCCGGCGCGATACGGTTGATTTTGATCGTCGGCGTGTCGCCAACCGTGTCGAGAATGCTGTCATAACGCGTGCCGCGCCCGGATGTGGTTCGAATGCTCATGGCATGGGTCCGATCAATGAAAAAACTGCAGTTGCGGCCTAGCATAGGCCATTGCCGGATCAATGCACCACCCGGCAAAAGTGCAACAAAGCCCACGGCGATGTGACCGGCTGTGCGCAACCGTTGACGTGACACAGCTGCCTGCGTCGGCGATACATGCGGCATGGAATATGTATTTGCTTATGGCGCGGGTCTTTTGACCCTCATCAACCCCTGCGTGGTGCCGGTCTTGCCGATTGTGATCGCCGGAGCGCTGCAATCTGGACGTATGGGGCCGGTGGCAATGGCGGCGGGTTTGTCGCTAAGCTTTGTGACGCTGGGCGTTGGGGTGACCGCCTTTGGGCATTTACTCGGTATTGATATTCAAACCATTTCGGATGCCGGGTCTGTGTTGATGATCTTGTTCGGGTTGGCCTTGCTGGTGCCACGCGCGGGCGAGGTTTTGGCAGGGGCAACCGCGGGCATGTCCGCCCGCGCCGATGCGCAGATGGATGACGTTGATCGCAATTCCTTGCGCGGTCAGTTCCTAGGCGGCCTGCTGCTTGGCGCGGTCTGGAGCCCCTGCATTGGCCCCACGCTGGGCGGAGCCATTTCATTGGCCTCGCAAGGCGAAGGGTTGCTGCGGGCGACATTCATCATGACGGCCTTCGCGCTTGGGGTCTCAACGCTGATCCTTGGGCTGGCCTATGGCACGCGCGGTGCGATTGGCCGCTATAATGCCCAGTTGCGCGGCTTGGCTGTTGCGGCGCGGCCCATTCTGGGCGTGGTTTTCATACTGGTTGGCACCGCGCTCTTGCTGAAATGGCACCACTACATCGAAGCTTGGCTGATTGGCGTTTTGCCGACTTGGCTGGTTGATCTTTCCGTGTCCCTCTAAATGGAGTTACCTATGGACCGTCGTTTGTTTCTTACTGGCCTTGCGGCCACTCTGCCCTTTGCGGCGTCGGCTGGAACGGACTACACCCCCGGCTTGGTGAAAAAGCACCTTGCCAAGGGTGAGGTTGTGTTTCTGGATTTCAAAGCCAGCTGGTGTTCGACCTGCGCGGCGCAAGAACGCGTGATCAAGGCGCTCAAAGACGAAAACCCGGATTACGCCGCCAAGATCACCTTTATCGACGTGGATTGGGACCAATATGGCCGCTCTGATCTGGTCAAAAGCCTGAAAATCCCGCGCCGCTCAACCTTGGTGGCGTTGAAAGGCGACACGGAATTGGGGCGGATCGTGGCGCAGACCTCAACCAAATCCATCAAGGCCTTGATGGATGCAGCCTTGGCGGCCAGCTAAGTTGCCAGCATCCGCAGGCCTTGGGTGACGTCCGAGCGCACGGCAAGGCGCAGGCCGGGTTCATCCCCGGCCTTGAGCGCGGCAAGGATCAGACGGTGGTATTGCGGGGCTTCGGTGCGCCGCAAGCGGCCATAGAGCGCCCGCATCGTCGGGCCAAGCTGGAGCCAAACAGTTTCGCACATGGCGAGCATCGCCGGTGCCTGAGCGCGAAGATACAGCGTGCGGTGGAACTCTAGGTTCGTTCGGATATAGCCAACGGCATCGCGGTTTGAGACCACATCGGCGATGCCGCTGTTGATGTTTTGCATCCGTTCGATCAGCTGCATATGGGCGCGGGGCAAGGCCCGCGAGGCCAGCTCAACTTCGATCAGGGCGCGCAGGGCGGCAAGCTCTTCGATACGTTCATTTGACAGCTCGGGCGTTGAGAGCCGACCAGACGTCGACATTTGCAAGGCCCCTTCGGCCACCAAACGCTGCGCCGCTTCGCGCGCTGGGGTCATCGAGACCTCGAACTCCTTGCCCAAACCCCGCAGGGTCAACGCTTGGCCCGGCGCGATCTGGCCGTGCATGATCCGGGTGCGCAAACCGCGATAAACACGGTCATGGGCAGAGGCGGTTTCGATAGGTTTGGGGTTTTGCATATGTGTATGTGATCACAAATGCACCAAAGGTCAATAATCAGTCGAAGTTTAGCGGCTATTGGCCTCAAAAGAGGTGACCATATCATTGATGCCGAGCATAAACTCAGCCCTCTCATCACTGTTGAGCGTGTCAAGCCGCAGATGCAGCGCGCCCCAACAGCTTGGCACAAAATACCGATAGGGGGTTTGCGGCACGTCGGGCTGATCAACAATGCCCAAAACGACCTCGGCCCCAGCTGCATAGCCTAGAATATCGGTGAATTCCTGGAGCGAGGCCTGATCTGTTCTAAGCCTCTGTAACCGTCTGGGATGGTGGCAGGTTTTGACCGAAAACGCCGTTGGAAAGGCCCCGAATTTCGCTTGGCCATCGGCATAGGTGGTGATGAAACAGGCCTTGGTCTTCTCCGGTTCGAGAAACTGCACATCAGTGACAGTGGCAAGGCCGATTGACATCACACCCTGCGGAAGCGTCTCCACGGAATCGTAAACAACACCGCGTTCCGGCACACAGGCCAAGGCCGAGCTGGCCAACACCGAATTGGTGACCATTACAGCCGCGATCAAAATAGCCGTTTTCATCTGATCACCTCACTCAAACTTGAACCGATGCAGCGCCGACCCGTTGTCGCGCAGCCAATTGCGAGCCGGTTTCCAATCCCCGTATATACGTTCGACCTGCGCCCAAAAAGCCGGGGAATGATTCATTTCGGCCAGATGCGCGACTTCATGCGCAGCGACGTAATCCAAGATCTCGCGCTCGGCCAAGATCAGCCGCCATGAAAACATCAATCCACCATCATGGGTGCAAGACCCCCAGCGCGAGCGCGTGTCGCGCAGGGTCAGACGATCATAGGGGCGTCCCAGCCGCAGTGCATATTCATCACAGGCCTCGGCCAAACGATCACGCGCCAATGTGCGCAACCACCCTTTGACGCGCGCCGCAACCCGGTCGTCGGCTCCTGGCACCAACAACACACCGTCCCCACGCCGGACCGAGCGCCCCTGCCCCGGCTCAATACGCAGGATTTCGCCCTCGACCGGGATTTGCGCCCCAAGACCAACGACAACATCCGCCTGTCGCCCGGCCAAATGCCCGCGCAACCACGATTCCTTTTCGCGCAAAAACGCAACGCCCTGCGATTCGGGCAGGTTTTTCGGTAAAGTCAGGGTCACACGCCCATCCAACTGCGACATACGCAGCGACAAACGCCGCGCCCGCGCGGAACGGCGCAAAACAACATCAATCGGAGGGTTGCCCGGCAGGCGAATCTGGCTCATATGCCCCTTACTATCCATTGCCTCGGTCATTCGCCTGTCAAAGCCTTTGACACGGGCGTATTGTTATGGCAGTTGGCCCAGATTGTCGAACAGACCACGAGTTGAAGGGGACTACCCATGCCCAAGGAAGAATGGGGCGTCAAGCGCGTTTGCCCGACCACCGGAAAGCGTTTTTACGACCTAAATCGGAACCCAGTTGTTAGCCCCTATACCGGCGAGGTTGTGAACCTCGACACCGGTAAGAAGTCGCTGATGGCCGCGGATGCCGCAGATCAGGCCAATGCCAAGGCCACAGAAGCAGACGAAGAAAACGTCGATCTGCTGGATGATGACGACGTTGATGTAGATATCGACGACGATACAGTCCTGGAAGACGAAGACGATGATACGGTTCCGTTGGAAGAAATCGCCGACGTTGCCGGTGAAGATGACGATTCTTAAAAAAACTTTTGCGTGGCGGGATTTTTTCGCTTGATCCCGCCCGCAGCATTGCTTAGTCAGCGCCTCACGGCAACGACGACGCTGTAAAATGATGGGGCCTTAGCTCAGCTGGGAGAGCGCCTGCATGGCATGCAGGAGGTCAGCGGTTCGATCCCGCTAGGCTCCACCATCATCCCCTTTTCCATATTGATATGACTTGGCCTGATGGCCAACACCAAGCCCTGTTTCGACGATATCGTTTGAACGGTGTCGGCGGCTCAGGATGTGACAACGAGACCTGAGAATACCTTGGCGGGTATCTTGGCCATAACGCCAAGCCCCCAAAACTCAGCGATGCGCAAAGGCGAGTTTTGCACAGCTGGGCGACCGGCCCAAAACTGCCGCTGGTCCACCAGCTTCCGCGATGCCCCCCAAGCCTGCCATTGGATCTTTGATCTAGCATTATTGACTTTCCGATGACGGCTGTGCAGCCAAAGCGCCAGTGCGCGACATCTGATTGACCGGTTGGATCATCAAGATTTTCTCAATTTGGCGAGCTATCCCTCCCCCCGGCAGGCCGGCTGCATAATCGGTGCTCTTTCGGCGCTCGATCCTGTGAAAGCCGTCGCAGATATATCAAATTCGTCCTGTCAAACCGACGCCTCACTCAGAGTGAATGCCACGGTATTGATTTGCGAGGCCAATACCGACTACGATCATTGATCTCGACTTACCTATGAATGCAGAAACGACATCAGGGCTGCTGGATATGTCTCAAACTAGCGACGAAACGCCTAAGGCTATGAAGGCGCGTCATTGGATTGCAATCGGAGCGGTCGTGACCCTGGGGCTTCTAGGATTTAGCTTCGGGTCGAAATGGTGGCTAACGCGGTTTCCTGATGGCGAGGATTGCCCTGAAATACTGGCAATAAATGCCCCGCCTGAGGGCCTAGACTTCACACCACGTTTTACAGAAGAAAAGCAAATTATGCCGTTTGAGGTGCGAACCGCGGCTGGGCAAACAATGCCCAATTGCACAATGACACAGTCAGCCTTTCGATGTTCAATAAATGGACCGGTGATGATACGCACAAAAATTTGGAACAAAGATCTGCGCTTTTTCCCGATTGAGGCCGGTGAGAACGCGATAATTCTAGGAACCGAGAAATTTGTTCTGTGCACGATTACGCATCGGAACGGGGTGGAACTTGAGTGGACGCCGGGCGGACGTTGAGCGATGATTGCAGGGCCAATAATACCGGCCCAAACCCGCCGCTGCCGATACAGTCAAGCGATGCGGCCCAACTTCACCAGAACGGAAATCGCTACATGGGCATGATCTGAGTGATCTTGAAATCAGGGTCGGCGGGACTTTTCTACCGTTTGGATCGAGAGCTTCAACGACCGCTTTAGAGCGGTCGAGCCCTAGTCTAACGAGGCTGGCAAGGATTGGGTTGAAGCGGTCTCAGGCCTTTTGATGGCGCAAATACCGCCGCCTTCCGAAAAAACTAACGCCAAGCACAGCAAAGATACCTCCAATGCCCATGAACATGCTCCCCATGAACTGGAACTGGTTCAAGAGCACATCACTACGGATAACGCCGGAGGCCTGATCGTAGTAAGCTGAAACTGTTTCGTTCGCTTCGTGAGGTTTTGGAGCGACCCAAGTATTCCCGACATATTGGACGCTATTTCCACTCGGCGTTTTGGCTTCAAAGGTTGGCCTGAAGACTGTCCCGTTGTCTCCCTGACGCTCTTCGACGCTAATCACTAGCGCTTCAACTTCGACAGCATTTTTAGAAAAGCTGGTGGCCGAATGGCTCATCCACAATCCAATGCAGAAAAATAAAGGACCGGCTATCACCGCTAAGTAGGGGAGTGTCTGAATGCTGCGTACGAGAAAACCGGAAAAGCTTGTCGGCCTTGAAAACATGTTTTAGCAACCCTTGAATTAGCCTTAAGCGTTCAATTTTTTACGCTATCAGCGCAAATCCAGAAACGTCTATTGCTTCCAGTGCTAGAAACCAATGGCAAACTTCTGATCCATTTTGACACCTTGGCTGTCGGCAAAAGCAGTCATTCATCCAACGCGCAGCATCTATCACTTTGGGCTCCAAGCCGACATCTGACAAGTTTGGTGGGGCAAACTTTGATTTCTCGTGTCCGATGGCCGCTAAGCGGGACTTTGTTGTCGTTCGCTCGGTGTCTGTTAAGGACCGCAGCCGGCCCTTCCAAGTCATTCCTGCTAAACCCCGCATTTGACCTGCTTCGGCAAAGGGCGAAAACCGAATTTTCGCTGCAACGTTTTCTAAGGTCTGCTTTGCGCGGGTAACGTATTATGGGCGCGGCAAGGTGAGTGTCTGTTAATAAAGAGCGGGCAGCGTCCAATTGGGCGATTACGAACGTTCTCTTTGGATTAGACAACGGGTTGTAACGCTCTCAGATGGTCAGGCAGGCTCCTGCGGCGTGAATACCTGCGGGCCGGCAAGCCATAGGTTTCTGCGGTTGGTCTTTGTGTCAATCTAGGAAAAAGAGCAGCCAGCTCTCTTTGCGCTGCGGTTCTCATGCCTCGGATGACCATTTTCCCCGGATAGAGGCTTTCGCTCAGCATTCCATTTGAAAATACCACCTCATGCCGGTCAAACAGCATGTGTATATAGGTCACTCTCTTGCGCCTTTTCATTACATTTGCGGCACCTCCGGGCATAATCGCGAGATGACGCGCGCGGTACAAAATCTCAGTGCCGCCGCCATCGGGATCACGCAGCAGAACCCCGTGTTGGGGGGACACAATCAAATCGCGATCCAAGCCGAAATGCCGCGCTCTTAGACGGATCGGGCGCAGTTTCGGATCCGCAGCAAGCTCTGCTTGGCCCAATTCCTTGCGGCCGATCCAGAGAAGGGGTTTTGCCCCATTGTCGCGCGTCTGCACCAGATCACCAGGACGCAGGCATTCGATTGACACCTCGCCGCCTGGGACCCGGATCATCGTGCCAAGAGCGAAACAAACAACGCCGGTGTTTTCAGAGGTATAAAAGCTATTGTCCGCGCTGGCACCCGTGAAGGTCAGACTGTCACCGGTCAAAAACCGAGTGTTGTCAGAATAATCTACCCCACCTACGCCATCGTTGGATTGGTTAAGAATACCATCGTCGGCTTGGTCCGCAAAGATTTCCGAAGTATTGTCGTAAAAGGACGACAGATCGATAAAATCGTTGTTTGTGGCGTCACCATCGCTTAGCGAACCTGTGTTTCCTGTATTGAAATCACTGATGACATCCGCGCCGTCACCTGCCGTGTAGGTGATGGTATCGTTGCCCGAGCCGCCGGAAATGGTATCATCGCCCGAACCGCCGGAAATGAAATCGTTGCCGGAGCCACCATAGATGATATCGTTACCGTCGCCCCCGATGAGCGTATCCATGGCGCCGTCATCACTTTGCACACCCAAATTACCGCCAAACGCATTGAGTGCGTTATATCCAACCAGCGTATCATCGCCGTCATCGCCAACGATATAATCCGCGCCGCCCTCGCCTTCGAGAATGTCGTTGCCGCTGCCGCCGACAACAACGTCATCCCCGTCATTGCCGGACATCTTGTCGTCGCCGATGCCCCCCTCAAGAGAGTCATTACCGTCTCCGCCAACAAGGCTGTCCTGGCCGTCCCCGCCAACGATGGTGTCGTTTCCGCCCCCGCCATCAACGAAGTCATTGCCAAGGTCAGCGGCAATACTGTCAGCGCCACCATTGCCGTGGATGGTGTCATCCCCCGTGGTGATGATGTCGCCGCCGCCATCCGTGGCACCGTCGCTGTCGTCGTAGTTGAGCTGCATCGTTTCGCCGGTCTCTTCACCGTCGACCACGCCATCCGGCGCTGGCGGCAAAGCGGAGGCTGCCCAGTTCGTCGCAGGCGGTTCGACACCACCAATCACTCCTCGTTGAAGCGAGGGCGTCATGCTTACGATCTGATCCGTACCGATTTGGGTGGGGTAATGAAAAGTACCAGCGGCGTCCCAATAAGGGATCAGAAAATTTTGACCATCCGCCCCTTCAAACATGACCATGTCGATGTACGTATGGGTGGCCTGCGTGCCGAATTCATCAACAGAAGTGATCGTATAAGTAATGATCGCCGTTTCAGTCAGGAACTGCGGGCCAGTGGTGCCGCCAGGCACATCGTAACTGAGCGTGCTGTCGTAGAATCCATCCGCGCGAATGTCCCCGCCGGAATCCGTGGTCGTGTACTCAATATCAACAAGGCTGAGATCGCTCAGAGGGTCAGTTTGCCCCTCCCCCCAGCCCTGCCCAGAAGCAACATAATCGTTGCGATCTCCGTTTGAGGACAAATCACCGGGGAAGAAGGCACCAAGTGATATGGCTTGAAAGGTGGCCATGGCTATTCTCCGTCTGCTGATTTGCGCATGGCAAGCGGTAAGATCGCTCTGCGCCAGTCCTGAAAGCTTAATTTGCGGGAAGGTAGTCGCTTGGCGCGGGCTGCCCCACTGCAGCAGCCTAGACTGAAACATGAATGGATTAGCAATTAGGAAACAAAGACACGGATACGCAGCATTTTAACATTATTTCAAAAGCTCAATCCCGTTGCGCCCCATGGGATTGGTTCACCCGTTATCGTTGCGTAGAAGAAATAACTAATTTGCTTAAGATTTTATTAGAAAAAGACTTTCTCAGTGGTGCGCATAAAGCATCCCTTCTGATTTGCTACCTTTGGCCACGGCAGAACCGCCCCCCCAAAAAAAATGCCCAGATGCGGGATATCCATTGACCACAAACGTAAGCTTGTAAATCTGCTCAACCTGCAAAATTGCCGTGTCGAATGTGGCCATACAGCGGACCTATAAGGACAAATCTGTGAACGGCAGGTCAGGGCCGATCGATCGATAGGTTGCGTCCGGCTGCTTCGACTTTGCAAACTCCATTATTTGCGCTTCGCGACCTTGAATCGGAGCGCAGCATCGTCAAAACCAGTGGGCCCACCCTGAATGTCCGCTCTCGGAAAATCAGTAGAGACCTTTTGCGCCTGGAGAAGATTGCTCGCCGAACCTCGAACTAATGTCCAATTTGGCCGGTGGTTTGAACGGGGCGGCGACACACATGCGTTGGCACCTGTGGCAATGCCGGTCCTTGTCGTCCAACACTGGTCACTTCAGGCTGACTGCGGTCATCTCGGGCCGAAGCGACACGGCCCTGGGCGAACCTGGATCGTGCATGGGTCCGCAAAGCACAGATAGCGGAGTTTGCACAGTTGGCTCCTCACCCAGGCAACCCAACAACACCACGCCGCGTTAAAACCGGTCATTCACCCCGGTTCCATGAAGTTAAACCTAACTTAGCTTTCGCTATTCCGAGCCAGAACTATCGAGACTTGGGCAAGGCTGTCCTTCGTGGCCCTTTGGATAGGTTTCCTACCAAGCTCGGGAGTTTTGACTTCATTGGAGGGTGAGCCACTTGTAGCATTTACGAAACACAATGAATGCCTGGATGCGGCCGTTTGACCTGAATATAGTTCTAAAACGCGATCTCGTACTGGCGAATACTAGCAAGCTCCAATGCGTGTAGAGTAGAATGTAATGGCATTTATATTGCGCGCGACAAACAGCACAGACGCACGACGCTTGCCTCGAAAAGGCGCATACTATCGGTTGCACATAAAGGGCTGAGTGAGGACTGCTAATTTGACCACTGTTCCAACATCTTGGCTTTTATCGATTCTCGCGGTGTTCATCGCAACGGCGGTCGTGAGCAAACCGCATCTACCTTCAGCGGCACGCATTTTTTTTGGTCTTGGGCTCGGACTTATTGCTGTAGTCGCAGGTTTTGTGGGCCTGAGATCGGAGTATGGCGTTGGCGTACTCGGCAAGTTACAGCCCCACCTAGCAATTTTGATGGCCCCAATGCTCTGGCTTGGTTTCCAATCTCTTGCGTCATCTACAGGGGCCCCGACACGTAAAAAACTTATGCTTGCTGCCGTTAGTTTAATGGTCGCGGAACTCGCACTTTTCGTGCCAACAGCTTGGTCTGCGGATGTGGTCGTGATCGCGATAAATACTGTTTATGTCGTTTTGCTTGCAGCAATGCTGCGCAAGCCACAGGATGCATTTGTTCAAGTCGCTCCACACAGATTTCGCACAACTCGGATTGCATTGCTCTCTGCACTTCTTTTTATGGCGCTGATTGTTGCCGCAGATATTACAATCCTTCTTGCCATGCTATCCGCGGGAAACGCAGGGGTAATTCACGTTCTGACAGGTGCCTCAGGGGTCGTGGCTGCTGTTGTAATGCTCTGCGCGCTCATTGGCGTACCCTTATTTCTAGGAGCACAGCCGCATGGCGTTTCAGGAGTGTCTGCTGCACAGGTGCCGGTGGAAGAGGACCATGACCTGCTGTGTAGGCTCGACCAGATGATGGTTGACCATCAAATATTCACTGACCCAGACCTAACGCTTGCGCGTCTTGGTCGGCGGCTTCACTGCCCGGCACGGAGCGTTTCGAAAGCGATAAATCTCGTCCACAAGGAGAATGTTTCGCGCTACATTAACGGCTTTCGCGTGCGCCATGTAGCCATGCTATTGAAAACGACGGATCGGCCTGTAACCGACATCATGTTGGAATCCGGTTTCCAAAGTAAGTCGAGTTTCAACGCAGAGTTTCGTCGCCTGACCGGCCAAACCCCATCCAGCTATAGAAAGCATGGGAACTTTGACGACATCGTCCTCAATCGCGATCTCAAACGTTCGGATTCGTAAATCAGGGCGAAGATCCTCCAGCTTTCGCCTTTCTTGATGCCAGAGCCCAGTTGCATGGGGCTACAATCAAGAAAGGAAACATTATGAAGATCAAACACACGAGACATCATCTGAACGCCGTTCGAGTGGCAATCAGTGTGATGCTCTTCACCATTACAACAATCGAAGCCGCGAAAGCTGACACGGTCATCGTCCCGGAAAAGGACATCGCTGTGATCGATATTCCCAATCCAAAAGAAGGGAACCTACTCATGCTGCGCGGACTTGTCGGCAAAGGCACAGCCTCGTTTAGGATCAACGGCACATGCCGATCGATGCCGGTCCGCTTCGTAGCAGGAGATTTTTCAGGTCAAAGTATCGACTTAGGAAAATCGAAATCAATCCAAGTTGTCGTTACTGCACCGAAAGTTATCCGCGACCTATTGGCTGGCAGGGATATTGTCAGTGACACGGTGCGTGTTACATCCGATCCCGCTGACAAGGCATCAGATTTGTATCTAGCGAAAGGTCTTTCGACCGACACCGGATTTGTCATCAACCCGGGCCGAAGTCTGTTGGCGGATATATTAGGCGCGCGCAAAACAGTCGTTGAATGCGCGAGCCTTTCTACAAAGCTTCCATAGACCGGATCATGCGTGCGCGGCTGAGCAAAGACGGAAAAGAAGCTTTCTCTTCCCAAGTTTAACGCTGCGCACTTTTTCGCGCCAAACCAAAAAAGACTGATGTAATGCAAACCGAAACTAAAAACCCGATATTTTCCACTATTTACCAATTGATCCCCTTACTGCGATTGGAAGGCTTTGCAATTGGGCTTGCAGCCATCTCTGCCTATGCCACTTTGGAACAAAGCTGGACGTTATTCGCGGTCTTGTTCCTTGCGCCTGACTTGGCGATTCTAGGTTACGCGTTCGGCTCTCGCGTTGGTACGATTTCCTATAATGCGATGCACAGTTACATCGGCCCTGCTGCGGTCGGGACGATCTGCTGGTTCGCTAATTGGTCAGAGGCTATCGCGCTGGTAGCGATCTGGATCGCCCATATCGGCTTTGACCGGGCGATCGGGTATGGCCTTAAACACCGATCGGGCTTCAAGACCACGCACCTATCACCGCCGATTCCGCAGTGATCACCGTCGCTGAACCAGTCGGTCTTGTGCTCGAGACTGCGCCTTCGAGCGTTCCTTACATGCCCTTCACTGACAATCCGTGTCTTCACTCTAGACGTTTGATGAAACCGTCAGTCGGTTCGAAAGTATCCAAGATGCCCCACCACACAGTCAAAACCATGCCGTCCCGTCGGATGATGGATCGCCGAGCCTTTATCAAGGCGCTCAGCGCGACAAGCTTGGCCATGTTCTCTGGCCCAAGTGCCGCAAACACTGACGATTACCGCCGATCCGTTTCGGTCATCAAAGACATCTTCGATAGATTCTTCTTTGATCCAGAATGGATGGCGTCACAACAAGCGCATACGTTGTTCTCTGATCTGATAGACATAGCCGAAGCTTCGCCAGAACCAGAGCAATTTCGTCGCGACTTTGAACAACTGTTCAGGCGGATCGGTCTGTCCCATGTCGTGCTATCCGTCCAACATCGCAGCGCGGCAGAGCTGGGCCGACACTTTGACTCCGTACAAGTCGGACCCGACGCCGTATCTTTGGGGGGGGACCAATCGGTGGCCCGTCTCTCTGTTCGCACGTTCATGGGCCAAGACACCGGCCCGCGCATCACGGCCGCATTCGAAGAAATCATATCAAACGACGCGAAGGGCCTGATCATTGATCTACGTGGTAATCCCGGCGGGGCATTTGCAATGCGCCATCTGGTGGGACACTGCATCCCTAATGGTGTCGATGCCGGTGTCCTATTGGGTCGAGGATGGCCCGGGGGTGCTGGGCTGATACCGGAACGCACACGGATCGAAGCGCTGACGCCTTGGCATGGGACATCGGTTGTCGGTCTCTGGAACCAGCTTGCAACGCATGCCGTTACAAGGGTTCATTTTTCGCCTATGCATCCGATTTTCCATGGCCCAATTGCGATTTTAATCGATGGGCAAACGCAAAGCGCTGCCGAACTCGTGGCAGAAGTATTGCGAAGCGCGCGCGGTGCCGTGTTGATCGGTGATAGCAGCGCGGGCGCTCTGCTGGTTCAAAAACCCTTTGATGTCGGGGATCAGTTTACCCTGTTCTTGCCCGTCGCCGATTATGTGAGTCACGGGAGCGGACGGATCGAAGGTGTGGGGCTGGTGCCGGACGTAATCGCGCCTAACCAAGACGCTCAATCCGTGGCTTTATCCATCCTGTCTGGAAGGAACCCTGTCCATGAAACCCGACCATAACCAGAAGCGCGGTGCCTCATGCGCAACGGTCGGCCATAACCCGATCCTTGGTAGAGGATTTTGCATTGAGAACGCATCTATCCGGCCGAAATCAAACGTGAATTTTGAAGGCAAGCTATGAGACATCGGGCACGCGCGCGGTGGGGGAAATGGGTGGTCAGCGTGATCACCCTGCTGGCTGCGCCAATGTTCGCAGTGTGGATGATGGTGGTCCCCCATCCTGATGTACCTACAGCACCGGTTGATCGCGATCACCTCGTAGTGTGGCTCGACAACATCGTTTTAGCGCAAGCTGCCACCGCGATATCGATCGCTGTCGTTCAAAAACGGCGAAGTTGCATGTGAAATGACGTCAGGAAGCGCAAATCCCTATAGGGACCAAAAGGCAACGCCCCAGACACGCTATCACATTTGGTCTGTTACCAAACTTGCGACGGCTCTGACGATCTTGACGCTGGCCGAGGATCAAAAACTGGATCTCGACCTTCCGGTTACGGAAATTTTGCCTTGGCTGGACATACACGAAGACGCAGAAAATCGCATGACGACCCGAGACCTTTTGCGGCACACTTCGGGTCTTCGTGACACCCTTCCGGCGGTTTTTGGGTGGCTGCAGTATGACGAGGGCCTGCCAGATCAAACAGCGTTCTTGCGCCAAAAGATACCGGCCTACCACGAGCTTGATTTCCAACCGGGTCGCGACCGAAGCTACAGCAATCTCGGATACATGGTGCTTGGCGCGATTATCGAGGCGGTGAGCCGACAAGCGTATGAAGAAGTGGTCTCGGAGCGCGTACTGAAACCGGCCGGCATGACATCCAGCAGCTTTGTCTTTGGCGAACTACAACCAGAAAACGAAGCACTCGGGTCGCACCCCTTAGTGCATTTTTTCACTCCGCTCCTTCCCTATTTTGCCGATCTCAATGATCTGGTCAGGGAAAGGGATAGGCGGATTTGGTGGCTGAACCGTGTCTACATCAAAGCGACTCCACCAACTGGTTTAATTGCATCCGCACGAGACGCCGCGCTTTTGGGCGCTGCTACTATAGTAAAGGGCTCTGTTCTTCAAAATGACGATACGGTGCGATTGATGATTGCGCCGGGTCCAGAAAATTTCTCCCTAGGCTGGTTCGAACGGAATGCGGCGGCACAATGGTTGCAACATCGCGGAGGTGGCCCGGGCTTTGCTGCTGTGGTGAGGGTTTATCCCGCACAAGGCCTTTCGATTGCCGTTCTCGCAAGCGGAACAGATGCCCCGGTTATCGGGATTGCAGATATTGTTGCGCGTTATTTCAGTGGTGAATGGTGATGCCAGGGGGTGCTGCAAAACAATGGCACCTCGCATCGCACGATTGTAGCTATCGGTTCGCGCCAACACTATGTCACCTGCTCGTCTGCGCATGACAGGTAGATTCAAAATCCCCTACAGAACTCTTTCACAACGGGAGATATGATAGTGTCTTTTGTCTCAAAAAACTCCGGGAAACTGCTGACTGCGATCATGATCAGCCTACCCGGTCTGCTCGCGCTTGTGACGCTAGTCACATCACCGTCTGGTATTCCGGCGATCGCTTTGGCTGTGAACCCGCTTGTTCTGCTTCTGGTCTTTACTCTGGTGGGGTGTTTCGCAGCGCCTAGGATGAATTTGAAATCAGGATTATTTCTTGGTGACGCTTGGTCTCCAACACAGCTCTTGTTCTTTCTTCTGCTCGGCGCGGTTGTTGGTCTACTGCTTGGTGTTCTCGACCAAACCACCGTTTCGGTGTGGCGCACTGACGAAAGTGACTTGAAAACACTGTATGAAGCCGCGGATCTGTCCAATCTGGCCATCGGTATATTCTACGGCGGAATTACTGAAGAAATCATCATGCGCTGGGGTCTTTTGAGCCTAATTGCGCTTGGTCTTTCAAAACTGTTGCAGCACCGCTTCGCGTTGCAGATGGCGGTCGTTGTGACGGCTGCATTATTTGCAGTTGGACACTTACCGGCCCTTTTTCTAGTGTCTCCAGAGCCGGGAAGCGTCACCATTGTCAGAACCTTTGGCCTTAATCTTATATCAGGTCTTATCTTCGGCTATGCGTATACGCGGGCGAGTCTCGAGGCTGCATTCAGTGCACATATGGGCCTGCACGCCGTATTGTTCCTGACCGCAACCATCATGAAACTGCCTTAGATCTAACGATCGTACTCTTTCTTGTTCGATAATCCACAGAGGAATGAAGACCTGTGGAACTGGTTGGAGCGCGATGATCACAACCGGTTGCTATGCACGTTTTGTCAAACTCCTCGCACGTTCTGTCATGTCGCAAAACGTTTGCCTGCGCCAAATTCCCAGCATCAACAATCTAGGACAGAAACCAATGATACGTAACTACAAAACCAAGGATGCCGATGCCGTTGTAGACGTCTGGAAAGTTGCAACTGCCGTTGCACACCCCTTTCTTGCCAACGACTTCATCGCGGATGAAGCGGAGAACCTCCGCAATATTTACCTAGTCAACGCCCAGACTCGCGTGATGGAGTGGGACGGAGAAGTGGCCGGCTTCATCGCAATGATCGGTAACGAGATCGGTGGCCTGTTCCTTGACCCTGAACTGCATGGACGTGGGCTTGGCAGAGCATTGGTGGACGATGCGGCAAAACAGTTCGATACGCTTGAGGTCGAAGTGTTCGAACGCAATACAGTCGGACGCCGGTTTTATGACAGCTACGGCTTTCGCGGGATTGGGTCATCGATCCACGAAGCAACTGGTGAAACCGTTTTGCGCCTTGCTATCGTGGCCAAACATGCGGAGGTGGCAGTATGAGTTACTTCATTTACCCCATGGCAATCATTGGCTTTTTATCGGTCACGTTGGTGGCGATCGGGCTATATCTGGACATCACCGACTTCGATAAGACCCAAGGCGGCTATGAAGCGCCATACGAAGGCGTCACCGGCGACCCGGTTGACTGGTATGCGATGGACAAAACCCCAAACGGCATTGCTAAGCGCGGATACGTTATCAATGTACTGGTGGACGGGACAACGGGCTTGATCACTTTCGAGCTCTTCGGATGGCACATACCATTCCGCCAATTCTCGGAGCGTGCACTGGTCGTCCACAAACCGAGGGAAGCGTTCGTTGCAATGGGCTTTAGTCCCGAGTTCTGAGCGTTCCCAACGATGATCGAAAAGGCGGGCCTCGGTCCGCTTTTTTTCGTCGCGGTTGATGCTGCGCGTTTGGTCAATTCATCTGCGCGACCTGCCAATCTCAAATCGGACGGGCCGCACTACAGTCTGTCTATCGGGCTCTACCGCGCCCTAATTCAGATCAGGAAACATAGACCAATGACCAGCAAATATCTCATCATCGGTGCCACGGGTGCTCTTGGGCACGCTTTTGCAAAAGCATTGCAAGACGCAGGCTTACACGCGACGCTCTTAGTTCGCGACCGCAGAAAAGCGGTAGCACTGTTTGAAAACACAAACGGCTTCACTATTGTTGAAGGTGACTTGAACGACACCGCCTTGTTGAACAACATCGCAGAAGGCACGGAATTCATATTCCATGGCGCTAATGCGTCTTATGAACACTGGGAAACAGCGATGCCAGTGATGACAAGAAACGTCATCAACGCCGCCGAGCGTTCTGGCGCGACCGTGATTTTCCCAGGCAATAACTACAACTTCGGCAAAACGGACCAACCAATCAGTGAGATCACGCCGTTCAACCCATCCGCCCCACTTGGCAAGGTTCGGGTCGATCTGGAAAAGATGCTGCAGCGCGCAGCAAATCAGGGTCGCATCCGCACGCTCATTGTTCGGATGGCCGAGATTTGGGGGCCAAATGTCACCAACAAACAGTTTGCACCCGTTTTCGAAAACGCGTTGAAAGGCAAGGCCATGCCGTGGCTCATTTCTACTGAGCCCGCACAACAGCTGCTCTACGCACCTGATGCAGGCCGGGCAATTGTCGCCTTGACCCAAGATCGTGATCGCAAAACGTACGAAGTAGTCAACATAGGGGGAACGCTGGTGCCATCGATCCAGATCTGGCTGGAGCAAATCGCAGGAGTTGCGGGCGTGCAGGCAAAGGTCAGCGTGGTTCCAAAATTCATGCTCTCCCTGCTTGGTCGTGGGATCCCGTTGATGCGCGAAGTGGCAACGATGTCTTACAAGTATGAGACCAGCGTGATCTTGAATGATGAAAAATTCCGCGCTTCGCATCCAGATTTCAAGCTGACACCGATGAACACGGCGATCGCGGACACGCTTGCTTGGTTCAAGGCGAATGGCACTGGTGCCCTTGCCAAAAGCAAGGCGCGGCGAATGGGCCGGATCGACGGCGCAGTGAGGTTTGTGGTCGACAACGTCGCCATCGGCGTCTTTCCGGCAATACTTGCGATTTTAGCATCGCAGGTTCCCGCGCTTGAGGGCTTCCTGCCTTACTTGGCAGTCGCCGCGGGCATTTATTGGACGCCGGGTCTTCACAAACTGACGAACCACCTAAGGAGCCGTTTTTCCAAGACAACCTAAGCGTTGGCCGCCCGAAATTCGCTGGGTGTCTGCCCAGTCCATTTTTTGAACGACCGTGAAAAGACGGACACCTCAGAGTATCCTAGAAGGTAGGCAATCTCGTCATTGCCTACCTCTCCCGCTTTCAAGAATTCCTCGGCTAGATCGCGTCGGGCGTCTGTTAGTAGATTGGAATAGCTGGTGCTTTCTTCCGACAGTCTTTGCTGCAACTTCCGCACGCTGACGGCCAGTTCAGCAGCAATCCTCTCGACGCTCGGTGCCTCACCTTTCAACGCCTCCAAGATGCGCTGGCGTACCCGAAAGGCCCAAGTATCTCCGCGTTCCAGATCGCTCAGCAAGCGCTGTACCTTGTCTTCGAAGACAGCAAAGACACCTTGGCTTGCGCCAATGACAGGCTGATCCAAAGCAGAGTTTTCATAAATCTGGTAACTGTCATCAGCACCGAAGGCGACTGGCGCAGGCGCAAAGAGAGCTTCATAGGGCGATACATCATCTGGCCGCTCATACCGAAATCCCACACGAAGAGGGCAAACAGGTGCAGGCGCATTGGCGCTCGTCCAGCTAAGGATCGCGGCCATGAAGGTATCAACAGTATAGCGTAAGGTATCGTGCCAAGGGCTCCACTGCGCGATCGAAATGCGCGTTGTAGTGGGACCGCGCTCACAGACCATTCCCATCGAATCCCCAAGTACACGCTGATACGAACAGCACTTTTCAACTGCGACCCGGATCGTTGGTGCGTTCGCCATTACATAACCGAGCATACCATTGGCTTGCGTCGGAAACCGCTGGCCGCAGACAAGACCGATGTCATCTCTGCCAGTCGCCTCGACGATAACGTTCCAAACGCGCCGCTCAGTTTGAAGATCAACGTAGGGTGGCTCTCCTCGCATCAGTCCTGACGGTACGCCCGATGCATTTAGAATCCCATCGATATCCGCACCTTCCTGCGCGGCTATCGCAATCCTGAACGCCAATATGTTTGAGCTAAGCCTTGCCATTCATAAACCTAACACTTCAGCGCGATTTATCAAATTAGCTTCGGAAGTGGTCATGCAAAATTTGCCGCCAGACAGCCAGAAACACATACAGCACGAACCAACAAAGAGAGACCGAGCTATGAGCACTTTCACCGAAACAATTGAAATCGATGCCCCTGTCGCAAAAGTGTGGGCGACGCTTGCAGACATTGGCTCCATTGCGGATTGGAACCCCGGCCTTGTCGGATCACAGGCCACAAATAACTCCATCGGACTTGGCGCAACGCGCGTTTGTGACATCGATGGTAAACACAATCTGGACGAAGAGGTTGTCCAATTTGAACCAGAGCGCGCTATAACCTTTCGCATCACTCGCTCGACGCTCCCGTTCCGCTCGGCGGATATCAGGTTCACACTCAAGGCAAAGGGAGAAAGGGCCGTTGTCTCAGTATCGCCAGACTACGCGCTGAAATTTGGCTTTGTAGGACGCCTCCTGGACAGGGCAATTGTGCTGCCAGCATACAGAAGGGGAATGCGTGGGCTGCTCACCGGGCTGAAGGAGAGCACTGAAGCCTTCAAAAAGCTTTAGGGTTTCAGTGATGGTACATGGCAAGATGCCTCATAAATCTTGGTCTTGTTTAGCTCGATGTCCAAGGCAGAGGATCGTTCCTTTTGTAGTTGCCGTTCCGCCTTTGAGATCCGGTGAGAAGCCAGTTTATAATGGGATTCTCGATTTACGCGTGACTACAGTCCGCAAAAGCGATGGATTGAGCGGATTACACCAACGGCGGCATCGTCCCACAATCAATGAGATCGGGATCTGATCTATGCTGCTACCTGCATAAAGAGCCGCCTTGGACACACTGCCGACATCCGACAAGTTTGATCTATAGAACCAGCGTGTTTAGAGGGCGGCGGGCGGCTAAGCGGGTTTTGTGGACAGCGGCCTAATCAATCGCTAAGCGCTAGATGATGCGTCCTAAGACCAGAATATCGCCTATGAACCCGCTGGTGGCACCGCTTGGGCTTCTCGCTGCGGAGGCCAGCCAACTGGGATATGCTTTCATGGACCGCCTGATCGCTGAGGCCAAGTCTGGCCGGAACAAGTTTGACAAATCAGGCGAATGCTTTTGCGGTGTCTTTTACGACGACATGCTGGTTGGGTGTGGTGGGATCAATCAAGACCCCTATGTTGATCAAGATGTTGGACGACTGCGCCACGTTTACATATTGTCGGAATTTCGAGCAAAAGGCCTTGGCTCTGCGCTGGTGAAAGACCTTCTTCAACGTAGCAAACCTAACTTTGGCATCATCAGACTTCGGACTTCTGACAGCAACGCGGACACGTTTTACCAGGCAATTGGCTTTGCGCCCGTTGACCATGAGAGCGCCACCCATCTCATCGAAACATGAGCGTATCAGGAGACGATGCCAGTATTTTGACCAATGAGTGTGGCGGCACTTAATTTGTCCCAATGTGCTAATGGGATAGTTTGGCAAAGTGGCCCGGCGGTTTCCAATCGAGAGCAATCCATTTGAGATTATTACACTCGTTTTCTAAACCATACCCCCAACGCCACCACTTGCTGTGCGGATATTTGTGCCCAGCGCTTCATTGAATTGCCTGGGGAGAAGCAAACCCAAAGCCCACGAAATGGCCAATATATAAGTCGCTATGCGCCCCAAGACCCGAGGCTAAATCGCGCCCTAGGCGTTCCGGCTTAGGCGCTCTTCCAAAACATCAAACGGAACGCCCGGTTCGTCTTTGGCACCGCGAATGACCAGCGATGTTTTGACGCTCGCCACATTCGGTGCCGTCAAAAGATCACCCGTCAAAAATGTCTGAAAGGTCGACAGATCCGGCGCGACACATTTCAGGATGAAATCCACCTCACCATTTAGCATATGGCATTCGCGCACCAGCGGCCAATCACGGCACCGCTCTTCGAACGCCCGCAAATCTGTCTCTGCCTGGCTTTGCAAACCGACGCTGGCAAAAACCTGCACTTCAAAGCCAAGCTCGCGGGCGTCCACTTCGGCGTGATAGCCTTTGATAAACCCCTGCTCTTCGAGTGTCCGAACCCGGCGCAAACAGGGCGGCGCAGAGATGCCAACCCGGCGGGCCAGTTCTACGTTCGTCATCCGCCCATCTGTCTGCAACTCAGCCAGAATCATACGGTCAATCGGATCAAGCCGGTGCGTTGGCATAGTCTTCCCCTGCAATTCGCGATTGTTATAGCACCCTGCGGCACGCGCGCAATATTATTTCTTGCAAGCGCAACAAAGTTTCACATTCCGAAAGAGCTTAAGAAGTTCTCGCAATTCGTTTCGGTGCAATTTCGCGCTCTTCGGCTCAGAACCATGATGCCGCGACGAGGTCAAGCAAATGCCATCGCACCCGCTTGCCTCCTTGGCGTTTGCTCACCTGCCGTGACGATCCTGACTGTCGGCGGGGGCCTCATCGCGGGCGTCCATACCGTAGTCGCGCAAAACCTGCGTGACCCGCAGCCGATAGCCTGCAAACACCTCGGCCCGTCCAATCGCCTGGGCCTCGCGGTGTTGCTCAAGCTGACGCCAGCGCATCACCGCCTCAGCATCCCGAAAAAACGAGAGTGACAGCAATTTGCCCGGTGTTGTCAGGCTTTGAAACCGCTCAACCGACACAAAGCCGTCGACCTGCTCCAGATGCCGTTTCAAATCCGCAGCGATCTCAAGATACCGATCCGTTTCGCCATCTTTGATCTGCACTTCAAAAATCACGGCAATCATCATGCCCCTCCCTTTTGAACATCCCCCAGGCTTCCTCCATGTGGGTCCGAGACCCGGCGCAGCCATGTCCGATCTTCGCGCAGCAAGAACCGTTCCTTTTGCGCAAACTCATAGTTTTCGCGTCCCAACGGGTCTGCGGCCAATCTGGCGCGATAGGCCTCATACTCCGCAAGGTTTTCCACGTTGTAAATGCCATAGGCCAGGGTGCTCGACCCTTCATGCGGGGCGTAATAGCCAATCAAATCTGCGCCACAGCGCGGAATGGCCTGCCCCCAATTCTGGGCGTATTGGGCAAATTGCGCCCGTTTGGTTGGATCAATCTGATAGCGGATGATACATGTCAGCATCGGGGTTCTCCTGTTTGAGACCGGTTTAAGACTGGTTTAAGACTGGCGCTGCTTAGCCCGTTGCCAGCCCGACATGCTTCGACTAGGATCGAACTATGAAAGAAGGTCCCGATATTGCCCGCATCGCCGCCCTGATCGGCGATCCCGCCCGCGCCAATATGCTCACGGCGTTGATGAGCGGCAAAGCTTTGACCGCGACAGAACTGGCCCAAGAGGCGGGAATCACCACCCAGACCGCCAGCACCCATTTGGCCAAACTCGCGGATGGTGGGCTGGTGCAGACCCGCAAACAGGGGCGGCACAAATACAGCACTTTGGCCAGTGATGACATTGCGCAGCTGCTTGAAAGCCTTATGGGCTTGGCCGCCAAAACCGGCCATTTGCGCACCCGAACCGGCCCAAAAGACGCCGCCTTGCGCAAGGCGCGGGTCTGTTACAACCATCTCGCCGGCGATATGGGCACCCGGTTATATGACAGCCTGATGCAAAACGGCCAGCTGATCTTGCAGGAGGATGACCCTGTCCTTACGGATCATGGCCGGGCCTTTTTCACCGAATTTGGCATTGATCTAAACGCCTTAGAGGCCAAACGCACCCCGCTCTGCCGCGCCTGCCTTGACTGGAGCGAACGCCGCTCGCATCTGGCTGGTGGCCTTGGTCGCGCGCTGCTCTCCCAATTTATTGCACAAGGCTGGGCCAAACGCCTTCCCGATAGCCGCGTCATCCGCTTTTCGTCCCCCGGCGCGGCGGCATTTGCGAACCGTTTCCCGCTTTGACCCAACTGCGTTAAACACCCCATCACAGCCTCTTTAAACCCGGCCCCTCGCCCGCTATATCACCCAAGCATTCAAGGAGAGGCCGCATGTCCGAGACCCGTCACACCAAAGTTTTGATCATCGGCTCCGGCCCCGCTGGCTATACCGCCGCCGTCTACGCCGCCCGCGCCATGCTAGAGCCGCTTCTCGTCCAAGGGCTTGAGCCCGGCGGCCAGTTGACCACCACAACCGAGGTCGAAAACTACCCTGGCTTCACCGAAATTCAGGGCCCTGAGTTGATGGTCAACATGGAGGCACATGCCCGCGCCATGGGCACCGAAATCATCGGCGACATCATTTCATCAATTGATTTCGACACCCGCCCCTTTGTGTGCCAATCCGACAGCGGCACGGTCTACACCGCCGATGCGATCATTCTGGCCACCGGCGCACGCGCCAAATGGCTCGGCCTTGAAAGCGAAGAAGCCTTCAAAGGCTTTGGTGTTTCGGCCTGTGCCACCTGCGACGGCTTCTTTTATCGCGGCAAAGAGATTGTCGTTATTGGCGGCGGCAACACTGCCGTCGAAGAGGCGCTGTTCCTGACCAACTTTGCCTCCAAGGTCACACTGATCCACCGCCGCGATGAATTGCGCTCCGAGAAAATTCTCGAAAACCGCCTGATGAAGAACGAGAAAATCGAACCTCTCTGGTTCCACGAGCTCGAAGAAGTGGTTGGCACCGACATGCCCAAAGGGGTGACAGGCGTTAAAGTTAAACACGTCAAAACCGGCGAGATTAGCGAAATCCCTTGCGAAGGCGTGTTTGTCGCCATCGGCCACGCCCCTGCCAATGAGCTGGTCAAAGATGTGCTCGACACCCATATGGGCGGCTATGTTGTCACCAAACCAGACAGCACCGAAACCTCGATTCCGGGCGTGTTTGCCGCGGGCGACCTGACCGACCACAAATACCGCCAAGCGGTGACATCGGCGGGCATGGGCTGTATGGCCGCGCTCGAAGCCGAACGTTTCCTGGCCGAGCAAGAGTGATCGACCCGCGCCAGCCCCCTCTCGGGGAGGTTTTGGCGCTCACCCTTTACGGGGCAAGAGGACACTCTTCTTGCCCTGCCACGCCCCAACCGACGCTGGTACCATGAAGGGCGAGAGGCCCCGTATTTAGAAGCCTTTGTCTGTCGGAAACGCCCGCAGGTTGCTGCGTTGCTTTGCAGGCCTCTGTCAAAAACAGTGATCCCAGGCACAGCATTTCCCCGATCCATATGCGCAATGTCCGCATCCTAGACCTGCGTGATCCCCAGATTCCTACGGCCTCCAACACCGCTCGTCCTGATCTGCATGTCGTTTGGACCGATCTCATGGCCTCAGCGCGCCCATTTCCAAACGGTTTAAACATCGGCCCCGACCATCCGCCTCAGATCGGGGCCGATGGCATTCTCACCCTGTTTCGCAGGAACGCGGCGCAGGCTCTCGCATTGGAACAACTCGATGAGCCGATTGGCTTTTGACCCGCGACAGAATGGCGTGACACCACGGTCTTTCTAAGCTAGGTCAGCGCCACACGCCGCCGCGCAAGGACAGCCCGATGACCCATGATTTTGCCGCCCAAAAAGCGGAAACCTTTGCCACCTATTCAGAGCTGCAGGACAAGCACGGGCTGCCGGATATTGCAGATGTTGATTACTTCTTTGTCCCGACTTCGGCGGACTCGGACTGGCGCCCTCTGGCGGATGCCCTAAGCCGCGCCGATTACACCTGCGAATATATCGAACCAGAGGATGACGAAGCCCCCTATCTGGTGGCAACCCTGATGGATCAAGTTGTGTCCTCCGATGGAATCTGGATTGGCGAAGACGTCGCCACACGGATTGCGCTCGATCATGGGTTCACCCCAGACGGATGGGGGCTTGAGGGCTAACAAACATGTCGGCACTGCGGCCAACACGCCCCAGCTGACCGCGTAACGAGAGGGGAGGACATACCGCATGATCGCTTATGTTACCGTCGGCACTGATGATATCGTCGGCGCCAAACGCTTTTACTCAGCGTTTCTCCCCGCACTTGGATATGCTTTGCACGAAGGCCCCGAAGGTCTGAGCTACGCATTGCCTGTCCCACCGGGCGAGGCCCCGACCTTGCCAGACTTTTACGTCAAACCCACGTTTGATGGCCGCCCGGCCACGGCGGGGAACGGGGCAATGACCGCATTTGAGGCGCGCGACCAAGGGCAGGTTCGCGACCTGCACCGCGCGGCGCTTGCGGCTGGTGGATCTGATGAAGGTCAACCGGGGTTTCGCGACGCGTATGGCCCCAATTTCTTTGTGAGCTATCTACGTGATCCTCAGGGCAACAAGATCGCGCTGTTTTCAAACAATCCAAACGACCCCAGCCGTGATGGTTAACGTAGCCCCCGCTGCATAAGCCTTGATTTTGGCCCTTGATTTTGGCTCTCGATTTTGGCCCTCGATTTGGGCCGATGTGATCAATCTGCAGCAATCCGCCGATCTCACCAAATTTTAAAAATACCCTCTTTGCTGCATCTGCAAACTGTGCGATGCGTTCACGCGTGAACACACTTTGAGTCTCTGATGCCCGCACTGAATTCAAAACCCACCACCCCAGAGGAAGAGGACCTGCTCTTTCGGTTGCTGCGTCAGCTCGACGTGGCCTCCGACGCATCGCAGCGTGCGATTGCCTCGGCCTTGGGTGTGTCCTTGGGGCGGATGAATGCGCAATTGCGGGCCGCCACCGAAGCCGGGCTGGTCAAGATCACCCAGCGCGATGGCCCCGATAAACGCCAGCGTTTTGACTACGCCATAACAACGCGCGGCGCGGCGGAGCAAATCCGCCTCAGAGACAAATTTTTGACCCGTAAATTTGCAGAATACGATGCTCTGCATGCGGAATTGACTGGCACGACTAGCGGCCTAGAGCCCTTTAAACACAGGACTAAAATCATGCAAAACAACCTTGCTCCGATCCCTGAGCTTTATGTCTCCTATGACAGCGCGCAAAAGCTCAAGGTGGAAGCCGCTGACCTGACATCGCACGACCTGACACCGCGTCAGATCTGCGATCTGGAACTGCTGATGAACGGCGGCTTCAACCCGCTCAAAGGGTTCATGTCAGAAAAAGACTACGACGGTGTTGTTGAAAACATGCGTCTTGCCGATGGCGCCTTGTGGCCCATGCCGATCACATTGGACGTGTCCGAAGACTATGCATCAAGCGTTGAAGTCGGTCAGGACATCGCCCTGCGTGACCAAGAAGGCGTGATCCTCGCGACCATGACCATCACCGACAAGTGGGAGCCAAACAAAGCGCTCGAGGCTGAAAAAGTCTTTGGTGCCGATGATGATGCGCACCCTGCGGTCAACTACCTGCACAACACGGCTGGCAAAATCTATCTCGGTGGCCCAATCACCGGCATTCAACAGCCAGTTCACTATGATTTCCGCGCCCGCCGCGACACGCCAAACGAAATGCGCGCCTTCTTCCGCAAAATGGGCTGGCGCAAAGTGGTTGCGTTCCAAACACGTAACCCGCTGCACCGCGCCCATCAGGAACTGACCTTCCGCGCCGCCAAAGAAGCGCAGGCCAACCTGTTGATCCACCCCATCGTTGGCATGACCAAGCCGGGCGACGTTGATCACTTCACCCGTGTGCGTTGCTACGAAGCTGTTCTCGACAAGTACCCACAGTCGACCACAACCATGTCGCTGCTCAACCTAGCCATGCGTATGGCCGGCCCCCGCGAGGCGGTTTGGCACGGGTTGATCCGCGCCAACCACGGCTGCACCCACTTTATCGTTGGTCGTGACCACGCTGGCCCCGGCAAAAACTCAGCTGGCGAAGATTTCTACGGCCCCTATGACGCCCAGGAACTCTACCGCGCCAATCAGTCCGAAATCGGCTGTGAAATGGTTGATTTCAAGCACATGGTTTGGGTTCAGGAACGCGCTCAGTACGAAGCGATTGACGAGATCGAAGACAAGGATGACATCACCATCCTGAACATCTCGGGCACCGAATTGCGCCGCCGTCTGGCCGAAGGTCTTGAGATTCCTGAATGGTTCTCCTTCCCTGAAGTGGTCAAAGAGCTGCGCAAAACCAAGCCGCCTCGCTCGCAGCAAGGTTTCACCGTGTTCTTCACCGGCTTCTCTGGCTCGGGCAAATCCACCATTGCCAACGCGCTTATGGTCAAGCTGATGGAAATGGGCGGTCGCCCTGTGACGCTTCTGGATGGTGACATTGTTCGCAAGAACCTGTCCTCCGAACTGGGCTTCTCCAAAGAGCACCGCGATCTCAACATTCGCCGTATCGGTTACGTGGCCTCCGAAATCACCAAAAACGGTGGTATCGCGATCTGTGCGCCCATCGCGCCCTATGCCACCACCCGCCGCGCGGTGCGTGAAGATGTCGAAGCCTTTGGTGCCTTCATCGAAATCCACGTCGCCACCTCGATCGAAGAGTGTGAAAAGCGTGACCGCAAAGGCCTGTACAAGCTGGCTCGCGAAGGCAAGATCAAGGAATTCACCGGGATCTCCGACCCCTATGACGTTCCTCTCAACGCCGAACTGGTTGTCGAAACTGAAAACGTCGAAGTCGACAACTGCGCCCATCAGGTGATCCTCAAGCTCGAAAGCATGGGCCTGATCGCCGCGCAATAAACCGCTAAAGATGACTATCGGGAAAGGCCAAGCATTGCGCTTGGCCTTTTCTTTTGCCTATCAATGACCTGTTCGGCACGCCGTACAATCAAAACAGGTTACCAGTTCCATTATGCTCCGATACATTGCCTTTGCTCTTTGTCTAACCTTGCCAAATCTGTCGTCTGCGGATGTTTTTTGCAGCCCCCCAAAAAATCGCGTCTGCATCGAAACCGTTAAAACCAAAAACGGCGTCGACGTTTTTGCGATCAATAAATTTGAGCTGCTGCCTATTTCGCTTACGCTCGATATGACCGTGAATAATCTGGTTGTGCCCGGGGGCACGCGCCAGACGTTTATTTTTAACGGCAAGGGTCGCACCAAATTATTCCACCTGGCCCCACGCAAAAAGGGCCGCTGGACATATAATTTCAAGTTCCAATGGAATCGCGGCGATGAAACCGCACGTCACACGCCGGGCTATCGCTATCAGCTGCCATTTAAACCTGGGGCAAAATACAAGGTTACTCAGAGCTGCAATGGTTTTAGCACCCACGTTAAGAGTCAGCGCTATGCCATCGACTTCGCTATGCCAATTGGCACACCAATCCACGCCGCCCGCGGCGGTCGCGTCGTATCGCTTCGCGAAAACTCCAATCGCGGCGGCCCAAACAAATCATATGATAACGATGCTAATTTCGTTGCGATCCAACACGATGATCGCACTTTGGGCATCTACTACCACCTTCGCAAAAATGGCGTCCACGTCTCGCTTGGGCAACGGGTAAAGAAAGGCGAGCAGATCGGCCTCTCAGGGAACACCGGGCGTTCTACAGGGCCCCATTTGCATTTCGCGGTCGTCAAGGGCACCAAAACAGATAACGAAACATCGTTGCGCTTTGCCTTTAAAACCAACAAAGGTGTTATTTCTTGCCCCAAACGCGGCCAATTTTTACGCGCGGTTCGGGCAAGGTAACGTTAGGCGCGGGCACCCACGCACCCCGCCCAATCGGCCCCTTTAAACAGGTCGGGAACGCGGCTCTGATCGTGCTATGCTTTACCACCCGGCCGCATCCGTGCCAGAAGATTGTCTTTTAAAACAAACTGATGGAACAGCGCTGCAAGGGCATGGCCGACGACAATCAACATGGTCACCTTGACCAACACTTCATGCGCCTCGCCTGCCGCTTCGATGCCTCCGCCCCAAGCCGCCATGCCTGAAGCCGGGATCAAAACCAGCAAGGCATACAGCGCCAAATGTGCCAGATGCGCAGCCTTATCCATCAAGGGGTTGCCGCCTTCGGGCAGCGCCGGGGCCCCCATACGCAGCCGCACGACGATCCTGACCAATGTCAAAACAAGGATCGCCACGCCAATCGGAGGATGCATCAACGGCACCAACCCCTCCGGTACGCCCCCATCCAGCTTGATCTCCAACGCTTTGCCCATGCCCTCCGAAAAGATAAAATTGAAGGCAAACAACAGAAAAATTCCCCAATGCAGGGCGATTTGCGCGCGATGATACGTCTGTGGCTGTGATTGGGTCATGGCTCTCTCCGTGTTTAGGGGGCCCGGAAATCACCCCCCGTTCACCCCCCCCCGTCTCGCTAACACGTTTTTGCGGCGGATTCCCGTCGCATTCAATAGCCAATATATGTCTTACACGGCGATGGGCCGGTTTGCGGCTCAGGCGCGTCATGTCGTTTTGGCGATCCGGGTAATCCAAATCAGAGGCCTCGGGGTTGGCATCGCTCCAACTGAGCCAGAGCAAAACCGACGGCTCCAACCCCAGCTCTGCAACAACCTAAATGGCTTCTTCGACCTCAGCGGAGGCCCCATGAAACAGGAACAAATCCAAGCCCTCCCCCTCACAAGCAGCGTCAATCGTCACGGCACCGCGAAATTGACAGCCAAGCGGGGCAAATTCGGGGGCGGCCTCTTGCGGATCAATCTTGGCAAGATAAGCCGCGACCTGTTGGAAGAAATACGGCGCGTCTTTGGGGGGCAATAGCTCAGCCTGCCGAGCCGCAATCTCCGACTTGTGTTTCCGGGTCTTACCACGTCCCGAGAGCCGGTTCAGCACTGCAACCCCAACCACCAAAACGGCCAGGGTCGCAATCGTAACTGTGACCGCATTGAACGAAAAACACCTGTTCAAACACGGTCACGCAGAGTTAGTGCACCGTCACCGGCGCAAAATCGTTCTGACGCGCGAGAGCAAAAGCCAAGGTCCGGTCTTTCACCAGCGCCAAACGCTCCCCCTCGGCGCTATGCACCGCGTATAGGGTCGCGCGGCGGCCCACTTGTGCGCGGACGTCATCGGGCAAATCCTTGCCTGAAACCGCGCGGACATAGACCACATTGGCCTCGTTCAGTTTGTCAAAATCATACTTCTCGAACATATGCCTCACCCTTTCTTGATCTGGATCGTTTGCACCACCGTTTCGGGGACGCTCATGGTCAGATCCACATGGAGCAAGCCATTTTCCATAATGGCCTCTCCCACTTCGACCCCATCGGCCAGCACAAAACTGCGCTGAAATTGCCGTGAGGCGATACCGCGATGCAGGAACACCCGTTCGCTGCCATCGTCTTTTTGTCGGCCCCGGATGACCAGTTGACGGTCTTCAACAGTGATCGACAGATCTTCTTGCCCAAACCCGGCCACGGCCAGCGTGATCCGATAGGCATAATCGGCGGTTTGTTCGATATTGAAAGGCGGATAGCCTTCGCTTGATTTCGCCGTCCGCTCCAGCAGACGTTCCAGTTGCTCAAAACCGAGCATATGGGGATAGGACCCCAAGGTTAGTTTGGTCATCGACACGTCCTTTGGCAAAGCGACCGTCACATGCAATGGCCCCGTCACGGCGACCCTGCCCCTTGAATATGGGAAGCTCTATGCCGCAGTGCAAGACCTTTGCGCCAACGCGATTAATTCGCTATCATGTAAAAAAGCATAATTTCAGAGGGTTTTGCCATGAATGCGCCGACCGATCTGTCGATGGAAAACGACGACGTGCTCCGGGTCGAACTCGAAGTTTTCAAGCAAGAACACCGCGATTTGGACGATGCCATTCGCGCTCTGCAGGCCACCGGCACCTTTGATCAGATCACGTTACAGCGTCTGAAAAAGAAAAAGCTGCAGCTCAAAGATAAGATCGCGATCATCGAAGATCGCCTACTCCCCGACATTATCGCCTAGTGCGGCTGGTCGGAGAAGACAGCTCTGACGGAGGCCTCCTGCAAGGCGGCACCGTGGTGCTGCGTGCGCCGCGCGCCGGCGATGCCGAGGCGCGGTTTCGTTTGGGTCAGGATCCCACAATCATCCGTATGTTCGGCAAAGATCCCGCCACACTCCCGCCTTGGAGCCGCGAAGCCGCCTCTGCCTGGATCGCCGAAATTCAGCACCACCCCAATGCCTGGATCATTGAACATGCCGGGGCTCTGGCCGGGTCCATCCGTCTCAACAACGTCAATCAGATAGACCAAAAGGCCCGGCTCAGCATCGGCCTGTCGAATCACCAACAGCTCGGCCAAGGTATCGGGCGCGGCGCGATTGAGCTTTTGCTCGACCATGCTTTTGGGGCCATGGCCCTCAACCGGGTTTACCTGCGCGTCATCGAATACAACACCCGCGCCATCCGCTGCTATGAAGCCTGTGGATTCCGGCGCGAAGGTGTCGAACGCCAATCCGCCCGCGTCGGAACGGACTGGCATGACGATATCCTCATGGCGAAATTAGCACAGGATCACCGCCCCTAATCGCACCGCCCAATCGCCGCATTGCCGTTTTATCGGCGATCCGTATAGTGCGCGCTTCTTCGAACGCGACTTCGCACGCCACTTTGCACATGGGGACGATCATGACCAAACCGCTCGTAGGCATTATCATGGGCAGCCAATCGGACTGGCCAACGATGAAAGAGGCCGCTGATGTCCTCCAAGAGCTTGGCATCGCACATGAGGTCAAGATCGTCTCGGCCCACCGCACCCCTGACCGGCTCTGGGACTATGGCAAAACCGCGGTGGATCGCGGCTTGCAGGTGATCATTGCCGGTGCTGGCGGGGCGGCCCATCTGCCCGGTATGATGGCCTCAAAAACCCGCGTGCCTGTGGTCGGCATTCCGGTGCAAACCCGCGCCCTGAGCGGTGTCGACAGCCTCTATTCCATTTTGCAAATGCCGCGCGGTTTTCCAGTTGCGACCATGGCCATCGGCGCCGCCGGTGCCAAAAACGGCGGCTTGATGGCCGCAGGGATTCTGGCGCTGCACGACCCCGATCTCGCTGCCCGTTTGGACAAATGGCGCAGCGATTTGTCCGCCTCAATCGCGGATGAACCCGACCGCGACCTACTCTAGGGGCAAAACCCCCTAAAATCGGGGCAATTTGTACAGATTGCCCCCCGCGCCCCCCTTGCGCAAACCCAAGACTCGCCGCATCAAGCGCCCAACGCGTTTCAGGAGGCCCACCATGACAACTCCCCTCACACCCGGTTCCACCATCGGTATCCTCGGAGGTGGTCAGCTTGGCCGCATGTTGTCTGTCGCCGCAAGCCGACTCGGTTTCAAGACCCATGTATTTGAACCAAGCGCCAACCCGCCTGCGGCCGATGTTGCGCATCGCGTCACCACAGCCTCCTACGAAGATGCCGATGCCCTGCGCGCCTTTGCCGAGACCGTCGATGTCATCACTTACGAATTCGAAAACATCCCCACATCGGCGCTTGATCTGCTCGAAACCCTGCGCCCGATCCGCCCCGGCCGCGAAGCGCTGCGCATCAGCCAAGACCGCTTGACCGAAAAGGCCTTCCTTGCGGATCTCGGCCTGAGCATCGCACCTTTTGCCGATGTCTCCGACGCCGACAGCATGACCGCCGCAGTTGAGAAAATCGGCACGCCCTCGATCCTCAAAACCCGTCGTTTTGGCTATGATGGCAAAGGTCAGGCCCGTCTCAAGACCCCCGACGACGCGGCCCAAGCCCTCGCCGATATGCAAGGTGCCCCCGCCGTCCTGGAAGGCTTCGTCAACTTCACCAGCGAGATTTCCGTGATCGCGGCCCGTGCGATTGATGGCCAAGTCGCGGCCTATGACCCCGGTGAAAATGTCCACCGCGATGGCATTTTGCACACCACAACCGTCCCTGCCAAAATGCCCGGTCGCTTCTTGACCGACGCGGTTTTAATGGCGGGTCGCATCCTCAACGAACTTGATTACGTCGGTGTCATGGGTGTCGAATTCTTTGTGACTCCCCAAGGGCTTATCATCAACGAAATCGCCCCCCGCGTCCATAATTCCGGCCATTGGACACAGAATGGCTGTGTCTGCTGTCAGTTCGAACAACACATCCGTGCCGTGGCAGGCCTGCCTTTGGGCGATGGCCAACGTCACTCCGATGTACAGATGGAGAACCTGATTGGCGACGACATGGACAAAATGCCCGACCTGCTCGCCGATCCATCCTGCGCTCTGCATCTCTATGGCAAGGCCGAGGTCAAACCGGGCCGCAAAATGGCGCATGTCAACCGGATCACCTCTGCCTGACACCCGCGCCCTGCGCGGCTTCTGGGCACAAAACCTTCCGATCTAGAAACCGGTTTCAGCGCATAAATTCACCTGAGAATGCATTGCGGAGCCCCGTTCCTTCGCACCCGGCACCACACCGGGCGCGGTGATCCGCCCAAGTTTCGAAATAAATCATGTTTCTACATGAATCGCTGCGCCACCGCCCCGCTCATCCATGCGACCTGCCCAGCGGCCAACGCCGCGACGATCCTCCGGGTTTCGCGGTCCATGACCACCAGATCGGCGCGCAAACCGGCCTCAAGCCGCCCGCGGTCCGTCAACCCAAGCAATCGCGCTGGCCCATCCGACACCAGGCGCCAGGCAGCGACCTCATCGAGCAACCCCAATTCAACACAACGCCACGCGGCCCGCGCCGGCGATGGATAATGGTAGTCCGATGCCAAGGCATCACAAAGCCCCGCCGCAATGAGATCCTGAGCCGAGGCATTGCCCGCATGGCTGGCCCCCCGCACAACATTTGGGGCCCCCAATACGATAAATTCGCCCGCATCGCGCGCCGCTTGCGCCGCTTCAAATGTTTCTGGAAATTCAGACACATGCGCGCCGCGTGCGCGCCATATGGCCCGTCCGTCGGCTGTGCGATCATCATGGCTTCCCATGGTCACGCCCGCCGCCGCCAAACGCGTGGTCAAGGCCTCCATCGCCCCGTCTACCTCAGACCCGCGCCCATGCAGATCCAGCAACAGCTTGAAATAATCCTCTGGATTGCGGCGGCTCTTGAGAGCTTGCCCAGTCAACCGCGGGGGCTTGCGCCCTTGCGCCAGCCGCGTGTGTGGCAGGTGATCGTTGAACACCACATAGCGGATGCCAAACTCGGCAATCGCCGCCTCAGCGCTGTCTAGCTCATCCAAATAATGGGTCTCAAGCCGCAGTTGCAAGCGCATGTCAATCGGCACAGACGCCTGCATTCCTTGCACAGATTCAAACACTTCACGGGCAAATTCCGGCCCGCGCAACCCGCCTTCCCAGCTCCAGAATTGTGCCAGAACCGCCGTTGTGATCCCGTTTGCCGCCAGCTCTGCAGCCACAGCGACCATTCCCGCGTCCCGCTCACGCAATGCGCCTCGGCGCGGTGCCATGTGGCGTTCGAACCCGTCACCATGGGCATCAACAATGCCTGGCAACACATCATAGCCGGTCAAATCCACCGATCGCCCGGTGGGCGCATCCGCAATCACACCAGCCGCCACAGCCAAGGGCGCATCATCCCAGCCCTCTGGGCGCAACACCCGCGCACCGGTCAGTGTAACGTCAATGCTCATGCGGCTCCTCCGGGCAAATTCCCACCAGACAGCTCAACATTGCCGGTGTCACATCTTTGGTCCAATCCAAAGCCGGATCAAACCGACCGTCACGCAAAAACAGTTCAACCTGCGCCATGCTCATCGGGTCTTGGGTGATAAAGGTGTGGGTCACAGGCAATTCCAAATGCGCCGACATACCCTCAACCTTGGTCGACTCCACCGTCACCTTGCCGTCGTCCTCGCCGGGTAAAATCGCCGAAAACGCGGGGTTCAGCGTATTGGTTCCCGCAATAACGCCCAGCTCAAAATCCACCGGCGGCAGGCGCTCTGGCAAGCCGTTTGGACCGGTGCGCAGCTGTAATCCCGCTGGGCCGTTGATCCATTCGAACGGGGCCCAATCACCCAATTCATCCACAATTTCGCTGCCCTGGTTGGGCGGGCCCAGCATCACAACACGCCCAAGCCACTCTGGATCATGATCCTGCAACCAATAGCGCAACAAAATACCGCCCATCGAATGGGTCACAAAATGGGTCGGGCGGCTTGGACATTGCGCCTGCGCATCCGGGATCACTTGAACCAAATCTTCGATCCGCGCTTTGGTCGATGGGTATTCGGCAATAACCACGTCGTAGCCTTGATACTCCATCACCCATTTCATCACCGCAAAAGACGCACCGGTGCGCGCCAACCCATGCATCATCACAATGCACTCGGCCTTCAGCGGTGCTGCGGTCGCCATCAAGACACCAAGAACAGGAAGGATCAGTTTTTTCATAGCGCTTGAAATAAGCAGCCCGCCCGCCATAGGAAAGAGGCAAAGGAGCCTCCCATGCACAATCGCCCTATTCGTCTGGCAGTTCGCGGCGTCATTTTACGTGAAAACCGCCTGCTTTTGGTCAATGCATGGCCCAAGGGCAAGGATGGCAGCATCTCTGATCTCTGGTGTGCGCCCGGCGGAGGTGTCGAAAAGGGGCAATCGCTCCCCGATAATTTGGCGCGTGAGGTGATGGAGGAATGCGGCCTGACCGTCGCGGTCGGCCTGCCATGCCTGATCAATGAATTTCACAACCCCGATGACGGGTTTCATCAGGTTGAGGTGTTCTTTCGCTGCACCGTCACGGGCGATTTGTCTGATGATTGGCAAGACCCCGAAGGCGTGGTCACCCGCCGCCGGTTTTTCAGTCAGGCTGATGTGCAAAACCTGCATCTCAAACCCGACAGCCTGCGCCATCTGCCTTGGTCAGATGCCATCACCTATGACGCGTTGGAGCTCTTGGCGAAATAGCGCGGGCCAAGCACCGACACCGCCACGCCGCCCAGAATAATCACCGAAGCGATCACAAATTTCAGGCTGAGAGCCTCGTCCAGAAACAACATGCCCCCGGCCATCGCAATCGGCGGCACGGTCAACTGGGCTACGGCGGACACGCTGGCATCCAGCTGGGGCAACACCCTGAACCACAAGGCATAGCCAAGCCCCGAGGCAAGTGCACCACTTGCGATTGCAAATCCCATACCGGCGGGGTTGTCTCCTAGGTTGCCCAAGGGCGTGGCATCGTACCCTAAAATCAAAAACACCCCTGGTACGACCATCGCAGCCAACAGAAAATTCGCCGCCGTGTCCGGCAAAGGCGCAGCGCTGCCGCGGCCCGCCAAGGAATACAGGCCCCAACCAAGGCCAGCCGCCCCCATCATCGCCACCGCAACCGGATCTTGGGCGATGTCTTGCCATGGCCAGACCAAATACATCAGTCCCACAAACGCAACGCAGGCCCCAACCACACGAAGAACTGGCAAGGCTTCCCTAAGCAGCAAGGCACCTGCAAACATGGTGATCTGCACCGTTCCAAACAGCAAAAGCGCACCCGTACCCGAATCCATCGCGCGGTAAGCATCGGTGAAGCCGATGATATACAACGACAATCCAAAAACGCTTAGCGCACGTCGCCAATTGACAAGCTGAATTCTGTGGCCCCCAATCAAACACAGCACCAGCAGAACAAAGGCGCCAGAGGCCAGCCGCACAAGCGCAAATGTGTTTGTCTCAAGCCCTGCGCCATGCACACCGGCGCGCGTCAGCAACGAATTTGCGGCAAAGGCCACCATGGTTAGCGCCGACAAGAGGAACAATCGCATCAGGGGCGCACCGGGAAGCGATGCCCCTCTTGGGTGATCAAAATCATCCGATCACCATTCATAACGTAAAAATCGCACCGCGTCGTTTCATTCAGGAACTCTACGCAAATTGCGCCCTCTGGATTGATGTCCCAATAGCCATAGGCCGCCGAGCCCGATCCTGCATAGGTGTAACTATACCGCCCATCGACATAGTATTTGGCCTGTCCGTCGTCGTAAAACTCAAGCACTTCGCCGCGCAAACGCGTGTCCAACGCATCACGTTCAAAGGGCGTATCACCCTTTTTTATGGCAAATTCCTCGGCCCAAACCGGCCCGGCGATCAGCACAGCCAAAATCCAAGACAAACGCAACAGCACCTCCTAAGCTGATAATATCTTAGCCGGAGCAAACCTGCCCGTCACGATCACGCGACCATTTTTTCCGCATTTTTTAGATCAACTGAAACCAATTGGCTCACGCCCTGTTCTTGCATGGTCACGCCATACAAGCGGTCCATCCGCGCCATGGTCACCGCATGGTGGGTGATGATCAAGAACCGTGTATCCGTGCGGCGGCACATTTCATCCAGCATGTCACACATGCGGGTGACGTTGGCGTCATCCAGCGGCGCGTCCACCTCGTCCAGCACACAAATCGGCGCCGGGTTGGCAAGGAAAACGCCAAAGATCAACGCCAGTGCGGTCAGGGTCTGTTCCCCCCCCGACAGCAGGGACAGCGTCGACAGTTTCTTGCCCGGTGGTTGGCACATGATCTCAAGGCCAGCTTCCAGCGGGTCGTCGCTTTCGACCATCACCAGATTGGCCTCGCCACCGCCAAACAGATGGGTAAACAGCATGCTGAAATTGGCGTTGACCTGTTCAAACGCGGTCAAAAGCCGTTCACGCCCTTCGCGGTTCAGACTGGCAATGCCACTGCGCAGAGTCTTGATCGCCTCTTCGAGATCGGCCTTTTCCTGCACCAATTCGTCATGCTCGGTCTGAACCTCTTTGGCATCCTCTTCGGCGCGCAGGTTCACCGCCCCAAGCGCATCCCGCTGACGCTTCAAACGCGCCACATCATGTTCGATCTGATCTGACCCGGCCATATCTTCGGGTGTCTTATCGAGCTGTTCCAACAGCTGCTCTGGCCCGCATTCAAGCTCTTCCGAAATCCGCTCCGACGCCGCCTGCACCGTTTCCTGTGCGGCTTCCGCCCGTGCTTCGGCCCGCGCCCGTGTTTCACGGGCTTCACCGGCCAAACGCTCGGCGTCCCGTTCATCGCTGATCGCGGCGCGCAAGGCCGTTTCGGCCCCGGTCAACGCATCCGTCGCCTCCGCCTTGCGTGTCTCTGCGTCGTCAATGCCACCCGACAGCTCTTCACGCTTGTCGGCCAGCTCATCGGGAACCGTGATCGCCTCTTCAAGCTCTTCGACGCTGGCCTCGCGCCGTTCCGCCAAATCAACCGAATGCTTTTCCGCCGTCTCAAGCCGATGCCGCCAGCCAGACAATTCCTTGGTCACCTGTTGGGCGCGCCCCTTGCGGGCCTCGCCTTCGCGGCGCAACTCATCATGACCCGAGCGTTTGGCCATCATGGTCATCCGTGCCGCCTCAACGGTCATTTTGATGTCTTCAACCTGACCGCGCGCCTCATCCAAATCATCCAGCTCATGCATGCCGCGCTCGGCCTCGGCCAATTGCTCCCGCGCGGTTTCGATCTCTTCTTCATACCGCCGCACCGAAAGCCCGGCGCTTTCCAACTTGCTTTGCGCCATGTCGCGATCGGCTTCGGCGCGGTTAAACGCCCGGTTCGCCTGTGTCAGTTGCTGATCCGCCTGACGACGGGCCTCGCGCGCGGATTTGTCTGCGCCGGTCAGCTCAGCCAGACGCGCTTGCAAGGCTTCATGCGCAGACCGTGTGCCGTCCAAATGCGCCGTCGCCGAGGCCATTTCCTGCTTCAACCCTTCCAACCGGTTGAGCTGTTCCAACCGCAAGGCCGCCGCTGATGGCTGATCTTCGGCCCAGGCGCGAAACCCGTCCCAGCGCCACAAATCCCCTTCCAGCGTCACCAAGCGCTGCCCCGGTTTCAACAAGGGCTGCAGCCGCGCGCCATCATCCGCGCCAACCAGCCCGATCTGATCCATGCGCCGCGCCAGAACATCAGGCACCGAGACATGCTGCGACAGCGCCGTCACCCCATTTGGCAGGGCTTGCGCCTCGTCGTAATCGGGCAGCACCGACCACCCGGTCGGGCCATCCGCCTCCACCTCAGGCGCGCGCAGATCATCGGCCAGGGCCGCCCCCAGCGCCTTTTCAAACCCTTGCTCGACCTGCAAACGATCCAGAATCTGGCCACCCTCGGCGGTATCGCGATCCAAAAGCCGCGCCAAGGCCGTGACTTCAGCCCGCAAGGCGTTCATCTCACCTTCGGCTTCTGAACGCTCGCCGCGTGCTTCGGCCTCACGCGATTGGGTCTCAGCTCGTGCTTCTTCGGCATTGGCCAGCAATTCCTCGGCCCGTTCCGCCATGGCCTGGGCCTCATCCTGCGCCTCTTCGGCGGCCTCTGCGGCCTCGCGAGAACCGTCCAAAGTCAGCGTCGCTTGCGCCACCGCATCCCGTGCTCGCGTGGCTTCGCCTTCGGCACGATCCATCGCCTTGCGACTGTCGCTGACAAAGCGTTGCGCCGATTGATGTCGCGCGGACAGCCGCGCCACGTCTTCGGTCCGCTGCGCCAGATCGGCCTCGCGTTCGTGCAAAATCGCCGCCGCATCCGAGGCCATCTCAGCCGCCTCTTCAAGCCGGTCTTCATGGCCATCCGCCGCTTTTTCAAGCTCGCGCGCTTCCCATTCCAACCGCTCAATCGTGTCACCTGCGTCGCGGTTGAGCCCCGCTTCGCGTTCCATATCCCGGTCAAGCTGATCAATTCGGCGTTTCAGCGTGTTGATCGCCTCGACCGCGCGTTTTTCCTGATCCGAAAGCGCATCGCGCTGCACCACAAGCCGTTGCAAAACTGCCGCTGCAATCGCCTCTTCTTCGCGCAAAGGTGGCAAACCATCCTCAAGCTGCGAGCGTTTGGTCGCCGCCGCGAGCACGATCTTTTCGGCCTGCGCTGCGTGTTGGATCATCTCGCGCAACTGTGTTTCCGCAACCAGCCGCGCATCTTCGGCCTCACGCCAGCGGCGATACAACAACATGCCCTCGGCTTGCCGCAGCTCCTCACCAATGGCGCGATACCGTGCGGCCTGACGCGCTTGGCGCCCCAATTGCCCCAGTTGCCCGGCCAATTGCTCGACCACATCATCCACGCGCAACAGATTGGCCTCAGCGCCCTTTAGCTTGAGCTCGGCCTCATGACGGCGCTGATACAGGCCGCCAATCCCGGCCGCATCTTCCAAAACCTTACGACGGTTCTTGGGCTTGGCGTTGATAAGTTCCGAAATCTGCCCCTGGCGCACAAGCGCCGGAGAATGCGCCCCGGTTGACGCATCGGCAAATAACATCTGCACATCGCGCGCCCGCGTGTCCTTGGAATTCACCTTATACGCGCTCCCGACATCGCGGGTGATCCGCCGGGTGATTTCAAGCTGATCACTGTCGTTGAACCCCGCCGGGGCCAACCGCTCACTGTTGTCGATGGTGAGCAGAACCTCGGCAAAGTTGCGCGCCGGCCGCGTCGCCGCCCCGGCAAAGATCACATCTTCCATGCCCCCACCGCGCATCGCCTTGGCGCGGGTTTCCCCCATGACCCAACGCAGCGCCTCAAGCAGATTGGACTTGCCACAGCCATTGGGTCCGACAACCCCGGTCAGCCCGTCGGCAATGACCAGATCGGTTGGGTCCACAAAGCTCTTAAAGCCCGTCAGTCTGAGTTTGTTAAATCGCAAATGCGCTGCTCTGAGATTGCGCCCAGTTCTTGGGCCTGATTCCATGTGTGGCGGTCAGATTGGCGGTTTGCCCCCCTCAGAGTCAACGAAATATGCGCCTATTTGGCGGCCCGTTGCCAGTTGTCCACAACATATTGCGAACCCGTTACCGCTTCACGGTTTCGACTATTGGCCATCTCCAGGCACACTATAAAGGCGACAGTGTCCGTTTATCGAATAATGAGGGACTTGATAACAAACGTATCTGGACCGTCTGTGGTCTGAGTTAGTCAGCCTGTAGCACCGCTGAAATCACCACCCCGCCTGTCATTTTAAACCCAACGTTTTTAAACCCAACTTTGCGCCCAATGCGGTTGGCATTGACGGGTACGTCAAGCAAGGCTCCCACGGCAATCCTGAGCCCCGGTTCCGCGGTTAGGAAACCGTTCAAATCCGAATCCGCAGCAATGGCGAGACGGGTCAAACCGAACGCATTGAGGTGCCTTGCACGTTGGACAGCGGCGTTTATACGGCGAGATTTAACACGCCCGCGAATGTTGTTGTTCGCGACTGCGGCCCGAACGCTTTAGCGTTGTTTGTGCGCTGTGAATCTGGTGGAAAATCGGGTCCGCCACGGTCAATGCCTATAACTTCTCCTCGGCCCAACGTCAGCAATCAGCGGTCGGAACAGGGTTATTGGGGGCAATTGTGATCGGCGCAGTTGCGGCTGCAAGCACCGATAATGAAAGGGACGAGTTCAAGTATCCATTGATCACTGTCACGATCAAAGCTCCGAAATAGCGCTTGTGTTGGCCGATTATTGGCACGTCATATAACCGGCCAGGCTGTCTCCGCGTGTGTAAAGATCATCAATCTCGCAAAACACGGTCCGCTGTTTCTTAGGGCGTTTGGGAACCCGCTCGCCCTCACATTTCAAACCGACCCACATCATCGCCGGGTCCCCGTCGACCCAAGCCGCCCTGCAACCGGTTTCGGCCTCTGCCAGAATGGCCGCCTTACGCGAAATGTCAGGGAATTTCGGAAGCCACTCCGGCGAAATACGAATCATTTCGATCACATTTCCACGGCGGCTCATGGTGAATGTTGACCCGTCGTATCTTTTTTCAATCTGCGGGGCACCGCGAAATCCGGGGCCCGCATGTTTGCAAGCTCCCAGTCCGATGATCATAAAAAACAAAAGGATACGCATGGGCTACTGTTGTTCGGACTTGGTTACCAATTGGTTAATCCCTGTGCCAATTTGATGATCCCATCCAATCAATGTCACCGCTCCAAAGATGGGCCTTTACATTCCGTTTTTGGAATGCTTATTATATTCCAGTTTCCGAATATTAATGGAGCCGTCCCATGGCCACTCATACAAAACCAGCGGATACATATTCGCCGCTCTACTTCCTCGCCTCACTTGGCGCTGGAGGTGCCTCAGTTTCATTCTTTATGTTCTTGATGTTCTGGGTCCCGCATCCCGGCCGTCCTGTTCCAATCTTCGAAGACATTCTGGCCGCGTTCAACACCGGCGGGCCGTGGCTGCAAACCGCCATTGTCATCGCCTGGATTGGCATTGCCTATTTCGTCTTTCTCAACATCAAGTTGTTGATTTGGAACCTGTCAGCCTTTTCGACCTTCAAACGAACCGATGCCTACCAAAAACTGGTCTCATCTAACGCCGAATCCACCATTTTGGCGATGCCGCTCGCCATGGCGATGAGCGTGAACGCGCTGTTCATTGTTGGCCTCGTCTTTGTGCCGGGCCTGTGGGGTATTGTGGAATTCCTGTTTCCCATGGCCCTGATTGCCTTTGCGGGCATCGGCCTTCTCGCTGTTCGGCTGATCGGACGCTTCTTGGGGCGGGTTTTGTCCCAGGGCGGCGTTTTCGACGTCACCGCCCATAACAGCTTCGCCCAATTGCTTCCCGCCTTCGCCGTTTCGATGGTTGCGGTCGGCTTCGCGGCCCCTGCTGCGATGAGCACAAGCCCCGCCACGGTTGGCATCTCCCTGGTGCTGTCGACCATCCTCGGCGTCACTGCGATCCTCTATACGCTGCTCGCGGCCAGCTCTGCCGTCTCGTCGATGCTTCAGCATGGCACCGCCCGAGAAGCAGGCCCGACCTTGATGATCATTGTGCCCATCGTCACAGTTCTTGGCATTATGTTCCTGCGCCAAAACCATGGGCTGCACACCACGCTTGATGTGCATGGAAGTGACGGTGAAACCATGATCTTCCTGACCCGTTTACTGGCCATCCAGTTGGCCTTCCTTGGTCTCGGGGCCGTCGTTCTGCGCGCTCAAGGGTATTTTGATGATTTTGTCATGGGTGCCAAAACCTCGCCGGGATCCTATGCCTTGGTCTGCCCTGCGGTGGCCCTCTCGGTGATGATCCAGTTCTTTGTGAACAAAGGGTTGGTGGCCTCTGGTCTGATCGCGAAGTTCGGCATTGCCTATTGGTCGGTCACCGGGGTTGCGATCATCGCGCAGATCATCGCCATCGCTTTGATCATCCGCCTAGGACGCCAGCATTTTGGCACGCACACAGCAGTTGCCGTTCCAGCAGAATAACGGGGCGAGATAACGAAAAGCCGGGCTCAACCGCCCGGCTTTTCCTGTTTTTGGTGATGATACCAAAGCAACCGTCTGCAGATCGAATTTTCGCCGAAAATTCGCCGCCCGCCTAAAAGGTCACCTCAACCCCAGGCAGGTTCAACGCCTTTACCAGCTCACGCAATTCCTGCCGGGCCGCGATATTGGAAATATTCAGCTGTTTCACCCCGGTATCGCGCAGATCCAACAACGTCAGACCCCGTGGAAACAGCTCTCGAAAGATCACACGCTCATTAAAGCCGGGCGCAATCCGAAACCCGATCCGCTTGGCCAATCGCTCCAATGCGCTTTCCATCTTCTTCTTATTGACCATCTGCTGCGCGCCCACCCGGTTGCGCAACACAATCCAGTCAATCGGCTGTAACCCCGCTTGTGCCCGCAATTGCCGCGCCGACCACACCATCTCAGAATAGACCGACGGCCCGATGATCTTTTCACCATCGCTGTCGATTTTCGCCAGCAGATCAAAATCCACAAAACTGTCGTTCAACGGAGTCACCAGCGTATCGGCCAGCGAATGCGCAACCTGGCTCAACCGTGTATGCGAGCCGGGGCAATCGATCACGATAAAATCCGACTGAGCCTCAAGCTCGGCCACCGCCTGACTGAGCCGGTGGTCATATGCCGCTTCGCCATCCGGGGCGTTTTGCGCGTCCGTTGGCGGCAGGTCGACAAAAATCGGGGTTGGAAGATCAAGCCCCTGCGCATCCAAATACTTGCGCCGGTTTTCCAGATAACGGCCCATGCTCTTCTGCCGCAAATCGAGGTCAAGCGCCCCAACGCGATGGCCCATCCGCGCCAATGCCGTTGCGACATGCATCGAGACGGTCGATTTGCCCGCCCCGCCCTTTTCGTTACCGACGACGATTGTATGTGCCACGCTTTGCGCCTCTTTATTTTTGCCCGACTGGTTCGCCAGTAGGAGAGCAGCTTTGACCGTATCTTTGGACCTGCGTCAAGGAAAGAGCCCCGGCACAAAAGACACCCGGCACGTGGCCATCCCCCCACAACCCCAAACGAAAAAGGCCCGGTACCTTGCGGTCCGGGCCTTGATCTAGTTCAGAAAACTGAACGCTTAGTGAAGCTTTGCACCCACTTCTGCGATCGAGTCATCAATCAATTTGCCTGCGTCAACCGCAGTCATCTGACCAGCAACAACATCCTGTGCAGCAAGAACCGCAACGCGGGCTGCGGTGTCGCGCACCTCTTTGACAGCCGAGGCTTCCGCAGATGCGATCTGGGATTCAGCGGCCAGCAAACGGCGTTCAACCGATGCTTTCATGTCTTCTTTCGCCTGCTCAGCAGCCAGTTCGGCCTCTTGCTTGGCGTGGGCTACGATGCGCTCAGCTTGCTCAGCAACTTCGCGCGACTTGCGCTCATAGCTGGCCAACAGGGTCTGGGCTTCTTCACGCAGTTTGCGTGCTTCGTCCAGCTCATCGCGAATACCTTCGGCGCGTTTGTCGAGCAAACCACCCAACAGGCCAGGCACTTTGAAATAGGCCAGAACACCCAAGAACAACAAGAAGCCAAGCAGCACAACAAAGTCAGTGTTGCCAAGCGACCAGAAGTTACCGCTTGCGGCAAAGGCTGGGCTTGCGGTGAGACCAAACACGGCGGGGAGGATCAGCTTGTTCATGAACTTACCCTTTCATCCGGTTGGTCACAGCAGCCGCAACAGATGCTGTGTCGGCGTTGCCGCCCAGCGCTGCAACGATGGCTTCGGCTGTGTCTTTTGCAACAACTTCAACGTTTTCCATGGCCGAGGCGCGGATGTCAGCAATTGCCTTCTCCGACTCAGCAGCCTTGGCAGAAATCTCTGCGTCAGCTTTTTCAAGGGCCACGTCGAGCTCTGCTTTAATTTCGTCGCGTGTCGCTTGCGCAATGGCTTGCGATTCAGCGCGTGCATCTGCCAGTGCCTTCTCATAAGCGGCTTCGGCCTCTTGGGCTTTGCGCTTGAGATCTTCGGCGGCGGCGATGTCGTTGGTGATCGTCCCCTGACGTTCGGCCAGAACCGACGCAATCCGCGGCAATGCAATGCGCGAAAGCACCAGGAAGATCACAACAAGTGTGATGACCAGCCAGAATACCTGGTTGCCAATCCAGTCGCCGCAAAGCTGCGGCATACCAAGCGCGGAGCCATGCGAGTCAACGCAAGAACTGACGGCTTCGGCAGCGTGTGATTCAGACGCCATAATGTCTGTCCTCCGTCGGAACGTTGTCTTTCGATCGGGCGGGCCAGACTATCGTCTGAACCGCCCGGGCGTAAGGATACTATGTTCCGTGGATTATACGGCGAACATCAGCAGCAGCGATACGAGGAATGCAAAGATGCCCAGTGCTTCCGCGAACGCGATACCGATGAAGAGTGTTGCTGTCTGACCGGCTGCTGCCGATGGGTTGCGCAATGCGCCGGCAAGGAAGTTGCCTGCTACGTTACCTACCCCGATTGCGGCTGCGCCGGAACCGATTGCTGCCAGGCCTGCGCCGATGTGTGCGAGATCGCCTTCCATATTCCTATCTCCTTACGATTGGAAGTTGAGTAATTGTGGTCTGGCAGGAGAACCCTGCCGAGCCATTAGTGTGACGGGTGCAGTGCGTCTTTGAGATACACGCAAGTCAAGATTGTGAACACGTAGGCCTGGATAAAGGCCACGAGGATTTCCAACCCGTACATCGCGGTGATCGCAACAACGGAGATGGGGGATACCAGTGTGATCGCCGCAAAACCCGCGAACACTTTGATAACCGCGTGGCCCGCCATAACGTTGCCTGCCAGACGAATGCTGTGGCTAACGGGGCGAACGAAGTACGAGATCAGCTCGATCACGGCCAAGATCGGGCGCAGTGCGGCAGGTGCGCTGGACACCCAGAACAAGCCCAGAAAACCGGCGCCGTTTTTGACAAAGCCGACGATGGTCACGGTGAAGAACACTGCAAAGGCCAAGACCACGGTGACCGCAAAATGCGATGTGGTGGTAAAGCTCATTGGGATCAGGCCAAGGAAGTTGGCGAAGACGATGAACATGAACAGCGTCATGATATAAGGGAAGTAGACCAGACCGTCTTTGCCGGTCACGTCTTCGATCATCTTGTAAACGAAGCCATAGGCCAGTTCAGCAATCGACTGGCTGCGCGACGGCACGATGGCGCGGCGCGATGTGCCGATCACCATCAAACCAACAATGGCCAAAATTGCGATTAGCATCCACAGGGTCGAGTTGGTGATGGTGAACATGCCAACCGCACCGTCGCCAAACAAAGGCTTAACGATGAACTGATCCATTGGGTGGAATACGAGGCTGCTGCCTTCTGCTGCTGCGGTCTCAGTCGCCATCTTTGTCCCCTTCGGTCGCCCCTTGCGAGGCTTCTTGTGTCTCTTGGATCTCTTTGGCGGTACGCATCATCACGTTCACACCTGCCGCAAGACCCAGCAATATAAACAGCACCATAAACAAAGGCGTCGTGCCGACCAGCACATCAAGCCCGTATCCGATGCCAAAGCCGATACCAATACCGGCCACCAATTCCGTCACCATCCGCCAGGCCTGATTGGCCATCGAATAATGCTCCTCTTGGTGCTTCTTGCCGCCGCTCGGCCCTTTGGCCGCTTCGATCTTGGCTTCTAGCTCTCTTAGCTTCTGCTTTTGATCGGTGTCGGTCACGCAAGTCGCCCCGTTTGGAGTTCATGGGGTTGGTATGTCGCCATGCGGCCTGAGTCAACATGCCGTTAACATGCAAACGCCAACGTCTAGGTGCTTGAATTTTCGGCGAAAATTCGACGCCCGCCCTCCAGGTGCGATTCCGTCGCAGGGCGTGTTAGCGCGAAATGCCGCTCAAACGCATATTCAACCAAAACGTTGAGTTTACCAGATCAGCATTTGATGTTCGGCGCGACGCCGGTTTTACGCCCTAACAGCAACCGCACATTGCGCCGGATCAGGTTGTTCCAAATCAGATGCGGCAGCCCTCTCAGAAAGTCAGACATCGACCCTTTTCCCCCGGCCCCAAGCACCCTGAGACTGACCTGCGGCGGCACGGGCTTAAACCATGCGCGCAACGCAGCCGGCTTTCCCGCCTTAAGAAGATCAAGCGCACGGCGCGTCACCGTCGGATTGTTCCAATCCACCGCATAAACAATGCACCCGTTGCGGTTGATGATAAAAACCGAATTGGGATAGCCGCCATAGGCCGTGTGAACCGTCCCCTCAATATCATCCACAAACACCCGCCGGTTTTCGCCATCCGCGATCAAACCTGCGGCACAGGCGCTCTTGTCGTCTTGCACCACATGGGCCGGAATATTCGCACCGGGATGGGCTTCCCGAACATAGAGCACCGCAAAGCTGATGTCGCTGTGTTGCTCATCCAATCCGGTCATCGTCTGACGCCGCCCCTGAAACAACGGACAGGTCACGCTGCCCATTTCCAGCACCAAAAAGTCACCCTCAAAGTCCAACAACCGCGCCCTGCCGCCGCCATCGGCCACCTCAATAGTAAAGTCGGGGGCCTTTTGCCCCGGCTGAGGACTGCGAAAATTCACCAGATCATAGTCTGTCGCATCAAAATTGCCGTAATTATAGGTCATATCACGTCTCCTTAGCCTCCGCGAGGTTTGACACCATCCGTTGCATCACCGTCATGGCGTGGCTCACATCCTCTGGCGCAATGCCCTCAAGCGTCTGATCAATCAGACCGCCTGCAATCCCCGCTAACTCGTCAAACGTCGCCTGCCCCTTGGGGCTTAGGCTCAACCGAACCGCGCGCCGGTCTTGCGTGTCGCGCACCCTCAGGACAAGCCCCTTGCGGTCCAGTCGATCAAGGGTTCGGGTGATTGTCGTCTTGTCACGCAGGCTGCGATCCGACAGCTCCGTTGCCGTGATATCGGGCAGGGATTGAAGGATGAGCAAAATCGCCCATTCCTCAGCACTGACATCCAGCCCTTCCGCCTCAAAGCGCTGCACAAGCCTGCGGCGGATCAAAAAGGACAGGTGGTTCACCCAGTAATGCGGATATGAGTCGTGTGTCTTCATGGTTGCTATTTACAATAGTTGCTATATGCAATCAATAGCGCAAATATGTCACCCAGCTCTGAACGGCGCACCCTCCTCCACAAGCCAATCACGAAACTGTCGCACCGCACGTCGGCGCATTGCTTGCGGCTCGGCCAGCACCTGATAAGAGCCACTGCGCAACGGCACATCAAACAGCCGCCGCAAATCGCCACGCCGCACATATCGCTCAACAATTTCGGCGCTGATCAGCAAAACCCCCTGCCCCGCCAAGGTCGCCTCAATGGCAAGATTGGCGCGCATCCGCCATTGCGATTGCACCAGCCCCTGCGCATCGACACCGGCCTTTTCAAACCACTCACTCCAGGAATCGCCGCTGCGATCCTTGTATCGCCGACAAGTAAGCAACTCTTCGGGGTGTCGTATGTCAGAAAACGTTTTTGGACAGCCATATACATACAACGGGGCGTTTGTGATAACCTCGCTGGGCTGTTCGGGAACCGTGCGCAGGATCGACCGGATCGCCAAATCCGCCTCAAACCCACCCAAATCCGCCAATGAAATGGTCGCGGTGATCCGCGGCTCCACCTCTGGAAACGCATCCAGAAACCTGCCCAGACGCGGCATCAGCCAATGGGTGGCAAATGTCGGCTCACAACTGATCGTCACCACCCCCGAGGCCCGCCCGGTCATGGCTTCGGTTGCCTCGGAAATCACATCAAAAACTGGCGAGATCTGCCCAAGATACGCCCGCCCCTCGGGCGAAAGGGTGACCCCGCGCGCGGCCTCTCGGAACAGTTGCACCCCCAAGCGTTGCTCCAAACCGCGCACATGTCGGCTGATCGACGAATGGCTGACACCGAGTTCCTCTGCAGCCCGGCTAAAGCTGCCATGCCGCCCTGCCGCCTCAAAGGCGCGCAAGGCATTCAGAGGGGGAAGGCTGCGTGGCATATCTTATCTGTGCATTTTTTGCACAACTCATGTCAAGCAACGGCGTTTGTTTTGCCAGCATTCATTGCGATATTCATTCAACAGCAAACTTCAACATGAGACTGATTATGACACATGCCCGCACATCCGCCTTTTGGCGGCTCTTTTCGCGTGTTCGATTTCAACGTCGCGACACCACCCCCAAAGACCCGAGCCTGGATGTGGTCAATGACCTGCCCCAAGGGCTGACCGATAGCCAATTGCGTGACATCGGCCTTAGCGATCAACAATCCTATCTGTACCGCGCCAAAGATCGCTATCCGCAAGGCTTTTGAATTCCGGCAGGTTTGCGTATATGCCATGCGCATGACCACTTCTCTCGACACTGTCTTTGCGGCCCTCGCCGATCCGACCCGCCGCGCCATCCTGTCGATGTTGCTGGAAGATGATATGGCGGTCACGGATGTGGCCGAGCCGTTTGAAATGTCTTTGGCCGCGATCTCCAAACATCTGATGATCCTCGCCAGCGCCGGATTGATCAGTCAGGAAAAGCGCGGCCGGGTGAAGTGGTGCAAGCTCGAACCCGATGCCCTGCGCGACACATCGGTCTGGATGCAGGGATTTGGCCAGTTTGAGCCGGTCAATCTTGATGCGTTTGAACGTTTTCTTGCGGTCGAACTGGCCGAGGATCAGCAAGACACCATGCCCGCCGAGCCACCTGTTGACCGGCCAGAAAACCCAAGTGACGATCAAACACCCCCCTTGGACTGAGACAATCAGACCGCCTCACCCAAGCCAGAAAACCCACGTCAGGCAACAAATCACGTCAGGCCAAAAATCACGTCAGGCCAGCAAAATCACGCGGAGGTCACCTGTGGCTCCTCGTCTTTGAGCAGCATAATCAATGCCAAGACCGTCAACGCAACGCCCGGCAACACCATCGCCGTTGGTACAGCCCGGCCCAAGGCAACTTCCCACAAGATCACCCAGCTCGGCACCAAATAGGTATAGGCCATGACCTTGGCCGCAGGCAGACGCAGCGCCGCATAGCGCAGGGCCAAAAACGTCAAACCTGTCGCCGCAATGGCCGTATAGCCGATTGTGATCCACACAATGCTTGGCAGATTGGCCCAATCCGTGTGCAGCAAATCGCGCCCGGCCCAGAGGCATAAAATCACGGCCCCGGCCATCAAAACCCCGGCGGTAAAGGCCAAAGCAGGCTCGCCCCGGCTCAGCACCCGCACCAGTGGCGCATATAAGGCATGCGCAATACAGCCCCAGAAATAGATCATCTCTCCGCGCCCGATCTCAAAGCGCAACGCCAGATCGGGATCGCCGCGAAAGATCACCCACAACGCCCCGACGCCACCAATCACAATAGCAAGCGCCATGCGGGTCGTGGTGATCTGGCGGATCAGCATATAGCCAAAAACAGCCGTCAGCGCCGGGTTCAGCGTGAACACCGCCGCCATGCTCACCGGCTCTGCTGTTTTCAAACCTTCGAACATTGTGACGAAATAAAAGGCAAAAAGCCCAGCAAGCACAAAATAACGCCATGGCGCGGACCAGACACTGCGGCTCATCCCGCCCGTCATCCACGCAACCAGCGCCATAACCAACCCGGCCACGACAAAGCGCACCGCATTCAGCACCTCAGGTTCGATAAAACCCGCCGCCATACTGCCTAACGAAAAGGATCCCGCGACAAGGGCCGAAAACCCCAACATCGCCAGATGCCCGCGCTGCGCTTCGGTCATTTTCTGGCTCACCCTTGCAATTCGTTGGAGCTATATTCTTTGAGATGCTTCAAAAACGCCTGCACCTTGGCGGTGCGGTGCAAATCCACGTGGGTCACAAGCCACATCGGCGCGCTCCAATCCTCTTGGGCTGGCATGACCTGCACCAAATCAGGATGCACAGCCGCTTCACTCACGCGCAAAAACCCAATCCCGGCTCCTGACAAAATCGCATGAACCAGCGACCGCCAATCGGTGCCCCGAAACTTCACATTTTCAAACGGCACATGTTTCATCAGCCACACCTGGAACGGCGCACGAATCTCTTCGCTGTCATGACCAACAAATCGGTGGTTCTTGAGATCATCGGTATCTGCTGGCATGCCATGCTCTGCGACATAGGCTTTGCTGGCATAAAGCGCGATGGGCTGGCGTACAAACGGCTGCACCACATTGTCCGGCTCAGACGGAACCGACCCGGCCCGCAGCGCCACATGCGCCTCGCCATATTCCAACCGAAACAGCCGGTCACCGGTCAGGAACCGCACCACCACATCGGGGTATTTGCGTTGGAAACTGGCCAATGCGGGCACCAAAAGCGGTGCAAAAGAGGCAATTGACGTCACCATCAGCTCGCCCGTCACGTCATTGCCGCGCCCTTTGATCCGCCCTTCCAGCTGGGCAAACTGATCGTCAGTGGTTTGCGCCACGCGCAACAGATCATCACCGGCTTCGGTCGGAGTATAGCCACGGGTGTGTCTCTGAAACAGTTTCACCCCAAGGCGCGATTCAAGTGAATCGATATGACGAATGACCGTGGCGTGATGCACGCCCAACCGCTCGGCCGCGCCGCTGACGGTGCCCATTTGCGCCACATGAAAGGCTGTCCGGATTTCGTCCCAATTTTGCATAGCACCCTCGTCTTCGGCTTTTTTCCTTATTGTAAGGACTTTGGCCTTAACAGCGAGATTGCAAGCCCCGCGCCCAACTCTCCTGACAAAAAGAAACAGCGGCCCGAAATTGAGCCGCTGTCACTTAAATTTTAGAACGACTGCCAAGTCAATTTCTCGGCAGTTGCGTTTTGCTTAGTCTGTGCCCGAAGACGATGCCAGAGCAGCACCAACCAGGATAACGCCGGCGATTGCAGCAACAGCGCCAGTTGCGCCCATGCCTGAAGAGGACGCTGCAACAGGAACAACGTCATAAACGTCTTCAACAACATCATCACCTGTGCTCTCAACTGGGGTACCAGCTGAAGCTGCGGTTGCGACTGCGGCCGAAACCAGTACGGAAGCGATCAGCTTTTTCATTTTCTAACTCCATCAAAAATAGCGACTTCAAGCGATTCGTATCGGATTCGCAACGAAACCGCCAGTAAAAATCCTTGCCAGATGTAAGCTTTGGCGGGAACCCACTCATAGCGTGCGCGATTTGCAACGCTTAGATAAAACTATCAGCATCACTTTAACCTCTTCCAAGGCACTCAGCTTGACTCTGAAACGGCTGAGGCGTACACCGCCCTCAACCATCCGGGAGAGTTGTGTCTTCCGGTCCCTTGGGCTTTGCCCGGGATCGCCCTCCGTCAGCGCGTTGCGCCCACGGGGGCTATCTTGCTTTGGGTCGCGCCAAACGCTGACCCTTTGGACAGCTCAGGGGTTACGATACGCGGCCGCTGATCTTACATGATCCGCAGTCATTATAATAACGGCACCAAGGAGGCCGCCAATGTTTGAAAATCTATCCGAGCGTCTGGGCGGCGTCTTTGATCGGCTGACCAAGCAAGGTGCGCTGTCTGCCGACGATGTCAAAACCGCCATGCGCGAAGTACGCGTCGCCCTGCTTGAGGCGGATGTCTCGCTCCCGGTTGCGCGTCAGTTCATCAAAGCGGTTGAGAAAAAGGCCACCGGGGCCTCGGTGACCAAATCGGTGACGCCGGGCCAACAGGTTGTCAAAATCGTCCATGACGAATTGATCGCGGTTCTGGCCGGTGAAGGCGAACCCGGTGCCCTCAAAATCGACAGCCCGCCCGCCCCGATCCTGATGGTCGGTCTGCAAGGCTCTGGTAAAACCACCACCACCGCCAAGCTCGCCAAACGTCTGAGCGAACGTGACGGCAAAAAAGTCCTCATGGCCTCGCTTGACGTCAACCGTCCGGCGGCGATGGAACAGCTTGAAATCCTTGGCAAACAAATCGGCGTGGCCACGCTCCCGATCGTCAAGGGCGAAGACCCGGTCACCATCGCCAAACGCGCCAAGACCCAGGCCTCCTTGGGCGGCTATGACGTCTATATGCTCGATACCGCCGGTCGCCTGTCGATTGACGAAGAGCTGATGCAACAGGTCGAAGCCGTCCGCGATGTCGCCACCCCGCGCGAAACCCTGTTGGTGGTCGATGGCCTGACCGGTCAGGACGCTGTACACACCGCTGAAAACTTTGACGACCGCATCGGCATTTCCGGCGTTGTGTTGACCCGGATGGATGGCGATGGTCGCGGTGGTGCGGCGCTGTCGATGCGTGCCGTCACCGGCAAGCCGATCAAATTCGTCGGCCTTGGCGAAAAGATGGACGCGCTCGAAACCTTTGAGCCTGACCGCGTTGCTGGCCGCATCCTTGGCATGGGTGACATCGTTGCCCTCGTCGAAAAAGCCCAATCCACCCTTGAGGCCGAACAAGCTGAGCGCATGATGAAGCGCTTCTCCAAAGGTCAGTTCAACATGAACGACCTTAAGATGCAGCTTGAGCAGATGATCAAAATGGGCGGCATGGAAGGCATGATGCAAATGATGCCGGGCATGGGCAAAATGGCCAAACAGGCGGGCGAAGCCGGCATGGATGACAAGGTGCTCAAACAGCAGATTGCCTTGATCCAATCCATGACCAAACGCGAACGCGCCAACCCACAATTGCTTCAGGCAAGCCGCAAAAAACGCATCGCCAAAGGTGCGGGCATGGAGGTCTCTGACCTCAATAAATTGCTAAAAATGCAGCGCCAAATGTCTGATATGATGAAGAAAATGGGCAAAATGGGCAAAGGCGGCATGCTCAAACAAGCCATGAAAGGCATGATGGGCAAAGGCGGTGGAGGTCTGCCGGGGGGCATGGACCCCTCGCAAATGGACCCGGCCGCCATGGAAGCCGCCGCCAAACAGCTCGGCGCGAAAATGCCCGGCGGTCTGGGTGGCATGCCCGGAATGGGTCTCCCCGGTGGCCTCTCCGGCTTTGGCAAAAAGAAATAACACGTCGTCTCACCCCTACACGCTCCGGCGCTCCCCTAATCCGCTACGGTCACTCGAAAATGAACCCCGCCCGCACCCTTCAAACTCCGCGCTTGCAGCTTCGCCTGCCAGTGGCCAGCGATCTGCCGGTTTACACCGCTTTCGCCGCCAGTGCGCGTGCGAATTTGGTGGGGGGGCCTTTTGATGCCCCGCGTGCCTTTGAAAAATTGGCGGCGATGATCGGCCATTGGGATTTGCGCGGCTGGGGCCGTTACGTGATCGAACATGACGGTCGTGCCATCGGCCATTGCGGCCCGCTCGACACCTTCGGCGACACCCCCGAAATGACCTGGACCTTGTGGGATGCCACCGCCGCGGGTCAGGGCTTCGCCACAGAAGCGGTCCAAGAAGTCATCCGCCACCTGTTCGACGATTGCGGCTGGTCCGATCTGAAAATCTGTATCGACCCGACCAACGCAGCCTCGCACCGGATGGCCCGGCGCATTGGCGCATCCATAACCGACCTGCCCGGCCCAACACGCTGGCCCGAGGCCCAGACCTATACATTGCACCGGAGCGCCGCCTGATGCCCGCCCCGATCCTCGACACCCCGCGCCTGCGGTTGCGCCCGCATGTCATGTCCGATTTCGACGCCTTTGCGACCTTTTTCGAAGGCCCGCGCGCCGCACATATGGACAAGCCGCAAAACCCGACTCACCTTTGGTACGGTCTAAGTTCCGAAGTCGGCAGCTGGGATTTGGTTGGCATCGGCGGCTGGGCCGTTGAAACCCGTGACGGCCAGTTGATCGGTCAGGTCGCCATCACTCAGCCCCCGCATTTCGCAGAACGCGAAATCGGCTGGATCCTGTTTGATGGCTATGAAGGCCAGGGCTACGCAGCCGAAGCCGCCACCGCCGCGCTGCACTGGGCTTGGAGACAGGGCATGGAAACCCTTGTGTCCTATATTGAAAAAGACAACGCACGCTCCATCGCCTTGGCCGAACGCCTTGGGGCGACGCTCGATCCAAATGGCGAAACTTACGACGATGATGATCTCGTCTACCGCCACAGCCCCGACACCGATGGCAACCCGGAGGCCTACGCATGATTATGGCCCTCCTGACCTGCGCCAAAATTCCGTGCACGGAATTTGCAAAATCCATGCATGGATTTTCGCCTGCCTCACGGGGGACAGCATGACCCTGACCCAAGCCCCCATTCTGGAAACCGAAAACCTCATCCTGCGCGGCCCGGAAAAGTCCGACGCTGAGGCGGTGATCACCTTCCTGCTTGATCAGGAACGCGCCGAAGGCTTTGGGGCCTCGCCCAATCGCGGCGACGCCTGGCGCTGGTTTTCCCTCAATGTTGGCCATTGGCATTGGCACGGCTACGGCTATTTCGTCATCGAAGACAAATCCACCGGCAAACCGGCTGGCATCTGTGGCATCTGGAACCCCGAAGGCTGGCCCGAACCGGAAATCGGCTGGGTTGTTTTCGCCGGTTTCGAAGGCAAAGGCATCGCCTATGAGGCCGCCCTGCGCGTGCGCCGTTACGCCTATGAAGACCTGCGTTTTACCACGCTGACCTCCAACATTGTCCCCGACAACACCCGCTCCAAAGCGCTCGCCAAACGGCTCGGGGCGCAATACGAACGCACCTATGACAACGTCAATATGGGCGTTGATGAACTCTGGCGCCATCCCAGCCCGGACGAGGTGCTGTCATGACCCGCGCCTTGCACACCGAGCGTTTGATCCTGCGTCGCCCCAATGGCTCAGACGCGGCGGCGACAACGGCCTTTTACCAGACCGAGCGTGCCCAATATGTCGGCGGCAACGTTCCAGAATTCCGCGCCTTTAGCAATTTCTGCGCGATTTTGGGCCACTGGGAAGTGCGCGGCTATGGGCTGTGGGCTGTGACCACCAAAGCCTCTGACGACATCATCGGCCTTGTTGGCCCCTACTATCCGAACGGGTGGCCAGAAACCGAAATCGGTTGGCTGATGTTCGACGGTGCCGAAGGCCAAGGCTACGCGGCCGAAGCGGCCAAGGCCGCCATCTCCGACGCCTATAAAACCTTGGGCTGGACAAATATCGTCCACTATATCGCGCACCCAAACACCCGCTCCGTCGCCTTGGCGCAGCGTCTTGGCGCGCAGCTTGACCCAAACGCCACCATGCCCAAGCCCGAAGACCCCTGTTTTGTCTACCGCCAACCGCCCGTTTCAGCGGGGGCCACGCAATGACCGACAAACCCACCCTCGCGCCCTGCGAAAAGCATCGCCCCGGTCCCGCCGCCCGTCAGGCCGCACGCCTTGGTGGCAAAATACCGTCGCTGGATACGCGCCGCCTGCAACTGCGTGCGCCGCGCATCTATGACTTCAAGGCCTATGCCAAGATCATGGAATCGGATCGCTCTATTCCCATGGGCGGCCCCTTTACCCGCGCCGAAGCTTGGGCCGATTTCACAGGGTATTCCGCGCTTTGGCTGCTGCATGGCCACGGGCTTTGGACCATCGACGCGCAAACCACCCCCTCGGCTGGCTTTGTTCTATTGGGCTACGAATACGAAGATCCCGAGGCCGAGTTGGGCGTTTTCCTGAGCGAAGACGCCGAAGGCCAAGGCTATGCCGAAGAGGCGATGATCGCGGCGCGCGACTATGCTTTCAACGATCTCAAATGGGATAGCATCGCCTCCTTTGTCGACCCCGACAATGAGCGCTGCATCACGTTGATGGAACGTCTCAGCGCGATCCGCGACACCGATGTCGAAGCCAAGATCAGCGATGACGGTCATACGCTGGTCTACCGCCACACCCCACAAGGAGCCGCCTGATGGGACACCGCGATATTCCAATCCTCGAAACGCGCCGCCTTGTGCTGCGCGGCCCCGACCCCGAGGATTACCCAAACTTCAAGGCCACCTTTGCCTCCTATCGCTCGCGTTTTATGGGCGGTCCTTTGAACGCCTATGAAACATGGATGCTCTATGCTGCCGAAATCGGCCATTGGGAAATCCGTGGCTATGGCATGTGGATGATCCACCTCAAGGACACCGACGAAACCGTTGGCATGGCCGGTGGCTGGTTCCCGGCACAATGGCCGGAACGCGAAATCGCCTGGATCATCTGGCCCAATCAATCGGGTCGTGGCTATGCGCTTGAAGCCGCGGATCGGGTGCGCCGCTATTTCTATCACGATCTCGGCTGGGACACCGCCGTGTCCTATATCGACCCCAAAAACCTCGAAGCGATCCGGCTTGCCGAACGTCTTGGCTGCGCCAAAGACCACGCGGCTCCGACCGTTGACGGCCATGATGCGGTGTATCGCCATCCGACCCTCGACCAGCTGCAAAGCCAGCTGGGCCATGGCATCGACATGGAAATCGCCCATTACGCCGATCCGCTGTTCAAACCGAAAGGCTGGGCTCTTGACTGATGACTCCGTAACCCTCGCCGCAGAAGTGCTCAAAGAGCACCGCGATAGCATCGACCGCCTCGATGCGATCCTCGTCTACACTCTGGGCGAGCGGTTCAAACACACACAGGCCGTGGGGGTTCTCAAAGCCTCACACGACCTCCCGCCCTCCGACCCCGCGCGCGAAGCAAAGCAAATTGCGCGGCTCGAAGACCTTGCGAACCAGGCCAATCTGGACCCGGAATTCGCCAAGAAATTCCTGAATTTCATCATTCAGGAAGTCATCCAACACCACAAACAACACCAATCTTGACGTGATCGCGCGTCAACACGCCATCTAAGGAGATAAACCCATGGCTATCAAAATTCGTCTCGCCCGCGGCGGTTCCAAAAAGCGCCCTTTCTATCGCATCGTAGCGGCTGACAGCCGTATGCCACGCGACGGCCGTTTCATCGAAAAGCTCGGCACCTACAACCCGCTCCTGCCTAAAGACAGCGAAGAGCGCGTGAAAATGGACATGGAACGTGTTCAGTACTGGCTCGGCGAAGGCGCACAGGTCACCGACCGTGTGTCGCGTTTCCTCGAAGCTGCTGGCGTCGTTGACAAGAAAGAGCGTAACAACGCCAAAAAAGGTGCCCCAGGCAAAAAAGCCGTTGAGCGCACCGAAGAAAAAGCCGCCAAAGCAGCAGACGCTGCCGAAGCTGCAGCAGAAGCCGCATCCGCGGAATAATCTGCACTCTGTGACATTGGGTCCGGCGGTCACACTGCCGGGCCCCTTTTGGTCCTAGCCCAAGGGGGCGTGTCATGTTCCGCCTGATCCGGCTTGTTATCTTTGTGATGTTCGCTTTTCTCGCTGGCATCCTGTTTGAGCGTGACAATCAGAAAAACCTTTGCGATCAATCTGGGGGCACTTGGGCCAAGGGCCTGTGCATCCTTGCGCAATGACAAACGGCATAAATTGGGGGCAAATTCATGGATGATATGATCTGTGTCGGCACAATTTCCGGCGCTTTTGGCGTTCATGGCGAAGTGCGCATCAAGAGCTTTACCGCCGATCCGCAGGCCATCGCCGATTACACCCCGCTGCGCAGCCAAGACGGCAGCCATGTTTTTGACAGCGTGCAAATCACCCGTTCTCTCAAAAACGGCTTTGCCGCCCGGATGTCTGGCGTGGCCAGCAAAGAAGAGGCCGATGGCCTCAGCGGCACCCAGCTTTTTGTCTCGCGCGACACGCTGCCCAACCTGCCCGATGATGAATATTACCACACCGACCTGATGGGCCTCGAAGTGGTCGATACCGGTGGCAATCCGCTCGGCACCGTCCATGCGGTCCACAATCACGGGGCCACCGATCTGCTAGAACTACAGGTGCCGGGCCAAAGCAAAACCGTGCTTTTACCCTTCACCTTGGCCGCCGTGCCCACCGTTGATCTGACCGCAGGGCGCATTGTGGCTGACCCGCCTGATGGGTTGTTTGACTAACACCCTTTTGGCGGTCACACCCTGCACACCCTGTTCACCCTCTTCACCAGCCTTGCCAGAACCGCGTCGGTGATCCTTGCCCATAGGCGTTTCATCAAGGCCTGCCACGATCTATGTTTACGGCCACTGTCACGGGTTCCAACCCCGACAAACGGCTTCCTCTGGCAGCATTGTCAGACCCAGCATTGTCAGGCCCAGCATTGTCAGGCCCAGCATTGTCAGGCCCAGCTTTATCAGGCCCAGCTTTGCCCCTCCTATTTCCCCCGATCCCGATGCCGCGCAATATGGCAAAGATTCTCTTCAAATTGCCCCGCATCAAGACACGCCCCTCCGATTGATATCCGTCCCAGATCAATCTCGCGCCACACCGGCTACCGTCAACAAACTGGCAACAAACCCAGTGAAACTAGGCGTTTTCGACCAACATAGCGCCACAATGTCTGTCTAATTTTAGCCGTAATCGAAAGATCGAATTCCTGATATTGGACGGCATATTGGACGGCGCATTGCAACGAATTGTGTTAACAGGTTTGGCCCTAATCCCCGCTGTCGCGGCTGTGTTCCCGCTGTCCGGGATTGCATTGGCTGTCAGCGGATTGGGCAGTGCCTATGCGCTCGTGGCCTCCCTGCGCCCCCAGCCTATCCGCATCTCCCGCACCACGCCCGGCGCGCACCGCGCCACCACATTGTTGCGCGGGCCACTGCCGAAATCGGATCGCAGCGCGCTTCCTGATCAATCGGCGATCTCGCACCATCTCATGCGCGTTCTGGCCGCTGCCAATGATTTTCAACCGCCCGGTGTTCCGCTTGACCGCGACACCGCCATTGCCCGCACACTCTCAGGCTTCATGCAGGGCTGGCGGACGCAAAACCTCTCCAAACTCACCGCCAGTCAACGCTCAGAACTCTACCTGATCAACACCCTCCTGCGCGCCGAACCCGGCGAGGCGGGCCGCCTTGCTCAGCTTTTTGCCCGCCCCGACACCATGCTTGATCTGCGCGATGAGATCGACCTGATCACCCTGCGCCGCGCCAGTTTTGACCGTGATTACAATGCCTTCCTTGCGACCCAGTCCCTTTGGGACAGCGCTGTGGCCCCGCGTGATCTGTCGGAGGCGCTGCAATCCATGGCCTCTCAGGACATCGACCTTTGGCACCACGTCACCCTTCATCATGACCTGCATGACCCCGCCCAGCGCAGCGCCGCGCTTTGGTGCCTGAGCCAAGCCACATGTGACCGCGCCACGCTTGCCGCTTATTTTGGCCGCCTGACCAAAGATCAATTCCTGCGCAGCCCCAAAGCCCAAGCCGACCCGGCCTATCTGGCGGCGGTCCAAGATCTGATCCAGAAATGGAACAGCGGATTTTACAAGCATCATGAGCTGGCTTTGACCTCGCCGCATTCCGTGGCCACCATGCAGCCTTTCTTTGATGCTGAGCTGGATTACCTCTCCGCACAATGCGACCAGCACTGGCCCGATCCGCATTGCATCTTTATCGAGTTTGATGGCCGCGCGCCGCGCAATCGCGATCACTGGGATCTGCGCTCTGGCCAGGTCACGGCACCACCACGTCAAAACGACTATTTCGAACGGGCCTTCGAAGCGCTCTGATCCCTCCGATCTGGCAAACACCTGCCAGCCCGCTTGCCCCGCCCCGCCCCGCAGGCTAGGACACGGGGGCTTCACGCAGGACCAGATATGTCAGACGAAACGCCCCAAACGCCCGATCAGACCCCCGATCAAGAGACGGATCAACAACAGACCAAATCTCACACCAAATCTCACACCAAATCTCATGGGCGAAAATCCATTCGGCCGACGCTGAAACCGCGCGAATTGATGAGCCACAACCCCGATTTGGCGCGCGCTTGGCAGGCCCATATCGTCACCCTCTTCCCCGAGGCCTTTCCCGGTGTGCTCGGCGAAAGCCTCACCGGCAAAGCGATCAAAGACGGCAAGTGGCAGCTGTCGACCACGGATTTGCGTCTCTTTGGGGAGGGCAAGCATCGCAATGTCGATGACACACCCGCCGGGGGCGGCGCGGGGATGGTGTTGCGCCCCGATGTCATGGGCCGCGCCATCGAACACGCGATCCAGCGCGCGCCCGGTCCGCTTGTCTACCTGTCGCCGCGTGGCAAACGTTTTGATCAAAAAATGGCCCGCGATTGGGCCACCCTGCCCGGCATCACCATGATCTGTGGTCGCTTCGAAGGCCTCGATCAGCGGGTGATTGACCATTACAACATTGCCGAAGTCTCGCTCGGGGATTTTGTTCTGACCGGTGGCGAAATTGCCGCGCAGGCGATGCTTGATGCCACCGTGCGTTTGCTTCCCGGTGTGCTTGGCAATGCCGATAGCACCGTCGACGAAAGCCATTCCGACGGCCTGCTCGAACACCCGCAATATACGCGTCCCGCCACGTGGAACGGCCATGCCATTCCCGAGATTCTGATGTCAGGGCACCACGGCAAAATTGCCCAATGGCGCCGCGATATGAGCGAGCAACTCACGCAAGCCCGTCGCCCCGATCTCTGGGCCAAGCGTCAAAGCCAGGACCCAGAGTAAAAGCCAGAGTAAGAGTAAGAGTCTAAGCAAGAACCGGAGCAAGACTAGTCAGACGCGGGCGCGCGTGTCACAGTTGAACCAATTGATTGACACCATCGCTTTCAAAAGGATCCGCCATGTTTCGCGCTCTTGCCCTTTCCTGTCTCACATTGGCCAGCCTCGCGCCCCCCGCTCTGGCACTGGAACATATCGTTGAATACCGCTTCAATGGCTCTGAAATCCAATCCTACACCGCCTTTGATCCAGAACCCGAAGACCCCTGGACCATCACCATCGACCTCAACAGCGACGCCTTTGGCCCCAGGCAGCTTGTGATTGAAACCGATGGCGACAACGAAGACTGTATCGCCCAACTCAATATTCACAAAGGCGACCCGCATACCGATCTTGTCATCCGCATGCATATGAATGCCTCGACGATGAATGGCATCATGATGATCGAATGTTCGACCCGCTACAGACCGTGACCCACGACATCACCATTCGGCGCGCCACCCGCGCCGACCTGCAATCCATCGTTGATATGCTCGCCGATGATCCGCTTGGGGCGACGCGCGAAGCCGCTGGTCCCCCTGCCGATCCGGTCTATCTCGCGGCGTTTGAGGCCATCGACAGTGACCCCAATCAATTCCTCGCCGTGGTCGAAAACGACACGGCAGTGATTGGCGTCTTGCAACTCACCTTCATCCCCGGCCTGTCGCGCAAGGGTCTGTGGCGCGGTCAAATCGAATCCGTCCGCGTCCATAAATCCGCCCGCAGTCTCGGCCTCGGTCAACAGCTCTTTGACTGGGCCATCGCCGAATGCCGCGCCCGTGGCTGCGGCCTTGTGCAACTCACCACCGACCGCGCCCGCGATGACGCCCACCGCTTCTATGACCGCCTCGGTTTCAAAGCGACCCATCTGGGCTATAAACTCGGCTTGTAAAGAGTACCTAGATCGCATTCGACTTTTTGATAAATGTGACCAGCTTGTTAATCTTCTCTTTCAAATCCAAAACATTCAGATCCGCATCCGTTTCGCACACCTGTTTTGCAACCTTAACCTTGTCAGCCTTTTCATACACCTCACCGTCTTCTTTTCTAAAATAGAACGCGTGCTCAAACTCTCCCCGCTCAGCGGGGCTATCATACAATTGTGGATGCGCGGCTTTCAAAGCAGCCTCTAAGACGCTCGGTTCGACATAATTCTCAATTTCTCGCCCTTTGGTGACCCAGGTCATTCCATGCTCGGTCGTTGCGTCAACAATGCGCTGCACATTGGGCTTCAGTATGCCGCCTTTCGTACTCTTGTCACTGTCCATCATGATGGCCATGTTCCGGTTCAAATCGCGCAACTTAATAAAGTCATCAACGTCATCATTCACGGACAAATGGCTCAAAAGCCCGCCGCCATAGAACATGATCGTATAGTGGATTCCCTCGATCAAACCTTTGTCTTCGGCTTTAATCCAGTGTTTCAAGTAAATCCGCTCCGATGGACCTTCGACCCAAATCACCGCATTGGCTTGTAATATATCCGAGGCTTTACAGCCCAAATCATCCAAGATTTGTCTCTGCCCGTCCTTGGTTTCGGCCTTTTCTACATAGGTTTGCTTACCATCATTGCTCACCCGAAAAATCGCAGCCCCTTCGATATCTATAAACGCCGAAGAATGCGTTGCGATGAAATATTGGCTCGACGTATTTTCCTGCAAATACCGGATCAATTTGCGCTGCAACGTTGGATGCAGATGTATTTCCGGCTCTTCCAAACACATGATCGACCCATCGTGAATGGTGCAATATGCCGCAATCAAAATGACCTCGTGGATACCGGTGCCAAGGTCTTCCAATGCAAATTGCTCTCCATCCAAGTCAACTTGGATCGTTTTGGTTTCATGCGAAATATGCATTTCTGCATTCGGACGATCCAATACAGTTCTTAAGAACGTTTCGAACTCTTTGAATTTCCTTCGCTCGTCACGCCGAGAGCTTTCTGCCCTTTGCATCCTGTCAATTCTATCGATAATATTCGTACCGTTGAGAGCTCCACCGCGCCTCTGTTTTAGTTTGTCATAGTTTGCGTTTCTGAGGGCCGCAATACAATGTGCAGGAGGCATCAAGAAATCCATCTTTTTGGCGACTTCACCGAAAAACTCATCAAGGTAATGTTTGTTGCTCGCCACAGCAGTGCGCCCGGTGGCAAACTTGGCTAACTTCTCCACAACATGGGTATCTAAATCCGCTGAATCGACATCGTGAAGCAGTTTTACGGATTGAAAGGGTAGATCGCCCCCAACCCAACCCATACCTTTGGCCGTCGCCTCTTTCACGAGACTTTGACCCAAGACCTTTGCACTGAGTTTCTCATCTTCTAGGTGATCAAGGTCAAAATTTGCATTACCTTTAACCAAATTTCCAAAAGCAGCGTCGACTTTTTCTTGGCGAAATCCCTTAAACATTTGGACAACGCAATCCTCTACGCCCACATGTCTGTCTTTTTCCGGGAAATCTAAAAGCCGATTCGTCGGCAAACTATGCTCAATTTTCGACGCATACTTCTCTATCAAGCTCAAAACCACCGACTTCCCGGCATTGTTTGGTCCGATAAAGATGTTCATCTTTTCAAATGGTCCGACGAACTGTGTCTTTTCGCCTATCCCGCGATAAAACTGGGCCGCAACGCCGTCTAAATACACATGGTCCCGATCACTCATCACGCCCGTCGCCCCTTTTGTTAACGCGATGCTGAATCTACCCACGGGAAACACGGACGACAACGTGCAATCAATACGTGCCGACACATCCTTATCGCGCTTGCATTTGGCCCAAGCATCGTTGACGGCAACAATGGAAATCTGGGCCTAGCGACACCGGCAATGATGATACAGACATGTTGGTGCGCGCACTTACGGCAAAATCCGATCTCTCGCCAGATCGGTCGCGCACTCTCCCGATGCTACCGTCACCCGCACATATTGCGCATAGCGGCGGAACACATACTTGTGGTCATACGCCACCCCGTCCATCCCGGCCAAAACCGACACAAGCTCATCGCGCGGAGTGACGTGAAACGTCGCCAACCACCGCCGCAACCCCCGCCCGAACCACAGCGGTAGATCGGCCTGATCGCCAAAATCAACGATATGCAACGCGCCCCCCGGTGCCAGATGCCGCAAGCCCTCCGCCACCGCCGCCTGCCAGTCCGGGATCATCGACAGACTGTACGACAAAACGATCCGGTCAAACTTGCGTGCCCCAACCTCAGCGCCAAACAACGCATCGCAATCAAAGCCACAGGCGTCGCCAATCGCCAAAACCGCCCGATCCCCCAGCTTGGCCTTGGCCGAACGCAGCATCTCTTCGGAAATGTCCAACCCATACAAATGACGCCCCGGATACCGCCGATCAATTAGATCGAGGTTCCGCCCGGTGCCACAGGCCACTTCCAGAATCCGCGCATCCTGCGCTGGGGCCATCTCGGTGATCAAATGATCGCGGCCCAACAGGTAATACTTGCGCGTCACATCGTAAAACCGCCGCTGATGCCGGTAAATCCCGTCCATTAGCGCTGCATGATTGGCCGACATATCCACCATCACTCAACCCTCAAACACATAGACATGAAAGCCGCCGTAAATCGCCGAGCGATCCGCATCAAACCCTCTCTGCGATGCCTCTGGCTGATAGGCCCAACGCTGCAAAACCTGCGCATCAACCCGCCCCGGCAGAATGTCATCCTTGCCACCCGTCCGAAAAATCACCCGCGCACCCGGCGCAGCTGTTCGGGTGATTTCAACCCAAAGCGCCGTCAACTGCGCGTCAGTCATCCAATCTTGCGCATCCAGTAGCACATAGGCCTGCCGGCTCTGCGCGGGTTGCTGCGCCAACATATCCGTCAGCGATTGGTTCAACACCTGCACCCGTGCTGCATTCGCCTTGACCGTCTCAAAATGCTGCGCCTCAAGATAAGGCGGGACCGGCCCGGTGCCATCGGGCCGATACCCGCGATTGGCCGCCTGCCAGGCAAAATAAGTCTCCCCAATCGGGAAATCGCAAAACAACTTGCGGGTCCGATCGCGCAAGACCGGGATCACATCGCCCCCCGCATCCGCCGCCAGCTTGTCATATTGCGCCGGGGGAATGCCCAACCCAAACAAAGACGCCCGACGACGCGCCAAAAACCGGATGACCTTGCTGTCAAACAAGGGCGAAATCTCGCGATCAAAAAACGCCGCCTGCGCCTCCATGGTCGTCGCCGTCAAAAGCGGGCTAAAATCCACCTTGGCCATCCGCGTGACAAAATGAACAACCGCCAGAAACCGCCCCAACAAGCCGTAATGATACAGCCCCTTGGCCAGCATCGTCTTGCGCCGCCCTCTTAGGGTCAACGCATTCCAATAGGCGCGGGTGTCCTCGTCCAGATGCGGGGCAACATAAGTGTCAAACGCCTGCACATTGTGGCGCAGATTGGCATGACCCAGCATTTCATACAGCGCTGCGTGATTGGGCAAAGACTGCACCGCCGCCAGTTTCAGCTTGTTCAAATGCACATGCGCTGGCGACAAATCCACCGCCGTGATCGAAGCCGGGTTGGCCGTCAGATAAGACAGCACATTGCACCCGCCCGACGCGATACAGACCACATTGTCCCCCGGCCCCAGCTCAAGCGCTGCCATATCCACCACCGGATCTTCCCAAATCTGCGCATAAACCAACCCGTGAAACAGCCGCGCAAACACCCGCTCCAACAAACCTTGTGCGCTTAACGCATTGTTTTGATTGACTGCGGCACCGATCTGATCGCCAACGGAAGGGAGAGAGGTCATATGAATTCCTGACTAACCTTGAAGCTCAGCAAGCTCTTTGCTCTTGTTGAGCTTCTTCTTTGATGTCTTGCGTTTCTTGGGGCGGATCATCATCGAGGCGGCTTTTTCCGCCTCCCAATCCAACAGGGTCAACCGGCCATCCGCGCCCTCTACGACGGCCGTACAGCTTTCAACCCAATCGCCGGTATTCACATAGGCGATGCCCTTGATATCTTTGATCGCAGCATGGTGAATATGGCCGCAGATGACGCCATCATAGCCGCCGCGACGGGCTTCTTCGGCCAGCACGCTTTCATATTCACCGATGAAATTGACCGCAGATTTGACCTGCTGTTTGGCCCATTTCGACAAAGACCAATAGCGACCGCTCCACAGTGACCGCAGACGGTTAAATTTTGGGTTCATCCAGATCATAAACCCATAGGCCCGGTCTCCCAGATGCGCGAGCCATTTGGCGTTCATCACCACCGCGTCGAATTGATCGCCATGGGTGACCAAATAGCGTTTGCCATCCAGCGCGGTGAAATCGGCGGTGCGCATCACTTCGATGCCGCCAAAATGCGTGCCCAGATAGTTGCGCATCACCTCATCATGGTTGCCGGGCACAAAGACCACCCGTGTTCCCTTGTGGGTTTTCTTAAGCAGTGCTTGCACCACATCATTGTGACTTTGCGGCCAGTGCCAGCCCCGGCGCAGCGCCCAGCCATCGAAAATATCGCCAACAAGATAGATCGTGTCGGCGTCATGCTCGCGCAGAAAATTCAACAACAGTTCCGCGCTGCATCCACGCGTGCCCAGGTGAATGTCTGACAAAAACAGGGTTCGGTTTCGCATGGGAAACGCCTCTGACATTCGATTTCGTCCGATTTATTCCAAGTTTGTTTTGGATTTATTTCGGGCGTGTGACAGTGGCATGAAACACACCCCAAATAGCGTCAACCTGTGCCGAGCGGGTGCGTTGCCCGACTGTTCTGAGCTGCTGTTCTGGCCCATTTACTTGAACCGTTCTGGGACCATTTCTAGGACCGAAAATTTGCGCCCGGTCCGATTTATTTTCTGACGTCACCGAGTTTTGATCGGCATTTTGCGCGGTTTCGCACTGTGTTTGCTGGGGGGTGGGCAATCTCTACCAAACATCGCCCGAATCCTACTGATTGCCCCAAGGCCGCCTCTGGGGCCCCATCCCCTCTCGCCTTGCCAGCCCGCACGAGGCAGGCCCAAGCGGGGGCAATCTCCCCTAAACTCGGTCAGAATCAGACAGATTGCCGGTGGTTTTTGCGCCGGTCAGCCTGCATTAACCCAGCGTGCGCTTCGTAAGTCCCAAGCCCATTTCGCCCTTGCTTTAAAGGGGTTTCGGGCCTAAGAACGCGCATCTTGATGGCACTGGGGCGACTCAGTGTTGTTTTGATTTTGTGGGTCTCTTGATGGGGGTCCGCGCAAACAAAGAACAGCTGGTGTATCTTTTTTCCTTTTGGATCAAAGCTCTGGCCGGAAATCATCCGCGGGCAAACCGCGACGTACATGAAGGAGAGATCAGATGGATCTGATCGCACAGCTCGAAGCGGAGCAAGTTGCTGCGCTGGGGAAAGACATCCCCGATTTTAAAGCCGGCGACACCATTCGCGTAGGCTTCAAAGTAACCGAAGGCACCCGCACCCGTGTCCAGAATTACGAAGGCGTTTGCATTTCTCGTAAGAATGGCAAGGGGATAGCCGGTTCGTTCACCGTCCGTAAGATCTCTTTCGGCGAAGGTGTGGAACGTGTTTTCCCACTGTACTCGACCAACATCGAATCGATCGAAGTTGTTCGCCGTGGCCGCGTCCGTCGCGCCAAGCTCTACTACCTGCGTTCGCGCCGCGGTAAATCCGCCCGTATCGCAGAAGACACAACCTACAAGCCCCTGTCGGCCAAGTCATAAGGAACGACGAGATGAAAAAAGATTTGCATCCCGAATACCACCTCGTCACCGTCAAAATGACCGACGGGACGACCTTCGAAACCCGCACCACTTGGGGCAAAGAAGGCGACCAGCTGGCACTGGACATCGACCCAACCGTGCACCCAGCATGGACCGGCGGCAACTCGCGCCTGCTCGATCAGGGTGGCCGTGTTTCCAAGTTCAAAAAGAAATACGAAGGCCTTGGCTTCTAAGCCATTTTTCCTTCACGCAGTTTCAAGCGCCGCCCTTTTGGGCGGCGTTTTTGTATCGGAAGACAGCGGGGCTTTGGCCTGATGAGGTAGCCAGATTTCTGCCTGCGTACCCCGCGCCCGCGCATCGGTTGAACTGGCCAAAAGCAACCCTCCACCATGATCCCGCGCAAAGCCCAACACCATAGGCAGCCCAAGGCCGGTGCCGCGGCCCCGCGACTTGGTTGAATGGAAAGGTTGGACGACTTTGCCAATGTCGCCAACAGAAATTCCGCGACCAGTGTCTGAAACTTCGATCACGCTATAAAGGCCAGATGCCACCCCCGTTCCGTCCGCCATAATCACCTCAGGTCCGGCAGTCCCGAGCCGGGTTCGGATCGTAAGGCCGCCCCCCTCAGGCATCGCATCCACTGCATTGGCAACCAAGTTGATCAACCCGGTCATCAGCTGGGCTTCGTCCACACGCACGCCCAACGGGGCCTCGTGAATGCGCAGCTCAACGGGAACAGAATTGGGAATCAGTCGCTTAGCCAATTCCATCATCCGAGGAACCGCATGGTTAAGATCCAAATGTGTTTGGAAAGACGGGGCTTTTCGGGCGTATATCAACAGCTGTTTAACCACCGCTTCAGCCTGTTTTGCCGCGTTATAGGCATCCTCCAACGCCGCTTGCCGATCCGCACTGTCGGGTAACTCTCGACTGAGCTCAATATTGCCCAAAACCGCCGTCAATGTGTTGTTGAAATCATGCGCAACACCCCCCGCCAATTCCCCGAGTGCAGCCATCTTTTGCTCTTGAACCGCCCGTTCCGCCGCCTCACGCTCAGCGATTTTAGACTTGCGAGACATCACCAGTGCCTGCGCCAAATACCCGACCAACACAAGGTTTGCGGCCAACCCACCCCACTTAGCAAGTTCGCTTTCGAAGGGGGGGCGGTTCCAGAACACGACAAAATACATACCGCAAACGATTGCTATTTCGCCCCAGACCAGAAACCTGATCGTGTCTCCTCTTCGGACGAGAAACACCAGAGCCGTCGCAAGCAAGGTCGAGCCAGCAAAGACCATGCCATAATCGTTGGTGGCTGCCATCATCGCCGGCATCCACAAAAACGACGAAATCACCAAGAAAAACAAACAGGACGCGATTTGTATTTCCCGCAAAGTACAGGTGTCATTTCGGGTTTTGAGAAATCCATAATACAGCGCATGGGCAAGAAAAAAGCCAAGAGGCCAAAGCCAAGCGATGCTCCATCCCGTGTACAAATGCAAAACGATGGTGCCAACAACCAAACCGCAGAACCGAAGCGACAGTTCCGCCGGTTCACCGTATTCGGTTTGAAGTAGCCTATCTATTTCCTGCCGGTGTTCACAATTCATTCATCGACTCGGGCCATGCCCTAGGGCGTTATTATGGGTGCCGCAACTCAAGACCCAGAAAAAATAGAATTAAACGTATCGCAGCAAAATTCACTCAAGTAACAAATGTTATCCAGCCAGAACGCCGCATGCAAATGCTTTAAAGTTAACGGAGACATCTGGACAGCATTGGCGAAGAATGCGATTTTTGATCAAATTATCGCTGGGAGTCGCGAAATGAAGGATCAGAACTTTCTAAAGGAAAACAACGCCCGTCAGCTTTGGCACCCGATGGGGCATCCTGCTGATGCCCAGGCGAATCCTCCAAAGATCATAACCAAGGCTTCTGGTAGCAAGATCACCGACATTGACGACCACGAAGTCGTCGATGCGGTTGGCGGTCTTTGGTGCGTGAATCTGGGGTATTCCAACAATGTGATCAAAGATGCCATCAGCGGACAATTGCAAGACCTACCCTATTACTCTGCCTTTGCAGGCACTTCGAACCCACCTGCGATTGAAGCAGCGTTCAAGGTACAAGAGTTCTTTGCCGAAGACGGAATCGAGCGGGTGTTCTTTACCTCAGGCGGATCCGATTCAGTTGAGACCTGTCTGCGTCTGGCGCGGCAATACCACCGTTTGCGCGGTGAGCCCAACCGCACCAAATACATAAGCTTGAAAAAGGGCTATCACGGCACCCATTTTGGCGGGGCGTCGGTCAATGGCAACAACCGCTTTCGGATCAATTATGAACCGCTGTTGCCAGGGTGTTTCCACCTGCCTGCGCCGTACCCCTATCGCAATCCGTTTAACGAAACCGATCCGGCCAAGCTCGCCCAACTTATCGCACAGGCCTTTGAGGACGAGATCGCCTTCCAAGGCGCGGGCAGTATTGCCGCACTGATTATGGAGCCGATACTTGGGGCCGGTGGGGTTATTGTCCCTGATCCAAGCTTTATGCCCCTGATGCGTGATATCTGTGATCGACATGGCATTTTGTTGATTTCCGATGAGGTGATCACTGGCTTTGGACGGACGGGTGATTGGTCTGGTGCGCGTCATTGGGGGGTCAAGCCCGACATGATGAGCACGGCAAAAGGCATCACATCCGGCTATTTCCCAGTGGGTGCCGCGCTGATTTCGGGCAAGGTTGCAGAGGTTTTTGAAAACTCAGGCGCCGATGGTGCCATCTACCACGGCTATACTTATTCGGCGCATCCTGTGGGGGCTGCGGCCGTCACGGCCTGCCTCGAAGAAACGGTGCGGCTCGATACCAAAACCAACGCGGCGGCCAGAGGGGCGCAGTTGTTTGAAGGTGTTCAAGCCCTTGCAAAGAAGCATGATTTTATCGGCGACGTTCGCGGTGGCCATGGCTTGATGACAGGGATTGAGCTTGTCTCGGACCAAGCGAGCAAGGAACCGATGGATGCCACCACGATGGCGCGGCTTCACCAGACCGCTTACGAAGCCGGTGCCATGGTACGGCTTGGGGCCCATAACATCCTGATGTCGCCGCCTCTGACCATCACCGAGGCAGAGATCAACGTGATCTTGGCAGCCTTGGACGCAGGCTTTTCTGCAGTCTAAAAATCGGTTGGCCCGAGATTAAATTTCGGGCCAATTTGAACCATCTCGATAAAGCCTCTTCACAAATTCAAAATTCAGAATATATATAACGCAACCCGCGGCCCCTGGCCCTAACAGGATTGCGTTATGCATAAGATCACCCAATATTTGCCCATTCTCAGTTGGGCCAGAACCTACAATCGTGACACCGCCACATCAGATATTGTTGCGGCGGTGATTGTGACGATCATGTTGATCCCGCAGTCTTTGGCTTATGCTCTGCTTGCGGGGTTGCCTGCTGAAATGGGCCTCTATGCGTCGATTTTGCCGTTGGTGGCCTATGCGATTTTCGGCACCAGCCGCGCGCTGTCGGTTGGGCCAGTCGCGGTTGTGTCACTGATGACGGTGGCCGCGATTGGCAATTTGGGTCTGACTGACCCGGCGCAAATCGCTCTGGCCGCCATCACGCTGGCCTTCCTGTCCGGGATGATCCTGTTGGCCATGGGGATTCTGAGGCTCGGCTTTTTGGCCAATTTCCTGAGCCACCCTGTGATCGCGGGCTTTATCACCGCTTCAGGTTTGCTAATTGCTGCGTCACAGCTCAAACACATCTTTGGGGTCGAGGTTCATGGCCACACCCTGCCCCAAGTGATCGGGGATTTGTGGGCGCATTTGGGTCAGACCAACGGTTTTACGCTTGCTCTGGGCACAGCTGCAGTCGCTTTTTTGTTTTGGGTTCGCAAGGGGTTGAAGCCCTTGCTGTTGTCAAAGGGCCTGACCCCACGCATGGCCGACGTCCTGACCAAAGCCGGGCCGGTGGCCGCTGTTGTGGCGACTGTTCTGGTCACTTGGGCATTTGGTTTAAACACCCAGGGCGTCAAAATTGTTGGCGAGGTGCCGATGGGATTGCCACCGCTGAGCACCCCAAGTTTTGACCTCAGCCTTTGGAACCAGCTTTTCTTGTCGGCTTTGCTCATTTCGGTCATTGGTTTTGTCGAATCCGTATCGGTGGCGCAGACACTCGCCGCCAAGAAGCGCCAGCGCATTGACCCTGATCAGGAGTTGATCGGCCTTGGGGCCTCCAACGTCGCGGCGACGGTCAGCGGTGGTTATCCGGTCACCGGTGGGTTTGCGCGGTCTGTGGTCAATTTTGACGCCGGGGCGGAAACCCCAGCGGCGGGTGCCTATACGGCCATCGGCATTGCATTCGCGGCCCTGTTTTTGACCCCGCTTTTGTACTTCCTGCCCAACGCAACCTTGGCTGCGACCATCATCGTTGCCGTTCTAAGCCTCGTTGACTTCAGCATTTTAAAGAAGGCTTGGGGGTATTCGCGGGTCGACTTTTCCGCTGTCGCCGCAACGATTGTGCTGACCTTGGGGTTTGGCGTTGAAACCGGCGTATCGGCGGGCGTGATCTTGTCCATTGCCTTGCATCTTTACAAAACATCGCGGCCCCATGTTGCCGAAGTTGGTCTGGTTCCCGGCACCCAACATTTCCGCAACATTCACCGTCACCGGGTCGACACCTGCCCTCACATGGTGACCTTGCGGGTGGATGAAAGCCTGTATTTCGCCAATGCGCGTTTCCTGGAAGATTACGTGTTGAACCGCGTGGCGCGAGATCATGACCTGCATCATGTCGTGCTGATGTTCCCCGCCGTGAGCGAAGTCGATATGAGTGCGCTTGAAACTCTGGAGGAGCTAAACACGCGATTGTCTGAGATGGGTATTGCCATGCACCTGACCGAGGTCAAAGGCCCGGTCATGGACCGCCTGAAACGATCGCATTTCTTGGATGAGCTAACCGGCGACGTGTTCCTAAGCCAGTTTGATGCCTGGCAAAAACTAGGTCCGGGGCAGCAATCTAACCCGGCCAAGGGGATCAAGCAGGAAGGCGTCGCGGCCCAATAGCAGAACGGGATAGAGCGGGCGACCAAAGCCCGCGCCACCATCAACATTGACGCGGTTTCCACAATGCTCGGGCATATCAATGGCGGTATGCCCATGCACGACAAGGCGGCCATGATCGCGCGGGTCATCAAGGAAATCACCCCGAATCCAAATCAGATCCTCGGGGTCTTGGTGGTCAAGCGGAATGCCGGGGCGAATACCAGCATGCGCAAAAATATAGTCCGGAGTTTCATAGACACGCGGCAGCCCAGCAAGCCAATCAACATGATCCTGCGGGATGTTACGAAGTGCCTTTTCGCGAATGGCTGTGTTGCTTTCGCTCGCCCGCACGTCTACGCCATATGACGCTAAGGTTTCCAACCCGCCGATCTTGGGAAGAAACCAGCGGGTTCGACTTCCATCGCTCGGCAAATCAGGGTTTGGACCCAAAAACCGAACCATGTAATCATCGTGATTGCCAAGCAAACAGGTCCAAGGTTTGCCCGCCGCTTGACCACGCATCAGGGTTTCTATGACCGCACGGCTATCCGGTCCGCGATCAATGTAATCACCAACATAAACCACCGGGGCACCGGCACAATCATCACGTTCGATCCGCTCTAAGGCCGCCTCTAATTGGTCGATCTGACCATGGACGTCCCCGATGACAAAAACCGGCGAAATCATAAAAATTCCTTTCGAGAGGTTCGGCTGCGGCCCATTGCGTTTCAGCTCTGGTTACAGGGTCGGGCTGTGGCGTCAATGCCAAGGGTCCGATTGAAATCGGTCTGAAATCCACAGGACGATCAGACCTAAAAAATCGTCGGGGCGCCGTCGGTGCCTGTAAGGACCGCAGCTCTGGCCCACATCTATTCAAAGCGGCAGGTCACCAAAATTGCAAAATCAAACGGTACGCATGGGGGCTGCCAAACAGAATAATATCAGAGGCATTCACAGGAACCCTTTGCAAAGGTTCAGTAACGGGCACCGGCACAGAGACCGCACTTTGGTTTTGCGCGTCCCGATTAGTGTCCTGCAAAAACGCCGCCCCTATTAGGGCGGCGTTTTCAGTGTTTTAGTTAAGCAACATCAAACTGCAGCGGCTTGACCTGTTTGAAAATGCCGGTCTCGCTCAGCTTGGCAATCACGTCTGCAGGCACCGGTGCATCGACATAAAGAAGAGCAATCGCACCGCCACCAACTTCGGAGCGGCCCAGTGTAAAGTTGGCGATGTTCACACCATTTTCACCTAGGGTTTGACCCAGAGTACCGATGATGCCCGGCACGTCTTTGTTGGTGGTGTAGAGCATATGGGTACCGACTTCAGCGTCGATATTGATGCCTTTGATCTGGATGAAACGTGGCTTGCCATCGCTGAACACTGTCCCCGCAACCGAACGTTCCTGAGCGTCGGTGACAACGGTGATCTTGATGTACCCGTCAAAAGTGCCTGCTTTGTCCTGATTGGTGGTGCTGATCTGAATGCCGCGCTCTTTGGCGACAACAGGCGCCGACACCATGTTCACATCAGGGTTGGCCTTTTTCATGATCCCGGCGATGGCGCTACAGTTCAGCGCTTCGAGGTTCATTTCAGCGGCAACACCGTCATAGAGGATGTTGATGGCTTTGATCGGCTCGTCAGTCATCTGACCGGCGAATGCGCCAAGATGCTCGGCCAGTTTGATCCATGGGCCCATGACTTTGGCTTCTTCGGCGGTCACAGATGGCATGTTCAGCGCGTTTTCAACCGCACCGGTCAGCAGGTAGTTCGACATCTGGTCAGCAACCTGAAGGGCCACGTTTTCCTGAGCTTCGGTTGTCGCCGCGCCAAGGTGGGGCGTGCAAACAACGTTGGGTAGGTTGAACAAGGCGTTCTCTTTGGCGGGCTCTTCTTTGAAGACGTCAAAGGCCGCGCCAGCAACGTGACCGGATTTCAGCAACTCGGCCAGCGCTTCTTCGTCAACCAGACCACCACGGGCACAGTTGATGATGCGCACACCCTTTTTGGTTTTGGCGAGGTTTTCGGCGCTCAGGATGTTTTCAGTCACACCGGCGATGAAGGGAACGTGCAGGGTGATAAAGTCAGCCCGGGCCAACAGGTCATCCAGCTCAACCTTTTCAACGTGCATTTTTTCGGCTTTTTCGTCCGAAAGGAAGGGATCATAGGCGACAACCTTCATCTTGAGTCCGCGCGCGCGGTCACAAACGATGCCACCAATGTTGCCCGCACCAATAACGCCCAAGGTTTTGTTGGTCAGCTCAACACCCATGAACTTGGACTTTTCCCATTTACCGGCATGGGTGGATTCGCTGGCCTCAGGGATCTGACGCGCCACGGCGAACATCATCGCGATGGCGTGCTCGGCGGTGGTGATCATGTTGCCAAACGGCGTGTTCATCACGATCACGCCCTTTTTGGACGAGGCTTCTTTGTCGACGTTGTCGGTGCCGATACCGGCGCGACCGATGACTTTCAGGTTGTCGGCTTTTTCAAGCAGAGCAGCCGTGGCCTTGGTCGCCGAACGGATAGCAAGACCGTCGTACTGACCGATGATTTCTGCCAACTTTTCTTTGTCTTTGCCCAGTTCGGGCATGAAATCAACGTCGATGCCGCGATCGCGGAAAATCTGAACGGCGGTTTCGGAGAGTTTGTCGGAGACGAGAACTTTGGGGGCCATGATAGTGGTCCTTGAATATAGGGAGGGAACGGGGCCGCGCATGGGGCCCCGCGTTTTCACCAGAATGTCTTAGGCTTGCGCGTCGATTTCGGCGGCAAAGGCGTATTCGAGCCAAGGCAACATCGCCTCGATGTCGGCGGTCTCGATTGTGCCACCACACCAGATCCGCAGACCGGCAGGCGCATCGCGATAGGCACCCACGTCCAACGCAACACCTTCGGCTTCAAGCCGCTTAGCGATCGCCTTGGCAAAGGCGGCACCGTCTTTGATACGCGCATCTGTGAATTTCAGGCAGACCGATGTGTTCGACCGTGTCGCCGGATCAACCGCAAGGTTGGCGATCCAATCACGCGCTTCACAGAAATCCCAAACGGCTTTGGCATTGGCTTCGGCACGATTGATCAGACCCTTGAGGCCGCCAACAGACCGCGCCCAATCCAGCGCAACCAGGTAATCTTCGACGCAAAGCATCGAAGGTGTGTTGATCGTCGCACCGGTAAAGATACCGTCGATCAGCTTGCCACCTTTGGTCAGGCGGAAGATTTTTGGCAGCGGCCAAGCGGGTGTGTAGCTTTCGAGACGCTCAACAGCGCGTGGGGACAGGATCAGCACGCCGTGTGCCGCTTCGCCGCCCAGAACCTTCTGCCAAGAGAAGGTGGTTACATCCAGTTTGTCCCAAGGCAGGTCCATCGCGAAGGCCGCCGATGTGGCGTCGCAGATGGTCAGACCGTCGCGGTCTGCCGGGATCGCGTCGCCATTTGGAACCCGCACACCCGAGGTGGTGCCGTTCCATGTAAAGACAACGTCATTGTTAAAGTCGATTGTCGCGAAATCGACGATCTCGCCGTAATCGGCGGTTTTGACGTCTGCGTCGATTTTCAGCTGTTTGACAACATCGGTGACCCAGCCAGCGCCAAAGCTTTCCCAAGCAACCATCTCGGCCTTGCGTGCACCGAGCATCGACCACATCGCCATTTCCATCGCGCCAGTGTCGGACGCAGGAACGATACCGATTTTATAATCAGCGGGGATGCCCAGAAGCTCGCGCGTCTCTTCGATCGCGGCTTTCAGCTTGGATTTGCCAATTGCGGCACGATGCGAGCGACCCAAAGGCGCGTCAGCAAGTTTATCCAGCGAGAATGTGGGGATTTTGGCGCAGGGGCCGGAAGAAAAACGCGGGTTAGCCGGCCGCGCGGCAGGTTTAGTCATAGCCATTGATGCTATCCTTACAGATAATCGCCCTTCGTTGGGGAAGGGTGTCCCACTGCCGGACCTATCCGTCGCCTTGCGGTCACGCAAGTCGGAAAATTGCGGAAAATGGCCGTTTTCGACTTATGGAGGAAATCTGTTGGAGCGGATCGGAAACATGAAGCCGCCGTTAACACGGATCAAAGCCGCGCCAATCCACCTTCGACAAAATCGGCTGCTAGTTCTGCATACTCTTGACGTGAAAGGCCTTTTCCCGGCCGGTGCCACATGTAAAACCAATTGAGGATGCCATAAACCGTCATGGTCGCGGCCCTCAATCGCTCGGGGTCCATCCCCGGCTTAACCGCTTCAATTGCGACACTCATCGCCTCAACAAGATAGCGCTGCGCCGCCAAAAGAGGGGCCTGCATATCGGATGGAAGCGCAGAAAGTGATTCGAGCTGCAGCTTGTGTTCCGCGTCTGCATCTTCATAGGAATCCAAAATCGCGGCAATGAGGGCACGCAGGCCCTTGGGCGCACTGGCTTCGACAACGCGCACCAAATCGGTCAAATGCGCCTCAAGAATGTCGAACAACAGCGCCTCTTTACTGTCGTGATAATGGTAAATCAGCGCCTTAGAGACGCCGATTTCCCGCGCGGCCCCATTCATCGACGCCCGATCAAACCCATGGCGCGCAAAATAGGCCGCCGCGCCTTTGCGCAGGGCCTCTCGTTTTTCGTCATGGTTCCGGGCAATTCCGCGCGGCATTTTGTTTCCCCTATTGGCGGGCCGGTGTCTAACCAGCACATCACAAATTGAAAAGCGCCCGATGGGACGGTGGGTGGGGCGACGCTCGCAAGCGAGCAAGCGTCACCCCCTCCCATCAATCCTTGGGCCGATTGTCGACAATGCGAACCGCCTTGCCTTGGCTGCGGGCCACGCCTCCAGGGGCACCCACATCCACTTTGATCGAAATACCGACCACCTGTTTTACCTTGGCCGCCAGTTCCTTACCCGCCATATCGCCAAGCTCAATAGTGTCTGGCAACGTCTCGACCTTGACCCGCATTTCATCCTTATGACCAACCCGGTTCAGCTCAAGCTGGAAGTGCGGAGCAAGCGACGCCACCTGCATCAGCTGCTCTTCGATCTGGGTCGGGAAGACGTTGACGCCGCGCAAAATGATCATGTCATCACTGCGTCCCGTTACCTTTTCCATGCGCCGCATTGACCGCGCCGTTCCCGGCAAAAGTCGTGTCAAATCGCGGGTCCGATAGCGGATGATTGGAAACGCTTGTTTGGTCAGTGAGGTAAAGACCAGCTCGCCCATTTCACCATCTTCAACCACCTCACCGGTTTCGGGATTGATGATTTCAGGATAAAAATGATCCTCCCAAATATGCAGCCCATCTTTGGTTTCCACACATTCATTGGCGACACCGGGGCCGATGACTTCGGACAAGCCATAGATATCGACCGCATGCATATCAAAGGCCTCTTCGATCTCCCGACGCATGGCATTGGTCCATGGCTCTGCGCCAAAAATCCCGACTTTCAGCGGGCTTTTGCGAGGATCCAAGCCCTGTGCAGCGTATTCATCAATGATCGAAAGCGCATAGGATGGCGTTACCGTCATGCCAGTTGCACCAAAATCCTCGATCAAACGCACTTGGCGTTGGGTCATGCCGCCAGAGATCGGCACCGTGGTCAGGCCAAGCTTTTCTGACCCGCCATGCACCCCCAAACCGCCCGTAAACAACCCGTACCCATAGGCATTGTGCAGCACATCACCGGGCCGCAACCCGGAGGCCCGCAAACACCGCGCCACCACCGTAGACCACATATCAAGATCATCGCGGGTGTACCCCACAACCGTTGGCTGGCCCGTGGTGCCGGACGAGGCATGCACGCGGATCACCTGTTCGCGCGGGACGGCGAACATTCCGAATGGGTAATTCGCCCGCAGATCGCCTTTCACAGTGAACGGAAACTTGGCCAAATCGGACAGCGTTTTGAGATCGTCGGGATGCACCCCGGCCTCTTTAAAGGCTGTCTTATAATGCGGCACATTTTCATAAGCATGCCGCAGCGACCACTTCATCCGCTCTAACTGCAACGCAGAAATCTCATCGCGTGAAGCGATTTCAATTGGGTCCAGATCCTCTTTGCGAGGTGTCAGATCCTCCATGGCGCGTCCTCCTCCGACTTGCCGATATTTCTTTAGCTCAGACGTTCCATCACCAAAGCAATCCCCTGCCCGACACCAATGCACATGGTGCAAAGTGCATATTTCCCGCCGGTTTCTTGCAACATATGGCCCGCCGTCAGCGCCAAGCGCGCACCCGACATCCCCAAGGGGTGGCCCAGCGCAATCGCGCCGCCATTGGGGTTCACATGTGCCGCATCATCCGCTAACCCAAGGTCACGCATGACCGCGAGACCTTGCGATGCAAAGGCTTCGTTGAGCTCAATCGTGTCCATCTGGCCGATATTCAAACCCAAGCGATCCAACAGCTTTTTCGAGGCTGGGGCTGGGCCAAACCCCATGATCCGAGGGGCTAAACCCGCCGTCGCTCCACCCAAAATCCGTGCAACCGGGGTTAGCCCGTGTTTTTCGGCCGCCTCTGGAGAGGCCATGATTAGCGCCGCAGCACCATCATTCACACCCGAGGCATTGCCCGCGGTCACACTCCCCCCGTCGCGAAACGGAGCGCGCAAGCTTGCCAGTTTTTCCAACGTCGTCAGGCGCGGGTGCTCATCCGTATCAACGACAATAGATTCTCCCTTGCGCTGGGGAATGCTTACGGCAGTGATTTCCCGCGCCAAACGCCCCGAGGCAATCGCCGCTGCGGCGCGCTCTTGGGACCGCAAAGCAAAGGCGTCCTGATCTTGACGAGAAATGTTGAACTCTTCGGCGACATTCTCGGCGGTTTCCGGCATGGAATCGACACCGTATTGCGCCTTCATCTGCCGGTTGACGAACCGCCACCCAATGGTGGTGTCATAGATGTCCGCCTGGCGGGAAAAAGCGCTGGTGGCTTTGCCCTGAACAAATGGCGCGCGCGACATGCTTTCGACACCGCCCGCGACAACGATCTCAGCTTCACCGCATTTGATCGCCCGTGCGGCCATCATCACCGCGTCCAGACCCGATCCGCAAAGCCGATTGACCGTCACGCCCGGCACGTCCTCGCCAAAACCAGCCAGCAATGCAGACATCCGCGCCACATTGCGATTGTCTTCGCCCGCTTGGTTGGCGCAACCCATGATGACCTCATCAACCGGCAGACCTTCGGGCACCACGGCGCGCATCACACCAGCCAGTAAATCGTCCGGGCGCACCGAAGACAAAGCCCCACCATAGCGGCCAATCGGTGTTCTGCTACCTTGGCAAAGCCATGCCTCACGCATCGTTGTTCTCCTTGGATGGCACGACCTCATCGCGGCTGGCGTGCTCGTCAAAATGCTGGCCTTTGATGGTGCGGGACAAGCCGCGCATCAAGGCAACTTTGCGCCCATCTTCGCCTGTCACCGTCACATCATAAACGCCCGATCGACCCGGCTTGGCTTGTTCAATGGCCGTGGCTGTCAGGCGCTCACCTGCCTGACCGGGCGTTAGATAGGTGATCTGACATTCCTGCCCAACCGTCACGGCATTGTAGCTGTTGCAGGCAAAAGCAAAGGCGCTATCGGCCAGCGTAAAAATGAACCCTCCATGACAGGTACCATTGCCGTTGAGGTGATGCGGCATCACTTCCATCGACAGCACCGCTTGGCCCGGGCCGACGGACTCAATCCGCATGCCCATTTTCTGGCTGGCGGTGTCTTTGGCCCACATAGCGTGCGCCGACCGGCGCGCGCGCTCGTCTGGTGTCATGGCTGGTCCTCCTGCGCTTACGATGCACAAAGCCGACCGTCCGGTCAAGTATGTTGATTTTTGATTTGTTCTGCTCCATGGTGCGCGCCAACGCGGGCCGATACGGCCCTAAACCCCGGAGGACACACCATGCTGGAACCAAATAGCTTTGCCTATGGGCGCTGGATCACCCCCGGATCAGGTGCCAAAAACATCATCAGCCCAGTCACTGGTGCAGCAATCGCCCGCGCCGGTGGCAGCGAGCTGGATTTCGGTAAGATGATTGCCCACGCCACACAGGTTGGTGGACCGGCACTGCGCGCCATGACATTTCACCAACGCGCCAAAATGCTCAAGGCGCTGACGGTTTATCTCGATGGCCGCAAAGAAGACCTATATGCGATCAACCCGCTTACTGGCGCAACGCGCAAGGATGGTGGGATCGACATTGATGGCGGCATCATCACGATGATGGTTATCGCCTCCAAGGGGCGGCGCGAGATGCCGGATGGGCATGTTTATCTTGATGGCGACATTGAACAAATTAGCCGCAAGGGGACGTTTCAAGCCCAACATATTGCCACGCCCTTGCAAGGGGTTGCGGTACACATCAACGCCTTCAACTTCCCGGTTTGGGGCATGCTTGAGAAACTGGCTCCGACGCTTTTGGCCGGGGTTCCCGCCATCGTCAAACCCGCGACACAAACCTGTTTTCTAACAGAAGCCTGCGTGCGTTTGATCATCGAGTCCGGCATTTTGCCCGATGGGGCATTGCAACTGATTGTTGGCGGTACAGGTGAACTTTTGGATCGACTTGGCGCGCAGGATGTCGTCGCCTTTACCGGTTCTGCTGACACGGCTTTCAAGCTGCGGTCCAATCCGAAGATCATGCGCAACTCGACCCGGTTCACGGCTGAGCAAGACAGCCTAAATGCGTCGATCCTGGGCCCCGACGCTGTGCCCGGCACCCCGGAATTTGAGCTGTTTATCAAACAGGCAACTGCGGAAATGACCACCAAAGCCGGTCAAAAATGTACCGCTATTCGGCGCATGATTGTCCCTGAAGAGCAGATGGATGCGGTCTCTGAGGCCCTGACAGAACGGCTTAAGAAAACCACCATTGGTGATCCGGCCGGGGATGTTCGGATGGGGGCCTTGGTATCGGGTGGTCAAAAGGCCGATGTGCTGGAAAAGGCGGCGATGATCGGGACCGAGGCAGATCAAATCCTTGATCAATCAGCGTTTGATTTGCCACAAGGGCCCGGCTTCATTGCCCCCATGCTGTTTCGCTGCGCCGATCCAGATGCCGCGCAAAATATCCATGCCATTGAGGCGTTTGGCCCAGTTTCGACCCTGCTTCCCTATCGAGACACAGCCCACGCGGCGGCTCTCGCCAATCGCGGTCAAGGCTCGCTTGTCGCATCGTTGATCACGCACGATCCCGCCGTTGCACGCGAAGTCACATTGTCCAGCGCCGCGTGGCATGGTCGCCTTTATATTAGCGATCGCGATAGCATGGGTGAAGGCACCGGCCACGGCTCCCCCCTCCCCCATCTGGTCCATGGTGGGCCAGGCCGGGCTGGTGGCGGTGAAGAATTGGGCGGGGTGCGGGGTGTTTTGCATTACATGCAGCGCACAGCGATCCAGGGCAGCCCCGACATTTTGACGGCGATCACAGGCCAGTGGGTGCCCGGTGCCGCAGAAAAGCAAGCGCCTGCACATCCGTTCCAACGTACGTTCCACGAAATTGGGATCGGCGAAACCATTGTCACCGACCCTCGCGATGTCACTTTGGACGATATCGAGCATTTTGCGCATTTCACTGGCGACACGTTTTATGCCCATATGGACGACGATGCCGCCAAGGCGAACCCGTTTTTTCCCGGCCGCGTTGCCCATGGCTATCTGTTGCTGAGTTTTGCCGCAGGCCTGTTTGTGCAACCCGATCCCGGTCCGGTTTTGGCCAATACCGGTCTCAATAATTTGAGTTTCCAAAAACCCGTCAGTCCGGGGGATCGTGTGAATGTGCGCCTGACTGCCAAGCGCAAAACGCCGCGCACTGACGCCTACGGCGAGGTCGCGTGGAACGTGACCCTCTACAATCAGGACGCCGAGCAAGTCGCGCAATATGAGCTGCTGACCATGGTGTCTTACACACGATAGTCGGCTTGCGCTCCGGCAATCAGGCTTTAGAGTCAGGGGCATGGATCCACTTGCGCCCCTGATTTCGTCCCTGTCGGCGGATGGTCGACCCCGTGTTTGGTCGCTGGTCATCACTGTCTTTGGTGACAGCGTGCAACATCGTGGTGGCCGGGTCGCAGCGGTTCGGCTCAATCGGCTGTTGGGGCGCATTGGCGTTGAATCTGGCGCGTTGCGGACGGCCTTGTCGCGCCTGTCGCGGGATGGTTGGGTCGAGGGTCGCAAAGCCGGGCGCACCAGCAGCTATGCACTGACCCCCTCAGGCAGCGCGCAATTTGGGCCCGCAACAGCCCAGATTTACGCGCCCCCCCGCCAATCCGCCGTATCAGAATGGAGCTTTGGTAGCCAAGAAAGCCCCGGTGCCATTCGGCTATCGGGCGGTTGGTTGCGGCCCGGTCCCGCCAATGGCTCAGGGTTTGGCATAACCGGCAAGCTGTCAGGGCCTAGCGCCCCCGAGGTTTGGAAGGCCCTGACCTCAGAACACGTGTCGGCCTTGCACAGATTGGCCGATGATCTGCGTGCGTTATCTGGGCTAGAGCTTGGCCCGCTAGACGCAGCGGCAGCACGAACACTGCTCATACACCGCTGGCGCAGGTTGGTTTTGCGCTACCCCAACGTCCCAGCCGAGCTATTCCCACCAGAGTTCACACCCCAGAATTTGCACCAATCGGTTGCCCAAAACTATACCCGCTTATGCCCCATGGCAGAGCAATGGCTTGACCACTCCGAAGGCGACATGCCGGCAATGCCCCAAGCCACAGCAGATTTGGCAAAACGGTTTATCTGCGCGTAATTCACTTGATCCTAAGAGAAAACGGCGCAACCTTAGAGTTATGAACAGTCTAACTCCTTTTCCCGGCGGCCCGAAATCACACGAGGTCGTCGCGTTTCAACGCCTCGAACTTGGGGTGATCATGTCACTTTACGGCCGGATGGTCGCGGCGGGTGAATGGCGCGACTATGGCATTTCAAACCTGCGTGACGTTTCAGTATTCGCCGTGTTTCAACGCACTGCGGAAAACCCGCTGTACCGGATCGAAAAACGCCCCAAGCTTCGCAACAAGCAAGGGGAATACGCCGTTTTCGGCCAAGATGGGCAGGTTTTGAAACGTGGTCACGATCTGCGCACGGTGCTACGCGTGTTGGAACGCAAACTGATCCGCGCGGTCAAATGATCATCCACGGGCTCAGCGCGACAACATCGCGCAGAGCAGCTCGAACATGATCGACACACCCAAAAAGGCGGTGCCCCCGGATTCGTCAAAGGGCGGAGAGACCTCGACCATATCGGCCCCGACAATGTTCAGGCCATAAAGCTCGCGACAGACTTGCAACGCCTGATAGCTGTTGGGCCCGCCGACTTCGGGGGTTCCCGTTCCTGGGGCAAATGTCGGGTCAACAAAATCAATATCATAGCTGACATAGGTTTGATTTTGCCCGACAATATCGCGTGCTTCGGCCATCACGTCGGGAATACCGCGTGCAAAAAACTCTTCAATCGGAATGATGCGAATTCCGTTGGCAGCAGCAAAATCGCGATCTTCGCGATCATACATCGTGCCCCGTATCCCAATCTGAACCACACGTTTGGGATCAAGCAGCCCCTCTTCCACCGCGCGTCGAAACGGGGTGCCATGCGTGTACATCGTCCCACCAAAATACGAATGAAACAGGTCGGTATGGCTATCAAAGTGCACCATCCCAAGCGGAGCATCCTTGGCCAAAGCCCGCAGGATTGGCAGCGACGTCAGGTGATCCCCGCCAGCCGTCAAAGGGCGAATGTTTTGCACCTTCAGTTGGTCATAGAACGCCGTGATCCGCGCCATACTATCCTGAATATCCGCCGGATTTGGGCCCACATCGCCCAGATCAGCACAATTGACCGTTTCAAACGGGCGCAAACCTGACACGGGATGCTCGGCCCGGATCATGGTTGAGGCATCACGTAATTGCCTCGGGCCATGGCGAGGGCCGGGGCGGTTCGTCGTGCCGCTATCCCAAGGCACACCGACAATCCCGATCTCGACATCCGCAAAACGTGGGTGATCTGGCGCGGTGTGAGGCAAACGCATAAAGGTTGGCACCCCAGCAAAACGCGGCAGATCAAAGCCTGAAATGGGATGGAAAAACGGATCGGACATGATGATTTCCTTATGCTGAGTTGGGGGTGCAGAGTTGGGGCGCTGCCCCGCCACCAAAGGCGTCACTCCGGTGTCGCTCGGGCCAGAAGAAACTGGGAAACGGCTTTAGGTCAAGCGTGCGTGTCGTGTGACCGGCCCGTCGCCTTGAGATTGAATACGCGCGATGGCATCCTGGATCGGTTCATAGGCCACTGCCATATTGTACGCATTCGCATGGATCAGCCTGGCACTGTCCACAGCCATTGCAACATGCCCTTTCCAAAAGAACAAATCACCGCGCTTGACCTCACTGCCGGGAACAAGCGTTTCGCCAAGGTCAGCTTCTTGCATATCGCTATCACCGGGGCAGGGAATACCGCAGGCAAGCAGCGCCGTTTGCACGAGACCAGAACAGTCTATCCCAAAGGCAGAGTTCCCCCCCCAGAGATACGGCGTGCCAATAAACTTCTCGGCGACTGCAACAGGATCGTGTTCACGGGTTCCAATCGGTGAAAGATGTCCCGCAGGTACAAAGGCATCCTTCGGGGCCAACCCCCTGCTACAGTCGATTTTTGCCCACCCATCCGTTTCATCAAGAACCGTGACCGCCGCCCCAAAGGGCAAATGCTCAACTTTGCCCATGGTTTTGAGGCCCGGCGTCGTTTTGCTATAGCTCCGCACGGCGGTCACTTTGTGGGTCAGCGCTGTCTTGGGCGCACCGATAAAATCGGTAGCGGCCAGCCAACCGACATAGCCGTCTTTTTCGGAATATCCGAAGACTTTTTCACCAACGCGGTCCAAAACCACGAACACTTCGCCGCGCAACAATTGACGCTCGCGCGAACCATTTTCGGCCATCAAGTCGGAAACCACAGCCTGAATCCGGTGCGGCTCACCTTCGGAAAAGGTGTCGGCCGTCACCTGCCCGTGCAGCGACATATGCGCAACACGACCGTTGCTGGCGGTTAGACGACGATCCATCACAGCCCCAATGCCGTTGGAAGGGCCGCGAAAATCGCGCGGCTTCCTTGCCCCAAACCACCCTTGCTCCGGCCCGGCGCGGGCTTGGGTTGCCAGCCGTAAATGTCAAAATGAGCGTATCTTGGGGCTTGATCGACAAACCGACGCAGGAATAAGGCCGCGGTGATGCTCCCTGCAAATCCACCGGCAGGTGCATTGTCGAGATCGGCAATGCCTGGCTCAATCATCGCCTCATAGGGGTCCCAAAACGGCATGCGCCAAAGCGGATCAGCCATCGTCGCACCCTGAGCCGACAAGGTGGCGGACAGCGTATCATCGTCACAATAGAACGGGGCCAAATCCGGGCCAACAGCCACACGTGCGGCCCCTGTGAGGGTCGCCATCGACACGATCAAGTCCGGTGTTTCCTCGTCCGCCAGTGCCAAAGCATCAGCCAAAACAAGGCGCCCTTCGGCATCGGTGTTGTTGATTTCGACCGTCAGCCCCTTGCGCGATGTCAGAATGTCGCCGGGTCGGAAACTGTTGCCGGCAACAGCGTTTTCGACCGCCGGGATCAAGACGCGCAACTGAATCGGCAAACTGGCCTGCATAATCATATGAGCAAGGCCAAGCACGTTTGCTGCGCCCCCCATATCCTTTTTCATCAGCCCCATAGAGGCACCGGGCTTCAAATTAAGACCCCCGGTATCAAAACAAACCCCCTTGCCCACCAAGGTCAATCGCGGGCCGGACGTGCCCCAATGCATGTCGATCAGACGCGGTTCTTGGTCCGCAGCGCGTCCAACCGCGTGGATCATTGGCAGATTTTTAGACAATAAATCATCGCCAACAGTCACGTCGATCTTGGCTTGGAACTCGGCGGCCAAATCGCGGGCGGCAGCTTCTAGTGCCTCGGGGCCCATATCGGCAGCGGTTGTATTGATCAGATCGCGGGTCAGGGCTTCGGCCTTGGCCAAGGCTTCGATTTGTGCCGAATCAATGCCCTCTGGGGCAATAAGATCGCGCGGTTTTGCCGATTGTGTGCGATACTTTTCAAACCGATAGCTCTCGAGCAACCAGCCTAGCGTTTCGGTTTGCAGTTCATCCTCAGGGACGCCGTCTTGCAAACGATAGGCCCCCGGAGCCAATTTTGACACAGCACCGGCCAATACAAATCGGCTCCGCTTGCGCGAAGCTTCGGTGCCATATCCGGCAACGGCGGCCACCGGCAAACCGTCGGGACCGGGCAGCATGATCGCGGACCCAATCGCGGCCGAAAATCCACTGGCCCGGATCCATGCCTGAATCGGGTCTGTCTGTTCAGACAGCCAGTTTTCCAAGTTGTCAGAAGAGACGACAAAAAGCGGTAAAGCCGTTGTGTCAGCGGCAGCGAAAGTAAGTGGCATAGGGCGTCCCTTGATCAAAGCACGCCCCAGCCTAACTTTCCTAGGGCCAACCGCAAGGGGTCAGCCCAATAGAGTGGCCAAGTCCTTACCCGAGCAGGTCATTATGATCCCACATTGCCGTCAAGGACCGCTCTCCGATCCGTGCAAGCCGGGCCAACGTCGCCGCCTCAGCAACCACATCGCCCAGCTCAAGGCAATTGATCACATCGCGTGCCACATCGGACAACCCGACCATACCGATCTGATCGGCAATAGCGCTCAGCGCCCTTAGGCCCTTGTGCAAATCCTCACGCGGACCATGCACGGCCATTTCCTGTAAGGCACACAATCTTTGTGCCAGCTCTTCCATCGCGCGACAAATGACGTCTTCGGCCGCATGTGGCCCCAAATCGGCGCAAAGCGTTTCGATTTGATCAGCATCCATGCTCGGCCGTTCCACCGGCGCGAGGTACATTACCTCTTTCACATCTCACCCCATTCTTGTTGCCCCCACGGCTTGGACAATCTGACAGAACGGGGTTCTCAAAAGGTTATACGCAAAAGTCTATTTCTGCGTCTTTTCTCTCGAATTTCCCGCGAATCCTCTTTAGTTACGGCGGAACACTTTCTTTAGCGGAGGTTCGGATGGAACATGTACACCTTTTGCCAGAGTATCTGGTTCAGCGTTACAAGGGCTGGAAGGCCACCAAGTATGAAGAGAACAGCGCTTGGTATCGACGCCTTGCCACCGAAGGCCAGCGCCCTCGGGCCATGGTGATCAGCTGCTGTGATTCCCGTGTGCATGTGACCTCGATTTTTGGAGCAGATCAGGGCGAATTCTTTATCCACCGCAACATCGCCAACCTTGTCCCCCCTTATGAGCCAGATGGAAGCCAGCACGGGACCTCGGCAGCGGTTGAATATGCTGTCACGGCTCTAAAAGTCGCGCATGTCATTGTTTTAGGACATTCACAATGCGGTGGCGTTCAGGGCTGTTTGGACATGTGTAGCGGTCGGGCACCTGAGCTCGAAGAGACCACGTCATTTGTTGGTCGCTGGATGGACATTCTACGCCCCGGTTATGAACAGATCAAAGACGTGTCCGCTGAAGATCAAGCACGCGCCTTGGAGAAGGAATCTGTGATCGTCTCCCTCAGAAATCTGATGACATTTCCATTTGTGCAATCCGCTGTCGAAAGCAAACAATTGTCACTACATGGGCTATGGACCGACATTGGCGAAGGTGGCCTAGAAGGATTTGACCCGAAAACGGGGAAATTCATCACCCTATAATTGAAACCTGCGAATCAGTTGGCCATTGCACGTCATTGGCCTACGATTTTTGCCTCTACAGACCAATTTTTCTAGGTTCGACCGGCGTTAGATCAAATTGTGAAAAAGGTTAACACCTTTCCAAATCGATTTAGCTCGGCAAATTTGCATTCTTTTCTGGTGACTTGGATAGAGCGGCGTTCAAGGCGAACGCCCTTTGCAATCTACTTCACTCCACGTCACCTAAGAAAACGTAACAACAAAACAACCCAACGATGTTAAAGTACTTTCTCCTTCCCGCACCGGCGGAAAATTGCGCGTATTTTTGTTGCAGAGAGAGTGAGTTCTATGAAACTGGAAAGGGTATATCAAACTGGCCAACCAAATGCGGTGGGCAGCTCAACATCCAAATCGCATATGGCTTTGTGCCTGCGGATGACGGAAGTGACACTTTTGGCATTGAAAGCTTTGGAGGCTGAAAACACGTCTGCCGAGGTCGCAGAGCTCGTTGACCATATCGAAACTTGGCGTCACGATGTTTGTGAAGATCAACATGCCCCAGATGGATCGGGGCAATTGCGTGACGCGAACGATCTGTACGCGCCCTTGTCGCCAACGCAGCCGCAGCCATCCGAATATCCGTGCCGTAACGACGAAATTTCGAACCAGGTTCTTGTTTTAAAATCTCTTTTTGACCACACTATCGGATCATCAAGAGCGTCAGTCGCATTCGAAGCGGCATCGGAAATGGTTGAATACGCAGGCTATGCTCTCGCGCAAGACCACGGAAGCCGCCACGTCATACCAACGTTTTTATTGGCTCAGTCGCTCATGGAGCGGGCAAGGTCTTTTGCGCCGGACGGTGAAAACCGCAAATAGCGCAGATCGACCTATTGGGCTCCGGGATGCTCTGAAAGAGTTGGGCGTCCGATACGATTGGTAATGTCAGCCAATGGGACACCAAGTCCGCGGCCCGTGCAAATTGCTGTGCCTTGCTCGTTTAATATTACCAAACGGCCTTCGCGGATGGTCAACCCATACCCCTTATCCGTCAAACGGGATGACATTTCATCCCAATCCGAAGCCGTTTCAAGTATTGGCCCCAAAAACAAACGCAACAACGCTTGAGTTTCACAATCAATTGGCCCCGGCAAACCATTGGTCGCCTGAGCCCAGCTTTTTGGTGTGTCTTTTTGATAAGTCATGCTGAATGCTCCTTGCCTACCTTCTCAGACTGGCAAGAGAGTTTGGCAAAAATAGGGCTGGCCAGATGGCAAGTCACATCATCAATAACGCGATGTTAACTTCCACACGGCACGATCAGGATATGGAAGAGCGTTCAATCACCCTCTCGCTGCCACAACAGGTATGGGATGCTCTGCTGCATCGGGATCTCCCTTTGGAGCAAGCCATCGCCCAAACTTTGCAAGCGCATCACTCCTGTGAACCGCAGGGGATTGATCCTGTTTCAATATCTGACCTTAAGGAAAAGCTCGCGACACATTTCGAAGATGCCAGAACCTGGCCAGAACTCCAGGGGCGGTTGAAACTCTTGGGGTTCACACTTCGTGACGCACATGGCGAAATTTACCTTTTTGAAACGGCGACTCGCCAACGCGTATGCGGCCTGTCCCGATTGGGTCAGACCGAGCTCGGCTTGTCGGCCAAATTTGGCCGCCCGTTTCCACGTGCAATTCAACGCTGGCAACATGATGCGATGTTAGATGGGGCCGCCAAAGGCAACGTTGGAGTTTTAACTCGCGAACAGGCCTTTCGATCTGCAACGCGTGGTGGCTGAGAAAAGCAAAGGTCTTTGGGGGCGGTGACTGCGCGGCCCAACCAGCGAACATAGTGCCCGAAGCCTACGAATACGGGCTGTATGCGTCAAATTTTTCATCTTGTTGCATTCCTTTTCTGCCTCTGCCGGGCCAGCCCCGACCAATGATCTCACGTCATCTGCAGAAAAAGCTACGCCCGCTTCTGGGCGAAAAAGAGACTTTGAATTGAATTTTTGTGGGTTTTGGTCGGTTCGCCAAACACTGAAGGTCAGTCGAGAGGGGCTGGTGACTAGAACGACTGCGGCCCAATTCGGAGAGAGTGGAGAGAGTGGGCCGCAGTCGTTGTAACTACATCAGAGCATCCAAAACCGCCTGACGCGTAAAACCGCTTGTTTCCGCTTTCGCGGTGGGTGACGCAACCCGTTGAGAGAGACCTAGGTCACGTTTGCGCCACATAATCCGTAAAACTGTTATAACCTACGCCTTGATTTTGTCACAGTGTCTCGGAGCATATAAACAGATCCCTTTGGGACAGTCCGCCCTATCCGTTGGAATAGGTCACAAAAAAGGCCGGTAGAATGCATCCACCGGCCCCGAGCTGAAAACGTTCTGTTATCAGCCTTTTTTCAAGGCTTTCTGCCCCAAAACTTCTGCGATCTGGACTGCATTCAATGCGGCCCCTTTGCGCAGGTTGTCCGAAACGCACCACAAATTCAAACCGTTATCAATGGTGCTGTCCTGACGCACCCGGCTGATAAATGTGGCAAAATCGCCGACGCACTCTTTGGGTGTAACATAACCGCCATCTTCACGCTTATCGATGACCATAATGCCAGGCGCTTCGCGCAGAATGTCGCGCGCTTCGTCTTCGTCCAAAAACTCTTCGAATTCGATATTGATCGATTCCGAATGCCCAACAAAGACAGGCACCCGCACGCAAGTTGCGGTGACTTTGATCGACGTATCGATGATCTTCTTGGTTTCGGCGACCATTTTCCATTCTTCTTTGGTCGAGCCGTCTTCCATGAAAACGTCGATATGAGGAATGACGTTAAAGGCGATCTCTTTGGGGTAAACCTTGGCTGGGACTTCGTTTACGGGGTTGTAAACGGCCTTGGTCTGTTCCCAAAGTTCTTCCATCGCTTCCTTGCCCGAGCCGGACACAGATTGGTATGTCGACACAATAACACGTTTGATCTTGGCCCGATCATGAAGCGGCTTGAGCGCCACGACCATCTGCGCCGTCGAACAGTTGGGATTCGCGATGATGTTTTTCTTGGTATAGCCCATAACGGCGTCCGCATTGCACTCAGGTACAATCAACGGCACGTCGGGATCATAGCGATAAAGCGAGCTGTTATCGATCACGACACAGCCCTGAGACGCCGCGATGGGCGCAAATTCTTTGGTGGCTTCTGAGCCCACAGCAAACAAAGCTATGTCCCATCCGGTAAAGTCAAACGTGGCCAGGTCCTTGGTTTTCAACGTCGTCTCGCCAAATGTCACCTCTGTCCCCAGCGACCGGCGCGATGCCAGTACTGCGATTTCGTCGACGGGGAATTCCCGTTCGGCGAGGATGTTCAGCATTTCGCGGCCCACATTGCCTGTGGCACCAACGACGACGACCCTATAGCCCATTTGGCCCTCCTTAAGGTACATTTGCGCGCCGGGAGGAGCCCCGTGCGGCTGGCGCTCAATATCTCAGCATAGCTTTGTGTGAAAGGCCTGATTGTGCCGAAATTCTGACGCCACGAGCACAAGCAGCAAAAGTGCCACTAAATTCAGCAGAAATGTCGCGACATATCGCCTATTTTCGCGCCTATCAATATTGGCTCCTTGCCCTCTAACCGTTCCTTAACTTATTCAGGGCTTAACCTAGCGCAGAGACACCCACTGGTTGCATTACACCGTCGTTTTAGGGTAACCTGCAGATAAAAATAACAATACCGGGCTAAGCCCTAAGGACAGAGACGATGTTTTTTGAGCTCGTGACCAGCATGTCGCGCCAGCAGAAATCGCTGGTTTTCGCCGTGGTCGACGCTTTGGTCATCCCAATCGCATTGCTCACTGCCTATATTTTAACAGCTCCCATCACTCTGGCCGCCGCAACCACGGCACAATTTGCCCCGGTCGTTCTTGGCTTGGTCCTGTTGGGGTCGGCCGCGGGATGGCGCCTTGGTTTGCCACAGACCAAACTAAACGCCTATGAAATGCGCGGCATCATCCGCACCGTTCCGTTGGCTGTTACACTCGGTGTCGCTTGTTTTGGGATGGGCAAGATTTTTGGCCTCCCGGTCCCCGCTGCTGTTTGCGTGGTGTTTAGCCTTCTCGTTCTGGTTTTTTCAGCATCATGGCGGATTGTACTCCGACAGATCACGCTTGAAATCTATCGCCGCGGCTCCGATCGCATGCGGATTCTCGTATATGGTGCCGGCAAAACCGGGCAACAATTGGTTGCCGCGTTGCGTCAAGACAACTCCATCAACCCCATTGCCTTTATCGACGACAATCCGACGCTTCAAAGCAGCGTGATTGCAGGCCTGCGTGTACATGCCCCGTCACATATAGCCGAGCTTACCGAAAAGAACCCTGTTGATCGCATCGTCCTAGCGATGCCTTCCCTGAATCAACCCGCTTTGGCCCGTATCGCACATGGGTTGCGCCACCTTGGCAGCGAAGTGCATGCCTTGCCTTCGTTTGCGTCGCTTGTCGGCGATGGCGCGCTCAAGAAAAGCGTTACTGCGGTGTCCATGGACGATCTGCTTGGCCGGAACCGGCTTGAAAATGAGCTCCCCAGTGTCAGCGAAGCCTATAGTAACCGTCGCATTCTTGTGACCGGTGCCGGAGGATCTATCGGGTCTGAACTGTGCCGTCAGCTGATCGCCTGTAAACCCGCCTGTGTTGTGTTGCTCGATCACTCAGAGTTAGCCCTCTACAACATCGACAAAGAACTTCGGGAACTCAGCGACGGTTTAAAGGTCGTTCCAATTTTGGGATCGGTTCAAAACGCCGGTCTGCTGAGCGAAGTCTTGAGCGAACACGGCATAGAAGTTGTGCTCCATGCGGCGGCCTACAAACATCTGCCCTTGGTCGAATGCAATCCCATCGCAGGTTTGACAAACAACGTTCTTGGCACAAAAATCATCGCCGATGCAGCGCGTGAAGCAGGTGTTGACCGGTTTATTCTGGTGTCTTCTGACAAGGCTGTTCGGCCGACCAATGTCATGGGTGCCTCAAAACGTCTTGCTGAACTGGTGATCCAAGATCTGGCCACCCGCAACGATGGCACACAGTTTTCAATGGTGCGGTTTGGGAATGTTCTGGGGTCCAGTGGCTCTGTGATTCCGCTGTTTGAAGAACAGATCGCACGCGGCGGCCCCGTTACCCTAACCGATCCTGCGGTCACCCGCTATTTCATGACCATCTCTGAAGCAGCACGACTGGTCTTGTTGGCCGGGTCGTTTGCGCGCGGCGGTGACGTTTTTGTGTTGGACATGGGCAAGCCGGTTCCGATCCGCAAACTGGCCCGTCAGATGATCGAAGCCGCTGGGTATTCCGTTCGGTCTGACGAAAACCCTCAGGGCGATATCGAAATTGCGATCACCGGGCTTCGCAAAGGCGAGAAACTCCACGAAGAGTTGCTCATTTCTCCTGACATGCTCACGACACCGCATCCGAAAATTCTGCGTGCGCAGGAGACGTTGTTGTCAGAATTTGAAATTGCCACGGCGCTTCGCGAATTGCGCAGCGCGATTGAGAACCGTGACGAAGACGCCGCCCGCAAAGTCATCGCGCGTTGGGTCGAACGCCGGTTGGAAACAGAGCAGGTCCAAGACGGATCGGCTTGAACCTGCTTTCAAAGTTTAGCGCCCCAGAAAAACTTTAGCGCCCAGGAATATCGCTTCTTGCGGGGGCTGGCTCCCAATTTTCAATGATCTCAGCAGCCTCTTCTCCTGTTTCAACAAACCGAAACAGATCAAGGTCTTCTGGGCTGATGGTTCCGGCATCTTTCAATGCGTCCCAGTTGACAATCTTTTCCCAAAACTCACGGCCAAACAGCAAAATCGGCACACGTTGCATCCGCCCAGTTTGAATGAGCGTGAGCGATTCAAACAGCTCATCAAGCGTACCGAACCCGCCCGGGAACACGCAAACCGCCCGTGCGCGCATCAAAAAGTGCATTTTTCGGATCGCAAAATAGTGGAAATTGAACGCAAGTTTTGGCGTGACATAGGGATTGGGGGCCTGCTCATGGGGCAATACAATGTTGAGGCCGATTGAAACTCCGCCTTCCTCTTCAGCGCCCCGGTTCCCAGCTTCCATCACACCGGGACCACCGCCGGTCACAACCACGAAATCACGGTTCCCGGTTGCGATTGCCTTGCGTGTCATCAGCCGGGCAAAACTACGAGCTTCCTCATAAAACCGCGAAAGATCCGCCAAGGTTTTTGTCCGGGCCTTGTCTTTGTCAGCAGGTGCCGGAATCCGAGCGCCTCCAAACAAAACAATCGTTGATTCAATGCCCTGCTCATCCAACAACAGTTCCGGTTTGAGCAGTTCAAGTTGAAGCCGCACCGGGCGCAGCTCATCTCGGCACAAAAAACCTTCGTCGGCAAATGCCAAACTATACGAGGGCGACCGCGTCTGCGCGGTATCTGGGATATGCTCTGCTGTATCTAAATCGGTATGGGCGTCGCGAAACCTGCTGCGGCGATCGTCTTTCATGAACAACTCCTTAAACTCAGACCTTAAGGAGTAGCCTGTTGGTTTCCGTTACACCAGTAAATGAAATGCGACCGGCCCAGACAAACATAAGCCTTTCCCACATTTCCCCTGCAGTCGCCGATAGTTTTTGATCGGAGCGTGGCTACCTGTCCAACCGTGCAGAGACCGATACACCACGGGATCAATGTCTTTCAGATGCCAAGGCATCGAAGGTTCTCGATGCTGGCCGATACCTAGCTTGTGCGCAAGCCCGACTGGTCCCCCGAGCGGGCCAAAAGGGTGGCGGTCCGGCAACATCGCCCTCTTGGGAAGGTGTGGCGGGTACTGAATCTCGGAATAAAACCCGATCTCAGCTTTTAATCTTCTCTGCTGGGGTGACGCGGGGCCGCGCTTTGGCTATCAACCTTCGGAATCTAAGAGACCGGAGCTTTCCCCATGTCCAATGCCCAGCTTGAAACAGCCATCGAAGCCGCGTGGGACGCGCGCGACACCATCACACCGGCCACAACCGGCGAAACCCGCGAGGCTATTGAAGATACGCTGAATGCGCTCGATAGCGGTAAGCTACGCGTCGCTGAAAAGCAGGCCGATGGCAGTTGGCACGTAAACCAGTGGGCCAAAAAAGCGGTTCTGCTGGGCTTCCGGATCAAGGACATGGAACAGCAAGACGGTGGCCCACAAGGCTCTGGCTGGTGGGACAAGGTCGACAGCAAATTCAAAGGCTGGGGCGACAACCAGTGGAAAGCTGCTGGCTTCCGCGCCGTTCCCAACGCCATCGTTCGCAAATCCGCCTATATCGCACCCGGTGTTGTGCTGATGCCCTCTTTTGTGAACCTCGGCGCGCATGTTGACGAAGGCACCATGGTTGACACATGGGCAACCGTCGGCAGCTGTGCCCAAATTGGTAAAAACGTCCACCTCTCGGGCGGCGTTGGCATCGGCGGCGTGCTCGAGCCAATGCAGGCTGGCCCGACCATCATCGAAGACAACTGCTTCATCGGTGCCCGCTCTGAAGTTGTCGAAGGCTGCATCGTGCGCGAAGGGTCAGTTTTGGGGATGGGTGTGTTTATCGGCCAGTCCACCAAGATCGTTGATCGCGAAACCGGCGAAGTGATGTATGGCGAAGTGCCGCCCTATTCGGTGGTTGTTGCAGGCTCCATGCCATCAAAAAACGGTATCAATCTCTATTGTGCTGTTATCGTGAAACGTGTTGACGAACGGACCCGTTCCAAGACCGGCATCAACGAACTGTTGCGCGACTGATGTTGGCGCGCAGTCTATCATTCTGCGTGACTGTGGGGCTTGCCATTGGGCTGGCCCCCGCCGCCTCTGCTGGCCCTTACGATGGTTTATACTATCCTGAAGGCCAAGCCGAGAACTGGGATTGCCAGCGCGTTGGTGCCGATGGCGGTGCGATTTCGGTGCAAGACAACAGCTTTGAAGGCGTTGAGAACCGCTGCACTCTGACCGAGCCAGTGGCCGTGCGCGGGATGAATGCCACGCTTTATGACGCAAAGTGCAATGGCGAAGGCATGACCTATGAACACCGGATGATGCTTTTGTCGAGCCCTCCAGGCTTGACCATTATCCGCGATGGCTATGCCTCTTATTTTGAACGGTGCCCTGAGCAATGACCACAGAAAAAAAGACCGCCAAAAAGCGCAAACACAAGGTTTTCACCCTGCTGGTTGAAATCGGTCGCAAGGACGGTGACGGGTTGCCCAAGGACAGCACGGGCGCGGCGCTGATGTGCTATGCCTCCGGGGTGGACGAGGCCGAGGCCGTTCGTGAAACGGTTGCGATCCTGAAACAGGCCGATACGGCGCCACTGGATGTGACCGGCTATGGCACGCTCGAAGAGCGGCGCGAGCAAGGACATGACATTCCTGACGAAGAGATCGAGTTGATGGATCGGGCTTTGGCCGAAAACGCGGTCATTGTCGCGCAGGTGTCGCCCTTTTTTGACAAAGACGACTAGGCGGCGCGCGCTTCTGCCAGGGTGATGGCTTCAAATGGCCCCAAAACCTTGAGGCCGCACCGAGCATGTTCCGGCATCAAATTGCGCGGCACATCTGCAAGTAAGGTTTGGCTCAGCTGCTTGGCCTGCCGCCGCAATCGACCGACATAAAGGCTTTCCATTTCCGCACCTGAGGCGATCAATGGCTCGTGCCCCGGCAAAAGCAATTGGTGATATTCCACCATTTGCAGCCCTTCTTCGTAGACGGCGGTGAAACCGTTCACGAGGCTAAGCGCCGGCACCAAAACCGCCTCGCGGCCAAAAATATATTCGACTTCAGAGCCGCCAATCACCAAACGCTGATGTGGTGCCACAACCAAATCGCGGGTCAACCCGAGGTAGGGGGCACACAAGCGAACCGGCTGAAAAGACCCTAACGCCGGAACGACACGCGATACACGGTGCAGCACGGGCACAAGGCCACTTTGATAGGTGTGGACCGTGTCACCGCACCGCAATTCCGATACTGGGCGGTATCCGGTGGATGTCATCACTGGCACCTGTGCCGCCAGCGATGGCATTGGCCCCACGGCTTCGATTTCGTCTGACACAGCGAAAAAGATCACATCTGGATCCAACTCAACCAATTGAGGTCGCCGCGCCAACGTAAAGATGTCTTCGACCAAAAGCGGTGGCGGCGCTGGGGTGGTCTCAACGATCACAGTATCGCTTTCGGGGCGTTCTACGGAAATCTGACCAAAGCGCGCCTCGCTGTCCCAGCTAAATGTCACCCGAATAACATCGGTGCGCGCGTCCTGTTGATTTTGCAAAACCGTATGGAACACTTCATCGCCTTGGGTCATGACAAGGACGATCCCTCCGCCTGGAACCGCGCGAAATGAAATGGCACCGATCCACGGATGGGCGCGTTCATAGGACAAAAGCGTTTGTGGCCGCCCCTCGGGAGACAACCGCGTTTCGATCATAATCGACCCACGTGCCATCAACCTGTCGCGCTGCTCTATTCCCCCCCCGAAAACCCGGGGGCAGACCCAGGATTTCCCCTGGCCTGACAACGCAATCCAACTCATCTGCTGTACTCCTGCTCGGAGGCATTGCTTCGTGTCTTTGCAAAAATGCAACGCCTGCCAAACGGTAAACGGATCGCGCATCAAAGTCCAGATTGACCAAGCGCAATCGGTTTTGGCCGAAATAGGGCCTTTTCCCTAAAACATGCCGATGTATTTACGCAACATTTGCGCATCCGCGTGGTCTGCGCTAGCCAGTTCCCCACAGATCAAGGAGACCGCCCATGACCCGCACCGATCCCGCCGAATTGACCGCCAAGTTGGTGCAATGCGCCTCTGTGACGCCTGTCGAGGGCGGGGCGCTCACCTTGCTTCAAGAGCTGCTGACGGATGCCGGGTTTTCGTGTTGGCGCGTTGACCGTAATGGCACGCCGAACCTATATGCGCGCTGGGGCGACAAGGCACACCCACAGAGCTTCGGTTTCAACGGTCACACAGACGTTGTTCCGATTGGCGAGGAATCCGATTGGACCAAGGCCCCGTTTGGTGCCGAAATCGTTGACGGTTTTATGTATGGGCGCGGCACAACAGATATGAAATCAGGCGTCGCAGCCTTTGCCGCCGCCGCAATTGACTTTGTGCGTGACACCCCCCCCGATGGTGCCATCATTTTGGCGATCACCGGCGACGAAGAAGGCGACGCCACCGATGGCACCACGGCGCTGCTTGACTGGATGGACGCCGAAAAGGAGGCCATGAGCGTGTGTCTTGTCGGCGAACCGACTTGCCCCGATCACATGGGTCAGATGATGAAAATCGGGCGCCGCGGGTCTTTGTCCGCTTGGTTTGACGTGGAAGGAAAACAGGGGCACTCCGCTTATCCTCACCGCGCGCTCAACCCACTGCCTGCGATGGTGCGTTTGATGGATCGTCTGGCAAGTCACGAGCTTGACCAAGGCACGAGCCATTTTGATGCCTCAACCTTGGCTGTTGTCACACTAGATACCGGCAACCCGGCGACAAACGTCATCCCGGCCAAGACCTCGGCCTGTGTGAACATCCGCTTCAATGACGACCATACCGGAGCATCGCTCAGCCAATGGCTTCGGGACCAAGCCGCCACAGTGGATGTCGAATTTGGAACAAAGACCAGCGTCAAAATCAAAATCTCGGGCGAAAGCTTTCTCACACCTCCCGGCCCGCTGTCCGATTTGATCGCCAAGGCGGTTGAGGCGGAAACCGGCAACACGCCTGAACTCTCAACGACCGGAGGCACATCGGACGCTCGGTTTGTCAAAAGCCATTGCCCGGTGGTTGAATTTGGGTTGGTTGGCAAGACGATGCATGCTGTCGACGAACGGGTTGAGGTTGCGCAAATCCATCAGCTCAAGTCGATCTACACCCGTATTTTGGCGGATTATTTCGCATGATGGTTCGCGTGGCGGAGGATGCGGATAAAGACATCTGCTTTGACCTGCGCCGAACGGTTTTTATCGACGAACAAAACGTTCCCGAAGAGTTGGAGCTTGATGAATTCGATGACACGGCACTGCACCTGATTGGAGAGGTCGACGGAACGCCTATGGGAACGGCCCGCGTGGTATTCGGTGACGACTACGCCAAAGTCGGCCGCGTGTGTGTGTTGGCATCCGCACGCGGAACGGGGCTTGGCAAGGCGTTGATGCGCGCGGCCATTGATCAGGCCCAACACCGCGCTGGAATTGGCAAGGTGATCCTGCAAGCGCAAGTCCCTGCGTTGGGGTTTTATGAAGCTCTCGGATTTGTGGCTCATGGCGGCATTGTCATGGACGCAGGCATTGAGCATCGCGATATGGAATTGGCATTGCTCTGATGCGTACGGTCATTGTCATGGTCAAGGAACCCCGCCCTGGTCGGGTGAAGACACGGCTCGGGCGTGACATTGGATTGACACGATCCGCGTGGTGGTTTCGCCACCAATCCGCCGCCTTGCTGCGCCGTATCCAAGACCCGCGCTGGCAGGTGGTTTTGGCGGTTGCCCCGGACCGCGACGGGCTGCAAAGCCGGGTTTGGCCCGCGCATCTGCCCCGCTGGCCGCAAGGGCGCGGCAACTTGGGAGACAGGATGGCGCGGATGTTGTCTTATGCCCCGAGCGGCCCGGCCTGTGTGATCGGAGCCGACATTCCTGGTATTGATCGGCCGAATATATGGAAAGCCTTCGAGGCGCTTGGCAATCATGATGCGGTTTTTGGGCCGGCTGAAGATGGCGGCTATTGGTTGGTTGGCCTGCACAATGGTGGTCATGTCCCACACCGGCTTTTTGACAATGTCCGTTGGTCGTCTGAACACACACTGAGCGATAGTATTGCAAGCCTTGCTGGCGCGCGTGTCGCTTTGGTTGAGACCTTGCGCGATGTGGACACCGTCGATGATCTCTCGAAGTTATAGCCCAAATGCGGAATTATCCGCCTATAGAAGACGACAGGCCGAATAGGCCATGACGCTGTTTGCTCCGCGTGTTACGGGGGGACATGACCAAGCTGCCTACAAAACCCGAGATCCTTGATTGGATCAGCGAAAACCCGACCCTGACCTCTAAGCGCGACATCTCCAAAGCCTTTGGGATCAAAGGGGCCGCCCGCATTGATCTCAAGCGCCTATTGAGAGAGTTGGAGGCAGAAGGTCATTTGCAAAAGCGCAAAAAGACCTATCAAGACCCCGACCGCCTGCCGCCAGTAAGTGTGTTGCAGGTGCTGGCCCCGAACAATGACGGCGATCTGTTTGCCCGGCCTTTGGAATGGCATGGCGAAGGTGTGGAGCCGGTGGTTTTGTTTATTCCACGCCCCTCGGACCCGGCGCTTGGCGAAGGTGACCGTATTCTGGCACGCCTTCAGGTCGTGCATAGCGAAGACCACAACTACGAAGCGCGGCTGATCCGCCGCATCGGCACCAGCCCAAGCAAAGTTGTTGGTATCTTTCGCAAAGGGGCTGAAGGCGGCCGCATCATGCCTATCGAAAAAGGCAGCGACAAAGAATGGCTGGTCGCCAATGATGCAACTGGCGGTGCCAAAGATGGCGAATTGGTCGAGGCTGAACAGGCCGGACCCAAGGGACGGATGGGACTGCCAAAGGCACGTATCACCCTGCGTTTGGGCGACCCCACCGCGCCGCGTGCTGTGTCTTTGATCGCGATCCATCAACATGGCATTCCCGATGATTTCCCCGAAGAGGTTCTCATCGAAGCCGATTCCATGAAACCCGCTGGTCTCGCCGGGCGCACTGATTTGCGCGATATGCCCTTGGTCACGATTGACCCGTCAGATGCACGCGACCACGACGATGCCGTTTTTGCGGAGGCCGACGACGACCCCAAGAATGCCGGTGGCCATATCGTTTGGGTGGCGATTGCAGATGTGTCACATTATGTGCGCCCCGGTTCTGCTTTGGATCGAGAAGCCCGAAAACGCGGCAATTCCAGCTACTTCCCAGACCGGGTTGTTCCAATGTTGCCTGACCGCCTCTCGGGGGATCTGTGCAGTTTGCATGAAGGCGTACCGCGCGCCTGTGTGGCTGTGCGCATGGTCTTGGATGCCGAGGGCAACAAGCTGTCACATCACTTCTTGCGCGGGCTTATGCGCTCTCCTGCCTCGCTGAACTATCAGGAAGTGCAGGCCGCTATGGATGGCGCGCCCAATGAGCGGACCGAACAGTTGATCGTCCCGGTGATCCGCCCGCTTTATGCCGCCTATTCTGCGCTTCGATCTGCACGGGAACGTCGCCAGCCGCTTGAGCTTGATCTGCCAGAGCGCAAAATTGTTTTGGGGGATGATGGCAAAGTCACATCAGTCGATTTCACCGAACGGCTTGACGCGCATAAAATGATCGAAGAGTTCATGGTGCTCGCGAATGTCGCGGCTGCCGAAACCTTGATTGCCAAGGATACGCCGCTGTTGTTCCGGGTGCACGAAGAGCCACCGGTTGATAAGCTCGATAGCCTGCGTGAAACGGCCCAAAGCGCCGGGTTGGTCCTGGCCAAAGGTCAGGTTCTCAAAACGCAACATCTGAACAAATTGCTGCGCGATGCGGCGGGAACAGAAGACGCGGAACTGATAAACTTATCAACTTTGCGGTCAATGACCCAAGCCTATTACAGCCCCAAGAACTTTGGGCATTTTGGCCTCGCGCTGATGAACTACGCGCATTTCACATCGCCCATTCGCCGCTATTCTGACCTGATCGTTCACCGCGCCCTGATTACGTCACATGGCTGGGGCGATGACGGTCTATCGCCAATTGATCTTGAAACGCTTGAGGCCACATCCCAGCATATCTCTGACACAGAACGCCGCTCAATGATGGCTGAGCGTGATACCACCGATCGCTATCTGGCTGCCTTTTTGAGCGACCGGATGGGGGCTGAGTTTACCGGCCGTATTTCCGGGATCGCCAAATTTGGAGTGTTTGTGAAACTGGATGAAACCGGGGCCGATGGGCTTGTCCCGATCTCAACCCTCGGCAACGAATATTTCGATTTTGACCGCGATGCTGGTACCTTGATGGGCTCTAATTCTGGGCGGATTATCGCCTTGGGTATGCGCGCCAAGGTCAAGCTGATCGAAGCGGCCCCTGTCACTGGCGGCATTGCCTTTGAAATGCTTGAGCTTGACGGCGATGAGATGGAGCGCGGCACCGGTGGCCGCATGGGCCGCGGGTATGGCCGGGGTCGACGCAAGACCGGGGCATCACCGCGCCGCAAAGCCACCAAATCAAAGATCAAAAGCTCAAAAACCAAACGCAAAGTGACGCGCAAACGTAAATAACCAAACTTTTGGGGCTGGGGCGGGGTCACCTGCCCTCCCACTGTCAATTTCTGTCACCATTGGGCAGTATGGGTTTGCCATGTCTCGTACCGAACGCCTGTTTCAATTGATGGATACTCTGCGCCGCCTGCCGCCCCCTGTGACGGCGGGGCAATTGGCGATGGAAACCGGGGTTTCTGAACGCACACTTTATCGAGACATCGACTCTTTGCGCGGATTGGGGGCCGTGATCGATGGTGCCGCCGGCTTTGGCTACACCTTGATAGAAGACGCGCATCTTCCACCGCTAAGCTTTGATGATGAAGAGATCGAAGCGCTGGTCGTGGGGTTACGCGAAGTCCGGGCTGTTGGTGATCCGGCTCTGGCTCAGGCCGCATCCCGCGCGATGGCCCGCCTGAAAGCGCGCCTTCCGGAAAAACAGGCGCATCGGTTGAAACACGCAGTCCTGACCGCCCATCGCTTCACCCAAACGCCGGTTCCAGGAATCGACGCAAGCGCGCTGCGCAAAGCGTGTTGGGAAGAGAAACAGGTCATCTTTGATTATACGGATCGCAACGGAGCCCCGAGCCAGCGCGAGGTCAAACCCCTATCCATCATCTTTTTTGAGCAAAGCCACTGTCTTGTGGCCGAATGCCAATTGCGACAGGCGTTTCGGACCTTTCGCCTTGATCGCATGGCCAATCTCGAAACAACGGGGCGCTCGTTTCGCCCCCATCGTGTTGGCCTTTTGCGTGAGGCGCTAAAACGCTTTGCCGATGAGGGTGATAACCACCCTTAGTGCTTAATCGTCATCATCGGGCTGACAGTAGCCGCCCGTATAACAGCGCTGCACATCGCGAAGGGCTTTTTTGCGCGGGTTCTCAAACATCCAGGCCTCACATGGATTTGCGAAGGCAACGTGCTTGCCCTTTTCCCGTTTGATAAACATCAGGTAATGGCCACCTGATCGGGCGCGCCCACACCATGACCCCGTGCACACGATCCTGAGGGTTATGGCCCCTTGAAACGGGTTGGTGAAACCGTCAGCATCCAGCGAATGCCCCACCAATTGCGCGTGCAGATCGACATCCGAATGCCCGCCGCCAGAGACAGTCGGTGGCAAACGACCTTCGTCAAAATCCAGCCGTCCAAGCACAGCGCCCCAGCGCTCTTCCGAAGCATCCGCTTCGAGGTAGCTGCGCACTGGATTGGGTTTGAGACAGCTAAGCGCCAAGGCAGGCTGCGCCATGATCAGCAATCCAAGAGCAAGAGCAACAATTGCACGCATCACAAGTACCCACGAAACGCTGTTACGACTTGCTCATAAACGCCGCGCTTAAACGGCACGATCTGTTCGACAACATCATCCGCGGCAAGCCAGCGCCATTTCGAGAATTCGGGATGAGGGAGGTCGATATTGATGTTGTCGTCCGAACCGTGAAACCGCAGCAAGAACCATTTTTGTTCCTGCCCCTTATAGCGGCCTTTCCAGATTTTCGGGACAATGTCATGAGGCAGATCATAGGCGATCCAGCCCTCTGTCTGCGCCTCAACAGTCACCAAATCGGCGGAAACGCCTGTTTCTTCCTCAAGCTCGCGCAGGGCGGCGGCTTGGGCATCTTCACCTTTGTCGATGCCACCTTGGGGCATCTGCCACGCGGGCACGTCACTATCCAAACGCTGACCGACCCAGGCGTGTCCATCTGCGTTGACAAGCATCACGCCGACGTTTTGGCGATAGGGGAGTTTGGCAATCTCTTCAGGTGTCATAGGGCCCTCTTCTCTAGCTAAACCAGAGCTATACCGTTCCAGCATCGCAGGCCAGATAGGACACCAAAACAGTTACCACAATGCAAAAGGGCGGGGAATTTCCCCGCCCCGTTGTCTTACTTTTTCTCGCCGAGCACCGACAAGCCACGCAGGATGTCGATGGCATAGGCCAGCTGATAGTCCTCTTCGCGCAGCTTGGCCGCCGCTTCGACCTTGGCACGATCTTCTTCGATGTGACGGATTTCGTCTTCGGTCAAAGAATCGTTGTCGAGACTGCCGCGCAGATCCGCTTCGGAGCGGGAGAAACGGTTTGGTGTTTCATCCTCGTCCTCATCCGTTGGGCTGCGGCGGGGTTGATCCACCACGAGGTCAGGCGAAACGCCCAGCGCTTGGATCGAACGACCCGAAGGCGTGTAATACCGCGCTGTGGTCAGGCGCATGGCCCCTTCGCCGCGCAATGGCATCACGGTTTGGACCGACCCTTTGCCAAAAGATTTTGTCCCAACGACAATACCACGACGGTGATCTTGCAAGGCACCGGCAACGATTTCAGACGCCGAGGCAGACCCGCCATTGATCAAAACGACCAAGGGTTTTCCTTCTGCCAAATCACCGGGCGTGGCGTTGAAGCGTTCGCCGTCGGCAGGGTTGCGACCACGGGTCGACACGATTTCACCGGCGTCAAGGAAAGCATCCGACACGCGGATCGCCTGGGTCAGCAAACCACCGGGGTTGTTGCGCAGATCCAGAACAAAGCCGTTCACATTCTCCATGCCGCCAGCTTCTTCGACCTGTTTGGCAAGGCCGTCAGCAAGGTTAGGGAAGGTTTGGTCATTGAATGTGGTGACCCGCAAAACAACCGTTTGCCCTTCGAGACGCGAACGCACGGCAGTCAGTTTGATGGTATCGCGGATGATCGACACGTCAAATGGCTCTTCTTCGCCTTCACGCACAACGGTGATCACGATTTCCGACCCAACCGGGCCGCGCATGAGATCAACCGCTTCGTCCAGCTTCAGGCCCAAAACGGATTCGCCGTCCACATGGGTGATGAAGTCGCCCGATTCCATACCGGCGGCATCTGCAGGGGTGCCATCAATCGGCGAGACGACTTTGACAAAGCCCTCTTCCTGGGTGACTTCAATGCCCAAACCGCCAAACTCACCGCGGGTTTGGACGCGCATATCTTCTGCGTCCTGTGGCGGCAAATAGCTGGAATGCGGATCAAGCGAGGTCAACATACCGTTGATAGCCGCCTCGATCAGATCAGCCTCATCAACTTCAGAGACGTATTGCGCCCGGATGCGTTCGAAAATATCGCCAAACAGGTCAAGCTGTTCATAGACGCTGGCAGGGCGATCTGCCTCTTGGGCTAGCAGTGGGCCGACAAACTGTGTGGTTGCCACCACCGAGGCCAATGTGCCGCCCAACGCGGCCATGACGAATTTCTTCATACCTTATTATCCCTTGTCGAATGCGAACCACAAAAGTGGATCGACGGGCGTCTCGCCCTCTCTGACCTCTATATAGAGCGTTTCGGAACGCTCAGCGCCACCCCCTTCACTCGAAGGTGACGAATTATTCATCTGCATCACGCCCCCCATCGTCCCAACGGGGCTGCCTTCGGGCAAAACCTGGCCGATATCACCATAAACGGCATCAAGCCCGGCCAAAACAAGTAAAAGGTCGGCTTGTGGTTCAAGAATGGTAACTAATCCGTAATCAAGGAGCGGACCATTGTATCGGATCGTTGCGGCAACCGGGGTTGTGACCAGGGCCTGAGGCTGTGTCGCCATCACAATGCCGGGGCGTGTCACCCCCGCCGCATCGGATTCGCCAGCTTTGCGCAGAATGATCCCCCGCACCGGCAGCTGCAACAGCCCCATCCGATCATCAATGCGAGTTGTGGTGACCGGCGCGTCATCGTCTTCTGAAATCTGCGACAGGCCTGAGGCAAACCCTTGCAACGTCTCGGCCGCCGAGATCAAAATCGCGGTTTTGATCGGGTCTTGGGTAAAGCGACGAGGCAAATCCGTGCGATCGGCAATGGCCTTGGACAGAGCAGTGCGCGCATCTTGGACACCCGTCAGGCCCTTTTCCAACGTCTGCGCCGCGCCTTGTTGAATCTGGCGCAGGGCACTGACCTCTTCCAAGTCCTGCCCAAGTTCCGCCGCCCGTTGCGCCAATCCCGGCGTCACGGACGCCACCAACATGCCAGACCGAGCCATGCCAAGCGGGCCTTGCGGATGCAGCAATGTTTTGGGCTCAGCTTGGCCACCCATCGCGGTCAAGACACCAAGTAATTGTTGAACATCCGCCTCTTGGGCATCAAGCTTGCGGCTTAACTCGGTCTCACGAATGGCCGCAGCACGTAACCCTTCACGCATCGCAGCCAGCCCGTCTTCGTAGGCACGAACCGTTTCAGTCAGCGCGGCAACCCTGTCTCGTGCGCTGTCTGCCTGATCCAATCCAACCGCCGCCGCCTCAAGCGCGTCGGCCGCGGCACGCGCTGCCGCACCGCCATCCTGTGCCGCCAAAGGCGCGGCCCAAAGGGCCAGTATCAGACAAAACCGCTTCACGAAATCAGGCTTTCTCCCGTCATTTCGGCGGGTTTGGGAAGATCCATCACTTGTAGCAAAGTTGGGGCCACATCGGCCAAACGTCCAGAGCGCAATTGCGCGCCATCTGGCCCACCAAACAGAACAACCGGCACCAAGTTGGTCGTATGCGCAGTATGCGGCCCGCCGGTTTCCGGGTCGACCATGGTTTCGCAATTGCCATGATCCGCAATCACCAGCATCGCGCCACCAACCTCTTCCAACTTGGCCACGACTTGCCCCAAACCGGCATCCACCGCTTCACAGGCCTTGATCGCAGCGCCCAGATCACCGGTATGGCCCACCATATCGGGGTTGGCATAATTCACGACGATCAGGTCATAGCCGTGATCAATCGCCGCCAAGAACTGTTCGGTTACTTCACCGGAGCTCATCTCGGGTTGCATGTCATAGGTCGCCACTTTGGGCGATTTGGGCATAAACCGTTCCTCATTGGCTTCGGGCACTTCGACCCCACCGTTCAAGAAGAACGTCACATGCGGATATTTTTCAGTCTCGGCCAAACGGAACTGGGTTTTGCCCTGCTCTGCGACCCAATGGCCCAAGGTGTTGGTGATCTGACGCTTCGGATAGGCCGTGGTCATATAGCCGTTATGCGCGTCGGAATACTCAACCATGCCCAACAAGGCCGACAGCTCAACCTGATCTCGGTCGAACCCATCAAAGTCAGGTGCCCCAATCGCCGCCAAAATCTCGCGCGCCCGGTCAGAGCGGAAATTCAGGCAAAAGAACCCATCGCCGGATTTGAGCCCATCGTAGTCACCGATAACCGTCGCAGGTAGGAACTCATCTGTGATTTCCTTGGCATAATTCTGAGACACGGCCGCTTGGGCATCCGCAGCCGCCTCGCCCTGCCCCAAGATCATGGCGTTGTACGCGGTCTCAACCCGTTCCCAACGATTGTCGCGATCCATGGCGTAATACCGCCCGGTCACTGACCCAATCAGCGCGTTCATCGGCAGGCCTTGGACAAGCTCAGCCATAAAGGACTTGGCAGAACTTGGGGCGACATCACGACCATCGGTGATCGCATGGAAAACAACCTCAACTCCTTGATCCGTCAAAGCTTTGATCGCAGCCTTGATATGCTCAATATGGCCGTGAACGCCGCCATCGGACACAAGCCCCATCAGGTGCGCACGCCCGCCGGCCGCTTTGACCGCAGCCCCAAAGGCCAGAAGCTCCTCATTCTTGAAGAACGAGCCATCTTCGATCGCCAGATCAATCTGCCCCAGATCCATCGCAACCACCCGACCCGCGCCGATATTGGTGTGCCCAACTTCGGAATTGCCCATTTGCCCGGTCGGCAGGCCCACATCCGGCCCATGGGTGATCAAAGTGGCATTGGGGCACGTCGCCATCAACCGATCCATCGTTGGCGTTTTCGCCAGAACGGGCGCGTTGGCGGAGGTGTCATCTGACAGGCCCCAACCATCTAGAATGGTCAAAATAACGGGTTTGGTCATGAAATATGCCCTTGCTTGCGGGGATTTATGCGCTGTTTAACAGCCCCCGCCCCGGATGCGAAGGGGGCAGTTGCATCACAACAAATCCGGCCTGAATTTGCCACTCGGCGTCAGGATGTTCGTTACGTTAGCTCATGGGCCCAAGGCGAATTGGCCCCGGCACGGGATACGGTCACCGCCGCAACTTTTGCACCAAAAGCCAAAGCCGTTTCGGCCTGTTCGGCAGACATGTTTTTCAAGCTGGCTTTGGACAGCAGCTCCAGTTCGGACAGCTTGGCCAATACGCCGGCATTGAAGGTGTCGCCTGCGCCGACAGTGTCCACGACCTGCACTTTGGTGACCGGAACCGAAACCTGGCTGCCATCGGCAAGATAGCCAGATGCGCCATCCCCGCCTTTGGTCACAATGATCAGAGACGCCCCGCTTTGCAAAAGCGCAGCGGCCTTTTCATCCAAACCAGCCTCGCCTTGCACAATCCAATCCAGATCTTCGTCCGAAACCTTGATGATGTCAGACAAGCCCAGCATTTTGTCCAAACGGGCCCGGTAGCGGGCTTCGTCCTGGATAAAGCCAGGGCGAATGTTGGGGTCGATCATCACCGCATGAGACGCGCCGTTTCGCGCCAAGAAGTCCGCATAGGCGTCTGCTCCCGGCTCGCACGCCAAGCTGATGCCGCCGAAATACAGCATCTCTGCGTCGTCCGGCACATCAGGCATGTCTTGCAGTTCAAGCATCCGCCCGGCTGAGTTTTCATCGTAAAAACTATAGGTCGCGTGACCATTGCGCAGTTGAACAAACGCCAGCGTGGTCGGACGATCCGCCTCGACCACCAGGTTCGTCGCGACTTTGCTTGCCTCAAGGCCTGCTTTGAGCTGTTGGCCAAACATATCGGTCGAAAGCCCGGTCAGCATTGCGGGCTGACACCCAAGTCGCCCAAGCGCGACGGCCGTATTGTAAACCGCACCGCCCGTATGGGGGACAAATCCGTCTGGTCCATCTTTTGTGGGCGTTGGGATCATATCGATCAACGCTTCACCGCAACACAAGATCATCTTCAGATCCTTTCGGAGGAATGTTTCCGCTAACACAGCAAATACGTGCAGGGGTGCCCGGACGTCAATAACTATAGATCACCAAAAGCCGCAGGTCACCACCAGACGGTTTCAAATGCGACGGTCCCAAAGTGAAGAACCGAGGCCTTGGGCCAATCCTTTGGCCTGCCATTTTCGCAACAAGCCCGTCGAAACGCGCATCAGGTCGCTCTGTGATTGGTTGGTGGTCGTCACAAAGCGCAGGCATCCACCCCCCAAAGAAATGCCGAGCGACGCCGATCCCCCCGATTGGATGACAATGGCTGTTAGAATTCTCAGGTGACCTCAAAGACTGTTGTTGTGTGAAATTGCAGCGTTTACCATCCCGGTACGATCTAATTTATTGGAGAAAAACATATGAAAACGTTCTTGATTGCAGGGGTTTTGTCTCTTTCGTCGGTCCTGGCCGTTCACGCAGAAGAGGCCGATTTGACACCCGAGGCCATGGCGCAAATCACAATGTCAGAACAATTGATGGCTTTGGGACAAGCGCGGGGAGAGCCCGTGTTGATCCTCGCAGCGGTACGGTTGCGCGCGACACTTGATGGCGCGTCTGCTGCGCCCAGCGCCGAATTCACCACCCAAGAAGACATGATCGCAGCGGCCAAAAAGCTTGCCGAAGGCGATGACGCGCTGACAGGGGTCATTGAAGATGTGGCGGCACAAAGCTCACGCCGGATGTGCATCTATGCACGCAACGGCGCATGTTTTTAAGTTTTCACAATCAACGGCTTGGACAGCGTATTCTGATGCCCGCACCGGGGTTTGAGCGATGACATGCCATTGAAATCCATCCTATTTGGGGCCTGCGCCTTTCTGCTATGCACGTCGGCGCAGGCCCAGCAAGACGACTTTGGCACCCAGATGAGCGCGCGCGCCTTTGAAGGGGCACAATGGATCATGGCCACCAAGGCCGCACGTGCCGTGGCGCAAATGGGGGCACGTGCCGCGGTTGGTGACGGACCATTGGCGCAACTCATTCGTGACAGGCAACAGATCGAAGCGGATGTGGCCGAAGCCAAATCACTTTACGCTGTTCGAAACGCGGGGGCAGGCACACGTGCAGCGCTTCAAAAGTCAGAGCAGGAGCTCTTTGATAAAGACGCTGAGATTCGCGAAAAATTCCCCCATTACGCAGAATTTTCCAATCCAAAGCCCCTGAACTACCAACAGCTCAGAAAACATCTTGCGCCCAATGAGGGGCTTGTCTTGTTCCTGAGCGCCCCGTTTGGCACCTATGTCTGGGCCGTTTCCCACAAGGGGCATGCGTGGCACCGGGCGGATATTTCGGCTGCTGATCTAACCGACCGCATCCGAAATTTGCGAGCGGACCTCGATCCGACGGCGCCCGTGCGGGCGGCTGTTCCACTTTCGGCACCATCTGCGATAGCCGGGCCGACCTTCGACCTCGTGCAAGCCAATGCTCTTTTTACGCAATTGCTTGCTCCGGTGCTGCCGGCTTTGGATGAGGTCGACCACCTCTTTGTCGTCAAAGACGGAGCCCTATCCAGCCTCCCGCTTGCTGTTTTGGTGACAGACAAACCCGATGCATCCACGACGTTTTCAAATGCGGCGTGGATGATCAACCGCTTCGCGTTCACAACGTTGCCAGGGGTTTCCAGCCTTCCCAGCATCCGAGCTTCAACGGAAAAACCTACTGAGGGCGCGCAGGTTTCTGGCTTTGTTGGGTTCGGTGACCCGGATTTTGGCGGCGCACAGGCACATGCGAAACCTGTCTCACGCGCAATGGGAGCGTTTTTCGGCGATGAGGGAACGCTTACCGATGCTGTGCGCAGCCTACCGCCCTTGCCCGGAACCGCCCGCGAGCTGCGCGACATCGCCGAACTGTTTGGCCCGACCCGAGCACAGGTTTTCACCGGCGATCAGGCGACCGAAGCGCGCGTCAAATCGGCCGCGCTTGAACAAACCGCTATTATTTCTTTTGCCACACACGGGCTGATCACCGGAGATTTTTCGGGGCTGGCCGAACCTGCTTTGGCCTTAACGCCTCCGCGCAACGGAACGATCCTTGATGATGGGCTGCTCACGGCATCAGAGGCCGCCAAGCTTAAGCTAAACGCCGATTGGGTCATTCTCTCTGCGTGTAATACGGCTTCGGGTGATGGCACACCCGGAGCAGAAGGGCTGTCAGGTTTGGCACGGGCGTTCCTATTTGCCGGAGCGCGGTCCATTTTGGTGTCGCATTGGCCCGTGCGCGATGACGTCGCAGCCATCTTGACCAAAGAGACACTGGCGCGTTTGCAGCAAAATCCGTCGCTGGGAAAATCGCAGGCCTTGCGACTCTCGATGCTGGATCTGATCACCCAAAGCCGCAGTCCGTCTCTGGCGCATCCTTCGGCTTGGGCCCCGTTTGTCTTGGTCGGTGATGGCGGCGCAACGCAGTAACCACAGATCAATAGCGTGATACAACAAGCATCTGATCGGGAACCGTCCCGCTCACTGCGCCCCAAGCAATGTCAACAAACAGCAAATACCTCCAGCGATCTCGCTCTAGCAATTGCAGCGTCCCTTCGCCTGCGCCTTCAAACGACAGCCTGGCCGCAATATTCGCAGCGCGATCCATAAGATCAAACGCAATGGCTGTGTCGCCGGCACGGGCAAAGGTAAACGCCATTTGCCACAACACCTGCGCATCTTCATAGGTTCCGCGCTGCTCTGCCCCCTGCGCCACCCAAGCCATATCGCGCATCCACGCGGCGGCCCCTTGGTAATTACCGCGATCACGAAACTCAAACGCCGGACGAATGTGGCTCATGGCTCCAGAAAACCCTGTTGTGGTCTTCTTAAAATGTGCCAAGACATGGGCCGGAACAGGCGCATCAAGATCAGGCCACTGACCGGGCCATTCTGGCGTGGTTCCCAGTGCCTGCAGCAGATCGGCGGTTTGGGTCTCGCCCAGCGCGTTCCGGTAATGCGCTTCTTGCAAAGCCATGGCCCGCAATTTTGGATCACGGGCATAGGTTTGTGGGCTGTCAAATTGGTAGGATTGTAAATCTTCGCCGGAGACCTGCAGCTCATATCTGTGTCGAAAGGCGCGGTATAAATCGGCAGCTTGCGCCATATTTCCGCGGCGAAATTCGACACGGGCGCGAATATCGTCTTTGTCAGACAGCCCCTCAATCAGCGCCAACAAAACCGTATCGAACGTCGTATCAAGCAGATCCAGAGCCAGGTCATCGCTCAAATTCTGGTGGCTGTAATCCAGCTCTTGCATTTCCAATATGCCCTGAACCGCAGCTTGGTAAAACTCTTGCGCACGCGCGTCGCCCAACCGCGATGCCGCCCGAGCCCGCTTGGCTTGAAAGCTAACAGTGAGCTCAGACTCAGCCAACACATCGCGAGCGCGCGTCTCAGTCCTGTCGCCAATGCTGACCGCTTGACGGTATTGGCCTGCGGTCAAAAGCGCATCCATCGTTTTACTGGCCCGATCAATCAAATCCGACATCGGCAGACCCGCAACCTGTTCGGCGAATTCAAACCCGGTGACGCTATCGCGCGCATCATCAAGCGGCAGGTCGGCGCTTCTGGTTGACCCACGGCTATAGAGGTCGGCGAGTTTCAAAAGGTCTCCGGGAAAGACATCTCGGAAAAACTGATCCGCAGAGGCCTGCGTCAGGCCCGCGACGCCCTGAGGGTAAACGGTAGATGGCAGGTTGAAGTAACGAGAGGCCACGGTCTGAACGATATCGGCTTTGCACTCCGTTTGAAGACAGGCTTGAACCGCAGCCTTTGCTTGGGTCGCAATGTCGGTATTCTTGGCGAGAACGGCCGCTGCCCATTGATCCATCAGGATGGAATGAAGCTGTGCATCGGAAAACCCCTGGGCGCGGGCATCGGCCAATATTGCAGTCAAAAGCCCAAGCGCTCGTTCCATATCGCCGTCAAACATGACAAGACGCGCCTTAATAACATGGGCAAAGATGACATCTTGGGGCCTGTCTGAACCGAGATAAAGATCGTGCAAAATCGGCCATCGTCCGATGATCGCCGAGGTCCAAAGCGACGTGCCGATATAGGTCACATCCCGGCCCAACAGCGCGTCATGTGACAGGTTGCCTTGTGGTGTCAGCAGGTTATCAACCTCCGCAGCCACGCTTGCATGTCCCAGCAAGAACCCGGCCATCGGATGCGCATCCAACATACGGTCCGCAATGAGGCGGACGCGTTTTTTGTCATTGGCCCTTGCCTTGTCGGCGTTGCCCGAGACCTCAAGCGCCCAAGACAGCTCGCGCGACCAATCACCCGTCACAAAGTTCGCTTCTAACGTAATCTCCTCTCGCAGCCGATCAGGCGCATTCACCAGCATCGCAGTTCCGGCCAGCGCCGCAGCGCGCATCCCATCCGGGTCATACTGTTCAAATGGCCGCTTTAATGCCCTTCGATTTGGACCAAGCCAGTCGAATACAAAATCAGTTGGACACCTGGGCTGACCACAGGTTTGAGCACGGGTCAAATACTGTTGCGCAACCTTAACGTCACCGTCTCGCCATGCCAGAATGGCGGCATCCGCCAAGATCGAAACCATCTGATCATCGGTGCCGCCAATGGCTGCGAACTGGGTGACCAAATCCTCGATCTGAAAGCGCGCCGCCTCTGTGTCCCCCGCAAGCCAGCGAATGCGTGCCTCAATCATCCGGGCAATAATTTCATCGCCGCCTGTCTCGGTTTTTCGCAACAACGAAACCGGATAGGCCAAGTGGTAATACATCATTCCCGCAGAATACGGAGTGTCGGACCTCGGATCATAGGCCGCGCCCAGCGCATCCAGTTCCTGCAATTGCAATGGCTTTGAACCGCTATGCAAATGCGCGGCAAAGCTACGATCCAACAGGTTTTGTGACGCGGTGAACCCCCTGCCCGGATCCCCGATCAAAGATTGAAATTCAGTCAATTTTTGCTGGGCCGACACGTCCATCGGCAATAGTAACGAAGTCAAAACGACGAGGCTACGGACAATGCGGTTCATTCTGAAGACCTCCCTACAGCATTGAAAAAACGCCAAGTCGCGATCAAAACGCCGCCCCATACCAACGTTTCAACCCCAAATTCCTTGATCGAATACCATGTCAAAATCAAAGCGGTTGTTACGACATCTAGAAACGCCCCGGCCCCGCGGTGGCCACCATAGCTGTGCAAGAAAAACACCAGCCAAAACCCAAAATGCAAAGCGAGCGCGCCGGGCAGCAGCTTGCGCAACACACCAATGGCACGGTGCAGGAGGTTTGAAAAAGCTTTCTGATGGCGCATGGATATCGGCCTTGGGTTCAAGCGTTTCTTTGCCCCAGTTTAGCCAGCTGCACCAAGGTTGGGCAAATGAACAAAGCTGTCACAAAGCGCCAAACCCCTGTTATTTTAACTGGTATTTCTAGCTGGTGTTTCCAACATGTCAGTTGCGAATAGGAGAAATCCGCGTCGGCGTGATCTGCGTGGCTCCATCGGCTGCGAGCACTGGCCCTGCCAGACCGGCCGCACGGATAAGCCCATTAAATTCAGGGTTCATACGGGTTGCCCTACGCCCTGCTTCAATCGCCATATCCACCTGATCAACCTTCAATTTGAGACGCGTCGGGATGGTGTTGAGTTCATCTCTCATGTCATCTGGAAACTCGTCAAATGACGCGACGCCGACAAACAATTTCACGTCTTTGCAATCCCAACCCTGCAAGGTGCCCCGAAGCTTTTTGACCCGCGCTCTGGGAAGGCTGCACCGGAACTCAATCACATCTGCATGCCAATCTTCAAGCGTGAGCCGCATGGCATCATAGGCCGTTCGCGTTGCGGACTTCATCGCACTCTGGACAATCGCCCGCGCCAATCCGACACCCCCCGGCCCTTTTTGACGATTGGCCCAAGCCGGGTCTTTCTCAACCCCGGCATTGGCCACGAGAAACAGGAAGTTTCGCACCCGTACGGCCTGTTCTTCGGTCAGAGGCCCGTATTGGTTTTGCGATTTTGCCCGCGCAACAGAAAGCGCGATCGTGCCGAAATTGTCGGTTATGCCACCATCCAAAAGCTTGATATATTGCACATCATCGGCGTTTGCATAGCTTTCCAAGACCTGGCCATGGGCCTTCATGGTTGCGGTGGCTTCTGGATTGTAGCGCGCCGCAGTCAGCCAGTCGGGCTCTTGGTAATTGCATTGTTTGGCATGCGCCTTGAGAACAATAGGGCTAAACACCAACGGGAAAGCCGCCGAGGCCGAAACCGCCTCGGACAAGGGCAGCGCAGAGAGGTCACTGCACAGTGCGTCAAAGGTTTCCGGCGAGAACAAAAAACTGGTTTCACTGGCGACATCCGCGGCATTGATCCACGTTAGAATGTCAGACCGCTTTGCCAAATCGCCAAATGTCGCGTTGTGAAACAGGGTCTCATCCAGATAGCGGCCAAAGGTGGCACGGCCATTGGCCCCCCCTGACAATCCACGCGCAATCGTGAGAGGGTTATAGGCCTTGTTGGCCATATACTTTTCGGCGTTTGTGATCAGGAACCGCTCGCGGTAGCCCTGAACACCCTTGGGCCCAGTCAAACCAAAATGCGCCGCTGTCACTGAGCCGCCTGAAACACCGGTGACCAGCCGTACATGCGGCAACAGCCCATGCGGATTTTGCGGTGTTTGCCCAACGTCTTGCAACGCTTCCAACATCCCATGAGCAAAGGCCGAAGCCCGCATACCACCGCCGGAAAACGCCAAGCCAATGAACAAATCGTCCTGAGGCAAATCACGGTTTCCAACCCGCACAATCGGCGCGTTTTGCCCGTCTTGTTTTGGCCTATTGATCGGGGCATTTGTCACCGCGCACCCCGCCAAAAGAAGGAGTGAAAACGTAATTAATTTCAGAATCTTAGGGCGCAAATCCACAGACACCTCTCGGGGAAATCAAGGTTTGTCGGGTAGTGTAGGCCAATGAATTTGAATCTCAAAACCTTTTTCGGCGGGGGGGAGAAACAGCTTGGCACCATGGCGCAGAACAATGGCCTGAACCAACGCCATGCCCAAACCATGCCCCGACGCATTGGGAGCAGCCCGCGAAAAACGATCAAATATTTGCTCTGAGAACCCGTCTGGAAGGCCAGGCCCGTTATCGGAAATCGTCAGGCAATGGTGCCGCGTCTGAGCGCTCAAAGACACTTTTATTTCAGCACCTTCCCCACAAAATTTGATGGCGTTGTCGATCAAATTGGACAAGAGCTGTGCCACCAGATTCCTGTCGCCCAAGATCATGAGATTTTGGGCGATATCCGCATTCACGATCATGCCATGTTCCTGAGCCAGCGGCGTATACAGCTCGGTCAAATCGACACAGAGTTGCGACAAATCAAGCGGCACCAAATCAAGCGTTTCCCCGCGCCCCGATTCCGCCTTGGCGATTTGCAACAGGCTATCAAAGACCTGAACAGTGCGACGCATCTCGGCCAACGCCTCTTGACTGTTTTCGTCTTGCTCATCGAGTTGCATCAGCCGGTTTTGAATACGCGTCAGCGGAGTGCGCAGTTCATGGGCTATCGTGTCGCTCAGATGGTGGGTCGAACGCGTCAACGCCTCGATCCTATCCAGCATTTTGTGGATATGCCGCTCAAGCAGGGCGTATTCATCATGGGCTGCCAAAGGGGCGAGCCTCGCGCTCAAATCGCCGTCGGCGACGCGATCCGCTAAGGCATTGATGCGTTTTATCCGCCGCATCACGACAGCATTCGATATCATGGCTGCGGCCCCGGAAATGGCCAAAACCACCACCAAAAGCAGACCGGATCGTTGTTTCAAAACGCCAAGGACGGCATCCAAATCCGACGTGCTATGCGCAACCAAAAGCGGGAAATTTCCGCGCAGAACACGAACAACACCCAAATAAGTGCCGCCTTGATGCGAAAACACTTGTATCGGACTGGTTTGGTTTTCGGCGGGCATCTCAAGTCCTTGCCCCCAGAGACCGACATTCCCGGCCAATTCACCCTTGCCACGATCATGCAGCGACAACAGCACATCTGCCTCGGGATCGGTCGCCAAGCGGAACTCGATAGCCTGTCGAACAGCGATTATTCTACGCTGATCATATAGAGCGGAAAACCCCTGTAGATCCGCGGCAACCAGCCGTTCCAAACGCTCGGTCAACACCCGTTTCACCGTGATAAACTGTACTGAAATTCCAATAAGCTGGACGATAAGAAGAGCGATAGCAAAGATCGCAATTGTCCGTTGTGTCGTGGTGAAACGCATCCTCACATGCCTTTCACCACGGGCCTTAAGTCCGGGTCAAAAAGATACCCTTCCCCGCGCTGAGTGTGAAGCACGGGCCGGACCAATGCAGCATCCAATTTGCGCCGTAACCGGCCAACATGGACATCGACAACATTGGTCTGCGGATCAAAATGAAGGTTCCAAACCGCTTCCAATAACTGCAATCGGGTCAAAACATTCCCGTGGTTTTTGGCAAAGAAACACAGCAGGTCAAACTCACGGGGGCTAAGGGAAACATGTCGATCCCCCACATGAACCTGGCGGGCCTTGAGCCGAATTTGTAAAGCCCCAAAGGTCATGATTTCTGTCTCGGCAATCTGCCCCTCCTTGCGGCGCAACAAGGCGCGAACACGCGCAATAAGCTCCGGTGCATCAAACGGTTTTGCCAGATAATCATCCGCGCCACGGTCCAACCCCCGTGTCCGATCCGCGGGCAATCCCAGCGCGCTGAGCATCAAAATCATGGCAGACGAGCCGCCCGCCTGGATCTGAGCAATCGCATCAACCCCGTCACCACCTGGTAGCATCCGATCAAGAATGATGACGTCAAAATCGCTGTCCAAAGCCGCCTTGATGCCTGTGTCCAACCTGTCTTTGTGCACAGGCGTCCACCCTTCATGACGCAATAACCTTGCGACCTCCGCAGCGGTTTCGCCATCATCTTCAACAATCAAAATACGGGCTGGGTCAGAAGGTGTCATGGTTCGGATCAATCACTGAAAGTTTTGAAATATCCCCTTGTGAGTAGCATGAACAGGCAGAGGGAAAGCATGAAAAATCCTGTCATGAATGCGCGTTGACTTGCTAAAAACGCGAACCTGTCTCAGATTAACGTATAATTCATTTTGAATAGGAGCGTGGTATGAACCGATTTGGTGTTCTTCTGTCAGGCGCATTGATGAGCCTGTCTTCTGTCGCGATCGCAGACCAGCCGTTGCTAAAACGAATTCAAACCTCCTTTGCGCTTTATGAATTGGGCGTCGCACAAAGCGATCCGCTTTATATTCTAGCGGCGGCGCAATTGCGAAAATCCATTCCGTTGTCTGCTGGCACGCTCGCCCCCGAAGGTGGCAAAACCGAACAGTCCGAACCTCTGTTGGACGCGAAGACAATGTTGGCCGCTGCAGAGCCTCTCATTCAGGGGGATCCGGCGTTAGAAGGATTGGCGGAAGACATCAAAGCATATCGGACCAAGGGCGTTAAAAGCGGGCCGGTCTATTCCATCGTTCAGATCAAAGCCAAAGGCCGCGATACCTATCCGGGCATCATTTTTACCGGCGGGCAATACGCGGAAATCTATGTCGAAGGAGCCTCTGGTACCGATCTAAATTTGCTGGTTCACGATGCCAAAAAGCGGCTTGTTTGTTCTGACACCGATATTAGTGCCGTGGCCTATTGCGGCTGGCACCCCAAACAAAACGATAGCTATTCAATCACCGTGGTCAATGAAGCAGCACTCGGCGGACGTTATTCAATGATGAGCAATTAAGGGATTTTTGCCATGCGCCCCTTGTCTTTTCTTGCCGGGTTGGCTGCGCTTGCCCTCAGCTTTACCCCCCCGGTCTTTGCACGTGAAAACCACGCCTTGCTGATTGGCGCATCGAGCTATCCCAATCTGGATGAACGCTATTGGTTGGTCGGCCCGGCGAACGACGTTGATTTGGTCCGCACCTTCTTAACGCTAAATGAGACCGTGCCATTTGACCCGGAAAACATCACCGTGTTGGCGGATGGCGTTGCCGGGGGGAATGACCCGACCTTGGCGAATATTCGCGCCGAAATGGCCGCGCTTGCGGCCCGGCTCCAACCTGATGATTTCGTCTATCTGCATTTTTCGGGCCACGGGACACAGGCTCCGGCCTTTGACCAAGCCAGCGAATTGGACGGTTTAGACGAGCTGTTTTTGCCAACCGACATTGGGCTTTGGAGCGACACCGTCGGCACGGTTGAAAACGCACTTGTCGACGATGAAATCGGTGCCATGATTGCCCGCTTAAGATCGACCGGCGCGACAGTATGGGCGGTGTTTGACAGCTGTCATTCCGGGACTGTCACGCGGGCCGCTTCGGCAACAGATGATGTTCGTTTACGCAAGTTGGCACCTCGGGCTTTGGGCGTGCCAGACGACGCACTCGACGACGCAATGGCGCGTGGTCTGACACGGTCAGTCAACCCACGCGAACAAGACGACGCGCCAGTTGAACTTGCAGAATTCGACACATCGACTCCGGGGGATTTCATCGCATTTTATGCGGCGCAGTCGAATGAAACCACTCCCGAAAAACGTTTGCCGCGCGGGAAACCCGGTCGGCGTTCGCAGGGGGTTTTTACATATACAGTTTTTGAAACTCTGGCCACGTCGCCGGGCATTTCCTATCGCCAGCTCGGCCAAGAGGTCTTGCGAAAATACGCAACCGAACGGCGGGCGCAATCAACCCCCATGTTTGTTGGTGATCTTGACCAGCCGGTGTTTGGTTACGGAGAGGTCGAAAGCGTTTTTCAATGGCCGATTGAAATCTCTGAAGACGGCACATTAAGCGTGCCAGCAGGCCGCCTTCATAGGTTAGAGCAAGGAGAGCGGGTGGCGATTTTGGCGTCTCCTGCGGAGGCACTGGCCGATGCTCTGACATATGCCCAAGTGGATCAAGTCGACACTTTCAAGGCCAAGCTCGCCCTTGTCTTGGACGGATCAGCGCCCAAGCTGACACACGCGGACCTGCCCAAAGGGGCCTATGCGCGCAGGCTGAATGAGGCGGTCAGTTTCGCGATGACAATTGCGATGCCGGATCCAACAAAGGGCGATGCCGCAGTTTTAAAAGAAGCGTTGGACTATGCCAAGCAGATCGACCTGTTGCCTCATCGAATAAGCTTTGTTCCCCCAAGCGATCCGGCCGATCTCCGCCTTACGGTCCAACCTGACACCGGCAATATTGTCGTTTCGAAAGACAGTGATTTCATGGCTGCAAGTGATCTTGCCCGCAGTCCAAAAATCACCGTTTCCGGAAAATCGGTTGATCAACTCGCGCTGGACTTGGCGGACACTTTTACTCAGATCGCCAAAGTGCAAAACCTACTGAAACTCGGCTCAGGCGTGTCAAATACGTCCCTCGACGTGACCGTTTCATTACAGAGCCGGGTAAATGGGCAGCCTGAACTTACCGCCCTTCCCCCCGTTCCAATCCCGCGCCTCATTCCTGGCGATGAAGTGCATATTATAGTAAATAATCGAGAGGTTGGCCCTGTTGACTTGAACGTCCTTTACGTTGGTAGCGATTACTCCATCACACATATGTTTAGCGGGCGTCTGCAGCCGGGTGACACGCTGAAGCAGGGGCTTTTGCGCATCACCGATGACAGCTTTGGGCGCGATCGAATGATCATGTTTTTAACACCTGCTGAAACACATACGGCTGTAGAAGATTTTGGGTTTCTAGCCCAAGCAGAATTGCCCGCCTTACGGAGCACCCAGAGTTCCTCATTTGGGCAGGTTTTGGAAGATGCAGGGTTTAGGGCGACGTTGCGGGCGGCGGTACCACTTGGTGACCCACAAGATGTTGAAAAACGGCCATCAATGCTGCAATTCGGCTTTGACACACGCCCATTGAATTGATGTTTACAAAACCGGACCGCGCCCGCAGTTTTCCAGAAAAGGCGATCCTGACGTAACTTAGGGACAGCCACAGCCACCTATCGCTGTGTCGAGATGGCGGCCTTTTGCTCCGCCATCTCGACTGTTCACACCAATGAGATCACCCGGTCGGCCCATTTCGTTGAAATGTTCTGATCATGCGTGACAAGAATGATGGCGATCTGCTCATCACTTGCTATGCGATCTAACATTGCCAATGTTTCGCGCTGCGTGATCGGATCAAGACGCGACGTCGGCTCATCCGCCAAGATGATTTTTGGTTTTACGGTGAGCGCCCGCGCAATGGATATCCTTTGCAGTTCGCCGCCCGACACCTCATCTGGTCGTCGCTCCAACAGGGACGGGTGAATGCCAAGGTGCTCAAGGGTTTGGAGCACGTCAGGCCAACCCGTGTTGTTCAGCCGCGCGACATCTTGAAGAGTATGGATGAGGCGTACGCGGTTAGGGAATGCGGCGGGGGGATCCTGATAGAGCTTTTGAATGCTATTCTTGGAAAGCGCTCCTTGGCGCGACACATGACCTGACTCAGGTTTCAAAAGCCCCCCAATCGCATCCAGCAAGGTTGTTTTCCCGATGCCACTTGGGCCTGTCAGGGCAACTTTTTCACCTGTGCGCAGGTCAAGATTAAAACCCTCGAACAAGCGTTTGTTTCCTCGCGCAACCGCAAGATCTTGGACGCGTAAGACCGTTTCTCCGACCTCTCTTGGCGCGTTTTCTGGCCAGTTCTGTGGATCGGCATCCAAAAGTGACTGGGTGTAGCGATCAGAGGGAGCATTGAGCACGGACTTCGTCATCCCCTGCTCAACCAAATCGCCATCCCGAAGAACCAATATTTCGCCACCCAATCTTCGGGCAACAGAGACCTCATGTGTGATAGCCAAGAGTGTGCCGCCATTTTGCGGGACTTCCGCCAATAGATCGACCACCTTACGGTGACGTTCTGCATCAAGCCCCTTTGTTGGCTCATCTGCCAAAAGGATTGGCGCATTGGCTGCGGTTGCCGCGGCAAAGGCCACACGCTGTGCCATACCGCCCGACAGTGCTCCGGGCAGACGGTTTTCAGCGCCCTTTAAACTAAGCGTTTCAAATGCTTGCCCTGTTTCACTTGCAGCCTCTTGGGGATTGCGACCAGCCACAAAAAGATGGGTCTCTTTGACTTGCCGAAAGGAACGCATCAAAGGGTTCAATGCGCGCCAAGGTTCTTGTGGCAGGGTCGCAATCTCGCGCCCCCAGAGCTTGGCCCGCTCGGCAATGGGGAGCTGATCGACGCGACGACCGTCGACAATTATTTCGCCGTCGGCCCTTAATGCACTTGGCAATGTGCCCAAAATGGCCTGCGCGATCAAACTTTTGCCTGCACCGGTTTCGCCCATCACAACAAGCGTACCACCCGGCCGAATATGAAAACTGACCGGTCCCATCAGGCGGGTTGACCCGGCAAAAACGGACAGGGCCTTAACTTCGATAGAAAAGTTCATGGGCGTCGCAAGCCTCCAACGGATAGATGTAGCGCAAGAACGGTGATGACCAGGCAGACAACAGGCTGAAGGATAAGAAACGGGGCCTCGCGCCAATATGGCAAGAGTTCGGTCATCATGACGCCCCACTCTGCGGTCGGTGGACGAATGCCAACGCTGACAAAACCAAGTGCCGCGACAGACGTGACGGCGGTCGCAGCGCCAAACGCCGCAATTGTCAAAAGGCCAGGTCCGATTTCGGGAATCAAGTGTCGGCGCAGCAAAAGCCATGGCCCTAAGCCAAGCATGCGTGACGCTTCGACCGAAGGTTCCGCCAGAACGATCCGCGCCCGCTGACGTGTGTAGCGAAAGTACTCAACCCACAGTGTCAAAGAAATACCGGCATAAAGCGCCCACCAAGATCCTGGGGAAATCGCTGCAAGCATCAGAACAAGCAACAGTCCGGGCAGCGCTAGAACGGCATCAGCAAAAGCGCCCAAAATTCGGTCGGTCCATCCGCCAAACCATGCGGCAAGGACGCCCAAGATAGTGCCGGGAAGACCGGCGGTGATCACAGAAAGACAGGCCAAAGAGAGGGAAAGTTGCGCCCCTGCCAAGAGGCGGGCTGTCATATCCCGCCCCAAATGGTCGGTCCCAAGTGGATGCGCAAAGCTTGGGCGTTCCAGCGTCGCCAACAACGATTGCTTGGCCGGGTCAATACCAATTAAATCAGGCCCTCCAATCGCTGCGACGACCAAACATGTCATCAAAGCATATCCCAGCAACTGAGCTGATTGTCGTTTTATCGGTGTGATGGGGGCAGAGAGTGTGTTGACTTGCTCCATTACAAGGCCCTTTCCCGTGGATCGATGCCGCGACAGGCGAGGTCGACGCAAAGATTGAGCGCAACATAAAGCAGCCCAAGCGTCAGAGCGGTGCCCTGAACCATCGCGATGTCACGCCCAAAGATTGCGTGAACAAGCGCATGGCCAATTCCGGGCCAGGCGAAGACGGTTTCAACAATGACAACCCCCTCGATCAGATAAGCCAGCTGCACGCCAACATAGGTCACCACTGGCAACGAGGCGTTGCGCAGCACATGCCGAATGAGAGCAAAACGGGCGGACAGTCCTTTTGTGCGGGCGAACATGTGCCAATCTGACGTCATGGCATCAACAACTGCATCACGTACAACCCGATTAGAGACAGCCGCCAAGCCGATGCCAAGGGTAAACGATGGCAAAATCAGATTTTCAAACCCACGAAAACCAGCAACGGGAAACAGCTTGAGTTTCACAGCGAAAATCAGAACCAAGACAATCCCGAGCGCAAATGCTGGAACTGCGCGCAGGAAAACCGAAAGCCCCATGGTCACGCGATCCAATACACCATTTGGGTTTAGCCCTGTGACAATCCCAACCGGCAATGCAATCGCGAGCGACGTGACAATTGCCCCTCCGGCCAACAGCAACGAGTAACCAAGTTGCGTTGCGATTTCGTCGACAACAGGCGTGCCGTAAACCAACGAATTCCCCAGATCGAACTGAACCAATTGACCAAGCCAATCCCCCAGCTGAACAAACCACGGGTTGTTTAACCCAAGCTCGACACGGACAGCCTCAGCCGCGGCGGCATCCATCATATCATAACCATAGCGACCAGCCGCAATGCGATAGGCTGCGTCACCTGGCAAAGCCTGCATCATGGCAAAGCTGACAATGCCAACAATAATAGCGACAATTACGGCTTGCAGCCCCCGCGCGGCGAGGACTGCAAAGACCGACTTAAAGAAATCGGTCATAGATTAATCGGCCCAGTACATGTTGCTGAGGCCATAGCTGCGCTGTAGCGGATCAATCACGACACCTTGAAGGTCTTTCGCAATAGAAACGGTGTGCTGATACCAGACAACAGGGATAACCGGCAGCTCTTGCTGCAAAACGCTTGCCACCGTTGCGATGCTGGCTTGGCGCTGGTCCTGATCAGACGTTGACGCAATAACGCGCAATGCCTCGGCAACGTCTTGGTTTTCCCACCCCATAGCGCCCCAATCTCCGCCGCCTTGGCCAAAGTCCTGAAGAACTGAGCCAATGGGATCAGGCGTCAGGCCATAGTTCCGCGCATAAAGGGCGACATGCAAAGAGCCATCCTGATGCCCCGCAGGGATTTCAGAGTAGCTGGCAACACTCACCTCCAACTCAATGCCGATGTCACGCCATTGGTCTTGCAAGGCAGTCGCGATAAGCGGCAACTCAGGGCGATCTGGGAACGTCCTCAGAGTGATGGAAAACCGTTCACCGTCGCGTGTCAGAATACCATCGTCACCCGCAACCCAACCGAGATCAGCCAGTAAGGTTTTTGCGGCGTCTAGATCTGTCCGAAGCGGTTCAACCTCAGCAGAATGCCAGCCACTCAATGCTGGTGGGAACAGCTGATTTGCTGCGGCTTCGGGGAACCGCGTAATTGCCCGTGCAATGCCATCGCGTGGAATAGCAAGGCTGAGGGCCTGGCGGGCTTTGGGGTCATTAAAGAACGGGTGACCCGCGTTTACCTTTAACGCAACAACACGTGGGATTGGCACAGCAGACGTTTCAATTGTATCAACATGTTCCAGATGGGAATACCCGGCAGCATCGAGCGTAAAGACAATGTCTGCATCTCCACTTTCTGCAAGCAGCGCGCGCGTTTCAGCCCGTCCTGCAGCCAAATAGGTTGCTGTCTCAAGTTTCGCTTTTTCGCCCCAATAGGCTTCATTGCGGACCAGCGTAATACTTTGCGGCGGCGTGAACGCGCTCACTTTAAAGGGCCCAGTGCCGATCAACGCCGAAGGCATGCCCTCGTCATCAAAGGCCGCAGCGGCCGGAATGATTGTCGTGGCATGAGCCAAAAACGCAGGCAAAGCTGCAAACGGCGTTTCTAGCGTTATTACAACCTTGCCATTGTGCGCCGAGATGTCTGAGATCGGAGCCTTTTTAAGAACACCGGGTTGGTCCCACGCGCGGCTAAGCGCAAAAACTGCCGCATTCGCGTCAAATGAGGTGCCATCATGAAACAGGACACCTTCACGCAACGAAAACTCCCAAATCAGCCCGTCCTCAGACGCGTTCCATGATGTGGCAAGACCCGGACGAAGTGTCCCTGTAACATCAGCATCAACCAGATTTTCGATGATCTGGAGCTTCTGGATCGCAAAGCCAGCAACCGCCGGATCATAGCTCGCCACCTCCCAAGGAGAGGCGAGCGTCACGCTAGTTTTGGTTTCTGCCCCGGCGTGCCCTGCGGAAACGAGGAAAGCTATAGATACTGCCGCGCTCAAGGATTTTAACATTCGATATCTCCGAAAACTTAGAAAGATTCGGTGACGAAGTAACATGTGATGTTAGGTTATAACATACCAAATAGTGGCGAAAATGAAGAAGTCTCTAAGGATGTCAGCTTCGGTTCTGCGAAAAGTTGTGGCCTACGGAACCGCCACAGAAGCCATATTTCTCTCATGGCCAATTTTTACTAACCCTTTGACTTTCTTATGAAACCTACAAAAATGGAAATATTCGTGACGCTGGAAAATCGTTTCCGCTCAATCCAATGAACAGCCCATAATACGGGTTTTACTTACTTGTTGAGTATCTGACTGGCTCCCGCTCTGACGACATAGCGGAGCATTGTGGAGTACTGATGTCATAGGTCAGCCTTTGGCGGCCAAGAATTGATGTGCAATCCCAATCCTGCAAATT
>NZ_JBOEGM010000021.1:0-147137 GCF_050633425.1 Pelagimonas sp. | reverse complement strand
CACTGTTCCTTATTCCTTGATTTGAAGGGAGAGCAGGGGGTTCCCTGCTCTTTCCTCGGCTAGGTCAAGCCGTCCCAATCCCCCATCATCGCGGATTTTATGAACCCGTCCGGGTCTTCGGTGAAGGCGCGGTACAGGCGGAAATGATCGGTGTCGAAAAGGTTTGTCGGGGCAAGGCCGCGATGGGTGAGACGCCACAAATCGGCCTGGGGCACGGCCATAAGGATTGGCGAATGTGTTGCCATGATGACCTGTGCGCGCGCCGAGCGTTGTATGTCGGAAAGGAGCCGTAGCAATTCAATCTGGCGGCGGGGTGACAGGGCGCTTTCGGGTTCGTCGAGGAAGTAGATACCCTGTTCAGACATCCTTTCTTCGAAAAAGCGCACAAAGCCTTCTCCGTGTGACCATGACAGGAAATCGGGTGGCGGTTTATAAGTTTCAACCGCGGCGCGATCAAGATAACGCGCGACGCTAAAGAACGTTTCGGCCTTGAAAAACCAGCCACGTGTAACCTTGGGAAGCCAACCTGCGCGCAGGTGATCCCCAAGCCCGGACCCTGAGACATCAATGGCCTGTGCATGATCGACGGGACGATAGCCTTGACCGCCGCCGGCTTGGTCAAACCCGGCCAAGCCGGCGATGGCCTCAACCAAAGTGGATTTTCCTGAGCCGTTTTCGCCGATAATGATGGTCACCGGTTGTTCGAAATTGATCTCAAAGTCATCATGCAGGAACGGGAGGTCCAGAGGATATGAGGGGGCTTGGGGCAAGGCCTCTTTGAGCGTTAATCGTTTGAGAAAAGGCGCGGGCAACGAGGTGGGTTTGGTTCGGCGGGGCATGAAACGTCTCGGAACTGATAAACCGCTGGTGGGCTGGCGTGTGGTTTCAGTTTTGAGCGATCCGTTAGGTCAAAACAAGGGGCGTTTATCCGCCCAACTGTTTGCGCATTGCCTGATACATGACGGCGGTGGCTGTATTGGCAAGGTTGAGCGAACGCACACGCGGATTGATCATTGGCAGTTTGAAAACGCGATCATCCATGCCATCCAAAATCGTCCGTGGCAGGCCTTTGGTTTCACAGCCGAAAACCAAATACCCGTTCGGGTCATATTCTGGATCGTAAATGGTTTTGTCCCCGTATTCCTCAAAGAAATACAGGCTGTCACGCGGTGGGTTGCGTGTCTCAATAAAGTCTTCCCAGGTGTCGAATTCGGTCAGGTCGACATGTTTCCAATAGTCCATACCCGCGCGCCGAACGGCCTTTTCTTCGATTGAGAAACCGTAGGGTTTGATCAGGATCAGCTCAAGATTCAACGCCAGACAGGTCCGCCCGATTGCACCTGTGTTGTAGGGAATGTCCGGGGTGACCAAGACAATCTTGAGGCGAGAGTCAGACATATGCGTTTGGAGCTTTCTACAGGACAGGAGAAGGGCGGGAGAGGCATGGCGGGGTCACCCCCGCCAGTCCAGATTTAGCCCAGAGCGTCATTACAACGTTTGCAGGTGCCGGGGTGTTTGTGCTGGCCGACGTCTGGCAGGATTTTCCAGCAACGCTGGCATTTCGCACCTTCGGCTTTTTCAAACACCACACCCACGCCTTCGGTTTCCGGTAGGCGGAAGGCCTCGGCGGGTTGCGGATCATTGTTGAGCGAGATCGCAGAGGTGATGCAGATGTCATCAAAGGGCAGCGATTTCAAAGCGGCCAATGTGTCAGCGTCACGCACATGCACAACCGGCGCGGCTTCGAGCGAGGCTCCGATGACCTTGTCGGTACGCTGCACTTCGAGCGCGGCGGTGACTACGCGACGGACCTTGCGGACCTCGGCCCATTTGGCGGCCAGCGGTTCGTCGATCCACTCTTTGGGGGTGTCGGGCATGTCGATCAGGTGCACCGAGCTCTCGTCGCCGGGGAAGCGTTCGAGCCAGACCTCTTCCATTGTAAAGACCAGGATCGGCGCGAGCCAAGTGGTCAAACGGTGGAACAGGATGTCGAGCACGGTGCGGCAGGCACGGGCGCGGTCACTGTCGCCATCGCAATAGAGCGCGTCTTTGCGGATGTCGAAATAGAAGCTCGAGAGATCGACCGTGGCAAAGTTGAACACTGTCGAAAAGACACCTTGGAAATCAAACTCCGAATAGCCCTTGCGGACCTGATGGTCGATCTCGGCCAGACGGTGCAGAATGAGGCGTTCCAGCTCAGGCATATCGGATACGGCAACACGGTCTTCTTCGGTGAAATCGCCAAGCGCGCCAAGCATATAGCGCATGGTGTTGCGCAAACGGCGGTAGCTGTCTGCGACCCCTTTGAGAATCTCAGGGCCGATGCGTTGATCGACCATATAGTCGGTCTGAGCCACCCAAAGACGCAGGATATCCGCGCCATATTGCTGAACGATCTTCTCGGGCACGATGGTGTTGCCCAATGATTTGGACATTTTGTTGCCCTTTTCATCCAGCGTGAAACCATGCGTGACCACGTTGCGGTAAGGCGCGCGGCCCAATGTGCCACAGGCCTGCAAGAGCGAGGAATGGAACCACCCTCGGTGTTGGTCCGTGCCTTCCATATAGACGTCGGCGATGCCGTCTTCGGTGCCGTCTTCGCGGTCGCGCAGAACAAAGGCATGGGTGGTGCCGGAATCGAACCACACATCCAAAACGTCAAACACCTGATCATAATCATCGGGGTTCACGTCATCGCCCAAGAAACGCTCCTTGGCTCCCTCCGCATACCAACAATCGGCACCTTCGACCTCAAACGCCTCGGCGATCCGGGCGTTAACAGCGTCATTGCGCAGCAGGAAATCGGGGTCTGTGGGCAACAGGCCTTTGCGGGTAAAGCATGACAGCGGCACACCCCACGCACGTTGACGCGACAACACCCAATCTGGGCGGGCTTCGATCATCGAATAGAGACGGTTACGGCCAGTTTGCGGCCACCATTTCACCAGTTCGTCGATCGAATTCAGCGCACGTGTGCGGATGGTTTTGCCATGTGTATCAAGGCCATCGCCAACTTCACGATCCACGGATGCGAACCATTGCGGCGTGTTGCGATAGATGATCGGGGCCTTGGAACGCCAGCTATGTGGGTAGCTATGCGCGACGCGGCCACGGGCGATGATGCCGCCCGCCTCGACCAGCTTGGCGATGACGGCATTGTTGGCTTTGCCCTCTTTGCCCTTTTTATCGATGACCTGCAGGCCTGCAAAGAACGGCACATGCGGTAGGAACTCGGATTCCTCGCCCACGTTGTGGGTCATCCGGTCAAGCCAATTGCGCGCAACAAAACACTCATAGTCTTCTTGACCATGGCTTGGTGCGGTGTGGACAAATCCCGTACCCGCATCATCGGTGACATGATCGCCATCAATCATTGGCACGTCATAGTCCCAGAACCCGTCAGCGCCGTCCATGCCGTTGAACGGGTGGGCGAGGGTGAGTCTGCCAAGTTCATCCGCCGACACATCGCGGACACGTTTGAATTGTCCCTCTTCGAGGCGCGCCTTGGTGAACACGTCTGCGGCCAGAGTGTCAGCGAGCAAGTAGGTCTCTCCTACTGCGCACCAGCATTCCTCAGGGGTGCCAGTGACTTCATAAAGGCCATAGGAGATGCCCTTGCCAAAGGCCACGGCCTTGTTTGACGGGATTGTCCAAGGGGTTGTTGTCCAGATCACCACGCGGGCATCAAGCAGGTCATTTGATCGAGTACGAACATACTCACCGATTGCTTCTTTTTCTGCTTCGCTTCCCTCAATAATTTTGCCGGCTGCTTTGGCAATAGTCTCATCGTGCTTGAATGACGCAATTTGAAACGGCACCCAGATCGTGTGGCTTTTGTGGTCGTGATATTCGACTTCAGCCTCGGCCAATGCGGTTTTTTCAACCGGCGACCACATGACGGGTTTCGAGCCCTGATAAAGCGTGCCGTTCATCAGGAATTTCATAAACTCCTCGGCGATGACGCGCTCAGCGTGGAAATTCATCGTCAGATAGGGATCGGCCCAGTTGCCGGTGATGCCCAGACGTTTGAATTCCTCACGCTGGATATCAACCCAACCCTCGGCAAACTTGCGGCATTCCTGGCGAAAATCGACAATGTTAACGTCGTCTTTGTTTTTGCCTTTTTGGCGGTACTGCTCTTCGATCTTCCACTCGATAGGAAGGCCGTGGCAATCCCAGCCCGGCACATAACGCGCATCAAACCCCATCATCTGATGGCTGCGCACGATCATGTCTTTGATGGTTTTGTTCAGCGCGTGGCCGATATGAAGGTGGCCGTTGGCATAGGGGGGACCATCGTGAAGCGTAAACGGCTTGCGGCCGGTTTTTTCGCGCAACCGGTCATAAACCCCGATTTCAGCCCAACGTTCCAACCATGCAGGTTCACGCTTGGGAAGACCCGCGCGCATGGGGAAATCGGTTTTGGGTAGGTTCAGGGTTTGTTTGTATTCGGGGGTATCTTGGGGCGTGTCGGCGCACATATGGGGCGTCCTCGGACTTATCTGTCAGGAAATATCGGAAAGGGGCGGCGCGGCATTCCAGACGCCTTGTCCCGGCAGCTCGCGTTCAGAGCGCCGGGTAAATAATTCGAATGATGATCGCGACGGGGTACATCATGAGGGCGCTTATAGGCCCGCTTTTGAGCAGGGTAAAGATAGGATGCAAGGCTGCTGCATTTCGTCATATCCTTTGTGATGTTAAGCGCTTGCATCTCGGAGGTATTTCTTGAACTTTGCCGTCAAGAATTTTGTTTAAAAGTCTGGAAAAAATAATGGCCTTATCACGATTGACTTTGGGTATTACGTGCGCGCTTGGCTTGGTGGGCTGTGTCGAAGATCATGGCACAGCTGTGCCCCTCAAGTTGAGCCCTGAGGTGCAATTGACCGCTAAAGGGCGCTCTATGCCGATCGCGCGGATCGCCGCTGTGCGGTTCAACGTTGGTAAGCACGAGCAAAGACAAAACCGCCTGCTGCCTTTCCAATACATAACCTGTCACTTTGAGGCCGCGACTTTTTCGATGGATATTGAGGAAAGCGGTGTGTTTAATTTGCCGCTCTACGGCAAGAACACGCCTCCGATTACAATCACCTGCAATCGCTTTGGCACAGACGTTACGCATGTGTTCAAACCGCGCAAAGTTTCCGGGGGGCAGGGTGGTGCCGATTGGATTTATCCGATGATAAATTTCGCGCTTATCGGCCCTCCTATGCATCGCTCGTAGAGCAGGCTTGTCGTCCAAATGAATTTCAGAAATCGAAATTTATTTGGACCGTCGCTTGATGTCTTTTGATAAACACGAATTTGCTTGGGAACCGATAATGGCGGTGCGCGCATGTGTATTATCTGAGGACAAAGCATTCTGCGCCAATCTGTCGGCTGGGATATCGGCACTTGAGGCCTAATGTGCCACCAAAGGAGTTTCCAAATGGCGATGATCCCACCCAAAATTGACATCACTCGCGCCGAAATCGAACGCGTGGTTGCGTCATTTTACGACTGTGTCCGACGCCACCCGGGATTGGGGCCGGTCTTTGCGGTGCATGTGGATGATTGGCCCAAACACGAGGCCAAGATCGTTGGATTTTGGGCCAATGCGATTTTGTATGAACGTAGCTATGACGGCAATCCATTAGAGGTTCATCGGCAGGCGGGCAATGTGCGGCCGGGGATGTTTGACGCCTGGCTGGGCTTGTTTGACGGTGTGTTGCGGCAAGAATTGCATGAAGATCAAGCAGCGGCCTGGTCGGCTTTGGCGCATCGCATCGGGCGATCATTGCGTGCCGGTGTGGTTGAAAAACAAACCGGGCCGGGGGGCATCCCGATCCTGCGCTGATTTACCAGAGCTCTGGGCGGGCGAGCATCAGCCATAGGATGGCTGCGACGGCGAAAAAGGCCGGGAAACCACAGGCAAACCAGATGCGGAACAGCCTGAAATATCGGGATGTTAAAGGCGTGTTTTGCGCCACACAGTCCTGGGCGATGTTACGCAGTTGGATCTGAATCCAAACCACTGGCAACCAGAACAGACCGGTTAGAACATAAAGCCCGAGCGAGAGCAAAATCCAGCTTTCGGTGAGATCCCATCCCAGGGCGCGGGCAAGCAGCCAGCCGGTGATGGGCTGCACCACAACGGCCGTGGCGGTGAACAGCGTGTCGGCCAAAACCACAGTTCCCGCGACATGGGCGATCAGCTTGGCATCGCGGGTCTGATGCGCCACGAGCATGAAAAACGCGATGCCTGCGCCGGTGCCAAAGAGCACAGCCGCGCCGACAATATGCACCCAGCGCAGGGCCAGTTCATAAAGCATCACCGTTCCTCCAACAGCGCCCATGTGATCAGGGCCAAGAGAAAAGCCGGGCCGATTTTGACGAGCGGCCCGAGCGGGTCAAGCCAGAGGCTTGGTGAGACCAATGTGCTTAGTCCCAAATAGATGAGGCACACAGCAGCCATGCCCAGACAGGCCCATCTTGCCATCGGTCGCCAGAGCAAGGCGGCGGCCAGAGATAGATCGACCACAGACCAAAAGAGAACGGATAGGCGCGACAGGCCGACATCCCAACCCTGAGCCTGCAGGTGGGCGGCGGCCTGGGGCAGGCTAATCACCCCGATCACCCCGGAGAGCGCCCAAAACAGCACCAGCATTGCCACACACAGAGGCATGAACAACGCCATGCGCGCCTGAAGGCGATGTTCGGGGCCCAGATGCAGGCCGGATAGGATATTTTGCATATCTGGCAGGGGTTTGTGCAGATCGGACCAGCGGATCGGATCGCCGATCAGATCATGGTTCAAGACCTGTGTCGCGGTCGAGCGTAGCGGGCTGCGCCACCCCAAACGCCCGAGCAAATCCGCGCCGCAACTGGTGAGCGAGACGAGCCAATTTGGCGCCGTCCAGACATGGCGAGCAGGAGCAAACCCCAACGCCGCGCGGTGGGCACGCACAATCTCGGCCAGGGGCTGGGGTTGGTCTTCTACCAAATCGAAAATTTGCCCGGATGGGACATCGCCAGCCACCGCACAGACCACGGCAGCGGCCACATCATGGGCAGAGACGCTTTGCATTTGCGCCCTTGGCAAGGCCAACGGTTGTATCACCGGAACCGCAGTCAGCAGGCGGATCAACGCGGTGCCACCATAGGCGCTTTGGGCAAGGACGAGGCCGGGCCGCAGGACAATTGCATCGGCTCCAGAGTCCAAAAGCGCCGCATCGCCGCGCGCTTTGGAGGATAGAAAGGCAATCGGGCTTGTTACGTCCGCACCAATTGCTGAAATCTGAACGGTTTTGATGTTTCGCAACTTGGTGGCCTCGGCCAAGGCGGCCACAGCATGGTGATGCAGATTTTCCAAAGCGTCGCGGGCGCTGTCTTGCAAGGCCCCGGCGCAATTTACCACGACCTGAACGTTGTTAAGGTAAGGCGTCCAATCGGCGGCCGTGGTGAGTTTAGCCATATCCAATTGGACAAATCGCAAGGCTGGCAAGCGCCGCGCGGCGGCGCGACTGTCGCGTCCAGCGACGAAAACCTCATGCCCAGCATCCGCCAAAGCTTGACAGATTTCGGCCCCGATCAACCCATAGCCCCCAAGGACAAGAACCGTCATCGCGGAACGTTCAGCAAGGGCCGCCGACAATGCCAAGCCCCCGTACCAAATGCAAAAGACCGACCGCGACGGCTGTCAAGCAGAGCCAAAGGTTGAGCGCACGCCCGGTTTCCAAATCACGGGCCTTGAAAATACCGGTGCTGGCCAAGGCCATGGTCAGCCCGCCCAGGCACAGCGCAGCAAAATCCATATGGGTGCAGACGGTTGTGCCATTTGCGCTCACCGTTCCAGTAGACGTCAACTTGATGGCAAACCCCAAAACGGCGACCAACATCGCGCTTTTGGTCACTGTGGTAAGCTCATGCCAACGCATGTCGGTCTCCGATCGTTGATCAATATTGGCGCATAGGAGATCAAGCCCGGCCCGAGGTCAAGAACAGCCACACTTTTTGGCCGCGACATCTGCGCCCTGCGGCAGCGCGTCCCTTGCCCTTGGGGAAACCGCAGAGTTTGCTGCGTCTCACAGTAAAATTGGGTAACGCATAGGTTTTTGGGGTCATGAGCCAACGCTATGACATTGCAATTGTTGGGGCCGGGATCGGTGGGCTGGCCCTCGCCGCCGCGCTGGGGCAGCGTGGTCGTAAAGTGCGGGTGTTTGACAGATTTGACAGCCCCGCGCCGGTTGGATCAGGGTTGGTGATCCAACCTGTTGGGCAACGGGTGTTGCATGAATTGGGGATTGGCACGCAGACGGAGGCATTGGGGCGCAAACTCTACCGAATGTTGGGCACCGAGGCCGAGCATGCGCGCAAAATTCTGGATGTCACTTATGACACGCCGGGCGAACCACGCTTTGGTCTCGCGATTCATCGAGCTGCGTTGTTTGACTGTTTGCTTGCAGCCGCGGTCCATGCTGGGGTGGAACTGATCCCTGGGCAAGAGGTTATCGGCGCGCAGGGCGGTTATGTGATCACAGCCCAGGGACGTCAGGGCCGGTTTGATCTGATTGTTGATGCATCTGGGGCCGGGTCTGTTTTGTCGCCGCTGCGAGCGCGCGAATTGGGGTATGGGGCACTGTGGGCAACAGTCGACTGGCCGGAACAGACCCCCCTGCCACAGGATGAATTGCGCCAGCGGTACTTGAAGGCGCGGCACATGGTTGGGGTTTTGCCAATCGGGACCCTGTCTTCGCAAAACCCGATTCAAAAAGCGGCGATTTTCTGGTCATTGCCCGCAAGGGGGTACCAGAGTTGGCGCGCCAAAGGGTTGGAGGCATGGCAAAACGAGGCGACATCGCTTTGGCCCGAATTTGGCGATTTTTCCAGCCAGATCAGCGATATGGATCAAATGACCATGGCGCGATATGCCCATGGGACGCTACGCCGCCCCTATGGCCAGGATTTGATCATGATCGGGGATGCCGCGCACCGCGCCAGCCCGCAGCTTGGGCAGGGTGCGAATATGGCGCTTTTGGATGCGTGGTCCTTGGCGCAAGCGCTTGATCAAGAGGGCGGGGACATGGCGCGCGCGGCTCAAAGCTATGCGCGGGCGCGGCGGTGGCATGTGCGGGTCTACCAAGCCATGAGTTGGGCATTTACCCCTATGTATCAATCGGATAGTCGGTTGCTGCCAATTCTGCGCGATCATGCCCTTGCCCCGATGGCGATGCGGCCGATGATGCGCAGGATGCTCACGCGATTGGTGTGCGGCGATCTGCTACCGCCGGGATAGCATCGCGTCTTGCCAGCGGAGCATGACCCGCAACGAAATACCGATGACACCCAGCACAATCCAAAAGATCTGGATCAGGGCTGATGCCAGATTGAATTCATGGCTCAGGCTTATCAATACGAGTGTGGCGGCACAGGTGTTGTAGGCAAAGTAGCGGATGCTATCGCTGTTCAGAAGACGCAATGTCAGACAGGTATAGACGCAAACATAGGCGCAAAAACCCAATACACCGGCAAGTCTATAGTAAGCATCCACGCTGGATACATCAAAAAAATCGGCCATTTCTGACACCCTGACATCACTCTAAATGAGAATTTCAATGGATTGGTTTTAGGTTAGATTTGGGCCCAAAAACAGTCACGTATTCCTGACCGTTGGGGGCGTGACACTAGATGTGAAAGAGCGAGCCAACGCCAAAGGCGATCCCGGCGGCTACGGACCCAATCGCCAAAGTTTCCAATCCTGAACGCCACCATGGGCTAAGAGACCAGCGGCTTTTGAGCGTACCAATACCAAAGAACCCCGCCAGGGTCAGCACAATCGACGCGGAAAAGGCCGAGGTCGCGCCAATAAGAAACGGCAACAGCGGTATGAAACCAGCGACGAGAAATGCGCCAAATGTCACAAGCGCGGCGCGCATCGGGTGTGGGTCAACCGAGGCGAGGCCATATTCCCCTTCGAGCATGGTTTTGATCCAAGTTTCGCGATTGGCCGCGAGCTGATCGACGGCGTCGTCTAGCGTGTGTCCCGACAGGCCTTTTTGCGCCAAAATGCTACGCAATTCACGCCGCTCACCCTCTGGGTCAACCTTGATGTGGCGCTCTTCGACAGCACGCAGGCGCTTGATGTCATCCAATTCGGCCTTGGTGGCGGAATAATTGCCGGCGGCCATGGAAAACCCATCGGCCAGAACATTCGCCACGCCCAACGCCACGATCACAAAAGGGGACAGGCCCGCACCGGCCACCCCGGCCACAATGGCAAAGGTGGTGATTGAGCCGTCAATCGCCCCATAAACAATGTCACGCAAATCTCCGCGGCCCGGTGGTTGGGCCAGACGGGTATCGATTTCGGCTTGGCTATGCCCGTGCTCTAACGGGGGGCGTGTTGGGGTGCTGGGCATGGCGCGGCTCCTTGGTTTTGGAGGCAGAGTGCCGCCTTCAAACCACGCGCACCATGCGCTGGATCAATCCAATGGGTCGGCGTTTTGGGATGTGTCTGGTTCTGGAGCCTGTTCCGGTGTTGGTGGGCTTGTCCGCATTTGGACCCAACGATTGAGCCAAGCCAGCCCCGCCAAGGCAATCCCCAACATCAGGAATGAAAACACCCGAACCAATCCATTCAGGCCTGAAATGTCGATCAAAAACACTTTGGCCACCGCGAGGGCAATCATCGCGACACCGGCGCGGCGCAGAAGGTCGGACTGTCGGGCAAGCGCCTGATAAAACAGCAAAGCACCGATCAGCAAAAGGGCGACAGTGTAGCTATAGAGCTCGGGTTGGGTCACGCCGTTTTGTAACGTCATCAAGGCCTCACCGCGCCAAGCGTGACGAATTGTCAAGCCACCCCAAACGGCAAGGGTGGCAATGGCCAAGATGCCAAAGATTGGGCGCAGAATATGGCGGGCGGGTTGGACCCGAAGGGCAACCGCGAACAGCGCCAATGCCGGCAGCAAGTAGGCCGGGATCAGCGTGTTGAACAGCGGCGGCCCAGCGATGAATTCACCGCTTAACAACGGGTTGGCCAAACTAAGCGCAATCGCCAATGAGCCGAACGCAAACAAGCTATAAACTCCGGCCAAAAATATACGCATCCAACGTAGTTTCCCGCCCATTTCAATGCGCATCAACTGGGTCAGGATCAATCCGATCCAGATGGTCGCATGCAGACCAAGTTCTGCAAGGTCCTGTGACCCCAGCAAAGCGTTTATCAGGCGATGAAGGGTCAGGCTTGCCGTCATGCCTCCCACCGACCAGATGGCGCTTTCGACAAAGACTTTGGAACGCGGGCGCACCATTGGCATCAAGAGCCAATAGCTGATGCAAAGCGCAACCAATGTCCCGCCATAGGCCGCAAGCATTTGCATCAAGGGCGCATCAAAGCCCCAATCCAAGCCTGGATCAAACACCAAACGGATGCCCAAGGCGACAATGCCAGCCGAGATATACAGGCCCATCAAAGACAGGTTAAACCGTCTGTCCAACGCAGCGGCGGCGACCACCGTGGCGGCAAGGGCCAAGGTTAGGGCCGCATCAAACAGCACAACGCTGACGGCGAAGGCCAGACTGGCCAGAGCTGAAATCACCGCCATCGAGGTGCGGATTTTGCCGGTGTTATCGGTGTTGTCCGTGGCGGCAAACCGAGTCGCCATCGCCGTCATCAGAGCGGCCAAGGCCAGCGCATGGAACGCCCAAGGCCAAGCGCCGATTGTGGTTGTGGGCTGCCACGACAATTCCAATGTCAGGCCTGCCAAGGGGGCCAAAAGGACCGCACCGCCCGCCCAAGCCGTGGCGAAGGGCCCGTTTTTCAGGCTATGCCAGGCGGCGAAAATGCTGGGTAGGATGGCAGCGAACAACAACCAGGTGATTGTCCATGGCATGCGGGTTTCGGTCTGGCCGTCTTGGGCGGCAAGTACGTCGGTTAGAGCCTGCTGGACAGGGCCGTTAATCCCGGGCAGCCCCAGCAAGGCCAAGAGTGTCAGCGCTGGGAATAAGGTGTGATCCTGCAGCGCCGGGGCGGTTCGTGACCAGAAAGTAAACAGAAGTGTCAAACCTGAGATAAGGGTCAGGTTGAGCCAAAAATTCCCTGCACTGGCTGCGGCCGTCACACCAAGAATGCCGCAGGCTGCCAGGGTCATTACAATGGACAAACGGGCCGGAAAAATGGGCCAAACATTGGTTTTGTCGCGCAATATGGACCCGACAAAAGCATGCACTGTCGTGCGACCTTGGTGATCGGGCATCAGGCTGCGCGACGGGATCAAAACGCTGAGAACCACCAAAACACTGGCATAGCCCGCCAACCCCGCGGCGAGCGTGTCATCGTTGATCGCGCCGAGCCACAAAAGTACGCCAGCACAGGTGCCGCATATCAAGGCAAGCGCACTGATCCAAGCCCAACGGCGCACGGTGTCAATGCCAAGGCCGAGCGCGACCATAAAGGCAAAATAGGCAAACAACCATTCGGGACGATCACTTTGCCCGCCCACCAGAAAGGGCGCGGCAATGCCTCCGATCAAGCCAATCGCGGCCAGCAATGCGCCATAGAACCAGCCCAAAATCATTGCTCCAAGAGCGATGACAAAGAGCGCCATCAGCGCCGTGCCGGGATCGATCATGTCATACAACATGCGGGCGGATAAGACGCCGCCCATCAGGGTCACCAACCCCGCGCCGCTCAGAACGGACGGCAAATAGGCGGTGCTGCTTTGCTCACTATCGCCAAAACGGCGGCGGATGAATTCGCCTGCACCGATCAAGAGCGCACCAAAAGCGAGGGCCGATGCGACACGGGCGGCGGGGCTGAGAAGCCCGGTTTCAATGCCATATTGCACAAGGAAAATACCCGACAACGCAAGCGACACAGCAGCGACGGCGTAGAACCAGTTTTCACGCAGCCAAATTGAAAGGCGGGTCAAACGGGCTTTGGAAAAGACCACAGGTTCGCGGGCGCTTTTGGGCGGAATCTCAACGCGCGGTCTGTCCCAAACCGGTGCGCGGGTTGCGATCGGGGTGGGCGCGCTTTGAGCGGGCTCAGTGGTTTTGGGGTCTGCTCTGCCAATTGGAACAACGTTGTCCGCGTTGGGCGGCAGGATTGGGTCGGATGGGGGGGAATCGGCCAATGTCTGATGTTGCAAAGCCGCGACAGTGGCGCGTAGGTCTTGCACGTCCCGTTTTAGGCGTATGTGAGACACAACAAGCCAGATGAACGCCATCGGGATGGCCAAAAGCGCAATGCCAATCAGGAGTATTGCTTCTTCCATAAATTTTGATCCCACGCGGTTTGGACAACGCTAACGTGCCAAGGAGCCCCGGGAAAGGTGCGGCAAACCTGACCTTAATTGGCACAGCCTCCGAGACACGCGCTGACAAAACCCTTGCACGGGTTTTGCCAATTCCATTGTTGGAATTTGGGTGCGCGCGCCTAGGACTTGTCCGATGAAAACAGGCCGCCCAAAGCCTGTCGGATGATTTGGCTGACCGACGGGCGTTTCGTGGCTGTAAAAGGCAGGGGGCGGCACACTTCGATGGCGGCGACACCAACCCGCGCGGTCAATGAACCATTGACCAACCCCTCGCCAAATCGGCGAGACAGTTTCCCAAGCAACCCGCCGCCCAAGATCGGCTCAAGCATATCATCCCCAACGGCAACCGCACCGGTGGCAACCAGATGGGACATCACAGCCCGGGTTAATCGCCAGCTGCCCAAGGTGCCAGATCGACCGCCATAGATTTCGGCGATCCGGCGGATCATTCGCAGGTTCGCAGTCAGCGCTGTGGCCACATCCGCCAGGGCAATTGGCACAAGCGCGGTGACTGTCGCAACTTGGCGTGCTGCGGCTTCGACTTCGCGCTGGGCGGCGATGTCGAGCGGGACAAGCAATTCGGTTTCGGCCAACCCAAGCAGGCCAGAGGCATCAAAGATTTCCTCTTTGCGCTCAGTCAAGCGTTCAGCCCCCCAGCGCGTATCATCGCGACCGTTATAAAGTGACAAAAGCTGCGCTGTGACCTTGCGTGCGCCGTCGAGATCTTCGTTGGCCAACGCACTATCAGCCGCGCGGTGCAAGGCGTCGATCCGCGACAGACGGGCAAAAGCCGACAGCTCTTTGAGGGCGATCAGGAGGCAAACCAACACAAAAACCGCAATCAACCCAGTGACTGCCCAGCCCAAAATCGGGTTGGCAACGATCAGCGCCGTGGCATAGTTCCACGCAGCAATCGAGATCACTGTTCCAAGCAACGTCAAGAGCAGCCGCCAAAACCAACGGGCCAGTTTTGAGGGCTCCCGCGCGGCAAGTGTCGCCGCTGTTGCCATGGCCTGACCCTGTGGAGGCAGGGCATAGGATGCGTCGGGAACCGGGGGAGCCTCAGAGGGGGACGGCGCGGTAGTGCTGTCATCATCGAGAGGGATGAGGACGGGGCCTTTGGGATCAGTCATATGTATCCTCGGTCTCGGCTAGAGTGTGTTGTTTTGCTTGGGCTGATTGTGCGGCGTGCATCGGTTTTTCGGCCGTTTTGGACTTGTGCCATCGCAGGTGCACGTCAGGCAGTTGTTCTTCGTTGCCTGTGCCATCGGTGCGCTCAACCTCTTTAAATCCGGCTCGGTCATAAAACTGCAAGGCGCGGTGATTTGCGACAAAGGTCCAGAGATCCAAGCTCGGGACTTTGCTTTTGGCGTCGTCCACCAAGGCACGGCCAACACCGGCCCCTTGGTACGCTTCGGCCACAAAGAGTGCATGCACATAGGTTCCATGGCGCGAGATAAACCCGGTGATCACACCGGTTTCGTCTTGGGCAACCGTGATCCATCCACGCTCTATCATCTCGCTTGCATGGGCGATGTCTTGGGCAGCACTATGCAACCGGGGCTTCCACTCTCTTGATGTCACTGCTTGGGTGAACATCGCCCCGAGTTTGCTGGCATCAAGCGCGTGGGACGGTCGCAAGTAGATGCCGCTCATAGTTTGTCGCCAATCAGGAACTGCGCAGCGCGATCCAGTCGGATATGCGGCGGGCCAATCCCCGGCTTGAGGGTGAGCAGGGCCGGTGCAAAATTCATCACTTCATAGTCCTGACCGAGCCAGTCTTCGGCCCCATCCCGCGCCGGACCAAGCAGATGCGCCGGGTCTTCGGGCAGGGCACCGGGGTAAAACGCCGCTTGTTTTCCAGTCTCTAACAATGTGCCGCGTACGCAGTCCAAATCGCGGCCCGCATGGGCAATCGTTTGTTCGGTGGTGGCGCGCAGGCTGGCCAGCGACAGGGCTTGGGTTTCCGCACCGGCAAATCGCGCCCGATCACGTGCCTCGCGTGTCATGGCCTCCATAATGCCGGTCAATTGCGGGTGCTGACTGTGATGCAAATGATCGGCTTTGGTGGCCGCGAAGAGGATTTTTTCGACCCTTTTGCCCAGCAATAGATTGGTCAAAAACGCGTTCGCGCCGGGGCGATAGGCGGTGAGAATATCTGCCATCGTCTGGCGCAAATCTTCGACAGCGCGCGGGCCCGCATGGATCGCACCCAGCGCATCCACCAAAACAACCTGCCGATCAATCCGCGAAAAGTGATCGCGAAAGAACGGTTTCACTACGCGGGATTTATAGGATTCAAAACGGCGCTCCATCTCGCGCCAAAGCGATTTGCGCGGAACCGTTCCTTTGGGCGGCAACGGCGCAAAGGTCAAAACAGGCGAGCCAGCCAATTCGCCGGGCAACAAGAACCGCCCCGGAGAGCAGTCGGAAAACCCGGCTTTGCGGGCCACATGCAAGGCCTCGGTATAGGTCTGCGCCAAAGCACGGGCGCGGGTTTCATCCAACGGTTGGGTGCTGTCTTCGGCGCTCGCCATGTCGACATAGGCAGGGCCGTCGGGGCGATGGGCCATGCGGGTCAGCATTTCAGACGACCAATCGGCGTAGGATTTATCAAGCAACGACAGATCCAAAAGCCATTCGCCGGGGTAATCGACGATGTCCAGATGGATCGTGCGCGGGCCTTGAAAACCGGACAGCATCCCAGTGGGTTTTACCTTGAGCGACAGGCGCAATTCGGAAACCGAGCGCGTGCTGTCGGGCCATGTCGGCTGGCGCGATGTCAAATCGCCAAGGTGATTTTCGTAGTCAAAACGGGGGATTGTGTCATCTGGTTGCGGCTGAAGATAGGCGGATAATATCCGCCCTTCGGATTGCGCCACCAGTTGTGACATGCGGCCACGATCCATAAGGTTGGCCACCAATGAGGTGATAAAAACCGTCTTGCCCGCCCGTGCCAAGCCGGTCACACCAAGACGTATGGTTGGTTCCAAGAACGCTTCGGACAGGGTGTCCGTCACATTGCCCACACTGCGGCTTACCGAATCCGCAATTGCGCCAATCACCATGAAATCCCGCCTCTTCACCTGAACTTGATCGTAACTTAATCATCCCTGACAAGAACAACCAGAGGGCAGGCACGGGGAATTGTCGAGCCCGACCGCCTCTGCAGCCGGGCCCAAGGGGCACACATGGGTTACCCAAGGGTTATTGGGCTTGATTCCACACCGTCAGCCCGGCGAACGCCGCGACCGGGATGAGCGTCAGCAGCATCGACAGGGCGCGCGTCGGCCCCCAGCCCTTGGTGCGAATGATGTGATAGTGCATCAACCGCCCGACGCATAGCACCAGCCCACCGGTCAAAATCCACATCTGATCGGTGCCGGAAATCTCTGCTGCGGCCATGGCAATCAGCGCGATGGGGGCATTTTCGGTGAAATTCGCATGGGCGCGCATGTTGCGACGTAAATCCAGATCACCGTCATCGTAAAAGTGTATCTGGTTGGGCACGCGGGCTGCACCGACAAGCATTGTGATCACCACATGCATCAGCGCGAAACCGGCGACAAAGTAGAGCGTGATCGCTGGGGTCATGACGCCGCCCTTTTCCAGATCGCCAAAACGGACCCACCGGGATCGCGCAGAAATGTCGCTGTGCCCGCTGGTCCTACCAAATTTTCGGCAATCACCTCGGCTCCGTTGGTTCTGGCTTTGTCGGTTTCGAGGTTCAGGTCCTGAACTTCGATATAGGGCACCCAGCCCGAGATGCCGGGCATCTCGTCGCAGGTTGCCGCAAAGGGCATGTCGCCTGAGGTGGTCAGAAAGGTCATAGGGCCGATATCTTGGGTGCTCCAGCCAAAGTTTTGAGACAGAAAGTCGGTGGTTTTGCCGCGCTCAGCGCTGATATTATCGAACCAGACAAAGGGGGAAGACATATGGGTTTCTCCTGTTGGGAACATTACTTGCAAATTGCAAGTGAGATGATGCGCAGTTCACTTTTATTTTGCAAGTGATGAATTTCGCGCTACATGCGTTTCATGACAAAAACCGACAAGACCCTCTGGAATGGCTGTCCGGTGCGCTATGCGGCCGGTGTGTTTGGCGACAAATGGAGCTTTGTGCTTTTGCGCGACGTGCTCTTGCACGGCAAACGCTATTACGGCGATTTCCAAGCGTCCGAAGAGGGCATCTCGACAAACATTCTGGCCAAGCGCCTCGCGCATTTGGTTGAGACCGGCATGTTGACGCGCCATGTGGACAGCACATCGCGCAACAAAGTGTTTTATCGACCAACAGTAAAGGCGCGGGCGCTGATCCCGGCGCTTTTGGGGATGATGGTGTGGTCAACCGAATATGATGCCAGCACCCAGGCCCCCGAAAGTTTCGCCGCTGCCTTTCGCAGTGATCCCAAAGGCACAATTGCGTGGTATGAGGCGGAAATCGACAAGGTGAATGCGGATTTGCCGGCTGGAGAGGCTTGACGCCACGACTGCCTGCGCCAGTTATAACCCCATGTCTTTGTTCACAAGAAACCCGGGTTATGGCCGACTACTGACCGCCTCAGCGGTGACCAATCTGGGCGACGGGGTTTCGGCGCTGGCCTTTCCATGGTTGGCGACTTTGATCACCCGCGATCCGGTTTTGATAGCGCTGGTTGCGGCGGCCGTGCGGTTGCCGTGGTTGTTGTTTTCCATCCCCGCCGGGGTCATCACCGATCGAGGCGACCGCAAGCAATTGATCTTGCGCAGCGATTGGTTGCGATTTGCCCTGACACTTGGCGTAATTGGGCTGATCCTATCGGTGGCAGAGTTTCCGCCGCCGCAAGAGGGCGTTTACATCGTCGCTTTGGCTGGGTTGGCCTTTGCCTTGGGCAGCGCCGAAGTGTTGCGGGACAATGCTGCACAAACATTGTTGCCATCCATCGTCGGGGCGGATGATCTTGAAGCGGCCAATGGCCGATTATGGACGGTTGAAAACGTTATGGGCCATTTCATCGGCCCGCCTTTGGCCGGTGTTTTGATCGCAATCGCCTTGCCTTTGCCGTTTGTTCTGGATGCGGTCAGTTTCGCGGTCGCGGCCGTGTTGGTTGCAGGTATCAGCCTCAAAGCGCGGGAAAAACGGGTGTTAAGGAGCCCGAAGGAAGAGGCCCAGGAGGCCTGGCTTTGGATGCGCGCCCATCCGGTGATTTTGCAACTGGCGCTGATGCTGGGGTTGCTCAACGGGTTGTCGATCATGGGGATGAGCCTTGTTGTGCTGTTCAGTCAGGAAATCCTGGGCCTTGAGGCAGCGGCGCATGGGATGTTGATGACAGCCGCCGCTTTGGGAGGCGTGGTCGGAGGTATTGGTGGCCCTCGCGTAATCAAAGCGCTGGGGCAGGGGCGCAGCCTTGGGTTGGCTCTGGCGCTGGTTCCGTTGCCGATGTTTGCGATTGCATTGACGTCGTCGGCCTATGTGGTCGCAGCGGCGTTGTTTTTGGAAAGCGTTGCGGCGCTTTTGTGGAATATCGTCACAGTATCCTATCGCCAACGCGTCATTCCCGACGATCTGTTGGGCCGCGTCAATAGCCTGTATCGGTTCTTTGGCTGGGGCGGTATTCCGATTGGCGCGATGCTCGGCGGTGTCTTGGTTGCGGTTTTTGAACCGTCACTAGGCCGCGAATTGGCGCTACGCTTGCCCTATTGGGGCGCAGGTTTGGGGATGGTCTGTCTCATGATTTATGGCTGGCGGAAATTGCGTCTCTAAGCGTCTGGAATACCGGACTTATGTCACGCTAAGCGCTGTGGCAAAACACCCCCAGAAGGAGTGGTGTTATGAGCGGGATTTTGGCATTCAGACTGATCATCTTGGCGGCCTTTATCGGTTGGTCGGTTTATATTCTGGGCCCGAAAATTATGCCTGACCCGCGCTATTCCAGTGTCGGAGAAGACGTTTTGGTTGGCGGCAAATCCGAAAACGCGCATGCCTTGGTGGATCGCTACAAATTCCGGTTTGCGGAATTTGACGGCGAAAAGTGGCAGGGAAACAGCCGAGCCGTGCGCTCGGCCAGCGACCGCGTCGCACAGAGATTGATGGACACGCCAGCCTGTACAGAGCAAAACTGCCGCTATTTCTTTGCGGTCAAAGCGCAAAAGCCGCTGGCTGGGGCCGATTTTCTTGAGCACAAATATCAGTTCTATTGGGCTGAGGCAGATGGCACTGTCACCAAAATGATAGAAGCCCACAGTTTGTGGCGTTTCTAACCGCTCTAACCGCGCGCCCATGGCTTGCCTCAAAGCGCGCGGCGCGCTATTGCCGCGCCCATGCCCAGATATGCTTTGCTGATAGAATATGATGGCCGTCCTTTCGTTGGGTGGCAACGCCAGGCCGATCTCACCTCGGTTCAGGGCACAATTGAGTCTGCTTTGGCCCGGCTGGAACCACGCGAGCACACGATTGCTGCGGCAGGGCGCACCGACACCGGCGTTCATGGCCGTGGGCAGGTTGCCCATTGCGACATGGACAAGGATTGGGATCCATTTCGGTTGTCTGAGGCATTGAATTACCACCTCAAACCGGCACCTGTTGCGATCCGCGCCTGTCGGCGGGTGGCAGATGATTGGCATGCCCGCTTTTCGGCAACGGAGCGCCGGTACACATTCCGGGTGTTGTCGCGGCGTGCGCCGGAGACGCTGGAAAAGGGGCAGGTCTGGCGGGTGGTCAATCCGTTAAAACTTGAACCCATGCGCGAAGCGGCGGCGTATTTGATTGGCCAACATGACTTCACCACCTTTCGCAGCGTGAATTGTCAGGCACACTCGCCGGTCAAAACCATGACCGAAATACGGATCGAAGAGGTGGCGGCATTGGCCGGAACCGAATTCCATTTTCACCTCAGGGCGCGAAGTTTCTTGCACAATCAGGTGCGCAGTATTGTTGGCTCCCTCGAACAGGTCGGCTCGGGGACATGGGATCCGATTGATATGAAACACGCGCTTGAGGCGCGGGATCGCGCGGCTTGTGGCACTGTTTGTCCCGGTGTTGGGCTGTATTTCATGGGGGTTGGCTATGACGACGATCCCTTTGCGGATTTCGCATCTGGGGTAGGCTGATGTGCGATAGGGGCGGTGTGCCAGATGTCTTGCCGACTCCAAAATTGTACAAAACGACTTGCCAAATTGCCCAATGCCGCCTAAACGGCTGCTCATGTTGATCAAAGCGACTCTCCGACGAGCCTAGTTTGCTCCCCTCCAGCGTGCCCCGAAAGGCGCGCTTCTCCGCTTTGCGTCACACCCACCCCAACATAACTTGACAGGCCCCTGCCAGCTTGCCACCAATCGGCTTTCGCCCGCCTGGCCACCGCATGCCTCAGACTAAGGACAAGGATATGATCTCTTCCGTCTTGCCGACATATAACCGTGCCCCATTGCAGTTCACCAAAGGTGAAGGCAGCTGGCTGACCACGGTGGATGGGCGACGCCTGCTTGATCTCGGCTCTGGCATTGCGGTCAATGTTTTGGGGCATGCGCATCCGGCGTTGGTCACGGCGTTGACAGATCAGGCGCAAAACCTGTGGCACGTCTCGAACCTCTATGACATTCCACAGCAACAAGCGCTGGCTGACAAATTGGTCGAAACCAGCTTTGCGGACACGGTGTTTTTCACCAATTCGGGCACCGAAGCCTGTGAATTGGCGATCAAAATGGCGCGCAAATACTGGCATGACAAAGGCCAGCCTGACAAAACCGATATCATCACCTTTGAAGGGGCGTTTCATGGTCGATCTTCGGCAGCAATTGCCGCTGTCAACACGCCCAAAATGGTCGAGGGCTTTGGCCCGCTGTTGCCCGGCTTTGCACAGGTTCCGTGGCGCGATTCCGACGCGCTTTTGGCGGCGATCACCGACACCACCGGTGCAATTATGATCGAACCTGTCCAGGGCGAAGGCGGCATCCGTGCTCTGCCAGATGCGGAACTCAAGGCTCTGCGCACCCTTTGTGATGAGCGCGACATCCTGATGATCTGTGACGAAGTGCAATGTGGTGTCGGCCGGACAGGCAAGCTTTTTGCCCATGAATGGGCCGGTATCACGCCTGATATTATGATGGTTGCCAAAGGTATCGGAGGGGGCTTTCCTCTGGGGGCGGTTCTCGCGACAGAAGATGCCGCCAGCGGCATGGTTGCTGGCACCCATGGCTCCACTTACGGTGGTAACCCGCTGGGATGCGCCGTTGGCAAAGCGGTTCTCGACATCGTTGCCGAACCCGCCTTCCTAGATGATGTCAACGCAGCCGCCGGTCTGTTGCGCCAAAAGCTCGAAGGGCTGGTGGCCTCGCATCCCACGATCTTTGAAGACGTGCGCGGCTCTGGTCTTATGCTCGGTCTTCGCTGTGTCGTTCCGGTCGGCGAAGTGGTGCAGGCCGGATATGACCAAGACGTCATCACCGTTCCCGCCGCCGACAATGTCGCGCGCCTGTTGCCCGCCCTTAACATCACCAAAGAAGACATCAACGAAGCGATCTCTCGTTTAGACGCCGCCGCAACCGAGCTTGAAACTCAGGCCGGTTGAGGCTTCTTCTTTCCACAAATATCCCGGGGGAGTCTTTGGGACCAAAGACGGGGGCAGCGCCCCTATCCCCCCTCACAAAAAGCAAAACCCAATGAACCATTTTCTCGACATCCACAAAACCGACAAAGCCGCCCTTCGTGGGATCATTGATAACGCCAGCGCCATGAAACAGGCCCGCCTGGGCCGTCCCAAGGCGATGCTCGACGATGAAAAACCTCTTGATGGCCGAATGGTTGCGCTGATCTTCGAAAAACCGTCCACCCGGACCCGCGTGTCTTTTGACGTCGGTGTGCGGCAAATGGGGGGGCAGACGATGGTTCTGTCTGGCAATGATATGCAACTGGGCCACGGTGAAACCATCGCCGACACGGCCCGCGTTCTAAGCCGCTATGTCGATATGATCATGATCCGTACCTTTGACGAAAGCGTGCTTGAGGAAATGGCTGAATTTGCCACTGTGCCGGTGATCAACGGCCTGACGGACCGCACGCATCCCTGCCAAATCATGGCCGATATTCTGACCTATGAGGAACATCGCGGCCCGATCAAAGGCAAGAAAGTCGTCTGGTGTGGCGATGGCAATAACGTGTGTGCGTCGTTCCTCCATGCGGCTGGTCAGTTCGGTTTTGATCTGACTTTTACCGGCCCGGTTCAGCTTGATCCCGAGATGGAATTTGTCGGGCTCGCCCGCAACGAAGGTTCTACAATTACAATCGAACGTGACCCGTTCAAAGCCGTGGATGGCGCGGACCTGATCCTGGCAGATACATGGGTGTCGATGCATGACGCGCAATCGGCGCGCGAACGGCGTCACAACATGCTGCGCCCTTATCAAGTCAACCAAAAGCTAATGGATGCCGCCAAACCGGACGCCTTGTTCATGCATTGCCTGCCTGCGCATCGCGAAGAAGAAGTGACGTCTGAGGTGATGGATGGGCCAAATTCGGTGATCTGGGATGAGGCCGAAAACCGCCTGCACGCTCAAAAAGCTGTCATGCGCTGGTGTTTGGGCGTCTAAATTTCGCGGTTTGTTTCAGGCGGGCGTGCCCAAAATTCCATGTTTGGAATTTGCAAAACCCTTGCAAGGGTTTTGGTGCGCCCTACTTGTTGGTGAGCCTGATGATCAGATGGTAAATCGGAGTGTTGAAACATGTCGGAAACGGCGCTGCTGCTTGTTGATTTGCAAGAGGAGATGAACACCCGAATTCGAGCGGGTCGCGCAGTTGTGTATCCCGATTTCGGGGTTCAAGTCGCCGCCTTGGTCAAGAACTTCCGCGCGCAAGATAAGCCCATTGTCCACGTTTTCCACCACGAAGACAGCAACCCGGACGTGCCGTTTCGCAGGGATCAGCCGGGTGGGCAACCGATGGCATGTGCGACCCCGAAACAGGGCGAAGCGATCTTTTGGAAGCCCGGTTCCTCGGGGTTTGTCGGCACCGGGCTAGAGGCACATTTGCGCCAACAGGGGATCACAAATCTGGTTGTGGCGGGCGGGGTTGCGGCGTTTTGCATTGCCTCTACCGTGCGCAGTGCCGCCAATTTGGGCTTCAAAACAACCCTGGCCGAAGATGCACTGATCGCCTTTCCTTTGCCTGATCGGAACGGCGGCGACATCGCTCCCGAACTGGCGCTAGAGGTGACACTGGCAACGTTGGCAGCGGATTTCGCCGCAGTCAAAACCACCGCTGAAATTCTCTCCTAGCGTCGGAAACCTACCGTTTACGCGGCTTGGCCCTAAGCGTTGGGTCCGCCTCTGTCGGGTCTTCCGGCCAAGGGTGGCGCGGGTATTTTGCCCGCATATCTTTGCGAACATCTGCATAGCTACCAGCCCAGAATCCGGGCAAGTCCATTGTGGTTTGTACCGGTCGCCGGGCAGGTGACAAGAGCGTCACACGCAATGCTGTTCGCCCGACCATTGGGTGGCTTTTTTGACCAAACAACTCTTGCAAGCGCAGCTGAATTTCCGGGTGTTCACCGGAATAATCAATCGGGATTTCGTGCCCCAGAGGCGTTGTAAACTTGCCCGGGATTGCGGTGTCCAAAGCTTGCATTTGCCCCCAATCCAGGCGCGCGCGCAGGGCCGGTAACAGGTCAAACTTCTTCCAGCCTTCAGCGGTTTTAACCCCCGATACATAGGGTAACAGCCAATCGTCAATCCCATCCATCAGCGCATCTATGGACATGTCAGGAAGGTCCAGACCACCTTCGCGCCCGAGCGCAACACGGGCACAAAACCGTCGAGCGGCATCCGACAATGTGATGCCGATGTCACGCACACCTTCCAACATGGCGCGGGCAATGTCCTCCTCAGGGGCGTCTTTCCAGATGCGATCTTCAAGGGCAATCGCCCCAAGCATTTCTTGGCGTCGTGCAACTACTCGGCGGTCTCTTTTGCTCCAAGAACAGCTTTCATGCCACTGAATCTGTTTGCTAAAGAGGCCCCGCAACTCGCTCTGAGAAATGGCGATGGCTTGCCTGATTTTCGCTTCGCGCGGGTTGCCGTCGGTATCCGTGACGACGATCAAACGCTGGCCGGCCAGCGGGTCGCTTTCGTCCATGATTGCGCCTTTGCCGCCCGAAAGTTGAAACCTTGGCGCGTCCCCCTTGCGCCGCAAGCCGATGCGATCTGGATAAGCCAGAGCGGCCATTTCAGCATAGTTAACAAAGTGTTGCGGTTTGGTCTTCATGAGAGACCTCAGCCGCTTAGCCTCTTGTTTTATCCGTTCCAGAGCTGGCCGGTTGAGCGCATATGGTCGATTTTGTGAAAACTCTCGCGGATTTTGTAGAGCTTCCATGCGAAGAGATAAATCTGTGGGTGCACCTATGATTGGATCGCGATCAGATAAAATAGCGGCCAATAATCCGCCATCCGGGCCTGATTTTTCTTGCATATGTGCAAGCCTTGGGTGGAGTGGAAGGCGTGAAACCTCCCTCCCGTGGCTTGTGATTTGATTGCTTTTGTCTAATGCGCCCAGCATTTGCAGCAATGCGCAAGATTCCGCATAGGTTCCTTCTGGTGGCGGAGACAAAAACGGCAACTGATCTGGATGAGCCCCCCAAAGGGCCAGTTCAAGTGTCAATCCCGACAGGTCAGCAGCCTCAATTTCCGCGGGAGGGTAAGGGCTTAGCGCGCCTTCTTCACCCTTGGTCCAGAGCTTGTATGCTGTGCCGGGGGCCACACGACCTGCGCGCCCAGCACGCTGGGTAGCCTCAGCGCGGGTGACGCGTTCGGTCACCAAACGTGACATCCCCGATCCGGGATCAAACCGAGCGCGCCGTGACTTGCCGCCGTCTACGACAACTCGAATGTCCTCGATGGTTAGCGATGTTTCGGCAATAGATGTCGCCAGCACCAATTTGCGTCCCTCGCTCTCGGGGCGAATGGCGGCGCGCTGTGCGCCGATCTCCATCGCGCCAAACAAGGGGCGCAAATGAACGCCATTGGGCAGGCGCTTTTTAAGCTGTCCTTCGACCCGTCGGATTTCTCCTTCACCCGGCAAGAAAGCCAAGACGCCACCCTCCGTTTCATCCAAGGCGGTGAGGATCAGATCACACATCGCGTCTTCAAACCGAACGCGCTTGGGGAGTGGCGCAGGTAGCCATCGATTGGTGACCTCAAAAGACCGGCCCTTGGATGTCACAACCGGGGCCTGCATGAGGTTGGCGACAGGCTCGGCATCCAATGTGGCGGACATTGCCACCAAGATGAGATCGTCTCGCAGCGCCCCGGCGATTTCGAGACACAGCGCCAGCCCAAGATCGGCATTAAGCGAGCGTTCATGAAATTCATCAAAGATCACCGCCCCGATGCCCGATAGCTCTGGATCGGACTGGATCATTCGGGTCAGAATGCCTTCGGTGACGACTTCGATCCGCGTGGCCTTTGACACCTTACTGTCGCCTCGCATCCGATAGCCGACGGTCTGGCCCGGCTTCTCCCCGAAGTGTTCCGCCAAGCGGGAGGCCGCCGCACGGGCCGCCAAGCGCCGCGGTTCCAACATCAAGATGCGCCCGCTGGTCAGATCGGCCTCTAGCATCGCAATCGGCACACGCGTGGTTTTCCCGGCACCGGGTGGGGCTTGAAGGACCGCACGACCAGAGGCGCGCAGCGCGTTGATCAAATCGGGGAGAGCGTCATCAATGGGCAAGGCAAGGGTCATGCGCCCTTATTGCCAAGCACACGCGCCGCGTCCATGCCCTTTGACCTATTCGTTTGGTCAATTGCGTTAGGGGCGGTTGGTGCAATGACCGGCCTGATTGCAGCGGCCAGATGGCAAAACTCACTTAGGGGATTTGGTCGGAAGAAATGAATTGGGCGAACTCTCGTCATGGTGTAAATGTACCAGGTATGAGTATTTTGAAAAACACCATGTCGACACTTGCCGTGTCGTTCTTTTGGGCAATGCCAGCTGACGCGCAAACGCCGCTTTTGGAGGTCTATGCAGCGTGCGAAGCAAGCGTCATGAATAAATCCGACGAACCTCTTGGAAGCATAGGGGCGCTCATTGATAAAGATAACAGTGGTTCCAGAAGACAAATAGACACCCCTGTCGGGGCTATGATGGCGATGTTTATCTCATCTCGCCAAGGAATAACCGCCTGCGTGTTGTGGGGGCGTCACCCCGAATTAGAAGTTGAATTTCGAGATCGATGGACTGATTGGGTTGAGTGGGATGAGGCCATTTCTGCCTCGGAGTCTTGGTTCAACAGCGCCATGCAGGCCCCAGATAGTGTTGACCTCACCGAGCATGCAAAGCCAGGACATGTTGTTGCGCGGTGCAAGAGCCTTGAGCACGGGGTGGTGCTTTCGAGTCAACCGGCCATCGGCAATGTTGTTCGGCAGGTTTTGCCAGAGTCAAAACCCAAGCATCAGCCCGTCCAATTCTATCAGTTCAGCGTAATAACAGCGCTGCCCGGACGTTGCGCTGCGGCTGTAAACGCGCACGCAAGATAGTCAGCATTTGCAACCTAAGAACGTCATTGGAGCTTATCGGGACACCAGCACCGGTTCGGGCACAAACCCGTGCTTTGGGAAAGAGGTACTGCGCGCTGCTGTGCGATCGGTCTGATAGCGGCGGGTTTCAAGGGCATGTTGCGATCTGAGCCTGGCCGCGCCAGAACAAAGCCTCAAGCGCCGGGCTGCGGCGGGGCGTCACTGGACAACGGGCTTGGGTTGCGGGCACAACGTGGCCCGAAGCCACAGGGCAGGGTCAGGAGGCAGGGCATGCAAGACATAAAGGCGATGGCGGAGCAGGTGCTGGCCGGGAACCGGCGCGCTTTGGCGCGGGCGATCACATTGGTCGAAAGCGGGCGCGACGATCATCGCACTCAGGCCCTGGCTTTGCTTGAGGCACTGCGTGGTCATGATCGTACGGCGCTACGTGTCGGCCTGTCAGGGACGCCGGGTGTCGGAAAATCCACCTTTATCGAATCCTTCGGTATGATGTTGACGGGGCAGGGGCTTCGGGTTGCGGTTTTGGCGGTTGATCCAAGCTCGGCGCGCTCTGGCGGCTCAATCTTGGGGGATAAAACGCGGATGGAACGGCTGAGCCGCGACAAGAACGCCTTTATCCGCCCGTCACCGTCGCAAAGCCAGTTGGGCGGGGTTGCCCGCCGCACGCGTGAGGCGATTGATCTGTGCGAAGCGGCTGGGTTTGACGTGATCTTGATCGAAACCGTGGGGGTCGGACAGTCGGAAACCATGGTGTCTGAAATGTCCGACCTGTTCTTGCTGTTGCTGGCCCCGGCGGGGGGGGATGAGCTTCAGGGCGTCAAGCGTGGGATCATGGAAATGGCCGATATCTTGCTGGTCAACAAAGCGGATGGCGATCTGAAACACACGGCGATGCGCACCTGTGCCGATTATGCTGGTGCTCTGCGGCTTTTGCGTAAACGCCCACAGGATCCGCAAGACTTCCCCAAAGCACTGACCGTGTCCGCAGTTGAGCAAAACGGGTTGGATACTGCTTGGGATACCATGCGCGAGCTGAACACCTGGCGCCGTGACCACGGGCATTTTGAGGCCAGACGCGCCGCCCAGGCCCGCCATTGGTTTGAGGCCGAAGTGCGCGAGCGTCTTTTGGCGCGCTTGGCAAGCGATCCGGTGCGCGGGATCATGACAGATTTGGGATCACAGGTGGAAAACGGCACAATGACACCGTCTTCGGCGGCTGAGGCCCTGCTTAGGGAACATCTTTCCCTCGAATAGCGAGTCTTGCCTTGACGCGGGGCAGGTGTGAGTCTATGCCACCCCGACCAGATTTCGGGTGCCGCCTCGGGATTTGCGTTTTGGGAATCACTTTGGGCCTCGCCCGATGACCATCATGCCTCGCCCCGATTGGCACCCTTTGACATTGGCAAGGCCGCATCCTTGCCCTGATACGATGAGGATGAACCCATGTCGCGCGTTTGCGAATTGACCGGTAAGGGCCCGATGTCGGGCAACAACGTAAGCCACGCTAACAACAAGACAAAGCGTCGCTTTTTGCCCAACTTGAATGACGTAACTCTGCAGTCCGAGGCACTCGGTCGTGGTGTTAGACTGCGCATCTCGGCGCACGCCCTGCGCTCTGTTGACCACCGGGGTGGTCTGGACAAGTTCCTGGCCAAAGCCAAGGACGTTGAGCTGTCTGACCGCGCTCTGAAAGTCAAAAAAGAGATTGCCAAGGCTCAGACCGCAGCTGCGTAATCTGACCGCCTGATTGGCACCTGACAAAAGACCCCTGCCAAGGTGACTTGGCGGGGGTTTTGCGTTTGCTGGATGCACAGTGGCAAGCTGTGCTAGAACACCCCCGACACGCCGTTTTGGCGCTGAGGGAGCAATCGCATGACGCAATCAATTGGTTTTATTGGTGTCGGCCTGATGGGGCACGGCATGGCAAAGAATATCCTCGCTGCTGGGTTTGACCTGACAGTGTTGGGGCACCGCAATCGCGGGCCGGTCGATGATCTGGTGGCGCGCGGTGCCCGCGAGGCGGCTTCGCCTGAGGAACTGGCCGCAGCCAGCGATGTGGTGTTCCTTTGCCTGCCCGGATCGCTGCAAGTTGAGGCGATGATTGATAAAATGGCCGATCAATTGCCCAAGGGGGCGATTGTCGTTGATTGCTCAACCTCTGATCCTGTGTCGACTCTCAAGCTTGGAGAGAGCTTGGCAGAGCGCGGGCTGAACCTCGTTGATGCGCCTTTGGGGGGCACCCCGGTCCAAGCCGAAGAGGGCACGCTCTCGGCGCTGGTTGGGGCCACAGACGAGGTGTTTGCTAAGGTCAAACCGGCGATTGATGCCTGGGCCAGTACTGTTGTGCATATTGGCGGGCCGGGCGATGGGCATAAGATGAAATTGCTCAACAATTTCTTGTCCCTTGGCTATGCGGCCATGTATTCCGAAGCGCTGGCTCTTGGTGAAAAGGTTGGCATTACGGCGCAGGTTTTCGATAGCGCCATTCGCGGAAGCCGCATGGATTGCGGGTTTTATCAAACCTTTATGAGTTACGCGCTGGACGGCAACCGAGAGTCGCACAAATTCACATTGACCAATGCGCTCAAGGACATGCGGTATCTCGAAAGCATGGCGGATGCGGCTGGGATGGCCAATCCGATTGGCAACGCTGCCAAAAACAGTTTTGCGTTGGCGGTGTCAACCGGGGGGGATGGTGACAAGGATTACATTCCGCATCTTGTCGATTTTGTCGCCCGGCAAAATGGGGTGAAACGCTCGTAAGTCACGCCGATTGAGGGCGTCAGAAAACATGCTTCTAAATACCGCTTTTCGCCCAGCGAACTCGGGCGTATATCTAGCGGCGATGAAGATGATCCTGCGATCTCTGAGCGCCTATGCGCTGGTGCTGATCCTCGCGCTCACGAGCCAGACAATGGCCGTGGCGCAGGGGCAGGCGGCGGCTATGGGCGAGATGGAAATCTGCCAGGGACTCGGCGTTGTGTCCGTCCCCGTAGATGCCGAAGGCAACCCAACGGGCGCTCCGATGATCTGCCCGGACTTTGCCGGTGTCTTGGCATTGGATGCGTTGCCTGCGCCTGTTGGCCCGTCCTTGAATGCTTGGATCAAAGCGGGTTATGCCCTTGAAACGTTTGGAACTTATGGGCGTGCGGCCCCTGCGGCAAGCGCCCGCGGGCCGCCAGAATACCTCTGATCCACGTCTGACATCTCTCTTTAACATCTAAATCCAAGGATCTCCTTGTTATGAAATTCAATGCGATTTTCGCAGGCGCAGCTGCATTTGCTCTTATGTCTTCTGCCGCCATGGCTGACATTGTTGTGATGGACTCATATGCCCGTTCAGCCGGTAAATCTGCCAAAGCTGGCGCGGCCTTTATGGTCATCGAAAACACCGGTTCTGAAGGCGATCGTCTGGTGAGCGCCGCCTCAGACATTTCCAAGAAAGTTGAGCTGCATACCCATAAAGATATGGGGGATGGCGTCATGAAGATGATGCATGTCGAGGAGGGGTTTGAGATCCCTGCTGGCGGCAAACACATGTTGATGCGTGGCGGTGATCACGTGATGTTCATGGGGCTGAACGGCCCTATGGAAGACGGGGAAACCGTCAAAGTGACGCTGACCTTTGAGAAAGCTGGCGACATTGTTGTCGACATTCCAGTCGATTTGAAGCGCAAAGGCAAACATGGCGGCATGGACCACAGTGGCCACGGCGCGATGAAGAAAAAAGACAATTAAACTGGCATGGCAGGGCGGGCGTGATCTCGCCCTGCTGCGCTCACTTGTCTGGGGGGCAAACAGCGGTTAATCCAGTGGGATGAGCACACGTATACTCTTTGTCTGTTTGGGAAATATTTGCCGATCGCCATCGGCAGAGGCTGTGACGCAGGCGATGGCGGGCAAGCGCGGTTTATTGCTGGAGCTGGACAGCGCCGGCACAGGCGCATGGCATAGCGGGGAACCGCCCTATGGACCAATGCAAAAAACCGCCAGAGCAAGAGGTTACGACCTCTCGACGCTCCGAGCGAGGCAGGTTGTCTCTGGAGATTTTTCGGAGTTCGACCTGATCGTTGCGATGGATGCGGACAATCTGAGCAACCTTCAGAACATGCGCCCAGCCGGGGCAACCGCCCGGCTCGCATTGTTTACGGATTTCGCGCCAGAAAGCGGTGCGGATCATGTGCCAGACCCCTATTACACCCGCGATTTTGACGGAACGCTGGAGCTGATCGAACGCTGTGCAGCCGGATTGCTGGATCAGCTGTAAATCGCCTTGGACACAAACCAAGCCGTTGGAATCGCAAGGACAAATCCCAAAGCCGCCGCCGCCAAAATTGGCATCAAGCTACCATAGCCCGCCACCAAAACAGCGATAACACATGCGCCAGCCATGCTGGTTGAGATGATAGAATACAAAATACTGGCAAGTCGCAGCATCGTCAGGACTCCTCATTTGACCTTTCGCACAACATATTCTGATTTCACTATGCAAACTTTGATCTGGGTCAGAACAACGCTGTATTTGTCCAAAAATGAACCGTATGGTAAAAGTGACAGGCACCCTTTTGGGTGAATGTCGAAACGACGGCCCGTTACACTTGATTCAGGATTGGGTTTTCTTTTAATCGATAGGTGTATTTTATTCTTTTCGGGACAAAATGATGTTTAGATCTGCAATTTTCGGAGCCTGCGCAGTGGCGCTGACTGGCTGCGCCCCGTTGGCGGTTTTGGAGAAGGCACAAAACACGGACCTGCCAGAAACGTCTTGTTTTACCCGGCCCTCCGGTGGCTGTGTTTTCGACCAGAATCCGCTTTTGGTTGAGCCAACACCGGTCACAATTCAACGGCGTCCGTATAAGTTTTTTCCGGTCGCAAAGACCTTGAATTTCGTTGATTATCAAGGGCGTAAATGGGTTGCGCCGCGCGGGACGCTGACGGATGGGGCCTCGATCCCTGAAATTTTCACCGCGATTGTGGGCAAGCCGACATCGCCGGAATATGTCAATGCGGCAGCGGTGCATGACGCCTATTGTGGGATCGGCAACGAGGCAGGCACCCGCTGGCATGATGGGCGTTGGGAAGACGTGCATCGGATGTTTTACGACGGGTTGATTGTCGGCGGCACACCAGAGCTTCGCGCCAAACTTATGTATGCAGCCGTGTGGTTGGGCGGCCCACGTTGGGAGACAACCTTGCATCTCGATCGGGTTGAGACCGGTGATTTGCAAACTGCTATGCGCGCGACAAAGGCTTATATTGAAAGAGAAAAACCGACGTTGCCTGAGCTTGACCGCTATCTGAAGCAGTGGGAAACGCATCTGCTTCCGGTTTCCCCGATTGCCGAAAGCCCTATGGCTGAGGTGGAAGAGGAGCCCATGGAATACCCAGAAGAGCCCTATGAGACCGATTACCCCAATGATCCGGTCTCGCCGGTCGAAATCGACAGTCCCACGGACACTGGGAACGCTGTCGACACCACGATCTTAACGGTTCCGGCTGCGGGATCGGAAAGCGCCTGCGCAGTCTCCGCGTGTCTCTAAACACGTTTTGAATGGGTTACAGCGGCGTCCGGTGGGTTAACCACTGGGCGTTTGCTTTTTCTTAAGGTGCAATCTGTCCGAAACAGGGTTTGTTTGGGGGAGATTGCATCGGGTGCCCAGCGAGGGGGCTGGGGCCCCGGATTTGGCAATCTGTCCGATTCTAGCCCTGTTTCGGACAGATCGGTAATGAACATCTGGGGCTGCCACCATGGAACATGATTATCAGCGTATCGCCATCTCACAGTTTCGTGAGAAGGCGGGAAAGCGGCTGAAATGGGTCGAAGAACAGGGCGGGCATTTGTGGCTGACCCGGCATGGCAAACATGTCGCGGCGGTGATCCCGTTTTATCAGCTCAAAATGCTGGAGGCTTTGTTGGGCAAGGTCGAGACGCAAAAGGCCAATGAGCTGGAGCGCGAATATTCCCGCTGGCGGGCCGCGAAATCGGTGCAAGCGGCAGAAGAGCTGGCGCGGTTAAACGCGGGGCAGCCGGTGGGCGGTGAGGATCGGACGGAACGGGTTTTGGACCAAGCGGCGCGCGGACGCGACCCGTGGGCGGACGACCCGGTGTTGATCACCACGCAACCGTGGAAGTTTGCGAAGCGGTTTAGGGTGGAGCGGGAGTGAGGGGATTTACGAGGTTTTAACCAAGATTTGGTGATCTCTCACGATGTCCAAATATTTGCGCCCAAAGGTTACGGGAGCCTTGGTTTTCTTTACGGTCAATTTGGCGGATCGGCAGAGTGACTTGCTGGTCCGAGAAATTGCCCATTTGCGAGAAGCTGTTCGGGTGACGAGACAGCAAAGGCCCTTTGCCATCGAGGCGTGGGTGGTGTTGCCAGATCACATTCATTGCATATGGCGGATGCCCGTCGGAGATCGAGATTACGGCCGGCGTTGGGGAGCGATAAAGTCTCGGTTTTCGCGTGCGGTTTCTGGAAGCGGTAGGGTGGGGTTTTACCCCACCGATGGTCAGAGCAACAGACGTTGGCCGGTGGGGTGGAACCCCACCCTACGGTCTGCCTCTAAAATCCGAAAAGGCGAAACCGGGATTTGGCAGAGGCGGTTTTGGGAGCATCATATTCGCGATGAGGCGGATTATCGGGCGCATCTGGAGTATTGTTGGATGAACCCGGTGAAACATGGGTTTGTTGAGCGACCCGAGGATTGGCCGTATTCGTCCGTGCATTTTGATCAGAGGTTTTGGGGGATGGTGGGGTGAAACCCCAACGGCTTAGCGGTCTATTCCTTAGGTATAGATTTCATGTTATTGTCAAACCTGTCCTTTGCCAAAGCTACAGTTTTCGCTGCTAGGTATTTCGGGACGATGCTTTGTATTCCAGCGTAAAGTATTACAAAGATTGCCAAAAAGACCACACCATCGGCTCCCTGCAAGGTGCTGAAGACACTGGGGTCTTTTAGAGCAGCAAACAGTGGTACAACTATAGCCACGTTCATTAAAGCTGAAGCTTTGCCAAAGAACGCCCAAATTGACCAACTATCTTCAAATCCCAGAAAAAGAAAAATCAAATGAAGTAGAGCGCTGATGCAGCCTAAAATTGCAACGATTGCGAAATAGTTCTGTAGGACGAATTGAGTCATTGCAAACCTAGCATTCCCAAGAGGTACGCGAACACTGGTTTCAAAGAAGGAAGCGCACCACTGGTGGCGGCCAAGATCCATCCCGCTGCGATTGCAGAAAGAAATTTGGCTGTCATGTTCGTTGCTACTTGAAAGTTCCGAAAGAAAAGGATGCTCAAGTAGGTTGCTTTTGGAACAACACCACTGGGTAAGCTTAGTACTGACGAGAGACGCTTTGTCCTTTCTAACTCGTTCGAAAAAACGCCATTTCTGCTTTCTTCGAACTGAGACACTCTGGTTTCCAATTCGTGAAAAAACGCTGTGTCAACGTTCGGGTCACCATTGATCTGACGCTTGTACGACTCCGACAGATGATCTGAGAGATCAAAGTGGCTGAGATATACACCAAGTACTTGAGTGACTTCCGCAAGCTGTTTTTCAACAGCGGTTGAATCCACTAAGCGCTCCGATACGCTTTGTTGCTGTTCGCAGAGTTTCTTCCAAATAGACCAAACAACAGGTATTCGAATGTATTGCGTTTCGGTCGAAAGTGAAGTGAAAAGCTTAGATAAATCAGATTGTAGCTCTGCTAGAGCGTTAGGATCTTGATCACACAAATCCATCGCAAGCCGCGTTTGAGTCAGAACGTGTGATTGCAGATTTTTTAGGTACGGACGGACTTCCGACGGCTTGGGGCGGCTCTCAATCGGAACAGAGATCAAGCCATCGAAAGCTAATGGTACATTTGTACGTTTAATAGCCAATTGCTAGTCATCCATTTTTAATGCCGATATAAACGCTTCTTGTGGGATATCAACTTTCCCAAACTGGCGCATCTTTTTCTTACCGGCCTTCTGCTTTTCCAGCAGTTTCTTTTTCCGGGTCGCATCGCCGCCATAGCATTTCGCGGTCACGTCTTTGCGCATTGCCGACAGGGTCTCGCGCGCGATGACTTTGCCGCCAATGGCCGCTTGGATCGGGATTTTGAACATGTGGCGCGGGATCAAATCCTTGAGCTTTTCACACATGGCGCGGCCCCGCATATCGGCGCGGTCACGGTGCACCATGGTCGAGAGCGCATCCACCGGTTCGTCATTCACAAGGATCGACATTTTCACGAGGTTATCCTCGCGGTAGCCTTCCATTTGATAATCAAACGAGGCGTAACCCTTTGTTACTGATTTCAGGCGATCATAGAAGTCGAACACCACCTCGTTCAGGGGTAGGTCATAGACAACCATGGCGCGGGCACCGGCATAGGTCAGGTCAAGCTGAATGCCGCGACGGTCTTGGCAGAGCTTGAGCACGTCACCAAGGTATTCGTCGGGCACAAGGATGGTGGCCTTGATGCGCGGCTCTTCGAGGTGGTCGATGGTCGACGGGTCGGGCATGTCGGCCGGATTATGCAGCTCGTGCTTGGTGCCGTCTTTTTGGTAGATGTGATAGATCACCGAGGGCGCGGTTGTGATCAGCTCGATATTGTATTCGCGTTCAATCCGGTCGCGGATCACTTCGAGGTGCAAGAGGCCAAGGAAACCACACCGGAAGCCAAAGCCAAGCGCGGCAGAGGTTTCCATTTCGTAGGAGAAGGAGGCGTCGTTGAGCGCCAGTTTTTCAATCGCGTCACGCAGGTCTTCGAATTCGGAGCTATCGACCGGGAAGAGGCCACAGAACACCACCGGCTGAGACGGCTTAAAGCCCGGCAAGGCTTTGTCGGTGCCTTTCTTCTCGTGGGTGATGGTGTCGCCAACGCGGGTGTCGCGGACCTGTTTGATCGAGGCGGTGATAAAGCCCATCTCGCCGGGGCCAAGCGCCTCGACGTTTTCCATTTGCGGACGAAAGACGCCGATCCGGTCAACACCGTATTTGGCACCGGTCTGCAACATCTTGATCTGGTCACCCTTTTTCAGGGTGCCGTCCATGATGCGCACCAGAACAACAACGCCGAGATAGGGGTCATACCAGCTATCCACCAGCATGGCCTGAAGCGGCGCATCCGGGTCGCCGGAATGCGGGCAGGGCAGGCGGGTGACGATAGCCTCAAGCACATCGGGGATGCCGATGCCGGTTTTGGCGGAAATCAGGCAGGCGTCAGAGGCGTCGATGCCGATGACGTCTTCGATCTGTTCGGCCACACGTTCGGGTTCGGCGGCGGGCAGGTCGACCTTGTTCAAAACCGGCACGATTTCGTGGTCGGCCTCGATGGCGGTGTAAACATTGGCCAGCGTCTGCGCCTCAACCCCTTGGGAGGCGTCAACAACCAGCAAAGAGCCTTCGACCGCACGCATCGAGCGGCTGACCTCATAGGCAAAATCCACGTGGCCGGGGGTGTCGATCAGGTTCAACACGTAATCCTTGCCGTCATTCGCGGTGTAATCAATGCGAACGGTGTTGGCCTTGATGGTGATGCCGCGTTCACGCTCGATGTCCATGCTGTCAAGGAGCTGCTCTTGCATATCCCGTTCGGCCACCGTGTTGGTGGATTGGATCAGCCGGTCGGCCAGGGTGGATTTCCCGTGGTCAATATGGGCGACGATGGAGAAGTTGCGGATGCGATCTAATGGGGTCATGGATGGCATATGCGGTGGAATCTTTGGGTGGTCAAGATGAGTTGTGTGCTTAAGGTATATAGCGCTGGGTCATAGGGCGAAAATGAAGCTGTTTTGCTGTGCGGATTTGAGGGAACGGGCCTCAGGTTCGCGACATTACCTCGTTTCGCCATGCTGGGGCCGATTGAAGTGTGCTGACAGCCTTAAATTCGGAGGTCTTTTTGGGAACGATTGATGGGAGAGTGGTGAGTTGAGGCGGGTAGTAAGCCGGATTTTTTACGATTTTGACAGTGTCGCCAAGGCGTTGTTTGCTTTGGTTGTGATCGTCATATTTGGAGCGCCGGTACTCTTACTGATTTTGGCACTGATTTCTGCGCAGTTTCCCAATGATTCTGACAACGACATTTTCACTTTAGAGTTGATGCGGTCTCTGGGGGACAAGGGTGCAATCCCAATGGAAACACTGCTCTCACCATCGATGGAAATCATGTGTCTTCTTCCTCAATACGCGATCTTTCCAAGGGATATAGCCAAGGTCACAGAGTTCGATTTGACGACTGCCGAGGATGTATTCTTGGTTGGAGAACACGGAATCCTGCTGATGTATTTTGATAGCGAAGGGCAGAACGTTGGTTCTGATCCAATGAATTTAGGTACAAACTGGACCAAGCCGTATAGCGCCCGGAGTGGGTTCGACAGTTCTGTTGCGGCGGAGTTGAACGGCTGTGCGCGCGTTGAGGAGGTGACATTTGTGTTCGAACACGTTCCGCGCAAGGCATGGTGGTCGCCTGATGAGACCCACTTCTGGGTTACAGTTCCCAAGGCGGATCTGGACATCCTGTCGACCAATTAAAGTATAAGGGGTTCAATGGCTTGGCGCAGGTTTAGCGATGCGTTCTGTCATCCAGAAAACCGAGATCGGAGCGTGGGAGGGCGCGGGTGCTCTGGAACGAGTGATGCAGGTTCTCGCCGAAATCCCAACCTAGAAAACCTTTTGACAGAGCCCGCGTTGCCGATTAATTTCTAGCAATAAAATAAATGGCGATGGGAGTCGCCGCTGACTTTCCGTGGGAGGAAATCATGTATCTTGGGCTTGATCTGGGCACATCGGGGCTGCGCGCCCTTTTGGTGGATGAAAACGGTGCGCCGGTGGGGTCAGCAGAGGCGCATTATGATGTTTCGCACCCGCATTCTGGCTGGAGCGAACAGGACCCGGCGGATTGGGTAACCGCTTGTAAAACAGTGATTTCAGATCTCAAAAAAACCCAAAGCGCCGCATTTGCCAAGCTGAGTGGTATCGGGATCAGCGGCCATATGCATGGCGCGGTTTTGCTGGGTGCGGATGACGCGGTTTTGCGGCCCTGTATCTTGTGGAATGACACCCGTTGCGCCGATGAAGCAGCGATGTTGGACGCGGCCTCTGGTGTGCGCGAACTGTCTGGAAACATTGTTTTCCCCGGATTTACCGCGCCGAAATTGCTCTGGGTTGAGGCCCATGAACCCGATATTTTTGCACAGGTGAAGAAAGTCTTGCTGCCCAAGGATTACCTGCGGCTTTGGCTGACCGGTGATCATGTGGGGGATATGTCAGATGCGGCTGGGACAAGCTGGCTTGATGTTGGTGCGCGGAACTGGTCAGATTTGCTTTTGAAACAAGGGCATATGCGCGAAGATCAAATGCCGCGCCTAGTGGAAGGATCGGGCATGTCCGGGGTGGTGCGGCCTGCGCTGCGCGATGACTGGGGCACCGGTGAGGTCGCGGTGGCGGGCGGTGGCGGCGATAATGCGGTCGCGGCCTGTGGCGTTGGCTGTTTCAAAGAGGGGCAGGGGTTTGTGTCGCTGGGGACCTCGGGGGTTTTGTTGGCGGCGAAGGATAGCTTTGCCCCCGATCCCGCGACGGCGGTGCATACGTTTTGCCACGCGGTGCCGGGGCGTTGGTATCAGATGGGGGTGATTTTGGCGGCGACAGATGCGCTCAACTGGCTCTCGGCGCGGCTCAAACAAAGCCCGGCAGAGTTGTCGGCTTTGGTTGCATCGGTGGATGGGCCGGGTAAGGCGTTGTTTTTACCATATTTATCAGGTGAGCGCACACCGCATAACGATAGTGACATGCGCGGTGCTTTGGTTGGGCTTGATGTCGGTGGGGGCGATGAGGCGCTGGTCCAGGCGGTGATGGAGGGCGTGTGTTATGCCCTGCGCGATTGTCTGGAGGCCTTGCGGGCGACCGGGACGGAGTTGACCGAAGTGCTGGCGATTGGCGGCGGCACGCAAAGCCGGGTCTGGACGGAAATGTTGGCGACGGTGCTGAACCTGCCGCTGTCCTTGCCCAAGGACGGTGAATTTGGCGCGGCGCTGGGGGCGGCACGCTTGGCGATGGTGGCGCGCGGTGCGGAAGTTGAAGAGGTGATGACCCAGCCAGACATCGGCGAAGTGATTGCGCCCAAGGCGGATTTGGTGGCCGATTATGAGGCGGCCTATCAGAGGTATCGCGCGCTATATCCGGCGATTAAGGGCGCGTTGGCATGAGGTTTTTGTGGTTGGCGGCGGTTCCGTTCGCGGCGGCGGCCTCAGCCGATATGATTGAGCCGGTTTTTGAAACGCCGGACGCCGCGCGGGTCAATCTGGGCTGGCAGCTGTTTTACGATCCGATCCTGTCGGGCAATCGCAACACCAGCTGTGCCACCTGTCATCACCCCAGGTTTGGCACGTCGGACGGGGTGTCGTTGAGTTTGGGGGAAGGGGCCATGGGCCTCGGGCCGGAGCGTAAAATTGGCGCGGAGAATGTGCCCGAACAGCGCATCCCACGCAACGCCCCGGCCTTGTTCAACCTTGGCGCTGATGAGTTTTCGGTGATGTTCCATGATGGGCGCCTTGAGGCAGACGCCAGTCAACCCGATGGTATGCGCACGCCCTTGGGCAGTGAAATGCTGGCTGGATTTGACGGGGTTTTGTCGGCGCAGGCGATGTTTCCGGTCCTGTCGGGTGATGAAATGGCCGGGCATTACAGCGAGAATGAGGTGGCGCAGGCGGTGCGGCTTGGGTTTTTGTCATCACCGGGGGGCGCTTGGGATCGGATTGCGGCGCGGGTGGCCGAGGTGCCGGAATACCGCGCTCAGTTTGATGCGGTTTTGGGGCAGGGGACCGAGATTGGCTTCCCCCAGATCGCCAATGTGATTGCGGATTTCATTGCGGTGGAATGGCGCGCCGATGACAGCGATTTTGACCGCTATTTGCGTGACGGGGCGGCGCTGGATGAGGCGGCTGAGCGCGGGCGGGTGTTGTTTTACGGCGCGGCAGGTTGTGGCGGGTGCCATACGGGGTGGTTTCAGACCGATCACGGTTTTCACGCCATTGCCTGGCCGCAGGTTGGGCCGGGCAAAGCGGCGCGCTTTGAAAACCATGCGCGGGATGTTGGGCGGATGCGGGTGACCGGGTTGGAGGCGGATGCCTATGCGTTTCGCACCCCGTCATTGCGCAACGTGACCAAGACCGGTCCCTATGGGCATAATGGGGCCTTTGCCACGTTGGAGGCCGCGGTGCGCCACCATCTGGACCCGGTTGCCAGCTTGCAAAACTATGATCGCGAACAGGTGGTTTTCTTGGATCTGGACGGGGCGTCGGATTGGAAAGCCACGGATGATGCGGCAGAAACGGCTCGGATTGCGGCGGCCAATGTGTTGGAGCCTGTGGTGTTAGATGATGGGCAAGTCGCTGATATATTGTCGTTTTTGGAGGCGTTGACCGATGATCGTTGGCAGGTCGGGCGCTTGGGCGTGCCCGACACTGTGCCAAGTGGGTTCCCAGTGGACCGCTGAGATCAGCGGTTCACAATCACCACGCCATTGACGGCCACTTCTGCCCAATCGGTGGTCGTTTGGTCGGGCCAGGTCACCTGAACTTTTGCGCTTGGCCAGTTACCAAGGCCGAAATGATGGCGGGTCAAGTCACCGCCCGCATGACCGCCCCCTATGGTCACTTCGCGGGTTTGGCACGGCGCGCCAAGCGGGGCACAGACCTGAATATGGGCTCCGACGGCAGAGGTGTTGATTTCGGGCCCGTAGATGTCAAGGAGAAGCCAATTGCCGCCCTCGGTGACATTCTCATAGAGCTCCATCGGCACGCGGCGGTTGACCACAGCGAGATCCAGCAAACCGTCGCCATTGAAGTCAACCAAGGCCGCGCCGCGACTGCGGGCCATTGAAGCGATGCCCGCCGGACCAGAGTGTTCGGAAAACACGCCATCGGCGGATTGCACCAAGAGCGTGTTGGGGTCTTGCATGGCTGCGTCAGGCATTTGTTCGACATTGCCCTTGGCCACAAAAATATCGTCGAGACCGTCATTGTTCACGTCGCCAAACGCCGCGTGCCAGCCTGTGGAGGGGCGGCCATCTTCGCCGATATGAGGGCGATGGGCGGTGGTGCCGCGCGCATAGGTGGCGTCGATATAGGTCGGTCCGGGCGCGCCGGCGTCATAGGTTTGCAGCTTTTGATCGCCCATTGAGGTGAGGTAAACATCGGCAAACCCGTCGCCGGAAATATCGCGCGAAGCGATGCCCATGCCCCAGATGCTGTAGGGCTTCCAGCCGTCCTCAGCGGTGTAACGGCGCGGCGTTTCTTCCATCGCCCAGAGCTGTTCTTGCCCGCCTTTGACATAGTAATGCCGGTCATTTGAGACGCGCAGATCGGAGCGGCCGCTACGGGACCAATCGGTGAAGAGCATAGAAAGCGCGCAATATCCGGGTGTTAGGTGGAGGGGTGCCGTGTATCTGTCGCCATCGGGGCGATAGAGCAGCGTGTCATCGCAGGTTTGAAACGGCCCCTTGGGATCGGAGCGATCCACATAGGTGCCAAAGGCAAGCGTGGGTAAGGTTTGGCCCGCTTCCCATGTTGCGGAAAAGGCGGTCGTCCAGTGATCGCCGCTTTGAAATCCCAAATCCATCGGCTCGAACTGGCAATCGCCAAGGCCGCGCATCAACATGTCAGGTCCAACGCGCAGGATCACCAGATCGGTGAACAAGTCGTTGTCGATATTGATCGGATAAGCGCCAATGACGCCGGTCAGGGCAAGAGCCGCGGGGGTTTGAGCCTGAAAACTGATTGATTGCATCGAAGTATTGCGCATGAGTTGCGCCGAATTTTCGCCGCCGGCGACATAGAGGTCGGGGAGGGTATCAAAGTTGCAATCAAAGGCCGCAACGCCACCGCCGACAAAATGCTCCCAACCGCCATCGTAGATGTGTTCGGGGATGTCGCGCGGTTCAAAACGGGGATCGGTGGCCAAGGCTGTGGTGCCAATTGTGGTGCCGAGCAGGCAAAGTCGGATGGAATTACGCAACATCGGCAGGGGCCTCTCGGACGGATAGAGCGGACACTTGTTCGATGGCATAGGCGGCGGCGCCTTTGGCCCACATGTGATCGCCCCAGGCATGAACGCGCACTTCGGGGAGCGGGGCGTCGACTTGGACAACGGATTGGCGCATTGTTTCAAGCACGGTGTCGGCATGCAGATAGTCAAAAGACAGACGTTCCCCGGCCAGAATGATTAATTTTGGGTCAAAGATGTTGACCAGATTCGCCAACCCCATGGCAAACATCCGCCCGGCCCGATCAAAAATAGAGCGGGCCATGGTGTCGCCCGACTGGGCGCGTTTGAACAGCGTTGCGACATCGCCCAAAGGGGTTTCGCGGTCCATGATATTGGCCTCGCGCAGGAGCGCATAATTGCCGACATACGCCTCAAGGCAGCCACGTTGACCGCATTGGCACAGAGCCCCTTCGAGCTGGACTTTGGTGTGGCCAAATTCGGCCCCGCAGCCGCGGGTGCCCCGATAAATTTCTCCATCAATCACGATGCCCATACCGACACCATGTTCGATTGTAACGACGATAAAATCGTCCACATTGCGGCCTTCGCCAAACAGATGTTCGGCCTTGGCGACCAGGTTTGCATCGTTATCGAGAAAGACCGGGCAGGGCATGGTGGCGTCCAGATGTGCGCCGAGATTGACGTTGCGATCGGTGAGCGACGAGGACCAATAGGAAAAGCGGCGCTTGGCATCAACAAGGCCGGCAAGCGCGACGCCAATTCCAGATAAGTCATTGATCGTAAAGCCACCTTTTTCGCAGGCCTGAGACACGGCTGTGTGCATAGTGTCGCAAAAATGTGGGGTGGCCATGCGCGGTTCGGGCAGGGTCATTTCATGGGAAAGCACATCGTTGCCCTCAAAGTCGAGGATCAAAACCGAGACGATGTTATGCGCCACCTTGAGCCCGGCGACCATGTGTGCACCGCCGCGCAAACGCAAGGCCACACGGGGGCGACCGCGCTTGGTGCTTGGCTTGGCATCGGGGCTTGGTTCTGGGATGATCTCTTCGATCAATCCGGCCTCAAGCAATTGCGATGTTATGACCGTCACTGTGGCCGGGCTAAACCCGGTGCGCTTTGCGATGTCGATACGGGCAATGGTGCCTGCGGCCCGGATCAGATCCAGCACCAAGAGACGGCCCGTTTCTCGTTGATCATTTTTTTCTGGTAGCGCCAAAACGCATCTCCCCCCTCGTGACCTTGCCCGCCGATGGTTCGGAACAGGAAGGACTCACCCTGTCAAACAGAATAATTATTTTGAGACTCAAAAAAAGTATTTTTTAGTCAGTAAATAAATGTTATACCCGATTCCACAAGCTGACCCGGAGAGCCATCGGCCCAGATCATTTTGGGACACTCGCACTCCGGATACGGCTTCGAAGACGAAAATATTGATTGTTTCGATAGGGAGGAGAAACATGAAACTCGTAACAGGTATCTCTGCGCTGGCCATGACCATCGCAATGGCAGGCGGCGCAATGGCCGAGGGTCTGACAATCGGCGTGAGCTGGTCCAACTTTCAGGAAGAACGCTGGAAAACAGACGAGGCGGCCATCAAAAGCGCATTGGACGCGGCCGGTGCATCTTATATCTCTGCTGACGCGCAGTCCTCTTCGGGCAAGCAGCTGTCTGACATTGAATCGCTGATCGCCCAAGGCGCAGATGCGTTGATCATTCTGGGTCAGGACACAGCGGCGGTTATTCCGGCGGTTCAGGCCGCAGCGGACGAAGAAATCCCTGTGATTGCTTATGACCGTCTGATCGAAGACAGCCGCGCGTTCTATCTGACATTTGACAACGTTGAAGTTGGCCGGATGCAGGCGCGTGCCGTTCTGGAAGCGATGCCAAAGGGCAACTACGTTATGATCAAGGGTTCGCCCACCGATCCTAACGCAGATTTCCTGCGCGGTGGTCAGCAAGAGATCATCCAGGCCGCAGTTGACGCGGGTGACATCAAGATTGTTGCCGAAGCCTATACAGATGGTTGGGTTCCTGCGAACGCACAGCGTAACATGGAACAGATCCTGACGGCACAAGACAACAAAGTTGACGCGGTTGTGGCCTCAAACGACGGGACCGCCGGTGGTGTTGTTGCGGCTCTGACGGCGCAAGGTCTTGAAGGCATGCCGGTGTCCGGTCAGGACGGCGACCATGCCGCTCTGAACCGCGTTGCCACAGGCACTCAGACCGTTTCGGTTTGGAAAGACGCCCGTGAGCTTGGCAAAGCGGCGGGTACAATCGCTGTGGCTCTGGCCAAGGGCGAAAGCGTTGACGGCGCTGTTGAGTGGACATCCCCAGGCGGCACAACCATGAACTCCATGTTCCTGGCCCCTGTTCCAATCACGGCCGACAACCTGAACGTTGTGATCGACGCTGGCTGGATCGAAAAAGACGCGCTGTGCGCGGGTTCCAGCCTCGAAGTTTGTAAGTAAGACTTAGTAACTCACGTCCCCTCGGCCACGCGCCGGGGGGACACACCAAATATCTCCTTTGAAAATTCGGCGTTCCCCTAGAACTGATGCGGCGGCAGGCTGCACAGAGGAATTGCCGTTTTTCTCACAACTGCGATCCGGGACGTGGTTCACATGCAAAACAATGCGAAAAACTTTTTCTCAAAGCTTGGGTTAGACACCCGGCTTTTGGGCATGATCGGGGCGCTTGTCGTTCTGTGGATCGTGTTCGACGTTATCACGGGGGGGCGTTTTCTAACGCCGCGCAACCTGTTTAACCTGTCGGTGCAAACCGCCTCGGTCGCTGTGATGGCGACTGGCATGGTGTTTGTAATCGTCACACGAAATATCGACCTGTCGGTTGGCTCGATGCTGGGCTTTATCGGCATGACGGTTGCAGCGTTGCAGGTCAAAGTGCTGCCGGATGTCATGGGCCTTGGCCATCCGATGATTTGGGTGATCGGTGTCTTGGCAGCGATTGCAATGGGCGCGATGCTGGGGGCGTTTCAGGGCTGGATCATCGGCTATCTGACCGTGCCGGCCTTTATCGTGACGCTGGGCGGATTTCTGGTCTATCGCGGCGCGATGTGGTGGGTCACCGAAGGGCAAACCCAAGCGCCTTTGGACGCGACATTCCGCCTGTTGGGCGGGGGCGCAGAGGGCACATTGGGTGTGACGCTCAGCTGGGCCTTTGGCGTGCTGGCCGCAGTGGCCGCCGTGGGCATCATGTTGATGAGCCGACGCCGCAAGGAAAGCCACGGCTTTACCGTGAAACCGGTCTGGGCTGAAGGTATTTTGATGGGGCTCGCCGGTGGTTTGATCATCTGTTTTGTCTGGGTCATGAACTCTTACCCGATTGCCAAAGGCGCGATGAAGCGGATCGCCAAGGCCGATGGGATTGAGCTTACCGAGGGGTTGGTTTGGTATCACGGAGTTGCCATTCCGGTGGTGATCTTGCTGGCCGTCACGGTGGGAATGACCATCGTGGCACAGCGCACCCGCTTTGGGCGCTATGTCTATGCGACCGGTGGCAACCCGGAGGCGGCTGAGCTGTCTGGTATCAATACCCGCCTGCTGACGGTCAAGATTTTCGCGCTGATGGGCGCGTTGACCGGGATCGCGTCGATCATCGCCTCAGCACGGTTGAACGCGGTGGATGTGGGGCTTGGCACCTTGGACGAACTGCGCGTGATCGCGGCGGCCGTTATCGGTGGCACCGCTTTGTCGGGTGGCTTTGGCACGATTTATGGCGCCGTGATCGGCGCGTTGATCATGCAGTCGCTGCAATCGGGCATGGCCTCGGTCGGGGTTGACGCACCGCTGCAAAGCATCGTTGTCGGCATCGTTCTGGTCTTTGCCGTGTGGATCGACATCGTCTATCGCCGTCGCACCGGCCAATAAGGAGAAATATTATGGATAAGCAAACTCCTTTGGTGGAAATGAAAAATATGGGCATCTCCTTTGGTGGTGTTCATGCGGTGGACGACGTGTCGGTCGATTTGTATCCGGGGGAAGTTGTCGGTCTGCTTGGCCACAACGGCGCGGGGAAATCGACGCTGATCAAGATGCTGTCAGGTGCCTATCAGGGCACGGGCGACATCTATGTGAACGGTGAACATGTGGAAATTCACAACCCACGTGATGCGCGCAAGCACAATATTGAGACGATCTATCAGACACTTGCGCTGGCAGATAACCTCGATGCGGCGGCGAACCTGTTCCTTGGTCGTGAGCTGATGACACCAGCGGGCACGCTGGATGATGACGCGATGGAGGCCGAAACCCGCAAGATCATGGGCCGGTTGAACCCGAACTTTCAAAAGTTCAGTTCGCCCGTGTCGGCCTTGTCGGGTGGTCAGCGCCAGTCGGTGGCGATTGCCCGCGCGGTCTATTTCAACGCGCGCATTCTGATTATGGACGAACCAACAGCGGCTTTGGGGCCGCAGGAAACCCAGATGGTGGCCGAGCTGATCCAACAGCTCAAGGCCGAGGGTATCGGGATCTTCCTGATCGACCACGATGTGCATGCGGTTCTGGAGCTTTGTGACCGCGCAAGCGTGATGAAGAACGGCAAGCTGGTTGGCACGGTGAACATCCCAGATGTGACCGATGATGACCTGCTGAGCATGATTATCCTGGGCAAGAAACCGGGTGAGAAAGCCGCAGGATAACACGCAATTGGCCCCGGGAACGGCCGGGGTCTCAACCTTATTTGTTTCAAGGACCTCCGAGATGAGCACTGGTTTCTTCGACGGTATCGAAAAGATTAAATACGAGGGTGCACAGAGCACCAACCCAATGGCGTTCCATCACTATAACCCTGACGAAATTGTCATGGGCAAACGGATGGAAGAGCATCTGCGCTTTGCCGTGGCGTGGTGGCACAGTTTTGCCTGGGAAGGCGGCGATCCTTTTGGTGGACAGACATTTGTGCGCCCGTGGTATCCCCAAGATGATATGGAGCGCGCGAAGCTCAAGGCCGATGTGGCCTTTGAGATGTTCGACATTCTCGGCGCGCCGTATTTCTGCTGGCATGACGCGGATATTCGCCCTGAGCAGGGGTCGTTTGCGGGCAATCTGGCAACGCTGAACGAGATCACCGATTATATCGGTGAGAAGATGGAAGCGGGCGGGCCCGACCTGTTGTGGGGCACGGCGAATATGTTTTCGCATCGTCGCTATATGAGCGGGGCGTCAACCAATCCCGACCCGGATGTGTTTGCCTTTGCCGCGGCGACGGTGAAGTCCTGCATGGATGCGACCCATAAACTTGGCGGACAGAACTATGTGTTGTGGGGCGGTCGAGAAGGGTACGAGACGCTGTTGAACACTGATCTGGGCGCTGAGCTGGACCATATGGGCCGGTTTTTGAACATGGTTGTGGATTACAAACACAAGATTGGTTTCAAAGGCGCGATCTTGGTCGAACCCAAGCCGCAGGAACCCAGCAAACATCAATATGATTACGATGCCGCGACGTGTATCGGATTTTTGCGCAAGTATGGCCTTGAGAATGAAGTGAAGCTGAACCTTGAGCAGGGGCATGCGATCTTGGCCGGACATTCGTTTGAGCATGAAATCGCAACGGCCGTCGCCGAAGGGATGCTTGGCTCGATTGATATGAACCGCAATGATTACCAATCGGGGTGGGACACGGACCAATTCCCCAATAACACACCCGAAGTGGCGCTGGCCTATTACCACATCCTGAAATCGGGTGGGTTCACCACCGGTGGCACCAATTTCGATGCCAAAGTGCGGCGTCAATCGATTGATGCGGCCGATCTGGTGGCGGCACATGTGGGCGGCATGGATATCTGCGCGCGCGGCCTAAAAGCGGCAGCGGAGATGATCGAAGATGGCGGCCTGGAGAGTGCTTTATCTGAGCGATATGACGGTTGGAATTCCGACAGCGCTAAAACGATGCTGGGCAGCGATTTGGGCGCGATCACCCAGCGTGTGTTGGATGAAAGCATCAACCCTGAACCGCGCTCGGGGCGTCAGGAGATCCTGGAAAACTACGTCAATCGCTTTGTCTAAACGACTGTTTGACTGACTGAGACGCCCTCCGAGAGATCGGGGGGCGTTTTTATTGCGGCGAAATTTGGCCGGATTTTTTTGCGCACTGACAGTTCTGCCGGGTTTTCGACAATTGATTCTGGTGCTTGAATGGCGCATGATGGACCGGAGACAGTATGCCGGACCAGACGGGAAAACCCGCACCGGCCTTCGGATAGGCCCCGTGTTGGGCTGCAGGCAAAGACAGGATTGGTATGAGGAACGCAGCACTTTTGTTGGTGATGGTTGGCGCGCTGGCGGCTTGTGGCGGCGGCAAAAAGGAACGCGTATCGCGTTACTATGGCGGTGCAAGCTCGACTTTTGCGACGGGGCCGGTGTCTAAGGCCTGTTTGCAGGCCAATCGCAAAGCCGCAAATCGACGGTTATGCGGGTGTATTCAAGGTGTTGCCAATGCATCCTTGTCGTCGAGCGACCAGAAAATGGCGGTGAGCTTCTTTAAGGATCCACATCGCGCGCAGGAAATCCGCCAGTCTGATAACAGCCGGAATGAGGCCTTTTGGAAGCGCTATAAGGCGTTTTTGGCCCGCTCTGAAAAGAGCTGTAGCGGGTATTGATCGGCGCCGCCTGAGGCAGCTGGGCGCACGTAACCCCGCATTCCCCTAGATATTTAGGGCACCAACGACGATGAGACCCGTGCTGTTAGGCGCGGGCTTTTTGCGGTGGCGGGGTCAGATCCGTGAGGCGGGTTTCGGCGGTGAGGGCGTGACCAACCATGCCTTCGGCCCGCGAGATGACCGAGGTCGCATCAGCCAATTGTGGGAGCGCAGCGTCGGTGACTTCTTGCCATGTGGTGGTTTTTAGGAACTTGTGGACTGACAAGCCGCCCGTATAGCGCGCGGCACCTGATGTTGGCAGCACGTGGTTGGGGCCAGCGGCCTTGTCCCCGAAGGCCACGGTGGTGCTTTCCCCAAGAAAAAGAGAGCCATAGGCGTTGAGAGACTGGCACCACCAGTCGAGATCATCGCATTGCACATGCAGATGTTCAGGCGCGAAACGATCGGCTTCGATGCGCATTTCATCGCGGTTGTCGCATAGGATGACCTCTCCCATGGCGTCCCAAGCCGCGCGGGCGGCCTCGGCGTTTTCGGGGGGCAAGGACGCGATTGTTTGCGGGATCAAACGCAACACAGTTTCGGCCAGAGCGGAACAGTCGGTCACCAGCCAGCAAGGCGAGGTCGGGCCGTGTTCTGCCTGTCCGATCAGATCAAGGGCAACGCGGGTCGGATCGGCGGTGTGATCTGCGAGGATCAAGACATCTGTGGGACCGGCAAACATGTCGATGCCGACGGGACCAAAGAGCTGGCGCTTGGCTTCGGCCACATAGGCGTTGCCGGGACCCGCAAGCACATCGGCGGCGGGGGTGTCAAAGAGGCCAAACGCCATGGCTGCGATGCCCTGCACGCCGCCCAATGTCAGAATGGTGTCAGCCCCGGCGAGGTCCATGGCAAAGAGCGTGGGGGCGTCAATGCTGTCGCCGCGTGGGGGGGCACAGGCGGTGATATGAGGCACGCCAGCGGCGCGGGCGGTGGCGATGGTCATCAGGGCCGAGGCGATGTGGGCATAGCGCCCACCGGGAACGTAACAGCCAGCGGAGGAGACCGGGAGAAGCCTTTGCCCGGCGACAAGACCGGGGCGGATTTCGGTGCGAAATTCGGAGATCGACGCGCGCTGGGCCTCGGCGAAAACGCGAATGTTGTCATGGGCATAGCGCAGGGCATCTTGAAGCTGGAGCGGGGTTTGCCTCCGGGCATTTTCGATCTGTTCGGCGGTTACGATGATGTCACCGGTCCAGCCATCAAGACGGCGGGCGTACTCGCGCGCGGCCTCTTCGCCTTGGCTGCCCAACCGGGCCAGCATGATTTGGACGGTATCAGAAACATCGGCCTGCGCGGCGTCGGGCAGGCCGGGGGCGGTTTTCAGATGTTTGGGCGGCATGGGCGGGAAATCCTTGACGAAACGGGGAGAGTTTTGGAAAAGCTGAAACTGGAGCGGCGCGAAGAGGACGGATTATGTTGATCAAGGGCGTTACCCTGCGGGGCCTTGAAGTGTTTGAAGCCCTGGCGTCGAGCGGATCGGTGGCACGGGCCGCCGAGATCACCGGGCTGAGCCAACCTGCGGTGAGCCAGCAGATGCGCAACCTTGAGGCGGCGCTGGGAACCGATTTGGTCGATCATGGTCGCAGGCCGATGCAATTGACCCCGGCCGGTCGCGGGTATCTGAACCGCACGCAAACGGTTCTGGCGCAACTGCGGGTGGCGCAAAGCGAGCTGACGGTGATGGATTTGACCCATCTCAGTACCCTGAGCCTTGGGGTCATTGACGATTTCGACAATGATCTGACTCCGCGTTTGGTCACCATGTTGGCCGAGAGCCTGAGCCGGTGTCGGTTCAAACTGACCACCGCGCCGAGCCATGAGATTTCGCATGAGATGGAGGCGCGCAGATTGCATATTGCCATCGCAGCCTCGAGCGGGGCAGCGGCCAAGGGGATTATTGAATATCCGCTGGTGAGAGACCCATTTATCCTTGTTTGTCAAAGGGGTGCGGTGGCTCGTGCCGGTGGGGTGGATGCGCTGATCCAGGCCGAACCCTTGCTGCGATATGACCGGGAACAACGGATCGGCGCACAGATTGAAGCGCATCTGGCACGGCAAAAACTGGAATTTGCGGAGCGTTTTGAAATTGGAGCGCATCTGTCGTTGATGACATTGGTGGCGCGCGGCATGGGCTGGGGTCTGACGACACCGCTGGGATATATGCGAGCAGGTCGTCTGCACGATCAGATGGAGGCGCATCCGGTGCCGTTCAAACCTTTTTCGCGCACCATTTCGTTGTTTGCTGGATCGGATTGGGCCGACAAGGTGCCGCGTGACGTCGCGCGCACGACACGGATGTTGGTCAATGAGATGGTAATCAACCCTGCATTGCAGAACCTGCCCTGGCTCGAAGGGGAGCTGAGGGTGCTGGACGCGTGAAGAAAAGCTGGCGTTGATCATGACGGTGCAGTTTGCCCGATAGGGCACGCCGATCAAGGGGGCAGCCCGCTGATTTCAGATCAGCGGAGCAGAGATTTGAAGAGTTGGAATATAGCGCGACTGGGGCAGGTCTGGCCCGAGCTTTTCTCCGAGCTTTGGCCTGAGCTTTTGTCCGTGCGCTCACCCCTTTGTTAAACCCGCAGTTAAACCGGCAAGAAGGCCCGCAGAGATGCCTCAAACTCACGCGGTTTTTCGGCATGAAGCCAGTGACCAGCCCCGGGAATCTTGGCAAAGCGGGCTTGGGGGAAATGCCCGCGGATTTTGGGGCGGTAATCGCGCGTCACATAATCGGATTCGGCCCCAGATAAAAACAAGGTCGGACCGTCGTAAGTACCTGTGACGTCTGGGAAACCCAAGATGTTTGGCATCTGATCGGCCAAGGCATCAAGGTTGAGTTTCCAGGATTGGTTTTTGATGTCCAGCGATTGGGTGAAAAAGGCCTGAAGGGTGGTGTCATCGACATGTTCGGCCAGTTGCGCCACCGCATCCGAGCGTTTGGTAACGCGGGTCAGATCAACCTTGCGCATGGCTTCGATGAACTGAATCTGGCTATGGGTGTAAGACACCGGGGCGATGTCGGCGATGATCAGACGGTTCACCAATTCGGGCCGGCTCAGCGCCAAGACCATAGAGGCTTTGCCCCCCATGGAATGACCAACCACATCGGCAGTGCCGCCATGGGCTTCGATCACCTTGGCCAAATCGGCGGCCATCGCGGGATAGTCATGCACGTCCGCGCGAAAACTATCGCCGTGATTGCGCATATCGGGGGTCAGAACGAGACGTTCATCCGACATGCGTTTGGCGATCACACCCCAATTGCGCCCCGATCCATAAAGCCCGTGCACAATCAACAAAGGCGGCGTCGGGCCGGGTTGGCCGACAGTTAACGTATTGAGCATGATCAGTCTTTCATCGCAGTGCCGCGCAGGCGCAAGAACAGGCTTTCTTCGTCGTCATTGCGAAAGAAAGGCACAGAGGCCGGCGGTGTATCATCTTGGAGGCGTGCGGCAACCTCGGCCAGAACCACTTCGGTAATGAAGGGGAGATCGAAATGCCGGACCTGTTCGAGGGGAATCCATTGCAGATGCGCAAGTTCATCGGTGGCATGGGTGAAATCATCAAGGTCCGACGCCAAAGCCTCGGCATCCAACAGGAAAAACCGAGCATCAAAGCGCCGGGGGCGACCGGGGGGCGTTATGGCGCGAAACACAAATTGCAACCCATCGGCGGCGGGGCGATGGCCAGTGCCTGCAAAACTGAGCCAGTCATCTGGGACAGCGCCGGGCCAGGGGGCTGGCACGCCGAGGATTTGCCCGGTTTCTTCCCATAATTCGCGCACCGCGGCGGCGGCGAGCGCGCGGGCAATACCGGGCGCGGCGCTTTCGCTGAGGCGGGCCGAACAGAGTTGCGGCAGCGGGCGGGCGAGGGGGACTTTGGCATCGTCGGCGTCAACGGCCCCACCGGGAAAGACAAACTTGTTGGGCATAAAGGCCGCGCGTGCGCCCCGTTGCCCCATCAAGACCGACGGGTCGGTCCGACGATTGCGCACAACGATAATCGTGGCCGCATTTCGGATCGCAGTTTTGTCTATAATCGCAGTCATAATGTCCCCAAGCGGTGGTCACGGCCCCAGATGGTCCGGCCAAAATCAGTCAGGACGCGCAAAGCCATGCATGCGACGCGCCCATTGGAAGGCGACAATCGCGCCTTTCATCTTGGGCAGAAGGTAAAGCGAGAGGCCGACACATCCAACCGTAAATATAGTGAAAAGGATCAAAGGATCGGGGTGGAAGCTTTGAAAGAGATAGGTCAGCAGCGGCCCCATGATCAGCGCGACAAGCGCAATTGTCAGATAGATTGGGCCGTTTCTTGTGTGGTGGTGGCGCAGGTGTTCGCGACAGACCGGGCAATGATCGCGCACGCGCAAATAGCCCGCCAAAAGCGGCCCCGCCCCACATTGAGGACAGCGCGTGCGTATCCCACGTAACACCGCTTTTTGGGTGTCTCGGGGCTTGGCACCTGTTGGAGCTGTATCGGGGTTGACCATCGTTCCTGTATTTCTGCCGCGGGCAAAGGATGGGACAGGCAGGGGGCTTGGGGAAGGCCGCATTATGTCCTTGCGTCCGGATGTCGCAAAACCAGTGACCATTTGGCGGGGGAGGTCTTGATCACGCTCCTGTGATCAAAACCGAGGTCGATTTTTGCATTTTTCGCGACGGGAGTTCTGAGCTGGCCCGTGGAAGTCTACAGAAACGCCCCGAGAGAGCGGGGGGTTTTAAGAGTAGAGCGAACAGGAATGGAGACCTGATAATGAAAAATACAACAATCCTCGGCGGTGTTTTGATTTTGGCCCTTGGCGCGGGTAGCTTGGCCTCGGCTGCTGGCATGAACCCCGGCAAAGGAATGCGCGGCGGAATGGATGCCGAGCAGATGTTCGAACTTCTGGACACCGACAAAGATGGTCAGATCACCAAAGAAGAAGCGCAAAACGCTGGCAAAGCCCGGTTTGCGACTGTTGACACCGATGGTGATGGGTTCTTGTCCGCCGAAGAGTTGACGGCTGCTGCAGAGAAACGGGATGCGGAGCGTCAGAAGAAACGCGGTGAACGCATTGCGACCATGATGGAAAAGCTGGACACCGACAAAGACGGTAAGCTGAGCGCCGAAGAAATGGATGCGCGCCGTGGCATGGGTAAAAAGGGCAAAGGTCGCGGTGGTGATCGTGCCATGAAGATGTTTGATCGTGCTGATGCCAATGATGACGGTGTGCTGACCATGGAAGAGATCGAGCAGGCGCAGGCCAAAATGGGCAAGCGTATGGGACGTCATGGTAAAGGCCGCGGTCATTACTAAGACGCGCTAAACAAACCGGGCCGCTGCAGGTAAGCGGCGGTCCGGGCATTGCACCGCGTCGCCCAAAGCGGTAGCGCAATGGAATGGACCAAATGCCTTATGACGCCATGAACGAATGTGAGGACGAAGAGCTGCTGCTGGCGTTTGCCGGTGGTGATGCTGCGGCGGCGCGGGCGCTTACGGGGCGGCTTGGGCCTCGGGTGTTTGCGCATGCGATGCGAATGCTTGGGGATCGGGCCGAGGCAGAGGATGTGGCGCAGGACGCGTTGTTGAAACTGTGGCGGATCGCGCCGGGTTGGCGGGTCGGCGAGGCCAAGGTGACGACTTGGCTGTACCGAGTGACGGCGAATATGTGTATCGACCGGATTCGCAAGCGGCGCAGTGGCCCGGATTTGGATGCGGTGCCTGAATTGGCCGATGAGGCACCATCTGCTGCGCAACAAATGCAGCAAAACGCGCGGGCAGAAGCCTTGCAAAATGCGTTGAACGCGCTGCCGGACCGTCAAAGGCAGGCGGTCATTCTGCGCCATATTGAGGGGCTTTCAAACCCTGAGATCGGCGAGATTATGGACATTGGACCACGTGCTGTGGAAAGCTTGACCGCGCGCGGCAAACGCGCGCTGGAGGCGATCCTGAGCGGGCGACGGTCAGAACTGGGGTATGAAGACGATGACTGATGGCGATAAAACAAACGCCCCTGACGGGTTTGAACTGGATAGCTTTTTTGCGGCGGCCCGAGAGACGGAGCCGATGCCATCGGGTGAGTTTATGGCGCGCATTGAGGCTGATGCGCTTGCGGCGCTGCCAGGGGGGGCGACACAGGTGGTGGAAAGCTATCCAAGCCTGTGGCAGCAGCTTTTGCAGGCGGTTGGCGGAATTCCGGGGGCAACCGGATTGGCGGCGGCCTGCATGACCGGGGTTTGGATCGGCGTAGCCTCGCCGGAAAGTTTCACGGATGCTTGGTCGCAAACCGCCGACACGGGGCTGTTTGAGTTGGACCCAAGCAGCGGGTTTGACCTGACGATGATGGAAGGCTGACATGACTGAGAGCACACAAAAACAACCTGTTGGGCGTCGCCTGCGCGTGGTGCTGTTTGTGTCGCTGGCGCTCAACCTTGTGGTGGTTGGCCTGGTGGCTGGGTTGGCTTTTAAGGGCGGGCCACCGACGCGCGGCGTGTCGCGATCGGCGGATCCTGTGATGCCCTATTCGCGGGCCTTTACCGAAGATCAGCGCAAAGAGCTACGCGGTGCGCTGCGGCGTTCCTTTGCTCCAAGTGACAGGGAACGGTCAGGCGAGGGCATGGCCGAGAGCTATCGGGAAGCGGTACAGGTGTTGCGAGAAGACCCGTTTGATCGCGCGCGTTTGGAAATTGTGATCAACAGGCAGCGTGCCCTGGCGGAAAAACGCCATGGGAATGGGAATGGTATTTTGGGTCAATACCTTGATGCCATGACCCCGGCAGATCGTGCGGCCTATGCGGATCGTTTGGAAGAGGAGGTCGAACGGCTGTCCAAACGGCGCAAACGTTGGCGCAAGGACTGAGGAAAGACCTCGTTAAGATTTGGATCTGACCGTTAGGCCGATCCCCCATTTACATTCCAAAGACAAAGAGACCGGGCGCTGGATTGGCGGCCGGTTTGGTGTATTGGCGGGCAATGTCGGGCATACGCCCAGTCGGTTTTCTGGAAGTCGTTAGTCTGAAAAGGGGTCTTTAGCTTGGGCTGCGTCCAATGTGGCGAGGGTCGCCGGGCGTTGAAAAAGGGGCCTGTCCATTGGGCGCAGAGGGGCCATTGCGGCGCGGCATAGGCGTGACCCGGTCTGCCATGACCACGGTGTTGCGACCGCGATCCTTGGCGACGTATAGGGCTTTGTCCGCGCGCTCAATAAGCTCGGACGGAGTGGCATCCCCCTGACGACCCGAAGTCGAGACGCCGATGCTGAGGGTGACAGTGATGCGATCACCACCGGGCAACATGACGGGGTGTTCTGACATAATTTGACAGAGCCGTTCAGCGGTGCGCTGGGCTGCGACACGGCCGGTGTCGGGCATGGCGATCAGGAACTCTTCGCCACCCCAACGGGCGACCAGATCAGCGGCCCGCAGGTTGTCTTTGAGGCGCTGGGCAAGGGCGACCAGAACAGCATCGCCAGCAGGGTGCCCAAATTCATCATTGACCTGCTTGAAGTGGTCAAGATCGGCCACCAGAAGCGCATAGGGGCGGCCCTGACGGGCGGACCGCTCGGCCAGGCGGGCAAGGTGGGGGATGGTGTAGCGGCGGTTATAGAGGCCCGTCAAAGGGTCCGTGACGGCGGCGCGCAAACCGTCTTGCATATTGGCCCGCAGCCGATCCGCGGTTCGCTTGCGTTCAATTTGCTTTTTCAGCCGCAAGCTAAGCTCTTGAAGATCAAGGCCACCGGCCAAAAGATCATTGGCTCCCATATCAAGGGCGCTGGCGGCTTCGCGGCGCTGATGGGGCTGGGCAACATAGATGAGTGATGCATGCCGGGTGAGGGTGCTGGCGCGCATTTGTGCGAGCAATGTCAGCCCCTCGCTCTGGCCACCGGGGCCTTCGGCGATGACGATGACGTCAGGCGTGGGTTTGCGTTCGCGCAAGGCGTCGTCCGGCTTGACCAATTCAATCCGATCACGCAGTTCCGCCCCGAGATCGGCGACGATTTTTTCCGCCTCTGGCTGACGTCCGGTTGCGATCAGAGCCACATTGGCAGGGGTGGTGAATTCGGCGCTTTGCTCCGCAAGACCAAGAGCGCGGCGGGTATCATCACGCAGCTGCAATTCGGCTTCGGCGTCTCGGGCACGCAGCAGGGAACGCAAGCGTGCGAGCATGACCAGATCATCAATCGGGCGGGCCAAGACATCGTCCGCCCCAGCCGCAAGAGAGGCCAAACGCTCGCCCGGATCATCATCGTTGTGAAGCATCACAACGGGAAGGCGCACACCCTTGTCAAAGCGGCGCAACGCCGTGACCAGCGCCCGGCCCGTCATGTCGGGCAGATCAGAGGCGGTAATCACCAGATCTGGCTTGGCTTTTTTCATCATCGCGAGCGCCGCCTTGCCAGACGCCGCTTGCATCACTTCATAAAAAGCCGCCGACAGTTTGACCCGAAGAATGATTCGGTTCGTCGGCACCGCGTCGACCACTAGAATTCGGCCTGTCATATAAGATCATCCTCGCGCTTGGGCACACTTAAGCGCCTGCTTGCACTTCTTCGTTGAGTCAGATTTGATGAAGATTGGTTAAGAAACCCTTTCGGGATTTGATCATGAAGACACTTTCTCTTGAAGCGGCTGAAACAATTGGCCTGCAAGCGGTGGCCTGGTTGGCCGCAAATGATGAGCTTTTTCCGGTGTTTACCGGATCTACAGGCGCATCAGAAGCGGACTTTCGCTCAAGTTTGCAGGACCCGGTTTTTCAGGCCTCGGTATTGGATTTTTTGATGATGGACGATGCGTGGGTGATCGCTTTTTGTGACATGCAAAATATACCTTACGACAGGATCATGCAGGCCCGCGCCGTTTTGCCCGGCGGTGGACAGGTGCATTGGACATGAAATTGCGCGCGGATGCGGTGCTGTTCGACAAAGATGGCACGTTGTTTGATTTTGGGGCCACATGGGATGTCTGGGGCGGCGAGGCGATTGCGGAATTGTCTGGCGGCGACCCCGGTTTGCAAGAGGCGATGGCGATCTCGGCAGGCTATGATTTGACCGACAAAAAGTTTCGCCCTGATAGCCCTATCATTGCGGGGACAAACCGCGAGGCGGCGGAGTGTTTGGCGCGGGCTTTGCCGGGTCAGTCGGTTGAAGAGGTGGAGCTGTATTTGATGCGGGCTGCGGCGCAGGCTCCGCTCTCTGAGGCGGTGCCTTTGGTGCCGTTTCTGGCACAGCTGGCCGCTCTGGAAATGGCGTTGGGCGTCATGACGAATGACACAGAGTTTGCAGCGCGGTCGCATCTGCGGACCGCCGGAGTTGAGGGCATGTTTGACTTTGTCGCAGGCTTTGACAGCGGGTATGGGGCCAAGCCTGACCCGGACCCGTTGCTGGCGTTTTCGGTGGCGACAAATATCGCGCCGGATCGGGTCATAATGGTGGGCGACAGCCGCCACGATTTGATCGCGGGGCGCGCCGCTGGCATGCAGACGGTGGGCGTGTTGACCGGCCCTGCAACTGAGGCAGATTTGGCCCCCTTGGCGGATATTGTCATGCCCGATATTGGCGGTTTGCTGGGCTGGGTTACCTTGGACTGAGGTGATGTGAACGGCAAACGCGACCAAAAGTGTCGCAAACGGGCAGGCGATAGGCGGTTTCGCCCTGTGTCATGGAGGGCAAAGCAAGGGAGCCTGCCATGTCTGATGCTGAACCTGCCCAAAATGAGCCGACATCGTCGGGGCGTCGCCGCGGCGGTGGGCGCGCCGGGAACGCTGCGCGTCGCGGAATGAAAGCCATTGAGCAAAAGCCCTGGCGGCCGATGGTCAATCGCGACCGCCCGACGGAGCCGTTGACGCCCGAAGGCGTGGAACGGGTTCACAACGCCACGATGCAGATTCTTGAGGACATCGGGATTGAGTTCCTCAATCCTGAGGCGGTGAAAATCCTTAAACGGGCAGGTTGTGACGTGCGCGGTGAGAACGTTCGGATGAGCCGCGAGCTGGTGATGGAGTTGATCGGCAAAGCTCCGAGCCGCTTTACCGTGACCCCGCGCAATCCAGAGCGGCAAGTGTCGCTTGGGACCGGGCATATCCTGTTTGGGAATGTGTCCTCACCGCCCAATTACTGGGACCTTGAGATCGGACGCAAGGTGCCCGGCACCCGCGCACATTTCCGCAATCTGCTGAAGCTGACACAGTATTTTAACGTTATGCATTTTTGCGGCGGCTATCCGGTTGAGCCGATCGACCTGCATCCGCGGGTGCGCCATTTGGATGCGATGTATGACAAGCTGACCCTGAGCGACAAAGTTATGCATGTATATTCGTTGGGTCAGGAGCGGGTTGAAGATGGGATGGAGATGGTGCGGATCGCTGCGGGTCTGAGCCATGAGGAATTTGACGCGACACCGCGGATGTATACCAACATCAATTCGACATCGCCGCTGAAACACGACCATCCGATGCTGGATGGTTGGATGCGGATGGCGCGCCGAGGGCAGGCCTTGGTGGTGACACCGTTCACATTGGCCGGGGCGATGGCACCGGTGACCATGTCGGGCGCGGTGGTTCAATCGCTGGCAGAAGCCTTGGCGGCGGTGGTCTTGGCGCAGGCCATCAACCCCGGTGTGCCCTGTATGATCGGCACTTTCACGTCAAATGTGGATATGAAAACCGGGGCCCCGGCCTTTGGGACGCCGGAATATATGCGCGCCACGCAGATCACCGGGCAGATGGCCCGTTTTTACGGAATGCCCATGCGATCCAGCGGTGTATGTGCCGCCAATGTTCCCGATGGGCAGGCGATGTGGGAGACCGAGCACAGCCTGTGGGCAGCGGTGCAAAGCGGTACGGATATGGTGTATCATGCCGCCGGATGGCTTGAGGGCGGGCTGATTGCCTCGCCCGAGAAATTCGTCATGGATTGTGAGGTTTTGAGCCAAATTCAGCGCTACATGGAGCCAGAGGTCTGGGATGTTTCAGACGATGCTTTGGCAGTTGAGACGATCCGAGAGGTCGGGCCAAACGGGCATTTCTTTGGGGTGCAGCATACGCAAGATCGCTATGAAACCGCCTTTCACCAGCCGTTTTTGTCGGATTGGAAGAACTTTGAGGCCTGGGAGGCGGCCGGTGCGGTTTGGACCCCGGAACGTGCACATGGCATTTACAAAAGGATTTTGGCGGAATTTGAGGCACCGGCGTTAGACCCGGCCATTCACGAAGAGCTATCGGCCTTTGTGGCGCGACGCAAAGAAGAGGGCGGCGCGCCGACGGATTTCTAGGGGCGACAGTGCCGCAGGAGCTTGGCTTGCCTTTGACATAGGGCTGCGCGATGCTGCTGTGGAAAGAAGGTGTTCGCCATGTTTTCTTCCTCAATGTTGCGGCTATTTCTGCCTCTTTTGGCCTTTGGAGGCTGGACCGGCTTTGGAGCCTGGTTTTTGAGCGAGGCCGTTTCAAGCGAGGTTTTGGATCAGCGCGGCCTGCTTTTTGTGGGCAGCGGCGGGGCGGCGCTTAGTGCCATGGTCTTGTCTCTTTATGGGGGGCGAGGCGGGGGCAAAGCCTGTTTGATGGCGGTGCCTATAGCATTGGGTCTTGGCGCTGCGATTTGGTGGGCCGCGGGGCGACATGAAACGGTCGATGGGTTTTTGAGCCTGCTCTATCCTCAGTTTTGCTTTGGTCTGACCCTTCTGATCGCGACCCCGTTTTTAGCGGCAACAGGCGAGGCGGGGCTGACCCGCTATGCCGTGTTGTTCCAGAACAGTTGGCAGATTGTCGTCCGCCATGTTGTGGCGCTGTTCTTTACTGTGATGTTCTGGGCGGTGATGGCCCTATCGGATGCGGTTTTGCGCCTTGTTGGGATTGAGTTGATCATCGCGATTGGCGAATACTCTGTGCTGGCTTGGGTGATGACTGGTGCGGTTTACGGCATCGCTATGGGCGTCGCGCGCAGCTTGTCGGATGATTTGTCACCGACATTGGCGGTGCAGCTGTTGCGGTTTTTTCTGCCCTTTGTGTTGGGAGTGTCGCTTGTCTTTGTGGTGGCGGTGCCTCTTCGCGGATGGGGCGAGGTTTTGCACGGTCTGTCTGGGGCGATGACCCTAATCAGCTTTTGTTTGGCGGGGCTTTTGATGATCAGCGCCGGGATTGATGCCGGTCCAGACAGCGAAACCCAATCCCCCTTTTTGCGGATCTGCGTGGCCTTGATGGCGCTGGCGTTGCCTGTTTTGGCGGGCTTGGCAACCTGGGCCATTTGGTTGCGGGTTGCGCAATATGGCTGGACCCCGGCGCGCCTGATGGCGGTGACAGCGGCGGCGGTTTTGTTGATTTATGGGATCGCCTATGCGCTGTCGGTGCTGTTGCGGGGCGATTGGATGGCCCGTATCCGCGAGGTGAATTCCGGGCTGGCAGTCGCATGTCTGGCTGTGGCGTTAATCTGGTTGACGCCCCTTGTGGTCCCGGAACGCATTTCCGCCCTGTCACAAACGATGCGGGCGGTCCAAGGGGCGAGCGCCGTGAAACTGCCACTACGGGAGATGGGGCAGGATTGGGGGAACCCCGGAGAAGAGGCGCTTGAGCGACTGTCGCTGTTGCGCCCAGATTTGGCCTATGCCGTCGATGAGATCATGGAGAGGCCGGTTTCGCTTCAGATGCAGGAAGCAGAGATTCGCAAGGAATTGGCCGCTATTTTACCAGTCTACCCAGAGCAGGTCTTGGCCGACACCGCGTTTGCGGCATTGTCTTTGGCAGATGTCCGGGATTGGCTGCGGGCCTGTCGTCGCCCGGTCACTGGTGGACCGGGATGCGCGTTGATCTTGGGTGACTTACTGCCAGATCAATCTTCGCCGTCGGGCTTGGTTTTGCTAAATGACACCCCGTATTTATCGGTTCGCGCCATTTCGCTGCGAGGCGGCCAGGTGCGGCTGGAAAACAAGAATGTCGGGGCTTTGAGTGCGCGCGGTGCCGGGACGCTACAGCAAGAGGATCTGATTGCGGTTCACAACGGCGAGGGGGCTTTTACGTCAACGCAAGTGCCAAGCCTAACCATAAACGGCCGCATCTTATTTGTGCACAATTGAAGATGTTACCTTCAAATTAAGGGTCATTCCCCCATCTTTCCCCAAAGGCAAGAAGGCGGAGATATCATGCACGGACTGATTTTGAAGACCCTTCAGGTTTTCGTGCAGGACACCTATGGTCCAGAACCCTGGCGGAATATTGCGGCGCATGCCTCCCTTGAGGGGACGGATTTTGAAGCGATGCTGAATTATGACGAGGACATCTTTACCGATGTGGTGAACTCGGCCAGCGCTGTTTTAGGCAAACCCAGCGACGCGTTTTTGGAAGATATTGGGACTTACTTGGTGTCGCACCCAAATTGCGAAGGCTTGCGCCGACTGTTGCGATTTGGCGGGGTCGATTTCATCGAATTCTTGCATTCCCTTGATGATTTACCCGATCGGGCCCGGCTGGCTGTTGCCGATCTGGATTTGCCCGATCTTGAGCTCCGTGATCACACCATAAATCAGTTTCAGTTGAAAATTGACGGCCATTTGCCCGGATTTGTGCATGTGATGGCGGGGCTGTTGCGGGCTATGGCGGATGATTACGGGGCTTTGGCATTGATGGACCATAATGGAGACGGTGGAGCCGGGTTGCAGATGATTGAGATTACCGTTGTCGAAACCGCCTATGCCGAAGGACGCGATTTTGAACTGGCCATAGCGCCCCAAGCGGAAGAGGCATCATGACCCAATTTCCGATTGAAATGCTGCATCGTTTTAGCCCCATGCATGCGGTTTTGGATTCTACCGGCCATATTATTCAGGCTGGCCCAACCTTGCATAAGGTCGGGGGGACAAGTCTTGACGGTAAACGGTTTCTGGAAATTTTTGAGATTTACCGGCCACGTTCGGTTTTGAGCATGAGTGATTTGCTTAAAACTGAGGGGCGCAAATTGCATTTGCGATTGCGTAGCGGTGTACGGACCCCATTGAAAGGCGTGCTAAGCTCGGATGGGCGGGGAGGCGCTGTGATCAATATGTCTTTTGGCATCGCGGTGATCGACGCCGTGCGTGATTATGCGCTCACGAGCACGGATTTTGCCCCGACGGATTTGGCGGTTGAAATGCTCTATCTCGTTGAAGCGAAATCGGCGGCAATGGATGCGTCGCGAAACCTGAACACACGGCTACAAGGGGCGATGGTGGCCGCTGAAAAACGCGCCTTTACGGATACATTGACGGGCCTGCATAACCGGCGGGCGGTCGATCAGGTGTTGGACCGGATTTGTCGAAGCGGCCAACCTTTTTCGCTCATGCATATTGATCTCGATTTCTTTAAGCAGGTGAATGACACAATGGGCCATGCGGCAGGCGATCAAGTTTTGCGGTGCTGCGCACGCGCGATGGCAGACACGTCCCGTAAGGATGATACTGCTGCCCGAGTCGGTGGCGATGAATTTGTCATTATTTATAGTACCTTGACCAACCGAGCCAGGTTGTCAGACCTCGCGGGGCATTTGATTTCCCGGATTGAACAGCCGATTCCCTTCGAAGATCAGGTCTGCAACGTTTCGGCCAGTATTGGGATTTATTGCAGTGATGGCAGCGAGCAAGACCCCGCACGGATAATGGAACAAGCCGACATCGCGTTGTATGCTGCCAAGCGTGGCGGGCGGGCGCAGTTCCGATTTTTTGAGGATCAGGAAGCGGTGAATACCTCTGCTGACCCCAGTGCCATCGCCGGTGAATAATTTTTGCATTTTTTTTCGAAAGAGGGGCTTGCACCCACGGATTTCACACCGTAAATACGCCTGACAGTTGGGGTGTAGCCAAGTGGTAAGGCAACGCTTTTTGGTAGCGTGCACCGTAGGTTCGAATCCTACCACCCCAGCCATTTTCTCATAACTCACTGATATTGTTCGGCCAAAGATGTGCCCGCTGGGCGTTTGCCCCTGCTGAATCGCATGTGTGCATCACGCCCGGTTACGGACTGAATTTGCGACGCCTTCGAATCTGATGGACCGTCGCCGTGGCCGGGCTGAAACAGGTAAATCGCTGCGTGGCCAATTACCTTCGGTGCCATCCGCGCTGACTATCTGCAGGTAAGACTGTGTACGTCAGCGGTTTACACAGCCAAGATTCTCGCCAAGCTTGTCAGTTCCGGTGGCGAAGCATCCATAGTCGATATGGAACGCAAGCGGATCGCTATTTTGGGCCAGATGCCCCGTCGGGGGAGGAGTGGCGCAAAGCTGTACCGATGGTTGCGTTGCGAAGGCAGGCTGCGGCGGTTCTGAAGAGTGCACGCGACGCTCGGCTCGCGTTTTCAGAAGACAATGTTACCGCGATTTCAGCACACCCAACACGGGCCGGATGTGGTCAAGACAGGCTGCGTTACAAAACAGGTTGCGTGATTATCATGGGGTCACTTTTCTGGCGGCCAATTGGGGCGAGCTTGGCTAGGGTGCGCCGGAAAGAAATTCTTGGAATTGAGGTGCAGGACGTGATGTTTGGTCACGATGTCCCGTTTATTCACTTTGGTAAAAACAAGAACCGGCGGCTCAGAAATGCGGCTTCTGAACGGCGTGTTCCCATTCATAACAAACTATTGGAATTGGGGTTCAAAACGATGTCTCTGACCTTTTGAGCCGCGGAACGATAGGCCTGTTTTATGACGCAAAACCCGGAAATGAACCCAAAAGCCTAGACGATGTGGTCTACAAAAACGGCATTCCTTGCTGGATCAGCAGCTGGGTGATCACGTAGAACAGTGGACGGTCCATCGTTTTAGCATCGGTTCATCCCGTTACCTTTGCGGCGAAATTCATCAATTTCTTCCAGCGTAACCTCGGGACAGCGAAAAAGGATCGCTTTTGTATCCGCTTAGGAAACGCATTGCTTGCCTCAAATGGGCGTTTGGCACCGTGTTGCTAAACATTGGAAAATGCTCACAATGCGTTAGCAGTCCTTTTGGCTCGACCAGGAAAACGTTATGTTCGGCTTTCTCAAGATGTTTGGCACCGATCCTGCCCAAGCGCGAAGGGACGAGGCTGTAACACGGCTTGATACTGCGGCCGAAAACTTTCGCAGAGCGGCCGAAGCTTGTGCTGCCCCGCAATCCCAAGTGTTTTGGCATCTGGCGGGAGCCACGTCGGAATTGCGCAATCGGATCGCCGCTGCACCGGGTCAAATTGCTCCGCTGCGCAAGTTGATTTTCCACTTTATTCCGCAAATGTCCGAGATCTGCCTGCGGTGGGCACGGCTTGCGACGGCCAATCCTCTTGCTGACCCCGATCCCAAAGCGCTTGAGGAGTTTGGGGCTTATCTTGCCTTGATACGAGATGCCGAGCAGAGTTGTCTGACCAAACGGTACGATGCCTTGCATATGTCGATGCAGGTCATGGAAGGTCAGATGAAGCGCCATATCTCGTGACACACACAGCTGATTTTGCCCAAATGCGGTTTGCGCACCCATGGCGCATCTACCAAGCGCAACTTTTGGGGGAAATGCAGAGCCATCTGTCCGACAAAAAACTGCACTTTGTAGCGGCTCCCGGTGCAGGGAAGACCGTTTTGGGGCTCGAAATAATCCGGCGGCTGGAACTTAGAACGCTGATCCTCGCACCTAGCGTCCTTGTAAGGGACCAGTGGATTTCGCGCCTTGTGGCGGATTTTTTGAATGGAGAGAGGCCTGATTGGGTGAGCACCGATATTCACTGTGACGCCCCTATAAGAGTCAGCACTTATCAAAACGTCCATACCAATCGCACGAAGGATATTCCGGGCTTTGATCTGCTCTGCCTTGATGAAGCGCATCATCTTCGCCGTTCCTGGTGGAAAACGTTGATGCGGTTGGCTGACGACAACAGCGCCACGACATTGTCACTCACCGCAACACCGCCTTACGATGTCGATCCATCCGAGTGGCGCAATTACACCGCGCTTTGTGGGCCGGTGGATGCGGAGATTTCGGTGCCGGAATTGGTCCGCAGCGGTGATTTGTGTCCGCATCAAGATTTGGTTTTTCTCGCTCCTTCTGCCGATGCAAATGCCTATCGAAACAACCTTGAAAGCGAGCAGGCGCTGTTTGAAGCGCTGGCCAGGGATGAGGACTTGCTGGCGCTTGTTCGAGACGACCCTTGGATTGCCGAAACCGAATTGCATGCGAATATCATCTTGGAGAACCCTGAGCGGTTCAGTGCCATGATTGTCTTTCTGCGCCACAATGACATGCCTGTGCCGACCTACGCGCGACGGGTTTTGCAGGTTAATGATACCGATTGGCCGGAGCTTGATTGGCCATGGTTGGAAAGCCTGTTTCGTGAATTTCCGCAGATCGGGTTGCCGGAGACGCTTGTGTCTCGGCTGAAATCTGTCGGGGCGTTGCGCCATGACAAACTGACACTGCCGCCCCCGGCCCATGCGGATCGTCTAAAACTTCTTCGCAATGATCAGGCAAAGCTGGACGCGGTACAAAAGATTTTTGCCACAGAATATTCAGTGCGGGGCGACGGGCTTCGCATGGCGATCTTGCTCGATAGAATTGGAAAGTCTGGCCTGCGCCCGTCCGATACTGGGCCTGAATTCAATGCGTTGGGTGTGTTTCGGCATTTGCTTGATGTGGTTGGCCCGTCGACAATGGCCATCTTAACGGGGCAATTGGCGGTGCTCCCCGATGCCATGGCCCAAGGGCTTGCGGGGCGGTCTTTGCCAGGAGCGCCGGGCTATACCCATATAGACGGCGCGGATTTAGGCGAGGCGGTCAACCGCGTAAATCGGGGTTTTGCATCTGGCGAAGTGGTGTTGGTTGTCGGCACACACGCGTATTTGGGGCAAGGTTGGGATGCGCCCGCGCTGAATGCTCTGGTGTTGGGGACACGGCTCAAAAGCTTTGTGGCGGTCAATCAATTGCGCGGTCGTGCGCTCAGAAGTTTTGCTCAGCGTCCCGACAAAGTCGCACATATATGGCATATGGCCGTGGTTCCGCAGGAGGTCGTCGAGGGGGAAGATATTGCTCTGTTGAAACGGCGGTTTGACTGTTTTGTGCGTCTTGATCGGGCGCGAGAGACCATTCATTCAGAGTTTTCAATTGCTGAGACGGTATCTTCTCAGAATCGGCTCGCCATTGAACGGGCGGGGAGCGGAGCCCATCTGATCGACGAATGGCAAAACGCGCTTTTGGGGCGTGGGGATTTTGAGGCAAAGCTAACCACCCGCACGATGTTGCCAGGAAGTCAGAAACGGCTGCTACTGCCTGAACCTGCGTTGTCATTTTGGGGCCGTCTGGGTTTGGAATTTGGGCGTGCGCCGTCTTTGGGGCAGAGTTATAAGGTGCTGGATCGCGTTGCTGGTATGATGATCGCCAGCTTGTCCGAACTCGGTGACCTTCCGCCGTTACATGCGCAATTGAAACCGATCATCACTTGGGACGGAAACAATTGGCAGGTCGGCATTACAAGCGCATGTAAGCTGGAGGAAGAAATTTTTCACGAGGCTATTCAACAGGTCTTCAATCCGGTTCACCGGCCGCGGTATGTGATTTCCCTTGAAGCGGGGCTTTGGCAGACACGATATCAATATTTTGCAGTGCCAGACAGGTTCGGCTCACATAAAGATCGGGCACATCTATTTTGGCGTAACTGGCAGGGCTATGTCGGGCGGGGCAGATTGGTCTTTACCCGCAGCGTCGAGGGCCGCGCAATCTTGCAAGCTGCTCGGATGAGCAGTGCAATGCGAAGCGCAACAAGCCGGACCATGTGGCAGTAATCGGGTGTGTGACGGCTACCTCTGGGGCATCTTAATCAGCGCGGTTTGAAAGTTGCCAAACAACGCCTCCTCACTAGGTTAGTGATGCAAATTTTGTCCGGTAAGAGCCAAATTGTTCAATTTTCGTAAATCGTTGGGCACTAGAATGATCAGGAACGCCGCTTGGTTCTTTTCTTGTGCAAGTGGCGAACATGCCCATCTGCCGCGCAAATTGGTTGATATCAAAAATGTGACCTATGTTATTTCGTTGGGGGTGCCGCCCACGAGTTGCCGATTTGATCCCAATGAATTTGCCCAATAAGTGTTTGTCAAATCTGAGAACGGAACAGGTTTTCCGATAAAAAAGCCTTGCAGGCGATCACATCCTAGGGCGGCCAAGTCTTTGGATTGTTGTTCGGTTTCCACGCCTTCAGCAGTCACGCCGATTTCCAGGGTGTGGCCTATCTCAACGATTGACCGAAGTAGGCGTAATCCGCTGTCACCCGCCTGCGTCGCAGCGACGATGCGACGGTCAATCTTTAAGCGGTCTGGATTGACTTTCTGAAGAGCAATGACGGATGCGCGACCACTGCCAAAGTCATCCACCTCAATTTCAATTCCAATATTACGAAGCTCATTGAGTTCCCTCATGAAGACGTCGTCTTGCTCTTCAAGAAACGTCGTTTCCAAGAGCTCAAAAGCAATTTGGCCTGGATACAGGTCCACATGTCTGCGCAGTTGCAAAATGTCACCGTCGCCGATGCGGTTTGTGCTTGCGTTGAACGACAGTGATGGGCACGAAGCCCGGCCTCTAAACAATCTTGAGCATTCCAAAATCGCCTTCTCGAAAATTATTTTGTCAATTTTTGCAGTGACTTGTAGGTCGGACGCGACGGGCAGGAATGAACTTGGAGACAAAATCTCACCTGACGGATGGCGCCATCGTGCAAGGGTCTCCAACCCCACCAAAGCACCTGATCTTGCGTCAATTTGCGGTTGATAGAAGGGAACGAATTCTGCCTGTTCGATCCCTCTCAGGATGTCATCAGCCAGCCGTTTGTTGTGACGGACAGCCTCCAAATCCGCGTTGCTGAATACCCCGAGCTGCCCACGGCCCCGTCGCTTTGCTTTGTACAGGGCCACATCCGAGTTGGTGAGCAGTTGGGACACCTCCACAAGAGGCGTTTGCGCCATTCCGACTGACGCTCCAAACCTACACACCTTGCCGCCAATTTGAGCCGGGTGAGATAAGTCTTCTATCAATGTCTCAGCTAGCTTCTCGGCGCGATCATTCACAAAGGGAGTGTAAATCAAAACCACAAACTCGTCGCCGCCGATGCGCGCAACAACGTCATTCGGTTCAACAGTGCCGCATATGCGATTTGCGACGTCTACAAGAACAGCATCCCCCGTCGCGTGGCCCATCGTATCGTTAATTTGCTTAAACCGATCGAGGTCGATGTGAAGCACGGTAATTTCGCCGCCTTCAATATTTCGTTTCAAGTTGAATTCCGTCAACCGTTTTTTAAGGTAGCGTCGGTTCCCTAAACAGGTCAGGTCGTCGTGAAAGGCCATGTGTGTGATGGCCTGATTTGCGTCCTCTAACCGTTGGGCATATTGCTCAACAGAACGCTTTTGGCGTACCAATTCGGTGATGTCCAATCTGACAATGACGAGATCTCCGTTGCTGGAGCGAGACCGCAAAAGCCGATGATGAATGTCGCCTTCGGTCTCAATGTCCTGCACGGGTTTCGCAACATCCTCACTCTGATGTTCATCAGAATTCCATTCATCTTCCTGACCAACAGCATTCACGATTTTGCCTGCATTTATGGCGGATCGGGCCACCTCTGTTCGGTGCATACCAACTTCTAACATCATGTCTGCATTGGCCATGGAACGTTGATAGGCTTGGTTCCACACCACCAGACAATCGTCTGAATCATAGATGACGAAGGGGGAGGGGTAGGCGTTTAAGGCTGATTCAAGACGGGCTTTGGCGGCTTCTGCGGTTCGTTTTTGACGAACAAGCTCGGTGGAATTCAGCCGCACAACAACGTAATCGCCATTGGCGGATCGACTTCTTAACAGCCGATGGTGAATATCCCCGTCAAGTTCAACATCTTGGTGGGGCTGGTCTAATGTTTCCTTGGATAAGATTCCATTGACCCAGTCATCCTCCCTCCCGATGGCCTCAGGATAGCGACCGTTTCCTACCGCGAGATACAGCACGTCACGAAGATGCATCCCAAAAACAAGCTCATCAGGATCATCCGTAACTGATGACGCATAGCCTTGATTCCAGCTCACCAACCGGAGATCGGCTCCATAGATGACAATCGGGTCCGGGTAGGAGTTCAACGCAGACAGCAATCGCTCATAGGAACAGTGCTCGGGCGTATCGCGGCCATCTTTGACGGCTTCAAAACCTGAAGAAAACGTCACAAACCATTGCGGGTTCTGCGAGGGCGCGTCCGCAATTCTATCAAGTGTTGCAGAGGCTTGGAGTTTGGTTCCATCAAGACATTGAAGTTCGACGCGCTTGTGTCTGGACTGCCAATCCTCTGTCCCGAAAAACAGATTTTCGGCTAAAGTCTCCTTTGAGAGATGCTCATCAAACAGTCCTTCAAACATCCCATGGGGCACTTCGCAAGCTTGCCAACCAAGCGCGTCTGTAAACGCCGCATTGGCATAAGTCACCAGCAGGTGCTTTGCTTTTAGATCGTAGGTCAGAACCACAATCGGAACGGATGTGAACTTCAAGTAACTGTGCTCAAGGTTTTGGATGCTCACGCCCTCACATTGAAACGTTCAACGAGCAGTAGAACGCCAAAGTTTGACAAAATAAACTTGTTTTTAAGGGCGCAGGTCAATCAAGAGGCGCTCTTGGGCATTCGGACACCTCTCATGCTTGGGTCACTCATGGCCCAAGGCTTTTGAGTGTTAGAGCAGCTCATCCGCTTTGGGCAACGACGCCTATTGCACCTGAACACCACAGGGCTGCCGGAGGCGGGAAAAGAGGCGCGTCTGGAAGGATTGGGGCGGCTGGGGCCCAGGCTATCACCGTCCAAATACTGGTTTAAATGGCAAATCCGACTGTTCCAATCGCTGCCAATTCGCGTAACATCGCTTTTGTGACATCTCTAAGGGTATGTGGGAATGTGCAGATTGTTTATCGGGGCTGATCCCGATTTGTGGAAAAGCCAAACGCGCTCCATTCGTATGGATGGGATGGTGACCAGTGTTCGCCTGGAAAAGATGTTCTGGATGATCCTGGAAGAGATTGCATCAAACGATGACATGAACGTGCCCCAGCTTTTGCATCAGCTGTTTAATGAATCCATCGACGAAGGGCATGATCTGGGCAACTTCACCTCGTTTTTGCGTGTTTGCTGCCTGCGCTATTCCGATCTTCAGTTGCAGGGCTTGTTGCCAACCCAACAAACCGAAAGCTTCGATATGCTTCCGGCAGAAGATATTTTGAAGGTCGAGGCGGAAAGCCATCGCAAACGCGCCCTTGTCCGCGCTGTTCCCAAAAGCCAACACTAAGAATTCTCAAACAAAAATGGCCCCAAGACTATGCTCGGGGCCATTTGTTGTGCCATTTGTGTCAGCGTCAAAGATTGCCGCGCGACATTTCAGCGGCGATGTGATCGGCTTGCCGGATCGCAAGTGCCACAATGGTCAGCGTCGGGTTTTCCGCCGCGCCAGTGGTGAATTGCGAACCATCCGAAATATACAGGTTTTCAATGTCATGGGTCCGGCCCCATTTGTTGACGACCCCATCCTTGGCCTCGGCTGACATTCGGTTGGTTCCAAGGTTGTGCGTCGACGGATACGGGGGTGTTGGGAACGTGCGTGTCGCCCCCACAGCCTCATAAACCGCTTGCCCCTGACGATAGGCATGCGCGCGCATGGCAACATCATTGGGGTGATCCGAGAAATGCACATTGGCTACAGATAGCCCCCACTGATCTTTGACATCGGTGTTGAGTGTCACGCGGTTGCTTTCCTGTGGCATGTCTTCACCGACAAGCCACATACCGGCCATGTTTTCATAGGCATCAAGCGCCGTGGTAAAGCCACGTCCCCAAGCTCCCGGATTGAGGAAGGCCGCCATGAACGGCAGGCCAAGCGAGAGCGTTTCCATCTCGTAGCCGCCGACAAAGCCGCGGCTTGGGTCATGCCGTGCTTCGTCCTGAATGATACCGGCCATGGTGGTGCCGCGCCACATTTTAACCGGTTTGTCGAACACCGCGTAAACGGATCCGGTCATATGCCGCATATAGTTTTTACCAACCATACCCGAGGAGTTGGCCAAACCATCGGGGAACATGGACGAGGCCGAATTCAGCAAGAGACGCGGGCTTTCAAACGAGTTACCGGCAACACAGACGACCCGCGCTTTTTGCAGCTGGAGATTGCCGGATTTGTCAAAATATTCGACCCCGGTGATTTTGCCACTGGCGTCATGCACGATCCGCGCCACATGGGCATGGTCACGCACCTCAAGATTGCCGGTCGCTTCGCCGTTGGGGATATCAGTATAGGCGGCAGACCATTTTGCCCCCCATTTGCAGCCCTGAAAACAGAACCCGGTTTGCTGGCAAGACAAGCGGTCGTCATAGTCGTCACTGTTAATCGCCATGCGCCCGGTATGGACGTTTTCATAACCTAGGGCCTTGGCACCTTTTTCAAACACCAGATAATTGTTGTTACCCGGCAATCCGGCTCGTCCACCGGTGCGGGTCACGCCCAGTTTGGTTTCCGCCTTGGTGTAATACGGGTCCATTTCAGCCGGGTCGATTGGCCAATCGAGCAGGTTCGCGCCTTCGACGTCACCATAGGTGGTCTTGGCTTTCCACTCATGGTCCTGAAACCGCAATGATGCGCCGGCCCAGTGGGTGGTGGTGCCGCCAACCGCCTTGACGATCCAGGCTGGTAGCCCCGAAAAATCCTTGGCCACGCGCCAATCGCCTGAAGTTGTGCGCGGGTCGACCCAGGCCAACTGACCAAAACTTTCCCATTCATCGTTGACGTAATCTTCGGGAAGATAACGGCCCCCAGCCTCAAGTGCGACAACCTTGACGCCCTTTTGCGCGAGTTCGTTGGACAAAACCCCACCACCGGCACCGGTGCCGATCACGACGACAACGCTGTCATCGTTCATATCAAATGTAGCAGACATGATCGTGCTCCTTACAGCCAGTTGATGTCGTTAAAACCGCGGTCGATATAGCCGCCTTTGCTAAAGGACTCGCCTTCGTAGCCGAAGATCGGCCAAACTGCTTTTTGGTTGTAAAGCCCAGTCACAAGACCGCCGCGAACTGTTTGGAAGAACGCGCTGTCTTCGATCTGTTTGAGCAGGGCGACGCGGTTATCCTCCCATTGGGTGCTGAGGTAATCTTCTGCGCCTGCGGCCTTGGCCAGCGCATCAAGTTCTGCCACACCCTTGGCCACGTTTTCTTTGTGATCGGCGGTGTCATAGCCTTTCATGGCAACGACGTAAAAGGCGTCTCCCACCCGGTCATGTGGATAGATGTCGCGCGCCATTTGCACCAGCGTCGCCATATCGTGTTCGCTGATTTCAGTGACTTCAAGCGCCCAAGCGGCGTCTGGGGCGGCGATAAAACCGGCTCCTATCACGGCCATGCCGCCTGTTGCGGCGATGTTTTGCAGCAATTGGCGCCGGGTTAGTCCTTGTTTGACAATGCTCGCTCTCACGGTGTCCTCCCTTCGATTGCGTTTGTCGGTATCTTTGGGCCGATCCATAGGTCGTCGGCCCATCGTTTTGGGCCTATTGGTAGCGGCCCAGCCGTTGCATCACTTCGATCTCGTACCCATCTGGGTCTTGTACAAAGAAGAAACGCGCCAGTGTCTTGCCCTCGTGATCAAAGTCGACAAGCTTGCGCGGAGAAAACCCTTCGGTTTCAAACCGCTTATGTTCGCCTGCAACGTCGTCGACCACAAAGGCGACATGGCCATAACCATCCCCAAGGTCGTAGGGCTCGCTCCGCTCCTTGTTGACGGTCAATTCCAATTCGACCGTGTTTTCTGAGTTGGACAAATAGATCAGCGTGAAACCGTCAAAGTCCAAGCGTTCGGCAACCTCCATACCGAATGCCCGCTTGTAGAAATCAACCGATCGCGTTTCGTCCAAAACACGGATCATTGAGTGTACACATTTTGCCAAGTGGTCCTCCTGTTGGCGTGGTGGTGACGCACAGCTTAATCCGAGTGACAGACAAGCGGGTATTATGCGGTTACTACCTCGTCAATTTCGCAAGGATCGGCTGACGCATTGGGGGGAGGCGGCGGGCAAAGCCCGTAGGCGGCGACAGGTTTTCGGCCATTCAAACCGATCATGACATGTCCCAAAGAAGGGCTGTTTGCTGTGTGGTTTTATTCGTGGCTTGAATAATTGGAACGTTCCAGTTATGCCGAAACAAACTGAAACCCGCCGTTGCAGGAGATTGGCCCATTGATTCCCCAAACCATTCTGGATGAGCTGACAGATGTGGATATGCCCAAGCTGCCACCGACACCTGACATCACGGCCAGTGTCACGGGGGGAGGATGTGACATTGGTCTCGTCCGGGCCGGAACCGTGGTTGTCGGCAGCGGAGCCGCAGGACTTCGCGCCGCCGTAGAGCTCAAGCGCAGAGGGCAGGATGTGGTGATCATCAGCCAAAGCGCGTGGGGTGGTACGTCTGCCTGTTCGGGCTCCGACAAACAGACCTTGCACACGGCCAACACCGCCGATCAGGGCGACAATTTCCAGGACATGGCCCGAGCGTTGCAAGCCGGTGGGGCGATGGACGGTGATACCGCTTATATCGAAGCGGTTGGGTCGCCACGCGCGATGGCAAGCCTGCAATTTCTTGGCTTGCCTTTGCCCCAAGATCCGTTTGGCGGTGTGTTGCGGTACCAGACGGATCACGATGAAACCGGGCGCGCCACAAGCTGTGGGCCACGCACCTCGCGGCTTATGGTCAAGGTTTTGGCGCAGGAAGCTTTGCGACTGGAGATCGCGTTTTTCAACCTGACCACCGCGGTAAGGGTGGTGAAAGAGGGCGGCAAGGTCGTGGGGGTCCTTGCGATGCAAAACAGGTTGCGGTGTCCCAGCAACCCGTTGGGGTTGTTATATTTTCACTGTCATTCTCTTGTCTTGGCGGCGGGCGGTCCAGGTGAGCTATACCGTGATAGCGTTTTTCCGAACGGATGCTTTGGGTCGCTCGGATTGGCGCTTGAGGCTGGGGTGAATCTTGTCAATTTGACCGAAAGCCAGTTTGGCATTGGTACCCGGCGTGAAGGGTTCCCCTGGAACCTGTCTGGCACCTATATGCAGGCCATGCCGCATGTCTATTCCGTTGATCGTGACGGGCAGGAGCATCACTTCTTAGCGGGATATTACCGCACGACCCAAGAGCTGGCTTCGAACCTGTTTCGCAAAGGCTATCAATGGCCGTTTCACGCAACCCGCATGTCGGATTTTGGCTCAAGCCTTGTTGATCTCGCGATCCATCAGGAATGTGCCCTGGGGCGGCGGGTGTATATGGATTTTAACCGCAACCCACTGGCGGCGGATGGAGATGGCGAGTTTTCCCTTGATCAGCTGGACCCCGACGTGACCCTTTACCTGCGCAATGCCGGGGCCGATCATGCGCAACCAATTGACCGGCTGCGCCACATGAACCCGCTCTCGATTGAGCTTTATCGGCGATACAAAATCGACATTGCCCAAGCGCCGCTGGAGTTTGCAGTCAACAATCAGCACATGAATGGTGGCATCGCGGTTGACAGCTGGGGCCGTAGCAGCGTGCCCGGCCTTTATGCGGTGGGCGAAGCGGCAGGCACCCATGGGGTGACGCGGCCCGGCGGCTCAGCGCTCAATGCTGGTCAGGTTTTTGGCACGCGGGTGGCGGAACATATCGGGGCCGCTGGGAGGGGCAGTGCGATCGGCAATCCGGGCCCCGAGCTTGGTCAGGCCATCGGGGCTTTACAGGCGGTTTTGAAACCAGACAGCCCCATATCCGCCAAGACCATTCGCCAAGACGTACAGGCGAGAATGAGTGACAAAGCCGGCATTTTGTGCCGCGCCGATGTGGTTCGAACAGCCCATCAGGACGCCCGTGCTTTGAACCGGCAGATCGCCAAAAACGGCATCGGGTTTGCACGCGCGAGTGAAATGGCACGGGCGCTGCAATGGCAACAAATGGCTTTGGCTTCGGAAGCCGTTCTGGCGGCGCTTGATTTCTATATCGGCCAAGGTGGCGGGAGCCGTGGCGCGCGCGCCGTTCTTGACCCTGAGGGCCAAGGTCAGGTGAACACGCGCCAAGGGCCGCTTGAGGCGCTGCGCTATCGCAAAGAACGCCAAAAAGACCAGAGAGAACAAATTCACGTCAGGCTTGAGGGCGGCGAAATCCGGGTCGCTACCCGCCCGAACCGAGAGTTCGACGACAGTTCCAAAGCGGTGTTTGAGCGCGATTGGCCCGATTGGTTGCTAGGCACGATCTATGACTTGGGAACCAGAGAAGAGCCGGTTGAATTTACCGATCAGGAAACTGCTGACGAAACTGGGGAGGAGAGCTTGTCATGACGACTGTTAATGTTGCTGTTTTGGGGGCGTCGGGCTGGATGGGCCGCGTCCATACCATGGCCTATCAAACCTTTCCGCATTTCTTTGGTACAGGGCAGGGGAGCGCACAGGTTGTCGCCCTTGTTGAAGCCAATCTCGCAGCCAATGGTGAGGCCGCCAAGGATTTGGAGTTTCGCGCGCCGGGCGCACGGATCGAACAGGATTGGCGCAGGGTAATAAGGGACCCCGAGATTGACCTGATCGACATTTGTTTGCCCGACAACCTGCATTACGAGGTTGCCAAGGCCGCGCTTTTGGCGGGCAAACATGTGTATTGCGAAAAGCCATTGGCCGATACGGCCGAGCAGGCGCGTGAACTTGCCGATATTGCACGCGAAAAAGGGGTCATCACCCGTGTTGGCCATGCATTCCCCCGCAACCCGGCCCATGATCGCGCCAAGGAGCTGATCACATCGGGAGCGCTGGGCGATATCACTATGTTCAAGGGGTGTCAGCATATCGACATCTATGCCGATCCGATGGCCCCGTATATGTGGCGTGCCGATGGTGACTTGGCCCCGACCGGGATTGTTGGCGATACTGGCAGCCATGTGTTCTGTTTCATGGAGTTTCTGGTTGGCCGGGTCAGCGAGCTGATCGCAGAAAACTTCATCGTGACCCAGCAACGGCCCAAGGTTGATGGGCTTGGCTATGGTGATGCCGCCAGCGGTTCAGAGGTCAAAGAGTGGGGCCAAGTGAGCAACCCGGACGCCACGCATCTGATGTGCCGATTTGAAAATGGAGCGCGCGGGATTGTCGATTTTAGCCGCACGGCGACAGGGCGCAAATTCCAGCAGTGTTATGAAATTTATGGCACCAAGGGTGCGCTGGTTTACGACTATGATCAAGTGAACCGGTTGCGGTTTTATTCCAGCGCTGATGCGACGGGCCAACAGGGATTTCGCGATATGGATGTCGGGCCGGAGCATCCGACATTTGCGGCTTTTCTACCGCTGCCGAACTTTGCGCTTGGCTATAATGAAATGAAGCTGATCGAGGTGGCCGAAGTGATCAAATCCATCGCCACGGGCCAAGAGATGTGGCCCACTTTTGAGAGCGGTCACCACATTGCGCAGATGGTCGATGCTTGCATGCTTTCTTCGGACAAACGCGCTTGGGTCACGCTTTAGGTTCTAGGCTCTGGCTTTAGGCGCTAGACGCCCGCACTTCCAAGTGAACTGGGGTGCGGGTTTCGGGCGCGGGGGCTTGCCCCTCTTCGACCCAAGCCAAAACCGTTTGAGCCGCCTGTTGGCCAATACCGGCAATGTCACAATGCACCGAGCTGAGCGCCGGATAGGTCTGGGCGGCGTCTTCGATGTCATCAAACCCGACAATTCGCGGCACGGTTTCGCCTGGATCGTGTCTGGTTTCGCGAAAGCCAGATACCATGCCGAGCGCAACAAGGTCGTTAAAGCACAGCGCGGCGTCAATTTCGGGGGCCAAGTCTTGCGCTGTTTTTCGGCCAAATTGCCGGGTGGCCTGGCCGGTAAAAACCAGCGGATCAAGCCCGTTTTCAGCCAGCACCTGACGATAACCTAACATCCGCTCTTCGGTGACAGCGCGCCCTTCAAGGCCGCCGACAAAGGCAATGCGACGTGCCCCCTGATCTATCAGATGTTGGGTCGCGGCGCGGGTTCCGGCCACGTAATCGGGTGCTGTAAAGGGAAACAAATCAAGGCGATCATCCACCCGTCGCAGCATCTGCATGGCGGGAATTCCGGCACGGGCAATCGCATCAAATGTGGCGCGTGTCTCGCCGTAGGCGGGGCACAGGATGAGCGCCGATACCCCATGTTCAATCATGGAATTGACCACCTGATCCTGCAATTCGGGGCTTTCATCGGTATTGGCCACCACAGCCGCATAGCCGCGCGCCGATAAGGCCATCTGCAAAGACGTGGCAAATTCAGTAAAGAACGGGTTGCGCAGATCGTTGATGACCAGCCCAATCAGCCCGGCGTTAGATTTGCGCATGTTGGCGGCCGAGCGATTGTAGACATAGCCCAGATCTGCCATGGCCACGCGGACCTGTTTGCGGGTTTCATCGCGCACGGTCGGGCTGTTTTGCAAGACCAGAGACACAGTGGATTTCGACACGCCCGCCTGTCGCGCCACGTCGATAATGGTTGGTCTGCCTTTGGCCATCGTTTTGTCCCGTCTGCCCCTGCGCGTCTGTGGCGGCGATTTGGGTGTTTATGCCTGAAATCGCCGCCAACTTGAATGGGGATTAATCGGTGACTTCATAGTCAAAGCACAAGATTCCATCCTTGCCCCCAACCGTTGCCGCAATCAGCTTGGCGCCAAGCGCCTGGTGTGCGGGATGATCCTGATAGGCTTGCAGCGCGTCCCAATCGGTAAAATCGGCGACAAACCCGTGCATAAAGCCGCGCTCCATCTTTTCGGGGCTTTCGCTTTTGCCCGAGGAAATCGCAACCATACCAGGCAATTGTGCCTTGATGCTCTCAAGCTCTTGGAACACATCGTCGATGTGGGCTTGGGGGGTGTTTGGTTTAAAAGTCAAAAGCACGATGTGGCGTATCATTTATAGCAATCCGTTGTCTTGTTTGATCATATCGGCCGCCTTTTCACCGATCATGATGGCGGCGGCATTTGTGTTTGATGAAATCACTGTCGGCATGATGGCGTTGTCGACCACCCGCAGACCTTCGATTCCGTTGAAGCGGAGGCGCGGATCAACCACCGCGCCATCATCCGCGCCCATCCGGCAAGTGCCGGCACAGTGGTGCGATGTTTTGGAATGTTGGCAGATGAAGTCGAAGTATTCCTCATCGGTTTTGACATCCGGTCCGGGGAGCCGTTCGGCCAGAATGAAATCGGACAGTTCTTTTTGCGATAGGATTTCTTGGGTGAGTTTTAGCCCGCGAATTGTCATCTCGCGGTCCATTGGGTCTGATAGATAATTGGGATCGATCAACGGGGCCTTGGCGGGATCCGAGCTTGCCAGCCGGACAGACCCGCGCGAGCGTGGGCGCAAATAACAGCTGTTCAGGGTTATCCCGCCCTGGGGCATCGAGGCCACGCCATGTTCGATCCCGGTGCCCAGCCCAAGATGGAATTGCAGATCGGGTGATCGGGCATGCGTGTCCGCATACCAAAACCCACCGGTTTCAAATAGGGAGGAGGCCACCGGCCCTTTGCGCGCGAAAATGTAGTGTAGCCCTGCCAAAGCCGCCCAATGTGGCTTGGCATAGCGGTCATAGCTGAACGGGCCTTTGAGTTCTGAAATGCAATAAAGATCAAGGTGATCTTGCAGGTTTTCGCCCACTTGCGGCTGATCAAAAACCACGTCAATCCCAAGATCGGCCAAGTCATCCGCCAGACCAATGCCCGACAGTTGCAACAGCCGAGGCGATCCAATGGCACCACCTGAAAGCAAGACTTCGTTGGAAGCGGTGTAGCGGGTGCCGTCCAACATCTCGACCCCGAGCGCACGGCCCTGGTCAATGAGTATCCGTCGCACCTGTGCCCCCAATTTAACCGTGAGGTTTTTGCGGTGCGTGTTGGGGGCCACATAGGCCATCGCCGCCGAAGAGCGCCGGGTGTTGCGTTGGGTCAGTTGATAGTAACAGGTGCCGTCTTGTTTTTCACCGTTGACGTCCATGTTGCGCGGAATGCCAAGCGCCTGTGCGGCCTCAAAATACGCATCGCACACTGGCAGCGGGGCCGCGGGTTGGGACACGCCCAGAGGCCCCCCTTTGCCATGATATTTATTGTCAAACGTGTCATTGTCTTCGGCTTTGCGGAAATAGGGCAACACGTCGTCATAGCCCCAGCCACCACAGCCCATCTGCGCCCAATCATCATAATCCTGTGCAGTTCCACGGGTATAAATTTGCGCATTAATCGCCGACCCACCGCCGATCACCTTGCCTTGCGTATAGCGAAACACCTTGTTTTGCATGTGGCGTTGCGGGGTCGTATCCCACCCCCAACTGCCGATGCCCTTGGTCATTTTCGCGAAACCGGCTGGCAGATGGTAAAACGGATGCCGATCCGAGCCACCGGCTTCAAGCAAGAGAACGCTGGCAGATGGGTTTTCAGACAAGCGCCCGGCCAGAACGCAACCGGCAGACCCGCCGCCGATGATGATAAAGTCATAGCCCTCGGGCATGGGTCGTCTCCTGCACGCCTGCGGGCGCGATTTGGTCGAAAGTTTGCATGATGTAGTCTGCGCAGCGCAAGGCCAAGGCGGCAATGGTTAGCGCCGGGTTGACGGCGGCCGATGTCGGCAAAACCGAGGCATCGGTGATGAAAAGGTTCGGGTGGCCATGGGCCTGACAGAACGGCGTCACCACGCTGGTGCGTTGATCGTGGCCCATGCGGGCGGTGCCGCATTGATGTGACGGGGTGCGCCGATCAAAGGCGCGCGACAGAGTGATCGGATAACCGGCCTTGCGCAGCACCTGTTTGAGCTTGGTGACAAGCGCCAGATGAGCCCGCCAGTTTGATCGTTTCCAATCAAGTTTGATATGTCCCAGCTCAAGCGTGACACGGCTATCGGGGTTGGGCAGGTCTTCGGACATGGCATAAAGATCAAGGCTCCGCGCTGTGAGCCAATTGGCGAGGGGGCGAGGCAATCCGGTTTGCGCCGCTAGAATGGGGCCTGACACTTTACCAAGCATTTGCACATTGCCCAAAGGAGTGTCTTCAGGTCCGCCAGAATGATAAAAATCGTTGAGCATCATGGTTTTTTGATAGGTGAGATGGGTTTTGCGAAAGGGGTGCAAGGCCATCACAGCGCTGCAATTGTGGTTCATGAAATTGCGCCCGACCTGGTCAGATTGATTGGCCAGGCCGTTTGGGCAAGCCTCGTTGGCTGAGCGCAACAACAGCGCCGCAGTTTGCACCGCGCCAGCCGCCAAAACGACACGCGGGGCCGTGAGCCGCGATCCATCCCTAAGCTCAACCGAAGTGATGCGCCCAATGTGATCAGAGTGATCGCTGTGATCGGACCTCAGACGTGTGACCTCGGCCCCGGTTTGCAACCGCACATTGGGGGATTGCAACGCCATTTGAAGAGCGGCGGTTTCGGCATCCATCTTGCCCTGTCCGGTGTTGGGATAGGCATCCCAAGGGGTCTCTCCCCCGGCCAGCCAACGATCAAGATCAACCCCAAGGGGGAGCCGTGTCGGGTTCAATCCGATTGCTGTCAAACGCCGCTGCAAATCCGCAATTGCCGGTTCGTGGGGCACTGGCGGGAAAGGGTAGGGTGGCCTTGGGGGTTCAAACGCCTCAGGCTGTTTTGGCCCGCGCACCGCAAACAGCTTTTCTGCCTTTGCATACCAAGGGGCAAGATCGTCATAGCTGATTGGCCAGCCCGGTGTGGTGCCTTCCAAATGCCGGATTGGATCAAAATCTGCCTCACGATAGCGCAGCAGAACCGCCCCAAAGAATTTGGAATTTCCCCCGACGCAATAGTAATTTCCCGGGGTAAAGGGCCTGTTTTCACCATCCAGCCAATGCTCATCCGGGCGATAATGCCCTTCGGCAAAAATCGCCTCGGCATCGCGGTCATGAGCGCTGGGGGACAGATGCTCCCCGCGCTCTAACACCAACACGCGCAAGCCGGATGGCGCCAGGCCAGCGGCCATGCTGGCCCCGCCCATGCCCGATCCGATGATGATGACGTCTGCATCGGTCATGGCGTGATGCGGTCCTCGGTTTTGGGGTCAAAGGCAACAGCTTTTTCCATATTAACCGCAAAATCGAACATGTCGCCCGGCCCGATATTCACATCGGCGCGCATACGGGCCACGGTGTCTTTGCCGCCCAGTTCCATCGTGACAAAAGTGTCGGCCCCGGCGGGTTCGGTGACGCCGATCTGGTTGCGCAATGGCACAATGTTTTGCGAATTGCGATCCGCGCCATCGGGATCGGTGATCACTTCGGGACGGATGCCAAGCAAGATGTCCTTGCCTGCCCAATCGGCCATATTCGCTTGTGAAAAGCGCAGGGCTTGTTCGCTGCCGTCATGCACTTTGACAACCGCATGTGGGGCACCATCCTGCATCACCACATGCGCAGGAACCACATTCATTGCGGGGCTGCCCATGAAGGTCGCCACATAGACATTGGCAGGTGTGTCATAGATTTCCTTGGGCGTGCCAAGCTGCTGGACATAGCCTTGATACATCACCGCAATCCGAGTTGAGAGCGTCATGGCCTCAACCTGATCATGGGTCACATAAACGATGGTGGTCTTTAGCTTTTCGTGGAGTTTCTTGATCTCGGTGCGCATGTCGACGCGCAGTTTGGCATCAAGGTTTGACAGGGGTTCGTCGAACAAAAACACATCCGGGTCGCGCACCAAGGCACGGCCCATGGCAACCCTCTGACGCTGCCCACCAGAGAGCTGTCCAGGCTTGCGATCAAGCAGGTTTTCGATCTGCAACAGCTTGGCCACATCCTTGAGCGCGGCGTCGCGTTGGGCCTTGGGAATCCCATGCATTTCAAGGCCGAAAGTCATGTTTTGACCCACGGTCATGTTGGGGTAAAGCGCATAGCTCTGAAAAACCATGGCGATGTTACGTTTTGACGGGTGCACGCCGTTCATCACCCGGTTTTTGATCGAAATATCGCCCGAGCTGATACCTTCCAGCCCAGCTATCATGTTGAGCAAGGTAGATTTGCCGCAGCCCGACGGGCCGACAAGCACGAGGAATTCACCTTCCTGAACTTCGATGTCGACACGGTGCAGCACCTCGACATTGCCATAGCTTTTGGTGACGTTGGAGATGTCCAGAAAACCCATGTTTTGTTTCCTTTTGTCGGTCAATTCGGACCGTTGATTACGTGTTCGGGGAGGGGCCCGGATTAGCCTTTGACGCTGCCCGCCATCAGACCGCGGACAAAGTAGCGACCGGCAACGATGTAAACGAGCAAGGTCGGTAACGCGGCGAGGATCGCCCCGGCGAAATGCACGTTGTATTCTTTCACTCCGGTCGAGCTTTGAACGAGATTGTTGAGAGCCACAGTCATTGGTTGGCTGGTACCGCCGAATGACGCACCAAACAGGAAGTCATTCCAGATATTGGTGAATTGCCAAATCACGCAAACCACGGTGATCGGCCCGGACACTGGCAACATGATGCGCCAGAATATGCGAAAGAACCCAGCTCCGTCGATCATAGCAGCGCGTACCAATTCGGTCGGAAACACGGCATAGTAATTGCGGTAATAGAGCGTCGAAAAACCGATGCCATAGACGACGTGCACCAAAATCAGCCCGGGGATTGATCCTGCCAAACCCAGCTTGCCCAGAACTGTTGCCATCGGGATCAGCACGATTTGGAAGGGGATAAAGCAGGAGAACAGCAACAGGCCAAACAACAGTTTGTCGCCGCGAAAGCTCCATTTGGTCAGCACATAGCCGTTGAGCGCACCAAGTACCGTCGAGATCGCAACAGCCGGAACAACCATCAGGATTGAGTTGATGAAATAGGGTTTCAACCCAGTCGGTTCGACCCCGATCTGCGCGCTTGACCAAGCCTGTTTCCAGGGCTCGACGGTCCAGTTCTGAGGCAGGGCCATCATATTGCCACCGGTGATTTCGGCGAGCGGTTTCAAAGAGTTGGCGACCATCACAAAGAGCGGCATCATATAGAACAGCGCAAAAATAATCAGGATGCCGTAGATGAACATCTTGGTGAAAAGAGTGGTTCTAACAGCGGTGTCTTGTTCGGCAACGCTCATCACTTTTTCTCCTTTAGTTCGGCGTAGATATAGGGGGTCATGATGGCGGCAATGGTCATCAGCATGATCACAGCCGAAGCGGCCCCGATGCCCATGGAATTGCGGGTGAAGGTGTAGGAATACATGAAGGTCGCGGGCAATTCGGTGGCGCGGCCGGGCCCCCCACCGGTGAGCGCGATGATCAGGTCGTAGGACTTTACCGCCAAATGCGCGAGGATCACAAAGGCCGAGAGGAAAGCCGGGCGCAGCAAGGGAATGACAATGCGGCTATAGAGGCTCCAGTTGCTGGCACCGTCAATCTGGGCCGCCTTGAGGATTTCATTGTCGATCCCGCGCAAACCGGCCAGAAACATCGACATGACAAAGCCCGACGTTTGCCAGACTGCAGCGATCACAACGGTGTAGATCGCCATGTTGCGGTCTTTGATCCAATTGAATTCAAAGCTCTCCCACCCCCATAAATGCATGGTGTTTTCGAGGCCAATGCCCGGATCCATGATCCACTTCCACGCGGTTCCGGTAACGATAAAAGACAGGGCCATCGGATAGAGGTAAATCGGGCGCAACATGCCTTCGCCGCGAATTTTCTGGTCGAGCAGAATGGCCAGCGTCAGGCCGATAATCGTGCAAATGACGATATAAAGTGTCGCGAAAACGGCCAGATTTCCGATGGCAGTCCACCAGGCAGACAAGCCCCAAAGCTTGGTATAGTTTTCCAGCCCGATCAGATCGTATTTTGGCAGCATCTTCGATTTGGTGAAACTCAGATACACCGTGAAGGCGATAAAGCCATAGACAAAGACCAGGACCGCCGCCACCGAGGGAGACAAAACCAACTTTGGCAGCCACTCCTGTAGTCTCGTGCGGAAATCTGTCTGGGATGTGGGCTGCGCCATGGCTCCTCCTTGGCCGCAAGGCTGCGCGACCAGTGTCTTGTTCAAAAAGTCGTTCTAATCCCGGCGCGCAAAAAGGAGCACGCGCCGGGAGTGACGGGGCAGGGAGAGCCCCTTTCGAGACGGCGGTTTACTGGGCCGCTTCGACCGCGTTCACCAGCTCTTCGACCGCAGCCGCGGCATCATATTCGCCGTTGAAATGCGCGGTCACAACATCGTAGATAGCGTTTTTGACCGCTGCGCGGTTGGCGTGGCCATGCGCGACCGAGCCGACCAATTTACCGCTTGCGGCAGCCGCTGCCAAATCGGCCATGCCCTGTTTGCCACAGGCGTCAAAGTCATCGTTGGGCACATCTGTGCGCGCCGGAACCGAGCCTTTGACCGTGTTAAAGGCCGCTTGGAAGGCTGGCGACATGATCGCGCGGGCCATTTCGCCCTGTGCGCCTTGCGCCCCTTCATCCTTGACCGAGAACATGGCGAATTGATCAGAGTTGAAGCTGACAGCACCATCTGACCCCGGCACGCGGAAGCACAGGAAATCATCGCCCGGTACTTTGCCGGCGTTGATGAATTCACCTTTGGCCCAATCGCCCATGATCTGGAAACCGGCTTCGCCGTTGATGACCATGGCCGATGCGAGGTTCCAGTCGCGGCCCGAGAAATTGTCATCAACAAAGCTGCGCAGGGTGGCCATTCGGTTGAACGCTTCGAGCATTTGATCAGACCCAAGCGCGTCGGCATCCAAGTCGATAAAGGCTTTGGTGTAGAACTCCACACCGCCGACCGACAAGATTACCCCGTCAAACATCGTGGCGTCTTGCCAAGCTTGTCCGCCATGGGCCAACGGGGTTTTGCCCGCGTCTTTGAGGGTCTGTAATGCCGCGACGAAATCATCCCACGTGGCGGGCTGGGCGATGTCCAACTCGTCCAATAGTGCCTTGTTGGCCCATACCCAGTTCGTCGAATGCACGTTGACCGGGGCAGATATCCAATGGCCGTCATGTTTTGCAAAGGCTTGCAACGCTGCCGGAACAACTGCATCCCATCCTTCTTCGGCGGCCACCGCATCAAGATTGGCAAGCGCGCCTTCTTCGGCCCAATCCAGAATATCAAAACCGAGCATTTGCACAGCTGTTGGTGCATCCCCCGAAGTCACACGGGCGCGCAGGGTTGTCATGGCGCTTTCGCCACCACCACCAGCAACGGGCATGTCGACCCAGCCGATTTTTTGACCTGCCAGATCTTCTTTCAACACGTTGAGCGCCGCCGCTTCACCGCCCGATGTCCACCAATGCAGCACCTCAACCTCTGCGGCCTGTGCCAGGCTTGTTGTTGCCATCAAAGCCGCAGTCAAAGCAGCCTTTCTTCCGAAATTCCGAACCATGATAATCTCCTCCTCAGATTGGTCGATTCTTGTCTTTCCCCCTGACTGTGACGTCAGGATGTCGTGACCCAAGGTTCGCGGCTTTGCCCAATGCGCATCACCAGCGATTTCACCTCAAGAAATTCTTCAAACCCATAGCTACCGATTTCACGGCCCTGACCCGATTGTTTCATTCCGCCAAAGGCAATTTCGGGAAAGCCGTCCATCCAGGTATTGGTCCAGATTGTGCCAGCTTCGGCCCGGCGACTGAACTCAAGGCAGGTATGAACATTGTTGCTCCAAATACCCGCGGACAGGCCGTAGGTGCTGTTATTTGACAGGGCTATGGCCTCGTCCAGAGTTTGGAAGGTCAAGACCGAGAGAACCGGGCCGAACACCTCATCATGGGCGATGGCCATATCGGGGCTGACATTGGTCAGAACTGTGGGTTGATAAAACTGCGTGCCAACGCCGTCGACATGAAGTGGTGCCCCCCCAAGCACACAGATTGCGCCCTGGGCAATGGCGTTTTGCACGTAGCCGTCTATTTTCTCCGCATGATCCGGTGTCACGATGGCACCGACCTGCGTGTCCGGGTGCAGCGGGTCACCAAAGCGGACGTTTTTTGACAGCGTCACAACCTTGGCCACAAACGCTTCGGCAATGTCTTCATGCACGATCAATCGCGAGGTGCCGTTACAGCACTGGCCCGCATTGAAATAGATGCCAAAGGTCACCGCATCCGCGGCCTCATCCAGATCGGCATCGGGCATGACAACCTGCGGGTTCTTGCCCCCCAGTTCCAGCGCCACTTTCTTGAGCGTGTCACTCGCGGCTTTGCTGATGTGCTTGCCTACATTGGTGGAACCGGTAAAGCTCACCATATCGACGCTAGGATGGGAGCTCATCAGGGCGCCCACGGGATCACCATGGCCAAGGATGATGTTGCAAACCCCGGCAGGCAGCCCGGCCTCGTTCAACAAATCGCCCAGCATTGCCGTGGTTGACGGGGTCATTTCCGAAGGTTTGACAACACAGGTACAGCCCGCCGCCAGCGCAAAGGGGAGCTTTTGCGACAAGATCCAAAACGGGAAATTCCAAGGTGTGATGATGGACACCACGCCAATCGGCTCCTTGAGGACAGTGGCCAGAATATCTGGGCCCAAAGTGTTGTGACTGTCACCTTGAACCGTGCGCGCCAAGGACGCCGCAAAGCGCCATAAATCGGCTGCACCGCCACATTCGCCACGGGCTTGGGAGATCGGTTTGCCACTTTCGAGGGTTTCGATGTGCGCTAGCTGGTCTTGTTTCGCCTCGATCAGGTCGGCCACTTTGGTCAGGACAGCCGCGCGGGATTTGCCACTCAATCGGCTCCAGCGACCATCATCAAAGGCGGTGCGGGCTGCAGCAATCGCCTTTTCCGTCTCGGAGACACCGCCAAGCGCGGCTTGGCTCACCAAGACCCCATGCGAGGGCGAGATACGGTCTGATACTTGGCCATCAGCGCTGTCGACATAAGTCCCGTCAATGAAGTGGCGGGCCATAAATGGCGCTTGCGGCAAATCCTGCCCGGTGGAGGTTAAGATGGTCAGGTCTTTCATGCTCAACTCTTTCGTCATTTGCCTGAAAAATCCGGCTTACGTTTGTCTTGAAAAGCGCCAACACCTTCGGCGCGGTCATCTGTTGCAGCGATGGCTGCACTGCCGAGTGCTTCGACCATGGCACCGCGGTCTTCGCCAACGGCGGCATGGATCATGGATTTGGTGATTTCGACGGCACGAGGGCTGAGCGTGATCGCGCGCTCAATCAACGCCTGTGCTGCGGTGCGCGGATCGGCGTCGACCGCCGCGACGAATCCAACGGCACAGGCGCGCTCTGCGGAAATCCGGTGCCCGAACAGAGCCATTTCTTTAACAATTGGTTCCGACAACAGGCGGGTCAAACGCTGTGTCCCACCCCAACCCGGAACGATGCCAACACCGGCTTCGGGCAGCGCAAGGCGCGCGTTTGGGGCCATCACCCGGATGTCACAGGCTGCGGCCAACTCCAAGCCTCCGCCAAAGGTATGGCCCTGCAAGACCGCAATCGTTGGCTTGGATAACCGGGCGAGCCGGTCAAAAATCCGGTGACCATCGCGCACCCAGAACCGCGCGAATTCTGCGGGCTGCAATCCGCCCCAAGCGTTGATATCAGCCCCGGTGCAAAAAGCCCGATCGCCTTCGGATGTCACCATCACTGCGCGGCTGCTGTCGCGCTCGACCACCTCAAGATGCGTGGCCAACTGGTGCAGCATTTCAACGGTGAAAGCGTTCATTTTGGTCGGGTTATCAAGCCGGAGTTCGGCTACATCCCCGCGTCGGATTAGGTGAACGGCGCTCATGCTCCCCATCCCATCGGGTCTGTTGACAAGAGCGACAGCGGCAAAGTGATGGCATCTTCGGCCACACGAACACGGCCTTGCGAGGCCTCGACAATGTCGCGTTGCCCGTCAATTCCGGGCATGATTTCAGTCGCGATCAACCCGTCCTTATCCAGCCGCATCACACAGCGTTCGGTGATGTAAAGAACCTCTTGTCCTAGCTGGCGGGCACGCTTGCCCGAGAAGGTGACATGCTCGACCTCTTTGACCATCTTGGTGAACTTGCCGCGACTGCGGACATGGATGCCGCTCTCGTCCATTTCGATCTGGGCTCCAGCTTCGAACCAGCCGGAAAAGACGATCTTTTTGGCCCCGGACGTGATGTCGACGAACCCGCCGCAGCCAGCCGTCAGATAGGGTTTCTTGCCGAGCTTTGAAACATTAACGTTGCCGTCTAGATCAACCTCAAGAAAAGATAAGAAAGACACGTCAAACCCGCCACCTTGAAAGTAGATGAATTGTTGGGGCGAGGGGACAAACGCATCGGCGTTTGACGCACAACCAAAGGCAAATCCAGTCAAGGGCATGCCGCCCACCGCCCCTTGTTCGATGGCCCAAGTCACCGCTTCGGGCTGACCTTCTTCCAACAATATTCGCGGCACCATTGCCGAAATCCCAAAGCCAAGATTGGCCGTCATGCCCGGGGCAAGCTCCATTGCGGCACGGCGTGCAATCACCTTTTCCACCCCCTGCTCAGCAAGGGCGAAACTCTCCCATGGGCGCGTAACCTGTCCAGAAATCGCCGGATCATATGGGGTTTCACAGGTTTGCTTTTGATCTGGGTCGATCACAAGCATGTCGACCAGATGGCCAGGGACACGCACATCATGCGGGCGCAGAGATCCGCGCCGCGTCACCCGGCTCACCTGTGCAATCACCAGACCACCATGGTTGCGCACGCAAATCGCTTGCTCAAGCGCGCCCAGATAGGCACCTTCATGTTCATAGGTGAGGTTGCCAAACTCATCCGCTGTGGTCGCCCGAATAATCGCGACATTCGGAACAATATTAGGGAAATGCAGCCAGTCTTCGCCTGCAAATTCGACCCGTGACACAATCGGATCGGCCGCGCCGGTTTCATTCATTGCACAGCCCTGACGCTTGGGGTCAACAAAGGTTTCAAGACCAACTTTTGTCAGCACGCCGGGGCGTTTGGCTGCGGCGTCGCGGGTCATGTCAAACAGGATGCCAGAGGGCACGTTATAGGCCGCGACACGCTCCTCCACGATCATTTTCCAGATTTCTGGCATCGGCTTGGAGGAGGGGCCAGACGGGTAAGACCCGCCCAAGATGCGCGCCAGAAGCCCATCTTTAGCGATGTAGTCCACGCCTTTGACACCATACATATCCCCTGCTGCAATCGGGTGGATCGTGGTGATGTTGCGCGGGTGGCCCTGGGCCTCAAACCGCGCGCCGATCCCTTTGAGCACGAGATCAGGGCAGCCAAGCGCCGATGACGACGACACCGTGATAACGGCATGATCAGGGATGCGGGCAACCGCGTCGGTAAGCGTGTGGACCTTGCTCATGGGGCACCTCTAAAGTCTACGGTTTGCGCCACGCCAGTGTCTGCGGCCCGCTTTACGGTATCGGCGATGATCATGGATTTGACGCCGTCCCAGCCTGATGCCGACGGAGTTTTTCCGCTGGCAACGCAGTTGCAAAAATCGCGGATCACCTCGACATAGAGCGAATGGAGACTAAAACTGATCGTCTCCTGAGCGTCTTGGGCGATCACCGTGACAGTGCCGGTCGGATCTTGGGCAAAAACACCTTTGGCGATCACAGATCCCTTGGTGCCGTGCACTTCGATACCGGACCCTGCATGCGGATGCGTAAAACTTTCGTGGCTGAACACCATCGTCCCCGAGGGTATCGACCAAACCGACATCGCGCTGTCTTCGACACCCTGACCAAGACCCGAGACGCAGGACTGCGCGACGATTGTTTGCGGGTCTTCGTCAAGCAGAAAGCGGGCAACATCAGCATTGTGAACGGTCAGGTCAGCAATCACACCACCGCCCGCTTTGGGATCATCAAGCCGCCAGCCGCGCAAATGCGTCGGTAGCTCAACCGCATGAAACAATCGAAGCGACAGTACCCGCCCAATCCGGCCCGATTGAATGATCTCGCGCATGGCTCGATGGCTTCCGGCGCAGCGCAGATGGTGGTTGGTTGCAAAGGTGACACCGGCCGTCTCAGCGGCGCGCACCATGGTGATGGCCTGATCAATATCGGTGGCCAGCGGCTTTTCGCAAAGCACATGTTTCCCGGCTTCAATCGCCGCCATGGATTGCGCAAAATGTTTTTCGTTGGTCGAGGATATATAGACCGCGTCAAGGTCTGGATCGGTCAGAACCTCTGTTAGGTCTGACGTAGAACTGGCAATCCCTTGGGCATCAGAAAACGCTTTGGCACGGGCCGCGCTTGAGCTTTGCACCCAAGTGATGTCAGCACCTGCATGCGAGCGTATCGCGCCAATCATGTATTGCCCAGCGATAGTGCTGGTTCCGATCAAAGCCCAATTCACGGGTATCCTCCTCAGTCGTCGCTCCATTTAATGGAACGTTCCACTTAACTATTGGAACGTTCCATATTTTGTCAATGAGTCTTTTTCGGTCTGTATACTCCTGTCTGTTTTTTCGGAGGTATGGCGCGTCTGGGCGCATAGCCCTGACGTTTTAGCTTGCGCGGATTTCCAGTGATCGCGTCAAGTTTTGAGCCACTTATCCACGCCAACACTGTCGCAAGAGGGCCGGTGCGCGGTATGCAAATCGGTTCCTTGGTCCAGAAGCGCCATCACCAAAAGGCCCCTTGCATTGTACCAATTGCCCAGCGGGCGTAGGATACAAGGGGGAGAGGGCTGAACGACATGTTCAGTTTTGGCAAGGTCTCAAACCAAGTCAGGTGGGACCCCGACCAGCGGCATCTTCCAGAGCGCCATTTTGTGACTGAGAATGGTATTGGGACGGTGACAGTCCTGGCTTTGGCCAACATACGGCCAGCGAAAACCAAGCCCCGGTTGTTACCGGCGCGGGTTTGCTCAGTCAGCTCCTCAGAGAGGAAGGTCTTGATTGTGCAGCTGAACGTAATATTGCACGGAAAATCAGGCCCAAAGGGCGCTATTGCTCGGCAGGCCAAAGCCACATCGCACAATGCCTTGCCCCGCCAAGCAAACCGCGGCGGGGCATGGGGTTACCCCACAGAAATGGGGCGTCCTAATTCTAATGAACGTGCGGCACCATCGGCCAGAATTTGAGCGTTGAGACCATCGGTGATACTCGGTGACATCGGCACATTTTCGACCAGAGCCTGCACGAAATGCACCATTTCTGCGCGGTAGGCGGCCTCGTATCGTTCCAGAAAGAAATGCTGTGCCGGGGCTTTGCGAAACCCGGTTTCCGTGGCGATTTCGACCGTATTTTCGAGCATATTGTCGGCCCGCAACATGCCTTTTGATCCATGCACTTCGACCCTTTGGTCATATCCAAAACTGGCCCGGCGCGAGTTTGAGATTTGGCAAATCTTACCGCTTGCGGTGGTGAGCGTGACAGCAGCTGTGTCAACATCCCCTGCGCGACCAATGTCAGGATCAACCAAAGACGAGCCCACTGCATAAACGGAAACCGGTTCTTCACCCAGCAAAAATCGCGCCATATCCAAATCATGAATCATCATGTCACGGAAAAGGCCCCCCGACGACTTTATGTAGCTAATTGTCGGTGGCGATGGATCGCGGGATAGGATCGTTACGATTTCCACCTCGCCAATGTCACCTGCTGCAATCCGCGATTGAAGGTTCGCGAAATTTGGGTCAAAGCGCCGGTTAAACGCCGTCAAAAAAGGCGTGTTGGTATCTTGGATCAGCTTCAGACAATCCTGAATACGATCCGCTGACAAATCTACGGGTTTTTCGCAGAAAATCGCCTTGCCTGCGCGGGCGGCAGAATGGATCAAATCGTAATGCGTGTCCGTGGGGGTGCCGATGACGATCGCATCCACATCTGGGCTGGTGATGAGGGCTTCAGGACTCATCACCTCTGAGCCAGTCGTTTTGGCTAGTGCCTTCGCAGCGTCTGGAACGGCATCCGCGACGGCTGACACACGCGCTTTGTCAATCTGGGCGATTGATCGGGCGTGTACCTGACCAATGCGGCCACAGCCCAACAGTCCGATTTTTAACATCTTAAGCTCCTTTGAACCCCTGTAAAACACGGCGCGCGGCGGCAACGACAGGATCATGAGTTTCTTTTAGAATTTGCACCCGGTCGAACCGTTCAGGATCGTTGTTGACGGCGTCGCGCAAGGCTTGGCCAAAGGCCATGCGCAGTTCTGTTCCAACGTTGAATTTGCATATTCGCGACCCGCGCGCCAATGCGCTGCGCTGCGACAGGGGCACTCCAGACCCACCATGGATCACCAACGGCCCTTGTGTTGTCGCTTCGATTGCGCGAATGCGGGCTTCGTCGAGACCGCCTTGTTTGTCCTGTTGCAGATGGACATTCCCGACCGAGATGGCCATGGCATCGACATTGGTTTCTCGTTCGAATTGTGCAGCTTCTGCCGGATCGGTTCCGGCCGATTTTTCGCCCCCCGAATAGCCCACAAAACCAATTTCGCCTTCACATGACACGCCAGCAGCATGTGCCATTTCGACGATGGCGGCGGTTTCGGCGATGTTCTCGCTGAGGGATTTGCGGGATCCGTCAAACATGACCGAGGTGAACCCGCTATCTATCGCGATCCTGCATTCCTCAGCGGTGTATCCGTGGTCCAAATGCGCAACGACCGGGACCGAGGCGTTCTCGGCCAAATGACGAAACATCTTGCCCAGAACCGGCAGTGGTGTGTGTTCTCGGCAAGAGGGACCGGCTTGCAAGATGACAGGGACGCTCTCGGCTTCGGCGGCCGCAACATAGGCCCGCATGTCTTCCCAACCAAGTGTCACAAGGCCCGCGACCGCATGCCCTTGTTTCAGGGCCGGTTGAAGCACTTGAGCAAGTGTGACCAATGTCATTTGAACTTTGCCACCATGTCCATAATTCCGGGAATAGTGTGTAGCTGCTCTTCGTGGGTTGGCTGGAAATACTGTTTCAACGATCGCTGGCTCTCGCCGCCTAGGATCGTGAAATAATACATCTCATAACCCGGAAGAACGGCACAGGGGTGATAGCCCTTGTCGATCATAACCGTTGAGCGGTCCATGATATGATAGGCATCGCCTGGTTCGTTGTCCTCACGCTGAAGCATCTGAAGGCCTGACCCATAATTCGGTTTGAAGCGGAAATTATAGGTCTCGTCATGGCGGGTTTCGTCAGGGAGACGGTCGGTATCGTGCTTATGGGAGGGAAAGCCTGACCAACCACCCGCACCAACGGTGTAAAGCTCGCTCACCAACAGGCGGCCGACCTTGTCATGATAGTTCGCTCCGAGGATGTGCTTGATTTTGCGATGTGTTTTTGTGTCATCGGAGCCGTATTGCACCACGTCCAAATCGGCGGCACGCACATCAAAGGGCTCAAGGACCCGGTCGTATTTTGCCCCAGCGACAAAGGTTTCGGTCTCATCGCTGATACAGGTGATCCGTACCTTTGCCCCAACGGGGACATATACGCCTTCGGGCTCGCCATCCCAAACGTCGATGGTTCGGGTGCCTATGTTTTCATAGACGGCCCCGTCAACATCAACCGTGACGGTGCCGGTCGCGGGCACCACGCAGGTTTCATATCCCGGTACGCTATAGTCAAAGGTGTCGCCCTTTTTCAGCTTGACGATGTTGAAATAGTTCAGCGGCACCAACGCGTCTTCCACATCAACGATTGGCTTGTTCTGATTGTCATGAGGCGCAATGTGCATTGGCGTCTCCTTTCATTCTTGAGTGGGGCCAGGGTGGTCCGATAAAAACGTTTCCAGCTCGGCCTTGGTCGGCATGGAAGGGGCACATCCCGGCTTCGAGACAACGATAGAGGCGCAGGCTGAGCCGCGAAGGACGGCTTGACGCAACGGGTAGCCTTCGGCGAGGCTCGCCAAGATTCCGGCCATAAAACTGTCACCGGCACCATTGGGCTTGACGGCGGTAACCGGGAAAATACCGGTGCGAATTTCTTGGTCACCGGATAGGGTGATCGCACCTTCTTGGCCCATTTTGTACACGACAAGCTTGCCTGTCGCGGCCAGTTCACGCGCTTTATCAAGCCCTTTTTCGATACCTCCGGCCATAAAGCCGAATTCCTCGTCATTGCCGACGATCAGATCACTTTCATCACCTGCACGCGACAGAACCTGCGAGGCGATTTCGGCGGAGGGCCATGAATACGGGCGATAATCAATGTCAAAGAGTATCGGAATGCCCGCAGCACGGGCGTTTTCAAACGCGCGAAACGTTGAGCTGCGAGACGGTTCAGCGGCAAAAACAGTGCCTGCGGTAATGATGGATCCGAAGGCGGAATAATCGACCTTGTCGACATCCTCGTTTGTGACTTGAAAATCCACGGCGTTGTTGCGGTAGATGCACAGTTGGAAATCGTCCATGGTGCTTTCGTAAACTGCCAAAGACACGCGATATTCGCCGCCCAGCACCGACACATGTTTTGTATCGACGCCATAGTGCTGCAGCTTGTTGATGCAGAACCGGCCAACGGTGTCATCGCTTACCGATGTGACCAATGCTGACTGCATCCCCAATTTGCAAAGGCCTGCGCAAATATTGGCGGAGGAGCCGCCCAAATCAGCGCGAAACATCTCGGCGTGCTCGGCTTTGGTGCCTTGGGGATCGGCAAACATGTCCATTCCTGCACGTCCAAAGACTGCGAAGTTTCCTTTTTGAATTCCGTCGATAAGAGCGCGCATCAGACACCCCGCCGCTGTTTGCTTCGTGAGGCTTCCCATTCCACATGAGCATCGCGGACACGGGCGTTTTCGGTGATGTGGGGGGTGCCGACTTCCCACCAAGCGTGACCTTGGGTGGTCCAGCCTTCATAGGGATCAACATCCATCACGATGACATAGGTTTTGTCCGATGCTTTGGCACGCTTAAACGCTTCGCCCAATTCAAAGGGATTGGCGACTTTTTCGGACGTTGCGCCCATCGAGCGCGCATGTGCCACGAAATCAACACCAAAGGGGTCTGGGATGGTGGGGCAGTCTTCGAGCAGGTTGTTAAAGCTTTCGTTGCCGGTGTTGTTTTGCAGCTTGTTGATGACCGCAAAACCGCCGTTGTCCAGAACCAGAACAATCATTTTCTTGCGACTTAGGACGCTGGAATAAATGTCCGAGTTCAACATCATGTATGAGCCGTCGCCACAGAACGTAATGGTGTCTTTGTCAGGTTCTCTTTCTGCCTGTGCGATGCGGGCGCCCCAGGCCCCGGCGATTTCGTATCCCATACAAGAGAAACCAAACTCCACGTCCACCGTCCCGATATCCAAGGTGCGCCAATTGGCCGTGACCTCAGCAGGAAGCCCCCCTGCGGCGGCGACCACGCGGTCTCGAGGATCGCAAAGCTCATTCACAACACCAATCGCTTGGGCGTAGGAATTTGGCCGGTTTCCATGCGCGACATTGTCGGCGACATAACTGTCCCATTTTTTCCGTTCAGCTTGGGCAAACGACAGCCATTCCGCAGGGGCGGTATAGTCCAGTCCTTGGGCCAGAGCCGCCAGTGACAGCTTGGCATCACCCACCACCGACAAGGACATGTGCTTGCCCGCATCATGGCGTCCTGCGTTCAGCGAGATGAGCTTTGCCTTCTTGTCGAAGGCGGTCCAGGATCCGGTGGTGAAATCCTGAAGGCGTGTGCCGATGGCGACAATAACATCCGCCTGTTCGGCAATCGCATTGGCGCTGTCTGACCCTGTCACGCCAATGGGGCCAATGTTTAACGGGTGTGTTGCCAGCAAATTGGCACGTCCCGCGATGGTTTCGACAACCGGTATGTGATGCGCCTGAGCAAAAGAGCCGAGCTCATTGACGGCTTGTGAATACTGAACGCCCCCACCCGCAATAATCATCGGGCGCTTGGCGGTTTTCAAAAGGGCGATCGCATCGGAAATCTCCAAAGAGTCCGGGGCTTGGCGGCGGATTCGGTGCACTTTTTTGTCAAAAAATGTCACCGGATAATCATATGTCCAGCCCTGCACATCTTGCGGAAGCCCAATAAAGGCAGGGCCACAATCTGCCGGGTCCAGCATGGTCGCGATGGCGTTTGGCAGCGATTGGATCACTTGGGCGGGGTGGCAGATGCGGTCCCAATAGCGGCTAACCGGTTTGAACGCGTCGTTCACACCAAAGGTTGGATCGCCAAAATGTTCCATTTGCTGCAGAACCGGATCGGGCAGGCGGGTTAAAAACGTATCGCCACACAGCATCAGCATCGGCAGTCGGTTAGCATGTGCCAAACCCGCAGCGGTCAAGAGATTTGCGGTGCCTGGGCCCGCGCTGGCTGTGCAGAACATAAACCGCTGGCGCAACCATTGCTTGGCATAGCCTGCTGCGGCAAAGCCCATGCTTTGTTCGTTCTGGCCGCGGTACAAGGGCAGCTCGTCTTGCACCCCATTCAGCGCTTCACCAAGGCACGTGACATTACCGTGCCCAAAGATGCCAAAGCCGCCTCCGAACAGGCGCATTTCCGTGCCATCAATTTCGATGAATTGATTGGAAAGCCACCGAATTATCGCCTGCGCTGTTGTGAGTTGGATTGTGTCGCTTGAGGTTGTCATATCGGCGCGGGCCTTTCGAAAAAATCGGTCAAACGCCGATTGCAACTTGCGAGGTTTCGATTCTCAAGATACAAGTTTTGCAACCGGTTGCAAACAGAATTTCAAATTGGAGAGATGCGCAGCGTGACTAAAGTCGGGATCGGCATTATTGGAGGCGGCTACATGGGTAAGGCCCATGCGGTTGCTATGTCTTCTGTCGGGGCGGTGTTCAACACGGGCCTGAGGCCGCATTTGGAGATGGTTTGCGCCTCTCGCGACGCAAGCGCCGAGCGGTATCGCAAAGCCTTTGGATTTTCACGGGCCACATCAGATTGGCAAAAGTTGGTCGCGGATCCGAAGGTTCAGGCGGTGGTTATTGCATCGCCTCAGGAGACGCATCGTGAAATTGCCGAGGCTGCTTTTGCCGCCGGCAAGCCCGTCTTGTGTGAAAAGCCGCTTGGCGCATCCTTGGAGGAGAGTGCCGCCATGGTTGCCGCGGCGGAGGCGTCAGGCGTGGCGAATATGGTCGGGTTCAACTACATCCGCACCCCCGCCAGCCAATTCGCCCGGCAATTGGTTGCCGCTGGTGAAATAGGCAATATTACATGGTTTCGTGGGGAGCATACCGAAGATTTCTATGCGGACCCGAACGCACCTGCGTCCTGGCGGACAACCGGCATGGCCAACGGGACCATGGGCGATTTGGCACCTCATATGATCAACGCCGCGCTGGCTTTGATGGGACCAATCGCAAAGGTGATGGGAACGGTTGAGACGGTTCACAAGTCCCGCCCCGGTGGAGAAGTTACCAATGATGATCACGCGCAGGTGATGTGCCGGTTTGAAAACGGAGCCATGGGGCATTTGTTTTTCTCGCGGATCGCGACCGGTAGAAAGATGGGCTACGCCTATGAAATCACGGGAACAAAGGGGGCAATCCGCTTTGACCAAGAGGATCAGAACGCTCTTTGGCTATACCGCATGGACGGACCACAAGCCGAACGCGGGTTTCGCAAGATTTTGACCGGCCCAGCCCATCCCAATTACGAACCTTTTTGCCAAGGACCCGGCCACGGCACTGGCTATCAGGATCAAATCATCATCGAAGCCCGTGACTTTTTGCGCGCAATCGAAACCGGAAAACCCGTCTGGCCAACCTTTCGAGATGGCCATGAGGTCAACCGCGTCGTGGCGGCAACTCTGGCCTCGTCCAAAGACGAAACATGGAAAGATATCAGTCGCTTCTGATAATCGGAGACAAAACATGACCATCAGAATCGGAAATGCCCCTTGTTCCTGGGGCGTGGAATTTGCCCAAGATCCACGTAATCCAACATGGCAAACCGTGCTCAGGGAATGTGCCCAAGCTGGCTACAAGGGGATCGAATTGGGCCCCGTCGGGTTCATGCCCGAAGACCCTGCGTTGCTTGCAGATGGATTGGCTGAGCATGACCTTGAGCTGACCGGCGGCGTTGTTTTTCGCCCCTATCATGATCCTGCCGCTTGGGAGGATGTTCTGGATGCGACGCATCGAACCGCGCGCTCCCTAAAGGCACATGGAGCCGAACATTTAGTCCTTATCGACTCGATCTCTCCCAGACGCGCGCCGACGGCTGGCCGTGCTAGCGAAGCCGAGCAGATGGATCAGGCTGAGTGGAATGCCTACCGTGATCGTATCGCAGAAAGCGCGCGGATTGGGGCCGAAGAATATGGCTTAACAGTCGGTATTCACGCACACGCTGGCGGGTTCTTGGATTTCGAGCCAGAGCTTGAACGCTTGCTCAACGAGGTTGACGAAGAAATCCTAAAGATCTGTTTCGACACGGGGCATCACTCTTATGCGGGCTTTGATCCGGTGGCGTTCATGAAGCGCCATATTGAGCGAATTTCTTATATGCACTTCAAGGACATAGACCCAAAAGTGAAGGCCGATGTCATCGGCAATCGCACCGGGTTTTATGACGCCTGTGGTCAGGGGATTTTCTGCAATCTTGGTGAGGGTGATGTGGATTTTCCAGCGGTGCGCCAGATTTTGGTGGAAGCAGGGTTTGAGGGCTGGTGTACGGTTGAGCAAGACTGTGATCCGACATTGGATCCCGATCCCGTTGGAGACGCTCGGATGAACAGAGAATACCTTGAAAATATTGGCTTTAACTAAAGGGGCCACGAGATGCAGAAGCTTAAATGGGGAATGATTGGCGGCGGCGAAGGTAGCCAGATTGGCCCTGCGCACCGCTTGGGGGCTTTGGCGGATGGCCATTTTGAACTGGCCGCTGGCGCACTTGATCATAGACCGGATGCCGGGCGCGAATATGCGGAGCGGTTGGGGGTTGCCCCTGATCGCGCATATGGTGATTGGACTGAGATGTTAGAGGGTGAAAAGGGGCGGTCCGATCGCATTGATTTGGTCACCATCGCCACGCCGAATTCTACACATTTTGAGATCACCAAGGCCTTCCTGGAGGCTGGGTTTAACGTGCTCTGCGAAAAACCGATGACCATGACGGTCGAGGAAGGTGAAGAGATTGTTCGTGTGGCTGAGAAGACCGGTAAAATCTGTGCGGTAAACTATTGCTACTCGGCCTATCCGATGGTGCGCCAGGCCCGCGCGATGGTCCAAAACGGCGAAATTGGCAAGGTGCGTTTGGTTGTGACGGCCTTTAGTCACGGACATCACGGGGATGCGACGGATGCCGATAACCCACGGGTCCGTTGGCGCTATAACCCTGAAATGGCAGGGGTTTCTGGGCAGTTCGCCGATTGTGGGATCCATGCATTGCACATGGCGAGCTTTATCTGCAACGATGAAGTCGCGACACTGTCCGCTGATTTTGCGTCGACCATCCCAAGCCGTGAGTTGGAGGATGACGCAATGGTCAACTTCCGTATGCAGGGCGGAACTGTTGGGCGGCTTTGGACATCCTCTGTCGCGATTGGCCGCCAGCATGGGTTCGACATTCAGGTATTTGGGGAAACCGGAGGTCTGCGCTGGGCGTCTGAGCAGCCGAACCAGTTGATTTATACCCCGGTTGGTGGCCGAACGCAGATCATCGAAAAAGGCGAGGGTGGGTTGCATGACGATGCACAACGCCTAAGCCGTGTGTCGATTGCGCACCCAGAAGGGTTTCCGCTTGCGGTGGCCAATATCTATTGTGATCTGGCCGATGCCATTCGCGGAGAAATTCGAGATGGGTTGCCCAATGCCGCGGATGGGGTCCGGTCTATGTCAGCGGTTCACACGGCTGTGGCTTCGGCAAAAGACGGCGGGGCATGGAAAGATGCGCGGCCGTCAATTTTCAAATAACATAGGCCGGGCGAACGCCCGGTCTTTTAATTGGAGGTGTTAATTTTCTCAATTTAATATAGCGTCTTAGAGGGTTTTGGGTCAATCCGACCGGGGGCGCAGGGTGCCCCGTTCAACCACGGAGCAAGGGAAGATACGGGCTTCTGGCAAGCGATCAGGTTCGTCGAGCATCCCCGCCATCAGCTCGATTGATGACGAAACAATTTGCCGGATCGGTTGGTGGATCGTCGTCAGGTTGATGTTTTCCCATCGGGACATTTCCATGTCGTTCAATCCAATGATGCCAATGTCTTTGGGGCAGGTCAGTTTGCTGTCTTGTATCGCTGACAAAGCCCCAATCGACAAAACGTCATCACCGCAGAAATAAGCTTGGGCGGGATTTTGGCGTAACAGTCGCATCATTTCGCGGCGACCCGCGTCAAACGAATAGGCGTCTGCAAAAGAATAGCTGGTTTTGACCTTCGAATGCGCGCCCATTTCAGACATGAAACCCGAGTAACGATCTTGGGTGGATGTTGCGGCTTCTGGTCCACCGAGGAATGCCACATGAGAATAGTCACGCGAAACAAGTTCGCGCGCAGCCATCCGACCACATTCGACGTTATCAATGCCGACCACATGCACCTGGGGCGTGGAGGCAGACCGGCCAAAGGCGTGAACAACAGGAACCCCGGCATCACGGAATGCTTTTGAGAAGCCGGGGGGGAGGGTTGACGAGGCGACCACGACACCATCAACGGAATATTGCCGCATCATTCGGACCGAGCTTTCCGGGTCGATTTCGCTTGAAAGGTTGACAAGCAAAGGGCGCAATCCGCGATCTTGGAGCCCCTTTGTAAAAAGATCAAAAACTTCCAAAAAAATCGGGTTATGAAAGTTGTTGGAGACCAGACCGATGAGTTTGGTGCGCCCGGTTGTCAAAGATGAGGCCAGCGCATTGGGGCTATATCCCAGGTCATCGGCGGCTTTCTGCACTTTGCGACGCATTTTTTCGGACACAGACGCGCCGTCGGTGAAAGTGCGCGAGACTGCGGAGCGGGAAACGCCCGCACGCTCTGCAACCTCTTTCAATGTAACGGCCATTCTGGGTCTTCCTTTGGTATCTGCGGCGCCTTTCTTAACGCGTTTCCCCTGAGGATGCAGCATGAAACGTTTTATTAAATTTTGCAACCGGTTGCAAAATGACGGTGGATGTGTTTAACTTTGAGTCGGAGTGGCGGTCCAAGGCCGCTGTCGCTCTTAATAAAGTGAATCTTGGGAGGATCACATGACAACACTGCTTAGGAAACTGACGCTGGCAACTGCACTTGTGGCTGCGCCGTTTATGGCGGCGACCACTGCGTCAGCAGAAGGTGAGAAGTACATTCTCGTCAGCCACGCACCGGACAGTGACAGCTGGTGGAACACCATCAAGAACGGTATCGCGCTTGCTGGCGAACAGATGGGTGTCGAGGTCGAGTATCGCAACCCGCCCACCGGCGACCTTGCCGACATGGCGCGCATCATTGAGCAGGCCGCTGCGTCTGGTCCCAATGGTATCATCACCACCCTGGCAGACCCCGATATTCTCGAAGGGCCTATTCGGTCAGCCGTTGATAGCGGTGTTGACGTGATCATCATGAACACCGGCACCCCGGAAAAAGCCCGCGAAGTTGGTGCTTTGATGTATATCGGTCAGCCCGAGTATGATGCCGGTTACGCCGCTGGGTTGCGCGCCAAGGGTGACGGCATTGGGTCGTTCCTGTGCGTTAACCACTACATCGTTCAGCCCTCGAGCCAAGAACGCTGCCAAGGTTTTGCAGATGGTTTGGGAATTGAACTTGGCAACCAGATGATTGATGCGGGGCAAGATCCGGCAGAAATCAAAAACCGTGTTCTGGCCTATCTCTCGGCCAATCCTGATACAGATGCGGTTTTGACACTTGGCCCGACCTCGGCTGATCCGACGCTTTTGGCGCTTGATGAAAACGGTATGGCCGGTGACATCTATTTCGGCACTTTCGACCTTGGCGGTGAAATCGTCAAAGGTATCAAATCGGGTGTCATCCAGTGGGGCATCGACCAACAGCCCTTCTTGCAGGCTTACCTGCCAGTGGTCGTGATGGCCAACTATCACCGCTTCGGTGTTTTGCCCGGCAACAACATCAACTCAGGCCCCGGTTTCGTAACTGCGGATGGTCTGACTAAGATCGAAGAGTTTGCAGGCGAATACCGCTAAACTCTCCTTGAGGACGCCGCATGACCGGCGTCCTCACTGCTTCTGAATACTTTCCTGACAATCAAATCAAAAAGGGGGATGTCGCATGCAAGACGCGACCCAACCCACGGTACAGACCGACGAGCGCATCAAGGACATCTCTGCGTTCCGAAAAGCGCTGATTCGTCCAGAATTGGGCGGGATGGTCGGAACTGTCGCCGTGTTTACGTTTTTCCTGTTGTTCGCTTTCGATAGCGGAATGTTCAACAGTCAGGGCATTATGAATTGGTCGATCGTTTCGGCCCAGTTCATGATTATCGCAGTGGGCGCATGCTTGCTTATGATCGCCGGAGAGTTTGACCTGTCCGTCGGCTCCATGATTGGTTTTGCGGGAATGTTGGTCGCAATCTTTTCGGTCACGTTGGGGTGGCCGGTTTGGATGGCGATCATTGTGACGTTTGTGGTTTGCATCGCGATTGGTGCGCTCAACGGCTGGATCGTGATCCGGACGGGTCTGCCAAGTTTCATCGTAACGCTCGCCTTCTTGTTCATCCTGCGCGGCTTCACAATCTTTTTGCCGCAAGTGATTGAGCGCAAAACGATTATCGGGGGCATCAAAGACGTAGCCGAGGGCGATTGGTTGGCAGCGGTCTTTGGCGGCGAAATCTTTCAAGGGTTGTTCGTTTGGTTGGCTGACGCGGGCATGATTGCTACATTCGAACGCGGCACCCGCAAAGGTCAGCCCGTGGTCGATGGCATTCCTATGTTGATCGTCTGGGCGATCATTTTGATCATCTTTGGCCACATCCTTTTGACCAAGACCAAATTTGGAAACTGGATTTTCGCCTCGGGCGGAGATGCTGAGGCCGCCCGTAATTCGGGTGTTCCAGTGAACAAGGTTAAGATCCTGATGTTCATGTTCACGGCATTTTGCGCAACGATCTTTGCCGTTTGTCAGGTGATGGAATTCGGCTCAGCGGGTGCAGACCGTGGATTGCTCAAAGAATTTGAAGCGATTATCGCAGTGGTCATCGGCGGGGCGCTGTTGACTGGTGGCTATGGCTCGGTTCTTGGGGCGGCACTTGGGGCGCTTATCTTTGGCGTGGTTCAACAGGGGCTGTTTTTTGCAGGGGTCGAAAGCTCGCTGTTCCGCGTGTTCCTTGGTGTGATCTTGCTCGGAGCTGTGATCCTAAACACCTATATTCGCCGCATCATCACGGGAGAGCGTTAAGATGAACCCGGAAAAAGCCCCCATCATCCAGATGAAGGATATCGAAAAGCATTTCGGCAGTGTCATTGCTCTGGCCGGTGTCTCTGTCGATGTTTTCCCCGGCGAGTGCCATTGCCTTCTTGGCGACAATGGTGCCGGCAAGTCGACCTTTATCAAGACCATGTCGGGGGTTCACCAACCCACCCACGGCACGATTGAGTTCGAAGGCAAGCCCCTGCATTTTCAGAACCCGAGGGATGCGATCGAAGCTGGGATTGCGACGGTCCACCAGCATTTGGCGATGATCCCGCTGATGTCGGTGAGCCGTAACTTCTTTATGGGCAATGAGCCAGAAAAGAAGGTCGGACCTCTGTCATTCTTTGATCATGATTATGCGAACCGTGTCACCATGGAAGAGATGCGCAAAATGGGCATTAACTTGCGTGGCCCTGATCAGGCGGTCGGAACCCTATCGGGGGGCGAGCGCCAAACAGTGGCTATTGCGCGTGCGGTACATTTTGGGGCCAAGGTTCTGATTTTGGACGAACCCACATCGGCCCTTGGTGTGCGGCAGACGGCCAATGTGCTTGCCACCATTGATAAGGTCCGCAAGCAAGGCATCGCTGTGGTCTTTATTACTCACAATGTTCGCCATGCCTTGGCTGTCGGAGATCGGTTCACGGTTTTGAACCGTGGCAAGACACTCGGGACGGCGCAGCGCGGTCAAATCACACCTGAGGAACTGCAGGATCTGATGGCGGGTGGTCAAGAAATGGTGGCGCTTGAAGGCAGTTTGGGCGGCACAGTTTAAGGTCTTAGGCTGCGTCACAAGCAGGTCGAAGTGCCCCGAAAGGGCTTTGACACTATATGCGCGTGGCGCGGCCGACTGTTTTGGCACAAATGGTTGTGCTGTCCGTCGTGAACAGCTGGAATCTTCCACATGACAAGGGCCGCTCCTGCTGTGCTTCGGATCGGGGCAACAACGCCGGTTACGAGACCAAAGCCCAATAGTTTGGCAGTCAAAGCCTTCCCTTAGCTCCGTTTTTAACAGGAGATTTTGACCTCCTGTTTTCAAGACTTGAGGCAAAACACATTTTGGGACCGCCTCCCATTAGTCCTTGAAGGATAACAGAAAATTTTCCGCATATTCTGCGTGCGAAATTCTCGTGTTTAACTGCTTTTTTCCTTGTTTTCGAGACTGTCGGAAAGTGTGTCGTAACAAGGAAACTCTGCAATGCCTGATGTTATAGGGTACAACAAAAAAGCTTTTGATCACATTTCAGCTTTCCCCAAGATTTTCACTTGAGAAGCATTGCCTGCATTTTGATATTACAGAGTCGGGTGCCTCAGCCGATGCTGCGACCTTTAACGCTGGGGTAAATACCCACAGCCATCATAATACACACGGCCACCACGGCCACCATGGCCACCACGGACGATACGAAGACGAGGGCGACTCGGGACAATCCGGGGTGATAGCACGTTTTCCAAAGGTGAGCTGAAGGAAGAGGTAACCGGTGATATTTATCTTGAAACGGCGCACCTTCTCACGGCCGCTAATGGGGACGTTATAACCCTTTACCGGGTTGAGATTGATAACAAGCACGAAGGCTGGGTGAGCGACGGCGAACTGGATCCTGGTGTCACATACACAGTCACATCTGTGTCGGACGTCACCGATGAAAACGCGCCAGACTACAACGATCTTGTGGATGTGACTGCCGGATCTAAGTTCGAGTACGAAATTATCGGCTCCAACGATGATGACCAGATCACTGCCGGTGCCGACAACGATTATGTCCAAGGTGGTTCTGGCGATGATACCATTTTCGGAAATGATGGTGACGACCGCATTGTCGGGGATGGCGCGGGGCTCGTCACCAAGACCATAGACCGAACCAATTTTTCCGATACATCAAACGGTTACACAGTGACTGCAACAAATATTGTTGCGGGGCAGCAAACAACCGCCAGCGTGTCCAACATAGACGTTCATGGCAGCGGTTTTTTTGGCGCAGGTGGGACCGTTTCAGATAGCGATAGTGGCGTTCACCAACAAATTGGTTTCGACAAAGCGTCGGGCCTGAGTGAAAACGTAACGATCAATTTTGACACGGCCACAACAGAGGCGTCCTTTGACTATATTCACTTGTACTCGTCGTATTATGGCGAAGTCGGGCATTGGGCAATTTATAACGATGGCCAGCTGGTCGCCGAAGGCGATTTTGAGGAAAGTGTTCCTGGCCGCGGATATGGTACGATCGACATTGCGGGACATGGCCAGTTTGATCAGCTCGTCATTTCATCAAACATGCAATCTGATGGGTCGGATGGCTCAGATTTCGGTCTGACAACTGTTAGCTTCTCGGCGCCGGATGGCGAAGGAACCGGTCACGATAGCCTTGATGGCGGCGACGGGCACGACACACTGTTGGGTGGGGCCGGTAACGACACGCTCTCAGGCGGGGAGGGCGATGACTACATCGAGGGGGGCGAAGGCAACGACGTTCTTAGCACCGGCATTGGCAATGACACATTGGTCGGCGGCAGCGGCAATGACGCGCTGTACAACTCGGCTGGGGATGACAGCCTATTGGGTGGCAGTGGTGACGACACGATCGTCGCCACGCTTGGCAATGACACCCTAGAGGGCGGCGACGGCAATGACAGTTTGGACGGCGGCGCCGATAACGACAGTATTTTGGGGGGCGAGGGGGATGACTATGCCCTTGGCGGCGAAGGCAACGATACTCTGTCTGGCGGCGGCGGGCAGGATACGCTCCATGGTGGTGACGGGGACGATTTCATCGAAGGTGGTGCCGGTGATGACTTCCTAACCACGGGCCTTGGGAACGACACGCTTGACGGTGGTGATGGGAACGACGTGCTGCACAATTCCGCCGGCGACGATAGTCTTGTCGGCGGAAGCGGTGATGACACGATTGTTGCCACACTTGGCAATGACACGCTGGAAGGGGGGGACGGCAACGATAGCCTCGATGGCGGTGCTGATAACGACAGCCTCGTTGGTGGCACGGGTGACGACCACCTTACAGGTGGTGATGGCGACGATATCTTTGTCTACACAGCTGGCGATGGCCGTGACACGATCTCGGACTTCAATGCAGGAAATACCGGTACTCTGCGTGATGGTGACAGCACAAATAACGATTTCATTGATCTCAGTGCATTTTATGATCACATCCAAGAATTGCATGCAGACCAAGCTGATGATGGGGTTCTCAACCAGTCCAACGATGGCGTTGATGGGGTCGATTACTCTGATAATACGAGCTTTGGCACCGGGGCGCTCACCTTCACCGGAGCAAGTGCAGATGGCACCAGCTTTACAGCAGAAAACACCGGGGTGATCTGCTTTGCGATGGGAACCGCCATTCGCACCCCAAAGGGAGAGGTCCTAGTTGAAGATCTAAAAACCGGAGACCTGGTCACGACTATGGACAATGGGCCCCAGCGTATCCGCTGGATTGGTCACCGTTCCGTTGAAAATGACTTGCTGAGATCGAATCCCAAGCTAAAGCCGGTTTTGGTTCCCAAAGGCGTTTTAGGGGCTAAACGCACTCTCGGTTTGTCCCGGCAGCATTCCGTGTTGATCGGCCGCGACCATTTGGTTCGGGCGGCTCACCTTGTTGATACCAGGGGGCTGCCAGTGCGAATTGCGCATGGGAAAAAACGGATAACCTATTTTCATCTCATGTTTGATGCGCATCAGATTGTGTTTGCTGAAGGGGTCGCCTCTGAAAGCTTCTATCCAGGGACGCGGGCCCTACGGGCGTTAACGTTGGACGCATACTTTCGGTTGCGGATTGCATTTCCAAAACTCTCGCGAACCCAAGATTCCTTGAGCTTTTCAGAGGTCTATGGCCCAAGCGCCCGCGTCTTTGCCAAACGTAGGGACGTCCAGCACATCATGGAACGGTCACATCGGTACGCATCTGTCTATTGCTAACAGGGCAGCACGCAAGACAGCCGTACCGATTGCGTGCCCGCTAGGGGCAGACCATGGGAACTCAGTTTTTCAATTGAATAACCGGCGTTAGTCACTTTCTTGAACCTGCGTTTGAGTACAATGCTGAAGGTTCCGTTTGGGTGTCAGATCTTCGCACAACGGGCAACGCTCCGCCGTCAAATCGCCTTTCAAAGAATGACACGCGTAGATCGCCGGTGTCTTACCGGCGACCCTTTCGTTTGTTTTTCCAAAACGGCGGCACGTCTCCGGCCATGATACAGCCGTAAGGATCGATATAATCTTCGATCTCCGCAAGCCCGTAGGATTTGATTTGGGCCACGACGCTGTCTGCACTCTTGTAGCTGGATGGCAGCTCAGATGCATCAACGCCGCCAGCGTGGAAACGCACATCCAACCCCTCGGTTTCAGCCGCCAGCAACTGTTCAGGCGTAACAGCTCCCATCCGGCGTTTATGCTCGGACCGTGAATAGTTGCGCCCGGCACCGTGCGGGCTGAAACCAAGTCCATTCTTGGTGTCTTGTCCCCGCACGACCAAAACCGGTTCGGACATGTTCAACGGAATGAGCGTCAGCCCCGTCGCGTCCATGGCATAACCATCCCAAGCAGGGGTCGCCCCTTTGCCGTGATAAAACAAATCGTCCCGTTTGAAGACGAAGTTATGTTCATTCCAAAACCGATCACCCATGTCGCCCAGTTTAGCGGTTTCGACTGTCGCTTGGTGGATGGCGTTATGGTTGGCCTTGGTCCATTTGCGGATCAATTGAAGGGCCTCCCAATAGTCGCGCCCTTCTTCGACATCGGCCGGAATCCAAGCGTTTTGTTTGGCCGTTTCAGGCGAAAGTTGTTTGCGAAACCTCTCGGCGACATGCATGCCGGTTTTGTATAGAGCAGCCCCAGGGCCACGTGATCCATGATGGGTCACCATGGCTGTGCGCCCGGTCTTGCGCGACCGACCGACAAAGAGGAAATGGTTCCCATCGCCCTGTGTCCCCATATGTTCTTGCGCCATGCGCACTGTTTTGGGGCTGTTCAAAAACGGGTTTTCCCGAAACACGTCCAAGAGCTTGAGAGATGTGGTGAAACGCTTGCCTTGCGCCCGGCCGCCGGGGCCAAAATGCGTCACGGATTGCGCCGCATCCAGCACAGCTTTTGGATCGGCATTGCCCAGATCAGAGATCATCACCGAACAACATATGTCAGCGGAATGCATCCCCGGATGGATGGCATTGCGCGCAGCCACCACACCGCCAACCGGAATCGTGCCAATCGGACCGGCCGGGCATGCATCGGGCATGATCGCCCCCGCAGCGATTGTCGGCGTCTGCATCACGGCGGTCATGGTTTCGCGCACTTTGCTTACGTTGTGTTGTTCGTCTGGGTGCTCCACGTCAATGTTCTCGGTAAACGGGATTTCCCCCGGTGTGCGCAAGGCCATAGTGGCAGGAGGCGGGGCGATCTCGCTCGCCAGTTCTGCGCGGATGCGGACAAGGCCGTAGCCTTCGGCGCGCAAATCATTTGCCTTGGCCAAAAGTGTTGGAAATTGCTTGCCGGGACGGTGGCCCCAGTCTTTCAAGTGGTCCCCTGTCACAGGATAACCTTGCAGGTCTTTGCTCATCATCTCATCTCACTCTTCAATGGTCCCGGCGACAAAGGTGAAGAAACTTGGAAGACTCGCCCCGCATCTGAATGGGCAGATGCGTTTTCCGTCTGGGCTCTGGCTAGGAGGGGAGTTGAACCCACTCAGTCTTTCCGTTCTGATGCCATGTAGTTCCTTCGGCATTCGCCGGGTTTTCCTTTCAATTCATTTATTTCGAAACCGGAGGACAAGGGGTCGTGAGAGGCCTTTCGGCGGTCGTTTTATAGCGATGTACTCTCACGTGCATTCCCCCGGATATAATTAGGCTCGGTCGGTTGTGTGCGATCCGACGTCATCTTTTACTTGGGTCAGAGCGCTTGTCATTGGTCTCACACCCACTGGTTCTCCGACGCTATAGCGCTGATGAAACATGATATGATCCTGCCGCCTCTGCTCTGACAATGAGCGCTCTTATGTGTTGTTTCACCGGCATTCGCCGCGTCTTATCCTTTGTTAAGTTCCTCGGGCGATCCGTCGCCCGAGGTGATGTTACAAGTCGATCTTCTCGATCTCTCGAACCCAATGGTCCGATCCGCTTTGACCTTTGGCAAAGGCCGCGATCTGGTCAAAGACCGCATCCGAAAACCCGCCGACATTCAGCACGTCTGTGCGTGTCTGGGCCTGCGTGTTCCCATAGGGTGCCAGGTCAATGCAGACCAATTTGGCGTTGGGATTTCGACGTTTGATCGTTTCCCACTCGCGCATCATTGCGGTGCCTTGCCCCGTATTTTTAGTGTCCACACAGGATTGGTTGTCAGACACAAACACCACCAGATCCGGAGCGCGACCGCGCTTATTTAGCCAAACGAGCGGCGCGGCACAGTTGGTGCCGCCGCCAGCCAAACGGGCCAGGCGTTCGGCGTTGGTCAGAACCGCGTCACGCGGACGAAGACGTATTTCTCGTACGTCATAATCGAACGGCAAGACTTGGCATCCCTTGTTGGCGCGCTGGAGCGCAGCGGCCATAAGGGCCGCAACATCCACATGCCGCAGGACCGAGGTCGCCCCGGGGCGATGCCCCGTCAACGGCCAGGTCATGGAACCTGAAACATCAGGGCACACAACCACTTGGCCGTAAACCTTGGGCACGTTGAACAGCGCGCTTTCCATTGCATCATGCAGCGCATCCACGATTTCGTGTGGCATGTCTGCCGCGATGTTTTGGGCTGTCACCATCAGCTGATAAGGGAGCGCTCGTGCCTTGACGATCGCATTGGTGTTGTTAAGAAGGGTGGCCACATGGTCGATATTCCTGCGCACACCGAACACGCCATGACGGTGAAACGTGTTCAGGTTCTGACGAACCATCTGCCACGATCCTTTGCGCGCCAATCGAGCCCACTGGTGGGATGTCAGTTTAAGCTGCGTCAGCATCTGAAACGGAACATCCGGCATCCGGCCTTTCCCGGTCGTTTTAAATGCCAGCCAGTCCTGCACCTCCTGCGGCAGCCGTGCCGCATCGCACGGCCGCCCGAGTATCCAGGAAAACAAGGCTTCCCGTTCGGCTGTTGCCGGCTTTGGGTGCACCATTTTGATCACATCCGCCAAGGACGGGTCGTTGCCAATATTGGTCAAGAGCAAGGCGCGATCCGTGGCGGTGTTTAGCCAGTTTTGCACCATTGCCTTGGGGGCAGATCCCAGTGACTTACGCCCTGTCTGGCCCGAACGGATCACTTGAACAAAGCCCCGCAACATTTTGCCGTTGTCCACCACGCGACCAAAGGTTGCACGAAACAATACAGGATCACGGCGCGCCAACGCGGCGAGCAAAACCACAGGCATATCCTTCATATACCCGCGCTGTCGGGCATATATCGCGGCCTGGGCCAAGAGGCGCGGGTCCAATTTTTCAGCCAGATCAACGACTTGCCCCAGCTCATCCTGAGCGCTTTGATAGAACATGCCGCCGAAGGTCCCGGTCACAGCCGCTTGGGCCAAGGCATGCGCATCGGAATAAGCGTAGGCCGGAGCGCCCTCGGCGTTCTTCACAGTCGCTTTGGGCAGCAACCGGCCTTTCATCGATGCAAACACGGATTTGTTTGCCATTGCTTTCGTCCTTCCTTGTTGATGAGACGTTTTTGACATGAAAGAGGTGCTGGTCCGAGAAAGATCGAAAAATCCTGCAGTCCATTGAAATTAATGGTGTATTTTGAGTGTTGACCGAAATGCGCCGCAAAAATACTATATAGAAAGATATAGATTTATCGAATTGGATAGTGCGTGAAGAATGTAGTGATTGGCTTTCTCGGAACGCAACTTGATATGGGTAAAAAGCGGCGTTGGCGGCCGACGGTCAGTCTTGTCAGCCATGACCACTTCCATGTTGATCGGCTCGAAATTCTATATGACATGAGGTTTCATCGCCTCGCTAAACAGGTGCAGCGTGATATCGAAGTGGCATCGCCCGAAACAGAGGTCCTACTTCGGCAACTTGACCTGACAGACCCTTGGGATTTTCAGGAAGTCTATGGCAAGCTGTTTGATTTTGCGCGCTCATACGGGTTTGACGAAGACCGCGAACGCTATCATGTGCACCTGACCACCGGAACGCATGTGGCTCAGATTTGCTGGTTTTTGCTCACTGAAAGCCGTCATGTGCCTGCACAGTTGATCCAGACGGGTCCGCCGGGGCGAGATGAGGCAACCCCAAGCTTTGACATTATTGATCTGGACCTCAGCCGGTACAACGCGCTGCAGCAGCGGTTTGACCAGTTGTCGAGAGAGCACAGTGATCAGCTGAAGGGAGGGATCGCAACGCGTAACCCGGCATATAATGAGTTGATCGACAAAATTGAGCTTGTCGCGAGCAACTCCGATGCGCCGATCCTGCTTTTGGGAGAGACAGGTACCGGAAAGACAGAGTTGGCCGGGCGCATTCACGGTCTCAAACTTGATCGCCGCCGCGTCAAAGGGCGTCTGGTTCATGTGAATTGCGCGACACTGAATGGCCCGGATGGGATGGCGATGTTGTTTGGTCAGCGGCGCTCCTATCTTGGGGTCGCGGGAACTGAGCGGAGCGGAGTGTTGCGTGAAGCCGATGGCGGGGTCTTGTTTCTGGATGACGTCGATGAATTGAATGCCAATATGCAGTCTGTTTTGCTGCATGCCACCGAAACCGGTCGGTTTTATCCGCTGGGTTCGGATCACGAGATTTCGAGCCGGTTTCACCTTATCGCAGGCGCAAACCGAGACTTGCGCAGTTTGGCTGCCTCAGGTCAATTTCGCCCAGATCTGCTTGCCCGATTGAACATGTGGAGCTTTACATTGCCTGCGCTTCGCACCCGAGTTGAGGACATTGAGGCAAATTTGCTGCACGAGTTGGAGCGCTGCGAAAGGGACTTGGGGACGCATGTCGGTTTCAATACCGATGCGCGTGACCAGTTTTTGAGGTTCGCCCAAGATCCCGCGACCCAATGGCCGGGCAACTTTCGGGATTTTTCAGGTTCAATCCGTCGTTTGTGCACACTTGCCCCCCGAGGTCGGATCACAAAGGCCATGGTTGCAGCCGAAATCGAAACGCTGCAAGCCGATTGGAAATCCGCACAGTCCAACGATGATTTCAAGCTGGTTGCAGACGTGATGGGCGACGCTGCCTCCGATGTGGATCCCTTCGATCTGGTTCAGTTGGCGCATGTCATCCGAACCTGCCGAAACGCCTCAAGTCTGAGCGCGTCGGGCCGTGCTTTGTTTGCGGTGTCCCGTGGTAAGCGGAAAACCCAGAACGACGCAGACAGGCTGCGAAAATACTTGGCGAAGTTTGGTTTGGACTGGGGGGCGATGTAATCTCGTTGCCCGGTTGGAGGGCAGAGTATTCGGCCCGCCCGTTGCCAGGCTATTCTGCCGCAACGCCTTGCAACGGCAAAATCAAACCAGACGCCTGGGCCGCGTCATAAGGGTTGGAACTGTTGGTCAACAACCATCCTTGAATCTGCGCCGGGCTGAATGTCTGACCTCCTAAATGCCGTTCAAAAAGCAGGGCCAAGTCATGCTCATCGGGAAAGAAGCGCGCAAACAAACGTCGCGCTGTCGCTGCGCCAACGAGGCCAAGTTCGACATGAACATCGGCGCGGCCGGGGCGAATGAGGGCGGGATCTAGCTTGTCCTTGTGGTTCGTCGTCATGATCAGCGCACGCCCTTCCTGAGCTGCCACGCCATCAATGGCATTGAGCAACCCCGAGAAGCTGACGCCTGTGCGTTTCTCTCCGCCCTCGCGTTGAGCGAAAACGGCGTCGATATCTTCGATCGCGATCAATGATCCGGCTGGGGCGCACATCATAGCTTCACGCAGATCATCATCTGTCAGACCCGAACGCCCAATATCAAGTGTGGCGATATCCAGCGAAACCTCAGATGCCAAGGCACGAATAAGACTGGATTTTCCCGTTCCAGGAGGTCCGTGAAAAAGGTATCCACGCCGCCACGGAATACCGCGTTCAGCGTACCAATCATTGGCGCGATAAAACCAACGCATGTCGGTTAGCACGCTCTCGATGCGATCATCATCCACAAGCACAGTCTTGATAGAGCGACGCGGTACATCGCCAACGTGATCCCACCAGTCGCCCTTCAAAATATGGAGGCCCGGACCGACCCGGTCCTTGGTCTGAGCAACCTCTTTCCCGGTTTCGATCCAGCCAAGAATGGTCTCTACTTTGCCAAAAAGGACGGTCACTTGCAGCACTTCCATCGGGCGTTGGTTCTGGGCCGCCCCGATTTTTGACTTCTCGTCGATGTCGCGTTCCAAACGGCAGAGCTTGCCGCCCGAAAAGAACCAATGCCGCCCCGGAGCAGGCCCAAAGCCCTTGGTGCCGCTGGCCCATCTTCCGTCCGTCATACGGACATGCCGAGAGCGGGCCAAAACCCTGTTTTGCTCCATCCAGATGCAAAAATAGCGATAGGTTGGGCTCCGATTGTCCAGCGTCAGGCTGACCCAAATGCGTTTATCCAGCGCATGATAGAGAGCGATCAGTGTCGTACGCAAAAAGGCCGCTATGACCCCAAACACACCAAGCGCCAAACCTCCGGCGAAAAGGTCGCTTGCAAAGGCATTGGTCAGGATTGGAACGAGTATCTCCATGCTATGGCTTCCCATCTTCGCGAAACTGATGACCTTTGAAACATCTGACAGCGTTCCCGCGCTCTAACCTATGGTGCAGTTGGTTTGTTGTGGACCTTTGCGCGTCTTCTTGCGCTGCGACCTGCGCTGCCATCAATTGGCGTAGCCGTTCCAGAGCCAGCGATTTGTTGCGATGCTGAGAGCGTTCTTCACGCGCCACCGCCGTCAGGCCAGTCGGTTTGTGCACAACGCGGACGGCGCTATCCGTCGTGTTTTGGTGCTGTCCACCGGGGCCACCAGCGCGAAAGGTTTCGACTGAAACGTCCCGTTCGTACAGGCGCTTTGGGGCGAGGGCGGGCGCGGGCAGGTCGATTACGCCGACAAACCAGTTGGCCCGATTGTGCTGAACGCGAAGATTGCTTTTGGCGCGCCACCGGATCGTGCCGCGCCAACGGTTTGCAAAGGCGTTTCGCTGTGCCCCGCTGATCAGCACCACAGCTGATTTGAAACCGTGCCGTGTGCGTGAACCACTTGCGTCGAAATCAATCGCAAAGAGTTCAGCCTCGTTGCGCATGGCGTTCAGCACATGCGCAACGGCTTGTTGGCATTCTACCGGGCCGTTCCCACTGGTGACCAGAAGGGCGATGCATGTTGTGTCCGTCATGACCGCCCCCCTGCGCGCGTCTTCTTGAAGGTCAGGAGCGGATGAAACTCAGCCACGCGATGCGCCGCACCTGTGCGTTCCAAATCCTCAGCAACAGACTTGGACGATTTGTAAGCAAGGGGGGCCTCTTCAATGAGCAGATCGCGGTCCTCACACAGAACGCGCCCGCCGAACGGTGTGCGTTTCATGGCCTCTAAATCGGACTTTTTCGCCCGAACACGGCCGTGCATGGATGATCTGTCGTACCGCCGACCCGCGCCGTGAGCGAGGCTGCCCAACGCATCCGCATGGTCATTGGAGGACATTAAATAACTTGCGCTCGCCCGCGATCCAGCAAGCGGTACCAGTCGTTGATCAGCAACCGCTGCGCCTTTTCGGTGCAGCCAGCCTCCTTTCTCGGGGGTCAACAGGTTATGTGGCGCATCAACAAGCAAAGTCAGATCAGCGCGCAAGGAAACAGCGGCCCGTTCTGCGATAATCTGACGGTTTAGGCTGGCCCAGCGAACCGCTCGGTCGTGATCTTGCAGGTAAAGCTGCGCCGCGTCCTCCGTGGCAAGCAGGCCGGCAAACGCCCCGTTGGGGACAGAGTTCAGGATCGCATTGCCAAATCCGCGTGATCCCGAATGCACCAACAGATAAAGGCGCGTTTTGTCGAGACCAGTGTTCGCGTCGACTTCGGACAGGGTTTGGATTTCACAAAAGTGATTGCCACCGCCCACCGTACCAAGCGCTTTTGCGAACAGATCAGCAGGCAGGTCGGCTTGTTCGAGTCGACCACGCTGATCCGATGATGCGGGTTGCTCAAGGCAACGCAGTCGGCGCAGCGCCTTTTCGAGCTTGAATTTCCGCCAAGGCAGATCAAGTTGAAACAGCGACATGCCACACCCGATGTCGCTTCCAATCAACTGTGGGAAAATGCGATTTGCCAAAATTGCACAGCCAACCGGCCCATATTTACCGGGGTGTAGATCAGGAAAAGCCGCGACTTTTTGCACGCCAGTCCAAGTGCTGATGTCGTCCAGTTGTTGTTCGGCCTGTCCTTCGATCCAAGCCGCAGAAGTATAGAATTTAGTGATGATGCCGTCGCTGAGCACAGCTGACGCGCGACCATCCAAGACAGAATTGCCCATGTGATAGTACCCAAATACAAATGTAGAGGCACCGGCCGTGCGCCGGTGAATTGGATCAAACCTGACCAGATTTCAGATTAGGAGTTGATCGGCCCAGAAAGGGTGAAATGACGAATAAGCATGTTTGGTCCCTTTCCTAGTTTTGGGTTACGACTTGGGTCCAAGGGACCAATTTGTGCCTTCGTGTATTGGGTAACTGTGATTCTTTCAAAGGATTTTGATGGCGGCCGTGTTGACGTGTGATTTTTTAGTAACACTCATGTGCCCAAACGGCGACAGGGACCTAACCCTTGAGAACGGCACTGATGCGATGTGCTTGCCATGCTTTGAGAACCCGCAACTGCGTCTGGCACGGCATCCTAGGGAAAGGCATTATGATCGCAAGGGGGATGAAAAATTTTAATTTATTCAGATGCTTGAAGCTCTTAGCGGCTCAGATCGCTTTTCTGGTTTGGGCGGCTTGGCGCAAAGGCTTTTAACCGACCCAATATCGAGCCAGCCTTAGGCCAGTACCAAACCAGTATCGGGAAGGTATCGCAGGCGCGTTGCGTTGCATCAAAACACCTTATGGGTGGCGTCATTTGGCGCGAGGTTCGGCAATACCACCGGCCATTCCCGATGAGGCAGAGAGCATGGATCACTCAGAGTGTTATGATCTGTCTCGCTGCCTCATCGGGAATTTGTGGCCTCTGGGGGGAAGGCTGTAAATGGGGCGCTGACTCTATGTCTTCACTTCCGACCTTTGGTCAGCATTGGTTGATTGAGTGTCAGGATCGATTTTCGCAACAGTCGACGGGGCCAACGCAATGAGATTCATCAACGGGCCGACGCCTTTGGGGTCATCACAAACGCAGGTTTCGGAAATGTAATACTCGGCGCTGCCATCCCTGAAACGGTTTTGATACATACCCAGCCCGGCCACATGACATGTCCGATACATTTCTAACCCGCCGTCGGGCTTATGCCTTAACGACTGGGTCAGCAGTTGTTGGATCATCTCCTCAGTATCACCATGCCAAAGGTGCAGGTTTTGCGCCTTCTTCAATGCGTAAACGAACATGGCCGAGGCAGATGTTTCCTCCCAGTTTCCAGGAAGGTCGGGTTGATCGATGACTTGTAGCCAGAGACCGGATTCCTGGCGCAAGGTGACGGCTTTAATCAGCAAATCCATCGTTTGTTGCTTCAAGGGTGCGAAACGGGCAGGGCCAACCAACTCGGCAATATCCACCAATGCCATGGCCAACCAGCCAATGGCCCGTGCCCAATGGGCTTTGGGGTGGCCTGTTTTTGGATCTGCCCAAGGCTGTTTGCGAGCCTCGTCAAAGGCATGCGCATACAGGCCAGTTTCGGGCACATAAGTTTGGCGCAAGGCTTTTTCAACTTGCGTCAAAGCATCCGAAACCAATGCGTCGTTTTGGGTACGAAGCCCGTAGGACATTTGAAATGGGGGGCACATGTACAACCCGTCCAACCAAACCTGCCATGGATAACGCAGCTTGTGCCAATACACGCCTGACTTGGTGCGCGGTTGGGTGACCAGCTGATCAATCAACAGATCGGCATAGCCCAGCCATTTTTTGTCGCCCGTTACCTCATGGAGGTACATAAGCGCCCGACCTGAAAGGATATTGTCGATATTGTAATCGCTGACGTTATAGCCCGAGAGGCTCGGACCAGCTTGCAATTGTGGGTCAATCAACCTCATCAAATGGTCAAGCCATTTGGCGTCGCCTGTGGCGCGGTGCAAGGCCTCTAAGCCGCCATAAACCAGTCCATCTTCGTAGCACCAGTTCCCGGCCTTGTACGGCTTGTGATGCGTGGCATAGCTGTCAAAATAGTCCATCAACATAGGGTTGGATCTTTCTCGAAATCGATTTCGGTGATGCTGCCATCAACGTTGGCAAACTCGGCCCAAACACTCGCATGGCGCATGGATGGCACCGACAGGGACATCAGCGGTACGTCAGGCGTGGCATTGGCCGCATAGGACACGGCAACATCACACAATTGCACGCCGGTTACGGGGGCCTCTGGCAGGCCCAAAACGGCAGCAGCAGCCGTTGTGACACCCTGAGCAGTGACACGTTTCATGGTGATGTTGCGGATGCTCGGGGTGGTTTCGTCAACCGGAGCGGGGGTGCGGGTTTGTACCCAATCCGCCTTGCCATCTGGATCACAAAAGTAAAACGCGTTGATAGCCAGCGGTGTTGGGACGTCGACCATATCGACATCCGTCAAGTGAATGTCGGACACTTCACCGCCGCGTCCGCGGCGCGTTTTGATCCGCAACCCGCGGTCGGTTGCCAAAAACTGGCATTTGGAAATGGTGACATCGTGAATACCGCCAGACATTTCTGATCCGATGACAACGGCACCATGTCCGCGTTCCATCAGGCAATGCTGAATGACGATATCTCGGGTCGGGGCCAGATGGAGGTTTTTGCCCGTCCCACGTTTGCCCGCCTTGATCGCAATACAATCGTCGCCCACAGAGAAATGCAACGCGGTCAAGGTAACCGACTTGCAGCTTTCTGGGTTTAGCCCGTCCGTATTTGGACTATTGGGCGGGTTTTGTATCGAGAGGTTCGAACAATGCAGGTTCTCGCATAGGTAGGGATGCACCGTCCAAGAGGGTGAATTGCAGATCGTCACACCTGAGAGCACCACATCGTTGCAATAGGCGAGATGTACCGTGCGCGGGCGACGCGCTCCGTTGCGTGTTTCTTTTGGCCACTGCCACCAGTCGCCCGTATCGCCGCCACCGTCGATCACGCCGGCACCCGTAATTGTAAGATTGTGACAATCAATGGCCGTCACCAAGGCCGCATGGCTGGAATCGGGCAAGCCTTCCCAGCTTCCGAGGGTTCGGCCGTTTTCATCCAACGCGTTCAGAATTGGCCAAGCGGCCCGGTTCCCTATGGCGCTCAAACGGCATCCGCGCTCCAAAAGGAGGGTCATATTCGGTTTTAAAAACAATGGGGCGGTGTTGAATGTGCCCGGTCTAACCCGCAACGTCCCACCTTCGGGCACGGCACGGATTGCCTTTTGTAGGGCATGGCTGTTGTCAGAGGAGTCTGGCGAAGCGCCATAATCGCTAGCGTCGACTAAGCCCGTGCAGGCCGGTGTTTTGATCTGCAGTGACCCCAAATCGCATTTGAAGTCATAGGTGGTTTCAGGGTGAAGCCCCTCAAGAAAAATCCCGACGCGATCCGACGATCCTGACTGCACGGTGGCACCTGCCGCATCGGTTAGGACCCAGTCCAGATGCTGCGGCAATGTGAATTTTGCGCCATCCGGCACGACAATAAGAGAGATCGTCCTTGCTGTGACAGCAAGGATTTTGGGCATCGACATAGTTTTTCCTGTTCGCGGAGGTGGGGTGCCGAATAGCCCGGCACCCCGTTTGGTGATTAGCCTGCGATATCGGCCAGAGCCTCTTCGATGGCATAGATCATGTCATCAGCAGCGGTGGCCGCATCAATTTCGCCATAGGCAAACAGCTCGAGATTGTCTTGCATCGCGCTGCGCACATCAGGGAATTCCATCATTGGGTGGATGGCTGGCCCTTCGGCATTGATAACTTTGGCTTGGGCATCAATCTGAACTTGTTTGATCGCGTCAGCACCAAGCAATTGATCGCGTGCTGCCATGGATGCAGGAACCCCACGGGCTGTTCCCATTGCGGCAACGCCTTCGGATTCATTCAGCATGCAGTTAACAATCTGCGCCGCAGCTTCCTTGTTAGGAGAGTTGGCGGAGATCGAGAACACCATCGACGCTTTGCGATACACACCAGGCGTTTTTTGACCATCTTGGCTCAGCAAGCCGTGGTAGACGACTTCCTGGTCATCGTTCAGCGGCTTGGTGATCTTGAAGTAGGTCGAATCCCACTGATACGTGCCAGCGATATGACCGTCGGCCCAAAGTGGGTTTTCGTGCAATTTAACATTGCCCGCGCCCGCGACGTCTTTCCAAGACGGAATGACATGGTTGTCGACCAGCTTCTGATAGAACTCGATCGCGTCAGTCAGCTCCTCTTTGGTCCAGCTAAGCTTGTGCGTTTCGGGGTCGATCAACGCTTTGCCGGTCTTTTGGGTGCCGTAGATGGTCATGATCAGCGCGGCATCAAGCTTTGCGCCTTCAAACGGATAGTAATCATCGCCAAGCTTGTCCTTGAAGATCGGACCCGCTGCCAACAATTCTTCCCAGGTGTTTGGAACGTCCAACCCGGCCTTGGCATAGGTGGTTTTGTTAAACACAAACAACCGGCCCGTGGTCGAGATAGGCAGGCCGTTCAGCTTGCCGGCCATCGAACCCGCGTCGATTTGGGCGGCATCCCAGCTGGATAGATCAATGATGTCAGACAGTTCATTAAGATCGGCCAGGCCAGTTCCGTCGGTGGAGTAGATCGACAGCCAAGGCCAGTTGACCTGCATGATGTCGGCTTCGGTGCCACCGGCGATTTGGGTTGTCAGCTTCTCGTAGTGACCGGACCAGCCCGTGAACTCAGGCTTGATCGTATGGCCATGCTTGTCGCCGCAGATTTTGAGCGCTTCTTGGGTTGCTGTATGGCGGCTGTCACCACCCCACCAGCTCATCCGCAATTCTGCGGCCTGAGCGGCCCCTGTCAGTGCTGTTGTGGCCATTACCAGGCCGATTATTTTGGATTTCATTGTCATTCTCCTCCCAAAAGAAATTGTGTTAATTCGACGCAATGGAGATATTTGCTCCGCTGTCTGCGTCGAAAAGATGGATGTGAGATCCAATCGGTTTCAGGCCGACCTGATCGCCACGGTTGAGCGTGTTGTCAAAACGCTCGGACGGAATGACCGCCACAAAATCTGCATCGCCAATGCGAGCGTGCAGGTTAACTTCATGCCCCATGAATTCGAGATTGGTGATCTCGGCGGTGAAGGCATTGTCAGTGCCGCTTTTCACCACTTGGAGCTGTTGTGGGCGAATGCCCAGTGTCACATTGCCAGTCACGTTTTTCACCCGCTCGGACAGGCCGTGATCGACGGTGATGCGTTGGCCGTGAAGCTCAAGCACCGGGGCGTCGCCGGGTGTGAAAACGGCAGGCACCAAGTTCATCTCAGGCATTCCGATAAATCCGGCAACAAAGGCATTTGCGGGCCGTTCGTATAGGGTTTCAGGGTCCGCAACCTGCATGATATGGCCGTCTTTCATCACGCAAATCCGGTCGCCCATGGTCATGGCTTCGACTTGGTCATGGGTGACATAAACCACTGTTGCAGGCCGACCTTCGGCGCGCAGGCGTTTGTGCAAGTCGGTGATACGCACCCGCATCGAGGCCCGCAGTTTGGCGTCAAGGTTCGACAAAGGTTCGTCAAACAAGAACACCTCAGGGGCTTTGATCAATGCGCGGCCCAGGGCAACCCGTTGGGCCTGTCCACCGGACAGCTGTTTGGGCAACCGGTCGAGCAATTCTTCGATTTGCAACACCCCCGAAACCTCGTTGGTGGCGGCTTCGATCTGGTCTTTGGGTTGGCGTTTAAGCTTGAGCCCAAAAGACAGGTTCCGACGGACCTTCATATGCGGATAGAGCGCGTAGTTCTGGAACACCATCGCAATGCCGCGCTTGCCTGGAACCAGATCATTTACGATCTTATCGCCGATGTGGATTTCACCGCCCGATATGGTTTCAAGTCCGGCAATCATGCGCAAAGTTGTCGATTTTGCGCATCCCGATGGTCCTACGAGCACCATGAATTCGCCCTCGGCCACCTCCAAATCGATGCCATGCACAGCCTTGAAGCCGTTGCCGTACGTCTTTTCGACGGATTTTAGATGCAGCTCGGCCATCAGCCTTTTACCCCTCCGGTAGAGATCCCTTCGATGAAATATTTCTGGGCGAGGAAGAATACGGTGAGTGACGGGATCAATGTCAGCACCGACATCGCAAGGATTTGGTTCCAGGCGAAAGCCTCGGTTGTGTCGATGCTCAGCTTGAGGGCCAGAGACACCGGGTACTTATCGACCGAGCTGATATAGATCAGCGGGCCAAGAAAGTCGTTCATTGTCCACATGAATTGGAACAGGCAGACGGATATGATCGCCGGGGCCAGCATCGGGACAACAATATAGATGAGCGTTTGTAGAGTGTTCGCTCCGTCGACACGGGCTGCTTCCTCCATGTCGCGTGGAATGGCGCGCAGGAACTGGATCACCATGAAGACAAAGAAGGCATCCCCGGCAAGCGCTGATGGCACCCACAGCGGCAGGAAACTATCCAACCAGCCAATGTCACGAAACAGCAGGTATTGCGGAATACGTGTGACCACATTGGGAAGCAGCAGCGTCGCAATCACGGTGGCGAACAGAAACTTTTTGCCAGGAAACTCAAAGCGAGCAAAGCCATAAGCCACAAGCGTGCAGGAGATGGCGGTCCCGATCACCTTGGGGATGATGATCCACAAGGAGTTGAGGAAAAAGTGCCCAAAGGTATACGGCGTGGAAGTTTTCCACCCATCTATGTAGCCCTGCAAGGTTGGAGCATTGGGCCAAAAAGACGGGCTTGAGAACATCTCAGCGTTGGTTTTGAACGACGCCCCGATCATCCAGATCAGCGGGTAGACCATGATCAGACCGATAAGGGCGAGAACGCCGTACCGGAACGTTGCGCTGATTTTGGCACGGCGTTGCAACTTGCGTTGTAAGGCGTCGGCGGTTGTTTGTGCGGTAGTAGATTGACTGGTCATGGTTCAATTCCTCTTGTCGCCGGCGTAGTAGACCCATTTTTTGGAGGACCAAAAGGCGATGAGGGTCAGGACCATGATGATGCAGAACAGGACCCAAGAGATGGCCGAGGCATAGCCCATGTCGAAACTCTTGAACGCCTTGTCGTAGATATAGAGAGGCAGCAGATAGGTGGATTTTAGCGGACCGCCCTCGGTGATGATGTAGGGGCCGTTGAATTCCTGAAACGCTTGCACTGTTTGCATGATCAGATTGAAAAAGATGACCGGTGTGATCAAGGGCAGGGTGATGTGGCGGAAAGTCTGCCACGGTCCGGCCCCATCAATCGACGCGGCTTCATAGAGAGATCTGTCAACGGACTGGAGCGCTGCTAGAAAGATCACCATGGCTGATCCGAACTGCCAGATGCGCAGTAAGGTAATGGTAAACAACGCATTTCCGGGATCGCCGAACCAGTTGATTGGCTCTCCTCCAAAACTGGTTATGACCATATTCATCAGGCCTGTGTTGGCAAAGATGTAGCGCCACAAAACAGCAATCGCGATCGAACCACCAAGGATGGATGGCACATAATACGCGGTGCGGAAGAAGTTGATCCCGCGCAGCCGGTAGTTCAGGACAACCGCGATAAACAGCGCAAAAACAAGTTTTAGCGGCACTGTCGTGAACACATATAAGAGCGTCACGGACAGTGATTTGTCAAAGGTGCGGTCTCGGGTGAAGAGCTTTTCGTAGTTCTTGGTGCCGACCCATTCCGGGCTCGACAACAGGTCATAATCTGTGAAGCTCAGGTAAAATGACGCCACAAACGGAAAGGCAATGAACAGCACCAATCCGATCATGTAGGGGGCGACATACCAAAGCCCTAGATATTTGCTATCTCCCCCCATTAGGCAGCCCCAACCAGGGTTTCGGGCAACCACGACGCAGTGGCGAAGAGCATCTGGTCAAACATGTTTTGAGCTTCCTTTGTAGGTAAAGGTGCGACGAGCGGGTCAGATTGAAACAGGTCAAACAAAGCGGATCTGTCTTCTTGAAGTGTCGCACTGAGCAAGTTGGTCTGGCGGTTTGCGTGATCAGAAACAACCGACAATAGTGAGTTTGGCAACCTGCCTGCGAAGACAGGCTTGACGCCCAACCCAGAAAACGCCGCGTTTGTTTCTACAATGGCGCCCAATGGTAGGCCGTCAACTTGCCCGGTGTTAGGTAAATTGACGTTGCTGATAAATGGCGTGCCATGCATCAGGGCTGCGATTTGGTCGATCAGGGATTCGTCGGATTTTTTGGCAACCAGGTCTGTTTGGCCCTGTTGCATTGATTCTGCGCGCGCCAGTTTGGCGGCCCGATCGCGTATGCGATATTCTACAGGCGTAAGCGCAAATCCCCAGCGTCCGGGGTTTGACAGATATTCGTCGACGGGCAGAAACTCGGCCAGATGTCGGTCGCCAGCGGCGGCTGGCACTCCGAACCGACGTAGAAGATCAAAGGCCACAAGGTTGTTGCTACCGAAGAACAAGCTGTGTTCCGCATCATTGCCAGGTTCGGTTTGTGACCAGCCCGTTGTCGAATGCTCCGCAACAAAGGCGCGGTAGGCCGGCATCATGTCACGCCCTGCCAGTGAAATCTGATCCACAAAAGTGAAATGATTGATGCCAAGAACGTTCACCTCGACATCGTGGTGATCATACTGTGCGTCACCGATTTCGCGATTGGCGATCCAAGCGACTTGCCGGCGAATCTTGGTGACTTCGTGGCATTCACCCCAGGCACAAATGCCAGGGAAGGCTGCATAAAGCGCGCCTGTCAGAACGCTCATCGGGTTTGTTAGGTTGCAAACACGTGCCGTCGGGGCGTGGTCGCGAATGGCGGTGCCGATTTGATACATCATCGGAATGGAGCGCAGCGCGCGCACAAATCCACCGGGGCCAACCGTATCCCCAACGGCTTGGGGAATGCCAAAGCTGGCTGGGATTTTGATATCCTGCGCCATGTCTTCGAAGCTGCCGGGCAGGATCGAAATCACAACGATATCAGCGCCGTTCAGCGTTTCTGCCAACGTAGAGCAGGCGCGGTAGCGTGCGGGCGAGCCACGTGACACGCTTGCGAATCGGTTGCCGATTTCGGCATTTCGCTGCGCCGCGTCTTTATCCAGATCATAGAGCCGCACTTGGGCCGCGAGGCGCGTATCATATGCCAAATCTGACATCAGGCCCATTGCCCAATTCAACGAACCACCGCCAATATAGGCGATCTGAACTGGTATATGTTTATCTGACGTATGCATCATGTAACATCAAATTCGGATTGTGACATCCGAACTGACTTCTCCCCCCTTAGTCGTTTGGGAAAATGGCCTGTTTATTGGCCCGATCCCATGTATTTGACTGTAGTATGCTAGATTGAGCTCGAAAATGCCGTTATACAGACAAAATGATGGACGAAAACGAACATTCCCCGCTGAGCCACATCCCTCCCAGCTCTCTCAAGCTGCAATTGGTGCGACCCACCATCAAAATGGTGCATGATCGCAAGTGGCAAATCGACAAAGTGAATCCGACTCATGATCTGGTCATTTGCCTGCGCGGCGGTGGAAATTACTATATGGAAGGGAATGCCAACCCTATCAATTTGCGCCCGGGTGACGTGATGCTAATCCCCGCATCCACTAGGTTTCGGGGGACGCATTTTGGGGGCGAAGAGGTGTTCACGGGCATCGCGCAGCACTTTACGTTGCAGCTTTTTGAAAGCGACGATTTGCTGTCCAAAATGGACTTGCGCCCCTCGGTGCGGATGAGCAGTTGGCCAGTTCTGGCCCCTTTGATGCAGCACTATAGAGATTCGGCTCCGCATGGCCGTACGACCGTGGCCCAGCACCACCAATTTATGGTGTTTCTGCTGGCCTTCCTTGAGGAGGCGTTTCTGGGCTGGCAGGCAAAAGAGCAGACCCCAAACAGCCAAGACCAGCTCTCGGTGCAAATCATGCAAGTGGCCTCGCGCTTGTCTGCAGATTTGATGGGGGCCGATGCGTATGATGTTTTGGATGAGGTTCCTTATAACCCGGATTATTTCCGGCGTGCTTTTAAGGAACGCATGGGGGTGACACCGCATAAATTTCGCGAGCTCAAACGCATGGAGTTCGCGGCTGGTCGTCTGGGGACGGGTCTTTCGGTCAAGGCGGTTGCCGCCGAAGTTGGCTTTAACGATCCCTACTTTTTCAGTAGGATGTTTAAGCGCTATTTAGGGGCGAGCCCCTCAAGTTACAAACCGGGCGGAGAGCGTGGCGGCACGCTCTCCGGTTAGATGATCATCAAGTGTTTGAAAATTAGGACTGCAACGAGCGAAGCGTGTTTTGCGCGCCGTTTTGCACCAATGCGCAATAGGCCTCGGTTACCGAGGTGCGAAAACCGGGGTTTTGAGCCAATTCTGGGTCAAAGACTTCAGCAACCGACAGCAGCGCGGCGACCTTTGCGGTGTCGTCTTCGGCCTGATCGGAAATGGTCTTGAGGCGCTCCGCCAAAGGATCACGCACATCAATGTCATTCCCTTTCTCATCGACGCCCCCGACATAGCGAAGCCAAGCGGCCACCGCCAAGCAAAGCCCTTTGGGCACATGCCCTGACGCAAGGTTATCGCGAATGGTCCCAAGCAGGCGTTGCGGCAATTTTTGACTGCCATCCATGGCGATTTGCCACGTTTTGTGCCGAATAGCGGTGTCGCGATAGCGGGCCAACAGAGTGGCACAGTAGTCCTCAAGGTCTTCACCTTGGGGGCGGGGCACCGTTGGAGTGATTTCTTCGCGCCACAGTGCCGTACAAAACGCGGCAAAGGCTGGGTCCGCCACCGTGTCGGAAATCGTTTCATATCCGCCCAGATAACCAAGATAGGCAAGCGCAGAATGTGTCCCGTTGAGGCAACGCAATTTCATCAATTCATGGGCATCGACATTGGCAACAAATTGCGCGCCTGCCGCGTCCCAGTTGGGGCGTCCCTGGACGAAATCGTCTTCGATCACCCATTGGCGAAAGCTCTCGTGAACCACGCATGCTGGATCATGGTAACCAGCGCGTTGGGCCAATGCGTCGATGTCATTATCGGTTGTTGCGGGTGTGATCCGGTCAACCATCGTTGATGGGAAGCGAACCGTTTGCCCAATCCAATCTGCAAGATCAGGATCAAGCGCACGGGCAAAATCCAGGACCACACCGCGCATTAACGCGCCATTGGCGGGCAGGTTGTCACAGGTCAAAACTGTGAAAGGGGCCGTGTTGTTGCGACGCCGATCCAGCAAGGCGGCGACAATGAAACCGACCGCAGATCGTGGCGTCTGAATTGCCGAAAGGTCATGTTTGATGTCCGGATGATCTAGATTCAAATCTCCGGTAGCTGGGTTGTGGCAATACCCTTTTTCGGTGATCGTCAAAGACACGATTTGAACATTCGGGTCCGACATTCTTGCGATCACTTGTCCGGGATTTTCTGGCGCTACCAAAACTTCGGATACCGAGCCGATGACCCGATCCGACCCGCCGGTTTCCGCCAATGTCACCGATGTAAAGCACCCGCCCTGGGGTTGCATATGATCGCGTGCTGTTGGGCTTCGCAGACTGACGGCGCAAATGCCCCAATCGCCGCCTTGAGCCTCCATGGCCTCTTGGGTGTAGACCGCGTTAAATGCGCGGAAAAACGCACCGGGGCCAAGGTGGACGATCCCGATACGTGGTGCGTCGCCTTGGCGGGTTAGTCGGTGTGAGGTCGTTTCGGGGGGCAATTGCGGTTCCTCTTTTGCGGTATGGGCACATGCCGGGCAACACCTAGTTTGCCCGACGTGTAAGACGTTAGCGTAAATCACCCATTGGGATCATGTCCATGTCAGTGAAATCGACATTGTCCCCGGCCATCGCCCAACAGAACGAATAAGACCCAGTCCCAGCGCCACTATGGATCGACCATGGTGGAGAAATCACCGCCTCTTCGTTTGCCATAACGATGTGGCGCGTCTCGTCTGGTTTGCCCATGAAATGGAACACCCGCTGATCTTCGCTCAGGTCAAAGTAGAGATAGGCCTCCATCCGGCGATCATGGGTATGGGCGGGCATTGTGTTCCAGACCGACCCTTTGGCAAATTGCGTGTAACCCATCAACAATTGGCAGCTGTCGCAGACATCGGGGTGCAGCAGCTGGATGATAACCCGTTCATTCGCAGTTTCCGGCGAACCCAGTTCAACCCGTTTTGCATCGGCAATGCGGATCAGCTTGGTCGGGCAGGTGCGATGGGCCGGGGCGGACAGCACATAAAAACGACCGCCAGTGAAGGTGATCGGTCCGGCACCCTTACCAATATACAGCACTTCGCCTTGGCCCGGTGCAAAGGTCTCACCTGCGACCGTAATTTCACCGTCATCGGCGAGATTCAGGATGCCCATTTCACGGCGATCCAAGAACGATGGCGTGCCGGTTTCAGGCACGTTATCCAGCGTCAAAGGCCCGTCGGATGGCACTACAGATCCAAGGATCAGACGATCATAGTGGGAATAGACCAGTTTGATTTCACCGGGTTGGAAAAGGCCGTCAACGTGGAAATGATCCCGTAGCCCTTGCGTGTCCAAAGTTTTGGCCGTGGCGGGGTCGATGGCGTATCGGGTTTGGGCAGTGGTCATCTGGTGGCCTTTCACAGAAAATCGTCGCGGCGTGGGGTAAAGGTGTCGATCAACTCACCGGCATCGAGGCAGGTACAGCCATGTGTCGCGCCGGAGGGAATGACAAAACTGTCCCCCGGACCGACGTCAAAGCTTTTGTCTTCGAGAGTGAAGGTGAACCGACCCGATTTTACATAGGTCGATTGGATGTGTGGATGGCTGTGCAAGGCCCCTTGTGCGCCTTGCTCAAAGCCGAAGGACACGACCATAAGCTCAGGTTCCTGAGACAAAACTTGGCGGGTCACTCCAGTGTCTGGGTGTGCGATGGGATAGGTTTTTATCATAAGGGACCTCAGTGAAACAAAGCGGGAAGCCAGAGCGAAATGGCTGGGATGTATGTGACCATCATCAACACAGCGATTGCAGCGATGTAAAACGGCCAGATTGAGCGGATGACTTCTGAGATGCGGACCTTGCCGACCGCGCAACCAACAAACAGCACCGCGCCAACCGGTGGTGTGCAAAGCCCAATACCAAGGTTGAGGATCAAAATGATGCCGAATTGGACAGGGTCAATGCCATAGGCCGTGGCCACCGGCAGGAAGATCGGCGTTGTGATCACGATCAATGGAGACATATCCATAAAGGTGCCAAGCATCAGCAAGATCACGTTCAACAGCAACAGGATCACGATCGGATTTTGGCTGAGCCCTTTCATCCAAAGCACCAGGTCGCTTGGCACTTTGAGATAGGCCAAGAGCCAACCAAAGGCCGCTGCTGACCCGATGACCAGCAATACCATCGAAGATGTGCGCACCGCTGCTGTGGTTGCGGCAACAAACTCATCCCATGGCAAGGACCGATAGACAAATATGGTGACGACAATGGCGTAAATCACCGCGATACAAGAGCTTTCGGAGGCGGTGAAAATACCAGATCGTACGCCGCCAAAGATAATCGCAACGAGGATCAGGCCCGGAGTCGCACTGAGCAAAAGGCCCACAACAGCGCGTGCGCCGGGGAAGGGCTCTGTTGGATAGCCGCGTCGTTTGGCCACCCACCATGCGGCGACCATCAGGCCAAATGCCAGAAGCAAACCGGGAATGATCCCGGCGGTAAACAGGTCAGCAATAGAGATTTTGCCGCCAGCCGAGATCGAATAAATGATCAGGTTGTGTGACGGCGGGAGCATCAGGGCGATAATGGATGAGGTCACGGTGACGTTGACCGCATAGTCGCGCCCATAGCCGCGCTTTTCCATTTGCGGGATCATCAAACCGCCAATGGCGGACGCATCAGCCGCAGCTGAGCCAGAAATGCCGCCAAACAGAACTGAGGCGGTGATGTTCACTTGCCCCAGCCCGCCGCGCATATGTCCGACTGCGGCCCCTGCTAAGGCAACGAGCCGTCGGGCGATATCCCCGCGGACCATAAGTTCGCCTGCAAAGATGAAGAACGGGATCGCCAAAAGGGCAAAGACAGAAATGCCAGAGTTCAGCCGTTGAAACACCACCACCGGCGGCAAGCCGATGTAAGCAATGGTGGCAAAGCTGGCAACCCCAAGACAAAATGCGACCGGAGTGCCGATCAGCAAAAGCACGGAAAACGTGCCAAAAAGAACCCAAAGTTCCATGGTTTATTCCTCGATGGGGTCGTCGCCAAATCGGGCCGTGCGCAGGCCGACAAAACGGCGCAAGAGACGCTCAACCGACAGCAGGGTCATCAGAATCCCACCAGTGATCAGCGAAAAGAAGGTTGTGGCACCTGTAATACCCAGATTTGGGATCGTCGTTGACCACGCGTTGGAGGCGAGCTGCCATCCATAAAAAATCATGCCGGTCGCAAAGGCGATTACGACAATATCCGACAGGTAATGAAACAACGTCACGACCCGGTCTGGCAGGATGTAAAGCAATACATCAAAGCTTAGGTGGTTACCTTCGCGAACACCGACAGCGGCTCCGAGAAAAATGAACCAACCCATTAACAGGATTGAAGTTGTTTCTGTCCAGGTCGGGGTGTCGTTAAGTACAAATCGCCCCCAGACCTGCCATCCGATCAAGGCCGTCATCATAACAAGCCCGGCCGCTGCCATCCATAGGATGACGCGGGACATCGCGGCAAGATACCGCGACAGTGTGAGAACTTTGTCTTGCATAGTTTTTCCCAAAAATAAGGGCAGGATGAAACCTGTTCATCCTGCCCAAGGGATTAAGATTACTCGACTGCGCGAATGGCTTCGACCAACGACTTGAGTTTCTCAGAGGTCACGTGCTTTTCATAGACTGGCACCATGGCATCCATGAAAGGCTGCTTGTCGATGTCGTCGATGATTTCAACACCAGCGGCGCGCACTTTTTCTTCAGACGCCGCTTCGCGAGCAGCCCACAAGTCGCGCATGACAGGGACAGAATCCTTGGCAGCCTGGCGAACCAGTGCCTGATCATCCGCTGACAGTTTGCCCCAAGAGGCCTTACTCATAACCAGAATTTCTGGTACGATAAGGTGTTGATCAAGCGTGTAGTGCCCGGCAACTTCGAAATGGCCTGAGCTTTCAAAAGAGGGCCAGTTGTTTTCCGCGCCGTCAATAACACCGGTTTGGATGGATGAGTATACTTCGCCGTAGGGCAGTGGAGTTGCGTTGCCGCCCAAAGCGTCAACCATGTCGACAAAGACGTCAGATTGCATCACGCGGAACTTCAGCCCCTTGATGTCATCAATCGACGTGATTGGTTTTTGGCTGTTGTAAAAGCTGCGCGATCCGCCATCGAAATAGGCAAGCCCAACGAGGTTGTGGTTTTCAAATTCCGACAGGATTTGATCGCCAACGGCCCCGTCAACAACGTTGTGCATGTGATCGGTGCCGCGGAAGATATAGGGCAGCGAGAATACTTTGGTCTCTTCGATGATGTTGTTGAACGGGCCAAGCGAAACGCGGTTAAGGTCAATCACACCAAGCTGTGTTTGCTCGATTGTGTCTTTCTCTTCACCAAGCTGTGCCGAGTGAAATACCTCAACGCAGAGACGGCCGCCCGAACGTTCTTCCAGCAACGATCCCATATGCTGGACAGCTGCAACAGTCGGATAGCCATCAGGGTGCGTATCGGACGAACGCAGCGTGATTTCGCAGGCATATCCTGTCGACGTCAGAGCGACGCTGGCAAGCAATGCTGCTGTGGTTGTTTTAATGATGTTCATGGTCTTCCTCCCAAAAAGTGTTGGCAATCAAAGCCGATAGGCTTGTTTTGCCAGTCGGTATGTAAGGTCATGTGCGACCTCATACGCTTCTGCCTCGCGTAGACGGCCAGTGCTGACCAGCGACGCGAGATAGGCACAGTCCGACCGCCGGGCGACGTCATGGCGCGCGGGGATCGAACAAAAAGCTCGAGTGTCATCGTTAAAGCCGGCGGTGTTATAGAATCCGCAGGTTTCGGTGGTGGCTTCACGGAACCGCTTGATGCCTTCATAGCTGTCAAAGAACCACCATGGTGGACCAAGTTTCAGCGCAGGATAGGCACCAGCCAACGGGGCGAGTTCCCGGCTGTAGCTGGTTTCGTCCAAAGTAAACAAGATGATCGTCACGGTCGGATCCATTCCAACCGCATCCAGCATGGGTTTTAGCGCGGCGACGTAATCCGTCCGTCCAGGAATATCAAAGCCCTTGTCCCGTCCGAATGTTTCGAAAACGGTGGCGTTGTGATTGCGGCGTGAGCCGGGGTGGATTTGCAAAACCAGCCCGTCATCTTGGCTCATCCGCGCCATTTCGGTGAGCATTTGCCCGCGGAAGGCATCGGCCTCCTCGGCTGTGCATTCCGACGTGAGAACTTTTTGGAACAGCTTTTCCGCGTCCTGTTGCGACAGGTTTTCGGTGCGGGCTGTGGGATGCCCATGGTCGCTTGCCGTTGCACCGAAGGATTTGAAGTACTGACGGCGGGCGCGGTGGGCCTTGAGGTACCCGCTCCAAGTATGGGTGTCTTCGCCGGTTATTTGGCCAAGCTCACGTAGGTTTTGCGCAAAGCCTTCGTATTCTGGATCAACAACAGCGTCGGGGCGATATGTGGTGATTACATTTCCGGCCCAAGAACTGTCGCGAATTTGTTGATGCCAAGCCAAGTCATCCAGCGCGCCTTCGGTTGTGGCCAGAGTTTCAATGTTGAAACGATCAAACAGGGCGCGGGGGAGAAACTCCGCCTCGGATAATTTGGCTTCTATGCGGTCGTAATAAACGTCTGCGGTTTCGGCGTTAAGCGGAATGTCCAGATCAAATACATGCTCAAAGGAGTGGTTGAGCCACAAAGATGAGGGCGTGCCACGAAAGAGATGAAAATGCTTGGCAAACAGACGCCAGATTTTGCGTGGATCAGTCTCGATAGCGCTTCCATCAATGCTTGGAACGCCCAAATCTGCCATTGAAACACCGCAGCTGACCAGCATCCGAAACACATAGTGGTCGGGGGTCACAAAGAGCTCGGCCGGGTTCGGAAATCTTTTGTTTTCAGCAAACCATTTGGGGTCGCAATGACCATGCGGGCTGATGATGGGGAGAGATTTAACGCTGTCATACAAATCGCGCGCCAATCCATGCTGGTTTGGGTCACTAAACAAGAGGCGATCAGGGGCAGTCAGAAGCATAAAAATTCCCAGTAGCTACGAATCCATCTAGATGTTAACAAGACTAGTATGCAAGTTTGATGTTTGTGTCAAAAGCTAAACTGCGATACCTCTAGGAAACAAATTTTGACGACCGGAAATGCGATGGTTCATTCAGTCATATCTCACCTCAAGGCTCCGGCTCCCCAAACGGCTTCGGACCAGATCTTTCAGGTTCTCTATGCCGCTGTAATTTCATTGGAATTACCGCCTGGCCTTAAGATTTCTGAGACGGAAATTGCCAAGCAGATGGGTGTATCGAGACAACCGGTGCGCGATGCGTTTTATAGGTTGTCCAAGCTGGGATTCCTATGGGTCAGGCCCCAACGTGCTGCCCAAATTACAAAAATTTCGGAACAGGGCGTTTTGGATGCGGTCTTTTTGAGAATCGCAATCGAAGTGGAGTGTCTCCGAGCGGCCATGTCGAATTTAACCGATCACGATACAATGATGTTGCGGGCCAATTTGGCCCAGCAAGAAACAGCTCTGGAAGACCCGGATCCAGCGCTTTTTCACAAGTTGGACGAGGCTTTGCATGAAAAAATCTGTGAAATTGCCGGGCATCCGCATGCATGGACTTTGATCCAAGAACAAAAGGCGCATGTAGATCGGATTCGTTTCCTCACCCTGACACATGAACGTCGAAAGAGCGTTTTGCAGGAGCACCATAAGGTGGTTGATGCGATTGTGTCGCGCGACGCAGAACTGGCACAACAGAGTTTGCGAGAGCATCTATCGACAGTCAGACGGGATTTGACCCGGATTCGGTCAGATTTTCCCGACTATTTCGCCTCTTGAGAGGCTAGGGCCAAGGACGCGGAATGGAAATGAAGGCAAACCGCCCGCCATTTGCTGCCCTCGTTTTAAGGTCTCTGAGCTAGAGTGCCCGCCGTCTTGCCCCGCGTGCCAACGGCTAAGGCAGTGTTTTAGGGTTTCACTATGGCCATGTGGCCCTGATCTGCTTGCGATTTTTTCGGTGGGGTGCGACCGTGGCACCAATGACCACCGTATATTTGTGAGCCCCCAATGATCCGACCAATAGCACTCCTTACCAGCCCGTTGTTTTGTCTGGGCCTTGCCGCCTGTGAGCCCGTCGCGGGGACCGAGGGGGCTTCGAATGGGCGTGTCACTGTGCCTGAGTCCGTGTCCTCGATCGCGGCATCACATCAGGATCTTAGCACGGCCCGCATTGATCCCAAGGACGGTTGTTTTTGGTACACGCATCGCGGGCCAGTCGAAACCACCGAGCTGCCGTTGCGCACCGCGCAAGGCAACCCGATTTGCACCAGACCGGCCAGCTGAGTGTTATAGGCGGCTTCCGTCTGTGGGATAGAGATAGGCGGTGACGCCGGTATCCACCTGATCATACAGCGCGTTGATATGCGGCATCACCATGCGCACACAGCCCGAACTGGCCCGCGTTCCGATGGACCGTGGGGCAGGGGTGCCATGGACCCGCAGGTAGCTGTCGCGATTCCCGACGTAAAGATAGAGCGCCCGTGATCCCAGCGCATTGGCTGGGCCTGGGTCCATGCCATCGGTCCAATGCGCGTATTTTTCCGGCTCGCGTTTGATCATGGCACTGGTTGGAGTCCAGCGTGGCCATTTAGACTTGCGTTTGATCGTGTAGACGCCCGGCTCATATAATCCGTCACGCCCAATCGCTGCGCCATAACGCATCGCTGTTCCGTCATCTTGAATGTGGTACAAATAGCGGGCAACTGCATCGACATGAATGTCACCCGGTTTTAGCCCCGGATTGGCTTTGACACGACGCGGAAGAAATCTCGGATGCAGGCCCCAGGGGTTGCTGGTCTCAAGCTCAAACCCTTGTGGCGTGACCTGTGCATCCCATGCATCCCAGTCGCTTGGGGCTGCCAAGGCCGGGCTGATAAGTCCGGGAGTGGCCAACGCGGCCAAAGATGCAATCATGTGGCGTCTGGTAAACATAGGAAACCTTTCGAACGTGTCGGACCATTGCCCGACAATAAAACCGCCAAATCGGTGGGAGCTTCAACCACAATCCGGTCAGGAAGGGACATTTCTAGCAAGAATAGGGGTGTTGGTGGCACTGAGCGCCGCTTCACTGCCGCGCCATGGGGCGCATATGCAACGAGCAGAGATCATTTGGCGGTGTTGCGGGCAGCCTATTGCAAAACGTCGAATGCGTAACATTGGTCTGAGGGCTCAGGGCCAATCCATGAGGCTTGTTTCGATGACCTTGCTTTGATGAGCTTTGGACGCCGCCGCCTCAAGTCGAAACTGGCTGGGCGGAACGCTTTCGTGCTTGCGAAAGAAAGCGCTAAACTGCGCGGATGTTCCGAAGCCGAGATAGGCCGCGACTTGTTCGACACTCATGTTGGATCGGGTCAAAAGCGCCTTTGCCTCGCGCAGGGAACGCTCATGTACCAAGGCAAGAGGTGTCCGCCCCAAGGACTTGGTCGCAAGGTTGTGCAGCCGGTCGGCCGTGGTGCCCAAGGCATTTGCGTAATCAGAAATACGCCAGCGATCGCGAAAGTGGGCCTCAACCAACTGGCGAAATCGTCGAAGCAAAATGGTCTGAGGACCATCGGATGAAACAGTGTCCTTTGCATGGTAGCAATGGCGCCAAAGGCGCACCAACAAACAGCGCAACTCGGCTTCAATAATCGTTTGCTGACCCGGTTGGTCGTTGTCAGATTCAAAGGCGATGGCATCGATGGATTTTCGGACCAGGACCTCTTCATTGGGAAGCTCAGCCAGCGGCATAAGAACCGTGCCACGCACCATGATGCGTAATTCGATGGCCTCGGGCCTGCTTCCCAGCACCGTAAACATATCCTGTTCATCAAGGGCGAGATGAACGCCAACCGAGCCCGCAATCAGCTTGACTGACCTGTTATGTGCGACGGGGTGGCACAACAGGCCGGGGCCCGAAAGCTGTTGCGTGACGTCTTTTTCATCCTCATCTCTGCCGGTGAGTTCAAGCATCCCGGAGTGGAGAAAAACCACCTGCCAGGCGCGTGTGTTGTCCTGATAAGGAGAGACAACCATCCTGTCCTGAAGGCCGCTTTGCAGATCAGCAATAAAGATCAAACCTTGGTCTAGGCTCATCGAAACGGCCCTTTTCCCGCTGCTCGTGCCAGAATTTGACAAATATCACCCATATTTTCACATTTCACAAACGCAAAATTACCCACACACTCGCTCAGAGACGTCGGAGGGATTGCAACAAAGAGCAATGCGCGTCTGGGGGGAACGTCCGGGGGGGACACTGATGACACGGCGCCTAGTCACCGTCGCGGGCGATGCGGAACACGTCGCAACGCCTGCCACGCGGAAAGCGGATGATGCCGCCAACCGTGCGGCGCGTGCGTTTGGAGAGTGGTCGCGAACGACACCCAAGGACCGGGTGGATTTGTTGCATTCTGTGGCCCAGATGTTGGACCAAGGCCGCGATGAATTGGTGGCATTGGCGACCGAGGAGGTTGGCGCCTCGCCACAATGGATTGATTTCAATATCGAGATTGCCAAGAACATCCTGCATCAAGCCTGTGATCTTGTCCCGCTGATGGGGGATCAAACCGTCAATCATGAGGATGGGCGCACATCCATTGTCCGACGTCAGGCGGTTGGCGTTGTTCTTGGCTTTGTTCCTTGGAACGCGCCTGTTGCATTGGCAGTCCGCGCTATGGCGGCCCCGATTGCATGTGGCAATACTGTCGTCTTAAAGGCGTCAGAGCATTGCCCCAAAACACATGAAAAAGTGGTTTCGTTTTTTGCAGCTGCGGGCCTTCCGCAAAACGTTGTCTCGGTGGTGACCAATGAAACCAAAGATAGCATAGATGTTGCCAGATCACTGATCCGTCACCCGGCGGTGCGCCGAATAAACTTTACCGGCTCGACCCGAGTTGGGCAGATCGTTGCCGTCGAGGCCGCGCAGGTGATGAAGCGGAGCCTGTTGGAGTTGAGCGGCAAGGCACCTCTCATTGTTTTAGACGATGCAGATATAGACGCCGCAGCAGCTGCGGCCATGACCGGGGCCTTTTTTAACCAGGGGCAGGTTTGCATTTCCACAGAGCGGATCATTGTTCTGAATGATATTGCCGATGCGTTCGTTGCCGCTTTGGTGAGTAAATCCAAGTCGCTGGTTGCGGCGGATCCCAAAGTGAAATCCGCGGATTTGGGACGGCTGATAAATGCTGATGCCGCCACACGGATTTCCGGTCTTATCAGTGACGCTGTTTCCAAAGGCGCATTGCTGCGCTTGGGGAGTGAGACATCGGGCGAGGTCATGCAGCCGGTGATTTTGGACAACGTCACACCAAATATGCGCATTTACAGTGAAGAAAGCTTTGGCCCAGTCGCGTCGATTATCCGCGTACGGAACGAAGAAGACGCGATTTCGGTGGCCAACGACACGGAATTTGGCCTTGCGTCGGCGGTGTTTGGTGGCGACATCGACCGGTGTCATGCCATCGCCAACCGTATCGAAACGGGCATATGCCAAATCAACGGCCCGACGATTTTTGACGATCCAACGATGCCATTCGGTGGGATGAAATCCAGTGGCTATGGCCGGTTTGGAGGAACTGCAGCCCTGGACGAATTCACCGATATCAGGTGGCTGTCACAGCACGATGCGTTGAACAGCTCGAAACTAGAAGAAATGCTGAATCTTGGGAGGACCAAAGCATGATCATGAAAAGAAGAACGGCCCTAAAACTGGGTGTTGCAGCCGCAGCGAGCCTTGCCGCGCCACGTTTGGCGATGGCGCAATCAGATGTGATCAAAATTGGTGCGGTCGCCCCAAAAACGGGTCCGCTGGCGGGCGGCGCTGTTGTCACGCAATGGCCAAATGTTGCGCTCTGGGCGCATGAGGCCAACGCCAAGGGCGGTTTAATGGTCGATGGTGCCAAAAAAATGGTCGAAGTGATTGAATATGACGATCAAACCAATCCGGGCGAAACCATCAAAGCGGTTCAGCGTCTGGCCACCCAAGACAAAGCGGATTTCATTGTCGCCCCCTATGGCACTGGCCTGAACATCGCGGCGGCGCCTTTGTTTAACCGGTATAAGTATCCTCAGCTTGCCGTATCTGCGATCACCGATCAGATCGAAGACCTCTCGGGCCAGTTCAACAGCATGTTCTTCTTGCTTGGCTCGACCACAGCTTTTGTGAAATCCGTTGTGGATGTCCTGAGCGGCATGCAGGCCGAGGGCACTTTGACGGGCAACAAAATCGCAATGGTCAATGTGGCCGACGCCTTTGGCATTGAGCTGGCAACGGCTGCGCGCCCGCTCTTTGCCGAGGCCGGTTTTGAGATCGTTTATGATACGTCGTACCCGCTGGGCACGCCCGATCTATCCCCGGTGGTCAAAGCGGCTAAGGCGGCGAAACCCAACGCGTTTATCGCATGGTCCTACCCGCCGGATACGTTTGGTTTGACCGAGCAGGCAATCATCGAAGACTTGCAGGTTGAAGCCTATTACACCGCCGTTGCCACATGTTTCCCGGCCTTTGGTGGACGCTTTGCAGGCGCGGCCGAGGGTATTTTGGGGGCAGGGGGCGTGAACCCTGACAGCGACAAATTCAAAGCCTATGCCAAAGCACACAGTGACGTGACCGGCAACGCGCCCGATGGTTGGGCATCGGCCACGACATATGCCTCGTTGCAGGTTTTGGAGCAGGCAATCGGCGCGGTTGGATTAGATCGGGAGGGTGTAACCGAACATATCAAGTCCGGCACATTTGATACGGTGCTGGGGGATATGTCCTTTGATGCCAACAACTTCAATCCGAAGTTTTGGACCGTCGGCCAATGGCAAGACGGTGTCTATCAAGGTGTGGCAGAGACGGGGCGTCCGGGCGCAAAACCTGTGCGAACCAAACAAGGCTGGGCCTAAAACTTAACGACTGACCTCGTCGCATTGGCGAGGTCAGCTCTGTCACGGACGACTTCATGGATATCTTTATCATCGGGCTTTTGCTCGGAGGAACCTATGCGTTGATCGCAATGGGTCTCAACCTGCAATACGGGGTTGCCAGGATCATGAACCTTGCGAATGGCGAAATGCTTGTCGCGGGCGGTTTTACCGCGTTTTGGTTCTATACCGCCGGCAATATCAGCCCGCTTTTGACGATTTTCATCGTGGCTCCCGTGGCCTTTGCGCTGAACTGGTTGATCTATCGGATTATGCTCGAGCCTTTGGTTCGCCGGGCAAAATCCCGAGGTCAGCTTGAGGTTGACTCAATCCTCGCCACTTTTGGGATGTCGTTTATCGCCGTGGGGCTGATGCTGTGGGCGTTCGGAGGCGATTACTTCAACTATTCGTTTTTGGCGGTCCCGGTGACGATCATGGGCGACACCTATGCACAAAACCGGGTCTTGGCCTTTGTCTGTGCGGTTGTCATCTGTGCGATTTTATTTGCTTGGATCAATTATTCACGCGCAGGTCTCTCGCTTCGGGCATTGGCGGTTTCGCCTGAAAGTGCGCGATTGGTTGGGATCGACGTGCGCCAACGGTCGGCAATCGCTTTTGCGCTTGGGGGCGCGATCACCGCTGTTGGCGGGGCCTTGATCTCATCCTTTTTGACGCTTGATGCCTCAACTGGTGTCGCCTTTACGCTCAAGGCGCTGATCATCGTCATCATGGGAGGCGTTGGCGACGTTCGAGGCACCATCGTTGCCGCTTTGTTGCTTGGAGTGGTTGAAACCTTGGTTGCCTCCTTGATTGATCCCGGTCTGACACTGGCTGCGGCCTACACGCTCTTCATTTTGACCTTGCTGTTTCGCCCGCAAGGTCTCTTTGGAAGGAAGCCATCATGATCAACGGCAAAGAAATCCAATCCGTTGCGCTGGCGGCAACATTGCTGATTATCGCGGCGGCGCTGCCTTATTATGGCTCCGATTATGTCCTGTCGATTGGCATCACAATCGCGATGTTTACTGTTTTGGCGACAAGCTGGGCGCTGTTTTCAGGGCCAACGCATTATATATCTCTTGCGACGGCCGCGTTCTTTGGCCTTGGAACATACACCACCGGGCTGGGATTTGAGAGCCTGCCGTTTTGGTCACTCGTCTTGTTGGCCGGTGTGTTTGGGGCTGTTCTTGCGGCACTTGTTGGCCTTGCAACCTTGCGACTCTCGGGGGTTTATTTCGTTATTTTCACCCTCGGATTGGCCGAACTGATCCGGCAGGTCATCACTTGGGGGCAAAACATGACCGGGCAAAAAGGCCTGTATGTTCTGACCGATTTCACCGAAGCCAATCTTTACCAAATGCTCGTTGCACTGGGCGCGGGTGTGTTTTTGGCAGGGTGGTTGATCGGGCGGTCGCGCCTGGGCTTTGCGCTCCGCATTATCGGTGATGACGAAACGGTTGCCGCGCATTCTGGCATCAACACCGCTCAGGCCAAAGTCTTGCTGTTCATGGTATCAGGGGCGGTTGCCGCCATGACGGGAGCGATCCTGGCCCCGCGTTACGTGTATATCGAGCCGTCGCTCGCCTTTACGCCGCTTTTGTCCTTTCAGGTTGTGATCATGGCGCTTTTGGGCGGTGTCCACAGGCTTTGGGGGCCAATTGTCGGGGTCATTCCATTCACGATCATCCTTGAGACGATCTCAGCCAATTTTCCCAACCAGGTGACCCTGTTCATCGGGGTGGTTTTCCTGATCATCGTCTACTTTATCCCGCGCGGGTTTGCCGGGTTGATCGAACAAATTCGCACATGGATGCAAAAACGTGAGGGGCTGACATGACTTATGCCGTTCTTTCATTACGCGGGGCCACCAAGCGATTTGGCGGGTTGGTCGCAGTGAACAACATCGATTTTGATGTGCGACCCGGCCAGGTGCTGGGGCTGATTGGGCCAAATGGGTCCGGCAAATCAACGACGCTCAATCTGATTTCCGGCGCTTTGCAACCAACCACCGGGGAAATCTCTTTGCATGGTGCGGCGATCACCAATTTGCGCGCTGACAAAATAGCCAAGCGCGGTATCTCGCGCACATTTCAGTTGGTGCGTCTTTTGCCATCCATGACTGTCGAGCAAAACATCATCGCCGGGGCTGTGTTTGGCCATCGACGTCGTTGGGGGGCCGTGGCGGCTTCAGAAGCCGCGCAATTGGCCGAGCGTGTTGGTCTTGGTGGCAAAACTCACATGAATATTGAGCAGCTGACATATATTGATACCAAACGGGTGGAATTGGCGCGTGCTTTGGCTTCGGATCCCAAGGTGTTGCTCTTGGACGAATGGCTGGCCGGGTTGAACCCAACCGAACTGCAAGTGGGGATTGAGCTGATCCAATCATTGCGGGACGAGGGCCGCACCATCATTCTGGTTGAGCATGTGATGGACGCCATTCGGTCGCTTTGTGATTATTGTGTGGTGATGTCGTCTGGGGCGAAAATCGCCGAAGGCACCCCTCAGGATGTCTTGTCAAACCCCGAAGTGATCCGGGCCTACCTGGGGGATGACAATGCTTGATATTCGTGACCTAAGCGTGTCCTACGGCAAACACCAAGCGTTGGATGGCGCTTCGCTCCATGTCAACATGGGGGAAATCGTCGTAATTCTTGGGGCCAATGGTGCGGGCAAATCGACGCTTCTCAAAGCGATGTCGGGTATCTGTGAAGGCCAAACCAGCGGCAGTGTCACGTTAGACGGACATACTATCAGTGGATTGAAACCGGACCGGATTGTCGAGGAGGGTATTGCCCTCGTGCCGGAAGGGCGTGGCATTTTCGGCGATCTAACAGTCGAAGAAAACCTGAAACTGGGTGCGTTCCCGGAACGGGCCCGAGACGAAGAGCAGGCGAACCTTGACCGCGTATATGCGTTGTTCCCCAAACTGACCGAGCGACGCAAACAGATCGCTCGCACGATGTCAGGTGGTGAACAGCAAATGGTTGCGATTGGGCGCGCGATGATGTCGTCGCCCCAAATTTTGACACTGGACGAACCATCGCTCGGGCTATCACCGCTGCTGTGCAAAGAGCTGTTTCAAAACCTAAGCGCAGTCCGCGAACTTGGCATCGGGATTTTGATGGTCGAACAGAATGCCAAGCAGAGTCTGGCGATTGCAGACCGGGGGTATCTGCTTGAAAACACGCGGATCATTCATGAAGGTCGCGCGGAAGCGTTGATGACTGATCCTGCGGTGCAAGCCGCCTATCTGGGAGGTGGTGGCAAAGCTGCGGCTCCTGTCATAACCAAAGCCACTGACACGGTTCACCAACAGCCAAAACCAAGCAAAGCCGTGATCCCGTCGCAGCGAAAGCCTCGTCAAACTGCCGACAGTTTGGTTGGTTTTGATGTCAGTGATCTGGTGGCAAAGGCAGGTCAGAGCGCGGCATCTGAGCGAACGGCTCATCAGCCGTCATCGGGTGCCACATCAGGCTCAAAAACGTCTCTCACCAGCGCCACGAAGGCGGGGGAATTGGGGGCAATGCTTAAGGAATTTGAGATAGCCGCGGCGCGTGCCGGTCGATCATCTCCACTGCCGAGTTATCAAAAACCGGGATCGCGTAGCGCCGAGACGGTTTCGCCCGCCAACCCGAAAACCGAAAAGCCCGTCACAATCGAAATATATCGCGCGCCGCGCGTGGAGGTTTACCGCCGCAAACCCTCGACCGGCGCGTTTGAAAAAGAATAAGGAGAGGTCAGGTGCTTGACGTGAATACCCCACACACCCTCAAAGGTATGTTTATCAACGGTCAATGGATTGCGTCCGGCGCGAGCTTTGACGACATCAACCCAAGCGATGGCTCCGTCTGGGCCAAAGCCCCGGATGGCGGCGGTGCCGAGGCACGCAAAGCCATTGATGCGGCGCAAGGTGCTTTTCCGGCGTGGTCTGGCCTGATGTTTCAGGAACGTGCGCATTATATGCGTAAAATCGCAGACATTTTAGAGCGTCGGCAAACGGACTATGCGACGGCCAATCAGGGCGAAGCCGGCGGGTGGTTTGGCAAGGGGATGTTTGAGGCGGGGTATGCGGTCGAGGTTTTCCGGGCCGCAGCCGCGATGTGTTATCAGAGCACCGGAGAAATCCTCCCCTCATCGCACGGCAAGCTGTCGACCGCTCAGCGTGTGCCAATGGGCGTCATCAGCGTGATCAGCCCATGGAATATGCCTTGCATTTTGACCGCACGCGGATTTGCCTTTCCTTTGGCAGCGGGCAACACGATTGTGTTGAAACCCTCCGAAGATACCCCTTATTGCGGCGGGATTTTCTTTGCTGAGGTGCTGGAAGAGGCGGGCGTTCCCACCGGTGTGTTCAACGTCGTGACCTCAAGCCGGGCCAATGTCGCAGAGATGGGCGATGAGCTGGTCGAGAACCCACTTGTCAAAGGCGTGTCCTTTACCGGCTCGACACCGGTGGGACGTGCGATTGCCGCCAAGTCGGGCGCGCATCTCAAGAAATGCTGTGTCGAACTGGGGGGAAAAGACAGTCTTATCGTGCTCGACGATGCCGATATGGAGCGCGCCACTGCGTCCGCCAATTTCGGGGCCTTTATGCATCAAGGTCAAATTTGCATGAGCGTGGAAAAAGTGTTGGTGCATGACAGCATTTATCACGAGTTTCTGGCCGGGCTAAAAGCCAGAACGGCCAAGCTCAAGATGGGTGACACCGGCGACAAATCCAACGTGATTGGCCCACTGATCAATGACCGCCAAGTCGACCGGGTCCAAAGCCAGATCGAAGATGCGATTGCCAAGGGGGCCAAGGTTGAAATCGGCGGAGGCGTAAACGGGCGCTTTGTTGAACCGACAATCCTGACGAATGTCGATACCACGATGGATGTCTGGAATGATGAAACCTTTGGGCCCGTTGTGGTTGTGGTGCCCTTTGGCTCGGATGACGAAGCCATCGCGCTGAACAATGACACCGAATATGGGCTGTCCTCAGGAATCATCACCCAAGATGAAGCCCGCGCGCTTGCCATGTCTCAGCGTCTCGAAACAGGCATGTGCCATGTCAATTGTTCGTCCGTCAATGATGAGCCACATGTGCCGTTTGGCGGCTCAAAGGCGTCGGGTGTTGGTCGGCATGGCGGACGGTGGTCGATGGAAACATTCACCGAAACACGATGGATCACGCTAGATCGCGGCCATCGCCCTTACCCCCCTGTTTTCTAAGGAAACCCTATGCAAGGTCTACTCAAAGGCAAACGCATTATCGTCACCGGGTCATCGTCGGGAATCGGCTATGAGACCTCAAAACTCCTTACTGAGCAGGGGGCGGAAGTTCTCGGAGTTGATATCAACAAAAACTTCGATCATGTCGAAGAATTCTATCGTGCCGATTTGTCGGATCCACGGGCCATTGATGCGTTGATCGACGTTTTGCCCGATGGGGTCGACGGTCTGGTTAACAATGCCGGGTTGCCGCCAACGCGCCCGGCGGAACAGCTTTTGGCGATCAACCTGTTGGCAATCAAGCGCTTGACCCAAGGTGTGGTCGCCAAAATGGCCGACAATGGCAGTATCGTGAACGTTGCTTCGCTCGCTGGGTTTGGCTGGCCCCAAGCGGTTGAGGCGATAAAAGCCAGCGAAGCGCTGAGCTTTGATACGATTGCGCCGTTTATGGCCGAGCACAATATCACCAACGAAGGGGGGCGCAGTTACTTTTTCACCAAAGAAGCCCTGATCGTCTGGACCATGCAAAATCGCTGGACGTGGCGTGACCGTGGAATTCGGATGAACTCGGTGAGCCCAGGCCCGGTGGCCACCCCCATTTTGGGCGACTTTCTTGAAACGCTTGGCGCGCGCGCCGAAGAAGATGCCCGCGTGATGGACCGCCCCGGTGAAGCCACCGATATCGCCCCGGTCATCGCCTTTATGCTCAGCGATCTCAGCACCTGGATTCGCGGCACAAATATTCCAACCGACGGCGGCATGTCGTCCAATATCCTGTGTAACATTCACGGGCTCTAAGAGAGGACTTCACTCATGCCTGCACTGGCTTGGATCATTCTTTTTGTCATCGTCGTTGTTGTGCTTGTTGCGCTGGCGGCCTCCTTTTACCAACGCGCATCTAACGAGGTCGCGCTTGTCAAAACCGGCATCGGCGGACGCAAAGTGGTGATCGACGGTGGGACGCTTGCAATCCCTTATTTCCATGAAATTGCGCGGGTCAACATGCAAACAATCCGTATGAGCGTGACCTGCAATGGTGAGCGCTCCTTGATCACCCAAGACCGCCTGCGTGTTGATGTGGGGGCCGAGGTTTATGTGTCGGTCAAACCAGAGGCTGATGCGGTGAGCCGCGCAACGCAGACGCTTGGCAAGCGGTTGTTTCAGGCCGAACAGTTGCGCGGATTGCTTGATGGGATGGTGATTGATGCGCTTCGGGCAGAAGCCGCGAAATCAACCATGGACGAGCTGCATGAAAACCGAGGGGCCTTTGTGGCGGCGGTTCAAGCCGCGCTGAGTGACCCTTTGGCCAAGTTTGGGTTGGAAATGGACAGTGTTTCTTTGATTGGTCTCGATCAGACGCCCTTTTCGGCTTTGGATGAAAACAACGCCTTTAACGCGGTCGGGATGCGCAAACTGACCGAAGTTATTTCCAAGTCACGTAAGGAACGGGCTGAAATTGAACGCAATTCTGAAGTGTCTGTAACGCAGACAACGATGGAAGCCGAAAAGCGCAAGCTTGAGATTGAGCTAGAGCAGCGTCGCGCCGAGATTGCTCAGACGCAAGAGATTGAAACGCTCATTGCCGAGCAGATGGCCGATATTGCGGGCAAGAAAGCCGATGCGGAACGCGCAAAAGCCCGCGCTCGTATTCAAATGGAGCAAGACATTCAGGCCGATGAAATCGCAAGCGCCAAAGCATTGCGCTATGCAGAGATCAGTCGTGAACAGGATTTGGAATTAGCCGAACAGGATCGGCTGATCCAGATTGCGGCCAAAAGCCAAGAAGAAAGCAAAGCGCAAGCCGAGGCAGATGTGGCGCGCACCGAAGCCGTCAAAGCCGCCGAAGCCTTGCGCACTGCCGAGGCCCTGGCCCAAGCCGAACGTGGCAAAGCGCTTGCCTTGATGTCTGCTGAACAGGAGGCCGAAGCCGCGGCAACCCGTGCCCGTATTACATCGGAAAGCGACAAGTCGACAGCGGCCAGCAAACGCGCGGCGATGGAAGAAGAGGCGCTGGCGCTCAAGGCGGTTGAACTTGCCAAGGCCGAAGCGACCCTTGCCCAGATCAACGCTGAAAACGCCCGATCCGAAGCAATTGTTGCCTTGGAACTTGAAAAGGCGAGGCTGGAAGCCATGCCCAAAATCCTTGCCGAAATGGTAAAACCGGCTGAGAAGATCAAAGGGATCAGCATCAACCACATCAGCGGCATTGGTGGCAATGGTTCTGGGCCAAGCGAGGCCAAGGCCCCGGTCGCACAAGCCATCGACTCTATCATGGATATGGCGGTGCAGATGCCTGCGTTGAAAAAGATCGGCGACGCCGTTGGTGTTAATCTGGAAGACCCTCTCAGCGACGCTTTGAGCAAACCCAAAGGCAAGTGACACCCGGAACACGGGTTAGCGGGCGATCTTTGACTTTGAAACAAACGTCGTCGTGGGCGTGCGCAACACTCGGGCTTTGGGATCGCGGCCCCCCCGCTAGTGGGTTCATGACCAACTGCACACATGCGACAAACGGTAGGCCCCAGTTTCGATCAGGGATTGGGTTACCACCGTGGATGGCCATCGGCGAAAAGACCCGTCTGCTGTAACAATTGTCGATTTAAGATGGGCAAATGTGCGGGCGAGGGACGTTTTGGAGTTTTGCACCGCTTAGCGTTCCGGTTGCATTCCTGAGGGGGTTTAGTTGAGGAGAACGCTTTTGCCTATTCCAAACGATTGGAAACCTTGTTGGTGTTTGCTCCAAAGGTCGAGAGCCATCAAGCGCATCTTCCCTAGTCCCCAGTCTCAAAAGGATGGGGGCTTTGGCAGGGCGTTGGTATGAATTCTGCGTAAACGCTTGGCACGGAATGAAACTTTTTTCTGGACGCATTTCGTTATGAAGTATATCTATTATATCAAGTCATTAAATTGCAGCGACTTGATAGAAACACTGGGCCATTATTGAGGA
>NZ_JBOEGM010000020.1:0-435962 GCF_050633425.1 Pelagimonas sp. | reverse complement strand
GTTTGAGGATGTGACGCCCTAGGGCGCAGGTACTCTTTCGGCCAACCGATTTTGACGGTCTTGCCAAAAACTTCGATTTCGAGAATTTCGAGTTCTTCGGGCGCGAATGTTCTTACTGTTTTCATATGGTCAAAGTATCGGGGTAGGGATTAACAAAACCCTTTGATAGGTGATTTTTGTTCACTATGCGTTCCTACTTTCGGCGGGTTGATCCTGAAGCACGCAATTGGGGCAGTTAAGTCGTCATTTGCAAAGGAATTCCCTAAAGCATCGCGGCTTTGGTCTGATCCTTTTACGGTGAACCCGAATCACTTCGCTGCGAAAATCGGCTGGAAAAGGTCGATGCCCGACGCTTTTGCCGCCGCAAAAGGCGGAGAGCCGGTCCCGAAACTTCGTGGGAAATTTTTTTTTGGGGAGGCGAGGTTGGGCATGCTCAAGCTGGCGGACTTGTACCGTTCTATTTATGTACATCTGGAAAAACCTTTGCACTCTGCTCATATTTGACAAGATGAATTTGGGTAAGCCCATGATCGAGAACGGTTTTCGGCTGAGATGGTCAATACAACCTGTAACCACCATATAAATAAACGATAATTTCCCTTGGTGTGTCGAAACATGTCAAGGGTAGTTAGGAGATTTGACACTTTCCGCCAACTCCTGGTCACCGGGCGCTTGTCGATCAGGGGGCAGAGGGATAAGCTGATCGACAAGGTAACGAACCTTAGAAAGGATCGACACAAAATGATAGATTTGGGCTTGCTCCAGGATCGGCGTGGCGTCGCAAGCAGACCAAGAAAAAAGGCCAACCAATTGGCTGACCTTTTAGCCGAAAAGCAATCAGTGCCCGAGGGGCGACGTGGAGTTTTCAACCTAGACAATTGAAACTCTATCTCCCCATCGGCCTGGATACAATCATATTTTATTTATGGGGTAATCCATGAAGAAAAAATTCGAAGTACAGGTCGAAGGCTCAGTCCTTCGCGTCGGTCGGTTCAAGGTAGTCTTGACGATCGTCAAAAGCAGCTAACAGGTTAGCTGTCGGATCAATGAGCCCCAAGCTAGGCGTTAGCGGTTTGGTGGTGGTTTCAAGCGAAAGGGTGGCATTCTGCGCCACCCTTTTTTCCGCTGTAGCTATTTTCCCAAACCATTTTCTGCCATGAGCGCTCGCAGTCGCAGGGTCGCGTTTGGATTCAACACCCTTGGTCTGCCACTGCTCTTGTTGATCGCTTCGTTTTCAATATCAAATATCGCCTTGTGACGGGTGTTGTCGTTTCCGCCCATGCCAAGAGCCGATGCGAATTGCGCACGACCTAAACCAAGTGCTTCACGCGCCGCAGCGATTTCAGCGCCGGGTAAGATTGGCACATCTTCTTTCATGCGCTGAACGTGCGCGCGGGCTTCCTCAGCGGTTTTGAACCATCCAGATGGCTGGGGGAGGGATTGCAACCACAGTCGCGCTGCGCCTTCGTTTGCGAGGTCTGGGGCGTCAGCTAGAGCGGTCAGCGCCGCCACCAGATCGGCTGTGGTGTCTTCTGCTATGATGGCCGGGATTGCGCCCGACTGCGACATAACGATTGCGATAGGCATAGTCTTTCCTTTCGGGGCATGGTGAGGCGGCTGGTGCCGCCCCGGTTTGTTATTCGATGATTTCGGCGTCACCACCAACTGAGACGAAAACCGCCTCTTGATCGGTGGCGTCCAAGATATCGCGAGCCAACTTGGTCAACTCGGCTTTGGCTTCGTCAGGCTTAGTTGCGGCGCTGACCAGAACCTTGACGGCATCCTCATAGAGGTGGCCGTTGTCGTTGATCCAGTACCCGGCGGCATCATAGACGGTTGCACCGCCATAAAGCTGGCACATGTCCTTGATAGCTGCGGTGATGATGGCGGAATTATCCGAACCGTCGTTATCCTGTGCGGGTATGATCAGTTCTACTTTCATCGACTTCTCCTTTCGTTTCGTGGGATCTCTTATCCCTTGTCGATGATTTATTTATATGGGCTGCGGCCCAAAGATGCAAGCGCAATATGACCCAATTGTGAAAAAAAGCGGGGTTTCCCCCGCCTGATTTTTTAGTGATACCAGCTCACTGATTTTTCTTTTCCGTCCCAGATCCAAGCGGTCACGACATCGCAGATCCGCACGCTTGGGCGAGAGCCTGACATATCAACTTTGCGGCGTAGCGGCTCACCAATTTTGTTGTCTGGATTTGGAACCCGGTTGCCGCTCATGTGGTCAGTCTCTCCGCCAACCAGGGGGGCCGCTATTTGCTGTAGAACCACATAACATTTGGAAGGAACTTTGATCACTTCATAGAATTCTGTATTGGTCTGGTCGTAGCCCCAACTTGTGTAAAGGATTAGGCCTTTTTCAAGATTGTGGGGTTTGTTTTGCTCCGCCCGGCGCTTAGCTTTCTCATCTGCAGTGGCGCGAAGATTCGTTATCACTCTCTCTACAAATTCGGCGCGTTTCTCTTCGGTTGGGAATGAGTAGCGCTTTGCTTTAGCGCTCTTGCCAACATAGTAGCAAACGCAAGGTTGTCCTTTGAGATTTCTGTAGGTGAAAAAGGTAGCCAAGCCGCCTTTGACAAAAATTTTCTGTGAGTTGTCGGGGCGGATCTGGGTTATTGCAGTCATCGGTATCTCCTAATTCTGTGGGATCTCTTATCCCGTCCAATGAAATTACCTTATGGGCTGCGGCCCTAATTGTAAAGTAAAAAATGGACTGCAGCCCATAAAGGTTGCGACTTGCCGAATTCGATACTGTTCGACATATGTTCTCAATGTCCGCGATTCCCGGAAATATCCTTTATGTAGCCTGCAACCGGTGTCGCTATGTCGGCAAGGTTTCGCACCTACCCACGGTCAGCCGTCAGTTTGAGGGCCAGCCCATCACTTTGGTTTGCTCCCAATGCGGCGCGCGTGACGGTTTCAAGATCACGCGCAGCTTTGATCCGGGTGTTAATCCGCTGAGCAATCAGAGGGGAGAGGAATAAACTTCCGCTTTTTTTACGCTTCAAGGGGTGGAGTGATCTGCTTTTAAAAGAAAATCTGTGGCAGGCCGCGGGTACCAGTGACAAAATCTTAGATTCGGCAGTTACCCACCAGCGCTCAGACCAGCGTTCTGACCAGCGCTCTGACCAACTTTCTGAGCGTTGAGTTTGCTGACCGCACATCGGCGTACTTCGCTCTTTTGCGCCGTGGTCAAGCCGAATGGCTTTTCCAGCATTTTTATCGACTCATCAACGGTTTCGTTGCCGTTGAATAAACTCCCACTGCCCTTGGAAACCGGTTTTATACCCTGTTCCGAAACGCAATAAGAAACCGCCACGAAGGGCGAATTTTGGATTTCTTGCTGTTGAGTTGATGGTTCGCAGGCCGCTAGACCAAGGACACATGCGAGACCAGCGATTGCGCTGATATATTGATACGGCATTCGAAAAGTTTCCAATTGCAAAGACTTCTTACAATCGGACTATGTGGCGCGTTCAAACCTTGCGCAACCGGATCACCACATCCACTGCCGCGATTTCCATGCCCTCTGGGGCCTCCGGCAATTCGACGATTTTCAGCTGTTCGGCCGAAGCATCCGTCAGCTTGCCGCTGTCTTCCCAAAAGAAATGCGGGTGTTCGTGGGTGTTGGTGTCAAAATAGCTGCGTGAGCCGTCAACCGTGACCTCTTGCATCAAACCAGCCGAACAAAACGCCTTGAGCGTGTTGTAAACCGTGGCAAGCGACACGGGCTCCCCCATGGTCTTGGCGCTCTCGAAAAGGCTCTCGGCTGTGACGTGACGATTCTGGCCGTCACCGATCAAAAGCGCAGCCAAAGCAAGACGTTGCCGGGTCGGACGCAGGTCCGAATTGCCAAGCCAATTTTTGCCGCGTGTCAGTGCCTCAGAGTTCATTAGGTGCCGGTTCCCATATGCTGCAAACCTTATATACGACTGATCGGGGTATCTTTTCAAACGAATTTGCAGCCCATGAGGGGCTGCGCCGCAGACCAGCGCGCATCGCCGCCGCACTTGGCTTCGCTCGGGGTGGATGGTAGAGGACACTTAACCAAGACTGAAAAGAACAATAAAGGGCGTGATCGCATGGCCGATTTTCCATCCAGCTTCAGCAAAGAAGACCTTCTGAAATGTGCCGCAGGCGATCTGTTTGGCCCCGGCAACGCCCAACTTCCGGCCCCGCCTATGCTGATGATGGACCGGATAACAGATATCTCTGGTGACGGCGGCGCTCATGGCAAAGGTCACGTTCTGGCCGAGTTCGACATCACGCCTGACCTTTGGTTCTTTGAGTGCCACTTTCCCGGCAATCCGATCATGCCTGGCTGCCTTGGCCTTGATGGCCTGTGGCAGTTGACCGGCTTTAATCTTGGCTGGCGCGGCTGGCAGGGGCGCGGGTATGCGCTTGGCGTTGGGGAGATCAAACTCAAAGCGATGGTCCGCCCGGATGCCAAATTGCTGACTTATAAAATCGACTTTACCAAAGCCATCCAAACCCGCCGTCTAACCATGGGCGTCGCCGATGGTATCGTCGAAGTAGACGGTGAATTGGCCTATGAAGTCAAAGACATGAAGGTCGCCCTGAGCGAGAGCTAAACGCACAGGTTTCAAACCGCTCGGATGAATGAAAAGGGGCCCTTGGGCCTCTTTTTTACGCTCTGAGGTTGGTAACGTGCTTTAACCGACCCTTTGAACTTGTAGCCCCGTTTCGGTCTTGCGCAGTTTAAATTGCGGAAGATTGTTAATCAAATCGCTGAGCTTTTTGAACCCATAGCTGCGTGTATCAAAATCCGTATTTGCGGACATGATCTGTTTGCCGAGACTGGAAAGTGTCCAACGGTCGCTGTCAGGATCGATTTTGTCCATGGCCGCATGGATCAGGGGCACAGCCTCTTTTGCTGGCCGCTTGCTGGCGGTTTTGGTGCGATCATTGGGGCGGGCAGGGGCGTCATCAACGATATTTTCTAGCAACACAAAGCGGTTACACACATTGCGCAGGCTGGCCGGGGTTTTGCTTTCTCCGATGCCGATCACATGAAGCCCGTGTTCCCTGATGCGATTGGCCAGGGCCGTAAAGTCGCTATCAGAGCTGACCAACACAAACCCATCAAAACGGCCGGAATGTAGAATATCCATCGCATCAATCACGAGGCCAATGTCACTTGAGTTTTTACCCGTTGTATTGGCGGAATTTTGATGCGCGACGAGACCGTGTTGGCGGACCTGTTCCGACCAGCCCTTGAGATGATCGGTCGACCAATCTCCATAAACACGTCGAAGGGTGAGATCGCCAAAGGTCCCGATCTCTTTCAAAATCGCCGAGGCAAATTTGGATGGAATGTTATCCGCGTCAATCAGCACGGCGAGCAAGGGGCGGTTTCTGGGCGTCATACACTTTGCCTAAATCACAAATGCTAGAAAATACTTTCGCTTTCTATGTTGGCGGGATTGTAACGAATTTCAATGATTAAGGCGGGCTTCTGCGAAGGTGCTGAAAAACAGCGCCTTTTCGTCTTATTGTAGAATAGGCACTTGCTCCCATTTTCTGCGGGGGCGTCTAGCGGGTTATCAAAGCAAGTGGTGGCATTACGGGGGGCGATTGGGATTTTCCAACTAAGGTCACAGTTTCAAAACCGGATGCGGGATATGATCCAACGTGGAAAACCGAGCCACACTCACGCGTATTGATCCACATTCTGGGGCATCACATAACTGGCGTTGAGAGTCATTTCAGCGCGAGACCGTCCAAATCGCCTCCGATCTGGCATGGCCTTCGATCAACTCCGGTGGCTGCTTTTTAAACGCGCAAGGAGACAGCGGGATAATACGGAAACGGCAGGACCAAAGAAAATAATGAAAACAAAAAGCCAAACGATCCAAGAGTTTGGTGTTGTCACCGGGATTTCTCCTGAAAAATGCCCATAAAAAAGGAACAATGAAACGTAAAGCAACTTGAAGCGGAAGTTGTTCAAGATCGCCTGTTTGATTCTCTCGATCATTTTCCAAACTCTCCCACTTTACCAAAGTGCCGCTGGCACCACGCCGCACGCTCCACAGATTAAGGTCTCGTAAAGGGTGATCTCATCCGGTTAGCGTAACGCTGTTTGCCGTTTTTAAAAAGGAACTAGAGGATCGTGAGAGGACTTCAGGTCGCGCGTAGCGGTTGCTCTTGTTGTGCCGATCATCACGGGTTCTGGGCTAGGCAAATGCAGGGCACCGAAGATGCTCCCAACTGGTCGCTTTAGTTTGTACATTTTCCAACCCACCTTGCACCTGACCGGCGCAATGCCCTACTAAGAGGCAAGCAAAGTTAGGGAGGCCGTATGCGCCGCGTCGTCGTTACAGGGCTGGGGATCGTGTCCAGCATCGGGAACAATGCCGAAGAAGTTTTGGCATCTCTCAAGACCGGGAAATCCGGCATCACCGCCAATGAGGCGATGAAAGAACATGGGTTTCGCAGCCAGATCGCTGGCGACATTAACCTGAACCCAGCAGATCACATTGACAAACGCACGCTGCGTTTTATGGGCCCCGGCGCGGCCTATGCCTATATCGCCATGCAGCAGGCAATCGAAGATTCCGGGCTGGAAGAAAGCGACGTTGTGAACCCACGCACTGGCCTTGTTGCCGGTTCCGGTGGCCCGTCGACCAGCGCCATGTTGGCCGCGCATCAGACCGTATTGAAAACCGGCGCGACCAAGCGGATCGGCCCGTTTGCAGTACCCAAAGCCATGTGCTCAACCGTCTCGGCCAACCTCTCGACCGCTTTCAAAATCAAAGGCATCAACTATTCGATCACCTCGGCGTGCTCGACCTCGCTGCATTGCATCGGCAACGCTGCGGAACAAATTATGATGGGCAAGCAGGACGTTATGTTTGCTGGTGGCGGCGAAGAGCTGGATTGGACGCTGTCCTGCCTGTTTGACGCCATGGGCGCGATGTCCTCGAAATACAACGACACTCCAGAGCGCGCGAGCCGGGCTTTTGACGCGGATCGCGACGGGTTTGTAATTGGCGGCGGTGGCGGCATGTTGGTGCTGGAAGATTTGGAACACGCCAAGGCGCGCGGTGCCAAGATTTATGCAGAAATCACCGGCTATGGCGCGACGTCTGACGGCGCTGACATGGTTGCGCCATCCGGCGAAGGCGGCGAGCGGGCGATGCGCGTGGCTCTGTCAACACTGCCAGAGGGCCGAAAAGTCAGCTATATCAACGCTCACGGAACTTCGACCCCGGTTGGCGATGTCGGTGAAATCGAAGCGGTGCGCCGCGTGTTTGGCGAAGGCTCGACCCCGCCGGTGTCGTCGACCAAATCCATGACCGGCCACAGCCAAGGCGCAACCGGGGCCCAAGAGGCGATCTATTGCCTGTTGGCACTTGAGCATGATTTCTTGATCCCATCGATCAATGTCGAAAACCTTGATCCGGCGCTTAAGCCCGAAGAGATTGCGACAGAGCTGGTGGAAAATGCCGGGCTGGATTCGGTGATGACAAACTCATTTGGCTTTGGTGGGACCAATGGCTCGATGGTAATGTCCAAGTACAAAGACTGAGGCGAGTAGTTATGACCATTGATCTCAAGGGCAAGCGCGGCCTTATTATGGGCGTTGCCAACGAACGTTCCATCGCCTGGGGCATTGCCAAAGCATGTGCCGAAGCTGGGGCTGAATTGGCCTTTACTTATCAGGGCGAGGCATTTGGCAAGCGGCTGGAACCGCTGGCGGCCAGTGTCGGTAGCGACTTTATGGTCGATGTCGATGTGACAGATGACGCCTCGCTTGACACTGCGTTTGAACAGCTTGGCGCGCGGTGGGATAGCCTCGATTTTGTCGTGCACGCGATTGCCTATTCTGACAAGAATGAGCTGACAGGCCGAATTTTGGACACGTCGCGCGAAAACTTCAAAAACTCGCTCGATATTTCCGCCTATAGCTTTATCGAGGTGGCGCGGCGCGCCCATCCCCTGATGAAAGACAATGGCGGCACTTTGTTGACCCTGACCTATATGGGCTCAACCCGCGTAACGCCAAATTATAACGTCATGGGGGTGGCCAAAGCGGCGCTGGAATCGACCACGCGTTATCTGGCTAATGATCTCGGCCCAGAAGGTATCCGTGTGAATGCGCTGTCACCGGGACCGATGAAAACCCTGGCAGGCGCGGCCATTGGTGGCGCGCGCAAGACCTATAAACACACCGACCAAAACGCGCCTTTGCGTTCGAACGCGACGTTGGATGCGGTTGGCGGTACGGCGGTTTGGCTGATTTCTGACGCGGGTGCCTGCACCACCGGTGAAATTGTCCGCGTTGATGGCGGGTTCCATGTGCTGGGCATGCCTCAGCAGGATAATCTGTAAAAAGGGGATGACAATGTTGCGTCTTGTTCTATCGAGTGTTGCCATGCTGAGCTTGGCCGGATGTATGCAAGGCGCAGCCCCCGGTGCTGATGCCCCCAAAAGCGACGGTGTTGCGCGTAAACTCTCTAAAGGCGTGTCACCGTCAGAAGCCGCCGTTGCCCTTGGCCCCGATGCCGGGTTCGAACGGAACCCGGCCAATTGGGACGAGGCCTGCGTGAGCTATAACTACGGCACCACCGAAGCCCCGAAATATGTGCACGCCGTCTTTGTCAACGATGCGCTGACACGGGCGACGGATGGGCATTTTGAGATTTGTTCATACTCTACTTCGACGTAGAAAACTTGAACTCAAATGCCAACGCATCAAAAAGCTGCTGGGCTGACCTTCGATCAAATTGCAAAGTTTGGCTTAGTTTGTCAGGTATTTCCCTATCTGACGAACCGTAGCTGTTGATTTGGAAAACCCTGACGCCTTTATCAGTTTCGTCGCAGAAATATTTGCAAGCCAGTTGGGTCGGATGTGCTGAACGAACATTGCGTTCGTCGTCTTTTTCAATTGATGTGACAAAAGCCTTAAAAAACTCCTTACTAAACAGCCTTATCTCAAAACCACTGACCGGGCTCAATCAACCCAAGGTCAAGCAACTGCCGTGAGTGCCATTCAAACGGCGTTGAATTATACCAGCGAAAATTCCGTATCTCAAACGTGGACCCAGGGTTGCGCTTTAGGGCTTTTGCCGTGCGAAACGACACCACCGCCGCCGTCAGGTTGTTATGCCATGGGCAGGCATAGGTGTTGTACTCTTCGTCATCAAACGTGTGATCGTCACGCATATGCAGGCCGGGCTTGGATTTGAACAAAGCCACCCGGTCAATCTTGCGCCGCTCAACCGGCACATGTTCCTCATAGCGCCACCGCAAGCCGCCAAAGAAGTCAAGCTGCCGTTCCTTGGGGTAATTATTGTTGGCTGGGTCGGACCGCGCCAATGCGTAATAGCCGGATCGATCCAAATGCGCATCATCCAGAGAAACCGCATTGGGGCATTTGTTCAAATCGCCAGCATAAAGATCGACAACATAGGCCAGCATCGCATCACGGCGCTCTTCGGCGTGATAGCTCAACATCTCTCCCACGGTGCGGGTCTCGCAGAATGGGTAGAACAAGTATTCTGCATTATAACAGTAATACATCCAAACATTCGGGGCCGCCGCGATCACGGCGTTCATGGCATGGGGCAGGGCGTTGTCGACGGTCATATCATACGCAACCCGGTGCACCTTGGCCTCAAGATCGGGGGGCAAGGCCCAAAGAGAGGACATAAACACCGTCACGGAACTGAAACCTGAATGCAGATGATGGCGCAGGGTTGTCCCCAACTCGGCCTCATCTTCGGCAAAAACCAATGCAACCGGTCCCTGCGCCAGCGCTGCGCCGCCACGTTTGAGATAGTCGTTAAGCCCGTCGTATTGCATGAATCGCCTCATTGCCGAGATCGCCCCAAGGTCACTCCGAGGCCACCATGGGATTTTCTCCCAGAATCGGTGAAAATCTCGTGCATTGCAAGACGGGGTGTTTATGCGTTATCTGCCGCCTCTGATCGGGGATAAAATTTTCGTCGAAAATTTGCAGCCACGCCCGCCTAACGCGACAGGACATGACATGACCGAGCCCAAAAAGCTATTCATCAAGACCTATGGGTGCCAGATGAACGTCTATGACAGTGAACGCATGGCCGAAGCCATGGGCGGCGAGGGCTATGTTCAAACCGAAACCCCCGATGACGCAGATATGATTCTGCTCAACACCTGTCATATCCGCGAAAAGGCCGCCGAGAAGGTTTACTCCGAACTTGGCCGCTACAAGGGCCTCAAGGCCGAGAAGCCTGACCTGAAAATCGGCGTTGCAGGCTGTGTGGCTCAGGCCGAGGGCAAGGAAATCATGCGCCGCCAGCCGATGGTCGACTTGGTTGTCGGCCCGCAGAGCTACCACCGTCTGCCCGAGCTTGAGGCCAAAGCCCGCTCCGGCCAAAAAGCCCTCGACACCGATTTCCCCGAGGATGACAAATTCGCCGCCCTCAAATCGCGCCCCAAGGCCAAGCGCGGCCCGACCGCCTTTCTGACTGTCCAGGAAGGCTGTGACAAATTCTGTGCCTTTTGTGTGGTGCCGTATACCCGCGGTGCCGAAGTCAGCCGCCCGGCGACCCGCATTATGGACGAGGCCCGCGATCTGGTCGAACGCGGCGTGCGCGAGCTGACATTGCTTGGTCAAAACGTCAACGCCTATCACGGCCACGACAAGGGCCTTGGCGGGTTGATCCGCGACATGGCCAAAATCGACGGGCTTGAACGTATCCGCTTCACCACCTCGCACCCCAATGACATGGATGATGACCTGATCGCCGCGCATGGCGATTGCGACAAGCTGATGCCATATCTCCATCTGCCGGTGCAGGCGGGCAGCGACAAGATCCTCAAACGCATGAACCGCTCCCATACAGCCGAGGATTACCTGAAGCTCATCGAGCGGCTGCGCGGCGTGCGCCCGGATCTGCATCTGTCAGGCGATTTCATCGTGGGTTTCCCCGAAGAGACCGAAGAAGATTTTCAGGACACGCTCGCATTGATCAAGGCGGTCGAATACGGCTCGGCCTTCTCGTTCAAGTATTCCGAACGCCCCGGCACCCCCGCAGCAGAGCGCCCTCAGGTGCCCGAAGATGAAAAGAACGACCGGTTGCAGCGCCTCCAGGCTTTGTTGTCCCAACAACAACGCGCCCTCCAAGATGCGATGATCGGGCGCGACGTCTCGGTTCTGATCGAAAAAGCCGGTCGCGAGCCGGGGCAGATGGTCGGCAAGTCGGAATATCTACACGCCGTTCACGTCCAAGCTGAGGGCCAAGCCGAGGGAATCGCCCCCGGTGACATGGTTCCGGTGCGAATCGTTTCGTCGGGTCGAAATTCGCTAAATGGCGACGTGATACGGCGTTAATCCACCCAACAAGCTATTGTTTCACAATGGTGAACAGATTTATCCACAAGAAAGCATTGGGAATTCGGGAATTGTTTCCGATTTCGCGCCAATGCGCGGGCCTTTTCGCTTCACACGCGTGAATTGTTTGCTAATGTGTTGATTATAGTAAGTTTGCGTGTGCCGCTGCCAATATTGGCGCATGCAGTGGGGGAAACACAAACCAAGGGACAGTGGCTGTGGCTAATCGTATGACCAAAGCCGTCGGCGCAATCGCGTTGGCTGCTCTCGCTGGCATTTCGGCCGCCGCGCCGGCATTTGCCGATGTAGCGGGGCAAAAATCACCTTTCATTTCGACGCAAAACACACGCACCATTCAGGGCGAGCAATATATCCCAGGTATCTGGATTGATCCGGATGGCTGCCAGCACTGGGTTATGGACGACGGTGTTGAGGGCTACATGTCCCCACGCACCGACCGCAAGGGTATTCCCGTGTGTAACCGTGGTAACGTCTGCGGCGTCATGAACTCTGACCAATTCTTCGCGACTGACAGCCACCGGATTTCGGCGTCTGGCAAACAGCGTCTTGCAGAGTTCTTTAACAACGCGTCCGCGACCGCCTACATCATTGCCGGTCACACCGATAGCCGCGCGTCTGACAGCTACAACATGAAGCTGTCTTACAACCGGGCCATGGCTGTTGCTCAGGTCGCACGTTCAACCGGGGCCAACATCTCGGATGTTCGCGGCTTTGGCGAACGTATGCCTGTTGCGTCCAATGGCACAACCACCGGCATGGCGAAAAACCGCCGCGTCGAAATCATCTGCATTCGCTAAGAGGGGTCACGGAAATGACATTGACGAAAATGGCCCTTGTGACTGGTGTTGCAGCCGCGTTCTTGGCGGGATGTACTCCTATCGGTCCTGACAAAAGCCTCGACCGTGGTCTGTTCGACAAGGATGATCTGAGCACAATGCATGCGGGCATTTGGGTTGACCCGAATGGCTGTGATCATTGGATCATTGATGACGGTGTAGAAGGTTACCTGTCGGCACGTCTCGACAAATACGGCAAACCTGTTTGCTCCGGTACAGCACCACCAACGATTGCGACCGGCGACTTCAAGCAAGGGTCGACATCGATCATCGGTGACCCGCGCTAAGACGCGTCTCAACTGATTAAACTCTGGCCGTGCATGCATTTGCACGGCCAGTTTTGATTCTATCCCCAGAAGAATCGCATACGACACTTGCGCATCGCGGCGCGGCTTGGCACCATATCTATGTATTCTGGCGCAGGAGACATGCGTGACCACTAGCCCTTTGACCGAAGCTGTTCTCGAGTTCCCTGACAATCGTCTGCTGATTGAACTTTGTGGGGAATACGACCGAAACCTGACCGATATTGAGGCGCGCACCGGGGTTCAGATCCTGCGGCGCGGCAATCAACTTGCCATTCATGGTGTCGCCGAAGCACAAGCCGAAGCCACCGAAGTGCTGCGATCGCTTTATGATCGGCTCGAGCAGGGGCGCGAAGTGAGCCACAGCGATATCGACCGCGAATTCCGCATGGGCGAAGAGCCGGGCCCCGACAGCCAGCTGGAAATGTCAGTCGGTGAAAAGGTCGAGATTAAAACCCGCAAAAAGCTCATCGAACCACGCACCGATGCGCAAAAAGCCTATGTCCGCTCGTTGTTTGACAATGAACTGGCCTTTGGTATCGGTCCGGCGGGCACCGGGAAAACCTATCTGGCGGTTGCCGTCGGGGTGAATATGCTGATCACCGGTGCCGTCGACAAAATCATCTTGTCCCGCCCCGCGGTGGAGGCCGGGGAAAAGCTTGGCTATCTGCCCGGCGATATGAAAGACAAGGTCGATCCCTATATGCAGCCGCTTTACGACGCGCTGAACGACTTTTTGCCGGGCAAGCAACTGGCTAAGATGATGGAAGAAAAAACCATCGAAATCGCCCCGCTGGCTTTTATGCGTGGGCGGACTTTGTCCAACGCGTTTGTGGTTCTGGACGAAGCGCAAAACGCCACCTCGATGCAGATGAAAATGTTCCTGACCCGTCTGGGTGAGGGGTCGCGCATGGTCATCACCGGCGACCGCACCCAGATCGACTTGCCACGCGGCATGCCTTCGGGGTTGGCTGACGCTGAACGCCTGCTTGATCGCATCCCTGAGATATCCTTTAACTATTTCACCAGCAAAGACGTTGTGCGTCATCCGCTTGTGGCGGCGATCATTGAAGCCTATGAGAAGGACGCAGAAACCCCATAATGGGTTAAATTGTTCCTTTTTTTTCTGATGGGCGACGGGCTGATGGCCCAAAGAGATACCTATGTTGACGGATACAGTCGTAGAAGATGCGCGCTGGCAAGACCTCGACTTGCCTGCTTTGGCCGAACGTGCGGCCGGTCAGGTTCTGATCGATCTTGGGCTGACGGCAGAGGCGCATGAAATCGTCGTCATGGGCTGTGATGATGCCCGCATTGCCGAGCTAAACGGTGATTTTCGCGACAAACCCCGTGCGACAAATGTTCTTTCCTGGCCCTTTGAAGACCTGTCTGCCCAAGATGCAGGCGGGCTTCCGCTTGCCCCAGAGTCCGAAGAGCTGGGGGATATCGCTATTGCCTTTGAAACCTGCGAACGTGAGGCCATGGAACAAGGCAAACCGATGGGTGATCACGTCACTCACTTGCTTGTTCATGGTGTGTTACATTTGTTGGGCTATGATCATATCCGTGACGAAGATGCCACGCTTATGGAAAAGTTAGAGGTTCAAATACTTGGCAAGCTCGGTCTGCCGGACCCATATAGGGATGATACAGGGCCAACCGGCCTGTGATTGGTATGGATTGATGGGCGAAACAGACGGCTCGTCTAACGCAGCGCAAAGCGCGCTCGGGACGACAAAATTGAATACGAAGCAGAGCGACTCTGGCTTTCTCCACCGGCTATTTAGCTGGATAGGGGGTGAGCAGGTCGCGCCAGAACCGGAACCGGCCAAGGCGCTGCGGACGGAATACAAAGCACCTACCTTGGGATTGGGCAACCTCGCGCGGATGCGTGTAGAAGACGTGGCTAGCCCCAAGGCCGACATTGTCGCGGTCCCTAACAGCATCACCAAAGAAGAGTTGGTTGATGTCTTCCGCGAATCCGGGCTGACGCGGTTGCCGGTGTTTGACGGAACCTTGGACACACCAATCGGCTTTGCTCATCTCAAGGATTTCGCGCTGAGCCAAGGATTCAACGGGTCTGGTGGTGACTTTGATCTCACAAAAATGCTGCGGCCATTGCTATTTGTGCCGCCCTCCATGCCCATCGGCGTTCTGCTCACCAAGATGCAGACCGAGCGGCGGCATATGGCGCTGGTGATTGACGAATATGGCGGTGTTGATGGTCTCGTCACGATTGAGGATCTGATCGAACAGGTCATCGGTGAGATCGAAGATGAACACGACACAGAAGAAGGCCAAAACTGGGCCAAGGAGAGTGCTGGGTGTTATCTGGCCCTGTCGAAAACGCCGCTTGAGGAGTTTGAAGCAGAGCTGAGCATGCAGCTCACCGATCACGATGACATCGACGCCGAAGAGATCGACACGCTTGGCGGCTTGGTCTTTATGCTGGCCGGTCATGTGCCGACGCGCGGCGAAATCATTCCGCATCCGGCCGGGTTGGATTTTGAGGTGGTCGATGCGGATCCCCGACGGATCAAACGGCTGCGAGTCCGCCTTCCGGGGGCGGCACGGACCCTGACTTCCACTCAGGCATCCTCTCAGACGCCCACTCTGACATCGGCGCCCGTTCCGATGCCAAGCCAAATCCAAACGCCGGGCCAAGCAAATGGCCAAACAACTGGCTCTGCAACTGGCCCTGCAACTGGTCAGTCATCGGCCCACAGATCGGGTGTTAAATCCGCGAATGCCTCCGGTGGGTAACAGCAATGGCGGATAGCGCGCAGGTTGCGACGCCGCCGCTGATCCGTTGGATTCGCCTGCCTTTGGCGATTGCGGCGGGCGGTGTCATGGCCTTAGGCCTCGCTCCTTACGATCTTTGGTATCTGGGCTTTGCCGGTCTGGTGGCCGCCTTCTGGCTGTTTCGCGCCGCGCCCATTGGTCTTTTTGCGGTCGGAACCGGCTGGGGCGTTGGCTTGGGCTATTTCGGCGTTGCTTTGGGCTGGATCGTCGAACCATTTATGGTCGACGCGGCCGCCACCGGGTGGATGGCTCCATTTGCCTTGTTTGGCATGTCGGGGGGGCTGGCGTTGTTTTGGGCCTTGGCCTTTTGGGGTGCGGCCCATAATAGACGCGCGCCGCTGGCGGCTTTGGTCCTGGCTTGGACCGCCGCAGAATTGGCCCGCGCCTATGTGTTTACCGGCTTCCCCTGGGCTTTGCTGGGCTACATGTTTTTGCCGATCCCCGCGATTCAATGGGCCTCGGTTGTTGGTCCACATGGTATGACGCTGCTGATCCTGACACTGGCCGGGCTTACTGTTGGCGCGGTGTCTTCTCAAACCCAGCGCCGCAAATGGGCCGGGGCGGCTGCGACACTGGCCCTGGCGCTGATTGCAGGCGGTTGGGCGATGACACCCGCCGAACAAGACATGTCGGACCGTCCGCATATCCGCTTGATCCAACCCAATGCCGAACAGCACGAAAAGTGGGATCCGCGCATGATCCCCGTTTTCTTTGATCGCCAGATTGCCCTGACCGAAGCCCTGCCGGAACCGGGAAACCCCAAGCCCGAGCTGATCATCTGGCCGGAAACGGCCCTGCCCGTGATGTTGGAGCGCGCCGATGACGCGCTGCGCATTGTCAGAGATGCCGCAGCAGGGGCGCAGGTTGTGGTCGGCGTTCAGCGTGGCAGCGATGGCACCTATTTCAATTCCCTTGCGCTCCTCAACGAGCAAGGCCAGCTTGCGCAGGTCTATGACAAACATCACCTCGTTCCTTTTGGCGAATACATGCCGGCGGCGGCGATTTTCCAGCGCTGGAATATCGCTGGTTTGGCCGCGCGTGCCGATGGCGGATACACGGCCGGGCCGGGCCCTGAGTTGCTCGATCTTGGCAAACTGGGCGCGGCTTTGCCACTGATCTGCTATGAGGCTGTGTTTCCGCAGGACGTTTATCGCTCCCCGTCGCGCCCCGATTTCCTTCTGCAGATCACCAATGACGCCTGGTTCGGGAAATGGTCCGGTCCTTACCAACACCTATCCCAAGCCCGCATGCGCGCCATTGAACAGGGTTTGCCGATGTTGCGGGCCGCCAATACCGGCGTTTCTGCCGTCATTGATGGGGCCGGGCGGATCACCGCAGAGCTGGGCATGGGTGTTGCGGGAAAGCTTGACGCGCCGCTTCCACCGCCCGCGCGTGTAACAGTTTATTCACGCTTCGGCGATTTACCAACACTTACCTTTCTTATCGTATTGTGTTTCGGCCTATTCAGGCCAAGGTTGCGCAATAGCGATTGACCTTTGTCGCGGCCCACCCTAGGCGGGTCATATTCTCATACCCGTCACAACGGCTTCCTGGCGTGACGGCGTAACCCAATGGAGCGATCATGTCCCGTCAGAACTATACTTTCACCTCGGAATCCGTGTCCGAAGGCCACCCAGATAAGGTCTGCGACCGTATTTCGGATGCCGTCCTTGATGCTCTTATCGCCGAAGATCCGCTGGCCCGTGTGGCATGCGAAACCTTTGCCACCACGGACCGTGTGGTTATTGGCGGCGAAGTCGGTTTGACCGATCAGGAAAAATTGCACGACTATATGGGCAAGATCGACGCGATCGCCCGCGCCTGTATCAAAGACATCGGATATGAGCAGGACAAGTTTCATCATGAAACTGTCGAAATCACCAACCTTCTGCACGAACAATCCGCGCATATCGCCCAAGGGGTGACCGGAGAACAGGGTGACGAAGGAGCGGGTGATCAGGGGATCATGTTTGGCTATGCCACCAATGAAACCACAGCCCTTATGCCAGCACCGATTCAATACAGCCACGCGATCCTGCGCCGTTTGGCTGAAGTGCGCAAAGACGGCAGCGAACCCGCACTTGGCCCCGATGCGAAATCTCAGCTCTCGGTCAATTACGAAGGTGGCAAACCCGTCGGCATCAGCTCACTGGTTCTGTCGACGCAACATTTGGATGAAACGCTCAGTTCTGAAGACATTCGGGCCATCGTCGAACCCTATATCACCGAAACTCTGCCCGATGGCTGGCTGACCGATGCAACCGAATGGCACGTCAACCCGACGGGCAAGTTTGTGATTGGTGGCCCTGACGGGGACGCAGGGCTGACCGGGCGCAAAATCATCGTCGATACATATGGCGGTGCGGCACCCCATGGTGGCGGCGCATTCTCGGGCAAAGATCCGACCAAGGTTGACCGCTCGGCGGCCTATGTGGCGCGCTATTTGGCCAAAAACGTCGTGGCGTCTGGCATGGCTGATCGCTGCACGGTGCAACTGTCTTATGCGATTGGCGTGGCCAAACCACTGTCGATTTATGTCGATACCCATGGCACCGGCGATGTCGAAGCCCATGCGATTGAGGCGGCGATTCCGCAGGTCATCGACCTGACACCGCGCGGTATTCGAACGCATCTTGAGCTGAACAAACCCATCTATCAGCGCACCGCAGCCTATGGGCATTTTGGCCGTGAACCAGAGGCGGATGGCGGTTTCAGCTGGGAACGCACCGATCTGGTCGATGCCCTGCGCAAAGCCGTGTAACGCCCCAATCTTTAACAAAAAGATATGCAAATTCCCTGCAAGGAATATTGAGGCGCGCGGTTCACCCGCGCGCCTTTTGTCTTAACCGATCAGCGTGATTTCACAGGGACCAGACTTGCGCCGCAGCGCATGGATGTCAGCCAGTTCCGGATCATTGATCCAGCCAAGCGCCGCGTCCCGGTTCGGAAACGCCAGCAAAACCGCGCGTCCAGGGGCGGGGGCCTCGCCTTCAAGCCGCGTTGGCGCCGTGCTCATCGCTTCGGGTTTTGCCCCATATTTCGCCAAGGCACCCGAGGCCTGTTTGCCATAGGCGGCAAAAGCCTCCGGGTCGGTGACGGTGATTTGTACAAATGCATAGATCATAGGTCTGTCCTGTTTTGATGATGGACCTGATCTAGGCACAATGATCTTGTGCGAAAACGAGTGCTTTTGCACTCACCACATGCAACAACGCATGTATGGATGCACATTGGGACGATCTCAAAACGGTTATGGTTCTGGTTCAGCGCCAAAGCCTTGCCGAAGCCGCCAAAGTCCTGGGGATCAGCTACACCACCGTGGCCCGCCGGGTGTCTCGGCTCGAAGGGCATTTGGGCGTGGGTCTGTTTGTGCGCCAATCCGATGGTTACCGCCCGACCGAGGCCGGGATCTTGGTGGCGCAACACGCTGAACAGATGCAAATGGCGGAACATGAGCTGATGCGCGGGCTCACGGCGCGGGATCAAACCCTAAAGGGTGATCTGACCATCACCGCCCCGCAGTTGATGATCGCCCATGTTTTTGCACCGGTTTTGGCCGACTTCCAAACCGCGCATCCCGATGTGGCTCTGCATGTCCGGGCCACAAATGATGTGCTTGATCTCACTCGGCGCGAAGCCGATCTGGCCATCCGCGTCAGCCGCGCGCCCGGCGACAGCCTCATGGGGGTACGGCTGGCGGAACAAGACACCGCCAGCTTTGCCACCCAACCCTGGGCGGATCGCCATCTCGCCGATCGCAACGCTCCCCTAGATTGGATCGTCTACGCCACCCATAAATCGCTGCCCGAGCAGGTGATGAAACAGGCACCCGGATCGCGCATCAGCTTTCGCTTTGACGATATGGTCGCCATGGCCGGGGCGGCGCAGGCCGGGCTTGGCGTCGCCCGCATGCCTATGTTTCTTGGCCGTGCCTTACCTGGCCTTGTGCAGCTCCCGATTTTGCCGCCCCAACCCTACGCCGATATCTGGGTTGTCGCGCATCCCGATGTTTGGCCCTCGGCTCGCGTCACCGCCTTCCGGGACATTCTGGTCCCCTACATGAAACGCAAACGCGCCGAGTTTGTCGGTTAGGGGGCTGTGGCCCACATCTCAATCTGATTGATTGCCTTGCGCGCCCGCTCTGATAAAAGCGCGCCCATGACCACATCAAACAAACATCCCGGCGCACCGTGGCGCAATTTCTATGGCCGCATCAAAGGCAAGACCCTCAAGCAATCGCAAGAGGCGTATCTTGACGAAGACCTAGCAGCTCTGTCTCCGGGGCCCATTGACTGGGACGACAACCCAGAGCGCAACCCGATCGATACCAAGGCTATGTTTGATGGCAAGCCAGTCTGGCTTGAGATCGGTTTTGGCGGCGGCGAACACATGGTGCATCAGGCCGTGCAAAATCCCGATGTCGGTATCATTGGCTGTGAACCCTATATCAACGGTGTGGCCATGCTGCTTGGCAAAATCCGAAGCTCGGGTGCCAGCAATCTCAAGGTCCATCCCGGCGATGTGCGCAATCTCTTTGATGTGCTGCCTGCGGCCTCGCTCGACAAGGCCTTTTTGCTCTACCCCGATCCATGGCCGAAAAAGCGCCATCATCGCCGCCGCGCAGTGACCCCCGAATATCTTGAGCCATTGGCGCGCGCGCTGAAACCGGGTGCCGAATTTCGCGTCGCGACGGATATTCCCGATTACGTGCGCCAAACCATGATCGAAGTGCCCAAGGCTGGCTTCGAATGGCTGGCCGAAGGGCCGTCTGATTGGCGTGACCCTTGGGGCGATTGGATTTCAACGCGTTACGAGCAAAAAGCCCTGCGCGAAGGCCGCGTGCCCCATTATATGACGTTTCGCAAACGCTAACCTGGGGCATCGGGCAAGGGCGCGGTGCCCTGTTGGAATGTTGGCGTCAGATGACACCGAAAGCGCGGCGTGATCTTTTGTGGCAAAGACATCGCCGCGAACACTTACAACGCATGGACAGTGCGTCGGGCATGTTTTATCACTCCCGCGACCGCTAACAGGAAAGATTATTACCTATGTCCAGCCACGGTGCCCCGATCCCAATGACCTCACGTGCCTCTGGCCCTCTCAAGGGGGAGGCGCATGTGCCGGGCGATAAGTCGATCTCGCATCGCTCGTTGATTCTGGGCGCGATGACCGTGGGCGAGACCAAGGTAACCGGATTGCTCGAGGGCGAGGACGTGCTGGACACCGCCAAGGCCATGCGAGCCTTTGGCGCTGAGATCGAAAAGCGCGATGGCACTTGGCATATTCACGGGGTTGGGGTGGGCGGTTTTGCTGAGCCTGAAAACGTCATTGATTGTGGTAATTCTGGCACCGGCGTGCGCCTGATCATGGGGGCCATGGCGACATCGCCGATCACCGCAACCTTTACCGGCGACGCGAGCCTGAACGGTCGTCCCATGGCGCGTGTCACCGATCCTTTAGCGCTGTTTGGCACAAAATCCTATGGCCGCAAAGGCGGACGCCTTCCGATGACCATCGTCGGGGCGGCCGATCCGCTGCCGGTGCGCTACGAGGTGCCGGTGCCCTCGGCACAGGTGAAATCCGCGGTGCTTTTGGCCGGGCTGAACGCGCCGGGCGACACGGTTGTTGTCGAAAAAGAAGCAACCCGCGATCATTCTGAACGCATGCTGGCCGGGTTCGGGGCCACCATTTCGACCGAGGAAACCAACGAAGGTCGGGTGATCACCCTGCAAGGCAGGCCTGAATTCAAACCGCAAACTATCATTGTTCCGCGCGATCCCAGCTCGGCGGCCTTCCCTGTTTGCGCCGCTCTGATTTGCGAAGGCTCTGACGTTCTGGTGCCCAACATCGGCCTCAACCCGACACGGGCGGGGCTCTTTACCACCCTGCGTGAGATGGGCGCAGACCTGAGCTATGAAAATGAACGCGAAGAGGGGGGCGAACCTGTTGCTGATCTGCGCGCGCGGTTCTCGCCCAATCTCAAAGGCATCGAAGTGCCGCCACATCGCGCCGCCAGCATGATTGATGAATATCCGGTCCTGTCGGTCGTTGCCGCCTTTGCCGAGGGCAAAACCTATATGCCTGGCGTCAAAGAATTGCGGGTTAAGGAATCAGACCGGATCGACGCCATGGCCATCGGCCTGCGCGCCGCCGGTGTCCGGGTTGATGAGGGCGAAGACTGGTGGACAGTGCACGGGCTGGGCCATGGCAATGTGCCGGGCGGGTCCACCGCCGCAAGCCAGCTCGATCACCGCATCGCCATGTCCTTTATGGTTTTGGGCTTTGCCACGCAAAAACCGATGTCGGTGGATGATGGCGGGCCAATCGCCACGTCTTTCCCGATTTTCGAAAGCCTGATGGGCAACCTTGGTGCCAATATCACGCGCGAGGCCGGCGCCACATGATGCGCGCAACCCCCATTCTGGCCGCTTTACCCGTGGCTCTCATGGGGGTCATGCTCTGGCTGTCTGCAACGATCTTGACCCCGCATGCCGGGTCGCTTGCGGCGTTTGATACGCGGGTTCTGGGCTATACTCTGGCCGATGCCCAAGCCTATTTGACCGCGCTCGACGACACCGGGCGGGCGGTTTATCTGGTTGAATTGCGGGTGCTCGACACCCTGTTCCCAATCACCTTTGCCTTGCTTTTGGGCCACCTGACATTGGGGGCAGCGCATTGGATGCACCCTTGGTCGAGGATGATCCTCGTCCTGCCGGCCGCCGCCTATGCGCTGATGGATCTGTGCGAAAATGCCCTTGTGGCCGGGCTAATCCGCGCCGGTGCCGATGGGGTCAACGCTGATATGGTCAATCTGGCCTCGGAATTCACCATCACCAAATGGGTGCTTGTGCTGATTTCTGTGGCGTTGCTTGGGGTTTTATGGCTTTTGCGGCGCAAACCCCAACAGGCGTGAGTGAGGGCAATCATGGCGTTTACAATTGCAATCGACGGTCCAGCAGCGGCGGGCAAAGGCACGATTTCCAAGGCCGTGGCGGCGCATTTTGGCTATGCCCATCTCGACACCGGCCTGTTGTACCGTGCGGTCGGGGCCAAAGTGATCGTCGGAATCCCAGCCGTCCAAGCCGCCAAATCGCTCCAGGCCAGCGATCTTGACGATAGTACCCTGCGTACCCCTGACGTGGCGCAAGCGGCCTCCAAGGTTGCTACCATCCCAGAAGTGCGCGCCGCTTTGGTCGATTTTCAGCGGGCCTTTGCCCGGCGTGCCGGTGGCGCGGTTCTGGATGGGCGCGATATTGGCACGGTGATATGCCCGGCGGCTGATGCGAAACTGTTTGTGACCGCCACGGCCGAAGTGCGTGCGCAACGCCGTTTTGCCGAATTGCAGGGCAACGGGTTGGATACCGAATATGAAACGGTTTTGGCCGATGTCAAAGAGCGCGACGAACGCGACATGAACCGCGCCGATGCGCCGCTCAAACCTGCCAGAGATGCCGTTCTGATCGACACCTCAGATCTCAATATTGCTGATGCGGTTCAGACCGCCATTGCGATCATTTCCGAAAGCCAAAGCGTGGGTTAAGGCCCAAGGGGGGGGAAGGGGCCTAGGCGCTCTTGGCCTCGCTCTCAGCGTCGGCGTCAAACTTGGCGCGGGCCTGGTCGATATTGTCCAGATTGTCCATCGCCCAATAGCCCATCGCCTTGACTGGTTCGCGAAAGGATTCCCCCAATGGGGTCAGCGCATATTCCACCTTGGGCGGGATGGTTGGGTAATAGGTGCGGCTGACCAATCCATCGCGCTCCAATTCGCGCAGGGTCAGGCTCAGCATCCGTTGTGAAATCCCCAAATGGCGTTTCAATTCGTTGAACCGCAACACGCCATATTCCGTCAGAGATATAACGATCAGCACGCTCCAGCGATCGCCGACACGGGATAAAACGTCGTTAATCCGCTGGCATTGCGGGCATTTGGCTTTCTCTGCCATGGGTGGTTCCCTGTTTGATACCGGGGCACAAAAATGTGCCTTCTTGCGGGGTGCTTAGTACCTCTTATATAGCCAGTTACAAATTGATACCACCCTCCAAGGATACACCAAAAATGACCTCCCTGCTCGACAAACTGAACTGGCGCTACGCAACCAAAAAGATGGATCCGTCCAAATCGGTTCCTCAGGACAAGCTGGACCAAATCCTTGAGGCGATCCGCCTTGCGCCGACCTCTTCGGGCATCCAGCCTTTCGAAGTGTTTGTCATCACAAACCCCGAAATCCGCGCCGAAATCCGCAAAGCTGCCTGGGATCAGGCCCAAGTCACCGAAGGCTCACACCTGTTGGTTTTTGCCGCGTGGGATAATTATTCGGCCGACCGCATTGATGCGGTGTTGAGCCAAATGGAAGACGAGCGCGGCAAAAGCGATATGCTGACCGGCTATTATGACAATCTCAAAAACACCTACCTGCCGCGCACAGAAGAGATGAACCACAGCCACGCCGCCCGTCAGGCCTATATCGCGCTTGGATTTGCCCTTGCTGCCGCCGCCGAACTCGAGGTTGATAGCACCCCGATGGAAGGCTTTGACCCTGACAAGGTTGACGAAATTCTCGGCCTTCGCGACATGGGGCTGCGCTCGACCACGCTCTTGCCGCTTGGCTATCGCCAAGAGGATGCGGATTGGTTGGTCAACATGAAGAAAGTCCGCAAACCGCGCGCCGATTTCATCAAAGAGATCGCCTAACCCGCGCCAAGGGCAAAATATCAAAACGCCCAAAAGCAATAGGCCCAAATACCAATACACCTGAAAACGCTGGGCTCAAAAACAAGGTCAGACCGCAAAACGTGGCCTGACCTATTTAATACATCAAATCTAAGATAGAAAATCTCGGCCTAATTAGCCTTTGATTTCGTATTTTGGAGATGTGCTGCCATCGCGACGGTGGAAGACAACCGTATTGCCATTGATCTCTGGTTTGCTGCAGAATTCTTGGCCCTTCAGCTGGTCGGGGGCCGAAAAGACCGTGCAGGTGTCTTTGGCGTTGATCGTATAGACGCCAGCAACCGGAAGGTTTCTCATTTCGCCGGAAACGGTGCCGTCGGCATTGTAGACAAAGGTTGCGCCCGTTTCTGCGACAAGTGTTTTCCCGATTAGGGGGGCAATCATGGATGTGGGGGCCTTTTCCATAGGCGCATCTGTCGTGCTTTGGCAGGCGCCAAGGGCGAATGCCGCAGCGATCAATGGGGCAACAAACTTCATTATAGTTTCCTTTTTACAACGGTTTGTCACCCTAAGCGGTCTCAGCCTTCCAAAGCAAGGGGCAGGGGACGTTCGAGATAGCAATAGCTTTGTCCTGATCTCTCGAACGGGGTGCCAAATTCAACAAAACCGAACCGCCTATACAATGTCAGGGCGTCCAGACGCGCGCTCATCCAGATGCGGCGATGCGTCTGAGCCGTGCGGACAAGCACCTCGGTCAAAACCTGAGCGCCAATCCCGCGCCCCTGAAACGTCGGCAAGGTCGCAAATTTGCGCATCCGCGCGCCGGTGTCGGTGTCATAAAGCGACACGACACACACAACCCGCCCCCTCAATTCAGCCCCCAAATGCAAGGCCATTTCATCCCCTGTGACGCTGACAAAATCACGCGGTTTATCCGGCCAGAGCACGGCGTGGCGGATATCCAGAACAGTGTCCAATGCAACGGGTCCGATGGTTAATTCAGTCAAAGCGCTTGTCCTTTTGCTCGTCATGTCCTTTTGCTCGTCATGTCCTTTTGCTCGTCATAAGGGGCAGGCCGATCAGATGTACACCCAAGGGCAATTGAGTGTCTTTCTGAAAACTCTATGGTTGTGTTTGGGTGCGTATTGTAGATCGGTGAGTGGGGGCATTATGAAAGATCAAAGTGTTGCAGATCCTTGGAAACAGGATCTGCTGGATTTTCGCGGGATCAGCAAGACGTTCTCCAACTTGGTCACCTCATTCGATGAGGGGCAGGTTGTCTCGATCGAAGCGGGGTTTGGGCGCGGCAAAACCTTTTTCCGAGAGGGCTGGGCACAAGAGCTGCGCAATGCCGGAGAAGTGGTCATCGAGTTGGACGCGCAAAAATCGGATCACTCCGGCGATCCGGTGGTAACGTTTGTCGGCGCATTGGCCGCGCAGCTTAAAAAGGAAGAAACCAAGGCGCAGAAAGCTTTGCTTGCACTCACGAAATATGGACGCATGGGCGTGCGGGCAGGTGCGCGGTTTGTACTGCGTGAAGGGGCCGACGAATTGATCGGCGAAGGTCAGCAGGCGTTGTTGGCTGAGGTCGAAGGCTGGGACGCCTTCGAAGATGCCATAGAAAAGGGCGGAGACGCCTTCACCAAAGCTGCAGGCGCAGTCATCGTCAAGCAGTTAGCAACAGAAAAGGCACGTGAAGGTATCCCCAAACAGCTAGAGGTTTTGCGTCAGGCCCTGACCGGAAAAGAGCAGGGTGGCCGCGTCATCATCCTGATAGATGAGCTGGACCGCTGCCACCCGGACTATGCCTTGGCCCTGCTCGAAGCGATGAAACTTGTCTTTGACGAACCGGGTTTTGTCTTTGTCCTGATGGTCAACGCCGATTATCTGGAACGGATCGCAGAACACCGATTTGGCAAGATGGAGAAAGGCGAGCGCTATCTAGACAAATTTGTCGATATGCGATTGGCCCTGCCGATGACGGATGCGGCGCTATCGACGGCGGTTGAACATCTGGCTATGGACCTGCCTCTCGCGATCCCGTTTGGTGATCATGAGGAATTTGCAGTGGCAAAGGCTGCCCGGCTAGCGGGTGAGTTGGCTCCCATGAGCGGTTTGTCCCCGCGACAATTGAAGCGCGTCCTCCTTAGGATCAAGATGGCCTTGCTCTGTTACAAGGACGAGCCGATTGACTGCGCGCTGATGGTTTGGTTGGCGTTTTGTGATCAAGGTTTGAACCCGAACTTTGCAGTTACAGCTTTGCCCAGAGCTGAATTATCTCCACATTTTGGCGATTTGATTGTCAGTGGTGCGATGATGATGCGTTCGGATGGCGGTGGAACGGCAAACCCGAGGCAAATTATGAACCAATCCTGTAGAGAGTTGCACCGAATTATTGAGAGACTTGCGGAACATGATTCCAAAATCGCAGATGAAGAGTTTTATGTACACTGTGGGACTTTTTGTTCTTCCTACATCCCCCGCCACCAGGCCATGCTCGATGCGATCCACCAGATCGACGCGAATTAGAACCGCGGGCTTGCCCATGGGCCGGTTTCCCTGTAATACGCGCGCTATCTGACGACCGTTAAGAGTCGCAGTTATGGTGAGCAGGGCCTGGGGATTGCCTCCGGCCCTTCTTGTTTGTGTTGTGTCACCATGCCTGCACCCTGCCAAAAACGCCGTCGGATGCAACGAAACCAAGACCCGTGGAGACAACCGCGCGGCCCGAATAAACCAATGTAAAGGATTTGACGCCACATGGCTGATGCAACAATGGAAGAATTCGAAGCCCTCTTGAACGAGAGCCTCGAGATGGACACACCGGACGAAGGTTCGGTTGTCAAAGGCAAGGTAATCGCAATTGAAGCGGGCCAAGCCATTATCGACGTAGGCTACAAAATGGAAGGCCGCGTTGAACTTAAAGAATTCGCAGAACCCGGGGAAGCACCGAGCGTGAATGTTGGCGACGAAGTTGAGGTTTACCTCCGCGCCGCTGAAAACGCCCGTGGCGAAGCTGTTATCTCCCGTGAGATGGCGCGCCGTGAAGAAGCATGGGATCGCCTCGAAAAAGCGTATGCAGACGATGCACGTGTCGAAGGCGCAATCTTTGGCCGCGTCAAAGGTGGCTTCACTGTCGACCTCGGCGGTGCCGTTGCCTTCCTGCCCGGTTCGCAAGTTGACGTACGCCCCGTGCGTGACGCTGGCCCGTTGATGGGTCTCAAGCAGCCGTTCCAGATCCTGAAAATGGACCGTCGCCGTGGTAACATCGTTGTATCGCGCCGCGCGATCCTCGAAGAATCCCGTGCCGAACAGCGCGCCGAAGTTATCGGCAAGCTGCAAGAGGGCGATTCTGTTGACGGCGTTGTCAAAAACATCACCGAATACGGTGCGTTTGTTGACCTCGGCGGTGTTGACGGCTTGTTGCACGTCACCGACATGGCATGGCGCCGTGTGAACCACCCATCTGAAATCCTGACAATTGGCGAAACCGTCAAGGTTCAGGTGATCAAGATCAACAAAGACACCCACCGTATCTCCCTCGGCATGAAACAGCTGCAGGAAGATCCATGGGATCTCGTTGGCGCCAAGTACCCACTGTCGTCGGTCCACAAAGGCCGCGTCACCAACATCACCGATTACGGTGCATTTGTTGAGCTGGAGCCTGGTGTTGAAGGTCTCGTTCACGTGTCCGAAATGTCTTGGACCAAAAAGAACGTACACCCCGGCAAGATCGTCTCCACCTCGCAAGAAGTCGACGTCATGGTTCTGGAAATCGACGGCTCCAAGCGCCGCGTTTCCCTTGGTCTCAAGCAGACTCAGCGCAACCCATGGGAGCAGTTCGCAGAAACCTATCCTGAGGGCACTCAGGTTGAGGGCGAAGTCAAGAACATCACCGAATTCGGTCTGTTCATTGGCCTCGAAGGCGACATCGACGGCATGGTTCACCTCTCCGACCTGTCCTGGGACGAGCGCGGCGAAGAAGCCATCCAGAGCTACCACAAGAACGACGTCGTTCAGGCGGTTGTCTCCGAAGTGGACATCGAAAAAGAGCGTATCTCGCTTTCGATCAAAGCCTTGGGCGGCGACAAGTTCGCAGATGCGGTTGGCGGCGTGAAGCGCGGCTCGATCGTAACCGTCGAAGTGACAGCCATCGAAGATGGTGGCGTCGAAGTGGAATACGAAGGCATGAAATCCTTCATCCGCCGCTCCGACCTGTCGCGTGACCGTGCAGAGCAGCGCCCAGAGCGCTTCAATGTCGGCGACAAAATCGACGTTCGCGTTACCAACATCGACTCCAAGACACGTCGTCTTGGCCTGTCGATCAAAGCACGCGAAATCGCAGAAGAAAAAGAAGCCGTGGAACAGTATGGTTCCTCCGACTCCGGTGCGTCCTTGGGCGACATCCTGGGCGCGGCCCTGAAGAGCGGCGACGAGTAATCGTTTCCCCTTTGATGAAACGAAAGGCCTCGGAGAAATCCGGGGCCTTTTGCGTTTGAAATGGGCGCGGAGATGCTTGCTTTTAGCCCGTTTCAATCATTGTTAAGTGCCGCCCCAATGCCAAGTCCGCGTGGGAAACGTACTTTGCACGGCTGCACAATCTGAGTGACTTCAAGCCACAGCTCTGGTCTGCTCTTTTCAAGATTAAGAGCAGATATTCGCTGCGAAAGGCCTCGCGTGCTCTGTTTGTCTTTTGAACACGGGATTACGCATGCATTTTCCATTCGAACTTCGGTAACACATTGCGCATCCGCCCACCTGATTTACGAACGGAACAAGAATGGTGCAAACAGTCGCAATTACTTGTTTCACTCCATCCAAACATAAAGTTGTTCTCTAGGGGCCATCTAAGCCTAGGGCCAAACAATTGATCCGCCCTAGGCTAGGTTTTATGCGCTACTTTGTGGTCGGATTAACATTCAGCATCGGGCGCAACTCGGATGCAAAGTGGACCTTAAAGCTCAGCTTTTTCACTGATACACGCACCGGAATCTCTTGCTTATCTTCCCCCGCACGCTGCAAAGTCGCAACCGAAGGTTCCGCATAATATCTGATCCCGATCTGACCATCCAAGGGCGGCATGGCGAGGATAGACTCGATCGGCAGATTGTCTTTCTGACCATCTTGCAAGAGCTTCTCGACCTCTTTGTCGTTGAGCTTCAATCCAACATCTTTCGACACCTGTCCACGCCCCAGGTCCACGTCCCAGCTGAACCCAAAAGATGACTGAGGCGAAAGGAAATAGCTCTCACCATTGCTGCCACTGACGATGCCGCTCCCGGCGACGTTCAGGTAAAGGCGATGGCGCCCCTTCAGCTTGATGGCATCTTCCGCAAGGCCCGAGTGCGCATCAGGAATGAACTTGGGGGCATTGAATGACCCGCTTAGCGGGTCGATGGTCGTGGCTTGAAACTCGCCCAACCTTTGCCCGTCCAAATCGCAGACTTCAAAGTTCCAGCTGCCCTCATTGCGCAGCTCGATCCCGACGAACCGGGCGTTTTCCTGTTCGAGGAAAATGAACTTTAACGAACTTTCATTGTAGGTATGGAAGTAGCGCTGTGCATCTGCCTTACTTTACGTCGACGCCGCCAGCGCCTCGTTCAAACTCTCTAACGCGTCTTCTTCGATGTCCCATTAGATACTGTTGAGATTGCGGTTTCCGACCTTGGCGATATCGGTCTGAGATAGGGTTTCGATATCATAAAACGCTTCGATCAGCTTGGCGTCCCCCATCACCTTCTCATAAAGGCTGCCGGTGGACTCCATCGATTTCCCAAGCGTTTTCAACGCGGTGTCCAGCTCCTCGGCAAAGCGCTTGATGCGCGGGGCAAGTGTGCTTGGCTTCAGGAAGTAGCCCTCATAAGCTTTGGTCAACAGATAGTGGTAATAGGCGATATGTTCATACGCCTTGCGGTTCTCAGCCTCAAGAATACCGGTGAGGGCCGTGTTGAAATCCTCGGCAACGGTGTTGCTCAGATTTGAGAAATACCGCATCGTTTGAACCGCATCTGCAACCGCGGCATAGGCGGCATCAATAGCCTGATGGCAACGCATGATATCCTGATACAAAGTCGACTGGCGTTTGTTCTGCTGTTTGAGAAACCCGGCAATAGCCTCAAGGATCAGATCATGCCCCGCAAGTGCCTGATAGGCTTTTTCGACCTCTTCGTCTGACACCGACCAATTCTTGAACAACGCCCCGGCATCGGACAAAGCGGAGGTGCTATTGCTAGAGCTCATCTTGTCGAGCGTTCCATCCAGATCCTTCTGAATACCATCGAACACTTTCTGGTTCTGTTTGGCCCATTCCTTGGGCGGCAACGTGTATGTCTCACCTGCTTCGTTTTTTTAGCTATAGTTGGACTTAGACTTGTAGACATTGGCCATTCCCTGCTCACTGGAGGCCAGGGTACGGGCTGCAAATTTCACACCTTTTGTCAGATCGTTTTTTTGCTTGCGATAAGTATGGTAATTTCCAACCCGCGAGAAATCGACCGCCTTTTCCCAATTCACCTCTTTGCCGCTGGCGTAAGTCATACATGCCGCAGACATTTCAAAAGCGGTCGACCCGATGGCTCCAAGGGCAGGTTGTCCAAACGGGATAACCCGACAGGCGATTGACCCGATCTTCATGACATTGCGAATGGTTTTGAGCTTTTCCTCGTCTTTCTTTGCCTGGTCTTTCAGAAACTTTTCTCGCTTCTGCATCATGCGTGTCAGAAACTGGATTTTCTTTTCGACCGGGGCATAGGTCTCCAACTTGCTGCCAATGTCCATATATTCGACGTTTGCCACGTCCTTTTTGGTCACCTTGGCGTCGCGCTCCAATTGGTCTCCAAACAGTTTCATTTCCAAAGCGTTCAGCTTTTTAGCTCATCTTTGATCAGCTGTTCGTTTTCAGTGGCCGATGTCTTTAGTGACCCGATGGTGCGCAGGATCACTTCCTGTTCGGCTTCCGCTGATTGTGACTGATCAATAATGGCCTTGGAAATCACGGCGACAGGCAGGCTTTTCTTGAGCTTTTTCTCATAAAATCTCTGCGCTTGGGCCACAGACACCGCTGGCATGTAACCGCGCGAATGTCCAAAATGGTCCAGACCCAGGTCGAAATTCTTGATAATATTTCCAAATTTAGCGGCAGCGCTGGCGATGCTGATATGCGGGTTGTGCCGCCACAAATCTCCAATGATTGGAAAGACCATTCCAAAATCATCCGGGTTGGAGGCAAGCTGCTTGATTGCCTCACGGTAGTTTGTCACCAGTGTTTCCACGCTTGGACCGCCCGAAGGCGAAACATCGATATGCCCGGAAGCGAAGAGATCATTGGCCAAATCAAGAACCAGAGAAACAAGCGCGGGGTGAAGCCAACTATAGTTTGAACCAACGGTTTTATCCGGTTGCCGTCCAGGAATGCCGCGCTCAACCGGGAATGAGATTCCATCAGTTGGCGCCGGAAGATCATACACTTGGAAATCGCGAATAAAATACTCATAACCATGCCAAGAAAAAACGGCTTTCTGATCAACTGTGAACGATATCCCAAAGTATTTCCGCCCATTCGTTCCGGGATTTTTCTGCATACATAGCGCCTGGCCACCTGACTGGGCCTGGCTATCGCGCGCCTTACCGCCCTTGTTCTGAAAGAAGCGCGCCGGAATTGTTGGTGCGCGTTGAACCACCCCGCCATTCCCGCCATTTGATGGGCTGCTATCCCCTAACGCATGCGAAGGCTGCCCCCCTTGGTTGTCCAACTCATACTTCCAATCGCGTACGGTCAAATTTCCGGGGGAAGAGTCGTATGTGATCTTTGCATAGGCTAATCCTCGCCCCACGCTTTTTGAGTATTTTTCGTAGTTGCTGTTGTCGTCTTTGTATGCACGAGCCAGCCAGCTCATCGTCATACTTTTCGTGCTCTTGGTTTTGGATGGAAGATGATAAATGTCATTTGAGCTATCGAAATAATACGGGAAGTCTTTGCCATCTTCACCAAATTTACCCGGAAGCAACTTCTGACCGTCGCTGCCGTTGGCTTTGAAGACTGCCCCTGATCCCGCTTGGTTTTCGAACTTGTCGACTAAGATTGCCAAGCTACCAACATCATTCCCGTGCGCTACGGGTTTTCGCCGTTGCGCGCCCTGTTGATCACCATCAATGACGTCAATATAGTCATTTTTTGGATCAGTCGGGTCGTCATGGGGGGTCCCAGACACATCAATTCCGCCCCCAGACTTTAGCATAAACTCACGCGCAAAAAATTGACACATCAACACCTGGCAAAGTGATCTTGCAATCTAGTGTGAGTTTGTCACAAACAATCTCCACTGACGCGAGATCGGTGTTATCCATAAGGTATTTGTAAAAGGCGTGTGATGTATCAAGATGGATGTCGAAATCGATCATCACCTTGTGACGTTTCTCATCGCCAGCCGATTGTTCCTTATCAATAATTTTCTGATACAACCGTATATCAGATGGTTCAAAAGTCGATTGAATGTAGGAGATGTGGTCGAGGTCGCGCATTATGTACTTCCGTAAATTACCCTGGTTCAATACATCTTTTATTCTCCGAAACAGCAATACCTCTGGCTGTTTTTTAACTGGCCGCTTCTCCTTTGGCTGGCAATCTCTCAGATTGAGGTGAAAAGCGCCCCGGCAAATCCAACGTGGCCATTGGAAAACACCCCATTGTCTCAAAAGACGTGGAGATCCATCAGCTGCGGTGAGGCGACTCCGATTGAGTTGGTGGATACTCCAAAGATTGGGGAGGCCGATGTGGCGGCGTTAAGTGCAGCGGGCTGCATTACAAAAACGAACGTCTTTGCTAAATGCAGGAGATGGACCACCTATAATATTGATATGGATGTGTTTTCGATCAGACAGTGATCTCAAGCAAGGTTGGGCTGGCTCTTGATCTAGGTGCCGTATCGGTCGAGGGTCCGCGGCAACTCGCATGTCCGGTTTCGAGAAAATCCAGTGATGTCCTGGCCCCTGCTGCCCTTCTTCACTGCGGCTCTTGCGTATGACATGGAAGGGCTGACATCTGTCCTTGTTCCCTTATCGGCGAACCATAGTAAGGTCCGCTTAGCGACCAGCCGCGACACCCAACAGGTTCGAAAAACGAGTTGCGCTCACCTAGGTGCCAACCCTAGTCTGACGTCATTATAGGTATGTGTTTTTGGGGGGCGATATGAAGCGATTGATTTGCGGATGTGTTTTGGCATGGGTTGCCATGCCGGGTTTTGCGGCGGGTGCGGAGACCTTGAAGATGAAATTCAAGGTTGAGGACGGTGTCCACATGATGATCGGTGTCTTTGGCACTGAATGGGAGCCGGGGCAGGTTCAGGCCGAGGCAGCGAAGAATTGCGGTGAGATCGGCAAACCACTGGCCAGCTTCAAGATTCAGGGTCGCAACTCCAAGGGCCTCAGAGTTTTTGAAGCAGTCTGCAAATAAAGGCCCCGCCCGATGTGGCAAACGCTGCTCATAGGTGTTCTGTTGCCACAGCCAATTTCCAGTGAGCGACATATATCTAGTGAGAGACATATATAAGGGCTCCGCGGCGGCGGAACCCTTAGTCGCTTCTCAAAACCGTCTCTCAGCCCTGTGGATTTCCTGCGAAAAACTAGGGCTAGGAGACAATGTCTTTAGTTTTCTACGGACTTCACGAGATGGCTCACAGAACCACCAGCTGCGCTGCATTCTTCTGCCGACTGCGCCAACAGGCTCACTTCTTTGACGGTACAGATAACGGCATTTGTGCCATCTGCGCCGAAACCGATGGAAATGTGAAACGCCTGTGCGGTGACGGTTGAGGACAGGATCAGGGCAGTTGCGAGAGCATATTTCATGGAAGTTTCCTTTGTTTAAAATGCCGAAGTGGCGGTCTGGTCGTGTTATGGACCCCTGTTCAAGGTCGCATGGCGGGGGATCAAAGCTGGCTCAACAGGCCTGTTGGATCCGAAATAATGGGGACTTGATCGCAATTGACCGCATGGCCAGCTTGCTCATTCATTTGCGCCTGGCGTGAGGCACACACCTGTTTTGCGCGAGATTGGGTTTGCTCTGTGACCTCGGTCAAGAGCGTCGAGAAAGACTGAGAGTGTTTGGCCGCAGAGGCATTGGCCAGGTCGTTTGCAAATAGGCTGCTGAACAGCGGCTGTTTTAGGTTTTGGGTCAAATTGGCGACTTGGCCAGGTTGCGCCGAGGCAATTGTCGCGACGCGGCGACCTTCCTGAGCGGCGTCATGCATGACTTCCGTCGCCAAGGCCCCTGATTCACAGGCGTCAAAAATGGCTATCAGCTCTGTCATCTCGACTGTGTGAAGCATTTTGGCAAAGTCGCTGGCCAAGAGCCATTTGCCCTCAGCAAGTGCAAATTCGATAACCCGCGGATCGTCTTGGGACCAAAACACCATGACGTCGCTATCAGGTGTCGCGGAATGCCCGGACTGGGCGCTTCCGTTGTGGACATTCACGTAAAGAACCACGCGATCATCCGCTGTTGTTGTGATCTTGGAGAGAAAGGCGGACACACCCGACACCGTTGCCTTGGCATTTACAAGTGTATGAACATTGGCTGCCGCGACATCGAAACGACGGGCCAATGCGCTGCTCACATCAGTCACAGATTGGCTGCAAACCGCCGCATCCATCCCTTTCCAGGGGGGGCAGGCACCAATCGCAACAACATGTGTTTGACCCGCAGTCGCCAAACTGGGCACCGACAAAGCACACACAAAAGCACAGAGCGAAATTCTGAAAAACACGCGCATCAGGCCCAATTGTTAAACTCCAACCAGTTCGAAACTGCCGCGGCGGCAACTTCTGTGAAGGCAAGGTGAGGCAGAGTCCTGAGCAAAGTGTTAACGGCGCAGCGTCCAATCGGTAAAATTGTCGCCTTTGCCCAAGGCACATCGAACGGCACATCAAAGGGCCATCAGCGGGGCAAGATTTCTGATCGCGGTTGTGTCATTAGAGCCCGCGAAACTGGATTTGCCCCATCGCATTCGCGCCGCGCCAACCGCGCCTTGGGGATGCGGGCAGGCGAATCGCCGCAGTGATTGCTGCGGGTGCATCGTATGATTTGTCGGCAATTCATCGCTCGAATTTGCCCAAGTACGGCTATTTTCTAGTCAAATAGCTGCAAAACATGAATATTTCCGTCATTGAAGAGTTTTCGCAAAGCAAAACCCGTCTTATAGTCGGGCCATATCAAAGTGCGCAAAGCCGTACCTTTAGGGGGGAAACGAGGCCATGATTAGGTCAGAATTGATCCAGAAGATTGCAGACGAGAACCCACACCTGTATCAGCGGGATGTGGAACGGATCGTCAATACGATCTTCGAAGAGATTACCAATGCTATGGCTCGGGGTGACCGGGTCGAACTGCGGGGCTTCGGGGCGTTTTCGGTCAAGAAGCGGGACGCGCGCACCGGCCGCAATCCCCGGACAGGGGAATCTGTTGAGGTCGAGGAAAAGCACGTGCCCTTCTTCAAGACCGGCAAGCTGCTTCGGGACCGCCTGAACGGAAAATAACCGATGCGTTACATTCGCTACGCCTTTTATGCGGCGCTTGCTATTGTCCTTGTGAACTTCTCCGTCGCCAATCTGGGGTCGGTGACGCTTAACACCTTGCCAAGTGGCGTCGCTGCCGTGCCCGGAATGGGCTGGCTGTCCTTTTCGCTCGAACTGCCATTGTTCGTTATCGTGTTGGGTAGCCTGATCTTGGGCGTGGTTCTGGGTGAGGTTCTGGAATGGTTCCGCGAACATAAAATCCGGGTCGATGCCAACCAAAAAGGTCAGCAGGTTCGCAAGCTTGAGCGTGAGTTGAAAAAGACTCAGGCTGAGCGTGACAAAGACAAGGATGAGGTTCTGGCCCTGCTTGATCAGGCCAGCTAATCTGATCACCTGAGATACGGGTCCCGCTTTGGGATCATAAGAGGGGGCAATGCCCCCTCTTGCTTTTGTGGCAAGCCTCTGAAAATTGGGGCAAATACCGATGGGGCGACAATGGACGTCAGAGTGAAAATCTGTGGGCTAACCAAGCCCCAAGACGTTGACGCAACAGCGCAGGCCGGGGCCGCCTATGCGGGGTTTGTGTTCTTTCCAAAGTCGCCACGCCATGTCGCCATAGACACTGCCCGTGATCTTGCTGTTCTCGCCCCCATAGGCCTCGCCAAAGTGGCCTTGGTGGTCAATGCCGATGATGCGCTGCTTGATGAGATCACCGGCAAGGTGGCCATCGACATCTTGCAGCTCCATGGCTCAGAATCCCCCCAGCGCGTCTCCGAAATCCGCGCCCGCTATGGGCTACCGGTGATGAAAGCGGTCGGTGTTGCCTCGGCGGGGGATGTGCAAAATCTCGCGACTTATGAACAGGTCTGCGACCAAATCCTCGTTGATGCCAAGGCCCCCAAAGGCGCGGCGCTTCCCGGTGGGAACGGGCTGGCATTTGACTGGAAACTGATTGCCGGTCGGCGTTGGGCACGGCCTTGGATGCTGGCAGGGGGGCTGACCCCGGAGAATGTGGCCCGCGCGGTTGAGCTTACGGGCGCGGCGCAGGTCGATGTGTCTTCTGGCGTTGAAAGCGCACCGGGTCAAAAGGATGTTGCCAAAATCGCGGCCTTTGTCAGTGCCGCAACATCAAGCCAGGAAATCCCTAAGCTTTAGGGCCAGACACTATAGGCCAGACGCTATGGGCCAGACCTTAAAAGCCGATCCCAAGAAAAAGCCCCGACGCAATATCGAGGCTTTTGCCTTACAACTTTGCCTTACAACAATGTCAGAACCTGTTCCGGCGGTCGTCCAATCGCCGCCTTGTCCCCGACAAATAAAATCGGGCGCTCAATCAGTTTCGGCTGATCGGCCATCGCCTGTAGCAAGGTTGCTGCGTCACTGTCTTTGCTTAGCTCCATCTCCCGGAACACCGCCTCTTTGGGCCGCATCATCTCGATCACGGGCACGCCCAATGCGGCCTGTGCCGCGATCAACTCCTCCAAAGACGGCGCGTCTTCAAGGTATTTGCGGACCTCGAGCGCCACCCCGCGCGACTCTAGCAACGCCAGCGTCTCGCGCGATTTCGAACAGCGCGGATTATGCCACAAAATCATGTCCAATCCCCCCGGCCACTGCCCACCGCATCGGACACATTGGCAAACCCATCTCGGGCCAACAGCGTATCAAGCCCGCGTGCGATCTCGGCCCCCAGGGTCAACCCGCCATAGACCAGCGCCGTATAGAGCTGCACCGCAGACGCCCCGGCGCGGATTTTCTGATAGGCCTGCTCGGCTGATCCAATCCCGCCAACCCCAATCAACGGCAGCTGGCCATCGGTCAGCACCGACAGTTGCGCCAGAATTCGAGTTGATTTTTCAAACAAAGGCTGGCCCGACAAACCGCCAGCCTCGCCTTTATGCTGTGATTTCAAGCCATCGCGCGACAGGGTGGTGTTGGTGGCAATCACCCCCGCGACCCCCGATGACAATGCCACCTCGGCCACGTCTTGCAGGCCTTGTTCATCCAAATCCGGCGCGATTTTCAGAAACACCGGGATCGGAGTGTCCAGCGCGGCTCGCGCCTCCATCACCCCGGCCAGCAGGGCCGCCAACGCCTCTTTGCCCTGCAAATCGCGCAGCTTTTCGGTGTTGGGCGAGCTGACATTCACCGTTGCGAAATCCAGATGCGCCCCACAGCGGCTCAGCACTTTGGCGAAATCGGCCGCGCGGTCATCACTGTCTTTATTGGCCCCAAGGTTGAGCCCCAAAACCATGTCGCGCGGGCGTTTGGACAGACGCGTTGCCGCGGCGTCCATGCCCTCATTGTTAAAGCCAAACCGGTTGATTGCGGCCTGATCCTCACTCAGGCGAAACAGCCGTGGCTTGGGATTGCCCGGTTGGGGCCGCGGCGTCACAGCGCCCACTTCGACAAAGCCAAACCCCGCTCGGCTCAGCGGGTGCAGGGCTTCGGCGTTTTTGTCAAAACCTGCGGCAATGCCCACCGGGTTGGCCATGTTCAACCCCGCCACATGACAACGCAGCCGCTCCGAGCTCACCAGGCCGGGCAGGGGGGCAAACCCGGCGTTAAGTGCCTTAAGCGCCACCCCATGCGATGTCTCGGGATCAAGCTTGCGCAGCAATCCCATGCCAATGTTTTCCAGCATCTTCATACCATCGTCTCCGGAAACTGATGCCCGCCATCACCCAGCGGCAACTCTTCGCTCCAGACAATATCAGCCAGACGCAAAGGCGCATAAAGATGCGGGAATTCGGCACCACCGCGCGACACTTCCCATTTCAACGCAGCGCCCAAACGCTCCGCATCCAGGGCGGCAAGGGTCAAATCGACCTCACCGGCAAAATGCTTGGCTGCGGTCTCGCGCGCCTGTGCGGCGGTCGAGAAATGCACAAAGCCATCAGAGACATCAATCGGCGCGCCGGCGGTCTCGCCTTTGGCCTGCAAATCGGCCCATTCCGGGGCCCGGAGGATTTTGTAGATCAGCATGTGGGCGTGATGCCGTGCCAAAGAGGGCGGGTCAAGCGCATAGGCCCTGTCATGGTCGGGATTGGCGCGAACCGCGCTGCGGTCGGGCGAAAAGACCTCTGCGCGCACAGCCCGATCACATCGCAATGGCCGGGATAGTCCCAGAGCGGCTCATTCCCCAAAGGAAAGCCCGAATGAAAGCCCGAATGAAGGACTGTCAAGAGGCTCACCAATCTCCCCACCTTTGCGCTCGCAAGTGGTCGCTCTGCGGGGGGATGCCTCTGCAATGAGTCGTGACATGAAACCGATACACTGCCGTTCTATTGGGCGGGGGATTGCCTTGCCAAACCCGCGCCGTAAGGGAGCCTTTGACAAGCCGCGCGCCGGGGTGCAGCATAACGCGATAATAAAAACCGACAGAGGGGTTATAACAATGTCTGTTCGTCTTTTCACATCTGCCGCCGCGCTTGCTTTGTGCGCAGGGGCCGCGAGCGCTGACTACTCGCTGACCATTTTACACACCAACGATTTTCACGCGCGTTTTGAACCGATCAGCAAGTATGATTCGGGTTGTAGCGCCGATAGCAATGCCGAGGGCAAATGTTTTGGCGGCTCTGCGCGGATGCAGACTGCGATCACCGAAGCACGCGCTCGGTCGAATAATTCGGTCTTGTTTGATGGCGGCGACCAGTTCCAGGGCACGCTGTTTTACACCTACTACAAAGGCAAGCTCACCGCTGAAATTATGAACCAGTTGGCCTATGACGGGATGACAGTGGGCAACCACGAATTCGACGATGGCCCCGAAGTTCTGCGCGGCTTTATGGATTCCGTCGATTTTCCGGTCCTGATGTCGAACGCCGATGTCTCTGGCGAACCTTTGCTGCATGACAAATTGCAGAAATCCACGGTGATTGAACGGGGCGGCGAAAAGCTTGGTTTGATTGGCGCGACACCTCAGAACACCGACGAATTGGCCTCTCCTGGCCCGAATGTGATCTTTATGGATCCGATTGACGCGGTTGGTGCCGAAGTCGCCAAATTGACCGAAATGGGTGTGAACAAAATCATCGTTCTATCGCATTTGGGGTATGGCAAAGATCAAGAGCTTGCGGCTGCCGTAGAAGGTATTGATGTTATCGTTGGTGGTCACACCAACACGCTCTTGTCCAATGCGAATGACAAGGCAGATGGCGCTTATCCAACGGTTGTTGGGGGCACGCAAATTCTGTCGGCCTATGCCTATGGCAAATATTTGGGTGAGCTGAACGTCACCTTTAATGACGCTGGCGAAGTCACTGCGGCCGTTGGTGAACCAATTCTTTTGGATGCCTCCGTGGCCGAAGAAGAAGCCACCAAGGCGCGTATCGCCGAAGCGGCAGCGCCGCTTGAGGAAATCCGCAACAAGGTTGTTGCCGAAACCGCCGAAGCCATTGACGGCGAGCGCGGCTCTTGTCGTGCGGTTGAATGCGCGATGGGCAACATCATCGCCGACGCAATGCTGGATCGTGTGAAAGATCAAGGCATTGAAATCGCCGTTCAAAACGGTGGCGGTATTCGTGCCTCGATTGATGCGGGCGAAGTCACCATGGGCGAAGTTCTGACGGTTCTGCCGTTCCAAAACACCCTGTCGACCTTCGAAGTGTCGGGTGAAACCATCATGGCGGCGCTTGAAAACGCGGTGAGCCAGCACGAAGAGGGCGCAGGTCGCTTCCTTCAGGTTGCAGGCATGAAATACACATTTGATGTGTCCAAACCAGCCGGTGAGCGGATTTCAGACGTGATGGTTGGTGATGCTCCGATTGATCTGGCCAAGACCTATGGCGTTGTGTCCAACAACTATGTGCGCAACGGCGGCGACGGTTTCAAAATGTTCCGTGACGCTGAAAACGCCTATGACTTCGGCCCTGATCTGGCCGATGTGACGGCGGAATACATGGCGAAAATGGGCCCTGTGACGCCCAAGCTGGATGGCCGTATCACGGCGAAGTAAGCCCGAAGGATACAGAATAGACAAAGGGCGGAGGTGCAAACCTCCGCCCTTTTGTTATGTCATGTGCCTTGCGCAAGGAGATGGTAAATCGGCGCTCGCTCCCAAGGGAGCATCGCCCCGCCCACCATCCCATCAATCTATACCCTCAGACCCATCACAAAAGCCCCATCGCCACAGACCCATCGCCACAGACCCATCAGCTCAGACCCATCAGCTCAGGCCCATCACCACAGGCCCGAACCGCGGGTCTTAGCCGTCGGTAAATTGCATCTTGGCCAGACGCGCATAAAGCCCGCCTTGGGCCACCAGATCGTCATGGGTGCCTTGGGCGACAACGCGGCCTTGATCCATGACCACAATCCGGTCGGCCTTTTTCACCGTTGCCAAACGGTGTGCCACGATCACGGTTGTGCGGTTTTCCGACAGGGTATCCACAGCGGCCTGCACCGCGCGTTCGCTTTCGGCATCAAGGGCGGACGTCGCTTCGTCCAGCAACAAAACCGGCGCGTCACGCAGGATCGCGCGGGCAATCGCAACGCGCTGTTTCTGCCCCCCCGACAACATCACGCCGCGCTCACCAAGCCAGGTGTCATAGCCCTCAGACAAGGCGCTGAGAAACTCATGCGCGGCGGCGGATTTGGCGGCGGCTTCGACCTCGGCGTCTGACGCATCTGGGCGCCCAAAACGGATGTTTTCACGCGCCGAAGTGGCAAAGATCATTGGCTCTTGGGGCACCAGCGCAATGTGGCTGCGAAAGTCATCGCGCGTCATGTCGGGGAGGGCGACCCCATCCAGCGTGATCTTCCCTGATGAGGGGTCATAAAACCGCTGGATCAGTTGCACGATGGTGGTTTTACCGGCCCCGGATGGCCCCACCAGCGCCACGGTTTCGCCCGGCGCAATGGTCAGCGCAACCTGCTCCAAGGTCGACACATCCGGGCGCGACGGATAGGAGAACCCGACAGTGTCGAACACGATCTCACCCTTGACCGGCTCGGACAAAGCCACTGGTTTCACAGGGTCTTGCACGCTGTCTTCGGCCTGCAACAATTCGATCAACCGCTCGGTCGCTCCGGCGGCGCGCTGCAACTCGCCAAACACTTCGGACAGCGACCCGACCGCCCCGGCAACCAACACTGACAAGATCACGAACTGCACCAAGGTTCCCGCGCTCATCAGCCCGGCGCGCACATCCCATGCACCGATCCACAACACCCCAACAACCCCGGTAAACACCAGAAAAATCACAATCGCTGTCATCACGGATCGGGTCCAAATCCGCTGTTCTGCGGATTGGAAACTCTTTTCTGTGACATCGCCAAACCGACCGCGCGACCGCGCTTCATGGGTATAGGCCTGCACGGTTTGCACCGCGCTCAGCGCTTCGGATGCATTACCCGAGCTTTCTGCGATCCAGTCTTGGTTTTCGCGGCTCAGCTTGCGCAATCGGCGGCCCAACACCATAATCGGGATGACAACAGCGGGCACGATCAGCAACACCAATCCGGTCAATTTCGGCGAGGTGAACAGCATCAGCGTCATGCCGCCAAAGAACATCAACACATTGCGCAACGCCACCGATACCGATGACCCAATCACCGACAAAATCAGCGTTGTATCGGTGGTGATCCTGCTCAGAACTTCGCCGGTCATGGTCTTTTCGAAAAATGCCGGTGACAGCCCGATCACCCGGTCAAACACCGCTTTGCGAATATCGGCCACAACCCGTTCGCCAAACCGTGTCACCAGCGCATAGCGCAAGGCCGTGCCAATCGCCAAAGCCGCAGCAATCGCCAGGGCTGCGCCAAAATAGCGGTCCAAAAGCGCGCCATCTTCGACGCTGAAGTTATCCACCACCCGGCGCACCGCCATCGGCAAGATCAACGATAGCGTCGCTGTGGTGATCAAGGCCAACAGAGCCGCGATCATCTGGCCGCGATAGGGGCGCATAAACGGCCACAGGGCGCGCAGCGATCCAAGGCTCTTGGACTTTTCGCGATCAGCCTCGGCTGAGGTCATGGTAGTGCCACGGGCCATGGTGCTTCCTTTGCATAACGGTCACGCGGTTTTGCCACGTGGGGCGTGCGGGTCAAGCGCTGAGTTGACGCGGCAAGCGACATTCGCCCCCAATCATGGCCAAAGCGCACCGACGCTTAGGGCCGGGGCGCAACATCGGCTCATCCCCCGGCCACCCTATAAGGGATTCGGCCAAGTCTTGCCCGGAACCCTTGCCCCGCCCTTTGTCTGGAACCCCTGCCTTGATCAACGGCCCGGATAGGCGGCCCGGACAAACGGCCCGGTTCAAATTCGCGGACACATTCGAAATGCTCTCACCAAAAGCGCTGGCCAAACGCAACAGAGTGCCCGATTTTATGCGCTGATTGGGTCTTCTGCACCGGTTGGGGCTTGGCATTCGTCAGGCCGTCACCTTCGACACAAGGGCCCGGCGCAACCGCTTTCCGATTTCCTCCAAACCATCCGGCTCACCGCTGTGTCTCGCCAGTCCAAATGCCAAAGCGTCTCAGGCGCTTGCGGCACCGCAAAGGGCGATCATGAGCTGATGTCATGAATTTCAGCAATTTAAGAGATTTTGGTGATTTGAGAGATTTTGGAGCGGGTAGCGGGAATCGAACCCGCACCTTAAGCTTGGAAGGCTCTTATGATACCATTTCACCATACCCGCAGTAGGACTGGGGTTTAGGCCAGCCGTCGGGCGGCGTCAACACTCAACCTGCGGGAAAATCGGTCTGAATTTCCTCGATCAATTGCGGCCCGCTGGCGCGATTGGAATTCACCGCCGTATCAACGCGGTGAAACTGCAAAACATCCTCATCCGATGGCATCATCAGCCGCGCCGCGCCATGCCCGTCTTCCCCAAGCCATTTGCCCCAGCTTTCGGGCTCTAAAATAACCGGCATCCGGTGGTGGATCTGGCGCATCGCCTCATTGGCACCGATCGTCACCATGGCACAGGTCCGCATCTGATCGCCCGGCGCGCCCCAATCTTGCCAAACCCCGGCAAAGACCATCACCGCGCCATCGGTGCGGGTGATATACCACGGCAGCCGATTGCCATCCGGGTCTTTGGTCCATTCATAAAATCCGCTGCACGGGATCAAACAACGCCGCGTCCGACAGGCGTCACGGAAGGCGGGTTTTTGAGCGATGGTTTCGGCGCGGGCATTGATCAACAGCGGCCCGCCATTTGGTTTGTCATACCAATGCGGAATAAATCCCCAGCGCATCGGGCGCAGCAATCGCCGCTCGCCCTGACGTCCGGCTGGCTCGATGACATGCACCTGCGTTGTTGGACAGACGTTGAAGTTGGGCACGTCGGGCAAGTCATTGGCAGGCGCGGCGTTAAACAGCTGCGCCATCGCCTCATTTGGCAGGGTCACGGCAAATCGCCCGCACATAGCCCTATCCTTTTTGTTGCCCGGATTTTTGTCCGCTGTGTTGTGCGGCCCAAGTTCCCAGCGAAGAATACAGCATCAAGCCCCACCCACACAGTGCCTTTTCCACCGGTGTCCAAGCCATCCCAAAGCCCAGCGTATCCATCCGGCAGGCCTGAGCGATCTGCGCCAGACTGCGTTTGCCATTGATCCCCGCAATCAGCGGTGCGGCGGCTTTGGGAAGCGTCACCCGCGTGCTCACCCCGTCCGAACTCACCGGCACGGCTTTGCCCTTGGCCACGGCCTGAGCCAAAGCCTGCGCCTGAACTCCGCGCAAATGTGGCACCAAGTTGCGGTTGCTGGCCTTGGCAATCCGGCGCTCGTCCTCGGCGGGGACGGCATAGCCCACATGCACCCGAATGGTCCCGGTCAGCTTTTCGGCAATCGCCATCGCCGTTGCCTCCTCCATCCCCTCAGGGCGGGGGGCAATCCGCGCCAAGTCATAGAGCTGCGGAGTGCAGAAACTCTGCAACCGCCAATCCGCCCCCCGCAGTTCCGCCAATAAATCGGGCACATCATAGGCCCGGTCCTGGCCGTGTAGCAGCAGGTCGTAAAACCCCGCATCGCTGGCCTGATGGTCGCTCAGGTTTGGATTGGATCGAAACGGATGCCCGTCCGGCAGCCCCGCCACGATCTTTTGCGCCGCCGCCAGTCTCGCCTCGGGGGCCAGCCCGTCAAACAAGGCACCAAACCCCTCTTGCAACGGATACACTCCCGACCGGCCATAGGGCGCATAGACCATGAACCCAAACCCGCCACCGGGGGCCAGCGCGCGCCGCAACGCGGCAAACCCTTGCGCGGGATCGGGCAGGTGGTGCAGTACCCCGCAGCTGTCGATGTAATCGAACTCACCATAGTTTGGCCCATCCAACAGGCTCCCGGTTTCAAACCGAATGCCGGTCAGACCCCGCGCCTTGGCCCGCGCCTCTGCCACCTGACGCGATGCCGCCGACAGGTCCAGATAGGTGATGTCATAGGGGGCCCCGGCGTGTGTCATCACCTGCGCCAGCTGGATCAACCCATCCCCAGTGCCGCCCCCCGCCACCAAGACCCGCAATGGCTTGGACCAATCACGTTGACCGCCAAACAGATAATGATCCATTTCAAGCGGATGTGACGGTGATCCGGTGATCAGCCGCTTGGCCTCATCCGCCGGATCGCGTTCGGGATAGGGGTAGGTTTCATACTGCTCTTTAACCGAGACCATGGCGGCTCTTTCGCTCTTGTGACTGGCGCGACAATCGCCCAACCTGTGCCCCAGAAGCAACCCCCGAGCGCACCCCCCGAGCCGCAATTGCCGAGCATCTGTCCATAGCCGCAAAGACCGCCCATGCCCCAATCCGACACGCCGCTAATCTGCCTGCCCTATTTCTCGGGCTCCGGCCACACCGCGGAACTGGCCCGCCATATCGCAACCGGCATCGCCCCCGCCGACAAAACCCCCGCCGAAAAAACCCCCGCCGACAAAACCCAAAGCAATACCGTCCGATCCCGCCTGATCGACGTCACGGACCTGAGGAACGACGATTGGCAAGCGCTCGATGCCGCCACCCTGATTGCCTTTGGTGCCCCGACCTATATGGGCTCCACCGCCGCCCGGTTTGACATCTTCCTGGAAGAGGCCGCCTCGCGTTGGCCCAACCTCACTTGGGGCGACAAACTCGCGGCGGGCTTTACCGTCGCAACCCACCCCTCCGGCGACAAGCTCTCGGCGCTGATGCGCTTGTCGATCTATGGGGCACAAATGGGCATGATCTGGGTCGGTCAAACCAGCATCGGTGCCCCGGTCTTCCCCGACGCCCCCGGCCTGAACCGCGACGGCAGTTGGCTCGGCCTTATGGCCACCGCCTCACGCGATAAATCCGAGCTGATTTCCCCAAATGACCAAACCACTGCGCGCCACTTCGGCACCCGCTTGGCCGCAACCGCCACCCGCTGGCAAAGCGGCCGCCCATAAGACCACACAACCGCCCCGCAAAGGCTGACTCTAGACCATTTGCCAACCAAGACTGTATCCACAGCCGCCATGGCCCTCAATTCAAGCAACCACCAGTTTCAGTCCTCGGAGGACACGTCATATCCGCCCGACTATTTAGAAGACGAATGTCACAGGGTCGAATGGCCGTTTTGCGGGAACCGTTGACCGAGTGTTTTGTTTGCAAATTGGTGGCACGCCTAGATTTAGCAAGCTTGAGCGCTTGGAGATGTCACGGAACGCCATCGTATGATCGAATTCTTCACCTCGACGGCGAAGGGTTAGATGTACCAGAGCTAAATGACTATGCGCACACTCGGATGAGAGTCCCAAAGTGACCGACCACAACCTGATGTAATGGCCTGATAAAATTGCATGATATAATGCCATGGCATCTCGACGTCGCATGGCTGCCGACAAGGTCACAAGGGCACGGCCTTTGTGAGTGCCGTCTACGTCCTTTTCATGAACGGTCTCATGACCGGTGTCAGCTCCAAACGCCTGACGCAAAACTTGGTTCGTGGCTCGAAAACCTATTTGTTACCAACACGTTCAATGTCGAAATATTGCTAGATACTCTGCGTCGTCATGCTGTCTGGTTGTAACTGGTATGGGCTGGGTTTTGCAGCCCCTGTCGCTAGCCCCTCTTGCCGGTCGCCGGGCGGGGGGGGCCATTTGTATCGGCTCATATTCCTGCAAAGCGATTTGACAGCACCCCTTGCTTGGAAATATCTATTTTTGATGCATCATTTGCGGTTCCAAATTCTGGGTCGCGGTCGTGCCAGGCGTTTTGGTTCAACACGCGCCAAAGCCCTAACCCCAAGCCCCAAACCAAACGGTCGTTCAACGAGGATCACAATTTCACAAGTTCTTAAAATCTCTGGCCAACAACATCTGGCAAAAGGCACTCAGAGGTTGATTTTTGCGCATCCGGGCGACCGGCGTTTCGTGTTGAAAATTCCCTATGGCACGGATGGTGCCGCTGCCATGAACCGTCATATTGGCCGCGAAAAACATCTGCTGGACAGGGTCGCTGCGCGGTTGAAAACCGATCCCAATCCACCCATCCCCAAGTATTTTGGCGTTGTGGATACGGATATGGGGCCTGCCGATGTCTTTGAGGCCTTCTATGGTCCCAAGGGGGTTCAGCTCGCGCCGACCCTGCGCCATTTCCTACGCATTGGTCAGGTCAACGGCGGGCGGCTCAAGCGCTTGAATGAGCTGATCCACAAACTCGAAGACTGGGATATTCCGGTGTCAGATTTGAATGCCGGGAACTTTGTGTTTTGCAGTCGAAATGGCCAGTATCAATTTGTTCTGGTCGACGGGTTTGGAGATTACCGGCGGTTTCCGATGGCCCGGTGGTTTTCGCGGGTGCGACGCAAACGGATTGCGCAAGGCTGTCGCGATTTAACGCGGGGTTGGGATTTGCAATGGGATCATGTCGCGCGTCAGTTTCGGACCTGATTGGCCGCAATTCCCTGATTGCCTGCAATTCATGGTGCGCGGCCCCATATCTGATCGGTGCCAGATCAGAGGTCTCTAGGGGCAGGATTCATAACCAGAATATGACCAAGGCCGCCAAGGCGCATGCGGACAGGAAAACCTTCGGGCACCTGTCGCAACGGGTCGCCACACGGCGCCAGTCCTTGAGGCGGGCAAAGCTGTGCTTGATCATATGTCGCTTTTTGTGCCGGGCTTCGTCGTGCGGGATTGGAACTTTACGCCCCTTGCGAGACGGGATGCACGGGGTAATCCCCTTGTCTTCTAGGGCTTTGCGCTACCAATCCGCATCATCGCCACGATCCACCAGAATGTGTTTTACGTCAGGCAGACCTTTCAGCAGAGCGCGTGCGCCGATGTAAGCGCTGCGTTGCCCAGCCGTCAGGAACATCCGCAGGGGGCGGCCCGCCGTGTCCGTTACAGCATGAAGTTTAGAGTTCATGCCGCCTTTGGTCCGACCAATCAGGCAGCCTCGTCCCCCTTTTTTACCCCAGGCTGGCGGCCTTGCGGTGCGCCTTGAGGTGGGTTGCGCGATCATCAGCGTGTCCAGGTTACTGTCTTGGTTGGCCAGTTCCAGCAGCATCCGGGCGAAGATGCCCGTCTCGCTCCACCGCTTCCACCGGCTGTACAGCGTCTTGTGAGAGCCATACTCGGCAGGCGCGTCACGCGACCGCAAGCCATTGCGATTGATAATGACAATGCCGCTCAATACCCGTCCGTCGTCTATACGCGGCTTGCCATGGGACTTCGGGAAAAAGGGCTCAAGCTTGGAAAGTTGCGCGTCGCTCAGCGAGTAAAGGTTAGACACGTCACGGTTCCGTTTTTCGAAGCCGTGAATCACGCAGCACGACGGAAATCAATGCATCCTGACCTTAGTTCCGAACGGGCCCACGAAGCGCAGAAGTAACCTTTCTAAAGAGATTTTGATCAGGTTTGAGCCGTTCTCGCGGTATTGTCTGGGGGCTTTGTGGGGCGGGGGCGGCAATCTCTCCTAAACTTGGTGAGAATCGGACAGATTGCCTGTGAGATTGACCCAAGCCTTGATCTGGGGCCCCATTTGAACCTGTGCAATCTCCCCCAAACTCAACAGGTTTTGTACAGATTCCCCCGTTGCAATGTCGTCGCGCGGTTCGTTACCCGTAGCGTGCGTTGTGGTAACAATTGGCGGCTAACCGCGTTTGCGGGCGATCTCGATCCGGGCTTCGATCATGGACATATCGGCGATCAATCGCTTGCGGTCAGTGCGATCTGCGGTCTCCAAAAGCTCTTCGCGCAGCCGCGACAGCTCCCGGCTGAGTGAGACAAATTCGGGCACGGCCCCGTTGTCTTTCAGGATGCGGTTCATCACCGCGTCCTCGGAATTATCGTGCAAGGGCAGGGGTTTACCTGCGCCTTGCAGATTGTCAAAATCGCCCTCAGCTTCCGCTTTGCGAATCCGGGCATTGATAAGATCGATCAAAGGATGGTCCATGACATTCTTCATGCCACGCCCGCCGCGATTTGTCATCAAGGCCCGAAACGCTGCGTCAAACTCCGCCTGCCCCCACGTCTTAAACCCTTGCGCCACACCCCTTTATTCCTAACAATACACCCCAGCGAGAATAGGGGAGGAGGGCATCATGGCCTATACAGGCATGGACGATCGTAACGCAATTGAACAGCAGGTGGCATGGCAAGATCGGGACATTCCTGTAAGTCTTTACGGTCAAATCTGCCGCACGGCCGAGAAGTTTCCAAACCGTCCCGCAACCAGTTATCAGCTGATGTCCGGTGCCACAGATAAGGCGGAAACCGTTAGCTGGAGCGAGTTGAAAGACAAGGTCACACAATCCGCCAACATGCTGCGCAAGCTGGGTATTGGTGAGAATGATGTGGTGGCCTATGTGCTACCTAATTGTACAGAAACGATTTATACGCTTCTTGGCGGCGCGGTGGCCGGTATTGTCAATCCAATCAACCCGCTGCTTGAGCCCGAGCAAATCGGCTCGATCCTGCGCGAGGTGGACGCCAAAGTTGTTGTCACCCTCAAGGCCTTTCCCAAAACGGATGTGGCTCAGAAAGTCGCCGAAGCTGTGCGTCACGCACCGCATGTGCACACGGTGCTTGAAATTGATCTCAACCGGCATCTGACCCCACCAAAATCGTGGATTGTGCCGCTGATCCGCCCCAAGAATGACGGCAATACCCATGTTGACGTTCTCAATTTCACCAAAGAAATTGCCAAGCACAACACAACGCTGAATTTTGAAGATACCAAAGAAGACCGCATTGCCGCCTATTTCCACACAGGTGGGACAACCGGCATGCCCAAGGTCGCCCAGCACCTCTATTCCGGCATGCATTACAACGGGTGGCTTGGGGCGACACTGCTCTTCGATGAAACCGATAACATCATGTGTCCATTGCCACTTTTCCATGTTTTTGCGGTTCATGTGATCTTGATGGCGGCGATCCATTCCGGCTCTCACGTGGTGTTCCCAACACCGCAGGGCTATCGTGGTGAAGGGGTGTTTGATAACTTTTGGAAGCTATGTGAGCGCTGGAAAATCAGCTTTATCATCACGGTTCCAACGGCGGTCTCGGCCCTGATGCAGCGCCCGGTGGATGCGGATATTTCCGCTGTGAAGACGGCCTTTTCGGGCTCTGCTCCGATGCCGATGGAGCTTTTTAAGCGGTTTGAGAAAACCTGTGGCGTGACGATCTGCGAAGGCTATGGCCTGACTGAAGCCACATGTCTGGTGTCGGTTAACCCGCCTGAAGGTGTCAAAAAAGTTGGCTCTGTGGGGATTCCTTTGCCCTACAATGACGTGAAAATCCTAAAATTGGCGGACGGAGAACCGGTCGCATGCGGGGCCGATGAGATTGGTGAGATTTGCGTCTCGAACCCGGGCGTTTATGCGGGAAGCACCTATACCGAAGTCGATAAAAACAAAGATCTTTTCCACTTTGGCCGCTATCTGCGCACCGGCGATTTGGGCCGATTGGACGAAGACGGATACTTGTGGATAACGGGCCGCGCCAAAGATCTGATCATTCGAGGCGGTCACAATATCGACCCGGCGGAAATCGAAGAAGCGCTATTGGCGCATCCTGCGGTCGCTTTTGCCGGGGCGATTGGTCAGCCAGACGCGCATTCGGGTGAATTGCCCTGCGCCTTTGTTGAGTTGGTTGACGGCGGCGAGGTGACGGTTGAAGAGCTGAAGGAACATGCCAAGAAGCACGTTCACGAACGGGCCGCCCATCCTAAGCATCTGACCATATTGGATGAATTGCCCAAGACTGCGGTCGGAAAAGTGTTTAAGCCTGACCTTCGCAGACATGCGATCACTCGGATCTACAATGAGGCACTTGAGGCGGCCGATTGCCCGGCGCGCGTTGTGTCGGTGTTGGACGACAAAAAGCGCGGATTGGTTGCTCAGCTCGAGGCAAACGGGGCCGATGACGCGCAGGTTGGCGTTGTTCTGGGGGCGTTTGTGCGGCCTTGGGAATGGGCCGCTTAAACCATCGCCCTAATGGCGTATGACAGGGTCGATGGGCGCTGAGCCAAGGTTCAGCGCCTTTTCCATAACCCGAGCTACCTGCAACAAACGGCCCTCACCACGGGGGCGGCCAATAAGCTGGAGACCGACAGGGACTCCCGTATCGGTAAAGCCAACGGGCAAGGACAAGGCGGGCAAACCACACACCGTCGCCAGCATCGCAAAACGCAGCCAGTCCAGGTAATCTTTGCACGGCTCGCCGTTAACGTCGGTTGGATATTCGATCTCAACAGGCAAGGGCTCAATCCCGGTCACAGGGCAGGCCAACACGTCGTAATCCTTTAGAAACAAGAGCATGGACTGATATATCGCTGAGCGCTGCGTCATGGCTTCGGCGACATCATCCATCAGGAGAGCGCGACCTTCGGAAATGTTTTGTTGCAGGGTCGGCTTGTAATGCTGGGTGATCCGTTCCGGTGTGTTGCGCGCGTTGGTCCAGAAGCCAAAAGCCCGCAGGGTGCGGAAGCATTGCTCAACTGTCTCTGTTTGAGGAGCCGCCTCGATCACGTCTAGATCCTTGCTTGCGATCCGCGCCAGCGCGGTGTTCAAGACCTGAGACATACGGGGGGTCACCGGTGCCAAACCGCCTAAATCTGGCGCATAGGCGATGCGGATTGGTCCGGATTCTGTGCGGCAGGTCCTGAGGTAACTGTTAACCGGCGCTGGGTAGGAAATGGGCCAGATCGGATCGTACCCAGCCATCGCATCAAGCATCAGAGCACAGTCTTCAACGGTGCGGGCCATCGGGCCATTCACGGGCAAAAAGTCAAACCCTTGGAGAGCCGGACCACCGCCTGCAATACCGGGCGAGGGCCTTAGGCCGACGATGCCGCAAAAGCTCGCCGGTGTGCGAAGGCTCCCGCCCAAATCCGACCCTTGGCTCAGCCAAACTTCCCCTGTGGCAAGGCCTGCCGCCGCCCCACCAGATGAGCCGCCAGCATTCAATCGTGTGTCCCACGGGTTGCGGGTTTTGCCAAAGACGGCGTTAAATGTGTTCGCCCCGGCCCCCATCTCGGGGGTGTTGGTCTTGCCTATCACAATGGCTCCGCGTGTTTCGAGCCGGGTGACAAGCGGTTCTGACGTCTCGGGAACAAACTCGGCCAGTGCCTTGGTGCCAAAGGTTGTTCGGACACCTGAAACGGGAGATAGGTCTTTGATACCAATGGGTAATCCGGCCAGGTCTTGGTTTGGCGTGGCCGCTTTTGTCGCCGATTGGGCCCGTGCGGCGCATTGGGTGACCATGGCGTTGATGGCCGGGCTGGTTTGGCTGATCCGCGCAAGGCTTGCCTCAACCAAATCGCTTGGCTGAACCTCGCGCGCCTTCAGCAAATCAACCGCGTCACAGGCTGTCAGCGCGCATAGCTCAGGGCCGGAAAACGCTGGCCTAGCAGGCATTTGAATCTGCGCAGAACATGTCATACAGCAGGGCGATAACCCGGCTGGTGTCGTCATTGGCCAGACGGTAATAGATGGTTTTTCCATCACGTCGCGTGGTCACAAGACCTTCTTCGCGCAACCGCGCGAGCATTTGGCTTACGGCGGCTTGCCGAATTTCCAGCAGCTCTTCGAGTTCACCAACCGACTTTTCACCGGATCCGAGATGGCACAGGATCATCAGCCGCCCTTCATGCGCCAGCGTTTTAAGGAACGCGGCGGCGTGGCGGGCATTGGTCGACATTTCCTCAGGCGGGGCTGGAGGTTTGGGCATTTGGTTCACGGTATAGCAATCCATATCGGTGTTTCCGCAAACATTAACAGCGCTTTTCCTAAATTGCGAGTTTAGGTTTTATCGGCCGCCACAATGACCGGAGCGCCGCCCGCAAAGAGGTTGCCATTGACGTAATCGCAAGGGGCATCTTGCATCTGCAAATGCAGCCCATCGCCGGTGTAGGGATGCGCGCGGGCCAGATCTTCGTCGATCTCAATCCCAAGGCCGGGCGCTTGGGGCGCTGTGACAAAACCGCCCTCAACTTTGAGTGATCCCTTGATCAATGCGTCGTGAAATGGAGTTTCGATGGTTTCGGCGATCAGCAGGTTCGGGATCGACACTGCGAGATGGATGTTCGCCGCCCATTCCACCGGACCGGCATAAAGATGCGGGGCCATTTCAGCGTTAAAGCTTTCGGCGAGCACGGCGATTTTGCGTGCCTCCCAGATACCACCTGCGCGGCCCAGGGCGGGTTGCAGGATTTTCGCCCCACCAGTACGCAGCAGCGCCGAGAATTCAGCGCGGGTTGTTAAGCGTTCTCCGGTGGCAATAGGGATGCGGACGGAGCGCGCAACCTGTTCAAACTCCAACAGATTATCGGGCGGAATGGGTTCTTCGTACCAAAGCGGATTATAGGGCTCGATGGCCTGTCCCAACCGGATCGCACCCGATGTTGTGAACTGCCCATGGGTGCCGAAAAGCAGATCAGCTTTGTCACCAACCGCCTCGCGGATGGCTTTGCAAAAGGCAACGGATTGGCTGATGTCGGACATGGCCGGTTGATGGCCGCCGCGCATGGTATAGGGGCCAGCGGGGTCAAACTTGACTGCCGTGTAACCGCGATTGACACAGTCCAAAGCCGCCTCGGCCGCCATGTCGGCACTCCCCCAAAACGCGGGCAGGGGATGTTCCGGCAAGGGGTAAAGATAGGTGTAGGCGCGGATGCGTTCGTTCATCATGCCGCCCAATAAGGCCCAAACCGGGCGATCCCGCGCCTTGCCGAGAATATCCCAACAGGCGATTTCGAGGCCCGAAAACGCCCCCATCACCGTCAGATCGGGCCGCTGAGTAAAGCCAGAGCTATAGGTGCGGCGGAACATGCGTTCGATGTTTTCGGGGTTTTCGCCTTCGAAATAGCGCTGAAACACATCGCTGATCACGGCGCGCATCGCATCCGGCCCGACCGACGACGCATAGCATTCGCCCCAGCCGGTGATTCCGTCATCGGTGGTCAGTTTGACCAATATCCAATAGCGCCCCCCCCAACCAGGGGCAGGCGGTGCCGTGACGATGATGTCGATATCACGAAGCTTCATGATACGCCCCTTTAGAACAAAATCACATTGCGGCGCGCCCCGCCGGTTTTGGTGTCGGCAATGGCCTCGTTGATTTGTTCCAGGGTCCAGCGGCCCGAAATGAGTTCGTCCAGTTTGAGCCGACCTTGTTTATAGAGATCGGCCATCCACGGGATGTCGCGCGAAATCACCACATCGCCCATTTTGGAACCGATCATGTGTTGGCTCATAAAGGCTGGCACCACGGGTTCGTATTGTGCCATCGCGCCGGAATGGGGCATACCGACCATCACCATGCGCCCGCCATAGCCCAAATAGCGCATCGCGCTTTCATAGGCCGGGATCGCGCCCACGGTGACCGCAACGATATCTGCGCCACGGCCCAAGGCTTTGAACGCCTCTCGCCAGGGGGCTTTGCCGGTGGCCAACACGCCGTGGGTTGCGCCAAATTCCTTGGCGATTTCCAGTTTCTCTTCGCTCATATCCACCGCGACGATGCGGCGTGCGCCCGCAATACGTGCGCCTTGGATGGCGTTGAGACCAACGCCGCCAGCTCCGATAACGACAACGTCCTCACCGGCTTGCAAACGCCCGGCGTTGACCACGGCACCGATGCCGGTGATCACACCACAGGCCAAAAGCGCCACGGCTTCGGCGGGCATATCATCGGGTAGGGCGACGACTTGGCTTTGATCTACAACGACTTTTTCGGCAAAGGCCCCGCAATTCATCGCTTGAACGACTTCGCTGCCATCTGCGCGGGTGATCGGAGAGCCGACCGAAGGTGTTTCACAGGTCGTTGGTTTGCCGGTGGCGCAATTGGGGCAGGTGCCACAGGCGCGGATCAAGGTCACCACAACCCGGTCGCCTTGTTTGAGCGACCGCACGCTGTCACCGACACTGGTAACGCGGCCCGCTGCTTCGTGGCCGTAAACCGCAGGCAAATCACCGCCCCAGCCCCCATCGGCATAGGAAATATCGGAATGGCAAATCGCCACCGCCTCAAGCGTCACCTCAACTTCACCGCCGGTGGGCGCGCGCAGGTGAAGCTCTTCTATTTGTAGGGGTGCGCCAAATTCGGTGCACACGGCGGCTTTGATTTTGGTCATATGGCTCTCCTCTTACACGTCCAGCCTGTGGGCGTCGCAGCGGCAGGGCAAGCCCAAAAAACGACCAAAAGCTCTTTTTACGACTTTTGGCTTTGTGACGTTGGGGCGAGGAATAGCACCGTCGCCAGAAGCGTCAAAAACAACGAGACGACAAAGGGAGCACCGGGAAAATACCAATTGGCATCCGGGGCTGCGTAATGGGCGAAAATCCATCCCATCATCAACGGGGCGCTGGCCATCGCAACAGCCGAGGCGGACCCAAGGATGCCTTGCAACTCTCCTTGCCGCTCTGGGCCAAGTTGGTTGGACATAAGGCCTTGTAGCGCGGGCGAAAACACAGCGCCAACCGCCGCCAAAGGGGTTAGGATCAGCGCGATCGTCCCGGATGAAATGACCGACAATGCCCCAAAGCCCACGGCGGAAAAGACCAGCCCGAGCAGGGCGGTGCCGTGATCTCCGAAACGGGCCAATATTGAGCGGATCAAGACCCCTTGAACCAAAACCATAGACACGCCGAACAACGCGAGAGACAGGCCGATCATGCCAGAATTCCAGCCAAATTGCGCCTTGCCGAAATAGGCCCAAACAGCCGGGTACACAGCAAAACTAAACTGGTAGAGGAAAAAGCTCACCAATCTGCGGCCGATGCCCGGTAGCTTTGACAGGATATGGAATGACCCAAATGGGTTGGCGCGCCGCCATTCAAACGGGCGACGGATGTCATCAGTGACGGTTTCGCGCAGGACAACCCAGCCGAGGATCAAATTGGCGGTTGCAAGCACGGCTGCGGCCCAGAAGGGGGCCCGTGTCCCAAATTCGCCCAAGGCCCCGCCAATCAGCGGCCCGGCGATAAAGCCTAGCCCAACAGCCGCGGCGACGAGTCCAAAGCCTTCGGATTCTTTGCCCGGTTCGGAGAGGTCAGCCATGGTGGCGGAGGCTGTGGCGTGGGTTGCGGCGGTGATGCCGCCAATGATGCGCCCGATCAGCAAAAGCCAGATGGTTCCGGCGAAGGCCATGACGACATAGTCCACCGCCATAATGGCGAGCGAGAGAAGCAGAACAGGGCGACGGCCAAAGCGGTCGGAGAGGCTCCCCAAGAAGGGGGCAAACAAGAATTGCATCGCCGCAAAGGCCGCCGTCAACACCCCCCCCCAAAGCGCCGCATTGGCCAGGTTTCCACCGGTGACCTCTTTGATCAAATCGGGCATGACGGGCATGATCAGGCCAACGCCCATCGTATCAATCATGACCGTCAAGAGGACGAAGATGACCGGTAATGGAAGCTTCACAGGGTCTTGGCCGCTTGGGCAAAGTTGCGTGCTTCTTGGGGCGCACTGCCCATTTGCTTGCCGGTGTCAAACAGGGCGTCGGCCAAATCAGGATGTGCGGTTTGGGCCAACGCGCGCAAAGACGTGCCGGTGTCACGCGCCGACATACACAAGGCTTTGGTCTCGGCCTGCGCCTCGGGGCGGGGCATTTTTGCCGCCAAGGCAAAGCTGAGCGCTTCGGCCAAGATTAACCCGCCGGTCTTGTCGAGCGCATCTTGCATGGCCTGCTGGTTTGGGGACAGCCCTTGGGCCAGCTTTCGGCCATGCGCCAGTGCCGCCGCCGTGCTTTGAACCAATTGCGGAAAGGTCAGCCATTCGGTGAACCAAGCGGCACCATCACGTTGGTTTTGATGCAATCCCGCGCCGTGGAGTGTCGAGGACAAGCCGTTAACATGGCGCGCCAGAGCCACCAAAACCGACGGTCCAACCGGGTTTTGTTTTTGCGGCATCGTCGAGGAGCCGCCGGATCCCCCCAAGATGACTTCACCAACCCCGGACTGGGTGGCCAAAACCAGATCCTCGCCGAATTTGCCCAAAGCTGTGCAGGTGCGATCCATCCACTGGACCTGTTTGAGGATCGGGCTTCGGTCGCTATGCCAGCTGCGCGCCGGGTCATTTAGCCCCAGTTTTTCGGCCAAGGCTGCCCGCAGGGCCGCAGGGTCAGGCCCCAGAACAGAGGCGGTGCCAGCCGCCCCGGAGAGCGAGACAAGCAGGGTGTCGCGTTTGAGATCATCGAGACCTTTGAGTGCATCAAGCAGCGGCCAGCCCCAGCTGGCAACAACGGCCCCAAAACTGGTGGGGGTGGCGTGTTGCCCATAGCTTCGAGCGGCCATTGGCGTGTCGGCATGGGTCTCGGCGAGGGTTGCCAAATCTGTCAGAATGGCAGTGAGCGCGGTTTCCATATGCCCAAAGGCGCTGCGCATCCGTAGCATCAAACCGGTGTCTTGGATGTCCTGCGAGGTCGCGCCCCAATGGAGGTATTGCCCATGTTCAGGGGCCTGGAGGTTTTTGCGAAAGGCGGCGACCAATCCGGGGATGGTGACCCCATTTTGCCCACAGGATTCGGCCAATCCGACCGGGTCGATTTGCAGTTCCAAACTGGCGCGGTGCAGGGCCTTGGCGCTGTCCAGTGGGATCACGCCGGCTTCGCCCTGAGCCAACGCCAGTGACCCCTGGACGAGCATCATCGCCCTGATTTCGGCGCTGTCCGAGAATAGGCGGGTGGTGTCTCCGGCAGAGAAAAGGGCGCTTAGGTGCAGGCTGTCAAAGGGCGTTGCGGGCATAGGGGCTCCGGTCAGGGCGTGTGTTGGGCGATTTGGTCGAGCAGCTGTGCAAGCTGCTTTGGCATCGAAAAGAACGGTGAATGAGAGCTGGGAAGGCTATGGCGATCCGCCGCCGCGATGTCCGCCGCCATCTCTCGCTGAAACTCTGGGGGAATGGCGCGATCATCGTCACAGGTGATGTAACTGCGCGGAACGGAAGCATAATTTGTGCCCAGCTCAGCAGGGGTTTCTTGGGGCAGGATTGGCTGGGGACACAGGTTTTGGAGCGCAAATTCAAGAGATTGTGGGCAATCGTGATAGAATTTTTCCAGCGCCATGTCAGGATCAAACCCCATGGTCACCCGATCTGGTGCCACGCGAAATGCTTCGGCCAGAGGTTGGTACGGGGCCTTGCGGCGCTGATCGGCCAGTCCGAGACCTGGCCAGGGAACATATGCGCATAAATAGACAAGACGGGCGAATTTTGCCGGGTCCAGCTCAGCCGCCCGCGAAATCGGAAAACCCGCCATTGAATGACCGACCACAATGGTCTCGTTCTCCAGCGCGTCCAAGATTGCGTTGGCGTAGAGGTCGAGCGTGACATCTGTCGCCGGGGTTGGATCATCGCCATGAGAGGGCAGGTCAATCGCCTGCGCCTCGTGCCCCAGCGCGTTCAACGCCGGGATCACATCCCGCCAACACCATGCGCCGTGGCATGATCCATGGATCAGCAAGAAACGCGCCACTTAGGAGACACCTTGCGCGGCAAAGAACTTGGTCAACAGTCCGGCATATTCTTGCGGCGCTTCGATACAGGGCAGGTGGCCCGCGCCCTTGATCAAGTGAAATTCAGACCCCGGAATAAGGGCGGTTGTTTCGCGAACCAAATCAGGAGGAGTGGCCCCATCTTCGGACCCGGCAATGCCCAAGGTTGGGAGACGCAGGCCCGATGTCGAGGACAAAAAGTCGGTTCCGGCGATGGCGTCCGCGCATCCCGTCCACCCGCGCGCAGGCGTGCGCAGGTGGAAGTTTTGCCAGCCGTGGAACTCTTCGGTGTCGCGGAATTTGGCTGAAAACCAGCGCTCCATTGTGCCATCTACTGCGGCTTCCAGCCCGCCGTTTTCAATAATCTTGATCCGCTCGGCCCACATGTCGCGGGTGCCGATTTTAGCTGCTGTGTTGGACAACACCATCGCGCGCATCAGATCCGGCCGCTTGGCAGCAAGCCCTTGGGCAATCAGCCCGCCAATCGACAGGCCAACAAAGATGGTGTTCTTGAAGCCGTTGAGATCCATGAGTTGTTCGATGTCGCGCACCAGATTGCCCATCGACCAACGCCCTTCGGGGGTGTCCGAAAGGCCATGGCCGCGTTTGTCAAAGCGCAAGATACGCAAGCCTTCCGGCAAGTACGGCATGATCGGATCCCACATCCGAAAATCAGTGCCCAGAGAGTTGGCGAACACCACGGGCGTGCCATTTTCGGGACCTTCGACGTGGTAGTGCAGGCGCAGCCCGTCCAGATTAGCAATTTGCATGGTGTTTCCTCCCTCTTAGCACGCCGATCTGGGCGCAGTCTTGAGCAAGGTTTAGCGTGTGAGGCGTAGGATGCAACAGGGCCACAAACGCAAAAGGCGGGGAAGCCCCCGCCTTGTCACATCTTTGAGCCTATGATTTTGAAGCGCTGGCTTTGAAACACGGGCTTTGAAACACGGGCTTTGTACCGGGGGCTTTGAATCGGGGGCATCAGCCGACCGAGACGAGCTCCAACTCAAACGTCAGGTCTTTGCCTGCCAGCGGGTGGTTGGCATCAAGTGTGACTTCGGTTTCGGAAATCTCAACCACAGTGACGGGCATAACCTGACCGGTTGGCGATTGCATTTGAAGCTGGATGCCAACTTCAAGCGGAATTTCCGCGGGGATTTGTTCGCGCGGAACCGCCTGACGGGCGCGATCATCAAGCTGACCATAGGCGTCATCGGCGGGAATGTTGATGGTCTTTTTCTCACCTACCGTCATGCCATCGACACCTTTGTCGAAGCCTGGAATCACTTGACCGGACCCCAATGTGAATTCGAGCGGGTCGCGGCCTGCTGAACTGTCAAAGGTGGAACCGTCATCCAAAGTGCCGGTGTAGTGAATGCGAACGGTGTCGCCGGATTTAGCCTGTGTCATCAGGGCCTCGTGTATCAAAATGAACGGACGAGGCCGGAACGTCCGGGGCTCGTATGGGCGCGCACCCTATGAGACCCCGGAACTGATTGCAAACGGCTTAGCTTTTGGCAGGAGTGTCAGGTGACATGATGCCCACGGCCGCCCCGATTGGATCGGCAATAATGGCGATGCGGCCAATGCCCAGCACGTCACAACAAGGGCGACGGATTTCACCTCCTGCGGCGACGGTTGCCTCGACTGCGGCGTCGACATCGTCAACGGCAATATAGGTAAACCAATGTGCTGGCACGCCGTTGAGCTGTTCCATCGCGCTGATATCCATCAAACCGGCGACCGGCTGGCCATCTTTTTGGGCAATATGATACATGCCGCCAGCGTCGGGCCGCCAGCGTCGGGCCGTCAGCGTCGGGCCGTCAGCGTCAGGATCGGGCATGGTGTCGACCGCCCAACCACACATGGTGCCATAGTATTCGAGCGCCTTGGGAAGGTCGCGGGTCATCAATTCAGTCCACCAGATGGCCCCATGAATGGCCCTATGTCTCGTCCTTTGAAAACTCCTTGGTTTAGAACTTGGTACAGAATCGGTATCGGTGAAGGTTCGCACGCCTTTTGGTTGCGACATCAACGATTGCGTCTGGGTCTTTCGGCTGCTGCCGTTCCGTGTCAGGGTTGGGGCCGTGTCCGCAGGAGGAGGCCCTAATGACTATCACCACATGCGTTTTTGACGCCTATGGCACTTTGTTTGACGTCGCAGCAGCGGCGCGGGTCGCAGCCCAAGAGCCCGGGCGCGAACAGTTGGCCGAGGTGTGGCCGCAAATTGCTGCGGATTGGCGGGCCAAACAGTTAGAATACAGTTGGTTGCGCGCCGTTTCTGGGGCCTATGTGCCGTTTTGGGACGTGACCAAAGACGGGCTTGATTGGGCGATGGAACGTGCGGGGCTGGAAGATTTGGAGCTGCGTGAACGCTTGTTGGCGCTGTATTGGGAATTGCCCGCCTATAAGGAGGTGCCGTTTATGCTCGCTCATCTCAAAGCGGCGGGCAAGACTTGCGCGATCCTGTCGAATGGCAACAAGGATATGCTGGATGGCGCTGTCGATAGCGCCGGAATTGGCCTTTATTTTGATGCGCTGTTATCGGTGGATAAGGTCGGGATTTTTAAACCTGCGTCACAGGTCTACGATCTGGTTGGGGCTGAGTTTGGCTGTGCCCCAGATGAGGTGTTGTTTGTGTCGTCAAACGGGTGGGACGCAGGCCATGCGGCCAGCTATGGGTTCAAAACCGTGTGGGTCAATCGCAGCGGATTGCCCATGGACCGGCTGCCGGGTAAACCGGCACATGTTCTAAGTGATTTGACCACCATCCCGGAGCTCGTCTGATGCCAAGATTTACAAGTTCTGACGGTGTCTCATTGTACTATACGGACGAAGGCGAGGGCCTGCCGCTGTTGTGCCTGTCGGGGTTGAGCCGAAATGGCCGCGATTTTGACTATGTCGCCCCCTTGTTGGAGGGCGTGCGCCTTATCCGATTGGATTACCGGGGGCGCGGGCAATCGGACTGGGCTGCCCATGAGACCTATTCGATCCCTGTTGAGGGGCGCGATGCGGTTGAATTGTTGGATCATTTAGGGATCGAAAAAGCGGCGATATTGGGCAGCTCTCGCGGGGGGCTGATTGCCATGGGCTTGGCGGCTACGGTCAAGGATCGGCTTTTGGGTGTCGCGCTGAATGACATTGGTCCCGAAATTGCCGATCGTGGCCTAGAGGTTATCAAGACATATCTGGGTCGTAGACCGGTGTGGGGCACAATGGAAGAGGCCGTGGCGGCACGGCCCAAAGTTATGGCTGGTTTTGCCAATGTGCCCGTTGAACGCTGGCAGCGTGAGGCCGAGACACATTACCGTGTGGTCGAGGATGGGTTGGACATAACCTATGATCCAAAACTGCGTGACGCGGTTTTGGCGGATGGTGCGCAGGTTGTGCCTGACTTGTGGCCGTTTTTTGAGGTTTTGGCAGGCTTACCGCTGTGTTTGATCCGAGGGGCCCATTCGGATTTATTGTCTGAGGATTGCTTTGATAAAATGATGGCGCGCCGGCCGGATGCCATCGCGGTACAGGTTGCGGATCGCGGCCATATCCCATTTTTGGATGAGCCAGAGGCCGTGGGCGCATTGCGAAAATGGCTCAAGCGGATGTGAGCTGGGCGGCGCTGTTTTCTTTGAAAACGCGCCCCGCCCACCGTCCCATTGCATGCCTGTTTCGGGCCTGTTTCGGGCCTGCTTCGGGCTGATTGCAGGCGCGTCACAAAGCGATCACTGGCCCCTGAAACGCGTTACTCGGCCGTTTCAGGTCGCACAAAGACCCGCTTGGGGTGTAACTCACCGCCTTTGAAAACACCGACCGCAATAGGTTCTCCATCTAAGGAGGCCCATGCTTCGTCGCCGTATTCGGCGTCAGCGGCGAATACCAGTCCGGGGTTGCCATTGCGCAACTTCACCGCCCCGTCGGGGGTTGTGCGCAATTCGGGAAGGTCATCCAAACCGACTTCAAGCGGTTTCAGGTAAGCATCCAGAGCAGGCGTCTTGGCCATTTCGTCGATCTGTTCAACTGTCAGACCATCGCTCGTTTCAAAGGGCCCGGACCAGATCCGGCGCAGACGCAACACGTGGCCTTTGCACCCCAGCGCCTCACCTAAATCGCGCGCAATTGAGCGGACGTAGCCGCCTTTGCCGCAGGTCATTTCAAGCTCGACATGATCAGCGTCCGGGCGTGAGATCATCACCAACTCTTCGACAAACAGAGGCCGGGCTGCAATCTCCATCGTTTCACCGTCACGGGCGCGTTTATAGGCCCGCTCGCCATCAATTTTCACCGCAGAGAACTGTGGCGGCACTTGGGTGATGTCGCCGACAAACTGATGCAGGGCTTCTTTGATGTCCTCATCCGTGGGGCGCAGATCGGATGTGGAGATAACCTCTCCTTCGGCATCATCGGTGTTGGTGGCTTGCCCCAGCACGACAGTGAACCGGTAGGCCTTGAGCGCATCCGTGATATAAGGAACGGTTTTGGTGGCCTCTCCCAAAGCGACGGCCAATACGCCGGTGGCTTCGGGGTCAAGGGTGCCCGCATGCCCGGCCTTTTTGGCATCCATCGCCCAGCGAACTTTGTTGACCACCGAGGTGGAGGTCATCCCCGCCGGTTTGTCTACGATCAGCCAACCTGAAATGTCGCGGCCCTTACGTCTGCGTCCCATGAGCGTCCTTTGGATTGATAAGGCGGCGGAGGTAGCAAGGTCGGTGCCGTCTGTCAATTCAACAGGGGCGTTTTGGCTACATCAGTGGGAACAGGGCGGCGGGTGAGCGCTTGGGAGGGTGTCAGCGGGTCGAGAGCAGCGCTGTTTTCAGCGCTGATAAGGCGGCGCGAATGGGGGGATCATGGCGGGTGTCATGATGAGAGACCAGCCATTCGTCATGTGTCAAATCCTCAATTGGGTCAGAGAGTTGCGTGAGGAATTCGTCCCTTGCGCCGATAAAGCAGGGCAGGACAATGCGGCCGTGACCGGAACGGGCCAGATCAAGGCAGAGCCGCATATCCGTCGCTGTAAGCGCAATCTTGGAGCTAAATTCGCGATGGAGCCAGGCTTGCGATGGCGGGAGCGGCATGTGCCCCGGCAAGCTGACGAAACCGGAAACTGCATCAGATTTGGCATAGATCGCATAGGTGATGTTGCGCAGTTTTTGACGCGCCAACCACGGGTGATCCGGCTCGGAATTGCGGATGCCGATGTCGGCTTCGCGCCGGGCAATGTCCAATTGCGCGTTTGAGGGAACAAAGCTTGGCACCCAAGTCTGCGGGGCGATGGCGGGTAGGGATTGGGCGAGAAACTGCGATGTCCATAACCCGGCGGTGATCCGAACAACTGGGGTGTGCTCGGTCTTGGACAGCCAGCGGGTGATGCGGTTTTGCAATTCAGGCAAGCCGGTCAATTCATCGGCCAAACTCTGACCGTCTTTGGTTAGCTGAAACCCACCCTTGCCGCGCAAAAACAAGCGCCGCCCGGTGCTGCGTTCGAGATGCGCCATGCGACGCGACATGGTCGGGAGCGGCACATCGGCCTTTTGGGCGGCGTTGGTGAGGGACGAACTTGTCGCAACAAGTTGGAACAATGCGAGGTCGGATAGGTCGGGCATGCTTTCATTCATGAAAGTAGGGTTGCCCAATGAGGGGATTTATGCAACGAAAATGGATCGGGTATCTTGATTTTGAAACTAGTTGGCAAAACAAGAGGCCCCCGATGTTGATCGTACCGCTAAGAATTGAACGCTGTTTTGTGTCGCAAGAACGCCAACATATCGAAAACCGCATCCGCAGCCATAAAAAATGGCGCAGTCGGCGGAACCGGCTGCGCCTTGTTTGTTTTTTGACAGATTGGCGTCGATCTAGTCGCGGGTTCCGGCGAAACGTTCTTGCCATTCTTCGCGCTCGGAATCGGTTATCTTGCGGAATGTCACCTCTGGCACGGCAAAATCGTGGCCTTCGGGCATTGCGCCGAGGGCGGATTTGATATCGGTTGGCCATGCGTCATCGTCCGATTTCATCGCGTCCAAAAGCTCGGCACTTGCGTCTGGGATGAAGGGCGAGGAAATGATCGCGTAGAGGCGGATCATGTTCAGCGCCAGCCGGATTTGCGCGGCGGCTTGATCGGGATCGGTTTTGAAGGTTGTCCAAGGCGCAACCTCTTGCAGGTATTCGTTGCCCAAAGCCCATGTCGCACGCAAGGCGGTGGCGGCTTTACGCACTTCGATGGCCTCCATATGGGTTTGATATTCGGCGATTTTGGCGGTCAGATCGGTGATCAACTGCTCTTCGCGCGCGCCATATGTGCCGCCTGTGGGCACCGCTTCGGAAAATTTGGAGCGGCAGAATTTGGTGACACGGCTGGCGAAGTTGCCAAGCACATCGGCCAAATCTTTGTTCACCGATGTCTGGAAATTTTCCCAAGTGAATTCGCTATCCGCGCTTTCGGGCGCATGGGACAGCAGCCACCAGCGCCAATAATCTGCGGGTAAAATCTCAAGCGCTTGATCCATGAACACACCGCGCCCGCGCGATGTGCTGAACTGGCCACCATCGTAGTTCAGATAGTTGAACGATTTGATGTAATCGACAAGCTTCCACGGCTCGCCCGATCCTAGAATCGTGGTTGGGAAAGAGAGCGTGTGGAAGGGCACATTGTCCTTGCCCATAAACTGGGTGTAACGCACGTCATCGGCACCTTTGTCGGTGCGCCACCAGCGCTCCCAATCGGTGCCCTTGCCCGCATCCACCCATTCCTGCGCACAGGCGATATACTCAATCGGTGCGTCGAACCAAACGTAGAACACCTTGCCTTCCATGCCGGGCCAAGGCGCGTCGCCTTTCATCACTGGCACACCCCAATCGAGATCGCGGGTGATGCCGCGGTCCTGAAGGCCATCGCCGTCATGCAGCCACTTCTTGGCAATCGAGGTGGTTAAAATCGGCCAATCGGTCTTTGAATCGATCCATGTGTCGAGCTGATCTTTCATCTCGGATTGGCGCAGGTACAGGTGCTTGGTGTCGCGCATTTCCAGATCGGTCGATCCGGAAATGGTCGAGCGCGGATTGATCAGGTCAACCGGATCAAGCTGTTTGGTGCAGTTGTCGCATTGATCGCCGCGCGCATCCTCAAACCCACAATTGGGGCAAGTGCCTTCGATATAGCGGTCAGGCAGGTAACGGCCATCGGCGTGGCTGTACATTTGGGTTTCGTTGACTTCGCGGATCAGACCTTGGCTGTCCAACTGGGCGGCGAAATGCTGGGTCAGCTTTTTGTTTTGCTCCGAAGAAGACCGGCCAAAATGATCAAAAGACAGGCGGAACCCATCCGCGATTTTCGCCTGAACGCCCCACATTTCGGCGCAATACTCATCGACCGGTTTGCCGGCCTTGGCAGCGGCCAGTTCAGCAGGGGTGCCGTGTTCATCGGTGGCACACAGGAACATCACCTCATGGCCGCGTGCGCGCAGATAGCGGGCATAAAGATCGGCAGGCAACTGCGAACCGACAAGGTTGCCCAGGTGCTTGATCCCATTGATATAGGGAATCGCGGAGGTGATGAGGTGGCGTGCCATTGGTATTCGTCCCGTACGGTTTGGGCGTGATTTAACCCATGGATGCGGCAAGGGCTACTGTGTTTTGTCTTTGGTCTCTGGGTTATCGCGAAAGCGCGTCATCAATCGCCCAATGACAAAGGAGGTGCGCGGCGCATAAACATAGGGTGTCCGAACCTCGGTCGAGGGGCGCGATTGCATTCGCATAAAGCCGAAAACGACCAACAGGGCATGGCCCAAAGCGATCATTGCAAAGAGAGCGGGGGGACCGAATGCCTCGATTAACGTTGAGGCGACCCATGGGGCCGCGATTGCTCCGCAGGCATACCAGAACATCAATGCGGCTGATAATTCGACACGTTCGGAGCTTTTGGCGAAGTCATGGGCGTGGGCGGCTGAGACCGAATAAATCGGAAATGTGGTGAGGCCAAAGACACCGGCGGTTAGCATTGTGCCTGTTGTGCCCAGATCTGTGAGGGTCGCGGTGAACAGACAGCTCGCGACGGCAGCAATCGACAGCCAGATCAACACATAGCGGCGGTCATAGCGATCAGCGAGCCAGCCAACCGGGTATTGAGACAACGCGCCACCGGCGACAAACGCCGCGAGAAATAACGCGATTTCAGAGGTTTGGAGGCCAACGCCGGTGCCATAAAGCGGCCCGACCATCCGAAAGGATGCGCTCGACAAAGCGGCGACCAAAACGCCCGCGACCGCCAAAGGCGAACTGGCAAAGGCCAGTTTGGGGCGCAGGCGGGGGGCATCGGGGGTGTCGGGTTGGCTGGCACGGGTCAAAGCCAGCGGTAGAATCGCGGCGCAGCAGATCATCGCGAGCAGCGTGTAAGACACGTAATAAGCCGGTTCCAGAACCGAGATCATCAACTGCGCCACGAGTGAGGCCAACATATCGGTCACCCGGTATGTGCCCATGGCCCGGCCTCGATTGTCATTGGTGACTTTGGCCTGCAACCAGGCTTCGATCACGGTGTAACACCCTGCAATACAAAGCCCCTGCGCGATGCGCATGCAGGCCCAAAGATAGGGGTTTTCGCTGAGAATGTGGCCCAGAATTCCCATGGTCCCAAGCGCGGTAAAGACCGCAAAGGCGCGGGAATGGCCAACGGACCCCATCAATCTGGGGGCCCACCAACAGCCGATAAAGAACCCCAAGAAATGGGCCGATCCCAGAAAGCCGATCTGTTGCGTGGTGAAATTCAGCTTGAGACCCGACAGCGCATCAAGTGGCCCAACACCGCCTGATGACAGCTGCAACAAGATGACGGAGACAAACAAAGCGGCAAAGGAAATCATCATACGCATGGTGTTTTTGGGCCATGCTTTGAGAGGCTTTTCTTGGCGCTTTGCGACGCTTGCAAGGTCGTTTTGGTCCGTTCGTGGATAAAGATGGACGTGGCGTCACACTTTTGATTTGTGCGCCCCCGGCGTTTGGTGGCCGTGTCGTGAAGGGGAGGGCCAATGGTGCGTAAATATGCAAAGTCGATAGATGAGTTGCCAAGCATGGACGAGCTTTTGTCAGTGCCGGGGCTTGAGATGATGCGATCTATCGTCGACGGACAGCGGGCTGGACCTCCGATTGGCGAAACGCTGGGTTTTTGGCCTGTTGAGGCCGATGAGGGGCACGTTGTGTTTGAAGGCACGCCGGAATTGGCTGTCGCCAATCCGCTGAGAACGGTGCATGGCGGTTGGTATGGTGCCATTTTGGACAGCTGTATGGCCTGCGCGGTGCATACCACATTGCCTCAGGGCGCAGGCTATACAACCTTGGAATATAAGGTGAATATCATCCGATCGATCCCCCTTGGCGTGACGGTTCAGGCGATTGGAACCGCGCAGCACAGTGGCAGATCTACAGGTGTGGCCAATGGTGAATTGCGTGGCAAGGACGATGGCAAGCTGTATGCCACCGGGTCAACAACCTGCATGATCATGCGCGGCTAAAAGAGGTGGTCCCCACCCAGTTGCCAGCTTTTGGGCGGGGCCATGCGGGCGCGCACCCGATCCAACCGCCAGCGGACGCGACCGGGGGTATGCTCGGGTTCCATCTGCCAGCGGGTTTCCACCCCCGGCGCGCCACCAGTGCCGGGAGTCAGCATCAGGCCAAGCGGGCGAAACCGCCCTTCGCCGGTGCCTGTCTCAGCAGCCAAATGCAGGCGGCGCACTTGGGTCATACCGGGCGGGTCTGGCAGATCGGCGACCACCATGGGCGCGGCCCCGCTGCGCAAAATCTCCTCCATGCTCCACAAAATGTCTTCTGCGCGCAATGGATCCAGATAGATCAAGGATTGCGGTGGCAGTAGCGACACCAACCCGTCGGTGTTGAGCCGGTTGCGTTCCCATTTTGGGGTGATCCAGAAAATCGGGCCGGTTTTGACCTCATCCAGCAGTTTGGCGGCGATGCGCACGGCCAAAGTGCGGCGCGCGCGCCCACAGATTTCGTGCACACGCGACAATGGCAGGCTCACCCCATCCAGCAACGGCAACCCCGGCGGCGGGCGATGGCTTTTGCGAGAGAGGAGGGCGGCAGCAGTCATAAAATCAGGTTACAATGTTCACTTAATGTTCTCAAGTGCCGATTTGTTAAAGTGGCCCTTGGCAATTGAGATGATACCGCTATCTTTCGCGACGAGACGCGAAAAGGAGATCGAGCAATGAAAATGAACAAACTGGGCCGTACCGGCATGGAAGTGTCGGAGTTCTGCCTCGGCACGATGACTTTTGGGACGCAAACCGGTCTCGAAGAGGCGCATGCCCAAATCGATTACGCCTTGGCGGCCGGGATCAATTTTATGGACACCGCCGAGATGTATCCGGTCAATCCGACCAGCGCAGAAACTATGGGCAACACAGAAATAATTGTTGGTGAGTGGTTTGCCAAAACCTCGCGTCGGAACCAATGGGTGCTGGCGACCAAGCATTCCGGTGCAGGCGTATCCTATGCTCGCGACGGGGGAATGATCAGCGCCGACACGATTCCGGGGACAATCGAAGGGTCACTGAAACGACTGAAAACAGATTACATTGACCTGTACCAATTCCACTGGCCGAACCGGGGCAGCTATATGTTTCGGCAAAACTGGGGCTATGACCCGCTCAAAGCTGGTATGAGCCGCGAAGAGGTGATTACACAGATGGAAGACTGTCTGGGTGCGCTGCAAAAAGAGGTCGACCGCGGCACCATCCGCGCCTTTGGGTTGTCCAATGAGAGCGCTTGGGGAACGGCGCAATGGCTTGCTGCGGCAGAGCGTGTTGGTGGCCCGAGGGTCGCTTCGATCCAGAATGAATATTCGTTGGTCTGTCGATTGGCCGATACGGACCTGGCCGAATTGATGATGTTTGAGGACGTCGGATTGCTGCCATTTTCCCCACTGGGTGCAGGGTTTTTGAGCGGAAAATACCAAGGCGGTGCCGTGCCAGACGGGTCGCGCATGTCGATCAACGCGGAAATGGGGGGGCGCAAGACAGACCGGATTTTCGATGCTGTTGAGGCCTATTTGCAAGTGGCGAAAGACTTCGATTTGGACCCTGTGCATATGGCATTTGCATGGTCTGCTCGGCGCCCATTTGTCGCGTCCTCAATTTTTGGCGCGACGACCTTGGCGCAGCTCGAACACGCGCTGGGTGCGGTAAATGTTGATTTGACGCCTGAGTTGTTGGCGGCTTTGGACGCCAAGCATAAACGTCACCCGATGCCCTATTAAGGGCACAACCCCTACCTCGTTTCAGCGGTAAAGACCGTTAGGAATTGACGCGCGTCTTCTGGGTTCGAAGAAAATCCGGAAGCGCGCGAGAGGTCACATCGGACTTGCGCAGCAGGTCGTCAAAGTGATCGGTCATGGCTGCGATGCGGTTTGTATCGCGAAAAACCAAATAGTTGCTGCCCATGTAAAGGGCGGCAAGCAATGGACCAAATATCGTGATCGGAGCTGAGTACAGCTGACGCGCGCAAAACAGATACAGCCGCAGGCGCGGATAAAGAGTTTCGCTCAACTCAATCCAATGATCGATTTGTGCGCGCCGAATGTCCGGGGCGAGCCCTGAGTAATAGCCTGTTCCAGCTGTAAAACTTTCGATTTCATGGACGGCGATGCAAATTTCATAGTCTGACTGAGATTGCCGCATCCAATTCAGACGTTCTTGCGATGCGGCGATAGCTTGGGATGCGCTCTTGCCGAGATGTTGCTCATATTCCCAATCCAAAACGGCGCGCGTTTTGAGCATGTCGGGGAGCATGGCCGGGACATAGCGAATTTTGTAGCCATCGGCCTCTTGGTACCACCCAAAAATAGTATCATCGACAAGTGCTCGCTTGGCTTGGGTCATGCTCAGCGATGTCGCAACCAGGTCAGCCGCATTTTCAGGTCTGTCGGACAAGCCAAGGAGCCAATCGGACGAAATCCCGAGCGCTTCAGCGCAACTGCCGACGAGATGAGCATTGGGCAACCGAGTGCCGTCTGCCTTGAGCAGCTGGGAAATTGTCGAACGGTCGACACCGATTTTCTGAGCCAGGGCGGTTTGATTACTACCTGCTGTCCGCATGGCCGAGGTGAGGCGGGTGCGAAACAACGATGCGCGGAGGCGCTTGTCAGTGTTTTGTCTCATAAGGTGACAAATATCACAGAAGTAGAGCTTTGGTAATCAAACACAGAATGCCGCGCATGAGTGAGGGCTGGTACCGATTGGGCATGAAAACACTGCAAACGGTTCTAAACCACAGGACGACAATTCTAGCGTCACGAGAAACCGCAAGAAGCATGGAATGGCCGACTATTGTGGGATTGGCGGTCTGCTATGTCGCTTGGGGGCTCGGCACCACTTGGCTTGCACAAATTTGGATGCCATTGGCCGTCGTGGTGGCCACCGTGTCGGCGGCATTTCATTCGTCACTGTCTCATGAGGCGCTGCATGGGCACCCAACCAGATCAGCTTTGCTCAACGCGGGTCTTGTCTTCCCGGCGTTGTCAGTCACCGTTCCTTACCTGCGTTTCAAAGATACCCATTTGGCGCACCACAATGATGAAATTTTGACTGACCCTTATGATGATCCGGAAAGCAATTATCTGGATCCGATACGGTGGGCACGCTTGCCGCGTTGGAAGAAAAGGTTGCTACGTGTCAACAATACGCTCGCGGGGCGTTTGATCCTTGGCCCTGCAATAGGAACAATCTCGTTTTTGAGGGCAGATTTGAAAAACATCCGGGCCGGAGATCGCAGAACTGTTTATGGTTGGATGCTGCATATCCCTGCGGTTGGCCTGGTTTTTTGGTGGATGCTTTCGATTGGCGCGATGCCGATCTGGGTATGGGCTTGCTCTGTCTATTTTGCAATGTCGCTCCTGAAAATCAGAACTTTTCTGGAACATCGCGCGGATAGGCATGCAGCGGGTCGCACTGTCATTGTTGAAGACCGTGGGCCGTTGTCTTGGATTTTCCTCAACAACAATTTTCATGTGGTGCACCACATGCATCCCGCTTTGCCGTGGTATCGGTTACCAAGAGAGTACAAGCAAAACAAAGACCACTATTTGACCAGAAACCGCGGATATACCTTTGCGTCCTATTGGCAGGTGTTCAACCTGTTTTTGTTTAAATCCAAAGACCCAGTGCCGCATCCGCTTTGGTCAAAAGTATGCTCAAAGACAAACCGGCTGTGATTGGGCCACGACGCTTGGCGCATCTCTTGTTCCATTTCGTTTTCCCAATCACCAGCTTGTGCAATGGGGTCAGAGGATTTCGTTTTAAAATGCGACACCAGGCTGAGAAGGGTCGTGGCGCTGTCTGTCATCGCATGACTGGTGGCTGTTGATTCCTCAACCATGGCTGCGTTTTTCTGGGTTACTTGGTCTAGGCCGATCATAGCTGTGTTGACTTCGCTAATCCCGAGAGATTGGTTTTGGGTACCTTCAGAAATGTCGGTGTTTAGGGCAAACACAGCATTGATGCGGGTCACGATGTGGTTCAGGGCCGATCCCGTTTCGCCGACAAGGGTCACACCGTTGTTGACATGATCTGTCGATGCTTCAATCAATGCTTTGATTTCGGTTGCAGCCTCAGCAGAGCGTTGGGCCAAGTTCTGGACTTCAGATGCAACAACCGAAAAGCCAACGCCAGCTTTGCCTGCGCGGGCGGCTTCAACGCCTGCATTCAAGGCAAGAAGATTGGTTTGGAAGGCAATGTCGTCAATCACACCAATGATTTGTGAGATGTGTTCGGAGGAGCTTTCGATTTCACCCATGGCCGAAACCGTACGCCCAACAACTTGCCCACCTTGCTCAGCGGCTTCTTTGGTTTCCTGCATGGAATTTGAAACAGTTGTTGCACCATCTGCGGTGTTTTTCAAACCCACGGTCAGTTCGTCCAACGCGGCAGCGGTTTCCTCGAGCGTGGCGGCCTGAGTTTCGGTTCGGCGCGCAAGATCATCTGATGCCCCGGTGATTTCAGCGGCACGCGCATGAATATCATGGGCAGACTCAACAACGGCGGCCACAGTTTCACGAAGCTGTTTTGACGTCGCGTTGAAGTCGTTTCTCAGTTGTTCGTATTCGGACGGAAATTCCATGGAAATATGAGCCGTAAGATCACCCTGAGCCTGCCCAGAGAGGCTTTCACTGAGCTGTGCTACAACTTCCATCTGATGTTTCTGTCGCGCGACTTGTTCTTCGGCAAAACGCTCTTTTTCAATCGATCCGTCGCACAGATTGGCCAGTGCTTTACCAATGGCTCCGACTTCATTACGGCGTTCTAGCTCTGGAAATTCCACATCTGTGTTGCCTTTTTGAAGCTCTTCCAATCGGCCAACAACACGGGTCAATGGACCAGCGACAGAAGTCGAGATCAAAAACAAAACGCCAGCAAAAGCGGCGTATGAAATTATGCCAATCATGGCGGCCGTTTTATTTGCATTAGAAATGGCGTGGCTGATGATGGAAACATCCACTCCCCAAACCAAATCACCAACTGTATGACCGTCCAAGACAAGAGGCGTTCGGATGATTTCAAGGTTATTCAGCCTTGCTCGAAGATCACCGGTTTCGATCAATGTCGCACCAGTTTCCGCCCAAGCGGGATCAACCGCCTCGGAAATTGTGTGTTCGGCCATCGCTGCGCCATCTGTCATCAGCGTCGCAAAGACAAACCCTTTGTAGTCAGAAAAGGACAATGAAGTGTTTGAAGCCAGTTCGTTATCGAAGTTCCAAGCGGCTGAGGACAATAGAGGAGTGACGTAAGTTTCGATAAGCTGAATTTCTTGAGCGAAGGCATCGTTGAGGGCCTGAGAATAGCGCATCGCCCAAAAGAAGGTGATCACCAGAACCAATACCATTCGTGACGCTAACCCTGGGACCAAGAGTTTGCGGCGGATCGACCAGTTTGCGAACCATTTCATGGGGTTTATCCAGCGGCTTCACATTGATGCTCTTGCCTGCCTAGCGACATATCCTTTGAGATTTCGTTCATTTAGGATTGAGCAAGCCGGTATTTTGCAACAATCTGAACGAAGTGAGGGACACTGGTCTCAAGTCTACTTGCACATTGAATGGCTGTTTGGATGTCGCTGCATAGCTATTCATCTTGAGAAGACTCTCGGGGATAAATTGTCAGGTTTTCCGCAAAGGCAACCCGAGCACTGCCTGCCAGCGGCAACGGCAGACAGGGCACACGAAGGAACGTTTGGTGATGAGAAAGCCCTTTTCCACGACACTTTGACCGTCTCGGTCCTGTGCCGCTTAGGGCTCTCTGAGCGGGTTAAAACTCATCCGAATGCTTTTCTGTTCAGGCCGCGATTGATGCTGATGCAGCTCTGGCGATGACCAATTCTTCGTTTGTCGGCAAGACCATAACATGTACGCGGCTAAAGCTTGAACTGATGATGGTTTCGTTGGCCTCGTTGCGCGCTTCGTCAAGTTCGACGCCGATCCAATGCATCCCTGCACAGACACGTCGCCGTATTTTTGCTGCGTTCTCTCCGATCCCCCCGGTGAAAACCACCGCATCCAACCCTTCTAACGCGGCGGCAAGACCGCCCAATTCACGCCGAATACGAAAGCAGAAATAATCGACGGCCTCGCGCGCATTGGGATCGTTAGACTCCAACAAGGCCCGCATGTCGTGGCTGACGCCCGACAGCCCCAAGAGGCCGGATTTCTTGTACAAAAGCTCGGAAATCTCTTCGGCGTTTAGCCCTTCCTGATTCATCAGATACAACAGAACGCCGGGGTCCAATTGGCCGGATCGTGTCCCCATTGGCAGCCCGTCCAGAGATGAAAATCCCATAGAAGACGCCACTGAGCGACCGTGCTCCATCGCGCACATTGAAGCGCCATTGCCCAGATGCGCAACAACCACCCGGCCTGCATGCAATGTCGGCGCAATCTCAGACAGTTTTCCCGCGATATAATCGTAACTTAGCCCATGAAACCCATACCGCCGGACACCCTTGTCATAATATTGGCGTGGCAGGGCAAAAGTGTCATTCACAAACGGGTGCTGACGATGAAACGCGGTGTCAAAACAGGCGATTTGACGGGCTTTGGGAAACGCCGCCAACGCCGATCTGACCCCGGCAAGGTTGTGGGGTTGATGCAGTGGCGCAAAGGGCATTAGCTTGGCCAGTTCCGAAATAACATCGGCTGTCAGCTCAACAGGATCAGAGAAATCGGTGCCGCCATGAACAACCCGGTGGCCAACGGCGTCTATTTGGGCGTCGGGAAACCGGTTGTTGATTTTGGACAAAGCCGCCTTGAGAGCGCCATCATGATTGGCAGCGAATTGTTCGGGCAAGTCCGAATAGGACACGGTATTGCCGTTCGCATCTTTGAGCTTGGCCGTGGCTTTGCCTCCGATGTGATCAATCAACCCAGTGATCAAGGTCTTGGGGTCTGGGCCAGCCTTGAACAGGCCAAATTTCAAGGTCGAAGAGCCCGCATTAAGAGTTAAAACATGGCTCATTTTGAGGCTCCGCTCAGACGGTTATGGTGCAGGGCGGCGACGGCGCAAGAGGCAAGCCGCGCCATATCATCATCGGCGCGAGAGTTGAGAATAACCGGCACACGCGCACCCAAAACAACCCCGGCGCTTTCGGCGTGACTAAGATAGGCTAGCTGTTTGGCAAGCATATTCCCCGCGTCAAGATTGGGAACAACAAGGATGTCCGCGCGGCCCGCCACCGGGGACACGATACCTTTGGTGCGCGCGGCGGCAATGTCGACGGCGTTATCCATAGCCAATGGCCCGTCAACCAATCCGCCGGTGATTTGCCCGCGATCCGCCATTTTCGACAACAAAGCAGCGTCAATCGAGGAGGGCAGATCCGGGTTCACCGTTTCGACCGCAGAGAGCACGCCGACTTTTGGTTCCTTGATGCCAAGGCTCAACGCGAGATCAATGGCGTTCTGAGTGATGTCGACCTTGGTTTTCAAATCCGGGGCGATGTTGATCGCGGCATCTGTCACCAATAGCGGGTGGGCCAAACCCGGCACATCCATCACAAAAATATGGGTAAACCGACGGCCCATGCGCAGGCCCGTGGATTTGTCGAGCAGTGGGCGCAGGAGCATATCCGTATGAAGGTGCCCTTTCATCAACGCATTGGCGCGCCCCTCGTGGACAAGCTCAACAGCGCGCCGCGCGCAGCCGCGATGGTCTTTGATGTCGAGGATTTCGATCCCCTCCAACGATCGGCCCAGTGCCTCGGCGGTTGCTGCGATCTTATCGGCATCCCCCAACAAAATCGGGTCGATCAATGTGTGGTCACGCGCCAAAAGCGCGCCCCCAAGCGAATTCTTATCCTCGGGACAGACAATGGCCGTGGCCAGCGCGTCCAACGGTTCAGCCCGCTTTAGCAGTTTTTCAAAATGTCGGTGGCGCTGAACAACAAGGCCGGGCAAATCGTGGCTGTCATAGGTCACCTTACGGCGCGGAGCCATGACTTCGGCCCAGCCATCCAGCACAACCGCATCATCGCGCACGCGTCGCACTTCGGTCGACAAGGTGACGGTGCCTTCTTTGTCATTCTTGTCGGTGACAATCACCCGGCTCAGCAACTCATCGCCCGCATGAGCACGGTTGTGAAATTCAAAGTTCTGCGAACGATATAGCGTTCCGGCACCGGGTAAAACATTTCCCAAAACTGCGGAAATCAACGCGCCCACAAACATGCCCGGCATGATCGCTTCGGGGTGGCCATCGGCGTCACCATCGGCGTCATACATGTGCATGGGGTTATGATTGCCAGACACATTGGCAAAAACGATCATATCATCCTGGGTGCAGAGCCTGCGCAATTCGGCCGTGTCACCGATGTTCAACTCGTCAAAGGTTTTGTTTTCAATCAACATCTGTTTCACCTGTCTCGGCCCTTTCGCAGGTTCAACCTCCCAGTTTCCCCCCGATCCTCCTGCGCAGATTTACGCGGGATCGTGGCAAATGTAACGGTTTACGTGACCGCATTCTGAAACTGGGTGGTATTCCCGCTTTGCATGTGATGCATAGCGGAAAGGTTGCTGAAATATTCGGCTGGATTTGCATAGGTATGAAATCCTTACTTGAATTTAGCGTCGTCATGGGCAACCTGCGGGTATGACGGATTTTAATTGCCCCAATTGCGGGAACCAGGTCGAACAAGTCCTGGCTATTGTTAAAATGACAACCTGCACGGCGTGCGGGACCTCGCTGTTTTTGGCGGATGATAAGGCCCTGACCGCCGGAGAAGGCGGTGAGATGCATGACGCGCCGATGCTGTTTGGGATCGGTGACAAGGTGATCCTTGGGAGTTTGAAAGTCGATATTTACGGCCATGCCCGGTACTCTTATGGCCGGGGATTCTGGGATGAATTCTGGGGCGTAAACGGCAAGGGCGATCCCATTTGGGTCTCTGTTGACGAGGGTGATATTGTTGCCCAAGAACCCTTGCCGGCCAAGGGTGGGCCGCGGTTGGCCGGTCCGCCGAAATTGGGGCAAAAGGTGAGCTTTGAGCGCCGCACCTATCGCATCAAGGAAATTGAAACCGCTGAATGTGTCGCCATTCGCGGCAGCTTTGACGAACCCATTGACGTTGGCGATACCCATTCCTTTATCAACGCCACGAACCAAGGTGGTGATTTGTTATCGGGCGAATTCTGGGACGGCGGTGAAAGCTGGTTCTTAGGGGAATGGTTCGATCCCTTTGACATCAAGGTGGTATCGGGCACATGACGCGAAGCGATAATCTGACAACCATCAATTGCACCGCCTGCGGGGCCGGTCTTGATGTTTTGGGTGGCGGGCGTGTGACGGTTCACATCTGCCCCTATTGCGGCACCGAACTTGATGCGCTTGATAGCTATAAAGCACTGCGGACCTTTAGCGATCTCAAGCGGCCCGACACGCCGTTTTCCCTTGGGATGAAAGGCAAAATTCACGATGTCGACTATACGATTATCGGCACGCTGGAACATACCGAAACCTATGCCGGGCGGACGTGGACTTGGATCGACCACCAGCTGTATTCGCCAACTCACGGCTATGCTTTCCTGACGCTTGAGGACGGGCATTTTATATTTTCACGCCGGTACCGCGGCCCTGGCTGGGTGTCTGAACATCAGGTCGAAAAGGCCGAAACTCCGCCGGTTCTGCGGATCAAGGGCGAGAATTTCAAATACTACGACACCTCCACCAGCTCGGTGAGCTTTGCGGAGGGGGAATTCACTTGGGAAGTGAAGATCGGCGATAAATCCACCACGGTCAGCACCCTGGCCGAAGATGCGATGTTGGGGTTTTCGCAAACCAAATCAGAGCGTGAGACCTACCGCTCCACCTATTTGCCACGCAAAGAGATTGCCAAGAGTTTTGGCATAGATTTACCAAAATTAACCAAGAAAATACACCCGCTATCGCCGTTCAAGGCCGGTCCAAACGCCATCTTCATGCGCAAAGCCGCCGCCGGATTTGCGGTGTTGTGTATGGTGATCGCATTTGTCTTTGGCCTCAGCTCGGGCAAGGCGGTGATGACGGAAATCGGATTGCCGGTTGCCGGGTTGCCGGTGGAAATTCCGTTCGAAGTGACCCAAGCCAACAAGCTGGTTGAAATTGCCTTGGCCGCGGATGTGTCAAACAGTTGGGCCAGCATTGGTCTGACAGTATCTGACCCAGAGGGCGAGATCTTGTTTGGGGCAGGCCGCACCATCGAACGCTATCATGGCCAAGATAGCGAAGGCCGATGGACCGAAGGCTCCGGCAAGGCCAATCTGCGGTTTCACCCCACCGTTGCGGGGACGTATCAGCTCAACTTGGGCGAAGCCGAGGGCGGCGTTTGGGCCGAAGCGGCGTATAAGCCAAAAACCGCGATCAGCAAGCTCGACTTGCGCATTCGCGAAGGCCAAACCAGCGGGACGCTTTTGTTCTTGCTCGGGCTGGTTTTTGGCGTGGTCGCATTGTGGCAGTTTTACCGCCGCTGGCGTCACCAGTCCAAGCGCTGGGCCGGCGGTGATTGGAATGATTGAGGTGATGATATGAATTTGTTTCGCATCGTCTTTTTGTCGATCTCGGGCCTTTTGGTCGCGGGCACGACATATCTAGGCAGCCAGGGGGTCGGCGGCGCGAGCGCCGATCTCGATACATCCAACTCTGTTCGCGTGGGCAGTGGTGGTGGCGGCTATTACTACAGCAATAATCGCGTAAAATAACGGGGGCATTTCAATATGCTAGAAGCAATCAACGTCGCCGAATTCCTTGGCACCATCTTCTACACCTTTCTCGGTATGCTCTTGATGTGGGTGACCTGGAAGGTGCTTGACTGGATCACACCGTTTCCAATCATGAAGGAAATCGAAGAGGATCAGAACATCGCTTTGGCGGTTGTGATTGGCATGCTCTTCATCTCAATCTCGATCATCATCGCGGCCGTTATCGTTTCATGAATGACGTGCCTTTGCCTGTGTCCAATCCTCGGGCGCGGGAGGTTTGGCTGTTGGCGGCCACCTTTTTGGTGGCCGTGGCCGGGCTTATCTATGAGCTGATCGCCGCGACGATTTCCAGCTATCTTCTTGGCGACTCGATCCGTCAGTTTTCGCTTGTGATCGGGATATTCCTGTCCGCGATGGGGGTGGGTGCGTGGCTGTCACGCTTTGTGGCTCAGCCTTTGACGGGCTTTATCTGGGCGCAAATCCTCTTGGGCCTGGTTGGCGGCTTTATGGCCCCGGTTTTGTTCCTGCACTATGCCGCCTTGGGCAGTGTCGCCGCGCCGCTGTATTCTATGCTGATCGCCATTGGCGTGCTGTCGGGGATGGAAATCCCGCTGATCGCCCGCGCTATGGAAGCAGTCGGGGCCTTTGAAAACCGCTTCGAAAACGTCCTGAGTGTTGATTACGTCGGTGCCTTGGTGGCGTCCGTCGCGTTTCCTTTGTTGGTGATCCCACATCTTGGGTTGATGTCTGCCAGTCTGGCCTTTGGCGTTCTCAACCTGTTGGTTGCGGGCCTGTCGATCTATCTGTTCCGCGAACATGTGACCCGTGCCATCGTCATTGTTTGGGTGCTGGCCCTGAGCGGTGCCTTTTATGGTCTGATCCAATCAGAACGCCTCGTGGCCATCACCGAAACCCAGATGTTTGAAGACGATGTGATCTTGACCGAGGCCACGCCTTACCAGCAGATCACAGTCACGCGGTATCGTGATCGAACCCGGCTTTTCCTCAATCATTCCATTCAGTTCGATAGCCTCGATGAACACCGCTATCACGAACCTTTGGTCCACCCGGTCATGTCTTTGGCACCGCGCCGCACCCATGTTCTGATCCTTGGAGGCGGCGATGGTATGGCGGTGCGCGAAGTGCTGCGCCACTGGGATGTGCAAACCGTCACTCTGGTTGATCTCGATCCGCGCGTGACCGAAATTTTTCGCGACCACGCTGATTTGTCTTTGCTAAATGACAAATCCCTGTCCGATCCACGGGTCGAGATTCAGAATGCGGATGCATGGCAGTTTGTTGAAAACAGCACCCGCGCGTTTGACGTGATTATCGTCGATCTGCCAGACCCTAAAACCGTTGCTTTGTCCAAGCTGTATAGTCGTCAGTTTTACGGCCTGCTGATGGAGCGATTGACGGCTCAGGGGCTTGTTGTGACACAGGCCGGATCGCCCTTTTTCGCGCGCCAGGCGTTTTGGTCCATTGCCGCGACCTTGGAAAGCTCCCGCAATCCCGGCGCGCCGGGGCAGGGACTTGGGGTTATTCCATATCATTCTTATGTGCCAAGTTTTGGTGAATGGGGGTTCGTTATCGCAGGCCCCAATTTGCCGACCGAGCGCACACCGGCCTTTCCTGAGGGACTCAGTTACCTGACCCCGAACGTTTGGCAATCTGCTCAGGTTTTTGGGGCAGACATGGACGCTGTTGATGCCGAGCCCAACACAATGCAATCGCACCCGTTGGTGGCCTATTATCTGGATGGCTGGGATTATTGGTTCCGCTGAGGTTTGGGTCTGCCCATCCGGTGCCCTGCCCATACGGTGACAAGCTCCCGTCGCGTCGAATCCTGGGCACTCATGTCGCCAACCCGGCGGCAGTGGGGGGGAGACGCGACGGTTGGGTCACGCGTCCGAACAGGGCAGATGCATGCCGGTTTGCCAGTTTCCGTATTAAACCCGGTTCAGTTTGTGCTTTTCCAAAAGGGCAACGATCAGATCTTTGGCGGCTTGACGGTGGGCGCGGTGGATGGCGTGGGCCTTATCCGCATCGCCGGATTTTATCGCATCAAACACGGCGCGGTGATCTTCGTTAGATTGCAACGGGACAGGGCGCATGTGCAGGGTGATCATTCGGGCGCGGCGTACCTGATCTGAGAGCATGTTAACAACCATGCGCACCCGACCATTGCCCCCCAACCCCACCAATTCCTTGTGAAACCGGTCATCCGCCTCGGCCCAATCTTCCAAGTTGTTTGCCGCCAATGCAGTGTCCATGTCGGTCATCGCCTGCGCGAGCGCGGCCATGTCTGTGGCGCTGGGGTGGCGTTGCGCTGCTTGTCTTGCCGCCAGACTTTCTAGCTCGGTGAGGACATCATAGATTTCACGCATGTCGCTCGGCGAGACCGGCAAAATGCGCACACCTTTGCGGGGGCGCATTTCCAGTAATCCTTGGCCTTCAAGCGTCAAGGCCGCCTCGCGGATCGGTGTGCGAGACATGCCCAATTGCACGGCCAATTCGCTCTCCAAATGATCTGATCCAGCGGGTAAATCACCTGCAAAAATCATGTCGCGCAGTGCTTGGATGGCGCGTTGGGTGTTGGATTGTGGTTTGATGTCAGCCTGCTTCAAAATGTGCCTCTAGGGGTCTAGCGTGATCTTGTGCCCATTGTCCGCCGAGGCATAGATCGCCTCTTCGATGTCGATCACCCGCAGGTAATCCTGCGCTAGGTTTTCCAGCGGCGTCCCATTCAAAAGGCCTGAAATTACGTGGCTTTGCAAGTGGTGCACGCAATCGCCGCCGAACCCCTCCCATCCATCGGCCTGTAAGAGACAGGTTTCACGCATGTCTTGAAACGGCCGCAGCCAAAGAGACCCATCACCGCGTAGCGTGATCACCCCTTTGGTCCCTTCAACCAAGGCTTCGCCCATGGTCCGGCGGTGATTGTCAGCGGCATGGTCAAGATGGCGATTGCCATCAAATAACGCCCGCACGCCCGCCGGATGATCAAAGAGGATATACCCGGCATCTTCGCCCGCAATCACCGGGTTCACACGGCGTAAATCTGCATAGACGGCGGATGGGTTTCCGAGCAGATAGCGAAAAGTATCGACCCAATGCACCGCCGTTTCATGCACCAAAAACCGTTGCATATCCTGAAAATAGGGCTGGCGATCCAAATAGGCGCGCGGGCCTTGCCCATCGCCGGGACGCAGGCGAAAGGTCATCTGCTGGATCACCCCAACGGCGCCTTTGGACAGATGGGATTTGAGCGCGCGATACCATGGTTGAAAGCGAAAATTCTCATGGACAATGATCTGCGCGCCATGGGCGTTAGCCAGCGCCACCATAGCTTCGGCTTCCGCCTTGTTTTGGCAAAACGGCTTTTGGCAAATCAGTGTTTTTATCCCCTTGTTCAAGGCAACCTGGATCATCTTGGCATGCGCAACCGGTGGCAGGATGATGTCGATGAGGTCCGGCTTGGTCGCATCTATCATCTGACCAAGGTCATTATAGGCCGGGAGCCCGGTGCGCTTGGCGGCTTCGATATCGCGATCGCAAGAGCCAACCAAATCAACCTCATCAATGCGCGCCCAACTGCCATAGTGGAACTGGCTAAAATAGCCGGCCCCAACACAGGCGACCCTGATTGAACCTGCGTCCCTCATCGCTGTCCCAGCTCCCGTGCCACGGCATCTGCCGCCTCGGTTGTGCTTGCCGACCCGCCCAAATCACGTGTCAAAACCGCGCCGTCTGCAACGACACGATCTACGGCCGCGCGCAATCGTGCCCCGTCTTGTTGCATGGCGTGCACCTCATGGCGAAGACCAAGCCAGTCCAACATCATCGCCCCCGAAAGGATCATCGCAAAGGGGTTGGCGCTGCCTTGGCCTGCAATATCGGGGGCGGACCCGTGGCAAGGTTGGAACACAGCGTTTTCCAAGCCGATATCCGCAGAAGGGGCAAGCCCAAGCCCGCCCATCAGACCCGCGCCAAGGTCAGACAAAATATCACCGAACATGTTTTCGGTGACCATCACGTCAAAATCCCAGGGTTTTTGCACCATCCAAAGCGCCGTCGCATCGACATAGGCGTGATCCGCCGTCACATCAGGGTGTTTGGCGGCCTCGGCATCAAAAATCTCGCGGAAAAAGGCAAAGGCGCGAAAGACATTGGCCTTGTCAACGCAGGTGACCCGTCCCGGTCCGCGCCCGGCCTGCTTGCGGTTCTTGGCGAGATCAAAGGCGAATTTGAAGAGCTTTTCCGATATGTCGCGCGTGATCAGCAGGGTTTCACGGGCTTCATCTTGTGACACTTCTCCACGCCCTTGGGTGTGAAACAGCCCCTCGGTGCTTTCGCGGATCAGCACAAAATCGATCTCTTTACCGTCCGGCATGTGCAGCGGTGTGCGTTGCCCCGCCCGCACCGTCACAGGGCGCACACCTGCGAAGAGCGTCAGCGCCTTGCGCAGGTCAATCTGGGGGGAAATCTCGGTTCCGTCTTTGTAGCGAACATCAGGCAAACCCATGGCCGAAAGCAGAATCGCATCGGCACGCCGGGCGATATCCATCGACGCATCGGGGAGCGATTCTCCAGTCTTGGCATAATGCGCCGCCCCTGCGGGCGCATCGGTAAAGATTAGGCTGTAGCTGTTTGAATTGCGCGCCAATCTATCGAGGATTTTTGCTGTCGGATCAGTGATTTCCGGGCCGATTCCATCGCCTTCAAATACCGCAATCTCAAAGGTCTTCGTCATGTCAGCCTGTCCTTATCGCATGTCCATTGGTGACATGCTTCCGTGGGTTGTGCAGTAAATAGTTGGCAATGCATCGTTTAATGTATACGTAAATAAATGCAATAAAAAGCGTGCCGATCTGGAAAGACTCCCCATGATGTTCGAATGTCCGCAAGGTGCAGTCGCTGCGACAACACCACAACCGCCGTTCTCTGGGCTGCCAGAGAAGGTGCCAACACGATCACCCCCATGATCATGGTCAAGATGGAAAAACATCTGCGGATTTCGGTAAACGGGATCAACTCAAGCGGGGCGTCTTCGGGTCGAACGGGGTGGCGTATGTGTCACCCCAGCCTGACGGTGACGAAACGCCGGTCGCCCTGTCCAAGACCCAAGTCCGCGACCCTATTTCATGAACGTGTTGGCAGGTTCCTTTGGTCCGCTGGGTCTCATTCGCCTCGGTGGCGCCGTGCTTCTGGGCTTGAATGTTGCGTTGATCGCGGCTCAAATCCCAGCCATCAAACGCCTCTTTGGCCGCCTGAAACGGAGCAAAGCCCAATGTATGTCGTGACCGTGACCTTTCAGATTCACCCGGAGCACATGGAGGCGTTTTTGCCGCTGATGGTTGATAACGCCCGAACCTCGCGCAAGGTCGAGGCCGGGTGCCAGCTCTTTGATGTCTGCTGTGATAACAATGAAGTCTTTCTCTATGAGATTTATACGGACCGTGCCGCCTTTGATGACCACCTACAAAGCGCGCATTTCCAACGGTTTGATGCAGCCATTCAAGACATGGTCATCGACAAACAGGTGCGTCTCTTTGATGAGGTGATCCGATGAGCGCGCCTGAGAATACGTGGGAAATCCACGCGATCAAATATGCTGATCGCAACGCCCGAACCCGCGCCGATAGCTTCATTTTCGACGACAATCATGATGCGCCCCATGCGATGGATTATTTCATGTGGTTGCTGCGAAACGGTGACCGGGTGATCCTTGTTGATACCGGATATGACGATGCCGAAGCCGCCCGTCGCGACCGCCCCATTCGCCTGAATCCAGGAGAGGCTTTGGCACCCTTGGGCCTCACACCTGACGACGTGACCGAGATCATTGTGACCCACCTGCACTATGATCACGCTGGCGGGCTGAACCTTTTTCCCAATGCACATTTGCATTTGCAAGAGGCGGAAATGGCCTATGCCACAGGCCCGTGTATGTGTCACGATACCCTGCGTATGCCCTTTACTGCAGGCCATATTTGCGAGGCCATCATGCGGTTGTATGGTGGCAAACTCACCTTTCATAACGGTGCCTCCCAAATCGCGGAGGGTGTGACGGTGCATTGCATCGGAGGCCATTCGCGAGGCTTGCAAGCGGTCAGGGTGCGCACGCAGTCAGGCTGGATGGTGCTCGCGTCAGATGCCGCGCATTACTACGAGAATTTTATGGCGCGCAAACCATTCCCGATCGTTGTCGATTTGCAAAACATGCTGGATGGGTTCGACACGCTCTATCGTCTGGCGAGCAAACCGGAATTGATTGTCCCCGGTCATGATCCTCTGGTGCGTCAGCTGTTCGCCCAAGGGCCAGCAGAGCACATCCACCGCCTCGACCTTGGCCCGATCGCCCCGATTCAACTCTAACCGTGTGCCTCTTCCTAGGAGAGGCTGAGCCTCAAACCAAGCGATGCCCGTGCCAAGTAAACTGCGTCTTTTAGGGAGGATGTGGTGGGGGAATGGACGCTCCGCCAGTGGCTCAGTTCGCGCCAAAGTCTGCGAGGCAAAGGCTAGAGTTTCTTGCGTGCCGTCAACGCCGCAGTAATCGTTCCGTCATCCAGATAGTCCAATTCGCCACCGATTGGCACGCCTTGCGCCAGCGATGACATTTCGACCCGTCCTTCCAACTGATCGGCGATGTAATGCACGGTTGTTTGGCCGTCGATGGTGGCGTTCAGAGCCAAAATGACCTCAGAAATCTCTTCGGCCTGCACCCGTGTGACGAGCTGCGGAATCCGAAGTTCTTCTGGTCCGACACCATCCAACGCGGAGAGTGTGCCGCCCAACACATGATAGCGCCCCTTAAAAACACCAGAGCGTTCCATCGCCCAGAGATCGGCAACATCTTCGACAACGCATAAAATCCCGTTGGCGCGGCGGGTGTCTTCGCAGATTTCACAAATATCAGACGTGCCGACATTGCCGCAATTGAGACATTCGCGCGCGCTGGCTGCGACCTCTTGCATGGTGTCCGCCAAAGGTGAGAGCAAAATGCCGCGCTTGCGGATCAGGTGCAAAACAGCCCGGCGGGCAGAACGCGGCCCAAGTCCGGGTAAACGTGCCATCAGGGCGATCAGCTCTTCGATTTTGTCGGTAGATTGGGACATAAAGGGGTTCGCCAGCCAGAGGATGTCCCTCTATCTAGCGTTCCGCTGGTCAGAGGTCCACATTCTCTTGATTTCCGTCCCGTGATATCAGAGCGGTGATATCCAGCTCGTGATCTCTGGCGGCAGTTGGGGCTATCGCAAACCGACAGGCCCCAATAATCGTCTTAAAACGGCAGTTTCATATCCGCCGGCAGACCAAGCTCTTCGGTGATCTTTTGCATTTCGGATTGCTCGCGCTCTTTGGCCTTGGCTTGTGCATCCTTGATCGCAGCCAGGATCAGATCCTCGGCCACTTCTTTTTCCGATGGCACAAAGATCGACGGATCAATTTCCAACCCGGTGAGTTCGCCTTTGGCCGTTGCGCGTGCCTTGACCAAACCGGCACCGGATTCGCCAACAACGATGGTGCTGTTAAGGTCTTCTTGTACTTGCACGACCTTGGCCTGCATTTCTTGTGCGGATTTCATCATCTTGGCCATATCGCCAAGCTGTCCCAGTCCTTTGAGCATTGTATATCTCCTGAATGTGAGGCGGTAAAACCACCCTGAATTTGGCCGCGTTTATCGCAACGCTGAACTTGGGACACAAGTAGTCAGCCGCGCGGCAGATTTCATCACTGAAAATTGTAAAATCCGTGTTTGGAACGAAGGCGACACTGGTCCCTTAGTCCTCTTCAAAGGGGTCCCATTCATCTTCGACCTCCGGTAGGGCGTCTTCCTGCGCTTCAGCGGCGATGTCTTCGGGCGTTCGGACGTCGACAATTTCAGCCTTTGGAAAGGCCTGAATGACCGCCTGTACCAACGGGTGTTCGGCTGCTTGTGCATGCAACGCCAACCGCGCTGCGTCACGCCGTTCGACAATGGTAGGGGCTGTGCAATCGTTGACGACCGTGACGACCCAGCGGTTTCCCGTCCAGCGTTGCAAAGCGCCCCCAATCCGCGCGGCCAAATCGGCTGCGGCGGTTTCGGTTGGGGCAAATTCAATCCGTCCCGGCTGATAAGCCGCGAGGCGTAAACTGCCTTCGATCTCGACCAACAGTTTCACATCCCGGTTCACCCGGACCAGTTCCAGAACATGTTCGAAGGTTGGGTATTTTGCCAGCGCTTGATCGGTTGCCAAAGCTGTGACGGCACCGCCGCCATGGGCAACCGGGCCACTCGGGCCGGGATGGGTTGGCGCGGGCATGCCTTGCGCATGGGCGGAAGGCCCTCGTTGATGCGCCATTCCACCGCCCTGCGCGCCCCCTTGAGGGCCAGGACCGGTGGGCATGGGCGTGTCTTGCAGCTTGCGGATCAATTCTTCGGGCGATGGCAGGTCGGCGACATGGGTCAGGCGAATGATTGCCATTTCCGCCGCCATCACCGCCGATGGCGCGTTCGACACCTCTTCGATGGCTTTCAAAAGCATCTGCCAAGACCGGCTCAGCGTCCGCATGCCCAGACCGTCGCCAAAGGCCAACCCACGGGCGCGCTCATCAGGTGAGATCGTAGGATCATCCGCGGCATCAGGGGTGATTTTGACCACGGAAATCCAATGGGTCAGCTCAGCCAAATCGCGCAAAACAGCCAGCGGGTCGGCGCCATCGGCATATTGGCTGGCCATTTCCTCAAGCGCCCCGGCCGCGTCGCCGCGCATGATACGTTCGAATAGGTCCATCACACGGCCACGATCCGCCAGCCCCAACATGGCCCGCACCTGATCGGCGGTGGTTTCACCCGCGCCATGAGATATGGCCTGATCCAGCAAAGACGTCGCGTCCCGCGCCGAGCCTTCGGCGGCGCGGGTGATAAGGGCGAGCGCCTCATCGGTGATTTCTGCGCCTTCGCCTTGGGCTATTTTTCGCAGCAATGCGATTTGCACCTCGGGTTCAATGCGACGTAAATCGAACCGCTGACAGCGCGACAGAACTGTTACGGGAACTTTGCGAATTTCGGTGGTGGCAAAAATGAATTTCACATGCGCTGGCGGCTCTTCCAGCGTTTTGAGCAACGCGTTGAAAGCGCTGGTCGATAGCATGTGAACTTCGTCGATGATGTAGATTTTGTAGCGCGCCGACGCCGCCCGATAATGTACGCTGTCGATTATTTCTCGGATGTCATTCACACCGGTGCGCGATGCGGCGTCCATCTCCATCACATCGACATGGCGGCCTTCCATAATCGCGACGCAATGCTCACATTTGCCGCAAGGGTCGGTTGTTGGGCCGCCGTTGCCATCTTCACCGATACAGTTCATGCCCTTGGCGATGATCCGTGCCGTGGTGGTTTTACCGGTTCCGCGAATGCCCGTCATCACAAAGGCTTGGGCGATGCGATCAGCCTCAAACGCATTGCGCAGCGTACGCACCATGGCGTCTTGTCCAACCAGATCAACAAAGGTCTCGGGGCGGTATTTGCGGGCAAGAACCTGATATTCGGGCGTGTCGGTCATGTTGGTCCAGTCTCAAAGAGTCAGCGCATAAGCTACGCGTTGCAGACGGGGGCGTCTACCGCTTGATTTTCTCGAAACGACGGGGCAGGGTGCGCAAAGGTCCCTAGCAGGGCGCCACCTGATCCGCGGAAAGCACAAGCACCTGCCACGGCGTTTATCGCCGGTCGAATTTTCGCCGAAAATTCGGTTTCTCTGCCCGGTTAGCGGATCAGCGGGCATGACGGAGGAACCCGATCATGACAAATCCACACCCCGATCTGCACTTGGACAAGCTGCGTTTTGCAGCCAAGCGCTTGCACCGCGCCTTTGTTGCCGGTGACACGCAAGCCATCCAGCGTGTCAAACAGCACCCGCCACGCCCAGATCTGAGCGCGCTCAAACGGGCCGATTTTCTGCATATCATTGCCCAAGAGACAGGCTTTGACAGCTGGCCGCGTTTGAAACATGCCGCACAAACCATAGGCCTTGATCGCGCAGCAAAAATCCAGCGGCTCAAGATCGCACTCTTTCATGGTCAAAACACACTTGTCTCGACCCTGTTGCGTGACACACCTGATTTGGCAGAGGGGCACTTTGGTCTGCAAGTCGCGCTCTATGATGCTGCCGCCGTGCAAGCTGCTTTGGCGGCGGACTCGACCCTTGCCACCACCCAGCTAGGCCCGCGCCGCCCGATCCTCCATTTGGCCTTTTCGAAATGGATTCACGCGTGGCCAGATCTCAAAACCGACATGCTGGCAATTGCAGACATGTTGCTGGCGCATGGGGCCGATGTGAACGATGGCTTTGCCTATGAACCGGGGGCCGATCACCTGTTATCGGCCCTATATGGTGCGATTGGTCATGCGGATAACATGGTGTTGGGCCAATGGTTGTTGGATCATGGCGCTGATCCAAATGACGGCGAAAGCCTGTATCATGCCACCGAGCTCGGCCACCATAACGGCCTGAATATGTTGCTCAAGGCAGGGGCTGACCCCAAAGGCACCAATGCGCTGCTGCGGGCCATGGATTTTCAGGATCACCGCGCGGTTGAACTGTTGCTGGCGCATGGGGCCAAGGCGGATGATTTCAACGATGCTGAGGTTGGCGGCGAACAGCCTTGGGTGATGCCTGCGCTGCATCAAGCGGCGCGGAGGGGCTGTGATGCAAAAATGGTTGATCTCCTGCTCGCGGCGGGGGCTGATCCGTCGCGGCGCTACAAAGGGGCAAGCGCCTATGGCTATGCCCGTGTGCATGGAAATTCTGCCGTGGCTTTGGCGATTGAGGCGCGCGGGGCGGACACGCCTCTTGGCCGAGAAGAGGCGCTTTTGGCCAAGGCTGCGGATGGCCAGGACACTCACGGCGAATTTGTTGACCCGGCCAAGCTTCCCGAAGCCTATGGCGATCTTATTCGGGAAATCCTGCACCTGCCGGGTCGGCTGGATCAGGTGAAACGATTGATTGATATTGGCCTGCCATGGGACAAACCGGATGCCCAAGGGCTGACCCCGGTGCAGATCGCGGGATGGGAGGGGCTGGCCGATGTGATGAAGTATTTCCTGAGCCTCAAACCCGATCTGAGCCATATCAATGGCTATGGCGGCACGCTTTTGTCGACAATTATCCATGGCTCGGAAAACAACCCCGATCGCGCGGGCCGTGACTATCAGAGCTGTTTGAACTTGGCTTTGCGTGAAGGTGTGGCCTTGCCGCGCAACACGATCCTTCAGACCGGACGGGAAGACCTGCGGGCCTTTCTCGACGACTGGGCCGAGGCGCATCCCGGCCAAGTTGTTTAGGATCAAGTTCCAACGTTTCGCGAGGGCGGTGACCACAACGCCGTTGTTTTCCCCGCTTGCCCGGTGAACGAATCGCTAGGCCAAACGCTTGTGATGTGTATCATTCCTGCCGTGACTTGATGGGGGACAGGGTATGAAACTGCGCGGTATTCGCGGCAGCCGTAATATTGAGGATCGGCGCAAGCGCTCTGGCGCGGGCGGGGGCGGCGCAAAAATCGGCGGCGTTGGTCTATTGATCGTTCTCGCGGTGGGCTATTTCGCCGGTGTCGACGTTTCTGGACTATTGCAACAGATCGAAGGCTCGCAGCAGAACACGCCGCGTCAGATCTCGGCCGAGGATGAGCGCGCCGCGCAGTTTTCATCCCAAGTTCTGGCCACCACTGAAACGGTTTGGTCCAAGATCTTTCCCGATCAGCTAAACCGCCCCTATGAACCGCCTGTGCTCGTGCTGTTTGCGGGTCAAACGGCCTCGCCCTGTGGGGGGGCATCTGGTGCCACGGGGCCGTTTTATTGCCCGGCAGATGAAAAGGCCTATCTGGACACTGAATTCTTCGCAACGCTGTCGCAAAACCTTGGGGCCAAAGGAGATTTCGCTGCGGCTTATGTCATCGCACATGAGGTGGCGCATCATGTTCAAAACGAATTGGGTATCCTGGGCGAAGTTCATAAGCGCCGCCAAACCGCCACCCAAGCACAGGCCAATGCCCTGACTGTGCGGCTGGAGCTGCAAGCCGATTGCTTGTCTGGCGTTTGGGCAAAATATGTCGATGGATTGTTAGAGCCTGGGGATCTCAACGAGGCGCTGAATGCGGCGCGCAAAATCGGGGATGACCACCTGCAACGCCGCGCAGGTCGGGTGCCGCAGCCGCATACTTTTACCCACGGTACGTCTAAGCAAAGGGCGCGTTGGTTTGCGCGCGGTTACAAAGGGGGGGACGTGCGTGACTGTGACACCTTCGGCGCCGACCGGCTCTAAACCGCCACGCCATTGTGATCCCATTGTCATCCATGCCTTGCCCGTTGGCGGAGGCATATTGGCGCTATCGACCTTGCCGGGGGCAGGGGGGGATTACGATGGGGATTTGGAACATCTTGCCAGCTGGATGCCGGCAATGGTGATAACACTCGCCACCAAGGATGAGCTGGCAGAGGCCCAAGCCGACGGCTTGGCGGCGGACGTTCAAGATCATGGAACTCGTTGGGTTCATTTCGAAATTTCCTCGGATGAAGTGCCTGAAATCGCCGGTGGTGAGACATGGGAACAAGTCAGCGATCGCGCGCGTCGCGCCCTTAAAGGCGGCGGGCGAGTTGTGGTTTTATGCGGTGATGGTGGCGCGCGATCTGCGATGGTGGCGCTTCGGCTTATGATCGAAACGGGCGCTGCGCCGGGCGATACCAAAGACCGTCTGGCCTCTGCCCAAGCGGCGGGTATTGGCAACGATAGTCAGATCAATTGGGCCAAAGGGGCCGAGCAAAACATGCCCCTGTTCATGCGTCATTCCGAATGAGGTTTCGTTGAAAACGTCGGCCCGCTCTCGGTGACGTCCAGTCTTGTCCTGATCCGACACGCTATTGATCACCCAGTGCGCTCATTTTGGGCGCTCAATCTGAGCGCTCAAACAGCCTGCGTTCAAACCGGTTCGAAAGTGAAGCGGCGGTTGGACGGGCTGGCGGATGGGCTGGTCTATGTCTTCGCAGATCATGACATGGCGACTGTTTGCGACTGTTTGAAAACAGGATGTCCAGCCACCACATAGCAGTTCAAACAGCATGGCGGTGCAACAGGACATAAGGTGAGAGATTGCATCGACCCAAACGGGACTCGTTGTGGCTGCTTCCTTCCGGATCTGACCAGGTTGGCGAGGCGTTCGCCCGCGCAACCTCTCAGCGCTCCATTTAAGAGAGCGCGACAGCTTTTGCAATGCCCTGTTTCAAATCTGCCGTAATCTGCATTTGCGCCTTTCTGCTCGCCCCGACTGGCGCTTGGGGCTAAAGGGAAGCATGACAAACGATTTTGAAATTTTCCTCGCTGCCCCTCCTGGGCTGGAACCCATTTTGGCCGACGAGGCGCGCGATGCCGGTTTTGCCGATCCGCAGCCGGTTGCGGGGGGTGTCACCATTCGCGGCGGATGGCCCGACGTGTGGCGCGCCAATCTTTGTTTGCGCGGGGCCGGGCGGGTGCTGGCGCGGATAGGGTCCTTTCGGGCGTTTCATTTGGCGCAGCTCGACAAACGGTCGCGCAAGTTTGATTGGGCGGCGGTGCTGCGCCCGGATGTGCCGGTGCGTGTCGAAGTCACCTGCCGCGAGTCGAAAATTTACCATGATCGCGCCGCCAAACAGCGGGTTGAAACCGCGATCAAGGAAACGTTGGGCGCGCAAATTTCAGCAGAGGCGAGCCTGCGCGTGATGGTGCGCATCGAAGACGATCTCGTCACCATCAGCCTGGATACCTCGGGCGAACCATTGCACCGGCGCGGCCACAAAGAAGCCGTCGGCAAGGCCCCGATGCGCGAGAATCTCGCGGCGTTGTTTTTGCGCCAATGCGGCTACACCGGCTCGGAAACCGTGGTTGACCCGATGTGTGGCTCCGGGACCTTTGTGATCGAAGCGGCAGAAATTGCTGCGGGCTTGATGCCGGGACGATCGCGCAACTTTGCCTTTGAGACACTGGCCAATTTTGACGCCAACCATTGGGCTGATTTGCGTCAAACAACCAAAGAGAGAGTTGACGTAGGGGCCGCTTTTTGTGGCTCAGATCGTGATGACGGGGCGATCAGATCCAGTTTGTCCAATGCAAAACGGGCGGGTGTTGATGCGTATTGCCATTTCAATCGGGCTGCGGTGTCTGATTTGCAGCGCCCCCAAGGCAAGCCGGGATTGGTGATCGTAAACCCGCCCTACGGCGCACGTATTGGAAACCGCAAGCTATTGTTTTCATTGTATGGAAGTCTTGGTAAAACTCTGAAAGACCGTTTTTCTGGCTGGCGTGTTGGCATGGTTACGAGCGATGCTGGCTTGGCGAAATCATCTGGATTACCCTTTAAATCCGGGCCTGCGATCTCCTTTGGGGGGCTCAAGGTAAAGCTTTACCAGGTTGACGCACTTTAGCGTCTAGTGTTATCAAAATTTAAACCTTAAGATGAAATTGTGTTTGTCGTCCTGTCTATTTTTCAAGGATAGATGAGCGGTTTCCGTTAACTTTTGTATGTTGGTATTCAAAATGTGCCATGATTTTTACTATTCCCGTCCCTTTCAGGCCGAACTTATTGCGGACAAATTGACAAGTGGCGAAGCAGCCCAAAACCCGTCAGATTTTTACGCTCAGTTTTTGACCTCACCTCAGCACACCGGAAAAACGGCGTTCTTAAAGCGCGATCTTATCCCATTGTTACGAGATTCTGGGTATCACACGCTCTATTTTGATTTATGGGCTCAGCCAAACAAGGATTCAGGCAAGGCACTGGCGGATTTTCTGGCCGGGGAACTGACGGATGTAGCCGTGCAGCACGGTGTAAAACTCACTGACCTGCGGATTTCAAAAGTGGCCTTAGGGAGCTATATGTCCGCGCTTCCTGTTGTCGGTGGGCGTCGCAAAGGCAGTTTGTCCACCGCGCTGAGCGAGATCGCGACCTATAGCGGCAAACCTGTCGTTTTCATTGTCGACGAAGTTCAGGAGGCATGGGAAACCTCGACCGGTCAAGCGGCTCTAGCGGCTCTCAGACAGGCGTCTCGTGATCTTGGACCGAAAGGCGAAGCACGACTACACTTGATTTTTGCGGGGTCCCATCGCGGCAAGCTTGGGGCGCTTGTTCACAAACGCAATGCACCGTTTTATGGGGCCGAGGTTCGGGAATTTACACGTCTGGGCCGCGATTTTATCGAAGCGCTCGTTGGTGAGGTAAACCCACGATTGGCGTCGGCCAATCAGCTCAATACCGAGGATGTCGAGGCCGCATTTGAATTGCTCGGCTACCAGCCGCAGACACTCACCCAGGTGTTGATGGAGCATGCAATGGGCACGGCCGGGAGTGACGGCCTCCGACAAACCGTGACGCGGAGCCCTGACATATTGCGCCGCCGAATCTGGGAGCAACATCAAGATGGGTTTGGCACCCTGAACGAGATGCAGCGATCCGTTTTGACATTGCTCATTGAGGACGGAAATGGGTTCTCGCCCTTTGCGGCGCGCACACTTGAGCGCATCGGTGAGCGTATGGGCGACATGCCCACCGCCCCAAAGGTGCAAAAAGCCTTGGATGCATTGCGCGACAAAGGGTTGGTCTGGAAACCGGGGCGGGGCAGTTACGCACTGGAAGATCAAGATATGCGTGAGTGGTTGCTCAGTGCTTTGGCTGCGTAATCAGAACAAGCCGGCCAATTTGGCCCCCTGGATAAGGTCTGTCGCCATGTGATGGGCGAAATCACCTGAGGGTTGCGCCACGTCCGGGACCACGACAACCGTCATGCCTGCGGCATGGGCGGATTTTGAACCGGTTTCGCTGTCTTCGAAAGCCAGGCACATCTCGGGCGACATGCCCAATCTTGTTGCGGCGAGCAGGTAGGGCTCTGGGTGTGGCTTGGCATGTGTGACACAGTCGACCGACACGACGATGTCAAATCGACCTTCCAATTCGGATGCGGCCAATTTGTGCTTGGCCGAATGGGCAAAAGATGAGGTGGCGATGGCTTTGGGCAATCCCAAAGCGTCTATCTTGTCCAAAAGGGATGTCACCCCAGGCTTGAGCGGGATGCCTTCTGCGTGCAGAGCACGCGCTTCTTTTGACCAAATCCTGTCAAGCGCGCCTGTGTCGATATCGGGCCACTGATCAATGATCCGGGCCATACCGGTGTGAAAATCGACGCCGACCAGCTGCTGGAAAAAGCCATTGGGCACTGCGATCCCCAATTGGTCAAACGCGCGGCGGCCTGCTTCGATTGCTTGGGCCTCGGTGTCGAGCAAGGTGCCGTCCAGGTCAAATATAGCCGCGCGGTAGGTCACTCTTTGACCAGACCGTTAGGACAATAAAATTTTGTATAAAGCCCGTAACAATTGGCGGACATGCCAAACCCTTCCAAATCGATTTTGGCATAGAGGTGTCGGTCTTGGTAATCGAGATCAAGGCCGGAAATCAACAGCTCGATACAGGATTGCGGCGACAGTCGACAGGCCAAAAGCGCGGCAGCGCGAACCCCTTGGGCTTCGTGCAATTTTTGTTGTTCAAGGTTGACGCGGGTCAGATGTGCAATTTCTTCATAGGCGTCATCTTTGGTGGGTTTGGTAAAATAGGCCCCGAGTGCGGCCATAACGAGCATACCAGCGAGAAACTTGTACATAAGTGGTCCTGTTTGAGCGTTCCATCTCAGACATAAGCCAGCCGTTGGGAGTTGTCACGGGGAGGCTGTTCGACGCTCGTGCCCCATAGGGCACATCGCCCCGCCCGCCGTCCCATGGCTGTCGCTCTCTCGTTTGTCAAACAGGCACGGAGGGAACCGCGCCTGTTGATGTGTCGTGGCTTAGGGCATCAAAGCTTGATCCGGAACGCAGCAAAACCGTCGGCACCGTCACCGGCATCTTCGATCACCACACCTTTGACATCCCCAATGTAGTCGCGCGCCTTGGGCCCGGTTTCGAACAGAACCGAGGTGTCATTAAGCGGCGCAAAAGACCAGTTGGCATCGGCCTTAGGGTCAATGGTGCCTTGCTCAACAATATAGCGCACGATCACGTCGCGGTTGGTGTCTGGAGCCTCAAACACGATGGTGTCTTTGGTGCCCGGGAAGTTCCCGCCGCCGGACGCACGGTAGTTATTGGTGGCGATGATGAATTCCATATCATCTGTCACCGGCTCTCCGTTGAATTTCAGGTCGACGATCCGGCTTGCGGCCTCATCCAGCAGTTCGCCTTTGGGGGCAAAGCGCGACGGCTGGCTCAGGTCGATCTGATAGGTCACCCCGTCGATCACATCAAAGTTGTAGGATGGGAAGGAGGGGTTGAGCAAAAGCGCATCCTTGGATCCGGTTTCAATCTGGTTGAACATCCCGGCAGAGCGCTCCAACCAGCCTTTGACCTGCGCGCCAGTAACCCGCACGGCTCGTACAGTATTGGGGTACAAATACAGGTCGGAAACGTTCTTGATCGCCACATCGCCCACTGCCACGTCGGTGTAATATTCTGGGCCGCCACGACCACCGGCCTTGAACGGTGCTGCGGCTGACAGAACCGGCAGGCCTTCGTGCTCTGTGCCCTTAAGCATCTGTTCAACATACCATTTTTGCGCAATGGAGACGATCTGAACCGACGGGTCATCGGCAACAAGCGCAAAATAGCTGTGCAATGGCGCGGATGTTTTGCCGACCGCCCGGCGCACATAGGCCAGCGTTTCTTCGTGATCGGTCGCGGTTGCCGCCAACACGGCGGCATCGTCTTCGACCAAGGCCGTGATGGAGCGGTCTTCGTTGCGCTTTGAGATTGGACGTGTTTCCGACGTTGTGGTGATAACACGCCAGGCGTTGCCATCGCGTTCCAACAGCAGGTCAATCACCCCCAAATGCGAGCCCCAGAAACCGCCCATGACGGCCGGTTTGCCATGGAGTGTGCCTTTCTCGGCATCGACAGCGGCGAAATCTGCATAGGTGGCCGACGGGAACACAAGGTGCGAGTGACCGGTGACCAAAGCGTCGATCCCATCAACCGCCGCCAGCGGAACAGCCGCATTTTCCATTCCATCTGAATGATCTGCCGACCCAATGCCAGAATGCGACAGGGCGATGATGATATCGGCCCCTTGTTCTTTCATTTCAGGGATATAGGCCTTGGCGGTTTCAACAATATCACGCGCAGAGACATTGCCTTCGAGATGGCGGCGATCCCAGTTCATCACCTGGGGAGGGGTGAAACCGATGACGCCGACCTTGATCGGGTGGCTGTCACCATTGCCGTCAGTGACAGTGCGCTCAAGAATTGAATAGGGTTTGAACAACGTGGTGTCTTCCCGCGCGCTTGCCCCTTGTTCCTTGGCGATATTCGCCAGAACGATGGGGAACTCGGCACCGGCGGTCGACTTCATCAGGAAGTCTAGACCGTAGTTGAATTCATGGTTGCCGATGGTCGCGGCGTCATACCCCAACGTGTTGAACGCGGTGATGATCGGGTGCATGTCACCCTCTTTCATGCCGCGCTCATAGGCAATGTAATCGCCCATCGGGTTGCCTTGCAAAAAGTCGCCATTGTCCACAAGGAGCGAGTTGGTCGCTTCGGCGCGAATGTCATTGATAATCGAGGCGGCGCGCGACAAGCCAACCGTGTCACGCGGCTTGTCCGCGTAATAGTCGTACGGATGCACATGAACGTGAATGTCGGTGGTCTCAAGGATACGTAGATGGGCCTGATTGGTGGCCGCAGAGGCAGAGTATGGGTGCAGCGCGATGACGGTCGCTCCGGCTGTTGTACTGGCTAGAAACTGACGGCGCGTTAGCGAATTCAAAGACTTGGACATGAGTCACCTCTTGATTCTTATGATTAATCCCAAAAGCTGCATGACAGCGAATCTCAACAGGATTGTGAAAGGGTATCACATCCCCGTGCGTTTCCATCATCGATTGATTGCATGGTGTGATGGTTATTGCATCCCCAAGCGCAGCGCGGCACAGTCGCCCCAAACGGTCATCAAGAACGGTGATCATGACAGGTAACGAGACGTTGGGGCACACAGTATGAAACATGCCGAAGAGGTCACATTTGGCGGCTCTGGGCTTGACCGGGCGGCGGAGTTGCGCGGTGATATTCCGGCACTGGCGGCATTGATGCAAGAGGCCCGCGCGCGGTGTCTCCTGATTTGGCGCGGCAAGCCTATGGTTCGCGGCGATGGGGCGCTTGAATTGGTGCGGGTCCCGATGGATCATCCGGTTTTATCGGCGTCGCGCGACGCCCCGATTTTTATGGGGCGCGAAGATGATGGGGCTGCCGTTTTCGCTCATGAGTTGATCGCATGGGAGCCACCGGAGCTTGATGCCGAAGCAATGGGGCAATTCCTTGACCCGTCGGAACAACGCCACCCCGCCTTTGACGGCGACGAGAGATTTGCCGAATTGCGGGCCATTATGGTGCGTCTGTCTGCCCGCGATGCGGAACTCGCCGCGACGATGCGATCCATATTTGCCTGGCACGCCAGTCATGGATTTTGCAGCAAATGCGGGTCAAAATCTGAGCTGTTCATGGCTGGATGGCAACGGGTCTGTCCCGATTGCGGTGGGCAGCATTTTCCGCGCACCGACCCTGTTGTGATTATGTTGATCACACGCGGCAATAAAACCTTGCTGGGCCGCTCACCGGGGTGGCCCGAGGGAATGTATTCCTGTCTCGCCGGGTTTCTTGAGCCGGGCGAAACCATCGAAGCCGCAGTTCGGCGCGAAGTCTTTGAAGAAGCCGGTGTGACGGTTGGTCCGGTTCGATACCTCGCCAGCCAACCTTGGGCCTTCCCATCCTCGCTGATGATTGGCTGCCACGGAGAAGCGACCAGCGATGACATTACCCTTGATCCAAACGAGATCGAAGATGCCCGCTGGGTCACCCGAGAAGACATGATCCAAGCCTATGCCGGACAGCGCAAGGACATTCTTCCGGGCCGAAAAGGCGCAATTGCGCATTTTCTTCTGCGAAATTGGCTTGCTGACCGATTGGATTAACCATTTTTTTGGGGTATCAATCCACAAACAAAAAACAATAGGCAGGCGGGACAGATGGAACTGAAGGCACGCGAAGATATCGAAGCGCCCCTTGATCGGGTGTTTGCAGAGATCACTAATTTCGAAGGAATTGAACGGCAAATTCTGCGCCGTGGTATTGAGGTGCAGCGCACCAATGACCCGGGTGAGGTGGGGCAGGGGCTAAGCTGGCAAGCTGGCTTTAAATTTCGTGGCAAGACCCGCACCGCCGAAATTGAATTGTCGGAATTCAGCGCGCCGGAACAAATGGTGTTCCAAAGCGTGTCCGGCGGGCTTGAAGCGCGGACCACCGTGGATCTGGTGGCCCTGTCACGCACACGCACGCGGATCGGTGTTTTGACCGAATTCACCCCCAAAACGCTATCGGCGCGTTTGCTTGTTCAGTCCTTGAAACTGGCCAAAGGTGGTTTGGAGAAACGCTTCAAATCTCGGATGGCGCATCTGGCCGGTGATCTGGAAAACCGCCTCAAAGGGTAACGCCCCCCAAACTTGCAAAATCCATTCATGGAATTTGGGCGGGGAAATTTGGGCGGGGCGTGATCGCCGGGCATCCACGCCAGCTGCGACCCTGCCCCGCCCATTCAAGCCCTCAATGGCAAACCGCGCTTGCAGTTTGCAACACAGCACCGGGATGATCGGGCAGACGCAAGAATGTCACCCGCCGGTTTGCGGCAGCCTTTGGATTATACTCATCCTTGAGCACATGCTCGCCAAAACCGACCGGATAGAGCGGCAGTTGCACATAGCTCAGCTCAAGCGCTTGTGTCACCGACGCGGCACGGCGCAGCGACAAATCGCAATTGTAACCTGCCGATCCCACTGCATCCGTATGGCCGATCACCGCATAGGGTGTTCCTGACAGGGCCGGATCTTGCAGCGCCTGCACCAATTGCGTCAGCTTGCCCAGCTGATCGGCGCGAATGCCATCGCTGTTGTAATCAAATTCGATCGAGATCGCGACAGACGGCAGCGCAACTTTGCCTCCGCTGTAATTGGGGTCTTTGTGATCGCTGTGACCCACAACATGATCATCGACCGGCGGCGCATCATAGACCGGCGGTTTGGCCGGTGGTTCTGTGCTGATGGCAACTTTGTGGTCATTCAAATCCAGCACCAGCGTCTCATACTGAGGCACCACCGCGCTTTCGAACTGCACCCCATCGTCGCTTCGTCCGACATCGGCGCAATTCGCGGCCGAGGCGTCAAACATACAACGCGCCAAAGGGTTGGTTGGTTTGGGTTTCATCATTGGCACGGCATTGTCCGCGCCGGGAATAAAGATCTCTCCGCTTTGCGCCAGGGCCACCATCGGCAGCCCCAGGCAGAGGGCAGAGGTTGCTAGAAACTTCAACATCTGCTGTCTCCTTGTTAATGTGCGGTCACGACGACCGAGATTTGCGATTTGACCACATCAGGGTTGTGATCGCTGACACCTCGGTAATCGACCCCGGCGACATTGTGCTTGTCTTTGCCGTCGTCGCCCAGATCAAGCGCCAGCACCTCATTCACGACTTCGGAATACTGGTCCTTGGTCAAAGGCTTATGATCGGCGGCACAAGACACCTTCGAGGTATCGCGGGTGTGCAGGTCAATCGCGTCATGGCCACCGTTACACACCGCCAGAATGGTCTCCAGACCAGCATGGGTGGTTTTCAGCGTGCCACGTGGTGGGAACACATATTGCGAACCGCCCTTGATCACGATGTCATCCAAGCCGGGGAACGGATAAAGCACACAGCTCTGGTGACGATCATCAATCGAAATCAGGGTCAGGCGGCAATCATGACGCGGCTCGATGAACACTTTTAGCCCTTCGCCCACGGTATAAACCGGCTTGTCGGTGTAGACCGTCAAATGGCTTTGGCTTGGCACCGAATGCGCGACCGGATTGTGGGGTTTGTGATCAGGCTTGGCCACATCCGCATAGGTGGTGATCGGCGTGTCCTTCTTCGCAGGCGGCGCCGAATAGGTGGCGGCGTGATCTGCGGCAGGCGGCGCATAGGGCGTGTCTTTGACAACCGCGGCAACCGAGGCCGTCAGGTTGGCCGGGGCCTTGTGATCACCGATGATTGGGCGATAATCCGTCAGCTTCTCCAGCAAGGCGGGATAGGCCGCAGTCCATTCATCGCGTGCAATCGGCGACTGTTCCAGACGTGTCATCAGGCTGGCAAACTGGTGGCCAACAAAGGGCATACGTTTGCGCAGCTGATCCTCGTCCATGCCAAGCTCATTTGCGGCCTGTTGCAGGTCAACAAAGTGATCGACATGATAGACAAACAAGCCACGGATCGGCTCAAGGCCCCCCGCTGCGGTTTCCGGGTCAATTCCGGCCGAGCGCAACGTGTCGAAAAACGCGGCTTCGTCCTTTTTGAACCAATCCTGCACCACATCCTGACCGGGGTAGATCGCGTCGATGGTCTGACGGGCCTCAGACGAGAGGGCGAGATTGTTCAGCGCGACATCGCGCACGGCATCGTCATTGTACCGGATCCCCTTGGAATGGCAGGAGATGCAGCTGATACCATTGACCACTTCGCCAGTGCCGTCCGAATAATCGTCGTCGCGCACAATGCTGGTTGGCCCGACATCCAAACGCGTGCCTTCGGCGGTGTTTAGATAATAGGCGTGGAACCCATTGGGCAGGGTAAAGATTGACTCGCCACCATCATGGTTAAAGGCAAGCTCCTCGCCATAAACTTCTTTGGGGCCAAGCGGGTATTCAAAGAAGCTTTGACGCCCTTTTGATCCGGCAAAGTCGTAGGATGTCCAGAAAAATCCGGTTCCCAGCGCATGACGTTCGATCAGGCGGTTGTTGGTGCTGACGCCAGAATTCTGGAAGCCCGCCCGCACCACCTGTTCGTTGGCGATGTTTTTGGCCATATCAAGGTTCAACAACGCCTCAAGCCCCTGGACCGTATCCGGCATATCCAACAGGTCATAATAGAGCGGCGACACCGGCGCAGTGGCGGCAAACCAATCGGCGCGGATGATCGGAATATTGGTTCCGGCCATATGCTTGAGCGGGTTCAAATAGGGGTCGGTATCGCTGGTGTAACCATACGGGTAAATGGTTTCCAACTTGTGCCACTTATGGCTGTCCCAGTCGATTTCCGGCAGGTAAATGCGCATCAAAACGCCGTATTCATCAACCTTTTCCCATGTGTAGGGCTCAGGATTCCAGCTCAGCGCGTTGATCAGCTTGATCGTGGCCTGACGGTACCCCTCATAGTTTTCGCCGCTGACATCTTTGTCGTTGTACAATGGTCTGAGCGAGATATAGCGAATGCGGTCGCGGCGGTTTGTGGGCTGCTTTTGCAGGTCTTCGTGGGCCATGCGGTGCAGATCTTCGAGCGAGACAAATTTCTTCTCCTCGACGCCGTCATCCAGCTCATCAATCCACAGCTTTAAAACCTCAAGCTCTTGCGCCGTTGGGGTGCAATCCGCGTCCCAGCAATTGTCGGGCATGGGCGGAGATCCCCCGGCAATCACTTGATACAGCTTGGATTTGGTGTGATCACCCAGTGACACAAACTTGGGGTCATGGGCCAGACGGTTCATGTCCAAAACATGCCCAAACCCGGATTTGGCTTTGGTCAAACCTTCGTTCAAAACGCCGTCCTGGTGGCATCCTGCACAGTATTTGTCGAGCACCGCATAAGCGGCTTTTTCGTTCTCGCTGGCATCCATCGACAGGGCTGGGGCTTCGGCGCTGGCGGGGGCGGCGACAAAGGCCGTGATGGCCAGCACACTGGCGGTAAATAAATGGCGATGTCTCATATCAAGTCTCCTGCTACCGAGAGGGTGGCGAAATTATCTGCAACTGATGGAAAGGTACTTTTTCGAAGACCAGCCGCGCTGACCTGCGCGTCCGGCATAGGGCGACAAACACTGCCCCGAGATGCATTCAAGCCGTGCCCAGCCATTGCGCTGGGCCAGCACCCGCACCTGATCGCCCAAATAGATTTCGGTCAATTTCTTGCCTTTGGGTGATGGTTTGGAACGTACATTCAAATAGCCAGAACCAGAGGCGCGGGTGCGGCTGGAATAGGGATCAAGGTTCACGACACGGGCGCTGCATTGGCGCACATATGGCTTGGTGGCGGTCAAAAGCGGGCTATAGACCCACCCTTTGCGGCCGGTTGGCAAAATCACGTTGGACCATTTTCCCGATACGCCGATGACGCTCAATTTGGTGCCCGCGTCGATTTCGGTGAAATACGGGTATTGGGTGCCTGGTCCGGGGCGGACGTTCAGCCCGCCGTCGTTATTGTTGTCCGCATACATGATACGGTTGGAGGGCGCTGGCGCAGGCACTGGCGTTGGGGCGTTTGCAGAGCCACCTTGCCACAAAACCTCGGCCACATAGCGGCGCCCAGAGGAACAGAAACTATCGCTTGGCACCGCATTTTGCGACTTTAAGCGGTTGATCTGCCAGTCTGATTCCGATTTGGCGACGGTGCGGATTGTGATTGCGTAATAGCCATTGGTCGACTGGAACAACCGCACACCCGAGCGGTTTGAAAACCACTGTTTGGCAAAGGCGACGGCTTCGGCAATCGAGGGGCGCGATGCGGTCACGATATAGCACTGGCTCGATGGCAGGCGGTAAGAGCCTTTAACGATCCGGTAATTGTTATTGCTGGGAGGAGGCGTCGCGACTGGGGTCTCCAGATAGGTGATCCGGTTCAATACAACCCGCCCGATACAGGATGTGTTGCTGCCACAGCCGTCACGGGTCGCGGTGCGCCAGCTGGATTGTTCGCGCGCTGTGCTCCGGCCACTTTGGTTGCTATAGGCGCGGCTCAGCCGCTCATCGAGACCGGCCAAATAGGCATCGCCACAAATCGCTGTCTCTGTCGCATTCAAATGCGACGCGCTGCACCATGGGCGCAAATAGGTAACAGGTTTGGGGGGAACCGGCGTTGGTTCGATCGGGGCCGGCGTCACAGGCGGTGTCACTTCAGCGCTTTTGCATTGGTGGTTGATAAAGCTCTGGGCGAAGGGGGCAAATTTATGGCCCTGGCACTGCTCGGCATAGGCGCGATAGGCAAAGCATTCGCCATATCCCTTGGCCTCGGCATAGAGCGCATCACAAAGCGCACCGGCTTCGTCCTGATCGGGCACAGGGGCGGGGGGGGTATCTTTGGGCGGCTCAACGGGATCAACCGGCTCAGTCGGCGGGGTCGGGTCCACCGGCGTCACATCATCTTGTGTGGTCAGCGCCGCAACAAGCACGTCCGAGCGCTCAAGAATATCCGACATGGGAATGGCGAAATTGACACTGTCGCGCTTGGATCCGGCATGGTGCAGGCCGACAACCATCTGTAAAGACGCATCAATCACCGGCGACCCGGAATTGCCCGGCAGCGTATCGCAAGTGTGCAATAGCTTGGCATTGGACAGGGCAGGGTTGTTGGCTTTGCATTTCTCACGGCTGATGCGCTGGGCCTCACCCATGGGATGGCCGATCACCCAATAGGGATCACCATCATGGGGGGTGGCCGAAGCCAGTTTCAACATGCCAAATTCGGCGCTGGGATCGCCCAGAACTTCCAGCAGGGCGTAATCAAGATCTTGATGCGCCTCAACCGGCGTCGGGCTGACGGTGAATTTCTTGGTGCCTTCTTCGACACCTTGTTGGGTGTAGCCAGCGACAAATTGCACCGCGTCAATCCGGGTTGCCCCGGCGCGTTCATTGTCCAAAATCCCCGGAACACAGTGGTAATTGGTTAGGATATGTTTCTTGTCGACGATAAACGCCGTGCAGGGAAAAATGCCCTTGTCGGTTAAAATATCCAACCGCCCGACCGAATGTCCGATCTTGGCGAAAATACTTTGCGGCGAATAATTACGAATGCTCTCGTTATTGTAGTCCCCCACCGACAGTTCAAATTCGATGTCACCGGCGGCGGCAGATTGTTTGCGATTGAGAACGATATTGCCAAAATCGCCACGGTCAAATCCGACAATGTCCTGCGCCTGTGCCGGGTCTGATGCGGCGAGGCCTGCTATCAATGCTGTAATGGCGACAAAATTGCGCACGGAACTACCCTTTCAAAAAAGCCTTGTCTGGCAAGTGCTTTGATGATCGACCAGTCAGGGCAAATGAGTCAACGAGGGAAAACCTGACCCTAGGGTATCTGTTTGTGACATGTCAGCTTTTGACGTGTTCCACCGGCCCACCCTGAGCTTCCCAAGTCGAGAATCCTTCGCGCAAGTGGGAAACTTCGAAGCCCATATCGCTCAAGGTCGCCGCGCTTAGGGCGGATCGCCATCCCGACGCGCAATGCAGCACAAAGGTTTTGCCATCCCCGTCTTGGCGGGCAAAAATCTCTTTGAAATAGGGGCTGTCTGGGTCCACCCAGAATTCCAGCATCCCGCGCGGGGCATGGAATGCGCCGGGAATAAAGCCGGCGCGCTGACGTTCGCGCACATCGCGAATGTCTACAATCACGGTCTTAGGGTCATCCACGCGTTTGATCAGATCGGGCGTTTCAAATTCGGTGATGCGGGCGCGGGCGCGGGCAACCATTTCGGCGGCTGTGATTTTGAGTTTGCGCATCGGTGACCTTTCTCTTCTATGCGAGGGTCTTTTGCACCAGATTGAATGGCCAAATGTCTTTGCGCAAGCGCTGAAAGACACCCTATACGGTCAGGCGTCCGGCTTTCGTCCGCCGCTTAGGTGGCCGCAACTGGTCACAAGACCCGTGCCAAAAACGCCTGTGTTCGCTCTTGTTTGGGGGCTTCGAAAATCTGTTCCGGCGGGCCTTCTTCCAAGATACGCCCCTGATCGAGAAAGCAGACCTTGTCTGCCAATTCGCGGGCAAATCCCATTTCATGGGTGGCCAGAACCATCGTCATGCCTTGGGCGCGCAGATCGCGCAAAACGTCGAGCACTTCACCAACCAATTCCGGGTCGAGCGCCGATGTGATCTCATCAAAAAGCATAATCTCGGGTTGCATCGCCAGCGCCCGAATAATCGCCACGCGCTGTTGTTGCCCGCCAGAAAGCTGGTCGGGGAAATGGGTCATCCGGTCGCCCAAGCCAAAGCGATGAAACATCTCTTCCAACTCAGGGCGCAGCTCGGCCTTGGATTTCCCCATAATCCGACGCGGGGCCAACAGGGCGTTGTCCAACGCGGTCATATGAGGGAAGAGATTGTAACTTTGAAACACGATTCCAATGCGTTGGCGCACCGGCTGTGGGTCTTTGCCCGGTTCTGAAATATCATCCCCGTCCAGCAAAATCCGGCCGTCATCAATCGGTTCGAGCAGATTCATACAGCGCAATAGCGTCGATTTCCCCGAACCCGAAGCCCCAATCAGGCAGACCATGTCCCCTTTGGATATTGACAGGTCGATGCCCCGGATGACCGCATTGTCGCCAAAGGACTTCTGGACATTTTCAAGTCTGAGATCGGCCATCAACTGCGCGCCTTTGACTGTTTGTTCATCAGGTAATCCGCATAACGCGTTGCGGGAATTGTCAGAGCTAAAAATATCAGCGCAGCCCCGACATAGGGGGTGAAATTCGCCATCAGGGATTTGTAAACACCGGCTTGGCGAAAGATCTCAACCGGGCCAATGAAACTCAATAGCGCGACGTCTTTTTGCAAGGCAACGAACAAGTTCATATTGGCCGGAACAACACGGCGCACGGCCTGGGGCAAAATAACGTAACGCATTGTATCCGAAGACGATAACCCAAGCGACAGCGCCGCGTTACGTTGGCTGTCATGGATGGATTCAATCCCGGATCGGATCACCTCGGCCACATAGGCGCTATAGACCAATATCAACGCCAAAGAGCCCCAGATATAGGGCGAATTCCAAGGCCGTGGCAGGCCAAGCCCGGGGATGCCAAAGCCGATCAGGTAAATCACCAGAATGACCGGCAAACCGCGAAAAATATCGGTGAAGGCGATGGCAAAAAGCTTGATCGGATAAAGCGCCGGGCTGCGTAAATCACGGGCGATGGCAATGGCGAGCCCGAGCGCCGCAATCAAAGGCGCGCACCACAAAAAGATCGCCACATCCATGACAAAGGCTTCAAGCAATCCGGGGAATGTTTTGGCAAACACCGCACCGTTGAAAAAGCTGCGTTTGACGTTTTCCCAGCCGGGGGTCAACGGGATCAAAATGATGATCACGGCAAGTACCGCACATGTCGATAAGGCGGCGATCCAATTGGCGCGTTTGCGCTGTCGGGCCTCAAAAATCTGACGGCGAGTTTGTGTGGGCATATCCATCGGTCCTGTCAACGGCGGAGTCCTCGGGGCAAGGTGTCAGGGTCCAATATGGGATGCAAGAGGCGTTTAATATTAAGCGGTTGCGGCAGGTCTCACGCCTTGACAAAAATTGTGGCAATTCTCATTCCCTAGGACGATTTTAATGCCTGTAAAAGCACATGTTTTTCCACTTCTCCTTTTAAGCACATTGGCCCTGGGTGGCTGTATGTCTGACCAAGCAGGAGGCAATTCTGTGACAGACATGAGAACACGTGAAGTGGCGTCTGTTTTTGAAAAAGGTTGCCTCAATCCTAAGCGCAGTATGCGCCAAGCGATTGACGTTTTCCGAGCGGCCGAGGTTTCACACCGGGAGCCCTATACGCGGGGAAGTTCAAGCGCTCGCTCAAAGTTTTCGGCCGACATTATGATTGGTCAAGTTGTTTCCAAACCTGCCAAAGGGGATCGGACCTGGGACACAAGGTTGTTGTCTTGTCGGCTCAAACGCGTGGGGACATTCGCAAAATCAGCACATGCCGAAGCCATCGCGAGTTTGGCGCGACAAGGGTTTAAACCGTCTTCGCCGCAGGACGCGCTGACGCAAAAATCCTCTGGTCGGTACGAAGGTGTTTATCGTTTGGAGGGGCAGACATTCGATGTTTTGGTCTATGATCAGGTCGCCCGGAATCCGAGAGTGCGGCAGGTTGGGAATGTCAGATATATTCGAGGGAATTCTTACACGATCCTCAAGATCAGTGAGACGAAATAAGAGGCCCTGAAACACCGCTTTCTAACGGTGTGTTAACGAAGTTGACAGCTGTCAACTTCGTTAATTTTCAGTAACTTGGGTTAATAAAAATCTACTTGATCAGCGGGACGCCAGTCGTGGCTTGCATCCATTTTGCTTCGATTTCAGCCAGTTTTCCGTTGTCGGTGAGCGTCGTGATGGCGGCGTCAACGCATTCTTTGAGCGCAGACCCTTCGGCCATCAACATCCCGAATTGATCCGGGTTTTCACTGCGATCCGCCGGGAATTGGCCGAGCAAGGCACCGTCGTTTAGCACAACCGCCGAGAGATACAGAGCGGTGGGCAGATCAAACAGGGCGGCGTCGATCTGACCGGCTTGCATCGCGGCGGTGACATCGGCATTGTCATCATACAAAAGCGGATCTTTTTCCGGGGCGATCAAATCCTGAAGCATCGGGACCGCCGTGGTGTTGGCATCCGCCCCCCAGATCAACGACTTAAGCGAGGCAACATCAGCAGACGCCCCGCCATCAACAACCGATTTGGTGGTCAAAACAGCCATCGCCGAAGTGTAGTAAGGTACGGAAAAGTCGACCATTTCCTCACGCTCGGGCGTGATTGAAAACTGTTGCATGTTGATATCGAAGTCTTTGGCACCGGGCTGGATCGCCTGATCAAAGCTTGTGCGGATCCATGTGACGGCATCGGCGCCAAAACCCATTTCGGCGGCAACGGCATAGGCGACCGCAGCTTCAAAGCCCTGACCGCTTTCGGGGGCATCATCCATGACCCACGGATAATAGGCCGGATTGCCAGTGGCGATGGTCAAGGTGCCCTCGGTCAGCGTTTTGCCGGTGGCGCAGCTGTCGGCATAGGCGGTGGTGGCCAGCATCATGGCGGCGGCGGTTGTCCAGAATTTCATGATCATCCCTCACTGATTTGTGCCAGCAGTTGACCGGTCTGCTGCGGCAATGTCCAGTGTTTAGACATAGGAAAACACCCCACATGGGGGTGTTTTGATCACTTGGTAAGCCTTGCCCTGAGGGTCTGGACCTAGCTTGGGCGCAACCCGAGAATATCGCGCGCCTGCTGCCATGTGGCGACGGGGCGTTCGTATTTCTCGCATAGGGATGCGGCGCGTGCGACCAGTGCTGCGTTGGAGGGGGCGAGGGTTTTGCCGTCCAGACGGATGTTATCCTCAAGGCCGGTCCGCGTGTGTCCGCCCGCTGCAATGGCCCATTCGTTTACGATGATCTGGCCGGGGCCAACACCGGCGGCACACCATTGGGCGTCTGGCGCAAGGCGTTGCATGGTTTTGACATAGTAATCAAACACATCGCGATCGACCGGCATGGCGTTTTTTACGCCCATGACAAACTGAACATAGAGTTTGCCAGCGATATCACCCTTTTGTTTGCGCGCCACAGCTTGGTGGATATGCGACAAATCGAAGGCCTCGATTTCGGGCATAACGTCATATTTGCGCATTTCCGAGGCGAGCCAATCGACCAAATCCGGCGGGTTTTCATAGACGCGGGTCGGGAAATTGTTGGACCCGACCGACAGCGACGCCATGTCCGGGCGCAAGGACAACATGCCGCCGCGCTCGGTTCCGGCACCGGACCGGCCGCCGGTTGACAGCTGCACGATCATGCCGGGGCAGTGCTTTTGGATGCCTTCCATTAGCAGGCCAAACCGCTCTGGGTCGCTTGTGGGCGTGCCGTCATCTAGGCGGACATGGCAGTGGGCAATGCTGGCCCCCGCCTCAAATGCCGCCTGTGTGCTTTCGATTTGTTCGGGCACAGTGATCGGCACCGCCGGGTTGTTTTCCTTGCGCGGAACCGATCCGGTGATAGCAACACAGATGATGCAGGGGCCGGAGTCATTTGGGGTTTGCATAGATGGCCTCAGATGTCGAAGAAGACTGTTTCGCCGTCGCCTTGGACGCGAATGTCAAAACGATAGACGGTTTTGCCATCGCGGTCACTGCGTTTGGCGATCAGCGTGGCCCGGCGGTTTTCCCATTCGATCAGGTTGAGCACCGGATCGGCGGCATTGGCCTCGGCTTCGTCTTCAAAGTACACACGGGTGTTGAGACCAAGGTTGATGCCACGCGCCACGACCCACAGGTTGATGTGGGGGGCTTGTGTGGCACCACTGCGCCCTGGGACGGGCCCCGGTTTGATCGTGTCAAAGGTCCATTCACCGGTTTCAAATTCGGTGATCACACGGCCAAAACCACGAAACCCGTCTTCGACGTCGCCGCCGCCTTCGGGGTGGGCATAGTTGCCGTCGGCGTTCGCCTGCCATGCTTCGAGCAACACGTCCTTGATCGGCGAGCCAGTGCCATCAATGACAATGCCTTCGACGGTGATACGTTCACCTGCGGCGTTGGGCCCTGCAATGTCTTTGCCGAGTTCCTGGTCGTAAATGTCAAAGCCAGCAGCGCCGGGCGCTAGGCCAATGTGAACGTAGGGACCAGCAGTTTGAGAGGGTGTTTCTTTGAGATAGTCGAGCGGCTGTGCCATGATTAATTGCCCTCCAAACGGTTTTCAAACAGGGTTGAACGGCGGCCGCGCAACACAATGTCAAATTTGTAAGCGATTGAATCCAATGGGATTGTCGCATTGAGATCAAGCGCCGCCGTGAGTTGTTGAACGCCAGCAGGATCAGGGATGGTTTGTACAATCGGGCATTTCGCAATCAGCGGGTCGCCTTCAAAGTAGCACTGCGTGATCAAGCGTTGTGTAAAGCCCGAGCCGAAAATCGACACGTGGATATGGGCCGGGCGCCAGTCATTCACCCAATTGCGCCAAGGGTAGGCTCCGGGTTTGACGGTCCGAAAAAAGTAATAGCCGTTTTCATCGGTGATTGTGCGCCCGCAGCCGCCGAAATTGGGATCAATCGGGGCAAGATAGGTATCTTTTTTGTGGCGATACCGTCCGCCGGCGTTGGCTTGCCAAATCTCAACCATGGTGTTTGGCACGGGGCGCGCGTTTTCGTCGAGAACCCGGCCGTGCAGGATGATGCGTTCGCCAATCGGGCTTGCGTCATCTGCCGCGTAGTTGCGGATCAGGTCGTTGTCGATTGGTGAAATGTCCGAATGGCCAAAGCGTGGGCCGGTGATTTCGGACACGGTGTTGTCAAGGCTGATCGCCGCAAAGTTGGGCGAGCGGGTGACAGAGGTTTTGTAATCTGGCGTGAGGGCAGGGGCGTGCCACTGGCGGTCACGCTGGTAATACTCGGCTGGTTTCATGTCTGATCCCCTTGTTCCATTTCGGCGTAAGTGGCTTTGGCCAGTTTCAGCGCGTGATTTGCACGCGGGACTCCGGCGTAGATTGCAACGTGTTGAAAGGCTTCGAGCACGTCAGTTTTGCTTGCTCCGGTGCGGGCGGTGGCACGAATGTGCATCGGAATTTCTTCGAAATTTCCGAGCGCCGCCAAGAGCGCCAAGGTCAACATAGAGCGGTCGCGGTCCGAGATGCCATCGCCGGCCCAAACGGTGCCCCACGCGCTCTTGGTGATCAAGTCCTGAAACGGCGTATCAAATTCGGTTTTGGCAGCTTCGGCGCGGTCGACATGGGCGTCGCCCAGAACGTTGCGGCGCACCTGCATGCCGGTTTCGATGTCTGTCATCGGTGGGTTCCTTTAATACGGCAAGCCAATATAGTTTTGTGCCATTACTTTTTGCGCATCGCGGTTAGAACGCAAAAAGTCCAAATCTGCGCGCTGCATTTTGATGTCAAAATCGGTTTGATCGGGGAAACGGTGTAGGATGTTGGTCATCCACCAGCTGAACCGTTCGGCTTTCCAAATCCGGGACAGCGCTTTTTCGGAATAGGTATCAAGGCCAGAGGCATCGCCGTTGGCGTAAAATGCGGACAGGCCTTCAAACAGATAGTGAATGTCGCTGGCGGCGGTGTTCAGCCCCTTGGCACCGGTTGGCGGCACGATATGGGCCGCGTCGCCACAGAGAAACAGACGGCCCCAGCGCATCGGCTCGGTCACAAAGGAGCGCAGCGGTGCGATGGATTTTTCAATCGTCGGCCCGGTAACGAGCTTGTCTGCCATTTCGGCGGGAATGCGGCGTTTGAGTTCCTCCCAAAACGCGTCATCGGACCAATCCTCGGGGCTGTCGGTCAGCGAGCATTGGATGTAGTAGCGGCTGAGGTTTTCGTTGCGCATTGAGCAAAGCGCAAAACCGCGTTCGGAATTTGCATAGATCAGCTCGTCGTGCACGGGGGGTGTTTCGGACAAAATGCCGAGCCATCCAAAGGGATAAACCTTTTCATATTCGTTGCGGACGTCTTCGGGGATGGTTTTGCGGCTGACACCGTGGAACCCATCACAACCGGCAACATAGTCGCAATCAATGCGGTGCTGTTCGCCGTCAACCTCGTAGGTCACATAGGGGGCGTCGCTGTCGGCATCGTGAATTTGCACGTTTTCCGTATTAAAGACGGTCTGTGCACCACATTCTTCGCGCGCATCATAGAGATCGCGGGTCAGTTCGGTTTGGCCGTAGACAATGACGTGATCGCCCGTCAACTCTTTGAAATTGATTTCAAAATGTGTGTTGCCATCGGTGATGACCGTGCCGTCATGGACAAAGCTTTCGCGATCCATCCGCTCAGAAACGCCCGCCTTGCGCATCAGGTCAACCAATCCGGTTTCCAAAATGCCAGCACGAATGCGGCCGAGCACATAGTCGCGGGTTTTGCGTTCAAGAACGATATTGTCGATGCCCTGACGATGCAAAAGTTGACCCAATAACAGGCCAGATGGTCCGCCGCCAATGATTGCCACTTGTGTCCGCATGTTTCTCTCCCAGTCGTTATGATGAGAGTGACTGATATGATTTGACAAGTAAAATGACTTGTTCGGCCAAATACTTGCCAAAAAGGGAAAGTATTTGGCGAGGTGTGCCTTTTGAGTGCGGAGCGATGTCTTTACCCTGTCTGAGCTTTTGCGCTAACAGGCAGGCACCGGATCAGCGCCAAAGGATGCCCGCCATGAAAATTGCCCTCGTTGGAATCGGCAAGATCGCCCGCGATCAACATGTGCCCAGCATCACAGCCAGCCCGGATTGGGCGTTGGCGGCCACCTGTTCGCGCGCGGGCCATATTGATGGCATTCCGGCCTATACCGATCTCGAGGACATGATGTCGGCCCACCCCGACATTCAAGTTGTGTCGCTATGCATGCCGCCTGTGCCGCGCTATGAATTCGCCCGCAAAGTCATTGCGGCAGGGCGTCATGTGATGTTGGAAAAGCCACCCGGTGTGACCCTGTCAGAATGCCATGCCCTTGAAGACATGGCGCGCGCGGCCGGGGTGTCGATTTTTGCAACCTGGCATTCGCGCGAAGCGGCGCGGGTGTCGGCGGCGCGTGATTGGTTGCAAGACAAAGAGATCACCAAGACCCATATCACATGGCGCGAAGACGTGCGCACATGGCATCCCAATCAGGATTGGGTGTTTGAACCGGGCGGTATGGGGGTGATGGATCCGGGGATTAATGCGTTGTCGGTGATGACAAAAATTTTGCCGTCGCCGGTTCATTTATTAGGGGCTGAGTTGGAATTTCCAGCCAACCGCCAGATGCCAATTGCGGTGCAGTTGCAGTTCACCGGCAATACCACGGCGGATTTTGATTGGCGTCAAACCGGGCCTCAGACGTGGGATGTGGAGGTCTGGACCACTGCGGGAAAACTGCATCTGACCCAAGGCGGCGCACATATGACCATCGACGGGAAGGACGCCGGGCATGATCCGGCTATCGCAGGGGAATACCCGGCACTTTATGCGCAGATGGCGGATTTGGTTGCCAGAGGAGCAAGCGAGATGGATGTGTCCCCACTGCGTCACGTGGCCGATGCATTCATGTTGGGTAAACGCGTCCAGGTCGAGGCGTTTGACTGGTAATCTGCGTTTGCGCCACGTGCTGTCGCAAAGCTGTTAGAGCCTGTCGCTAAGGGTTGGCTTGATTGGGCCAACTTGCGAGGGTGACATGAAATTTATTCATCTGTCGGATATTCATCTGGGTGCGCCGGGCGCATTGATTGAAGGGCTTGATCCCTATGATCGCTTGGCGCGGGCCTTTGGCCATATGGCCGAGCATCACGCCGATGCGGCGCGATTGGTCATCACCGGTGATCTGACCCATCACGGCGATCCGGTTGCCTATGGTGCGCTTCAGAGCGCGCTCAGGGTTTTGCCGATGCCGGTGCGTTTGATGCTTGGAAATCACGATGATCGGCAGGCTTTTTTCAACGCGTTTCCAGACCACTCCAAAGATGAAAATGGCTATGTGAACCATGCCGAAGAGGTGCAGGGGGTGCGGTTTATCTATTGTGACACGGTGCGTGACAAATCCCATGCCGGGGCGTTTTGTGAACCGCGCCGCGCGTGGTTGGCGTCGCAATTGGCACTGGCGGAAACGGCGTATTTGTTTTTCCACCACAATATTCTGGATCTAGGCGATCCGTGCACCGATGAGCTGTCGCTGGATAAGGCTGATCAAGCGGAACTGCGTGCCGTGCTCAAGGCGTATCGCCACAAGATTGGCCACATCTTTTTCGGCCATGTCCATGAGCCGCTGTGTGGGACCTTGGCGGGCATTCCGTTTTCCGGCGTGGCGTCGACCATGCATCAAACGATCCCGGTTTTGGCTCCGTCTAACAAGTCACCTTCGGGCCCGCTTGAGCCGTCGTATCGGGTTGTCCTGCTGCGTGGGGAGGATGTTGTGATCCACCAAATCCCCTTTGCCTGGGACGGCGAGGTGACGTGGCATGGCAATGATTGGGGTGACTGGCAATAAGGCTTTGTCCGCTTGATCCGGATCAACGCGCCCCACTGGAATCGCATTAGCTTGGCGGTGATATGTGCGGGGTGTGCCCATGGATGGCAGAGTCGAAAATCGCGCTGACGTGGTGTTTCGTACCGAGGCGTTGACCAAGATTTACAAGACGGGTGATGTGGAAGTCCGCGCCCTTGGCGGGGTGGACTTGCGTCTTTATGCGGCGGAACTGGCGGTTTTGCTTGGGCCGTCGGGGTCGGGGAAGTCGACCCTGTTGAATATTTTGGGCGGGCTTGATCATCCGTCAGGTGGCAAGTTTTGGTTTCGCGGCAAAGAATTCACCCAGGCCACTGATCGCCAACTGACGCGCTATCGGCGCGAATTTGTCGGCTTTGTTTTTCAGTTCTACAATCTGGTCCCAAGCCTGACAGCGCGTGAAAATGTGCAGCTGGTTACCGATGTGGCCAAACGCCCGATGAAACCAGCCGAAGCGCTTGATCTGGTTGGCTTGTCCCATCGGATGGATCATTTTCCGGCGCAGATGTCGGGCGGGGAACAACAACGGGTGGCGATTGCGCGCGCGATTGCGAAACGACCCGAAGTGTTGCTGTGCGATGAACCGACGGGCGCGCTTGACAGTAAAACCGGGACGCAGGTTCTTGAGACGCTGCGCCGGGTGAACCAGGATTTTGGCACGACAACGGTGGTGATCACCCATAATGCGGCCATTCAGCAAATGGCGCATCGGGTGATCCGGTTTGCAGACGGCAATATTGCAAGTGTCGAGGTCAACGACAGCCAAATCGCCCCATCCGAGATCGTGTGGTAAACCATGCAAGCGCTTGATCTCAAACTGCTCCGAGACTTTCGCCGCCTGTGGATGCAAGGCGCGGCGATTGCGTTGGTTCTTGCGGCCGGGGTGGCGGTTATTTTGATGTCGGTCGGAATGAGCCGGGCGTTAAACGAGACACGCGCGACCTATTATGACCAGCATAGATTTGCGCATGTTTTTGCCTCGGCGCGGCGGGCCCCGGACAGTTTGATGAGTGAGTTGCGCGCTATCGACGGTGTGGCACAGATTGAAGCGCAGGTGCGCAGTTACGCTGTGCTCGATATTCCCGGCAAGGCAAAATCGGCCACCGGGTTGCTGATTTCGCGGCCCGAAGACGGCGAGCCATTGCTGAACGTGCCGTTGCTGCGCAGCGGTCGCTGGCCGATGGCATCGGGTGAAGTGGTGGTGAACGAACCGTTCGCCGATGCAAATGGCTTTGAACTTGGGGATCAGTTTGGGGTCAATCTGAACGGTCGGAAACAGCAACTGACCATCATTGGCACAGCGCTATCGCCTGAGTTTGTCTATACAATCGGTCCCGGTGCCTTGATTCCACAAAACGAAAGCTTTGGGATTTTGTGGTTGCCCGATGACGTGATGGATGCCGGGTTTGGGATGTCTGGGGCGTTCAATTCGCTGGCTATGACGGTGCTGCCACGCGCGTCGATTGAGCCGATCAAAGATCAGGTGGAACACCTGCTTGATCCCTATGGAGCGGCAACGCCGATGGGGCGTGACCAGCAGCAATCCAACGCGTTTCTGGAAACCGAGATCACCCAGCTTGAAGTGCTGGCCTATGTTTTGCCGCCGGTGTTTTTGGGGATCACGGTGTTTTTGGTCAACATGGTGATGGGCCGGATCGTGCAATTGGAACGCGCCGAGATTGGGCTGCTCAAGGCGGTTGGCTACACGGACCTTGAGATTTGCCTGCACTATCTGATGTTGGCCGGGTTGATTGCCTTGATCGGTGTTGGTGTTGGCTGGGGCGCGGGCACCTGGTTGGCGCAAAGCATGGCGCGAATTTACGCTCAGTATTACAGCTTTCCGTTTTTGGTCTTTGGCGTGCCGTGGTCGGTCTATGCATTTTCAGCGGTCTTGGGCTTGGCGGCGACGTCGGTCGGGGCGCTGCGCAGCGCGCTGGGCGCGGCGCGTTTGGCCCCGGCTGTCGCAATGTCCCCGCCCGCGCCGCCCAATTACAAGCGCAATATCGTCGACTGGGCCGTTGCGAAAATACGCCTGTCACAGCCCAGCCGCATGATTTTGCGCAGCCTTATGCGATGGCCGTTGCGCGCAGCCATGACAATGCTTGGCATGGCCTTGGCGGTTTCGGTGTTGGTCGCGTCGAACTTTTTCCCTGATTCAATGGATGAGATCATCGACACCGCGTTTTACCAATCGAACCGGCAAGATGTCTTGCTGTTGTTTGATCCAGACGTGCCATTGGCGGCGTTGGATGAGGTTGCGCGCCTGCCGGGGGTGCTTCAGGTCGAGCCGCAGCAATACCAACCCGCGACCTTGTCGCGCGGGCCTTTTGAGAAGCAGGTCAGCCTGACGTCATCGCCCAAAGGGTCAGATTTGGCACGGGTGATTGATGGCGACGGCCGGGTGATCACACCCGATCCCCATGGTGTCATGTTGTCGGATCGTCTGGCCAAAGCGCTCCATGCTGAAATTGGTGACATGGTGCAGATCCGTTTTGAAAACGGCCGACGCGAGACCTATGACCTGCCGGTTTCGGGCATTGTGACCCAGTTTTTCGGCCTTGGGGCCTATGTGGACCTGAACGCGCTGAACCGGCTGTTGCGTCAGTCTGACCGAACCACCACCGTCAACGTCACCTTGGCCGATCCTGACGCCGCCGAGGCCTTTGAAGACAGGATCAAGGACTTTCCGCGGTTAATGGGCACCATCAACATGACCGAGAACCGCAAGAGCTTTCTTGAAACGCTATCGAGCAATATTCTGGTGATGACCACGGTTTACGCGATCCTTGGCACCATCATTACGGTTGGCGTGGCTTATAATGCGACCCGCGTGCAGCTGTCTGAGCGGGCGCGGGAACTGGCCAGCCTGCGCATCCTTGGCTTTAGCAAGGGTGAGGTGGCCTATATTCTGGCTGGTGAAGTGTTGCTGCTTGCGCTGATTGCACAGCCGGTGGGGTGGTGGATCGGCGGCGGTATTGCCCGCCTGATGACCGACGGGTTTTCCTCTGATCTCTATTCCATGCCGCTTGTGTTGAGCGGGGCCACCTATGCCAAGGCGAGCCTGATTGTGCTGGGTGCAGCGGTGATTTCTGTGGCGCTGGTGGCGCGGCGTTTGACGCGGCTTGATCTTATTTCTGTTATGAAAACAAGGGAATGACACGATGACACTCTCTTTGCGAACTGTAGGCCTTTCGGCGCTTGGCCTTGCAATTGTTGCGGGGTTGGTTTCGACCGCATTTGGCGATGATCCAGTCGCGGTCGACATGGCGCGCCTGACGCGCGGTGATCTGAGCGTGACGGTAAATGCCGAAGGCAAAACCCGGATCCGCGACATCTATGAAGTCTCAGCGCCGATCAGTGGCACGGTGCAACGCCTGCCGGTGGCCGTTGGCGATGTGGTTGTCGCGGGTGAAACCATGGTGGCGCAGGTTGAGCCCGCCACCGCACCGCTTTTGGACGCCCGATCGCGAGCACAAGCCGAAGCCGCGTTGCACGAAGCGGAGGCCTCGGTGGAATATGCCAAGGCCGAGCAAGCCCGAACACAAGCGGCTGAAACCTATGCTCAGGCCCAGATGGATCGGGCCGAAGCCTTGGCCAAAAGCGGCACGGCCTCGCTCACCCATTTGGAGGATGCGGCACAGCGGTTGGCGCTGGCCCAAGCCGTCCATGCCTCGGCAAAGGCGCGTTTGTCGATGTCGGAGGCTGCTGTTGAGCGGGCCAAAGCGGCGCTGGCCGAACCGGAATTACACAGGGGCAATGGCAAGTGTTGTTTGCCAATCCTATCCCCGGCGGATGGTGTTGTTGTCGCAATAAACGGGAGCAGCGAACGCCCGGTTCAAGCCGGTGCGCCCTTGTTGAGCGTGGGCGATCCGCGCGATTTGGAGCTTGTGGTTGATCTGCTGTCCTCGGAGGCGACGCGCCTTGTTGCCGGTGCCCCCGCATCGGTTGAGCGCTGGGGCGGGGCAGCGCTGGATGCGGAGTTGAAGCTGATCGAGCCAGCAGCGCGCACGGTGGTCTCGGCGCTTGGGATCGAAGAGCAACGGGTGGATGCGGTTTTGGACTTTGTGTCGGACCCGCAGGACTGGACCGGGCTAGGAGAGGCCTTTGCCGTGTATGTTCGGATTGAGGAGTGGCACAGCAAAGATGTGCTGTTGATCCCATTGTCAGCGGTTTTTCAAAGGGATGGTCAATGGCTGACCTATGTGAACGACGCAGGCAAAGCCCGTGAGACCGCAATTGATCTGGGGCGGCGCGATGGCCGTCATGCGGAAGTCTTGAGTGGGATCGAGGCCGGGGCAGAGGTGATCATGCATCCCCCCGATAGCGTTCTGGAGGGCACGCTTATCACCCTGCGCGTGCAATCGTGAAAGGCGAATTGATACACTCGGCTGTTACAAACCATGTGATATTTTGGACTGGTGGCGATTCGACCTGAAACGGGGTGATTCGCCTGTTGATCGCGGATTTCACCGAATTTTCGCCCCTGTTCGCAGCGGCGATCTGTCTACGTGGGCATTTGTAAAGCAAAACGTGTAGCAATAATGGATCAATTTTTGTCTTCGGGCTGCGGTCAGCGGTTGACCGGACGTGTTTGGTTTCACACTATCGTCTCATCACCTGCACATTAGGCAGGAAAAAAATTAAGGGAGGAAATTGAAAATGATGCATGTCAAAGGGATGACTGCGCGCTCAGTTGCAGCGGGTTCTGTGTCTGCGATTGCGATGCTGGTTGCCGGGGCCGTATCGGCTGCCGAGATTGATTTGATGATCTCAGACGTCGACGGCAAAGCCGGTCTGGTGAAAGAATTGGCCGAGCGTTATCAGGAAGCTAATCCAGACACCAAGATCACCATCAACGCTGTTGGATATAACGTCATTCGCGAACAGCTGGCTGTTCAGCTAGAGGCCGGCACCGGCCCTGATCTGGCCTTTGTCACCAACTTGGGCGGTTTGAACCCGTTCTATGTGGATCTGACCCCGCATGTGGATGCGGCCGAGTGGGAAGCCAACTATGGCGCGGTGCTGCCGTGGTATCGTGCAGGCGCACCGGATGGTATTTTCGGTTTCCACACTGAAATGACCGTGACCGGCCCTTATGTGAACCTGACCATGTTTGAAGAAGCTGAGGTCGAGATTCCTGCGGCTGGCGCGACTTGGGAAGAGTGGGCGGATGCCACGCAACAAGTTATGGACAACACCGGATCCTATGCCGGTATGGTCATGGACCGTTCGGGCCACCGCATGGCGGGCCCCGCGATGTCTTACGGCGCGGCGTATTTCAGCCCCGATGGGAAGCTGATTGCGGATGACGGTTTCAAAGCCTTCTCGCAGCTGATGATTGATTGGCACACATCGGGCTTGATGCCACCAGACGTCTGGCCTGCGGTTTCGGGTGCCAAATACGCCAATGGCAACGAAATGTTCTTCAACTCGGACGTGCCTTTTTACATGTCTGGCTCATGGAACACCGGCAACGTACAATCCAACGTCGGCGACAAGTTTGACTGGACCGTGGCACCCGTGCCCTGTGGCCCAGCGGGTTGCGGCGTGATGCCAGGCGGTTCCGGTCTTGTTGCGTTTAAATCAGGTGACGCAGCCCAAGAAGAAGCGGCCGCCAAGTTTGTTGCTTGGATGGGCAGCACCGACATCGCACGCGAATGGTATTCCAAAACCTTCGCGATTCCTGCGCATGCCGGTCTTCAGGCCGAAGGGCTTGATTACATTGGCAATGGCGCAAGCCAAGCCGTGTCTGATGGTCTTGCCGCCTTTACCGCGATGGCAGCCACTGCCGCTGAACAAACACCACAAGCCTACCAGCTGCAGGGCAGCCCAAAGGGTTTTGTGATGTATAACGCAACGGTTCAGTATGTTGGCGCAGCCCTGAACGGTGAGCTGTCCTTGGATGAGGCCATGGCCAAAGTTCAAGAAGAGCTGGACACAAACGCAAACCAGTAAGGCGTTTTAAAATGGGGCGGGTGCCTATGCGGTGCCCGCCCTTTTGCCCCCCAAAGGGGCGTTTTGATCGGAACGTTTCATGACACCAGCAGGCTTTACAGTAGCCTTCGCCGCCCTGTTTTGGGGTTTGGGCGGGGCGATCTGGCTCCTTATGCGGCGGAGATATACGCTTCGCCAGATACCGCAATTCTTTATGGATCTCCTGGGTTTTCCGGTGGAACTGGCCCAAAGCCTGTTTGGCCGCGCCGGCGTTCCCTATGCGCTGTTGCTCCCGAATATGCTGATCTTTGGCTTTTTCACCTTTTTGCCGATGATCCTTAACTTTTACGTCTCATTCACAGGCGGCGCGTCGATCTCACTCTTTGATCGCCCCTGGGTTGGTTGGGAAAAATACGCAGATATCTTCACCTGCGAAAACTTCTTGTCACCCAAGTCCTGTTCGAACCCCGGCTATAATTTCTGGACCGGCATGTTTAACACGCTGTGGTTCGTGTTGATCCAAGTGCCAATCCTGTGCGTCGCGGCGCTTATCACTGCGCTGGTGGTCAATCAAAACATCCGTGGGCGCGGGTTTTGGCGGGCGATGTTCTTTTACCCTGTGATGCTGTCACCGGTGGTTATCGCCAATATCTGGAACTGGGTTTTGCACCGCAAAGGCGCGCTCAACGCCAGCATCGGAGAAGCGCGTGATGCCATGACCGGCCTTGCAGGGCTCAGCGGATTTGACATGGTCGCTACAGTGATCTTTGCCGTGATCCTCTTGATCGTGTCTGAACGCAGCTTGCGCTCAAATGACGGACCATCGGCATCTTGGACCGCCGTATTTGGCGTGCTGATTGCGATGCTGGTCTATTGGTCACAGCCGCTGAGTGTGATTGGTTTGCCCGGCTCTGGCTGGCTTGGCCTTGTTCTGGCGGCTGCGCTGTATTGGGCGGTTTCGACCGAACAAAGCTTTGCACGCATGGCCATTATTGGCGCGGGCATCCTCGCCGTGATTTTGCTTTTGATGATCCAATTCGACGCCGTGTTTAGTTTTGGCCGCTACCGCCCAATCAATTGGCTGGTCACCCCCAAAACAGGCTGGCCGTTCTTCTGGCTGGTCTTTGTGTTCTGCTGGAGCCATATGGGGTTTTATATGCTGATCCTTTTGGCAGGCCTGCAAGCCATCCCAAGCGATCTATATGAAGCCGCGAAAATGGACGCGACCAAACCATTCCGGGCGTTTTATCGCATCACTTTGCCTTTGGTTATGCCGACGCTCACTGTGGTGTTGGTGCTCAGCTTGATCCGAAGTTTTCAGATTTTCGATGAAGTCTATCTGCTCACAGGGGGCGGGCCGGGCCGCGAAACCTTCATGGTGGTTCAAAACATCTACGAAGTGGCCTTCGCCAACGATCACCCCGACTATGGACAAGCCGCGGCTGGCTCGATCCTCATGGCGATTGTGATCGCGGTGTTCACCTTCTTCCAGCTGTGGCTGACACGGAGGCAATCTGACTTATGATGTGTTTTTCCCCCACGCCCCCGTGTTTCTACTTTCCCCAAATATCCCCGCCGGAGGCATCCAATCCTTCCAAGCGCGCGATCCGGGAGGCTATTAAATGAGCCGTTTAACAACTTTCCTCACCCGCACCGCGGGCAACAAGGACAAGGCCGAAACCTTCTCCATTCAGGATTTCCTCGCCTATTCTTACCTATTGGTTGGCGTGTTGGTCATTCTGGTCCCGGTGCTTTGGACGTTCTTTAGCTCGATCAAATCCGACACGGCGGTCGAAAGCTTTGACACGCGGCTTCTGCCGATGGATCAGATTTCGCAGCAAATCGAAGAGGTCGGCGACAAGGATGTCTGGGTCTATACCGCAGAAGATGGCAGTACCCAGCTGGTTTACAAAGCGGGTCCAACGCGGAAATTGACCGATGTCGCGCCCGTGGAAGACCCCGGAGCGGTGTTCCAAGTTCCGCGTAAAAGCCTCGCTCCGCATGAAGAAATGCGGGTCGCGGTTGAGAACTATCTTGATCCGATCCTGAAACAACACGGGCAGGATAACTTCCATTTCTTCACCTATCTGTACAACTCAGTCTTTGTGACCGTTGCTGCGACATTGGTGACCTTGTTGATCAACGCGATGGCCGCGTTTGCCTTGTCGAAATACCGCTTTCGAGGGCGGCTCACCTTTACGATCCTGATCGTTGCGACATTGCTTATTCCCAGCTCGATCATCCTTGTCTCGCTGTTCTTTGTGGTCTGGAGCTTTGGTCTCTTTGGGTCGCTTTGGGGGGTGATCATTCCCGCCGCCGCGACGCCAACCGGGGTGTTTTTGCTGCGCCAATACATGCTGACTATCCCCGACGAACTGCTCGAAGCGGCTCGGATGGATGCGGCCAGCGAATGGCGCATTTTCTGGCGGATCATCATCCCGCTGTCGCTTCCGGCTTTGTCGGTTCTGGCGATCCTGTCGGTCATTTGGCGGTGGAATGATTTCCTCTGGCCGCTGATCGTGCTGATCTCGGACCCCGCCGCGCACACGCTGCAATTGGGCTTGACCCAATTCGCCGGTGAGTTTGACACCAACTTCCACTATATTCTCGCCATGACTGTGGTGACGTTGATCCCGATCACGCTGGTGTTCGTCTGGCTTCAACGCTTCATCACCACCGGCATTGCTACGACAGGTATGAAATGAACGACACAGCACACGCCGCAAAAGATCCGGCGCTTCAACTCAACGATATCCGCAAAAGCTTTGGCGACGTGGATGTCATTCACGGCATCGACTTGGAAATCCAAGAGGGCGAATTCATCGTCTTTGTTGGCCCGTCAGGCTGTGGGAAATCCACCTTGCTACGTCTGATTGCGGGGCTTGATGATCCGACGTCGGGTGACATCAACCTCAACGGCAAACGCGTCAACAACGTGCCTGCGTCTGAACGTGGGCTGTCGATGGTGTTTCAATCCTACGCGCTTTACCCGCATATGACCGTGGGGCAAAACCTGTCCTTTGGGTTGGAAAACCTGCGGATGGATCGGGCGGAGATCGACAAGCGGATCAACGACGCCGCCAAGTTGTTGCAAATCGATCACCTGTTGTCGCGGCGCCCCGGTCAGCTTTCGGGGGGGCAACGCCAGCGGGTTGCCATTGGTCGCGCCATTGTCCGCGAACCGGTGATCTTCCTGTTTGACGAACCGCTTTCGAACCTTGACGCCGAGCTGCGCTTGCAGATGCGGGTCGAGATTTCGGACCTGCATGCCAAACTCAAAAACACCATGATCTATGTGACCCATGATCAGATCGAAGCCATGACAATGGCCGACCGGATTGTGGTGCTGCGCGGCGGCAATATCGAACAGGTGGGTCGCCCGCTCGATCTGTATAACCATCCCAAGAACAAGTTTGTGGCCGGTTTTCTTGGCGCGCCGCAGATGAATTTTCTTGAGGGGACATTGGCCGGCAATGTCATGTCCTTGAACTGTGGCATGGTGCGCGATGTTCCGGTGGCGCAGCCCGGTGACGGCAAGGTCACATTGGGCATTCGCCCCGAAAACATCCTTGTCGACTTGGAGGGCAAGGGCGACGAAACGGTCCGGGTTCAGAACTTTGAACAGCTTGGTGCGGTCACCTATATTTATGCGACCTTTGCCAACGGCGACACGCTGACCGTGCAACACGCCCACCAGATTCCGCTCCAAAAAGGTCAGGAGATTGGGGTAAGCTTTCCAACCGAAAGCTTCCATTTGTTTGATGCGTCCGACGCCTCCATGGAGCTCACAAGATGAAGGTCGCCTTGATTGGGCTTGGGATGGTGTCGCGCACCTTTGGTGATGCCATTCGGAATTCGGACGCTGTTGAACTATCCTATGTCTATGCGCGCTCGGCCGAAAGCCGGGCGCGGTTTTTGGCGGATTGGCCAGATTTGGGCGCGGTTGAGGCAACATCTGTGGCGGAGATCGCCGCCTCGGATGTCGATTTTGTCTTGCTCACCACACCGCCGAATGCGCGGGTCGGGATCGTCGAAGAATTGGTCGCCGCGGGCAAGCCGATCTTGATGGAAAAACCGGTGGAGCGCACGTTGGAAGGCGCGATCAAACTGGTCGAAACCTGCGAGGCAGCAAACGTGCCTTTGGGCATTATGTTGCAGCACCGCGCCCGGCCGGTGGTTGATGATTTGCGCAAGCTGCTGCCTGAACTCGGTGCGCTGCGTATGGCCGAAGTTAACGTGCCGTGGTGGCGCCCGCAGGCTTATTACGACGAACCGGGGCGTGGGTCTTATGCGCGTGACGGCGGCGGGGTGATGATTTCGCAGGCGATCCACACGATGGATTTGATGCTGTCCCTCACCGGCCCGGTGAGCGAGGTCACGGCCATGACGGCCACCAGTGATTTTCACGATATGGAATCCGAAGACTTCGTCTGTGCCGGGATGCGGTTTGAAAATGGTGCCGTTGGGCAATTGTTCGCCACGACATCCAGCTTTCCGGGCAAAGGGGAAACGATCACCCTGCATTTTGCCGCCGGATCAGTGCATCTTGAGGCCGGATTGTTGGAGATCAACTGGCAAGACGGTCGATCTGAAACCGTGGGGCAGGCGGCCTCGTCTGGGGCAGGGGCCGATCCGATGGCCTTTACCAGCGATTGGCACCGCTTTGTGATCGAAGATTTCGCCGAGGCGGTAACGCACAGCCGCGCGCCATTGGTGCCGGGGCGCGTCGCCCTTGAAGTGCATCGTCTGATAACGGCGCTTGAAGCGTCGGGGAAATCCGGGACAACGGTTCAGGTCAAACGCTAAGGGGCGCGCCCGACCTGGTGGGCGTTTCCCAACATCTTTGGATGGACTGTTAGCGCAAAATGGGCAACGGTGCCGTCTGTTGAAACGTCGCAAACGCGCCCTCCTGGGGGAGGTCGGGCGCGGCCTGGCCCATGGCCGGGCTGGACAATTCCCCCTGATGACAACTGCAAAAGCGGACAAACAGGGACAAAACACATGCCATTCAAACTCGGCGTATTGGGTATCGATCACGGCCATATTTTTGGGATGCTCACCAATATGAAGGCGCAGGGCTGCACCTGTGACGCCTATTGGACAGACGGCGCGGCGGTCACCGAAGACAAGTTTACCAAAACATTTCCCGAGCTCACCAAAGTCGCGGATCACCGTGCGATTTTGGACGATGCGGATATCGACATGGTCCTGATCTCGGCCGTGCCCGCCGATCGTGCCGCGCTGGCCATCCAAGCGATGGAAGCGGGCAAGGATGTGATGGTCGACAAACCCGGCTGCACTACCTTGGAACAGCTTGAGGCGATCAAGGAATGTCAGGCCCGCACGGGGCGCATTTGGTCGGTGAACTTCTCTGAACGATTTGAAGTGCGCGCCACCACCAAAGCCAGTGAATTGGTGTCCCAAGGGGCCATTGGCCGGGTCATCCAAGTTGTCACTTTGGCTCCGCATAAGCAAAATCTCAAAACCCGCCCGGATTGGTATTTTCAGCGTGAACGCTATGGCGGCATCCTGACCGATATCGGCAGCCATCAGGTCGATCAATTCCTGCATTTCACCGGCTCGACCGATGTGACCGTCGCTGCGGCCCATGTGGAAAACACCACCCGGCCCGAATATCCTGGCTTTCAGGATTACGGCGAAATGACTCTGCATGGCGATGGTGGCCACGGCTATATGCGGCTTGATTGGTTTACGCCGGATGGATTGCCGACGTGGGGTGATGGGCGGCTGTTTTTGCTTGGCACCGAAGGCACGATTGAATGCCGCAAATACACCGATATTGGCCAGCCGCATCGGACAGATAACCTCTTTCTGGTGAATGGTACCGAGAACACCTATATTGACTGCCGCGATGTCGATTTGCCGTATTTTCCACGGCTTGCGGCAGATGTTCAGGACCGAACAGAAACGGCATGCCCGCAGGCGCATACGTTTTTGACGATGGAGGTCTGTATCAAGGCGCAGATGAAGGCAGAAGAAAATGTATAAAGTCGCAATCGTTGGGGCCGGGATCGGCAAGGAACATTTGGCGGGGTACAAGGCCCTGCCTGAGCGATTTGACGTCACCTATATTTGCGATCTGAACGAAGAGCGCGGCAAGGCGGTGGCCGAGGCAAATGGAGTTGGTTTTACCAATGACTTTGCCCAGATTTTGGCCGATGACAGTATTGATATCGTAGATATCTGCCTGCCGCCGCATCTGCACTTTCAAAGTTGTATCGACGCTCTTGAGGCGGGCAAACATGTGGTGTGTGAAAAGCCGCTGGTGGCCTCGGTGCGCGATGCGGATCTGTTGATGGCCAAGGTCAAAGAGACCGGCAAAAACCTGTTTCCGGTGTTCCAGTATCGCTATGGGATCGGCACGGCCCAGTTTCAGGCGCTGCAGGACGCAGGCCTTGCGGGCAAGCTTTATGCCGGCTCAATTGAGACCCATTGGAACCGCAATGCCGATTATTATGCTGTGGATTGGCGCGGTACTTGGGCTGGTGAAAATGGCGGCTGTATTTTGGGCCATGCCATTCATATCCATGACTTTATTCCGGCCTTCTTGGGGTCGGTGGCGCAGGTCTTTGCCGACCTGGGCACACGCGTGAACGAGATCGAAGTCGAAGACTGTGCCGCGCTGTCGATCCGGCTTGAGAGCGGGGCGTTGGTGACATCATCGGTGACTTTGGGCTCGGCGTTGGATTACAGCCACCTGCGGCTGATGTTTGAAGGGTTCACGGTTGAAAGCGGGGCGTCGCCCTATGCGCCTGCCGCCGAGCCATGGACGTTCACCGCGCGGGCCCCAAACACGCAGGCCCAGATTGACGCGGTTTTGGCCACGGTCGGCCCGGCCTTAACCAGTTTTCCGGGCTTGTTCACCGCCGTGGCAGATGCGTTGGATGGCAAAGGAGGGCGCGAAGTGACCGCTCTTGATGGGCGCGACTCTATTGAATTTGTGACGGCGATCTATGCCTCGTCTCGTAGCAACCAGCCAGTGACGTTACCACTTGGCGCAGATCATGAGATGTATCATGGCTGGCTCCCTGAGTGACCTTTGGGCGGGCGCGCCGGAGCTTCCAGACTTGGTGGCCTCGGCTGATGCGCGTGCGATTTTTGAGACGGATTTATATGGGGCGGTGCCGCCGCCACCTGACAACGTCACTTGGTCGGCTGTCGAGAAACAGGGGTTTACTCAGCTTGATATAACCTGTGCTGCGAATGGCGGAACCCTGACTGTTTCGGTGGGCTTGTGGTTGCCCAAGACCGGGCATCCTGCGCCGCTTGTTGCGGCGCTGGATTTTTCCGGTCCGTTTGGAATTGTACCACAAGGGCAGTTTGCGCTAGACCCAAATGCGCGGGTCTATAGTGAACCGAAATGGCAGGCCGACGGGCATCTGACGGCGGCCATGGCCGGGCAGTTTGCCTATCGTTGGCCGGTTGAAATGATTACCGAAGCCGGGTTTGCAGTGATGGTGAGCTGCTATGGCTCTTGGGTGCCGGATCATCCCGAATTGTGGAGACAACACGGGGTTTCACCCCTGTTGGGCGGGCCAGACACAGGGGCGTTTTCGCTCTGGGCATGGGCCTTGATGCGCATGGTCGATGTTGCGGTGCAACTGCCGCAAATCGACAGCGAGGCGATTGCAGTGGCGGGGCATTCCCGGCTGGGCAAAACAGCGCTTTGGGCGGGGGTGAATGACCCAAGGATCGCTGCGGTCTGGGCGAACAATTCCGGCTGCGCGGGGGCGGCACCTGCGCGTCACCCGGTGGGGGAGACATTGCAACAGCTTCACAGCCGTTTTCCGCATTGGTTGCGGAAGGGGGCGGTGATCACGCCCGACGATCTAAGCTCGGATCAGCACCAATTATTGGCGCTTTGCGCGCCGCGTGGGGTCTATCTGAGTGAGGCAGACGATGACCAATGGGCCGATCCGCTAGGCAGCTATTTTTCCTTGACGCAATCCAGTTCCGCATGGGGGCAAGAGCCGCGCGCATGGCCCGACGTGGAGAGTTTGTTTGGCACAACCCGCGCGCATCGTAACGGGGCATTAGGCTATCATATGCGCCAAGGTGGGCATGATATGCTGGCCGAGGATTGGGCGCAGGTCTTGCCGTTTCTGACAGAGGTTTTCGGCGATTAAACCGAAACCTTTGCCAGGAGATCACTGCGTTCGGTTTGATCTGCGCTGGCATCGTGGATGACTTTTCCGCGCTCCATTGCCACGAAGTGATCCCCAAGATCATATGCAAAATCAAAGAACTGCTCGACCAAGAGGATCGCCATATCGCCACGGTCGCGCAGATATTTGATGACCTCGCCGATCTGTTTGATGATGTTGGGTTGGATCCCTTCGGTGGGTTCATCCAGCAGCAGCAATTTAGGTTTGGCAACCAGCGCACGGGCAATGGCGAGCTGTTGTTGTTGACCGCCTGACAGATCGCCGCCGCGACGATTGATAAAGTCTTTGAGGATCGGGAACAGCTCAAAAATTTCGTCGGGGACAAAGCGCTCTGACTTGGGCAGACACGCAAACCCGGTCTCAAGGTTTTCGCGCACGGTCATCAGCGGAAACACATCCCTCCCCTGTGGAACATAGCCAACCCCCATCTGTGCCAACGCATGCGCCGGAGTGGTTGTGGAGGTTGCTTGCCCATCGATCACCATCTCACCGTTTGAGCGTTTATGGGTGCCTGAAATCGCCTTGAGAAGTGAGGTTTTGCCAACCCCGTTGGTGCCCATCAAACAGGTGATCTTGCCCAAATCGGCCTGCATGGAAACATCATACAGGATTTGCGAATGGCCGTAATGCAGGTCGAGATTTTTGATATCAAGCATGGCTCAGCGTCCCAGATAAACGTCAATGACGTCAGGGTTTTGGGTGACATGGTCAAGACTGCCTTCGGCCAAAACAGACCCTTCGTTCAAGACAGTGACCTTGCAATTCAGGCGTCGGACAAATTCCATGTCATGTTCGACAACAACAACCGCGTGGCTCTTGGCGGCGTCGACCAGAATATCGGTGGTCTTTTCGCGCTCGGCCGGGGTCATACCGGCGGCGGGTTCGTCAACCAATAACAGGCGTGGGCTTTGGGCCAGAAGCATCCCGATTTCGAGCCATTGTTTTTGACCATGCGACAGCTCTCCGGCAAGGCGGGGCAGCTCGTCTATCAAGCCAACACGCGTCGCGAGGGCTTCGATCCGCTCTGCGCCATTGCGGGTTTTGCGGTGACGCAAGACATCAAAGGGACCGCGGGGGTTTTTCAAGGCCAGCGCAAAGTTTTCGCGCACGGTTTGTGCTTCGAACACCGTGGGTTTCTGGAATTTGCGACCAACGCCAATACGGGCGATGCTGCTTTCGCTCATCCCAAGAAGCGACACAGATTTTTCGCCAAAAATCACCCGGCCTTCGTCTGGTTTGGTCTTGCCGGTGATAATGTCCATAAAGGTGGTTTTACCTGCGCCATTGGGGCCAATAATCGCGCGCATTTCTGGCTCGGCGATCTGAAAGGACAGGTTGTTGATCGCCTTGAACCCGTCAAACGAGACCGAGACGCCGGACATTTCGAGAAGCGTGCTCATGATTTCCTCGTGAATTTGTCAAACAGGCTGGCGATGCCGCCGGGGAGGAGCAGGGTGACGGCAACAAAGGACAGGCCGAGAAGGACTAGCCACCAGTCGGTCCATTTGATGATGTAGACGCCAAGGTTGATGTCAGGGGCGCTACCGCCGGTAAAGTAGCTTGAGAGCAGCGAGACAAAGACCGCGCCGATCACGGCACCATAGAGTTTGCCGCGCCCCCCAATGGCGACCCACACCGCGAGATAGATTGAGGCGATAGGGGCGATTTCAGCCGGGTTGATGATGCCCGCCTGCGGGTAATAGAGAGCGCCCGCAATGCCAGAGACCACAGCTGTGAGGGTGAAGACAAAGAGCTTGTAGCTTTCGACATGATAGCCCAGAAACCGGACCCGCCGTTCGTCATCGCGGATGGCACGGATAACCGATCCCATTTTGCCAGCGGTGACCCAAACGAAGAGGACATACCCAAGCGCAAGGGCGGCGGCCGAGGCCCAGAAGAAGGCGATCGAGATGGTCGCCTGGGGTGTGGCTTCAAATCCGGGGATGTTTTGCAGCCCCGAGAGACCGTTGTTGCCGCGCAAGCCGCTGTCGTTTTGGAACAGGTAGAGCGCGAGAGCGAGGGTCATGGCTTGGGTCAGGATTGAGAGGTAAACACCGGTGACGCGGCTGCGAAAGGCGAGCCAGCCAAAGATGAGGGCAAGCAAGCCGGGAACAATCAGGATCATCAGGAGTTGCAGTGGCAGTGAGTGGGCAAACCCCCAGATCCACGGGAAATCAGACGAGCCGACAACGCCAAAGATTTGGTTGCCAATGGCGCTTGAGATTTCTGCATCGGTGGGGGGGATGATATTGGCCGACAGGCTCTTGGCGACGATGGCTTCGGTGCGGGCATACATCAGCCACATGCCGATGGCGTATCCACCGATGCCAAAGAACGCGAAATGCCCCAGCGAAAGGATGCCGCAATAGCCCCAGACCACGTCCATGGCGATGGCGATCAGGCACAAACACAGGGTTTTGCCCAGCGTTTTCACAAAGGAGGTGGAGATCAGGCCGACACCGGAGGCTTCGGAGAAGACCGACACCAGCAAGGTAAACAGCCCGAGAAACGCAAGAACCCAGAGGGTTGAGGGATGGCGCGTGATAAAGGTCTGGCTCATGTCTGGGCTCCGGTGGGGGAGAGTTCGCGCGGGGCGTGCCCCTCGCACGGGGGGAGGAGGTGCTGCCGATGCATCAGAGGCGCATTTTTAAAGGGGGCCTGTGGCGCTCCCGCGGAGTGTCGGGGGCAAGTTGAAGACGGGGATAAGAGGCGAGACATCTGATCAATCTCCTGCGGCGCGGCCTTTGAGGGCGACGATGCCCTTGGGCCGGAATTGGATGAACAGGATGATGAAGAGGATCATATAGGTTTGCGCGGCCAACGTGTTGGACGGGTTGAGCCATTCGATGCCCTTTTGCAGGCTGCCGATCATGCTGGCCCCGGCAAGGGTGCCCCAAATGTTGCCAACCCCGCCGACGACCACGGTCATAAAGCTTTGGACGATGTAATCAGACCCCATTTCCGAGGTGACTTTGGCATAGAGACCGATGGCCACACCGGCGATGCCGGCGATTCCAGAGCCAAGGCCAAAGGTGAGCATTTTGATGCGCTCGGGATTGATGCCCATGGAGGCTGCCATGTTTGGGTTTTGTGTCACGGCGCGGGTTTCGAGACCAAGGCGGGTGCGTTTGAGGATAAAGAGCAGCAAGCCAAGGAACATCACAGCGAGCACGAAAATGGCAATGCGGATATAGCTGATCTGGATCACGTCGTTAAAGACCAGCGCGCCGTCGAGCCATGCAGGTGAGGTCAGGGGGCGGGCCTGGGTGCCGAAGATGTTTTTGGCCAACTGTTGCAGGACGATTGAAACACCGAATGTCGCCAGCAATGTCTCAAGTGGGCGGTTATAGAGCCAGCGAATGACCAGACGTTCCATCGCCACACCGGCGGCAAAGGTGACGGCAAAGGCCAGTGGCAGGGCAACAATCAGCGACACGGTGTAATTGGGGATGATCTGTTGGACGACATAGCCGGTATAGGCCCCCATCATGATGAATTCGCCATGGGCCATGTTGATGACGCCCATCACGCCAAAGGTGATGGCCAGACCGATTGCCGCCAGGAAATAGATTGAGGCGAGCGAGATCGCGTCAAGCGCGAGGTCTGCGGATTGGCTTACGTTAACGCGGGTGTTCACTTCATCCTGCGCGGCTTTGGCGGCTGTCGTGATCTCGGCGTTGGGTTCGTCGTAGATTTCGTAGATTTGCCAGTCGCTCAGAGCTTGGGTGATGTCTGCATCCGACACGCGGGGCTGAGTTTTACCTGCATCGGCGAGCAGATCATAGGCAGTGATCCGGGCGGCTTCTGTGTTCAGTAAAACGGTGGATACCGTGCCGACCTTGCCGCCGTCGACATTGGCCTCAAGAGTTTTGCGGATGTCATCGGACGTGATTGGCGCAGGGAGACCTTGGGTGTCGACCAATAGGGCATAGGTCTCATCACGCGGGAGGTCGATCACACCGGCGACATTGCCATCCGGCTCTGATTGCGCGGCGACGGTCTTGGTTGTCAGGATCTGGGACAACACGGCGCGGGTTTCGACGCTTATGTCACCGGCAAGACCGTCGATGGCCTTGATCCGGGCCTCAGGCGTGTCACCAAATTTGGCGGCGAGGTAGGTCACAAGCTTTTGCTTGCGAATTTTCAGGGCCGGGTCGGTTTCCCCGTCAATAGACGCCTCAAGCGCGCCGAGTTGCGCGGGATCAAGCTTGCCAGCCAAAGCGGCGACGGCGTCTTGGCGGCGTTGAAGGTCGGGGGAGGAGAGTTGAAATTGGACCAAGGCTTGGGCGATGGCTTTGCGCACGCCGCCATTGGGTTTGATCTGCTTTAAGGCTTTGGGATCAGCGGCTTGGGTCTGGTCGCCGCTGTCAATATCGGTGAGGGTCAGTCCGGTATCGGACTTGGCAGCGTAGAAGAACAACCCGTCTTCACTGCGCTGATAGACCTCTTTGTTTTGCCAGCGCTCAAGGAATTCAGGCGCTTGCGGAAGACCAGATGCGGCAAGCGCGTCAAGGGCCGGGCCGATTTTCTTGCGCGAAGGTTTGGCAATCTGAGCGGAATGCTCTTGCAGGATCGACTGAAGGTCTTGGGCAAGGACTGCAGCGGGCAGGCACAGCAGGGTCAAGACCGTGAGAAGGGCACGGAGCATAGGAGATTACCTGTTGGGGAGGGGCGTCTGGGCAAAAAGGGTGCGCGCCAAACGCGCACCCAAAGATTAGCTTAGTAGTTCGATTTGATCTGAACGCAGGAGGATGTCTCGGTGTTGTACATACCGCACTCCAGGTCTTTCCAATCGGACTTCAGAACCGCAGATTCTGGCAGGTAGTCTGTCCATGCATCGCCAGGAACTTCGGCAGTTTGGCTGATGATGTCGAACTGACCATCGGCTTTGATTTCACCGATCAGAACCGGCTTGGCCAGGTGGTGGTTAGGCAACATGGTCGCTGTACCGCCGGTCAGGTTAGGATATTCCTGGCCGTACATCGCGGTGCGCACGGCGTCGACATCGGTGGTGCCAGCCGCAGTCGCTGCGTTTACCCACATGTTAAAGCCGATGAAATGGGCTTCCATTGGATCGTTGGTCACACGCTCTTCGCCCATTTTGGCTTTCCATGCGTCGATCCATGCGGTGTTGGCGTCGCTTTCCGCAGATTGGAAGTAGTTCCAAGCGGCAAGGTGGCCGGTCAGGTTGGCTGTGTCGAGGCCCGAAAGCTCTTCTTCACCCACCGAGAACGCGACAACTGGGATGTCGTCAGCCGAAATGCCAGCCGCGGCCAGTTCTTTGTAAAAGCCGATGTTGGCGTCGCCGTTGATGGTAGAGATAACGCCAACCTGCTTGCCGTCTTCACCCAGCTTCACAACGTCAGCAACGATTGTTGCCCAGTCGGAATGGCCGAATGGTGTGTAGTTGACGAAGATGTCTTCGGCCGCGATGCCCTTGGATTTCAGGTAGGATTCCAAGATGTTGTTGGTTGTCCGTGGGTATACATAGTCAGTGCCCAGCAGTGCGAATTTCTCAACACCCAGCTCGTCAAGGAAATAGTCAGTGGCCGGGATCGCCTGTTGGTTGGGGGCGGCACCGGTGTAGAAGACGTTCTTGGAGCTTTCTTCGCCTTCATACTGAACAGGGTAGAACAGCAGGCCGTTCAGCTCTTCGATGACCGGCAGAACCGATTTGCGCGATACCGATGTCCAGTTGCCGAAAATCACGTCTACATCATGTACCGAGATCAGCTCACGGGCTTTTTCAGCGAATAGGGGCCAGTCAGAAGCCGGGTCAACAACAACCGCTTCGATCTCGCAGCCCAGCAGGCCACCTTTTTTGTTCTGCTCTTCGATAAGCAGCAGCATGGTGTCTTTTAGTGTGGTTTCAGAAATCGCCATTGTGCCGGACAGCGAGTGCAGAACGCCAACTTTGACTGGGTCGGCGCATTCGGCAAAAGCCGGAGCTGACAGGGCAGCAAGAGTGGCGGTGCTGGTGAGCAGTTTGGTGAAGCAGTTCATCACATTCTCCCTGCGGGACGCTATGCTGCCATTGCGCCCGTTTAGGCGAAGGCTTAGCTTTGTCCCGCAACATTTGTTGCATCTCGTGTGGCGGCCCTGCTGAGGTCCAATTCATATGGGTCGTCACACACCCGTTTTCCGATAATGCGTTTCCTAGCGTCCCCGGCGGGTGCCTTAGTCATTCTGTTAGCCGGGCCTAGGGTCAATTGCGGCGCGAAAATGGGCGGTGACTCCCTCGTTTTTGGTGAATATTTGGGCAGTTTCCTGCGGTTTCGATTAAAAATTAGACACAATGCCCGGTCGTTCATTCTCTTTTTGCCAGAAACATTGCCGGAATCGGGGTCACGTGCTGAACAAAGTGGCGAAACGAGATGATTTGAGGGTAATCCAATCAACGCCACGTTGAGACATAAAGAGGCTAATACAGCTTTGAGGCAACCTCGCGCGATTGGAGCGCTGACCCTAAAGGCAAAAGCCCGCGGAGGCCGCAGTGCGATTGGGCATTTGCGGTCATCTGGCTGTATGAAGGCGCTGTTTCCGCGCAGCCAACATGCGCTTGAGGCCATTGTTATAAATACCGCCGGTGGGTTGACCGGGGGGGACCGCGTCTCACTTAATGCGGTTGCAGAAACCGGGGCGCATGTGTCGCTGACCACGCAAGCCGCCGAACGGGCCTATCGCAGCGCCGAAGGCTATGCGGTCGCAAACAGTCACCTGACGGTCGAGGCCGGCGCGCAGTTGAGTTGGTTGCCCCAAGAGTTGATCTTGTTCGAAGGCGCGGCACTGCGTCGTAATTTGCGGATCGAACTGGCAAGCGATACGCAGTTGTTGATGGTGGAACCCGTGGTGTTTGGCCGTGCGGCCATGGGAGAGCGGCTGCATCATGTGTCGTTCCATGATCGCATTGAAATCTCGCGCAACGGTGCGCCCCTATATAGAGACGCGGTGCAATTGGATGGCGATTTGGTGGCACAGATGGCGCGTTTGGCGCGCGGTGCCGGGGCCATGGCCAGTCTGGTTTTCGTCGCGCCCGATGCCGAACGACATCTGAACGCCGTGCGCGCCATGTTGCCCGAAACGGGGGGCGCATCGCTTTTGCAACCCGATCTTTTGGCCATTCGTTTGGTCGCAGATGACAGTTTTGAACTGCGCTGCGCCTTGCTTCCCATTCTTGATCGCCTTAGCGGCGACACACTGCCCACGTCTTGGAGACTTTGATATGCAACTGACCCCGCGCGAAAAAGACAAGCTGTTGGTGGCCATGGCCGCCATCATTGCCCGCAAGCGGCTTGAACGTGGCGTGAAGCTAAACCATCCCGAAGCGATTGCGCTTATTACCGATGCGGTTGTCGAAGGCGCACGCGATGGGCGCTCGGTCAGTGATCTGATGCAAGCGGGTGCCGAAGTGATCACGCGCGAGCAATGTATGGACGGCATCGCCGAGATGATTGTGGAAGTGCAAGTCGAGGCAACCTTTCCCGATGGCACCAAGCTGGTGACCGTCCACAACCCTATTCGATAATTCTCAGCAGGAGACATTCCATGAAATATCTTCCCTTCCTCGTTCTGTTCGCCTCTCCTGCCGTTGCCCATGAAGGTGCCCATGTGCATCCGCATGATGGCGGCATGTGGCTTGGTGTTGTCGCTGTTCTGGCGGGCGCGGCCTTGATTGCAGCAAAGGTGCGCAAATGATCCCCGGCGAGCTGTTCCCTGCCGAAGGGACATTGACATTGAACGAGGGCGCAGAGGTGATCACCTTGATGGTCGCCAATACGGGCGACCGTCCTGTGCAAGTTGGATCGCACTATCACTTTGCTGAAGCAAACCCTGGGCTTGAGTTTGATCGGGACGCGGCCCGCGGTTTGCGTCTCGACATCGCAGCCGGAACCGCGGTGCGCTTTGAACCGGGGCAGCGCCGCGAGGTGAACCTGATACCGATTTCAGGCGCGCGTCGGGTGTTTGGATTTAACGGTCAAGTGATGGGGGATCTCTGATGCCAGCAACAATCAAACGCTCCGATTATGCCGCGATGTTCGGCCCAACCACGGGTGACAAACTGCGTCTCGCGGATACGGATCTGATCATTGAGGTCGAACGCGACCTGACCACCTATGGTGAAGAAGTCAAATTTGGCGGCGGGAAAGTCATCCGCGACGGTATGGGGCAATCCCAGGTCACACGGGCCGAGGGTGCGGTCGATACGGTTATCACCAATGCGCTGATTGTTGATCACACCGGTGTTTACAAGGCGGATGTTGGTCTCAAATCCGGCCGCATTCACAAGATCGGCAAAGCGGGCAACCCAGACACACAGCCCGGCGTCGACGTCATCGTCGGCCCCGGCACAGAAGTGATCGCGGGCGAGGGGCGTATCCTGACGGCGGGCGGGTTTGACAGCCATATCCACTTCATTTGTCCCCAACAGATTGAAGACGCGTTGCATTCTGGCCTCACCACTATGCTGGGCGGCGGCACTGGTCCGGCCCATGGGACGCTGGCGACAACATGCACCCCCGGCCCATGGCATATTGGTCGGATGATGCAGGCGGCGGATGCTTTTCCGATGAACCTTGCCTTTGCGGGCAAGGGCAATGCGTCTCTGCCGGCTGCGCTTGAGGAACAGATCAAGGCTGGTGCCTGCGCGCTGAAATTGCATGAGGATTGGGGCACGACCCCGGCTGCGATTGATTGCTGTTTGACAGTTGCCGACGCCATGGATGTGCAGGTGATGATTCACACTGACACGCTGAACGAAAGCGGCTTTGTGGAACACACCGTCGGGGCGATGAAGGGGCGCACCATTCACGCCTTTCACACCGAAGGGGCGGGTGGTGGTCACGCGCCGGACATTATCAAAATCTGCGGAGAGGAGCATGTGCTCCCCAGCTCGACCAACCCGACACGCCCCTTCACGGTGAACACGGTCGAAGAGCATCTCGACATGCTGATGGTTTGCCATCACCTCGACAAATCCATCCCCGAGGATGTGGCCTTTGCCGAGAGCCGGATTCGCCGCGAAACAATTGCCGCCGAAGATATTCTGCACGACATGGGCGCGTTTTCGATTATCGCGAGTGACAGTCAGGCGATGGGCCGTGTTGGCGAAGTGCTGATCCGTACTTGGCAAACTGCTGATAAGATGAAGAAACAGCGCGGGCGTTTGGCGGATGAAACGGGCGAAAACGACAATTTCCGTGTGCGCCGCTATATTGCCAAATACACCATCAACCCGGCGATTGCGCATGGATTGGCGCATGAGATTGGGTCGATTGAAGAAGGCAAACGCGCCGATCTCGTGCTCTGGAACCCGGCGTTCTTTGGCGTAAAACCCGAAATGGTCTTGTTGGGGGGCACCATTGCCTGTGCGCAAATGGGTGATCCGAACGCTTCGATCCCAACGCCGCAGCCGGTCTATAGCCGCCCGATGTTTGGAGCCTATGGCCGGGCCGTTGAAAACTCGGCTGTGACCTTTGTATCCGAGGCGGCACAAGCGGACGGGATTGCACAGTCTTTGGGGTTGGCCAAACAGACTTTGGCGGTCAAAAACACCCGCGGCATTGGCAAGAAAGACCTCAAGCTAAACGATGCATTGCCCCATGTAGAGGTGAATCCTGAGACCTATGAGGTGCGCGCAGATGGCGAATTGCTCACCTGTGAACCCGCAACCGAGCTTCCGATGGCGCAGCGCTATTTTCTGTTCTAACCTTTTGCCCATTATACATGTTTAACGAGGGGGCAATGAAGGTGAACAGGGTTATTTATGGCCTAGCGGTGCTCGGCCTAACGGCGACAATCTGTCATGCGGATTGTCCGATCGCGGCTGATTTGGACAAGGGTATTCGGTTTCAAGGCGATGACGGCGCTATGGAAACGTTTGTGCAATGGACGGACGGAGTTGTGGCGTCAAACTATTCAGACCCGGACATGACGGGCATGCGTTCGATGCTCGGCCAAGGGGTCTATCTGCTTGAAATAATCGACGTGGAAGACGGACATTTGGTTCCTCATACGCGTTTGACCTTCGCGCATGAAATGGCGGCGTCGGCTATGCCAAAACCTGTTGCAGGCGGAGATTGGCGGGCCCAGACTTACAGTTGGGGGGGCTATGAAAACGGCATGGAAGTCGCGATCTATGCCTTTGGAGAGCAGGGCACGAAAACCTTTGGCAGCTGCAGTTATGACATGATCCCGATTGAGGTGAGTTTTGATCCAGCCGGGCGGATTGAACTGCTGAATTATCTCCCGGAACTGGGGCTTGCTTACGTTGTAGGGCTGGAAGAAAACGGCCAGTTGGATCGCTTTGATTATACCAGTATCGAAGCCGTTCGGTGATCTAAGCCGACCTAAGCAATGAACGGGTAACCGGAATGAAGAAAGAGAAGTAGACGTGAAAATGAGACCAATTTATCCGTTTGGTGCGAGTTCTCCCAAGACGTCGCCCACGACGTCGCCTATAACAACGAAGGGAAGCGCATCTCATGGCTTTTGTCGCCAATTGGCCTATTTCACGCGCCGTGGCACGTCTGTTTCACCCGGTGATCGACTTCGTCAAACGGACAATCGTCAACAGCAAAAATGCCCGTCATGCACAAGAGCTGGCGCTAAGCGACGCCGACCTGGCAGAACGCGGATTGCGTCGCCCGGATGTGGTCGATCGGCATTTCGGCGACCTGTTTTACAGCTGAAAACCGAATGGTGTGCAGCATGAGCGGCGCGGCGCTCCCCGTGGCGCAGGTTCTCTTGCGCAAAGGCGAATGGTCCGGTGCGACAGATACCGTGACCTTGGATTATGATGCGCGGTTTTTGCGACGCAAAAAGCTCACCTGTGATGGCGGTCTGAGTTTTGTCGTTGATCTGGGCAAGACCACATCCTTGGATGCGGGTGATGCGTTGCAACTGTCCGATGGCCAATTGGTTGAGGTGCGTGCTGCGGCTGAAAATGTGCTGGTCATCACAGGCAACCTACCGCGACTGGCATGGCATATCGGCAATCGTCACACGCCTTGTCAGGTCGAAACCACCCGGTTGTTGATCCAGCGTGATCCGGTGATCCGGCACATGCTTGAGCACCTGGAGGCCGAAATTACCGAAACCGTAGAACCGTTTACCCCCGAAGGCGGGGCCTATGGGCACGGACGCACCCACAGCCATGATCATGGGAACAGTGCCCACGATCATTCCAGCGGGCACAGCCACGATCCCAGCCATGGTCACGGGCACGAACACGACGGTCACACCCACGATCCCAACCATCATCACGGGCATTCTCATGAGCATTGACGGCAACCTGTTGACCCTGTCGCAATGGTTGTCTCCTGCCTTTCCGGTCGGGGCCTTTACCTATTCGCATGGGCTTGAGGCCGCGATTGAGGCAGGGTGGGTACATGATGTGGTCAGCCTGCAAAATTGGCTCGAGACGGTGCTGGACCAAGGGTCGGGGCGAAGTGATGCCATCTGGATTCGGTCTGCCATGTCGGACGACGCCAATCTGTCGGACTTGGATACATTGGCGCGCGCCTATTTACCAGCGGCGGAACGTTTGCGCGAGGCAGAGCGCCAAGGCGCGGCCTTTGTGAAAACAGTCAATGCGGTTTGGTATACGTCTTTTCCCGATCTGCTTTTGCCACTGGCCGTCGGGGCCGCCGCGCAAAGACAACGAATGGATGGTGATGCGGTTGTTGCGCTCTATCTCAATGCGTTTATTGGCAATCTCGTCTCGGCCGCGCAACGGTTGATGCCGCTTGGTCAAACCCCGGCTCAGCAGGTGGTTTCGGCGATGACACCGCTTTGTTTGCGTCTGACGGTAGCGACCCGCGGCGCAAGCCCGGATGACCTGTGGTCCAACGCTTTCTTGTCCGATATAGCCGCGATGAAACACGAAACTCTCCAACCAAGGCTGTTCCAATCATGACCCAGTTTAATGGCCCTTTGCGCATTGGGATCGGCGGCCCGGTCGGCGCTGGCAAAACCACGCTGACCGCCCGATTGGCCGAGAAGCTCAAGGATGATTACTCGATCGGGGTGATCACCAATGACATTTACACCCAAGAAGACGCCGAAGCGCTGATGCGGATGCAAATCCTGCCCTCGGATCGGGTGATCGGTGTTGAAACCGGCGGTTGCCCGCATACGGCGATCCGCGAAGATGCTTCGATCAATCTTGCCGCTGTCGCGCAGATGCAAGAGCGTCACCCAGAGGTGCAAATCGTTTTGATCGAAAGCGGTGGTGATAATCTCAGCGCCACGTTCAGCCCCGAACTGGCTGATTTGACGCTTTATGTCATTGATGTTGCCGCTGGCGAAGAGATTCCGCGCAAAGGCGGGCCGGCGATCACAAAATCCGATCTGTTGGTTATCAACAAGACCGATTTGGCCCCACATGTCGGGGCGAGTTTGGATGTGATGCGCGCCGATGCAACGGTGATGCGCGACGGACGGCCCTTTGTTTTCTCAGCCCTCCGGCACAGCAAAGGGGTTGAAGAGATCATAGGGCAGGTCAAGGATTTGGCTGGATTGTAAAGCGCCTAAAATCCGGGCAGGGTGAGCAGACATCAGCCCGGAGCCAACCGCATGCGCGCCTTTCTCGACCCTCGCCAAACCAAACATAACCCTCAGAGTTTTCTGGTTCTGGGCCAGCAGCGCGTGAGCCCCGAGCAACCAGAACGCATTACCCGGCTTAAAGCGGGGGCTGAGGCTGCTGGCTGTGTGTTTGAAGCACCAGAGGATGCCGGGATCGCACAGATTGCGGCGATCCATACCTCCGAATATCTGAGCTTTTTGCAGACGATCCATGGACGGTGGCAGGCGCTGGATGGGGCTTCGGATGAAGTGATCCCAAATATCCACGCGCGTGCGCGAACGGATAGCTATCCCACATCACCCGTGGGCCAGGCCGGGTATCATCAGGCCGATACCGCCTGCCCAATTGGGGCGCATACTTGGGACGCGGCCTATTGGTCGGCGCAAAGTGCGATTGGCGGGGCGCGGGCGTTGGGCGAAGAGGAGTGCGCCTATGTGCTGTCGCGCCCGCCGGGGCATCATGCCTATCACGATCAGGCCGGCGGTTTTTGCTTTCTCAACAATGCTGCCATCGCTGCGCAAGACCTCCAAGAGCAAGGCGCGCGGGTTGCGATTTTGGATGTCGATGTCCATCACGGGAACGGCACACAGGGCATTTTTGAGACCCGTAGCGATGTTTTGACCGTGTCCATTCATGCTGACCCAGACGCGTTTTATCCCTTTTACTGGGGGCATGCCCATGAGAGAGGCATTGGTGACGGGCTTGGGGCGAACTTGAATATTCCCCTGCCGCGAGGCACGCAGGATGATGCGTATCTAGAGGCTCTCGCCCATGCCCTGCAACGCATCCAGGGATTTGGCTGCGACGCGGTGGTCGTGGCTCTGGGGTTGGATACTTCGATTGATGATCCGTTTCAGGGCTTTGCCGTGACGGACCAAGGTTTTGCCCGGATCGGCGCGGCGATTGCCGCGATGGGCTTGCCGACGCTTTATGTTCAAGAGGGTGGATATATGTCCGATGCTTTGGGGCCGAACCTGACACAGGTTTTGATTGCCGCCCAAGGCTAGCCCGCATCGACTTGCATTTTGACGATCTGCACGGAACAAAGGGCCATGGCCAATCAAACCGAAATGATCCTGACGCGTGTTTTAGATGACATCGAACAAGGGGTTCTGACCCCTGGCAGTGCCATTGATGAAGATGCGCTTATTGAGGCATGCGGCGTGTCGCGCACACCGCTGCGCGAAGCAATGATCCGGCTTGAGGCTATGGGATTGATTGTCCGACTGCCGCGCAAAGGGGCGACGTTGTTCAAGCCAACACTTGAGCAATTTGTTGCGATTCTGGAAGTGCATGCCCAGCTTGAGGGGCAGGCGGCGGGGCTTGCTGCGCGGCGCATGTCTGGTGCTGATTTGGCGGTTTTGGAACAGGTCGTCGTGGATTGCGAAAAACATGCTGCGCAAAAAGGGGATGATGACCCCGACGGGTATTATCAGCTAAACCTAAGATTTCACGGAACAATCGCCGAAGGGTCGGGCAACCCTTTTTTGGTTGATATGATCAAGACCAACGCACGGAAGCTTCTGGCCTATTACCGAGCGCGCTATCAGTATGCCGGGGCGATTGCAGATTCAGCCGTTGAGCATCGCGCGCTTTTTGATTTGATCGCCGCGCGTAAATCGGATCAGGCTGCTGCCTTCATGACCCGGCATGTGCAATTTGACCAAGTCACCGCGATGGATTTATTGGCCGCTCTGGGTTGAGGGTTTGGCCTGTTCAAAGAACCGCGCAACCCAGCCCATAAATAACACGTTCTGCGCATGTGTTTTGAGACTATCGCGTGCGCGTTCAATCACATCTGCGGGCTTGCTCTCGGCGAGTTCCTCAACCAAAGCGGTGATGAATTCATGACTCATTTCCGGGTGGTATTGGCTACAGAAAATGTGATGTCCCATGGTGTAACCGCCCGTTTCACACCCGGCAGCGCGCAAAACCGGTCTGGCATTTTCCGGCAGTTTTGAAACCTGTTCGATATGCGCAGCATATTGGGTGAGCGATCCTGGTCCCATCCAGTCGGGAGGGGAGAGCGTCTCAACCTCTACGGTGCCAAATGCCCAGCCTTGCGGGTTTTTCGTGACCTCGCCCCCCAAAGCCAAAGCGATGGCCTGATGCCCAAAACAGGCTCCGAACAGTGGAAATCTATCGGCATGAGACCGGCGGATTACGTCGGACAAGCGCACCATCCATGGGGTTTGATCGTGCACCGAGGCCGGGCTGCCGGTGATGATTGCTCCGTCAAAAATGTCGAATGATTCGGGGAAAATGCCGTCCTTGACCGCGAAGACGTCCAGCTTCCAATCGGGGCGCACAGCGTGGATTGCACGGCACCACTTTTCCCCATCCAACGGATGAGATTGGGAAAAGTCGCTATCGTCGGTGTTGGTCATCAGAATAGCGAGCCGCATGATTTCCTCGTTTACATAATTTAATGCCACATATATATATTTATAATAATAGGAAACCACAATGCCAAATGGGAGGCGCACATGACAGTCTGGACGCCCAATGACGATGGCTTTGCCGATCTGTCGAGCCATGACAGTTTTACCAACGGTGCCCCTCAGAACACGTTTGCCCGGTTGCGCCGTGATGCTCCGCTGAGCTGGCAAGACTGGGAGGGTGGCAAAGGGTTTTGGAATGTCACCCGACAGGCCGACATTCTGGCGCTGAATAAGGACACCGCTTTGATGTCATCCGCCCGCGGTATTCGGATGGAGGATCAGAGCTATGAAGAATATCTGGCTCGTCGAACCTTTCAAGAAACCGACCCGCCCGAGCATATGAAAACGCGGATCAAGGTGGCCAAGGCGTTTTCTGCGCCTGTTGTGGCCGGTTTTGAACAGCAATTACGTGACCTGACCAACCAGATTTTGGATACGGCCCTTCAGTCGGAACATATTGATGGGACAAAGGAAATCGCCCGACAATTGCCGATGATGATGCTCGGTCGTATATTGGGTACCCCAGATGAAGACCTGCCGTGGCTGGTTGAAAAGGGCGACGCGCTGATTGCAAATACCGACCCGGATTTTACCGATCATGTGCTCGACAAAATGGACACGGATGCCTATCGGATGATGCCCTTTAATTCACCTGCCGGGGCGGAATTGTTTGATTATGCCAAACGGCTGATGGCAGAGAAAAACCGCACCGGAGACACCAAAGGTGTGCTGCATATGATTTTGCAGCCGGATCGGGACGGCAATGTCATGCCGGAAAATGAGTTCCGCAATTTCTTCTGTCTGTTGGTGGCGGCGGGAAATGATACGACGCGCTATTCTATCGCCGCCGGGCTGCAAGCGATGGCGCATCAGCCCGAGTTGCTGGGTCAAATGCAAAACAGCGACGTGTGGAAGACTGCCCCGGACGAAATCATCCGTTGGGCGACCCCGGCGCTGTATTTTCGTCGCACCGCAACGCGCGATTTTGAGATGCATGGGCAAAACGTGTCCGAAGGCGACAAAGTATTGTTCTGGTGGGCATCGGGCAACCGAGATGAGGCGGTGTTTGATGACCCGTTTCGTGTCAATCTGATGCGCGGGCCAAATCCACATGTCAGCTTTGGCCAAGGTGGGCCGCATGTGTGTTTGGGGATGCACTTGGCGCGTCTCGAAGTGCGGGTGATGTTTCAAGAGCTTGCCAAACGCATCTCGAGCATCGAACCTGACGGGGCGCAACAATTCCTGCGTTCAAACTTTGTCGGCGGGATAAAATCGCTGCCACTGCGGATACGCGCGGCCTAATCGGGCACCCACATGACCACACCGGGAGACTATACATGAAAGACCGACTCCGCCCCATGTGGTGCGATCACCTAAGTATTTTGCGCGGAAAATACCTTCCCGGCTCCAAAATTGGCGATGGTGAAACGCGGTTTTCGCAAACGGTTTTTGGAGTTCATTACGACAAAGATCTGCTCGACGCTCCGGGGGCCAAAATGATGGATGGCATGCCCGACATGGTCATGCGCTGGCGCGGGGATGAGATCCGCGATGGCTGGGAACGCAGTACCAAGATTGTGCTGGGTGATCTTTTTGATGGTGCAGGTGAGCCGCTTGGCCTTTGTCCACGTGGGGCGCTCAAACGGGCCGTTGCCGATTGGGGCAAACATGGGCTTGCCCCCAAGGTCGGGATTGAGCTGGAATGCTTTGCGCTGGTGACCAATGATCAGGGGCGCTTGGTGCCCTACGACACGCCGGGGGCGGTGGTCTATGGGACCGGGCCCTTTGCTGATCCGTTGCGGTTTACCGATGAAATTTGGGAACGTGCCGAAGAGCTTGGCTTTGACCTTGAGATGCTGACCGCAGAATATGACAGCCCGCAATTTGAGATGACCTTGCGGTTTGATGATGCTGTGAAGGCTGTGGACGACATCGTGTTGTTTCGCCAGATGGCGCGGGAAATTGCATTGGATCATGGGGTCGTTTTGTCGTTTTTGCCCAAACCTATTGCTGAGGCCGGCGGGTCAGGGATGCACATCAACTTTTCCTTTGCGGATGCGGATGGGCGCAATGCGCTTGATAATGGGCCGGTTGCCGGACCGGAGAACATGAACGATCTGGCACGCGGTGCGATTGCGGGATTGATGCATCATCACAAGGGGTTGGCCGGTTTGGTTGCCCCAACAGCGAACAGTTATCAACGCTTGCAGCCGGGGGCCTTGGCCGGGTATTGGCGCAATTGGGCCGGGGACCATCGCAATGTCACCACCCGAATATCGGTTGAAGGTGGCGCGAAAAGTCGACTTGAGCACCGCATGGCGGATGCATCAGCCAATCCATACACAGCAGTGGCGGCGGTTTTGCAGGCGGCGCGACTTGGGTTCGAAAACAACTATGACTTGCCCGCATATGAGATTGGCGATGGGTTCGAAAATACCGATGCCAAGGACGGCGTGGCGCTTGATCTGAAACGGGCGATGGATGATCTGGAAAAGGACCGTGCGCTTGGCGATGCGGTTGGGCGTTTGTTGGTCTATAATCACGTCTATATGAAACGCAAAGAGGTGCGCAAAACCCGTGATCTCGAAGGGGATCAGTTGCGCGATTTCTATGTCTATTATGTCTGAGGTGTTGCGATGAAAGTTACTTGGGAGCTGGCCGATGGCCAACGGATCGCAGCGGATGTTGCGGCGGGAGAGACGCTCAAGGATGCTGCTCTGGCTGCAAATGTCCCGGGTGTAAAAGGTGACTGCGGTGGGTTTCTAAGCTGTGCCACCTGCCATGTGGTCGTTGCCCCGGATTGGGTCACGGCCGCCGGGAGTGCCGAAGACACCGAAGATGACATGCTCGATATGACCGAGGCGGTGCGCGAAGCGGGATCACGCCTCTCGTGTCAGATTGTGATGTCGGATGTGCTGGATGGGATTGTGCTGCGCGTGCCTCAATAGGCAAAATGTGATACCCTCAGACGCAAGGTTCCTATGGGTAAGCTTTGGCAAAAGGGGGTATCATGCAGCTCGGGGCATTTTCGATTTCATTACCGGTCAAGGATTTGGCCGCGTCCAAAGCGTTTTACCAGGCACTGGGGTTCCAAAGCTTTGGCGGGTCAGAAGAGCACAACTATCTGATCATGAAAAACGGCGAGGTTTTGATCGGCCTGTTTCAAGGCATGTTCGAAAACGCCATGCTGACCTTTAACCCCGGTTGGGATCAATCCGCAGGCGCTGTTGACCCGTACGATGATGTTCATGGCATCAAAGCCGCGTTATTGGCCAAAGGGCTTGAAATTACGCAGGAAACCGGAGGCGATAGCGGACCGGCGAGCTTTGTCGTCACCGATCCGGATGGCAATCCGGTGTTGATAGATCAGCACCGGTGATCAAACGCCACTTAGAGCGACGCAAACCCCTTGTCCAACGCCGTTAAAATCACCTGCACGTCGTCCGATGTCAGCACCAAAGGAGGCGACAAAATGATGTTGGGGCCCGACACACGCACCATGGCACCAGCCTCATAGGTGACCTCTTGAACTTTGCTGATGCGCGGCTTGTCGATGGATGATTTTGTGGTGCGATCCGACACCAATTCCAATGCGCACATCAACCCATGGCCACCGCGCACATCGCCGATCACATCATATTTCTCGGCCAATGCTTGTAATCCGCCAAACAACTCAGCCCCGCGCGCAGCGGCGTTTTCGTTGACTTTCAAGCGTTTGGTTTCCTCCAAACAGGCAAGGGCCGCAGCAGCCCCCACCGGATGGCCCGAATAGGTATACCCATGGCCAATGGCGGCTTTGCCGGTTTCATCCTTCTCGAAGACCTGCGCGACGTGCTCGGCAATCATCAGAGCGCCGAATGGGAAATAGCCGTTTGTAATGGCTTTGGCAGTGCTCATCAGATCGGGTTGCACACCCCAATGACGCGAGCCAGTCCAACTGCCACTGCGGCCAAAGGCGGTAATCACCTCATCGGCAATGAGCAAAATGCCATGGCGGGTACAGATATCGCGCACGCCGGGCATAAAGCTTGGATGCGGGGGAATAACACCACCGGCCCCTAGGATGGGTTCCATAATCATGGCGGCGATCGTGCCGGCACCTTGAAAGGCGATCTCGTCTTCCATGGCTTGCAAGCAGAGCTGGGCCAACCGTTCGGGGTCTGTTTCATTGAACGGGTTGCGATAGGTGTAAGGGGCTGGAATGTGGAAACATCCGGCCATCAGCGGTTCATAAGCCGTGCGGAAATTAGCGTTGCCATTGACTGAGGCCCCACCAAAATGGGTGCCGTGATACCCTTTTTTGAGGCTGAGATACTTGGTCCGTCCGGGCTCGCCCTTGATCTTGTGATATTGCCGGGCAAGGCGCAGGGCGGTTTCCACACTGTCCGAGCCGCCCGAGGTGTAAAACGCGCGGGTTAACCCGTCTGGCTCAAAGAAGGTTCTGAGCTCTTCGCTCAGCTCAATCACACAATCATTGGTTGTTCCGCGAAAGATCGAATAATAAGGCAGGCGCTCAAGCTGATCTGCAATCGCCTTTTTGATCGGATCACAGCTAAAGCCCAAATTGACGTTCCAAAGACCGCCAACACCGTCGACGACGTCGTGGCCATCAACGTCGGTGATCCGCACGCCCGATGCACCGGTCACAATTGTGGGCGGATTCTTTTGGCTATCGGCAGGGTGCGCCATCGGATGCCAAAGCGAACGGGCATTGTTTTCTTTGAGAAAGTTCGAGGATTTCATCGGAGGTTCTCCTGTTCGAGACCAAGGAGGCGCAAGGCCTCGGAATAACTGGCAGCGGGGCGCGCAACGTCAAATTGCACGGTCGCCATCCCCACCGCCTGCGCGCCTTTTATGTTTCGTGCCTGATCGTCAACAAAAACGCAGGCCTGGGGAGGCAGGCCAAGAAGATCGAGACAGGCGGTATAGGCGCGCGGATCGGGTTTGAGAATGCCGGTATGGGTGGCGTCATGGATAACGTCAAAATCGGCAAGAAAGGGGAGCTTGCCGCGAAAGTCGGACCCATAAAACAGATCCAACTCATTGGAAAGGATGGCAAGTTTCAGGCCCGCTGCCTTGGTTCTAGCAATGGCTTCCAAGGCTTGGGGGCGGATGATTTTGGCGGGCTCTGCACCACGGGCTGCACGAACAAACTGGCTCATCTCGGTCCAGGTGTTGCCGGTCAATTGCGCGACCTCTTGGGTGCGCATCTGCCAATAGTCGCGCTCGGAAATTTCATCCGCCTGCATCTTTTGCCAAAGCGGATCGCTGTCGGGGGCAAACGGGCCACGCCAATCCAGCGTGCCCGGCTCAAGCCCAAGTGCGGCCTCGCTTAGGTCATGGGTTTCGAACAATGTGCGCGACACAACACCGCCAAAATCAAGCACAAGGGCGCGGGTCATATGGATACCTCTGGAAAGCCTGGCGGGGGGAAACCGCCCAAGGCGCGGGTGAGTTGCAATGTGTGGCTTTGAACAGTGTGCACAATCGTCTGGCGCAACGCATCGGTGACACGATTTTCCGGCGCGGCAATCGCCACTGCACCTATACATTTAGAAGCCGCATCAAATAGCGGAACAGCATGGGAACAAACGTCTTTTTCAAACCCGCCTGTTGAAACGGCATATCCGTTTTGCTTGATCTGGGGCAAAAGTTCACGGATGGCGGCGGCATCTGTGATTGTCTGATCGGTGCGGGCCTCAAGCGGAGCGGCGAGGGTGCGCTCGACCAGTTCGGGGGCACCAAAGGCCAAAACCGCATGGCCGGAACTGGTGGCGTGGAGCAATAAAACCTCGGCGTCTTCCATCCGAACGCTGATGCCATGCGCCTGCCCATAAGTGTATGACAGCGTTACCAGTTTGTCGCCTTCAAGAAGCGATAGATGCGCGGTTTCGCCCGTGATTTCGGACATCCGCTTCAACGCTTTGTGCGCCGTCTCTCGCATTGGGACATTATGTTCACGCAGGGCGGCAAAGCGCAAAAATGCAGGGCCAAGACGGTATTCGCGGCCCGATCCGACCTGCTCAACGAACCCGAAGTCTGACAATTCTGTCATCAGGCGAAAGGTCGTTGCTTTGTTAAAACCCGATAGGCGCGCCAAATCACTCAAGCCAATCTGCGGATTGGCGCGGCTGAAATAGCTAAGCAAAGACAGGGCTTTGGAGGGTGTTCCCATATGCGGGGCCTTTGTGTGACGTCAATTTTTAGGCCGACGCATCAAAGTTGCATTCGGCGAGTTTCTTTTTTGTTGACAGACTCGCAAGGCCTCTGTCAATCTAAAAAAGAACCAACGGTTCAATAAATGAACCGATCATAAGATGCGGAACACAGGGAGAAAGACATGATGACAAAGAGCCTGATGGGTGGGGCGCTGGCCCTTGCACTAACTGCGTTGACCGGAGCTGCGGCAGCAGAATATCCCGAAAAACCAGTGAGCTTTGTGGTCCCATGGCCTCCCGGTGATCTGGAAGATGTTTTGACCCGGATGATCGCCGAAGATTTCGCTGCCGAATACGGCATCGCAGCAGCTGTGGTTAACAAACCTGGCGGCGGAGGCGGCCCATTCCCCGGTGCGATTGATGTCGCAACAGCCGAGGCGGATGGCTACACGATCGGATCCTTTGTTCCGGCCGTTCCTGTGGTTGGCCATGAGATCGGCATCGACGAACTGGCCCCCGAGAAATTTGACCCTATCGGCATTTTCCTGACCTATCCCTTTGTTATCGCGACGAAAGGTGACGCGCCATATTCGACAATGGCTGAACTGGCAGAATACGCGAAATCAAATGAAGTGGCTCTGGGGCATTTTGGCGACGTGCTGACGCCGACCAAGGTAACCAAAGCTTTGGCGGTCAATATGGGCTTTGAATGGGGCTCAGACGCGGCATTTGACGCGCTGGATTGCAACACGCTCGCCTCAGGGGATGCGGATGTGATCAACACAACGTTGCAACTCGTTCTGCCGTGCCTGAATGACATCAAAGTGCTGACAGCCGTTACCGATGAACGTATTTCCATCATCCCGGATACGCCTTCTATCGGCGAAGTCGACGCAAGCTTGAATATCGCGCTATGGAACGGTCTGTTTGTTCACAAAGACACCCCGCAAGATGTGCGTGACAAGATTGCAGCGGTGGCACAGAAAACCGTGATGAGCGAACGTGCCCAAGCCGTTGCCGCTGAAACCGGGGCGTTGGTGTACTGGATGAATGCCGAAGACAGTGCCGCCCGGATTGAGGTCGACAAAACCACCGGCGCGCATATTGCGACCATCTTGGAATAATCCAATCCGCCGGGGCGACCCCATGTTGCCCCGGCCTTTGCCAAGGCCTTTCTTATGAGCGACGAATTCCTGGAAAGCGCGCGGGTTCCAAAGCGCGGGCAAATGATCTTTGCCATCGTGTTGGTGGTTGCGGCGGCGCTTCTGGCCTCTCAGCTTTGGGATCAAACCGTCTGGAGGAAGGGGAAACACCTGTTTTCCCAAGCCCGGTTTTGGCCTGCGGTTGGTGTCTTTGGGATGCTGGGCTTTGGGGCGCTCCATTTGCTTCATCTGCCGCGTCGCAAAGTGATCCGCGAAGACCGAGACGAGGCGCTGCGATGGGTGCTTGTCTGCGAATATGCGGTTTGGTTCATAGCCTATGTGTGGCTGGTTCCCTGGCTTGGCTACCTGCCGGTGACATTGGTGCTCGCTGTCGCATTGACGTGGCGCATGGGCTATCGCTCGCGCGGGATGATTGGTGCAGCCTTGTTGTTTGGCCTTGCCACGGTTTTGTTATTCAAGACTTTTTTGCAAGTCAAAATCCCCGGTGGTGCGATTTATGATATCTTCCCCGCTGCGATCCGCAACTTCTTGATCCTTTATCTCTAGGCCAGCATGACCGAACTTTTCACAGACTTTTTCGCCCAGGTTTCGGCCAGTGGCTCGCTTTTGGCGCGCTGGGACGTGGTGTTGGCTTTGCTGGTTGGCTCGGTCGGCGGCGTGCTGATCGGAGCCATTCCCGGCGTCGGCCCGGCGGTCGCCATCGCCATTTTGCTTCCTGCGACGTTTAGTATGGATCCGATTGTTGGCCTGACGGTGCTGCTCGGTATCTATGGCAGTTCGATGTATGGCGGGTCCATTCCTGCGATTTTGATCAACACACCCGGCACGGCGGTCAATGCCCTGACCACCTACGATGGCTTCCCAATGACGTCCCGAGGTGAGGCAAGACGCGCCCTGTCTCTGGCCTATTCGTCGTCGTTTTTCGGCGGCGTTTTTTCTGTCCTCTGCCTGATCATCTTGGCCCCGGTCCTGGCCAAGATCGCGCCAATGTTTGGATCACGCGAGATCTTCTTGGCGGCGCTCTTGGGGATCATTTTGGTGGTGACGGCCCATCGCCGTCAAAGTCTGATCGCGGCGGCATTGGCATGTTTTGGTATTTGGCTCAGCACCTTAGGCCTGCACGCGGCCACCTATTCCAAGGTCTATACCTTTGATCTAAGTTTCCTCAGCTCCGGCATTAACTTGATCGTTGTTGTGCTTGGATTGTTTGCCTTATCGCAAGCCTTTATTCTGCTTCAAGGAGAGGACGAAAAAATACGCCTCTCCAAAATGAAGGGCTCCTTTTTCCAAGGTTTTCGGGAACTTGCCCGTCATCCGCGGATCGCAGGTGTCTCAGCGAGCCTGGGTGTGATCATGGGGATGATTCCGGGTGTCGGTGAATTTACCGCCCAGTTCATGAGCTACGCCTACGCACAAAAATCCAGCAAACGACCCGAAGATTTTGGCCATGGGTCCTCCGAAGGCTTGATCGCTGCGGAAACCGCCAACAATGCGGTGCCCGGTGCTGCGATGATCCCGCTTTTGGCGCTTGGCATCCCCGGCGAGGCCTTGACCGCGATGATGCTGTCGGTGTTTTACGTTCACAATGTCACGCCCGGTCCGCAGCTCTTTCAGAACGACATGGACTTTGTTGTTGCTCTCTATTTGGCGCTTTTGTTGCTCAACATTCTGGTGGTTGCTTTCTTGCTTGTCTCCACCAATCAACTGGTCAAAGTCGTCAAAATCCCAAATCGTTTCCTTGGGATGGCCATTTTGGTCCTGAGCTTTGTTGGCGTCTATTCCCTGCGCAACAGTTTCTCGGATTGCGTGCTGGCAGTGGTATTTGGTCTCGTTGGTTATATCCTCAAACGGCTGCAACTGCCTGTTGTTCCGATCATCCTTGGGATGGTTTTGGGAAATATTATGGAGGTCAAATTGCGGTCCTCTATGGCGCGGGTAAAAACCCCGCTTGATTTCATCGATCGCCCGATTGCGGCGATCCTCTTTGGACTGATCCTTCTGGTTTTGATCCTGCATGCACGCCGGGTCTGGCTAGACTACAAACAAAAAAGGGCCAAGCGATGGTCGACCAATCACGCATCGACGCGCTTCGAGGCGCATCTGTCCCGCCGCAGAGACTTTTTATCGACGCAAAAAGCCAAGACGCTGAGGGCGCGCCGCTCGACGTATTCTCGCCCATCGACGGACGACAGTTAACCACACTCGCCGGGGCAACCGCGTCGGATGTGGATCGCGCTGTGGCGTCGGCCCGCGCGGCGTTTGAAGACGGTCGTTGGCGCCGCCAGCCCCCGGCAGCGCGCAAAAAGGTGCTGCACAAACTGGCTGATTTGATCCAAGAAAATGCCTTGGAGCTGGCGGTTTTGGGGGTGCGCGACAACGGCACCGAAATCGCTATGGCGCTCAAGGCTGAGCCGGGCTCGGCGGCGGGGACGTTTCGCTATTATGCTGAGGCGCTGGATAAAATCAGCGGCGAAATCGCTCCTACGGCTGAGAATGTGCTTGGGCTTGTGCACCGCGAACCCGTTGGGGTGGTCGGCGCGATTGTTCCGTGGAATTTCCCTTTGATGATTGGGGCTTGGAAGCTGGCTCCGGCATTGGCGGCGGGCAATTCAGTGGTCTTGAAACCGGCCGAAAGCGCATCCCTGTCTTTGCTCCGATTGGCGGAATTGGCGGTCGAAGCTGGCTTGCCTCCGGGGGTCTTGAACGTTGTCACCGGGTCAGGCGCGGTCACTGGCGAAGCCTTGGCATTGCATATGGATGTCGACATCCTTGTTTTTACCGGGTCGGGGGCAACGGGGCGGCGGCTGCTGCAATATTCGGCGCAATCCAATCTCAAGCGTTGCTATCTGGAACTCGGCGGCAAATCTCCGAATGTGGTTTTCGCAGATGCGCCAGATTTGGACATGGCAGCCAAAGCCGCCGCAAACGCGATTTTTCGCAATGCCGGGCAGGTCTGCGTCGCGGGATCACGCCTTTTGGTGCAGCGCGACATTCATGACGATTTCGTTGCCGCTGTTGCGCGTCACACAGCGGCTCTCAAGGTCGGGGACCCTTTGGATTTAGCGACCGGGATTGGCGCGGTGCATTCGCCTGATCAGCTTCGGGCGCATCTCAACTTTGTCACTGGCGCACAAGAGGATGGCGCGACCGTCGCCCTTGGCGGTAACCAAATTCTGCAAGACACGGGCGGTTGGTACATGGAGCCGACCCTCTTGACCGGTGTGAAACCGAGCGCGCGGATCGCTCAGCACGAGGTGTTTGGTCCGGTTCTGGCGGTCACACCGTTTGAGGACGAGGCCGATGCTGTGGCCAAAGCCAATGATAGCGTCTATGGCCTCGCCGCCGGTGTCTGGACGTCGAACCTCAGCCGTGCCCATCGCATGGTGCGCGAAATCCGCGCCGGGGTTGTCCATGTGAACACCTATGGCGGAGCCGATGGCACGGTGCCGTTGGGCGGGGTCAAACAATCTGGCAACGGGCACGATAAGTCTTTGCATGCCTTGGACAGATATCTCGACCTCAAAACCGCATGGATCAGCCTGTGAGGGATAAAATGAGCGATAAAACCATTCTCATCGTTGGCACGTTTGACACCAAGGACGAAGAGCTCACCTATATGGCTGATGTGATCCGCGCCCAGGGTGGCGGCGCTGTGACCATGGATGTGTCGGTGCTCGGCGATCCGACAAACCCTTGTGATTATTCGAAACATCAGGTGGCCGAGGCCGGCGGGTCATCAATTCAAGCGGCGATTGATGGGGGTGATGAAAATCTGGCGATGCAAATCATGGCCGATGGCGCATCTGCTCTTGCCCTGCGTTTGTATCGGGAAGGTGCCTTTGACGGGGTGATCACGTTGGGCGGTACGATGGGGACCGATCTGGCGCTGGATGTCTGTCAGGCCTTGCCGGTTGGCGTGCCAAAATACGTTGTCTCAACCGTATCGTTTTCACCGCTTTTGCCGCCGGAACGGTTGGCGGCGGATATCCAGATGATCTTGTGGGCTGGCGGGCTCTATGGGCTCAACGCTATATGCAAAGCCTCTCTGTCTCAGGCCGCTGGGGCGGTGTTGGGCGCGGCGCGGGCGGTTGAAAAACCTGACCTCAAAAGACCCCTGATTGGCATGACCAGCTTTGGCAAAACTGTGCTGAGATATATGGTTGATCTGAAACCGGCCTTGGCCGTGCGCGGCTATGATTTGGCGGTGTTTCACGCCACTGGTATGGGGGGGCGGGCCTTTGAAAGCCTTGCGTCCGAAGGCGTGTTTCGCGCCGTGATGGATTTTGCCACCCAAGAGGTGTCGAACCACACGATGGGGTCAACCATCAGCGCCGGGGCGGATCGCATGACCGGCGCGGGGCGCAGAGCAGTGCCGCAATTGCTTGCGCCGGGGTGTTATGATCTGGTGGATTATGTCGGTTGGCAGGACCCGCCGCAAAAGCTCTGCGGACAGGAAAGCCATGCACATAATCGGCTGCTCTCGTCCGTTATGCTCACGCCGGATCAAAGGCGCGAGGTCGCGCGGGCGATGTGTGATAAAATGACCCAAGCCACTGGCCCGACAGTGTTTTTACTCCCGCTACATGGCGGGAATGAATGGGATCGCCTCGGTGGCCCCCTATGTGATCCAGAGGGGCTTGCCGCCTATATCGACGAGATGCGCACACAGTGTCCCGCGCAGGTCGAGCTGCGCGAATTGGATTGTCACATCAACGATCCTAGCTTCACACAGGCGGCGTTGCAGGTCTTTGATGACTGGATTGCCAAAGACCTGCTGGGCTGATCACTCCGCCGCTTCAAGGGCCTGTGTCTGTGCCAAAAGCGCGGCTATTTCCGGGCGACAGGATCCGCAATTTGTCCCGGCCTGAAGCGCTGCACCGATAGCGTCGACGCTCATCAATCCCTGGGTTTCAATGGCGGTCAAAATCGTGTTCACACCGACGTTGAAGCACGAACATAGGGTTGGTCCGGGGTTGGGCATGTCGGCAGGGGCACGGCCGGTCAAAACATCCCGCGCCTCTTGGCCCGGTAGGGTCGCTGCATAGTCGCGCATCAAGGCAACCGGGTCAGGCGCGATGAACAGCGCTGCTTGCAAAACCCCGTCCTGATGCAACGCAATGCGGGCCATGCCGCGGGATTTGTCTTGCAAAATCTGCAATTCAGCATCGGGAAGACCGAACAAATCGCGGGCGGCGGTTTCCCAATCTTCGGGGGTCTTTTGCCCTGCCAATTCAATCCGATACCCGGCTTCTGTTTTGACCTTGGCCCAATAGTCCGCGTCCGGTGTGGCATCGGAAACCGACACCGCAAACCCATACCACTTGGCCTGGAATCGGGTCGCAGAAACCACGGCGGCTTTGCTTTCAGGTTGGCCGGAAATCGGATCAACCTCTCCGGCGACAGTGTCGCAAATCCGTGCGGCGGGGGCGGTTTCGCCGGTCCAATGGATGGGCGCAAACAGCGTTCCGGTCTGCACGGCGTCCGTGATCTTTGCGCGCATCACCGCGCTGCCTTGAGGGCTGCGCAAGTGCACCAAATCATCCGCGCCGATTTCAAGCTGGCGGGCATCTGTTGGGTGGATTTCGACAAAAGGCTCGGATAAATGCGCTGACAAACGCGGTGACTTTGCGGTGCGAGTCATCGTGTGCCACTGGTCGCGCACCCGTCCGGTGTTAAGCCGGAACGGGTAACGCGGGCCGGTCCGGGCCACTGGTGGGCGGTGGGCAAGAGCCAGCATTTTGGCCTTGCCATCGCCGTGAAAGAACTGTCCATCCGCAAAGAACCGTCCGCCTTGTTTTTGCGGAGAGATTGGCCAGCGGGTGGGCATTAGGTCGTCAAATGCCTCATCCGTCATCGTCTTGAGGCCGGAAATGTCAAAATCCCGCCCAAGGTCGCCTGCGATTCCAGACAAAGCAGCGTATTCGCGAAACACATCGGCTTCTGAGTCGTATGAAAACGCCTCCTGCCAGCCCATTCGACGACCAACGTCGGCCAATTGTGCCCAGTCAGGGCGGGCATGTTCCGGTGCGGGCAGGGCGGCGCGTTGGCGTGAAATGGTGCGATCTGTGTTGGTCACGGTGCCGTTTTTTTCGGCCCAAGCGGTGGCGGGAAGCAGAACATCGGCCAGCCGAGCAGTGTCGGTTTCCCCTGTGACGTCAGACACCACCACAAAGTCGCATCCTTCAATTGCGGCGCGCACGGCGGCGGCATCAGGCATGGAAACGGCGGGGTTGGTGTGGATAATCCACAGGGCCTTGATCCGGCCGTCACCCACGGCTCGGAACATATCAACGGCCTTCAACCCCGCCGTGTCCGGCATGCAAGGGGACTGCCAGAACCCTTGCACGGCGGCTCGGTGTTCCGCGTTTTCGATATCGAGATGACAGGCCAGCATATTGGCCAAACCGCCCACTTCGCGCCCGCCCATGGCATTGGGTTGGCCGGTGACAGATAACGGGCCACAGCCCGGTTTGCCAATGCGTCCGGTCGCCAGATGGCAGTTCAGAATGGCGTTGACCTTGTCGGCCCCAGAGGAACTTTGGTTCACCCCTTGGCTAAAGATCGTCACGGTTTTTTCGGTTTGAATGAACAATTCGCAGAATGTATCGACGAGGTTGCGATCAAGGCCCGTGACGTCCAAATCGGCCCCAAAGGCCGCGCGCAGTGCGTCGTCAAACCCGTTCACATTGGCCAGAAACCCTGCATCCAAGGCCCCATTCTCATAGAGCTGCACCAGCAGGTGGCCAAACAGGGCCACATCGCTTCCGGCCTCCAGAGGGAGATGTATATCGGCCGCTTCACAGGTTGCGGTGCGGCGCGGATCAATCACCACAATCTTGGTGCCGCGTTTTTCTTTGGCGGCGATCAGGCGTTGGAACAGCACCGGGTGACACCAAGCGAGGTTGGACCCCACCAACACCACAAGATCGGCTTCCTCGATGTCTTCATAGGTTTGTGGCACGGTATCGGTGCCAAAGGCGCGCTTGTGTCCGGCAACAGTGGAGGCCATGCAAAGCCTTGAATTCGTGTCGACATTTGCGGTGCCCATATAGCCTTTGATCAGCTTATTGGCGACATAATAGTCTTCGGTCAGCAACTGACCCGACAGGTAAAACCCAACGCTATCGGGCCCATGTTCTTTGATTGTGTCGCTGAACTTGTCAGCGACCAATTGCAGGGCAGTATCCCAATCGCTCTCCGCTCCATCCACCTGAGGCGTTTTCAAACGCCCGCCCAGTCCAACGGTTTCGCCCAAGGCCGACCCTTTGGAACAGAGCCGTCCAAAATTGGCCGGGTGATCAGGGTCGCCTTTGACGTCAAGGCCGTCGGGCGTGGGGGTCAACAGAACCCCACAACCGGTGCCACAATAGGGGCAGGTGGAGCGGATAGGTTTGGTCATGCGGCGCTCCTGTTTCCAACGGATGCGCCATCCAGAAGGATACGACCCGCATCAACCTTGACCGGAAAGGTGTCAACGCTGCCTTCATCCGCGCCTTGGGCCTGGCCGGTATTTAGATCGAACACCCAGTTGTGCAGCGGGCAGGTCACTTTGTTGTCATGCACGATGCCTTCGGACAGTGGGCCGCCCTTATGGGGGCAGCGGTCTGAAATGGCGCGCACTTCGGTGTCATCTGTGCGGAACAGGGCCACACAGCCAACCGGGGTTTTCACCACGCGGGCCCCACGCAAAGGGATGTCGTTAATGTCTCCGATGTCGATCCAGCTCATTCCGCGGCCTCCAGTGTTAAATCTGCAAGGGGTTGATAAATATTAGCTTTGTCTTTGGCATGTTCGGCCCATGGGTCGGCGCGATAGACGCTTTGTGAAATTTCAAACCGGTCGGCCAAGGCTTTGCGGTTCTCCAGATCATCAACGATCTGTTCCTTGACCCAATCGAGCCCCACCTTGTCGACCCATTTGAAAATCCGGTCGAGGTATTTGGCATTCTCGCGGTAGATCTGCGTCATCGCGCTGATCACCTCCATCGCCTCCTCTTCGGTTGCGACTTTGCACAGAACTTCGGTGCCTTTGATCTCCATCCCAGCCGCGCCCGCGACGTGGATTTCATAACCAGAGTCCACACAGATCACGCCGATGTCCTTACAGGTTGCTTCGGCGCAGTTGCGTGGGCAGCCTGACACCGCGAGCTTCAGTTTGTGCGGTGTCCAAGACCCCCAAAGATGCTTTTCCAACTTGATGCCAAGCCCGGTGCTATCTTGCGTGCCAAAACGGCAATGGTCTGATCCGACACAGGTTTTTACCGTGCGCAGTCCCTTGGAATAGGCATGACCCGAGACCATACCGGCCTGATTAAGATCATACCAGATTGAGGGCAGGTCTTCGCCTTTGACCCCCAAAAGGTCGATCCGTTGACCACCTGTAACCTTGACGGTGGGCACATCGTATTTGTCGGCCGCATCGGCGATGGCGCGCAGCTCATCCGGGGTGGTGATGCCGCCCCACATGCGTGGAACAACCGAATAGGTGCCGTCTTTTTGGATGTTGGCATGTTTGCGTTCGTTGACAAAACGCGATTGCGGATCGTCCGCATAGTCCAACGGCCAATCGGCCAGCAGGTAATAGTTGATCGCCGGGCGGCACACGTGACAGCCATTGCGGGTTTTCCAACCCAACTCCTGCCAAACCGCATCCTGCGATTTCAGTTCTTGCGCCTTGATCAAGCGGCGCACGTCTTCGTGGGTGAGATCGGTACAGCCACAGACCGATTGCGCGGTGGGCATGACAAATTCGTCGCCCAAAGTGACCGCCAAGACCTGTTCCACCAAGCCAGTACATGTTCCACAAGAGGCCGAAGCTTTGGTTGTGGCTTTGATGGCGCCCAAATCGGTTGCGCCCTCATTGATCGCCGCGACAATGTCGCCTTTACAAACGCCGTTGCACCCGCAGATTTCAGCATCATCCGGCAAGGCTGCAACGGCTGAGAGCGGGTCCGAGGAGGAGCCCCCCTGATACGCCGGGCCAAAGATCAGCGTGTCACGCATATCGCTGACATCGGTGCCGTCTTTGATCATGCCATAGAACCAGCTACCGTCGGCGGTATCGCCATACATGACCGCGCCGATGATCTTATTGTCTTGCAAAACCAACCGCTTGTAAACGCCGCGCGCCGGATCACGGAACACGATGTCATCGCGGTCGTCGCCTTCGGCAAAGTCACCAGCACTGAATAGATCACAGCCGGTGACCTTGAGCTTGGTCGACACCTCGCGATTGACGAATGTGGCTTCTTCGTCTTGCAAAACCTTGGCCAGAACCTTGGCTTGATCAAAGATCGGAGCCACGAGGCCAAAGATATCGCCGTTATGTTCGACACATTCGCCAATGGCAAAAATGTTTTCGTCCGAGGTCAACAACTGGTCATCCACATGGATGCCTTTACCGCAGGCCAGGTCGACTTCTTGCGCCAGAGCGATATTGGGGCGAATGCCGACCGCCATGACCAGCTTGTCACAGGGCAGTTCGGTGCCATCGTCAAGCATCAGGGCTTTGACTTTGCCGTTCTCGCCGATGATCTCCTTGGAGTTGGCCGAGCATTTCACGGTGATGCCCTTGTCAACCAAGGCCTTGCGTAGCAAATAACCCGCTGGTTCGTCCAATTGGCGCTCCATCAGATGGCCCATCAGATGCACAACGGTCACGTCTACACCGCGCGCCGCCATGCCCGCCGCGGCCTCAAGCCCCAACAGGCCGCCGCCAATAACGACGGCTTTTTGAGCGGATGTCAGCGACATCATTTCCTGGGTATCTTCAAGATCGCGATAGGCGATCACCCCGTCCAGATCATGTCCTGGCATGGGAATGATGAACGGGTTTGATCCCGTCGCAAAGATCAGTTTGTCATAAGCGACTTCGCTACCGTCATCGCCGCGAACCAGCTTGGCGGCGCGGTCAATCTCAGTGACTTTGACGCCAAATTTGGTGTCGACTCCTTTGGCGTCATACCAATCGGCATCATGGGTGACGATGTCGTCATATGTCTTTTCACCAGACAAAACCGGCGACAACATAATGCGGTTATAGGTGCCGCGAGGTTCGGAATTGAACAGGGTCACATCCCAGTCGGCGCTTTCCCCATCTTTCTGGGCGTCTGTCAGGTGGTCCAGAACACGGCCAGCGGCCATACCTGCACCAATGATAACAAGTTTCTGTGTCATAGGTTTACTCCGCCGCAATTGTGGTTGGGGCTGGTTTCGGCTTGGGCTTGGCCCCGTGCTCATATTCCTCAAGGAAATCGAGCACTTCCTGCCGGTAATTGTAATAATCAGGATGTTCGAGCAGCGCTTTGCGGGTGCGCGGACGCGGCAGATCAACATCGGTGATTTTGCCGATGGTGGCCTGTGGTCCGTTCGTCATCATGACCACGCGATCCGCCAGCAAAATCGCTTCGTCAACGTCGTGGGTGACGCAGATCGCGGTCACTTTGGTGCGGCTCCAGACTTCCATCAGAACCTCTTGCAACTCCCAGCGGGTGAGGCTGTCGAGCATGCCAAAAGGTTCATCCAACAAGAGCAGTTTCGGGCTGAGTGAGAAGGCGCGGGCAATCCCAACGCGCTGCTTCATCCCGTTCGACATGGAATGCGCCGGACGGTCCATCGCGTCTGCCAAACCAACGCGTTCTAGGTAGTATTCAACAACGTCCTGACGTTCGGCCATGGAGGCCTTGGGATAGACTTTATCGACCCCGATGGCACAGTTTTCGCGGGCGCTAAGCCATGGGAACAGGTTGGGCGATTGGAACACAACGGCGCGTTCCGGATCGGCGCCTTCGACGTGTCGCCCATCAAGTTTGATCGCGCCCTTGGAAATGTCGTTGAGGCCAGCGGCCATGGTCAGAACCGTGGATTTACCGCAGCCCGAGTGACCGATGAGCGAGATAAACTCACCACGATTGATTTTGAGGTTGAAGTCTTCGACAACGGTCAAAGGCCCTTTGGGGGTCGGATAGATTTTGTGAAGCTGCGAAAAGTCGAGGAAACGTTCTTCGATCAGACCTTTTTGCGCCTCAACCACCGCTGTTGGTACACCGTGGATTGGGGTGACATCGGGTAGGGTTTTCGAGCCTTCCACTTTGCCCTTGATCCCCACATCCATCAGATAGGTGGTGACCTTGGCGCGCAGGGCTTTGAACACCTCATCATTGTTCATTTCAGTCCGATCTCGCGGGCGCGGGATGTCGACCTTGAACTCTTCGCCGAGGGTGCCGTCCGGGTTTAGCGCGACGATACGGTCGCCAACCAAAATGGCCTCGTCCACGTCATTGGTGATCAAGACGCAGGTCTTTTTGCTCTCATCCCAAATCTTGACGATCTCATCGGCAAGATTGGCGCGGGTAAGGGCATCGAGCGCTGACAGCGGCTCATCCAAGAGCAGCATTTCAGGATCCATCGCCAAGGCACGGGCAACGTTGACCCGCTGACGCATACCGCCCGAAAGTTCGGCCGGGCGGCGATGGGCGGCGTGCGAGAGGCCGACCATTTGTACAAATTGCTCAACCTTTTGTATTTTTTCCTGCGTCGGCATCTTTGGAAAGACCGAGTCGAGGGCAAGGCGGACATTGCCCGTCACGGTCAACCATGGCATCAAAGAATAGCTTTGAAAAATCACGCCGCGCTCTGGGCTTGGCTCTTTGATTGGCTTGCCTTTGAAGGTGACACTGCCCGAACTTGGCTGTTCCAGACCGGCCATCAGATTGACCAGAGTTGTTTTGCCAGTGCCCGAAAATCCGAGGATGACGAGGAATTCGCCTTCCTGGATGTCGAGGTTGATGTTCTTGAGAACTTCGGTGCGGTGAGTGCCTTCACCGAAGCTTTTGTTGGCGTTTTCGAACTTCAGAAGGCTTGTGGGTGCTGTCATTTGGTCTGTCATGGCGATCACCGATTGTTCGAGAAGGTGAAGAGCGATTGCAGAGCGTACATGACCCGGTCGAGCAGGAAGCCGATGATACCGATGGTCAGAACCGCAACGATGATTTTGGCAAGTGACTGGCTTGAACCGTTCTGGAATTCATCCCAGACAAATTTGCCAAGACCGGGGTTTTGCGCCAGCATTTCCGCAGCGATCAGAACCATCCAGCCAACACCAAGCGACAGACGAAGGCCGGTGAAAATCAGCGGTAGCGCCGATGGCAGCACCAGCTTGGTGATTTTGGTCCAGGTGTTCATTTTCAGAACTTTGGAAACCGAGATCAAATCCTTGTCGATGGAGGCAACACCGAGCGCAGTGTTGATCAGCGTGGGCCAGAGCGAGCACAGCGTAACGGTGATGGCTGAGACGAGGAAGCTCTTGGAAAACAGCCCGTCATTGGTGGCGTAAAGGGCGGAGACAACCATGGTGACGATAGGCAACCAAGCCAGCGGAGAAACCGGTTTGAAAATCTGGACAAGCGGGTTGATCGCAGCATTGGCGCTTGGTGACAGACCCGCGAGAATACCGAGCGGAATGGCGATGGCGGAGGCAATCAAAAAGCCGAAAAATACGGTTTTGATAGAGGTCCAGATTTGTTGATAGTAGCTCGGCGAGCCGGTGTAGGGAATGTCTTTGACTTTTTCCGGCTTACCCTGCGCGATGAAACGCTCGTTGCGCTTGGCGACGCGCTCTTCGTGCTGTTCTTTCTTTTCGGCTTTGGCAATCGCGTCTTGGTGCAGCAGCTTGGCTTCGGTCCAAACGGCGGAAGGGCCAGGGATCGCACCCAGCGAGGTTTGAACCTGTGGTGCAAGCGTCGCCCAAAGCATCAGGAAGGCCGCAATGGCCAGAACCGGTACGCCCAAAAGGGTCCAGATATCTTTGACTTGCGCGCGGGGATTGTCACCGGCGGCGGCTTTGAGGATTGGGGTGAGCCACGCGAGGCCCAGAACTTGGAACCACTTATCGGCGGCGTTGATCCGGGTGAAAAGACGGGCGCGGCGGGCTTCTGCTTCGGCGTCTTGGTTTAGGCTGTCTGGGTCGATGGCAGTCATGGGGGGGTGTCCTTGGACTATATCCTTGGGGTATTTTTGGACGGGGGTGACGCTTGTGCTGTGCACGTCGCCCCACCCGCCGTCCCATTTTGGCGCTTGGGTGAAAGCGTAGGCTTAGCCTTCGATGTTGGAACCGATGACGCGCTGATCAGCTTTCAGACCAATCGGCAGGCTATCGAGGTAAGCGTTGGGCGCTTTGCCGTCGTAACCGATGCCGTCGATGATATCGGTCGCCGGTGTTGGCGCTTTGTAACCGTCGCTGTCCCATGGGAAGTCGGCCTCATTAACCAGACCCTCTTCGACCAGCAATTTCGCCGCTTCGAGATAGATTTCTGGCTTGTAGACCGATTTGGCCACCTCGTCGTACCAGCTGTCTGGCTTGGCCTCAGGGATCTGGCCCCAGCGGCGCATTTGGGTCAGATACCAGATCGCGTCAGAGTAGAAAGGATACGTCGCATAGTGACGGAAGAAGACGTTGAAGTCTGGAACGTCGCGCTTGTCCCCTTTCTCATATTCAAAGGTCCCGGTCATAGAGGCTGCGATCACTTCGGCATCTGCACCGACATAATCAGGACGCGACAGGATCTCCACAGCCGCTTCGCGGTTGGCATTGTCGTTTTCATCAAGCCACTGGGCTGCGCGGATCAGAGCTTTGGTCACCGCAAGCGTGGTGTTTGGGTTTTCCTCGGCAAAGCTGGCATTGATACCAAACACTTTTTCCGGGTTGTTCTTCCACAATTCGTAATCGGTGATCACAGGGACACCGATGCCCTTGAACACGGCTTGCTGGTTCCAAGGCTCACCCACACAGTACCCGTCGATGGTGCCCGCTTCGAGCGTCGCTGGCATTTGGGGAGGAGGTGTCACAGACAGGAACGCTTCGGCGTTGATCTGACCTGTTACGTTTTCGGGGCTGTAGTAGCCGGGGTTGATACCGCCAGCAGCCAGCCAGTAGCGCAATTCATAGTTGTGTGTCGACACTGGGAAGACCATGCCCATGTTAAAGGGCTTACCCTTGGCCTGATAGCTTTCGATCACTGGTTTTAGGTGGCTGGCCGAGATCGGATGGATGATTTTGCCGTCTGCATCAACCGGTAGATCAGGTTTGATCATGTCCCAAACGTCGTTGGACAAGGTGATGCCGTTGCCGTTCAAATCCATTGAAAAAGGCGTGATGATATGGGCTTCTGTACCGTAGCCGATGGTCGCGGCGAGCGGCTGACCGGCCAGCATATGCGCGCCGTCCAAAGTGCCGTCGATCACACCATCAAGCAGAACTTTCCAGTTCGCCTGTGCTTCGAGGGTCACAAACAGCCCCTCATCGTCAAAGAAACCCTGTTCATAGGCAACGGCCAGAGGGGCCATGTCAGTCAGTTTGATGAAGCCAAAGGTCAGCTCGTCCTTTTCCAGCTCCAGCATTTCGGCAAATGCGGGGGATGTGAGGGCGGTGGTGGCTGCCAGTGCGCAAAACAGCTTTTTCATCAGGATCATTTCCTTTTTCGGATGTTGTGTTTTGGCCGGATGGGCCGAAAACGAAGAAAGCCGCAGACAAATCGCCAAGGGAGGAGGGCAATATGTCGAGCGGCTTTGCTCTGAAACGCCCAAAGCTATCGGCGCTTTGGGTGAATGTTATGTCAGGTGGCGTCGTTGCTACCCTAGTTATGAGTGTGGCTTAGGGAATGCTGCCACTGCAAAGGATTTTAAGGGAAATGCCGCAATGCAGCGCTTTGACCGAATTTTTCGCCTATTTTTTAGTCACGCGTTGTGGCTAGGGTCAAAAATTGAGCCGTCAAAGAAGCGGTCCGGAGGGAGAATCAGGGAGCCGGTTTCTGATGCGAGGGTAACAGATGACTGGTTGGCACCTTCGATCTTGGAGGATGCTCCGGGTAGATTCGCGGTCACTCCGCGCAGGGCCGAACGATAGATATCGGACCGGAACACGTCCTTGGCCGCGTCCATTGCCTCCGTTTGGTTCAATCGCAACCGCGTGGCCAATTGGCCAGCGATCCATTGTGCCTGGCTGCGCCACGGAAAATTTGCCGCCCCGCTGTGGAACTCAACAAAACCCGGCGCTGACCGTTGCTGGCCGCTTGGAGTGATGGTCAAAGTGCCAGACAGGGCGCGGTCTATGACTTCGGTGGGCAAATTCAAATAGACGGCGCGCGACAAGATTTCCGCGGCCAGAATCCGAGAGCTTGGATCGCTGAGCCAATGACAGGCGCGCCAAATGGCCCGGATCAACCGATGCGCAAGATCAGTTTCCGAATTGGCCCAGTCCTGACGAACTGCGAGAACCTTTTCTGGGGCCCGTTGCCAAATCGCGGAACCGGGAAGCAAGAGCGACCCCTGACTTTGATCGACAGAGATGGAGCCCCACGGTTCGCCGACACAAAAGGCGTCGACCTCTTTGGCGCGCAAGGCGTCGGCCATGAGGGCAGGGGGGACGGTACGGATTTCCAGATCTTGGGGCGCAGAGGGGCCAAGCGCATTGAGCCAATACTGCAAAAGTTGCGCATGCATAGAGAATGGAAACGGCACCCCAATGCGCAATGGCGATTTTGCCGCCGCGCGTAGGGCGCGGCCTGCACAATTCGGGTCATCGAAACCGAAGGTATGCCCATCGGCATGCAATTGGTCGGCCAATTCTTTGCCAACACCAATCACATTGCCATTGATCGAGGTGACCATAATGGCGTCCAGCGCGACACCTGCTCCGCCCAGACCCAGCGCAGTGGCAACCGGAACGGGCGACAACATATGGGCCGCGTCGACCTGTCCAAACGTCAACATATCCCGCAGGCTCGACCAAGAGGGCGCGCGTTTGAGATCCAGCGCCAAACCTTCTTGGGCCGCAAAACCCATTTCCTGGGCGATGATCAACGGGGCGGCATCAACCAGAGGGATGAAACCGATCGGAAGAAGTGTATTTCTCATGATAGTAATCCTGCCGCAGTGACCAAGGCTTCGGCGACATCTGCCATGCGCCGGTTTTGGTCCATCGCGGTTTTGCGCAACAGCGCATAGGCTTCGTCTTCTGTCACACCTCGGGCTTTCATGATCATGCCCTTGGCGCGGTCAATGACTTTGCGTTCTTCAAGCGCGCGTTTGGTTTCGGCCAACTCGGCGCGCATGCGTTGAAACAGGCGGAACCGGGCAATGGCGGCTTCGAGCACCGGAGTGACGCGCTCTGGCTGCATTCCGCCAACAACATAGGCCGAGACACCGGCCTCGACTGCGGCGGCAGAGAGGCCTTCTTTGCTGCGATCCACAAACATCGCAACGGCGCGATCCTGGGGGCCAGAGGCGAGCGCCAATTCTTCGAGCATGTCGCGGGATGGGTTTTCAAGGTCGATCAGGACCACGTCGGGATTGTGCTGATGGACCTGGCGCGCCAACCCGGTGGTTTCTGAAATCACCCGGATTTCATACTCACCTGCCGTGCGCAAACTGTCGATGATTTGCAAGGCACGGTCCCGGTCCGGCTCGACCACTACAATAGAAAGCATATTGGACATGCGCGATGAACATCGTCTCAGCGCCGGAATGTAAAGCTGCAATGCAGCATTTTAGGTCGCGGCGGTCCCTTGTGCCTAAAAAACAGGCGGCAACAAGCGGCGCGCGTGGGTGAATTTTCGCTTTGGTGTTGAATCGCACTTTTACGAACATTTTACTTTTCCTTTTTCTGGTTTTGTGGCATTTGTCGGAGGCAAGCCATAGGAGGCCTTTATGCACAGCGCGGATTCGAAAATTTCTGACCTTTTTGTCATTGGTGGCGGGATCAATGGTGTCGGAATTGCGCGCGACGCGGCCGGGCGTGGCATGTCGGTGACCTTGGCAGAAATGAATGATCTGGCCTCGGCGACGTCTTCTGCATCGACAAAACTGTTCCACGGTGGTCTGCGGTATCTGGAGTTTTTCAAGGTGCGTCTGGTACGCGAAGCTTTGATCGAGCGCGAAGAATTGCTGCGTGCGTTGCCGCATATCAGCTGGCCGATGCGGTTCGTGTTGCCCTACCACAAAGACATGCGGTTTGATTCCGACACGCCAACATCGCGACTTTTGACAACCTTTATGCCGTGGATGAAAGGCCGACGCCCCGCGTGGCTTATCCGGTTGGGGCTGTTCATGTATGACCATCTTGGCGGGCGCAAAATTCTGCCAGGGACCAAAACCGTGACTCTGAGCGGGACGCCCGAAGGGGCCCCCATAGATGAACGGTTTGAAACCGCGTATGAATATTCTGATTGTTGGGTGCAAGATGCACGCTTGGTGGTCCTAAATGCTCGCGATGCAGAGGCGCGGGGGGCGAAAATCATGGTGCAAACCAAGGTGACATCCGCGCGTCGTGAAGACGATATTTGGATCATCGAAACCACCGATCAACGCAGCGGTGAAACACGCAGCCACAAAGCCAAGGTCTTGGTGAATGCGGGCGGCCCTTGGGTGGGGCAAGTGCTGCAAGAAACGCTACGGCTTAATTCGCGCGAAGGCGTGCGTCTGGTGCGGGGTAGCCACATCGTAACCAAGAAGCTCTATGATCATGACAAGTGTTATTTCTTTCAGGGGACTGACGGTCGCATCATCTTTGCCATTCCCTACGAACAGGATTTCACCCTGATCGGCACCACTGATGCAGAGCATGAAAACCTTGATGAACGCCCTGTATGCACCGACCAGGAACGCGATTACCTTATTGATTTTGCAGGTCACTATTTCAAAAGAGACCTGTGCGCTGAGGATGTGGTCTGGACTTATTCGGGCGTGCGGCCGCTCTATGATGATGGCGCATCAAGCGCCACTGCGGCGACACGGGATTATGTGCTTAAGGTGGATGAAACAGGCGGCGCACCGGTGTTGCATGTGTTTGGTGGCAAGATCACCACGTACCGGCGATTGGCCGAAAATGCGCTTGATAAGCTGACACCGTTTTTTGATGGAATGGAAGGTAAATGGACCGCTGGTGTTGCGCTGCCCGGTGGGCATTTCCCGGTTGAGGAGGTCGAGGCGCGCATTGCCAAACTGGCCCAGAGATACCCATTTTTACCGCAGAAATCCGTTTTGCGACTGTTCCGCGCCTATGGCACCGAAGCGACAGAGGTTTTGGGGCAAGCGCGCGGTTTTGAGGATCTGGGCCATGATTTTGGTGCGGGTCTGAGCGAGGCCGAAGTCGTTTGGTTGATGGAGCGCGAATATGCCACCTGTGCCGAAGACATCGTGTGGCGGCGTGGCAAGCTGGGTCTGCATTTGGATCAGGCGCAAATTGCTGCGCTCGACGCGTGGATGCAAGACAAGCAGGCAACCAAAGCGGCCTGACCAATTTGACACAGTTGCGTTTGGCGATGCGCGGGTTATCTGTGACGCAAGAGGTATGTCATGCGTCCAGCGCCCAAAGCCGCCTATTCCTATCGAGACGATGCGCAAGTTCCTGATTTTGATGACAGTTTCACGCTGCTTGTCATGGATGGAGATTGCGCGGTTTGTTCGGGTTCGGCGCGTCGCATTGCGAGATGGGACCGGCATGACCAAATGCGCATCGCACCGGTTCAATCATCACTGGGCACTGGGCTTTTGCGCCACTACGGATTTGATCCAAAAGATCCGCAAAGCTGGCTCGTCGTGGACGGCGGGGTGGCGTATGGCTCGCTTGACGCGATTTTGAGAATTGCGCCGCGATTGCACGTCATGTTGAAACCTTTGGTGGTGTTGCGGCTGGTGCCGTTGCCCGTGCAGGACTGGCTTTATGCTCGGCTTGCCCGCAATCGATATGATTGGTTTGGGCGCTCAGACATGTGTGCTTTGCCGGACCCGGAACTCAGACGGCGGATCATAAGCGAATGACAGTATACACAGAATGGCTTGGCGAAGGGTTTGATGACCTTCCTCAGGAATGTCAGGATTTGCACGCCGGATATGGGAGGTTTGCGGGTCGTATAACCGTAAGCTATGCCCGCTTGCCGTTTCTGGCCCAGATTGGTCAGAAATTTGGGTTTGCGCGACCAACCGACAATGGCGACCTGATTTTCGAAGCCCGCCAAGAAGGAGGCCAGGATCACTGGCTGCGTTTTGTCGATGGAGTCGCGATGAAATCGACCCTTTGGGTGACTGAGGATGGGGTGTTGGCGGAAAAGCTTGGGCCTGTCACCGTGACGATGGTGCCGAATATGCGGGGACGCGTACTTGAGCTACGGATGGCTGGGTTTCAGATTGGGGCGTTGACATTACCAAGCTGGTTGCGCCCGCAGGTTGAAGCGTCGGAGTTTGCCGAAGCGCAAAGGTATCGGTTCGAAGTGACGATCCGCTTGCCGTTTTTGGGCACGCAGATCGTGCATTATTCGGGATGGATCGACAGTTGTGAAGCGCTGCCGGAGTGATGTGCCCTGGCCGGTGCGTTTGATCATGTCACGGGGCTTTTGTTTATGTCGGGTGCGACCCAGTGACTGGCCCGGCGACTGACCCAGTGACTGGCCGAGTGGCTGGAAAAGACACGTCGGCATGGTGATTAGGTAAGACCAAATCGGATAAGGGCTTTACCTGCTGAGCCCATCGGTGGACACTGCGCGAAACTCAAAACTTGGAGCGCTAACATTATGGACGGTCTTGTTGTGTCGAACACTTCTTGCATTCTGGGCGAAGGGCCGCTTTGGCACCCCGAACGGCAGAGCTTGTTCTGGTTCGATATCCTGGGTCACACATTGTTCGAACATGGTGAGCAGGGCCAAAAAGAATGGAAATTTGACCGCGCTGTTTCGGCTGCGGGCTGGATTGATGAGACCCGCTTTTTGATCGCCTCGGAGCGCGATCTTTTTGCGTTTGACCTGACCAACGGACGCGAAACCCGACTGGTTGATCTTGAGGCGGATAACCCGGCAACACGTTCCAACGATGGTCGGGCTGACCCAAAGGGTGGGTTTTGGATCGGAACAATGGGCTACAAGTGTGAAGCTGGTGCCGGTGCGATCTATCGCTATTACAAAGGCGAGCTGCGCAAGCTGTTTGGGGAAATGACTGTCACCAATGCAATCTGTTTTTCGCCCGACGCGCGGTATGCCTATTTTACAGATACCCCGACCAAGCAAATTCAGCGGGTTGCCTTGGATGTCGAAGGTTGGCCTGAGGGCGAGGCGGAGGTTTGGCTTGATCTGACAGCCGAAGGCGTGAACCCGGACGGTGCCGTTGTTGATGCCAAGGGCAATTTTTGGAATGCGCAATGGGGGGCGTCGCGGGTGGCATGTTACAGCCCCGAAGGCACATTTCTGGAGGCGGTGGCGTTTCCAGCGTTGCAGATAAGCTGCCCAAGCTTTGGCGGCCGCGATCTCCAGACATTATTTGCAACATCCGCAGCAACCGGATTGGGCGACGAGGATCCGTTGCGTGGCCAGACCTTTGCCAAAGACGTCTCGGCCCGTGGGCAAGCCGAACATCAGGTGATTGTTTAAGAAGGCAGTGAAATGGACCCGAGCGACGATCCACGCCCCGGCGAAACCGTGCTGGATGCCCCAATCCAAAACCAAGCGGCCTTGCAGTTTATCGGGCGCATAAGGACGCCATTTGCAACGCGTCGGGAGTGTCCGCGTCAAGGCAGTTTGGACGGACCAGAGTGCCAGATCGAAGTTGAGGCGCGCTTTGAACCGGCCCTCCAAGGTTTGGAGCCTGGGGTGTTGATTGAGGTGCTGTACTGGCTCGATCGCGCGCGTCGTGACTTGTTAACGCAAAGCCCGCGGTCAGATGGAAACGCCCGCGGGACATTTGCGTTGCGATCACCGGTTCGGCCCAATCCGATTGGAACAGCCGTTGTGAAACTGGTCGCTTGCGATGGGCCTGTTTTGACTGTCCAAGGGCTTGATTGCCTTGATGATACGCCGCTGCTGGACATCAAACCTGATCGACGGGGATATTGCGTTCAAGCTCCACCCAAGGCCTAGCACTTTTGAGACCGGTTCGATGTTGGGCCGGTCACGGGGCGTGGTCGCTTATCCTTTGTCCAAGTTTTGGTGTTTGTCAGTGATAAGCCCAAGCTGTTTGAATGCGCCATATGTTGCGGACCAAATTGGTGTGATCTGGGCCAAAAGCGGCGGCAACTCGCCCTGAGACTCCTGCGCAGCGGTCTGTATGTCGCGCAACAACAGATTCAATCGGTTGGCACCAAACACACCAGCCGACCCCGCCATTTTATGGGCCTCGGTGCCGAGTGTTTCGAAATCAGACACTGGGCCAACGGTGTAGGCCTCTTGAAAGCGGGTCATCTCGGAGCTGAACTTCTTGAACAAGGTCAAAGCCTGGTCGCGGGGCAGCTCTTCGAGCAACTCGTCAAGCAAGCTTTGTTTGATAAGATCATCAGACCTCGGCAGCCCGGGGATCATGGTAAACGGGGCCGACATTACTTTGGTCAGGGTTTGGCGCAAACTGATTTTGGTAAGCGGTTTGAGCAGCACGGCATTCATTCCTGCGCCGATGAAACGGGCGGCCTCGGTCGGAAGGGCGTGCGCGGTTGTTGCAATAATTGGCGTCTCGGTGTCGTCCTGTCGAATGAGCCCGGTGGCCGTGATACCATCCATGCCGGGCATTGAAATATCCATCAAAATCGCGCCAAATGACCCATTGCGCGCATGGGCAACGCCCTCGGCACCGTCCGTGGCCTCGGTGACGTCATGCCCATCACGTTCCAACAACTGCCGCGCGACCATCCGGTTGGTGGGGTTGTCTTCGACCAAAAGGATCGACATGGGGGCAGGGGCTTCAACATTCTCGAGATCGGTTTGGTCTTCCATCGGCCAGGTTGGCGCTTCAATCGCGCCCTCTGCTGGGGGCGCGAGGGGCAAGCGAAGCCAGAAAACGCTGCCTTCACCAAGTTCACTTTCGGCCCCCATTTCGCCACCCAATGCGGTGACAAGCCGTTGCGAGATGCCAAGGCCCAGTCCGGTGCCTGTGTTGCTGCGCGCATATGAGCTGTCGATGGTGACAAAGTCGCCAAACACCCGATCCAAGTCGTGCTGCGAAATCCCTAGGCCTGTGTCGATCACGCGAATTTCGACCTCGTCCAACCCTTGGTGGCACTCGGCCTCAATGATGACTTGGCCATTTTCGGTAAATTTGATTGCGTTGCCAACCAAGTTTAGCAAAACCTGCCGAAGTCGGTCGGGGTCATTATAAGCGTCATGCAGCTCAGGTCGCATGGGTGACAAAATGAGTTCATTGCCGCGTGCCTCGGCACGGGCGCGTTGACCCTCAATGATATCTTGGAGCAGCTCAATCAGGTCAAAAGATTGATTTTGCATGCTCATTTTACCGGCATCAAGCCGCGAGACATCCAAAACATCATTCACATGACGCATCAGGATTTGCCCGGACTTGCGCATCACGCTTAGGAAGTGTTGGTCCTGTTTGGATAGTTTTTCCGGCTCAAACAGATCCAGCGTACCCAGCATCCCGTTTAAGGGGGTGCGCATTTCATGGCTCATCACCGCCAACAGGTCGGCCTTTTGCTTTTCTCCGGCGATGGCCCGGTCGCGGGCGTCGCGCATCGCTTCTTCGGCGCGAACGCGGGTGGAGATGTCGCGGATAAAACTCACGAAAATCTCTCCATCCCGGCTGTCGGTTCGGGCCAAGGTCAATTCAACCGGAAACACGCGCCCCCGTTGATTTTGTGCCTCTAGCTGGACAATGCCGGGGCCAACCATGCGCGGCGATGTGGTGTCAGACACATTCGACAACCCGTCGCGGTGATACTGCGACAGACCCTCTTTGTGCATCGAGCGAAATTCATCGGGGATGATCAGATCAACGATATTGGCTCCGAGCGCCGCCTGACGCGGATAGCCAAACATCGCCTCGGCCGCGCCATTATATTCAACAATCCGTCCATCGCGATTTGTGACGACAACAGCATCCAGCGCAGTGGCAATGATGGCTTCCATCCGTTCGCTGATTTCAAGATTGGTTTGCGCATCCTGTTCGCGGATTTGCGCCAAGCGAAACATGGCCAAGACCACAATGATCAGGACCGTGACCAAGGCAATGGTCAAAATGGCGATCCGTGTCAGGGTTTGCGAAATGCTGTTGCGCTGGGCGTCGCGTATTTCCGAGAAAATCGCAATACCGGCAAGGGCGACGTTGCGCGTAGCATCCTGCGCAGCGCTGGCTTCGCGGGCGAAATCGGGGCGTAGCGTTGCAAAACGGCTATCGCCTGCGTCGATGATCGCCACCCATTTGGCTAGAAACTGGTTGATGTGATCAAGGTGTTTGGAAATGCGCTTATGAGTTCGCAACGGTTCAAACGTTGGGCTGCTGCGCAAGGTGTCGATGCGGCTGTAAAACACATCGAAGCGAACTTGCAGCTCGCTCAGGTCGCTTGTTTCAGATGCAAGGGCTTGGTGTGCGGCCAATTCCAAAGACAAGGCTTCTGTTTCGCTTTGGCCCAAAAACCATTGAACATTGTCGGATGTCGCAAAGGACAGATGTTCCAGCTGTTTGCGGACATCAAGCACCAACAGCGAAATCATTGCAATAAACAACACAACAATAACTGCGGTAAGACCACGCCGCATGCGGCCGGTTTCACCGGTTTCGTTCTCTGCCCTATAGGTCAAACTATGCCGCTGCCTTTTTGTCGTTCAAAAGCAGTTTAACGCTCAATGATGAGCCGGTCCAACTGCCAAACGCTGCGCGAAAAAAAAACTTCGGTGCGAAATCTCTCAGAGTGATCATAAGGGTACACGATCCAAAGCGGCCCCTTGTCGCGCACGGACATCTCAACGCCGTTGCGCTCATAGGCGATCAGGGCTGCGCCTGGCTCTGCATCTTCGAAGGGAAGTTCGATGAAATAGTCATTGATGGCATAGGCACTGATGATGGAGCCGGACGCTTTGAGGTATTTAAGCAATGTCCCGAGCTCAACACCGACGAATGTCTGGTCGCCATCGGTCCAGATGGTTGTGGTTTCAATCTCGTGGCTGTCCAAAGCGCGAAGCATGGCCAAATCGAATTCGGCACCGTCTTCGCTATTGGTCACCTCGATACCGCCAGAGACGCGCAAAACCACATCACCCGAAGGCGAGGGGAGTTGATCTGCCACAAGAAGGGAGGTTGAAGTCATCACCCAAAACGCGCTCAACAGGGTGAGCAAATGGCGTCGTCTGCGAATCATCATGCGTCTCTTTCTCCGATCCCCAAATGCGCGGATTGTGGGGTGAAATTCAAAATCTTGTTCGGAGCAGTCGGATATCTGTTGCTCTCTTTCGTATAGGCTGGCAGGCTAAAGGCTGGGGTTTGCGCCTCAGACAGGGCATTGCGACTTTGTTAATCGATCATATGTTATTCTTAATATATAAGAGTGACTAAAAGTGTGGCCTGCCAGGCCCGGAATGGAAATAACTATATGCGTATCCTGGTGGCAGATGACCATGATCTCGTTCGCGATACGATCGCGGCCTATTTGACGGGTGCCGAGATCGACGAGGTTGTTACCGTTTCAACATTAGAGGAAGCGGTGAAATCGGCTGAGGAAACCGGTAGTTTCGATTTGGTGCTGCTTGACTACAATATGCCGGGGATGAGTGGTCTTGATGGTCTGGCACGCATGAAAGCTGCCAACCAAGATCGCCCCGTGGCGATCATTTCGGGCAGTGCAACACGAGAAGTGGCCGAGGCCGCGCTCAAGGCCGGGGCGCAAGGGTTCATTCCCAAAACGCTCAGCGCCAAGTCGCTTTTGACTGCGGCGCGCTTTATGGCGGCGGGTGAAATCTATGCCCCGGTTGAGTTCATGCAGCAAAAACCGGATGATGAAACCGGTTCGCTCACTCGGCGTGAACTGGATGTGTTGCGCGGGATTTGCGAAGCCAAAGCAAACAAAGAAATCGCCCGTGATCTCGACCTGCAGGAAGTAACCGTGAAATTGCATGTCAAAACCCTGAGCCGGAAACTGGGCGCGCGCAACAGAACGCATGTGGCGATGATTGCCCGTGACAAAGGATTGGCCTGACCTCACCTGTTTTCTATGGTTTCCCTCTCTGAAATTCGCTACAATTCGAAAAAATACGAATACTGGCGAAAATGGAGGGAAGAATGGGGTTCATTCTCGCAATTGACCAAGGAACAACGTCCAGCCGGGCGATTGTGTTTGATGATGGGTTGAAAATCGTGGCCTCTGCGCAAGAGGAGTTTACACAGCATTTCCCCAAGTCTGGTTGGGTAGAGCATGACTGTGATGATCTTTGGACAACGACAGTGTCGACCTGCCGTGCTGCGATAGACAAGGCAGGGATTTCTGCCACCGACATCGCGGCGATCGGTATCACCAATCAGCGGGAAACCACCTTGGTGTGGGATCGCAAAACCGGAGCCCCCATTCACAATGCCATCGTTTGGCAGGATCGCCGCACCTCGGAAATGTGCCAGCGTCTCAAGGGGGAAGGCCATGAGCCGATGGTCACCAAGCGCACGGGCCTTTTGCTTGATCCGTATTTCAGCGGCACTAAATTGGCTTGGTTGCTCGACAATGTTGAGGGGGCCCGCGCCCGCGCCGAAGCCGGCGACCTGATCTTTGGCACTGTTGACAGTTGGCTGATCTGGCACCTGACCGGCGGCACGCGCCATGTGACCGATGCCACCAATGCGGCGCGCACCTTGCTCTATGATATCGTTGAGGGGGAATGGAGCGCTGAGATGTGCGCGCTGTTGAACATTCCCGTGGCCATGCTGCCAGAAGTCCTTGATTGCGGGGCGGATTTCGGGGTCGCGGGGGCGGAACATCTTGGCGCGGACATCCCGATTTTGGGCGTTGCGGGGGATCAACAGGCGGCCACCATCGGGCAGGCCTGTTTTAAACCTGGCATGTTAAAATCGACCTATGGAACCGGTTGTTTCGCGCTTTTGAATACTGGCGAAACCCCGGTCATGTCTAACAACCGTCTGTTGACGACGATCGCTTATCAGCTGGATGGCCAGCCGACATATGCGCTTGAAGGCTCGATCTTTGTGGCGGGGGCGGTGGTGCAATGGTTGCGCGACGGTCTCCAAATCATTGACTCTGCCCCCGAAACCCAAGAGTTGGCCAAGGGCGCAGATGATGCGCAAGACGTGGTCTTGGTCCCTGCCTTTACGGGGCTTGGCGCACCGTATTGGAACGCGGAATGCCGGGGTGCCGTGTTTGGGTTGACCCGCGGGTCGGGCCCGGCGGAGATGGCCCGTGCGGCGTTGGAGAGCGTGGGCTATCAAACCCGTGATCTGCTTGAGGCAATGCAGGCTGATTGGGGCGACGCAGGTGAAACCGCGCTGCGGGTTGATGGCGGTATGAGCGCCTCAAATTGGGCTATGCAGTTTTTGTCTGATATTCTGGATGCGCCGGTGGACCGACCCGAGGTTTTGGAAACCACGGCGATGGGCGCCGCATGGCTTGCGGGTCAACGCGCCGGGATTTACCCAGACATGCAGGGCTTTGCCGACACCTGGGCGTTGGAACAACGCTTTCAACCCAAGATGGATGATGCTGATCGCGATCGCAAATATAGCGTGTGGAAGCGTGCTGTTGCTGCTGCTCAGGCCTTTTGATCTGTATTTGCTCAGGGAATTGGCGGGTCTAACCCTCGACAGCGCCCGCGCAATGGGCAATAGCTTAACAGCACGTATGCAAGCCTGATAGGCCCGCCATGAAACCAGTCGACCTTGAAATTGTCTCGTCCTCCCTGTTGTTGGGGGGGCTGACGCCGGAGGCGCAAAAGTTGCTGTTGCAGCGGGCACAGGTGCGCGAATTTGATCGTGGCGCGACAGTGTTTTTGCAAGGCGAACGCGCCAGTGCGATCTATATCGTTCTAGATGGCTGGGTGAAGTTGTACCGCATAGCCCGCAACGGATCCGAGGCAGTGGTCGGCGTTTTCACCAAAGGCCGCAGTTTCGGCGAGGCGGTCGCCTTTCGTCATGACACCTATCCCGTGTCTGCCGAGGCCGTGACACATTGCCGATTGGTTCGGATCGAAGCCGAGAATTTCTTGCACCTTGTTCGCTCAAATCCGGATATGGCCGTCGCCATTTTGTCGGCCACCTTTGCGCATTTGCACAGTCTTGTGGCGCAGGTCGAAGCGCTCAAGGCGCGCACCGGCGCCCAGCGGGTGGCTGAGTTCTTGTTGGAACTTGCCGATTGCGAGGATGGGTGCTGTGAAGTGACGTTGCCGTATGACAAGGTGCTGATTGCGGGTCGCTTGGGGATGAAACCCGAGAGCCTAAGCCGGGCCTTTGGGGCGCTCAAATCGCACGGGGTCAAAATCAAACAAAACAAGGCTGAGATTTCGGACCTGGATGCGTTGCGCACCTACGCCGAAGAGGATCCGGCCAATGCATGGGGACAAAAATGAGCGGTGATCTGAAGACAGCGTTGGCATTGGTAGATGCCGCAAACGAGGCCGATCCCAACAAGAGCGAGGGCCGCCCAGAAGCGCTTTTGTATGGCGAACGGATGAGCTCTGAAGTGGATCGGTTGTTTCCCGATGCGTCGGATGTGTTGAAAATCGCCTGTCGCGGTCAGCATGTGGAGCGTTGGAAATTGCCGCGCAAGGACTTTCCTGAAGGGCGCGCAGGTTACTATGCGTGGCGCAAGGAGCAGGGCCGGCGTCATGGTGAACGGGTGGCCGGTCTTATGGCCGAGGCCGGTTACAATGCGGCGGACCAAGAACGTGTTGGCGTTCTGTTGCGCAAAGAGGGTATCAAACAAGACGCCGAAGTACAGGCGCTTGAGGATGTGATCTGTTTTGTATTCCTGAAATGGTATTTTTCACCCTTTGCAGATTCACTCAAACCCGAAGCTTTACCGCGCATTGTTGAGCGGACAGCGGCTAAGATGTCCGCCGAAGGGCGTGCGCGGGTCTTGGTTGAATTTGACCTGCCCGAGCCCTTTGTAGGCATGTTTCAGGACTAAAATAGGTTAGAGTTCAGGGGGTTGGTATCACGCCAATCACCCGTTCATGCAGGCGAAATACAACGGCCCATGCCACGACGGCGATGGCCAGCCGGGGCAGGGATGGTCGGCCTGCAGGCCGCCACTTTCCCTGTATCAGCGCGGTAAGCGGGATGAGGCCTGTGCGGGCGGTTTGCACCGCCCAGGTCGCGCCCATAAGCCCCGCGCGACGACGTTCGACGACGCTCATGCCGAGGATCGAAAACACCGCGAAGGTTCCAAACAAAATAACATGGGCAAGATCGCCATTGGCCCACAGATGTGCCCCGGACCACAGCGCGAGCGCCCAGAGCAAGGGCTGACGGGTCAGACCTGCGACACCGGGATTTTCAGGGTCAAACCCGCCCGCGCGCCCTTCAAAGGCAAACGGGTTGGGCGCAGCGACCCCAAACGCCGCCAATGCGATCACAACTGGCATCGCCAGATTGACGGCCCATCGCGAGGCGGTTGTTTGATCCCAAAGTGTGATTACTGGCGCACGCCCGGCGGCCCAGATCACCCACAACAAGAGCGCTGTTGAGAGGATCGAAAACACCGCCGTGTAGCCGCGTGCCCCGATCCGATCCGTGAGCTGATCTTTGAGACCCAACGCCGATGGAATGCGATGTGACGCCATAAAAAACGCCATCGCCACAGCAAATTCGATCCAAGCCATTTGGTCTCCTGCTCTTATCCCGCCGCGATTGCGAGGCCCATAATAACGATCATGTAAATCGCCAGAACCAAGGCAAAGCCCCGCCCCCAATCGGGGGCCAATTGCAGGCCAAGATAGACGCCCAAAATCACCTGCGCTTTTATCCAAGCCAATGCCAGAATAGCAAGGCTGGCAAGCACACCGGCCGCGCCGAAAAAAGCGAGCACGGTGCTGATCAGCGACAGGGCCATAAGGATGAGCCAAGCGGTGGTAGCGGTCATGGTGGGGTGTTTCATAGCAGGTAAATGATCGGAAAGAGCAGGACCCAGACCAGATCAACCATATGCCAAAACGCGGCCCCCACTTCGGTGTTGCGAGGCGTGGTTTTCCAACCAATCAAGGCCAGAATGACGATACCAGCGATCACATGCATGGCGTGAAACCCGGTCAGCATATAGTAAAAAAGAAAGAAGGTATGGGTTTCGAAATCAATGCCTTGGGCGGATTTGGTGGCGTATTCCGCCCATTTGATCACCAAGAAGACCACGCCCAAGACGCTGGCGGCTGTTAACAACAAGCGGGTGCGTAGTGTGTCGCCCAACTCAGATGATCGCACGGCCATCGCCGCCAACCAGCCAGAAGTGACCAAGACAAGCGTGTTGATCCCGGCTGTGGCGGCGTTGAGGTGGGTTTGCGCCTCGGCAAACCCGGCGGGGTCGGTGAGGCGAACAGCCATAAACGCGGCAAGGCCTGCGCCAAAAACCAACAATTCCGAGACGATCAAAATCCACATCATCAAATCACCGGGCAAGGCATCAATCCCCTGTGCCGAACCGTGTTGTTCGATGTTTTGGCTCATCCCGCGCCCACCAGCTCCCGGTAGATTTTTGGCAAGGCATGCAAGAGCTTGTCCGGTTCAGGTATCAAGGAATAGCCGCCTTTGCCAAAGATACGTGGGAACCAGCTTTTGCCATCCCGATCCACCGCAATCCCATAGACCGAATGCCCGGCGCGGCGGGCTTCTTGGACGGCCATGCGGCTGTCTTCGATGCCATGCCGACCTTCGTAATGGTCCAGATCGTTGGGTTTGCCATCGGTGATAACGAGCAACAACCGGCGTTTGCGCGGCTGATCGCTCAGATCCTTGGAGACATGACGCAGCGCCGCGCCCAAACGCGTGTAAAACCCAGGTTGAAGCGCGCCAATCCGCCCTTCAACCTGTTTGGTCATCGGCTCATCAAAGCTCTTGGCGTTGCGCACATAGACCCGGTCGCGTTTCAGCGATGAAAAGGCGTTGATCGCAAAATCATCGCCACAGGCATCCAGCCCCCAGGCAAAGGCGGCCAGCGCCTCGCGCTCGACATCAATAACCCTGCGACCCTCATGGCCATGGCCAGGGATCGCACTTTCGGTCGAGCGCGACACATCCAACAGGATCGACACCGCTAAATCGCGCTTTTCGGCGCGGGTTTGGTTCCAGACCCGATCATCCGACACACCGGTTGCCAAAAACTCCACATGGGCGCGCACTGTGCGTTCGGTGTTCAGCTCATCTCCATCCGGGTGGCCATGGGTTGACACGCGGCCCGGGCGCAGCGCTTCGAACTGGCGTCGAACGGCATGAATTCGGGCCTGTGCACGCGGATCATGGGTGAAAACGTCGACATCACCGGCATCAGCCTGTGAGGCCAAAACCCGGCAATGATTGCGCATATAGGTGCCGGTTCGGCAATCCCATTCGGGGTAGGTGGTCACCGCCGACAACATCTCTCGGTCGACATCTTCGGGGGCCAAATCAAGGTGCAGCTTCAAACGGGTCGCGGGGGCTTGTTTGATCTGACCGAGGCCGATTTCCTCTTGGTCATCGGCGGCTTTCTTGGCGTCGTCGTTTTCGTCATCCTCAACCCGGCGGTTGATGTTCATGAACTCAGCCCAGCTCAGGATCGCTTCGAACTTGTGCAAAATAAAGCTGTCGGGGCGGTCAATCGCATCGGCCTTGCGGCGGCGCGCTTTGCGGGCGCGACCTTCTTCGCTGTCACCTTGTTCGGTGTCACCCTCGGTATCGGGGTTCTCTACGGTCATGGATTCCGATCGGTCCGATTGGCGCAGGTCTGGCCAAACCGCGACAGGGCGGAACGGCAAATAGCCACGCGGGGCCTGCCACTCGTGATACTCCCCGGCTTTTATGGCATCGTACATCGCAGTGGCGCGTTCGTTCAGCGGCGTATCAGACCCGAGAATACGTCGAATAACCGCCTCGATCCCAGCCTCAGCCGGGGGCAGGGTGGGGGTGCGGCGCAAGAACAGCGTCGCATCGCACAGATCGCGATAGAGCTTGGCAAAGCCCGGCGCGATGTCCAGCGCTTGCTCGACCGTATCCAAGACAGCCCGCAATCCCGCCATATCTGCACGTAGGGGATCATCCTGCTCAGTCGGAGTGTTGACCTGGGCGGCACCTGCCGCTGCTGCGGCCAGCCATAAATACAACGCGGCATTGGCCTCGCGGGCTGGAAACACCACAAGGCTTTCGGGCATGCGCAGCGCCATGCCGTCATAGCTGGCACGTGGCACGGCTTCGGCCCATGTGCCAAGCTTGCGGCGCAGCGTCAGGCGATGATGTGATACCTCATCACCCACGGGTTTGAGCTCGATCGACGGATCGCCGCCCAGACCACGAAATAAGACCGCCAGTCGCCCGCCAACCTCAGAAAGGTCGACGCGGGCTCCCTCGTGGACGACAGGGGCGTCCAGACGACTGGCATAATTGTGCCATAGCTTCCCGACAGTTTCTTCGGGTTCCCATGGCTCAATTTCGACCTTGCTCACCACCGGCCTCACCCGAAAATAGCAGTGACAAGGTCGAGGAGCCCGCGTTTCACGTCCGCGTCATCCGACAGCGGTTCGATCATTGCAGCCAGAATGGCGCGTTCAACCGGCATGCCTTGGGCGATCAGCGTCGCCGCATAGATCACCAGACGGGTCGAGACACCTTCCTCAAGATCCTGCCCTTTGAGATCGCGCAGTTTGTTGGCGAGACGGACAAGGGGTTTGACGCGTTCTTCGTCCAGACCGGATTCACGGACCACTACGGGGATTTCGTATTCGGGCGTTGGGAAGTTGAACGCCATCGATACAAAGCGTTGCCGCGTCGAAGGTTTCAGCGTCTTCAGGATGTTTTGGTAGCCGGGGTTATAGCTGGCCACGAGCATAAAACTGGGGGTGGCTTCGATCTCTTCACCGGTGCGATCCAGCGGCAAAATGCGCCGGTCATCGGTCAGCGGATGAAGGACAACGGTTACATCTTTTCGGGCCTCAACAACCTCGTCGAGGTAGCAAATCGCGCCCTCGCGTACGGCGCGGGTCAGCGGGCCATCCACCCAGACAGTGTCGCCGCCCTTAAGCAAGTAGCGACCAATCAGGTCAGAGGCCGATAGGTCATCGTGGCAGGCCACGGTATAGAGCTTGCGGTTCAGCTTGGCGGCCATATGGGCCACAAAACGAGTTTTCCCGCAGCCTGTCGGACCTTTGAGCAGGACCGGCAGATTGTTTTGGCTGGCGGCTGTGAACATCTCACATTCATCACCAGTCGGGAGATAGAAGGGGGCTTGTGCCGCCCCCTCCAACTTGGTTGGATTTCCGTCCATTGTGGTCATCCCAGCCTTCATTCCGCAGGGGCGCTTGTGGCACCCGCTTCGATAATTTCATTACGTGGCTTCAGAACCGCGTAGATGAAGAGAACCGCACCAAGAACAACCGCAATACCCGAGCCAAAGCGCATCACGTAGAAGACCCAGAGTTGATCTTGAACGTCCATGAACGCCTCGCCATTCACACGTTGAAGGTGTGTTTGAACGGTCCCGGCAAAGGTTAGGGTGAAGGTCATGAAGGTCATACCACCCGCCATCAGCCAGAAGGAGCACATGTTGAGCACTTGGTTGAACGGATCACGTCCGCGCAGGATTGGCATTGCATAGCTGATGATCGCCAGGTTCAGGGCAACATAAGCCCCAAAGAACGCGAGGTGACCATGGGCGGCGGTGATCTGCGTGCCGTGTGTGTAGTAGTTCACACCGTGCAATGTGTGCAAAAAGCCCCAGACACCCGCGCCAAAGAAGGCCAGTGTCGCACAGCCCAAGGACCATAGCAGCGCTGCTTTGTTGGGGTGGTCGCGGCGGCCTTTCCAAACCATCACAAAGGCAAAAGCCATCATGCCAAAGAAGGGAACGATTTCGAGCGAGCTAAAGATTGAGCCGATCCACTGCCAGTAGCCGGGAGTCCCGATCCAGAAGTAGTGGTGACCGGTGCCTAGGATGCCCGAGAACAGGGCCAAGGCAGCCAGAACATAGAGCCATTTTTCAACAACTTCGCGGTCCACACCGGTGAGCTTCAGCATCAGGAAGGCAAGGATGGAGGCCATCACAAGTTCCCAGGTGCCTTCGACCCAAAGGTGCACGATGTACCACCAGTACATTTTGTCGAGCGCCAGGTTGGATGGGTTGTAGAAGCTGAAGAGGAACAGCAAGGCAATGCCCCACAGGCCCAGCAGCAAGATGTTGGTGATGGCGGTTTTCTTACCCTTCAGAACAGTCATCGAAATGTTGTAGAGGAAGATCAGCGCCGCAACGACGATACCGGCTTTGACCCATTTGGGTTGCTCGATAAATTCGCGGCCTTCTTTACCAAAGAGGAAGTTACCTTCTGCGATATTGAACAGATAGGTGACAACCACACCGGCTGTGCCGACAACAAGGATCAGCAGCTGAAGGTAGGCGAGTTTTTCCGAATGGATATCCTGTTCGGATTCCTCGGGAACCAAGAAGTAGGCCGCCCCAAAGAAACCGGTCAGCAGCCAGACAACCAAAGAGTTGGTGTGCAGCATACGGCCGATATTGAAGGGGATCAGGTCAGACAGGAAATTCCCGTCTACATAGATCCAGCCCAAGACCAAACCCATCGTGACCTGAACGGCGAACAGCGCCATGGCAACGATGAAGTAGGCAAATGCAATTTTCTGAGATTTGTATTTCATGTCCCTATCTCCTTAGCCTGCCTCGTTGGGGGGCCAGTCTTGGGCGTTAATGGTCTGAGACCAAAGGAAGAAATCGGCCAAGCCGCGATATTCTTCTTCGGTCAAATCAAAACTGGGCATCTGGCGGCGACCTTCTATGCCCGTGGGCATGGCTTCCATCCAGGCACGTAGTACTTCGTAGCCTTCTTCCGCGTCTTCCACGCCCCAGCGTTCCATCACATTGACCAATTCAGGCGCGAAATAGGCGCCTTCGCCCAGAAGCGTGTGGCAGTTGATGCAGGCGTGTTTTTCCCACACGTGCTTGCCCAGTTTGACGCTGTCGGTCAGCGTTGCTTCATTGGTGGAGGTGGTCACGATGTACCGATGAGAGTGGGCCGAAAGGGCCAGGAATATGATAATGAAGAACAGTGACCCACCGTAGAAGATATTGCGGGCCATGCTCTTGGTCATGACTTCGCGCATCGCGCTGATCCTTCCCTTGAGTTTTCTGGTGGTCAGAAAATCGCGGCTAGGGACGAGTCGCACCTTAACAATAGTCAATCGGATCACTTGGTTTTACGTCTTTGCGATTAAGTGTTTGATTTAAATATATTTTTATAGCGGGATCTTTGAGGGTGAATACAGCGCCTTACTGGTCGTCGCTTGTGTTTGGCCGCAGCTACAATCACTGGATCGGACGGAAGCTGTGACCCTTTTGGCCGATTGCCCCCGCTGGTTTCGGGGGTTTTAGGCTCATAAATCAGGCCGAATGGAAGTTGCAGGTCTGCGTCGCGCAGGTTGCAAACAACGCAGCATCAGATGGCGGTAACTGAGGTTGCAATATTGCCTGCAAGGGGCCGATGATGGCCATTGCCGCGTCAGTGTAAGCCTTTTGGGGCGGGCAAGTTGTCGTTCGGAACGGCAACGAAGGGTGTCCCAAACAGCCCCGCACCTTGATCAGATAGACCTGAACAAACGCATCTAAAATGTCGCTCCGGCGCACCGCCATCATCATGCTTGCCGGTCGCTGAGGGCAGTAACCTATATGTTGTGTCCCCGGATGGCTTCATTGCATTCGTTCGCAAGAGTTAAGACGGCAAAGATGTGATTGCCTTGATCGCCGAGCAGCGTGATGCCCGCGCTATATGTGCTGGCCAATCGGAAAACCGGCCGGTCACAGTTGCGGCACACAACGGGCTTCAGTTTATTTGGTAAGATTGTTTGATGTCAGTGCCAGAATTGACCCAAAGCGGACCCGGATAGATGTGCTTTCGAGGCTGAGTTTTGAAAGGCGGTGGGAAGGGCGTGTGCTCTGGCTGCGATGAAGAAATACTTTGGTCGAGAGTGGCGCGGTCTTTTGGGTTAAGCAGGTGTTTGAGCCTGCATCTCTCGGCAATGAATTCCCAACATGATCAGTGCTGGCCAAATCAAATAGGTTTGGATCTCCAGGTTTTCCCCGAAAGATAGTAAAACCAAGGTCAACAGGATTCCCAAAGGCAAGGCACCGCGCCGGGATTGGGCTGCATCATAAACCGTCACCAGTGCATGACAGGCAAAGGGCACCGCAAAGGCTGCGACCCCGACCACGCCTTTGACAAAAAGCAATCCAAACCAAGTGTGGTGGCTGCCAATCGGCATATATTCAACGAGATGCGGTCCGGGTTGCACCCGGCCATGCCCAAACCAAACCGCGTCTTCTTGCCATCGCTCATAGGCGATCCTTTGCAGGGTTGCCCGGACGCGGCTGCTGTCCGCACGGGCCGAGCGGAAAGCATCAAGGGTTCCAAAAATGGCGTTCTGGAGCGGTATGACAAACAGGCCAGCCAGAGTGGTCAGGCCTGCCAACACTGACCACGCAAAACCGCGAAATATGAACGGTGCGAGCCGAGGGAGGGTTGTACAGAAAACCAGCCCAACCAACCCCATTCTGGATTTTGATGCCAGGATCATCAGCACCCCGGCTGCAACTCCGGCCATAGCCCAGCGTCGGTTTTTTTCCTCAAGAGCAAACAACACCATTATGACGCCAAGCAGGGCTGCGAACGGCGACCAGGGGGCAAAGAACTGCCAGCGAGGTTGGCCTGATCCGGGGTCGATCGTGTAGAGGAACACGGTGAAATATTCCGGCCCCGGCCCGCCAACGGCTTTAAGTGGTGATGTGAAAATCCGTTCAGGAAGCCCGATGAATGGGGCAATCAACAAGAGGGGCGCAAGGGTCAAGGTAACAGCCCCTAGGATGCAATAAGCGCGCACAAGGATTTGGCGTCGCAAGGGCAGGACAGCCCCGGCCAGAGGAAACAGACACATCAAGGCCCAGCCCTTGGCCCAACCGATGGTAGACTTGATGGTTGTTTTGATCCCCATTGCCCAATTCAGATGCCCCACCCAGAGCGCGATCAGCATCACAGCCATGCCAATAACCCACCCCCAAATCAGCCAAGGCACCGGGCCGGTGGCGCGCAAATCAAGACGGATGGCAGGACCAAGGTAGAGCGATAGCATCGCAAACCCCGCCAAGATCCATGCCAGCACCGGCCCAAGAACATACAGCCCACCAATGCAATAGACCGGCCAGGTCGCAACAAGCGACCAGAACACGAGGCGTTCAGGCAAGGTTTCGGGGCGGATCACGGCGTTTTCGCCGGTGGGGTCGGGCGGGCCAGAACCCGCTCAATCAGGGCTTTGCGATACCAACCCAAGGCCGCCGCGATAGCCAGCATCAGACTGGCGGCAATGGCCGCCGCCAAAACCAGTTTTCTTTTGGGAGAAGACGGGCGCGTTGGGAGGTTTGGATCCTCGAGCACCTGAACCAAAGGGTAAGAGGCATAGATATCCGTTTTGGACGATTGCGACCGGGCTATGGCTGAGGCAAACACCGCTTCGGCCACGGCAAAATCGCGATGCCGGTCCTCAAGTTCTGATGCCACGGGTTCCAGACGCTGAATGTCGGCAGCGTCTTTGTGATGCTGTGCGGACAGGGTGGCGGCTTCTTTGCGCAGCGCCTCGAGGGTGGCATGATCACGCACCAATTCGGATAGCAATTCGGCCCGCGCGCCGTCAGGGGCTCGATCAAGGGTGCGAACCTCTGACATCGAAAATCCAGTCACCGATGCGGCCAATGTCAGAACGGCGTTTTGGGCAGTTTCGTGGGCCCTTTGGGCGGCTTGCCGCTGGGGGTGGCGGGGTCCGAAATGCGATTGGGCGGCCGTTAGTACGGCGGCATTCTCGGCCAATTCAGCCAAGGCAACCCGGTATTCTTCGTCGGAAAACAGTTTCAAAGTCGCGGCCGCGTGCAAGGCCGATATCTGGAGCGCTGTTTCAAGATCGGCTACACGAGATGCCTGTGACGCGACCTTGCCATTCAATGATTGCAGGCGTTCCGACAAGATTTCGAGCGCTGCAACCCGCCCCTTGAATTGATCGGCGGACATCAATCCGCTGTCTTCGCGCAGGTCTGAGATAGACGTTCTGTTGGCCCGAACCGAGGTGACGTAATCGGCGATTGCGTCTTCACCGCCGGCTTGACGTTGAATGATTTCGTCGTGCCGCAAAGCGTCGATCTCGGCAAAAAACGAGGCCAATAACGCGCGAGCACGGGACTGGGCTGCGGGGGCCGCATCGGCGGAGAGTTCGACATGGATCAGGTTGGTTTGATCGACGAGTTTGATTTTTGGGCGACCGAAATCATCGGGACTGACCTGTTCGCCTATGGCCGCAGCATTCAAAATCCGGTCGGCAACAATCAACCGTTTATAGGTTTCCGTTGGGCTGATTGACCCATTGGAAAACGCAGAATTGGCATAGGAGGAGGCTTGTCCGAATTTATTGAGGTTCACAGAGGTCGAGCTACCAGCACCGGGCAAGATCAATGAAAACTGCGAGGTGAATCGCGGTGTCGCGGTGGCGAGATAGCCAAGACTGGGCACCCAAACTGCCACCAGCCCCATGCCGAGCAGAGATAGATAGCGCATATTGCGTCGGGTTTTTGTGTAAATCCAACGCTTGCCGCGCCGCGCCCATGATCTGATGCCCTTATTATTGACCTTGTCATTGGTCTCGAACGGGGCGGCGTCTGTCGTGGTTGCGGCTAAAAATTTGGGGTTTTGAAAACTCATAAGCACTCTCCTTGCTTATGAGTTTACGCTTCCAATCGGGCTTGCGCTCCGACCCACCGGGGCAGGGGGCGCGGGGATTGGGATTGGTCCTCTACCCGATTGGATATGTCCTAGGGGCCAGACCTTAGAACAATCCTGCTTCGCGCGCGACCAACGCGGCTTGGGTGCGATTGTTGACATCAATCTTGCGGTACAGGGTTTTGACATGCAGCTTGATTGTCGGTTCGGCCAAATCCAAATCCCGCGCGATTTCCTTGTTGGATTGACCCTTAGTCAGCCCCTCTAACACCTGGAGTTCCCGTTGCGTGAGCTTGTCCGCCAAGGGATGTGTGGGCGGTGCCTCCGGTGCGGTCATGAAATCTATTGGGGCGTATTGTTCGCCCATGGCCATAAACCGTATGGCGTTGATCAGCGATTGCGCGGCCAGTGTTTTGGGAACAAACCCGGCGGCCCCGGCCTCAAGAGCCGCTTCGGCAACCTCGCGGGTGGCATCGCCTGAAATCAGCGCAACGCGTGGGGGATTTTGTAAGGCCAGAATGCGATGAAGCCCCTCAAGACCATTCATCTTGGGCATTTTGTAATCCAAGAGCACCAGATCATAGGCCACACCGGATTTGATGCGCTCAAAAGCCTGATCAAAATTCGCCACGGCATCGACGTCAATGTCGCCTGTGGATTCGACATATGCAACCAAGGTGTCGCGCACCAAATCATGGTCATCGGCAAGTAAAAGTTTCACTGGTCTACTCCATCAACACGGGTCAGGATGATTAGACACTGCCCGTTTGGCTGCGACAATGGTCATGGTGTTCTATTCAGAACTATGCGCCCATCCGTTCGGATAGGTCTGCGGGGCCTTTACGAAATCTTTACCCTGTTTTTCACTGTCGCAAACCGCATGTCCCTTGGGGCATCCCCCTGCGCCTTTGGGAAAATGTCCACTGTTTGTCATGCTGATCCCACACACTTCATGGGGGAGGATCAACCGTGCAGCATTCATCAAACGCGGAATTTGACGTGGGCGCGACGCCTATCGAACAATTGAGCAAAACGACCGCAACTTCAACGCTGAACAAGGCCCTGTCCGTGTTAGACCAACCCTTGTGGGATGGGACAACGCAGGGGGCCATTGCGCAATGTCTGAACGGGCAGAGGAACACGGTGTTTTTCCTCAATGCGCATTGCGCAAACATACGGGCGCGGCACAGGACTTATGCTCAGGCGCTTGCGCGGGCGGACTATGTGTTCCCCGATGGTATCGGCGTAGAAATGGCCGCCAAGATGTGTGGGGATCAGGTCACAACCAACCTGAACGGAACAGATTTGGTGCCCGAGCTTTTGCAAGAGGCAGGACGGCGCGGTCTGTCGGTCTTTCTGTTTGGCGCGCGCGCGGGTGTCGCCCAAGCGGCAGCGGACAAGCTGATGGTCAGCTGTCCGGGGTTGCGGGTTGCAGGGATTCTGGATGGCTATGCGCAATCCGCCAACAATCGCCAGACGGTTGCGCACATCAACGCCTCTGGTGCCGATATTGTGCTTGTCGCCAAGGGTGTTCCCCTTCAAGAGCTGTGGATTGATCAGCATCGCGATCAACTGGAGGCTCGTCTCGTTATAGGGGTCGGGGCGCTCTTTGATTTTGTGTCCGGTATGGTGCCGCGTGCGCCAGAACCGATCCGCAAAGCCCGTGCCGAATGGCTGTACCGGCTGTGTTGCGAACCCAAACGCATGGCGCGGCGTTACCTGATTGGCAACGCCACCTTTTTGGGACGGGCATCCGTGCATGCGATCAAAGGGCTTGCAGCAGGCACAATCGAGAAACGGATGCTCGACGTGGTCTTGGCAAGTGCTTGTATCGTTCTGCTGTCGCCCATCCTTTGTCTCATTGCGCTGGCCATACGGATGGATAGTCGCGGGCCGGCCGTGTTTTCGCAAACAAGAGTTGGTGAGTTCGGTGCCGAGTTCAAACTCTTTAAGTTCAGGACGATGCATTTGGATGCGGAAACCCGGCGGGCTGATATCCTGGCCATGTCAGATCGGGAAGGCCTATGCTTTAAGTCACGCCAAGACCCCCGGATCACCCGTGTTGGAATGTTCTTGCGGAAATGGTCGCTTGATGAAATCCCACAGATTCTCAATGTTTTAAAGGGGGATATGTCACTTGTTGGCCCGCGTCCCGCACTCCCCGGTGAGGTCGAGGCCTATCCAGAACACGCCCTCGGGCGGTTGCTGGCCAAGCCGGGAATCACGGGGTTGTGGCAGGTGTCGGGCCGGGCCGATATTGGCTTTGACAAGATGATCGACCTTGATCTGGCCTATATCAAAGCGCGTTCAATCTGGCTTGATCTGATGTTGCTGGCATTGACCTTTCGCGCGGTTCTGTTGCGGCAAGGCGCGTATTAAACCCCGCCCTCTAATCCGAACGGATAGGACACCACCCGGAATAGCCATACCGGGTGGCGGTCTTTTTGCGCATGCTTGGGTCAGACTGATAGGAGACACATCGTGACGAAATTGCTGACTGTTCTTGTCGCTGTAATCATGGCTTTTGCGCCGTTTGTGGCCGTTGCGGACCAAAGCGGGAGCGAGCCCGTCTTGTTTATCCAGAAAGATGCATCTTCTGAACCTGTTGCGGTCACCTTGGCTGAACTACAATCCTTGACTCAGACAACGTTTAAAACATCAACCATCTGGACCTCAGGCGTATCAGAATTTAGCGGTGTGGCCCTGTCACGGCTTTTGAGCTCTTTTGGGATTGAACAAGGGTTTATCAGAGCTCGGGCCGCCAATGATTATGCCGTCGACATTCCCATAGCATCCTTGAGCCAAACCGCCCCGATCGTGGCCTTTCGCATGGATGGTAAAACGATCCCGCGACGTGGAAAAGGCCCGCTTTGGATTGTCTTTCCCTATGACATGGATGCCGCGTTTAGAACGGAAACTGTTTATTCCCAGAGCATTTGGCAATTGAAGAGCTTGGATGTGGTAGACTGAAACCACGTATTGGGAGTTGTCGTTACATGAGTGCCACTAGGTCAAAGGCTGTACATCGGTTTCGGCTTCCGATCCTTGGAACCTTGTTGGCCGTTGCGGGTTTCGCCGTCCTGACGTGGTTCATCTATAACGAAGCCCTACAAGAGCTTGAGACCCTCAAATTTGCCAAAACAGACAATGTTGAGTGGTCGATGAGCCAGAGCGAAGTGGATTACCTGCGATTTCTAGAAGCGTTGTCGATCACCCCAGAGACGGCGACGACGCAACAGCTTGCTGACATCCGTCTGCGCTTTGATCTGTTCTATTCTCGTATTGATCTTTTTGAGCAGGGCGCGCTTTTTGCGGCGTTTCAACAAGACCCAAAGCTTGGCACGCTGCTTGATACGATTGGCTCAGGGCTTGATGGTTTGGTCGACACTTTGGATGGCCCGGATGCGGGGCTGATCCTTGCCTTGCCAGACCTACAATCAGCCGCTCTGGCCATGAGGTCTGATGTTCGGGAATTGGCCCTAAACGGCGTGGCCTTTTTCGCCCGTCAGTCTGACCAAGATCGAAACCAAAGCGCCGTCACCCTGACACATCTGGTTTATTTGACTGGGGCCATGCTTTTCGTGATGGCGATGTTGAGTTTTGGGCTGTTCTATTTCAATCGCCAGACCCATCGTCAAAGCATCAAAGTCGTCCAAGCCAATTCCCGACTGCAGGGCATTTTGGAAACCTCGCTGGATGGGGTTGTTGTCACCAAAAATACCGGTGAAATTCTGACTCTGAATCCGGCTGCTGAACAGATGTTTGGCTATTTGGCGGCGGATGTCCAAGGGGTGCCTGTCGGCGATCTGATCGTTCCTGACCATTTGCGCCAGGCCCATCGCGACGGAATGGCCCGTATGTTGGCTGGTGGCGACAGGCGTGTTATCGGTCAAGGCCGCGTGCAATTGGAAGCCTGTCGTCAGGATGGATCGGTCTTCCCGGTCGAAATGGCACTTTCGGAGGTCAATGAAGACGAGGCAGAAGTGTTTGTCGCGTTCTTGCGCGACATGTCCCAAGTGCGCGCCGATGAAAAAGAGCTGATCAAAGCCCGAGATCAGGCTTTGGCGGGTGAAAAAGCCAAAACCGATTTTTTGGCCGTTATGAGCCACGAAATTCGCACGCCTCTCAATGGAATACTGGGCACCTTGCAGTTGATGGCACGTGAACCGCTCACGCAGGCGCAGCAAAAGATGCTTCGCAATATGGACATCTCGGGCCAGTCCCTACTGCGCCATGTGAACGCCGTTTTGGATATTGTCAGCGCCGAGGCAGGCACGGTTTCGGTGCGAGACGATGCATTAAACCCCGGTCTGCTGATCCAGAAAATCGTAGATGCCCAAGGTGGGGCCGCGGCAGAACGGGGCAATGTGATTGATTGGTCGTGGAACGGAACCGAACAGGATTGGGTTCTCAGCGATGCGCACAAGCTTGAACAGATTTTGCTGAACCTTGTCGGCAATGCGATCAAGTTCACCCGCGACGGGCGTATTGCGATTGTCGCCCAGATCGAGCCCGCCGCCGACGATTCCATGTCGCTGAAACTGTCGGTCAGCGACACAGGGATCGGGATTGCCCAAGATCATTTGCCCAATGTGTTTGACGATTTTCAAACCTTTGATGCCTCGTTGGACCGTGCCGCTCCTGGTTCGGGTCTGGGTCTTGGGATTGCGCGTCGGTTTGCCGAGGCGTTGGGCGGGCGTATCGAAGTGTCCAGCACTCTGGGCAAAGGCAGTCAATTTGACGTGACCTTGCCGGTTGAACGCACGACCGCCCCAAGCACGGTTGATACGGACCCGAACCACCAAGCAGCGTTGCCGCCCAAGATGAACATCCTGGTGGTGGATGACAATCAGATCAATCTGGATGTCATGGCGGCGATGCTAAAACACGAAGGGCATGGCGTGACCTGCACCACCAACGGGTTGGATGCGGTTCAGCAAGCGGCGGCCCGGCGATTTGATGTGATCTTGATGGATATCTCGATGCCGGGCATGGATGGGGTCACCGCCACGTCGCATATTCGTCAAGGCGGCGGGGCGTCTTCCGACGTGCCAATCGTGGCTGTGTCCGCCAATGTTTTGCCTGATGACACGCGCTCTTATCTTGAGGCCGGGCTGTCGGGTGTTCTTGGCAAACCTCTGACTTTTGAGGCTCTGCAAAACGCATTGGTGGCAGCAGAAGGCGCAAGTGCACCATCTGGCCAGTCGGGCGACCTTCTTGACCAGAGCCAGTTGGAACAAATGCGCAAGACTTTGGATGCAACGGCTTTGGAAGCCCTGTTCACGCGGATGATGTCCGATGCAGACCACTTGATCGCGGATGTGGGGCCAGACGCATATTTGCCTGCCACGGCCATCCGGGCCCATAACGTTGCCGGAAGTGCGGCGATGTTTGGCGCACAACGGTTGCATTTGTGTCTGAACGAACTCGAAAAACTCTGTTTGGCTGGCGAGCGGGATGCTTTCGCGCAGGCGCTGCCCGATCTGCGCGGCTGTTGGCAAGAGAGCCGTGCCGCGCTGGAAAACTGGCGCTCAACCGTTATTTGAGCACCAATGCGGCCGCGCCCACAACCGTTGTGACCCGCCCGATATCCGCGATGTTGGTCACCGTGCTGTCATAACACGCAATGGCGTCGCCGGGCAGGACATAGGGGTCGTAATCATCCCGATCCGCCCGCCGCAGCAACCGTTCGATATTGCGCTCAATCACCACGGAAACCTGTGTCACGGGATTGCGGGAAAACAACACGGCGTGGCGGTTGGCATTGGTCAGTTTCACGCCGCCGACACAGTTGGTGTCAACCACCGCTTGCAAGAAACGCGCACCATAAGGCACTTCGCGGACCGAGCGCCCAATGGCAGATTCTGCGTTGCCGGTGGCGGGTTGTGTTAAGTTCGACATATAGAGCGTCACACCCGGTGGGCTGATCGGGCTCGGGCGCATCAGGTCATCTTGGAAACACTGACGGCTTTTGACGACGATGCGATCACCGCTTAACAACATGACGTCGGTTGGGTCGCTGCCATCAAAAATGCCGCGCAAATCCATCCGATAGATTTGTCCGGCCCTGTGTAGTTCAACCGATGAGAGGTCGGCGTCCGGGCGCACGCCGCCAGCAGCCCGTAAGGCCACAGAGAGGTTGCGTTCTTCTGTTGAGGCCCCAATCGCGCCCTGCCGCATCCGATCGGTTTGATCGCCGGAAACCGCGCCGATCCGAACCGCATGGGGTTCAAAAACCGCCCCGATCACACCAACGCTAACCTCGGCGAAATCCAGAATACGCAACGAGAGCTGGGGGGCGGTGCCATAGTGCCCGGAGGCGACCAAGGCCCGCTGCACGGCGCGCTCCACGTCTCGTGTGCTTTTACCCTGCGCCGGGACCGGGGGCATATGCGGCAAGGTCAAGTGACCATCACGGGACACAACGTAATCACCGCTAAAGGTGTCATCGCCTGCGACCACCAGCTGCACAAGATCGTTGCGGGTGAGCTTTTCGCCCAAAAGCGGGCTGAGACCGGGGGCTGACCATTTGCCAATCGAGTCCTCTGGCTTGCCGCCAATCGGGGGCAGGCAGGGCGTTTCATTCATCTCGCGGGCCTCCAGATACCGCGATTTTGCCTTGGCAGGTTTGCGGTATTGCGCCTGATAGGCCTGCCCTTGGGCGACCGGCTCGATGTTATCAGGCGTTTTAAGGCTGGCGCAGCCCGGAAGCAGCGACAGGGCAAGGGTGGAGGCAATCTTCAGGGGTAAAAAACGGGTCATGAATACGTCCATTTGGGATACGTCCTTTTGGGCTGGCTTCAGATTAGCGCCAAGGCTCTTGGTCCTGCGAGATGGGGATCGGGACGGCGGGGCAATCCCAATGGATAGGGCGACGCACAAAAGTGTTCAGGCTTGATCCTGAGGGGATGAAGACTGCTAATTTTCAGCAGGTTACACATGGGTATCTCTCGGATCGGAGCCCATTATGACGCAACACACTCACGGACAGGGTCGCGGATTTATCCCCGACTTCCTTGCTTTTGGTGCCTCCGAGATCACGGCCAAGATGACACGTATTTTGGTCGTGATCACCGTCGCCCGCAGTATGGATGCGGCGCAAATCGGCGTGGCCGCTGCGGCTCTGGCTGCGGGCGACATTCTAAAAGCTCTGAGCGAAAACGGCGTCGGTCAACGGATCATCGCCGCCCCGCAAGAGGCGCTTGAAGCGACGTGCAACCGCGCGCAGTCCCTGTTTCGGCACTGGTGTTTTGGCCTCACCGGTTTCCAATGGCTGATCGCCGCTGGTCTGTTTGCGCTGGGGGCGCAAGAGCTTGGCATTTTGCTGGCGATTTTGGCCTTGGAATACCTCTTTATGCCTGCCGGGTTGGTTCAGGCCGCCCTCGCGATGCGCGAAGGCAAATTGCAGCAAACGGCCGTCATCGCCGGAGGTCAGATCGTTGGGGCCAATCTGGCAACTGCGATCCTTGCCCTTTTGTGGCCGTCGCCTCTGGCCTTGGTCTTGCCGCGCCTTGTCGCCGCCCCGATCTGGTTGATCTGTATGCGCCGACTGCGCCCCTGGACTTCCAATCCAGCAGCAGGAACCGCAGCTCTTTCTCCGTTTTTGCGGTTTGGAAGTGCGGTCATTGGCATCGAGCTTGTCAAAGTTTTGCGCGTCCAAGCAGACAAGTTGATTGTCGGCCTCTTGCTTGGAGCCGAAGCCCTTGGCCTGTATTTTATGGCGTTCAACGCTGGACTTAGTCTTGCAACATCCGTGACGCAGGCTTTTTCCGTCGCCTTGTTTCCGCATCTCTGCTCGGCACCAAACCGATCTGTCGCTTTGCGCCACAGTTTGATCGTCTCGGTTTGCGTCGTCTCTCCCTTTGTTTTGGCTCAGTCGCTTCTGGCTCCTCTTTATGTTCCGCTGTTGCTCGGAGACGGGTGGGAGGCGGTGATCGAACCGGTGTCGATCCTATGTCTGGCAGCGATCCCCGGATTGATCTGGACGGGTTGTGCCGGCCTTTTGCGCGCAAACGGACGCCCGCAAGACGAATTGCGAGTCGGCACAATTTTGGCGCTGGCACTTGGGATCAGCACGATTGTGACCGCCTCCTTTGGGCTCGTCACCATGGCGTGGAGTTATCTCTTGGTGAGTGCGCTCATCATGACCGGGTTCGCAGCGCCCATCCTGTTTGATGCCCTTTTCCAAAAACCAAACGAGGTCTAACAATGCCAAGGTTTTCAATTGTCATTCCCTGTTTCAACGCAGCCGAGACACTGGCGGAAACGCTGGACAGCCTTTTGGCGCAAGGCTTCACCAATTGGGAAGCGCTATGCGTTGATGATGGTTCCTGTGATGGGACGCAGGGGGTGATCGAAACCTATCAAAACCGTGATCCGCGCATACGTTTGTTGCGCAATCCGGGCAAAGGGCCGAGCACGGCGCGCAATTTTGGAGCCTTGGCGTGCGCGCGCGGGGACATCTTGTGTTTTTGCGATGCAGATGACGTCTGGACGCCTGACAAACTTGGGCAGGTGGATGACCTGTTTCGCTTAGATGATGTTGAGGGCGTTTATGGCAAAGTCGGCTTTTTCAGAACCATTCCCGGTGATGGTCACACACGATCAACTGTTAAACCCGCCGCGCTGACGATCGCGGACATGCTGTCAGAGAATCCGGTTTGCACCCTGTCCAACCTCAGCCTGCGCAAGCCGACCTTTGAGGCCATCGGTGGGTTTGATCCGGTTTTTGTTCACAACGAAGACCTTGATCTTTTGGTGCGTCTGCTTGGCGCTGGGGCGGTGATCAGGGGAATGGATCGGCTGTTGGTTTGGTACCGCTGTTCGCCTGACGGATTGTCGTCGGATCTCAGGGAAATGGAACGCAGCCGACGCGCGGTATTAGAGCGCGCCCGCGACTACGGCGTGCAGGGCGATGCCAAGGCCGAGGCGGCGTATCTGCGTTACCTTGCCCGGCGCTCTTTGCGGTTGAAATCCAGCCGATTGCAGGCCTTGGGATTAACCCTGCGCGGCATCGGTCATAGCCCGTCTGGTTTTTTCACCCCTGTTCATCGCGGAGCCGCAACGGCTGCGGCGTCCGTCGTCGCGCTGGTTTTGCCGCCGAAACTTCGCACAACTTTGTTTTCTTGACCTCATCCCGAAAGGATCTGCCAAATGCCCACCGCCAGCATTGTTGTCCCGGCCTATAACGCCAGCCAGACATTGCCTGACACGCTACGGTCTTTGCTCTGTCAAACTTACCGAGATTTTGAAATCATTGTTGTCGATGATGGCTCAACCGATGAGACAGCCCAAGTTGCGGGGCAGTTTGAGGCCGACCCTCGGTTAAGAATTCTGCGTCAAACCAACCGGGGTCTGGCGGGTGCGCGCAACTCTGGCATCGCGGCTGCGCGCGGCGATTATGTCGGGTTTTGCGATGCCGATGACCTGTGGGTGCCCCATAAGCTCGACGTGCATATACGGCACCTGAATGCCAATCGCGATGTGGCGCTAAGCTATTCAGGGTCAAAGCTTATTGATGAGGCAGGTGCCCCAATTGGCATTGTTCAAAAACCGCGCCGGCGCGGTGTGACACCGGCGCATGTGTTCAAACGCAATCCTATTGGCAATGGCTCGGCGGTTGTGGCGCGGCGTGTTGCGCTGGCCGACATCGCATATCGACCGCATTTTGAAACCGAACGCGATTGGGTTTTTGACGAAACTTTTCGCCAGTCGGAAGACATCGAATGTTGGTTGCGTTTGATGCTGACGACAGATTGGCAGATCGAGGGCGTGGCGCAGATGTTGACCGAATACCGCATCAGCAGCAACGGCCTTTCAGCCTCCATTGATCAACAATTGGACGCGTGGGAACGCATGGTCGCCAAACTTACCGACCTTAACCCAGGGTTCTTTGATACCTATGCCAGTGCCGCAAGAGCGTATCAGTATCGCTATCTCGCCCGTCGCGCGATCAGCCTAAACCTCGCGCGGCGTGGTCATGATTTTGCGTGGCAATCCCTTCAGATGTCGCGCCGACCTCTGATTGAGGAACCGATCAAAACGCTCACGACGCTTGCGGCCGCCGAGGTTCTCAAGCGGGCCGGTGCTTTGCGAATACGGCAAGCGATGAAGGCGTTGACCGCCATCAAACGATTTTAATTTTACCGTAAGGAGGCTCTGATGAAAACTGCCGTTCACTTGATTGATGATCGTACACCGGGTGGTGTGATGCGTATGGTATCGTTCCTAACGAGCGCACCAGACCCGACCTGCCGCCATAGCGTCTTGGATTTCCAAGACTGGCGTCGCTTGTACCCAAGCCCTGACATTATCGTGTCGCATCTTGCGGTCAGTTGGCGCAATTTGCCGATGTTGTTGGCCATGCGCGCCCGATTTCCGCGCTCGCGGATGATCCATGTTGAACACAGTTATACCCAATCGTTCACCGCGCTGAACGTGGCGAACCGCAGGCGTTTCTTTAACCTATTGCGCACAAGCTATTCCGTGTTCGATAGCGTGATCTGTGTGAGCGAGGCCCAAGCCACTTGGATGCGCAGCCGAAGCCTGGTTGCACTGCACGCGCTGGAAACCTGCAACAGCATCGTCGATTTTACCGCATTTTCCAATGTGCCTCCGGCTGGGTCACGGCCAAGGCGGCTTGGCTTGATCGGACGACTGGATCGGCAAAAGGGTTTCGACATTGCAATCAAGGCTTTTAGAAGGCTCGAAGGTTTGGAATTGGAGTTGAAAATCTTTGGCAGCGGCTCAGAGGAACACCACCTGAAACAATTGGCGAAGGGGGATACGCGCATCAAGTTTTTTGGCCACTCAGCCACGTCGAGTGATATTTATGCACAGGTCGATGCCGTCTTGATGCCATCACGTTGGGAAGCCTTTGGTTTGGTGGCCGCAGAAGCTTTTGCAGCGGGCCGCCCCGTTTTGGCAGCAAACGTAGATGCGCTAAAGGAACCTGACAGAAAGGGGATCACTTTGGTGCCCGGTTGCGGGGCTGGGATATGGGCCAAAGGGCTGAAATCATTCTGTGAAAAACAGATTAAACTGACCCCGATGGGCCGGGGCGACGCAGATGCCTGGAAGCAAAAGATGCTGGGGAAGTGGCGCGATAATCTGGCTGGAAATGTCATTTCCCCCTAATTGGTGTGATGAAATATCGAGCTTGGTTTGTTTGTGACCTTCTCTCGTCAATCGAAGGCGATGCTCTGAAAAGGCGGCGGTGTTTCATCGTATCGACGCGGAGAACACGACGGGGAAGCTGCCGCCGAGATCAAACGACTTTGCTGACAAGGATTGAAAGTTTACGAAGGCAAAACATGCCAGGCTTGTCACCACTAAGGAAGGTCCGGGTTGTTTTGGCACCTGTGCGGGACGGTGCCAGAGTTTCGATCTGTAGCACTATGATGGCGTTTCGGCGCAGGTGGATAGGCGACCAAGACGCTGGCCTATGATGGTTTTCGCACGGTATCGCGTGCTTTGGGATCGCGTTGCAAGGGCTGTGAAACAGGTGATGATCACCACTCGCAGCGCTTGGGCTGTTGAGCTATAACGTGACTCGGACATGGGCCAAGTGCTCGGGCCGCGCGAACCGCCAAAATGATAACCATTAAAAGAAAAGAACCTTTATGAACCTGATCTGTCTCGCAGCTGGCAAGGGTAGCCGTTTTGGCGATCTCGGCAGTTATTTGCAAAAATGTATGTATCCGATTGGCCTAAAACCGTTTCTTGAGCTGTCGGTGCGCAATTTGACGCAATCAGGTATCGATGTGTCGGCCTCTAGCCTGACGCTTGTGGTGGGCCATTACAAAGAGCAAATCCAATCCTATTTTGGCGACTCTTATAATGGACTTAAGATCAATTATGTCGTCCAAGATGAGGCGTTGGGCACTGGCCATGCCATTTTGACCGCCTACCAACAGGCCAAGCTTAGCGGCCCCTGTGTGGTGTGGTTGGCGGATGGCTATGTCAAATCCGAACAGTTCGCGTCGATGCTGTCGCATGACATGTCGGTGGTTCAGAGCGTGGCGGCGGATCGGGATCCGGCACATGCGAAAATCCGTGTGTCGCTTGAAGGCAACCGGGTGACCAAGGCCTGGGAAGGCGACAGTGATTATGTCGACATCGGTCTTTGGAAGTTTTCCGAGGCGATGGTGAAGCGTTTGACCGGCCGCAAAGAAGTCGAGTATCGCGTTATGCCCAACCTGCAAGACGCCATCGCCGACGGAGAAAGCATCGGCTATCTTATTGAAGAAGAATGGTTGCATCTGGGTGGCACGGAACCCACGCCTGAGATAAACACGCTGCGCATTGCCCAGCGGGTCAGGCAACTGGAAGGGATGGATGTAAACCTATGATCGTTACCAAAACGCCTCTGAGACTGCCGCTGGCTGGTGGTCTGACCGACATCAAATCCTACGCGCACCAGTTTGGGGGTGTGACGTTAAGCATGGCGATCGACAAACATGTGTATGTGATCATCAAGGCCAGCATGGATGGCTTTTTTGACCTGCGCTATTCGGATGCGCATGAAAAGGTTGTCACACATGCGGACATCAAAAATGATCTGATCCGGGAAGCATTGAAGGTGACCGGACTGGTTGATCAGCCGCTTCAGCTTGTGGTGATGACCGATCTGGCTGGGGAATCCGGTTTGGGTACGTCCGGGGCGGTCTGTGTCGGGTTGCTGAACGCGATGTATCGTTTCCAGGGCATTGAGAAGACCCAGCAGGAGTTGCTTGAAAAAGCGGCGCATATTGAGGTCGAAGTGCTGGAAGGCGCATCCGGCTATCATGACCCGGCCATCTGTGCGCTGGGTGATATTCGGTATATCGAGTATGACAAGCATGGCATCCATCCGAAATCTGTTGCGCTGTCAGAGGAGGTCCGAAGCCGGTTCCAAGAGAGCTTGTTGTTCTTTTATGGCGGCCATCACGCCAAGAGCAAACCGTCTTTGAACTTGTTGGAAAGCCATTTGGATAAGGGGCTTGATCACCTCCACGAGATCAAGGCCATCGGCATTGAACTGTTACCAACGCTGATCGCGGGTGACATTCAGCGCGTGGGTGAAATTATCGGCGAACAGCAACGTCTGAAAATGACCTTGCCCGGCAAATTCACCGACGATTATGTGCAGCGCACGGTTGCCAATGTGCGTGAGCTTGGGGCTTTTGCTCAGCTGCCGGGCGGAAAAGTGTCCGCTTTTGTTATGGTGTGTTGCCCCAATGGCCAGCAAGATGCGGTGCGGGATCTGATGAAAGATGGCCATCAAGAAGTGCCGTTTGCCATCGAACCCAACGGGACCTGGGCACAGACTGTTTAAAGGCCCGGATACGATGGTTGAAAAGCGACTCCCACCATCCTGAATGGCCTGTTTGGGGGCAAATTTTGTCCCCCACGATGCGTCTTGCTCTTAAGCGCTGTCGATGTGGTAACGACGGCCAAACGCGCGGCCGGTTTCTAGGCCACAGGCTTTGGCTTGTGCAGACGTTCACCCCAAAACACTGGCCAGAGAGCGACGGTGTAGAGGGTGAAGGCAAGAACCCAGAGCGCGCCTGAAAGCAAAATGCCGGTCATGTAGATTGTTGGCCAGAGGCTGGCGGCTGTGCGCAACAAGGCGGCCAGCGGGATCAGAACATAGGCGAGGACAATGGCTTTTGGCGCGATGAGATTTCGACCGGAATGACCGAGCGCGGCGCGTGACATCACCGCGAGGGTCATGCCTCCAACGCCGCCAATGCCCAACATATGTAGGGCGTTGATTTCGGTGGCGAAGTCAAAGGATGCCGCGCCAAGCAGCACAAACCCAAGCGCGTTGAGCGCGTAGGAGAGGTGCAGCGTCCAGATGATTGGCTGTTTATAGGCCCATGTGCCGCGCCACAGAGCGGTGCGCGCAAGCCCGAATATACCGGCGGCGAGGGCCAATGTGCCGGTGACCCAGTGCGGCGCGCCCGTTAACAGCGCAATGGGGGTGAGCAACGCCGGAGCGATAGATGCAACGGCAAGCGGCGTGGGATTTGCGGGCAGGCCGGTTTCGCGACCACTGCGCAGCATGGCGTTGCGGGTGAACGCGGGGGTGACGCGTCCACCAAGGATCATGATCAGCGCGCAAAGAGAGAGCAATCCGCCGCGCAGGCCGCGATCAGCGGTGTCAGCGGTGATGCCCACCCATTCGAGATGTACCAAGACGTTGCCAGACCAGAAGATCAATATGGCGACGAGCAAAATCATTTGCTGAGGTTTGGGGCGTTTGAGAAGGGTTTGCAGGATGCGGCCTGCGAGGATGGGCAAGAAGAGCAGGTCGATGAGCGCGACGGCTGTGAGGGGGAGGGAACCTGACCACCATATGGCCAACCGCCCCGCAAGCCAGAGGCCAGAGGTTGCTGCGAAGAAGGTCATTGGCTCCGGGCCCGATTTGGTCCAGCTCGGGGCGGCGGTGAGCAGGAAACCGGCAATGGCGGCACCACCATAGCCAAAAATCATTTCATGGGCATGCCACAGATGCGGCGGTTGGGCGCTAGGCAGCGAGATATCCCCCAAGCTGGCCTGCCAGATTTCCCAAACAAGGATAATCCAAATGGCAGACAAACCCGCCAGAAGGAAGAAGACGCGGTACCCGGCAGAGAGCAGGCGTTTGAGCGGAGCAGCGATCATCGCAAAACCCTCGGGCGCTGGGCGCTTGCACGTTTCTGGGGCGCGATTGCCACAGTTGCGGGGCGCAATGGGCGGCGTGTCCAGATTTGCCAGAAGGGTGGTATTTGGCGCGGGTCGCTGAGCGCGGCGAGGACTGTCAGAAGGGGCATAGGCATAGACCGATTTGCGGCTGCGGAGTGCAGGGGAATAGCTGTCAACAGCACCCTCAGAGAGTTGGGCTGACTTTGCTTTGACCAAAGTCAAGGAGAGCGGAACACGTTCTCGGCAGGGTTGAGGGTAACAGGGCGGGAAACAGAATCTTCCGCCGCAAAGTGCAGCCATCTCGAACCGCGAGTGAGCCATGACGACAACGACATTGGGATTAAGGCCGGGGGGCCATAAGCCGGGGCGGGTCTTGCTGATTGGGGCAGGGCCGGGCGATCCGGGCTTGCTGACACGCAGAGCTTTGAGCGCGCTGAAAGGTGCCGATGTGGTGGTCTATGACCGGCTGGTTTCGCCCGAGATTATGGATTTGGTTCCTGAGGATGTGCTGCAGATTGATGTGGGTAAGGCTCCGGGGCATCACAGGTTAACGCAGGATGAAACCAACGCTTTGCTGGTTGATCTGGCGCGGCGTGGGCTTTGTGTGGCGCGGTTGAAAGGGGGCGATCCGCTGATCTTTGGCCGTGGCGGCGAAGAGGCGGCCGAACTCAAGACGGCGGGTGTTGAATTTAAGTATGTGCCCGGCATCACGGCAGCGCAAGGCGCGGCTGCGGCAACGGGCGTTCCGCTGACCCATCGCGGGTTGGCAGCCGGGGTGCGCTATGTCACCGGGCATCGTTGCCAAGACGCGGTGCTGGATCATGATTGGGCCAGCCTTGCCAACGCAGACACGACCTTGGTCGTTTATATGGGCGCGATGAATATCGCAGACATTGCGTCCAAACTGATCCGCCATGGCATGGCATCGTCCCTGCCTGTTATGGCGGTTTCAGCCGCAACAACCCCGCGCCAAACGCAGGTGATTTCCGATCTTGGACATATTGCCGAGGCGGTTGGGCAGGCGGTGCCTGAGGCTCCGTTGCTGTTTGTGATTGGGCATGTTGTGTCATTGTCCCCCACCGCAGCGCAGACCTTGGCGATCACCGCCCCTGAGACGCAGGCAAAGGCGGTGCGTTATGGCTGATCTGAGCGCTTTCATTTGCCCGAAAAGATGCCGGTTTGACCAATCTTTTAGCAGGGGCATTGCCCCCCAGCGTGCCATCCCTGTCCCGTATCCCGTACAAAAAGGAGAGCGTCACGATGATCTCTCGTCTTGATCCAATTGACCAACGTTTGCTCGATGAGTTTCAGCGCGATTTTCCGCTCGTGCCTCAGCCGTTTCAGGAGATTGCAGCGGCTCTTGATCTTAGCGACGTTCAGGTGTTGACGCGGTTGCACGCGTTATTGCGCGATGGGCGGATTGCACGGGTTGGTGGCACGGTGCGCCCCAATACGGCGGGTGCATCGACCCTTGCGGCAATGGCTATTCCCGAAGACCGGTTGGGCGCGGTCGCGGCGCGGATCGGGCAAGAGGCGGGTGTTAATCACTCTTATTTGCGCGAAAACGACTGGAACCTTTGGTTTGTCGCAACGGCTCCGAATGGTGCGGCGCTCGAGGACAGCTTGGATGCAATCCGGCGCGACACCGGGCTTGAGGTCTTGGACTTGCGCCTGCGTCGGCCGTTTAACATTGACCTTGGGTTTCGCTTGTCGGGGGCGCGCAAGACCACGCCGCGCCGGGGGGAGCCCGATGTGACGGCGTTTGAAGAGACAGACCGACCGTTGTTGCATGCTATGTCGCAAGGCATGCCGTTGGTGGCGCGCCCCTATGAGGACATGGCGGCGCATTTGGGATGGTCAGAAGATGGGGTGATTGCGCGGCTGGAAGTGTTGTTGCGCGCCGGAATTCTGACCAGGATCGGCGTGATTGTGCGGCATCGCTCGGTGGGCTGGTCGTCCAATGCAATGGTGGTTTGGAAAGTCCCGGCGGATCGGATGATGGCCGCCGGAGAAGCGCTTGCCCAGCATCCCGGTGTGACCCTGTGCTATGAGCGGGTCACGGTCCCTGGCGTCTGGGAATACAACCTGTATTCGATGATCCATGCGCGGTCGCGCAGTGAGGCGCAGGAGATTTTAAAGACCGCGTCGGCTTTACCCGAACTGGCGGGTATTCCCCATCAACCGCTGTTTTCGGTGCGCTGTTTCAAGCAGACCGGGGCGGTGTTGCAAGACCGAAGAGAAAGGGCCGCCTGATGCGCCGCAAACCCCTGGCCCCTGAGGCGTTGGATGCGATTGACCGAGAGTTGATCAATCGGCTGCAAGATGGGTTTCCGCTGTCCCATCGGCCCTATGCCGAGGTCGGGGAGACCTTGGGTATTACTGAAAGTGATGTGTTGGATCGGCTTGCCAATCTACGCGAAATCGGTGCGATCACCCGGTTCGGGCCGTTTATTGACGCTGCAGCGATGGGCGGGGCGTTTTGCCTATGTGCCATGGCGGTGCCGGGGGAAAGATTCGAAGAGGTCATGACTTTGGTCAATGCCCACAAGGAGGTGGCGCATAATTATGAACGTGCCCATCACCTGAATATGTGGTTCGTTTTGGCCTGTGACCAACCGAGCGGCATTGACGAGGTGGCGGATCGGATTGAGGCGGAAACCGAGATTGAGGTGAAGCGCTTTCCGAAACTCAAAGAGTTTTTTATCGGCTTCAAGGTCTCGGCATGACGATTGACACACTCGACCGCAAAATTTTGGCGGCCACTCAGGGCGGGTTGCCGTTGACGGCGCAGCCCTACGCCGAGGTGGCGGGTTGGCTTGGGCTTGAGGAAGCTGAGGTTGTGGCGCGGATCAGCGCCATGATCGAGCGCGGTGTGATCCGCCGGATCGCCGTGGCTCCCAACCATTATGCGCTGGGCATGGTGGCGAATGGCATGTCGGTTTGGGATGTCGACGATACGGTGTCTGAAGAGTTGGGCGCACAAATCGGTGCTCTGGACTTTGTCAGCCATTGCTATCTGCGCCCGCGCGCCTTGCCGGAATGGCCCTATAACCTGTTTGCAATGCTTCATGGCTCGACCCGAGACGAGGTTGAGGCGCATCGCGCCGAGGTGATTGCCATTTTGGGCGATGCCTGCCGATCCAACGATATTCTCTATTCCACGCGCATTCTGAAAAAGACCGGAATGCGCCTGACCAAAGGACGTTCCTGATGTTCCGTCTGTCTCAATATATGCAACAGTTGAAAACCCCGACACCGGTGCGGGTGCGCCGTGGATCGGGCGGGGTGAAACCGGTGGTGATCTGGAATATGACCCGACGCTGCAATCTGAAATGTCGGCATTGCTATACAACGTCGGCCGATGTTCAGTTCCCCGGTGAGCTGAACCATGAGCAAGCGATGGGGGTTTTGGATGATCTGAATAGGTTCAAAATTCCGGCCTTGATCCTCTCGGGTGGGGAACCGCTGTCGCGGTTTGATTTCTTTGATCTTGCCAAGCGCGCGCGGGAATTGGATTTTCGGTATCTGGCGCTTTCGACCAATGGCACGAAACTGACCGGGGATGCGGTGGCCAAGGTGGCGGACCTCAACTTTGATTATGTCGGGATTTCCATCGACGGCGTCAAAGACTTCAACGATTGGTTCCGCGGCCAAGAAGGGGCCTATGACGAGGCGCTGCGCGGTATTCGCGAATGCAAAAAGCGCGGGATCAAAGTGGGTCTGCGCTTTACCATCACCGAAGACAGCGCCCACATGTTGGACGATATGCTTGATCTGTGTGATGCAGAGGGGGTTGATAAGTTTTATCTTTCCCATCTGGTCTATGCGGGACGCGGCGACAAACATCGTGGTGATGACACAGAACACAAACGCACCCGCAAGGCGATGGATACGCTGATTGCGCGCGGCTGGGATGCGCTTCAAAGCGGCAAGCCTTTGGAGCTCGTGACCGGGAACAACGATGCGGATGCAGTGTATTTCCTACGCTGGGTTCAAGATAATTTCAGCGCAGCCGAGGCGGCACAGGTGCAGGCGCATCTGGAAGCATGGGGTGGGAATTCATCGGGTTTGGGGGTCGCCAATATTGATCCGCTGGGCCGGGTGCATCCTGATACCTATTGGTCCGACTACACCATCGGCAATGTCAAATCGACACCCTTCACCGAGTTGTGGACAGGTGATGATCCGATGTTGGCGACCCTGCGCCAACGCCCACGTCCCTTGAAAGGTCGCTGCGGAGAATGTGCGTTTAAGCAGGTTTGTGGTGGCAATACCCGCATTCGGGCATTGCAAGTGACGGGGGATCCTTGGGCCGAAGACCCGGCCTGTTATATGGCCAACCAAGAGGTTGGGATTGACGATGGAGCTGGCGACGGGGTGGTTGTGACGCCGTTTCGGGGCAAACGCCACGATCCGAAACATCAGTTCTTGTGAGGTCTCGGTGTTTGTGACCTCAATTGGGGCATACAATACGATTTGCCGGTGCCAACCGGACCAAGGGCGGCAATTGGCGTTGAAGAGGCGGGCGCGGCAGCTATATCCAAGGGCGACGCGCCAAGGACAAGCCACATCATGACTCATTCCGCCCTGATCGTAACCCACGGCAGCCCATCGGATGCCGAGACCCAAGAAAACGCGCTGGCCGCATTGGCGGCGCAGGTGGCCGGATTGCTGCCGGGCTGGGACATTCGCAGCGCGACGCTGGCGGCTCCGGGGCGGCTTGAGGCGGTCTTGGATCAGATGGATAGGCCGTTGGTCTACCCGTATTTTATGGCGCAAGGCTATTTTACCGGGCGGGTTTTGCCCAAGCGGCTCGAGGCGTATGGCTTGGCCCCAATGGGGCCCTTTGGCGTTGATCCAGCGCTTTTGGACGTAGTTGAGGAACGTCTGTTGGAAGAGTTGAGCGCGCAGGGATGGCGGGCATCGGCCACCGCGTTGGTGGTTGCGGCGCATGGCTCTGCGGTGTCGAAACGCAGCGCAAACGCTGCCAATGATTTTGCCAAAGGGTTGCAGGAGCGGTTTGATTTTCGCGAAATCCGCACCGGGTTTGTCGAAGAGGAGCCGTTTTTGGAGCCCATCGCAACAGGGGCAGGCCAGGCGATGTGCCTGCCGTTTTTCGCCCTTGTGGCTGGGCATATGATTGACGATGTGCCCGAAGCCCTCGAGGCCGCTGAGTTCGCTGGCCCGGTCTTGCCGTCCTTTATCGACTGGCCGCAAACCGCAACGATCATTGCCGATGCCCTGCGCCTCCAAGCCCAACATGATCCGGGAGAGAATGGATGATAGTGCTTCGCAAAACCAGTTTTAAACTCAAGCTGATCTTGTACCCGTTTGTCGCGGCAGCGCTGGCGATCAACCTGTTTATGCTGTTTTTGCTAGGTCAGGCGGTGGGTCTCCCGGTGATGCCGCCGCTTGTTGCGCTGATACTCGCTCTGCCTTTGGGTATCCCCGCCAATTACATGACAGCACATTGGGTTCAGGGGCTGATCAATGAAGGCGAAGGGCGGGTGTGATCTGCGCGTTCGGATCAGACAAGCCCACCCCAAAGAAGCCGCAACGCTGAGCGCGCTTTCGATGCGATCAATGCAATCAAATGGCTATGACGACGCGTTTATGGAGGCGTGCTGCAAAGAGCTTTTGATCACCGAACAGCATTTTGAAACGCGGGCGTATTGGGCTGCGGAGGCGAAAGGTATTGTCGGTGTCATCGGTTTGGAGCCGGACACGGACGGCCCGTCGGGAGAGGTCTGCGCGTTGTTTGTGGCACCGGACCAAAAGCGACAGGGGCTTGGGCGCTTACTCTGGGACCATTTGATTGGTCAAGCAAAGGCGAAGGGGCTTCACTGTGTCTGGCTGGATGCCGATCCGGCTGCTGTGCCGTTCTATGAGGCGCTGGGGCTGCGAACGGTTAAGGCTGTTCCATCAAGATCGATCGCAGGGCGGGTCTTGCCGCAGATGGTGTTTGACCTGGGAGAAGATCCTGACGGCCATGGGCAAACCGTCAGGTAACGACACGACAGGCAAGGACAGTGCGCCAAACGACAGCCGTTAAAACACAAGCTCAAATAAAAACAGGCCCGCAAGAACAGGCCTGTTTTGTGGTATCTATTGGCGCGTTACGCGGCTTGGAAGTGGGTCACCGACACCGGAAGCGGGCGGTTGGCCACATAGCTGAACAGCGCTGCCATATCCTGTTGATCGCTGACTGAGGCAAGCCGGGACCATACCGCCCGGAAGAACAGCTCGCAGGTTAAGTGCGTGAAGTCATGCGCCAAGGCAGATGGATCGGTGGCCGATTCCATGGTGGCACGGGCGTTGCGCCACGTATCGCGCAGAGCGAGTATGTCGGCGTTGTCGGTAAGCTCGCCAATCAGTGCGTCAAACCCGTCAGGGCCTGCGCCCCCGCGCGTCTTGAGACCTCGTGTCGCCGTCGCGAGTTCGTGAATGGCATTGGCCCCTTCGTAGATCGAAGTGATCCTTGCATCCCGCCAAGTCTGGGCGACGCGGTATTCGGTCAGATAGCCGTAGCCACCAAGGATTTGAATGCCAAGATCAGCGGAGCGTATGCCCGCTTCTGTGCAAAAAACCTTGCAAAGCGGTGTCAGAAAATCGACCAACGCCGGTCGGTCCTTTTTCTCAAGCTCGACCAAGGTGATATGGGCCATAGCACGCGCGCCAAGGGCGAGACTGCGCTGTTCGGTCAGCATCCGTTGGACATCGGCATGGTCCGACAGAACCGCCGGCGCGCCATTGGGCTTGCGCCCCTGAACACGCTCATCCGCATAGGTTTTGGCAATGGCATAGGCACGCGATGCATGGGCAACGCCTTGCAGCGAGACGTCAATCCGCGCGTGGTTCATCACTGTGAACATGGCCGCCAACCCGGCCCCCAGCTCACCGACAAGTTCGGCAGGAGTGTCCTGAAAGGCCATCTGGCAGGTGGGCGAGGCGTGCAGACCTAGTTTTTCCTCAATCCTTGTGATTGTGATCGTCTCTGCAGCCTGAGATTTGGATGTCAGGAACAAGGATAGGCCTTTGACCCCTTCTTCGCGGCTGCCGGTCCGGGCCAGAACGAGGTGGAGAATGTCGTCAGACATGTCCTGATCGCCACCGGAAATGAAGATTTTCTCGCCCGACAGGGTCCATCCGGTGTCGGTCTGTTCGGCCTTGCTGCGTATGCCCGACAGATCAGAACCCGCGCCCGGTTCGGTCAAAGCCATTGTCGACAAGGCCTCACCGGCAGCCAGACGCGGAATCCAGTTTTGCTTTTGCGCCTCGGTGCCAAAGCGCATCAAAGTGGCGATGGCACCGGGAACAAGATTGCAGACCATGCTCATGGCGTGGTTGGCACCAGAGAACACTTCGGAAATGGCGGCAGCGATAAGGTGGCCTTGCTCCATTCCACCGAAGGCCTCGGGCGCGCTCAGTCCTTGCCAGCCCCCTTCGGCCAAGTCTTGGTAAGCTGCGGCAAAGCCATCTGGCATCGTGACTTTGCCGTTCTCCAACCGACATCCCTGCGCATCACCGCTTTCGTCGATGGGGGCGATCACCCCCTCGGCAAACGCGGCGAAATGGCCAAGTATTTCGCCTGCCAGATCCGCATCCCAATCGGGTAGAGCATCAGCACCCGATACGTGATTGAGCGAAAACAGAATATCGTCAACGGGCGCTGAAAACGGCGTCATTTCATCAGACCCAACAAACGCGCGGCGTTGTTTTTGATGATGTCTTCGCGCAGGTGGTCTTTGATGTCGATGGCTTCGAAATCCGAGAGCCAGCGCGCCGGGGTGATCATCGGCCAGTCAGAGCCAAACAGAACCTTCTTTTTCAGGATGGTATTGCAGTAACGCACAAGAATTGGCGGGAAGTATTTCGGCGACCAACCAGACAGGTCAATGTAAACGTTTGGCTTGTGCTGCGCGACGGAGAGCGCCTCTTCTTGCCATGGGAATGACGGGTGCGCCATGATGATGTTCATGTCGGGGAAGTCCACGGCGACATCGTCAAGATACATGGGGTTGGAGTATTTCAACCGCATGCCATTGCCACCGGGCATGCCCGAGCCGACACCGGTTTGGCCGGTGTGAAACAGGCCAATGGCGTTATGTTCGGCCAGCAGTTCATAGAAGGGATAGGCCATGCGATCATTTGGGAAAAATCCCTGCATGGTTGGGTGAAATTTGAACCCTTTGATGCCGTGCTCTTCGATTAGGCGACGGGCTTCGCGTACCGCCATTTTGCCTTTCCAGGGGTCGATGGAGGCAAAGGGGATCAGAATGTCACTGTTGCGGGCCACCTGTTCGATGACTTCATCGTTGGAAAAACGCCGATAGCCGGTTTCACGTTCGGCATCGACGGGAAAGATCACCGCCGCAACATTCTGTTCGCGAAAATGCGCTGCAGTTTGATCGATTGTGGGCTGCACGATTTTGGCACCGAAATATTCGGCCATGCGTGCCTGCAAATCGTCATAGCCATCGTCAGAATGGCAGCCGCAGGGTTCTTCGGCATGGGTGTGAATGTCAATCGCGCGGATTTTAGAAAGATCTACCATGGGTCAGGTCCGTGTCTATGAGGTCGATTGGGGCTTGCGAATATCAGTTAGGGCTTGGATCAGACGGGTCCGAGACTCGTCGTCAATGTTGGCAAGCATTTGATTTTCATGGGCTATGACGGCTTCGAGGGCTTGGTCATACAAACGTCTGCCGGCCAACGTCGTTTTGAGCGCATAGGCGCGCCGGTCGGTCGGAACCCGATCACGTGTGATCAAATCTCGGCCTTCCAGCTCGTCAACGATCACCACCAGATTGGGGCGCTCAATCCCCATCGCCTCGGCCAGTTGCGCCTGGCTGAGACCGGGGTTGTCGACGATCAAAACCAGCGCCGTATAGGTCAACATCCGCAACCCAAAGGGCTTGAGCGTTTGGGTCAGGTCGGCCTGAATGATGTTGAACGTCCGTTTCAAATGATAGCCAACGAAACGGCGCAACGTTTCATCGTTGACCTTCGGCGCGGTGGTTTGAGGTTTTTCGGTTTTCTGTTTCATCACTTTACCGGAAGACGGGCGCACGTTTTTCCAGGAAGGCCTTGAGACCTTCTTCGGCATCCGGTGTGGTCTGGGACAAGGCGGCGGCCAGCGATTCCGTAAACAGGCCATCCGATTGCGACATGTCGTTGATGCGCGCGATGGACTGGATCATCAGATAGTTTGACAAGGGCGCATTTCGCGCGATTTTGCCAGCCAGTTTTTGCGCCAGTTCAAGCGCTTCGCCTTCGCCGACCGAATAATGTGCCAGACCCAGATCCAAGCCTTCATCGGCATTGTATTTGCGGCCTGTCAGCATCATTTCGGTCATCCGATCCGGCCCAAGCAGCCGCCCAACCCGCGCTGTGGCCCCGCCTCCAACAAAGATGCCGCGTCGGCCTTCGGGCAGTTGGAAAATGGTTGAGGGTTCGGCGATGCGCACATGGGTGGCCGACGCCAGCTCCATCCCGCCGCCAATCACCGCGCCAAACATGGCCGAGACCACTGCAAGCCCACCAAACTGGATTTTTTCCATAAGCTGGTGCCAGCTACGCGAATGATAGAGGTTGTCTTCGGCAGAGCGGCTTACGTGTTCTGCAAGGTCCAGTCCGGAACAAAAGTGGCCTTCGGTTCCGGTCAGGATGACAACGCGCACTCCTTCGGGCGGAGCATTGAAGAATGCAGAGATCGCCTCCAGCAGCTTTTCGCACATGGCATTGCGCTTGCCGGGGCGGTTCATGGTGAGAGTGGCAATCGGGCCGTCAATGGCGACCTGGACGATGTCTGTCATATTCATATTTCCTTAGCGGGGCGGCAGGCTGATTGCGCTGTCTTGTCTATGGGGTGTCACGTTTCAGATCTGATCAGAGCGGATGCAGTTGCATATCTTGAGGAGGGGGAGCCCCGCATCCACCCGGCGCTGAACAGGTCGGCATTTTCGTACATGGCCATCTGATCGGGGTCTATGTTTGTCAATGGACCCACAGTGCTGTCGATCGGCATGGTGTCTCCTCCGGTTGCATCAGTCTTCGATCTTGGGCGTCTTTCAGAATTCTTGCCCGGTGTTCTAACAGGTATTCTTACAGTATCCCGCAAAAAGGGGATAGACAATAATAGATATGAAGCATAACTAATAATTTGACAACCTATTTTAGGGAGGGTTCAGCAATGACATCGCAAAATTTACCTTTGGATGGCCAGTTTTGGGCACCGGAATTTACATATGACACGTTGGAAGACGGGACCGTCTACATGCGTCAGGTGGAAGACTTGCCCGATCACCTACCGGTTTTGGCCGACTATCTGGACAAGTGGGCTGATACCACGCCTGACCGCGCCTGGATTGCCCGCCGCGCAAAAGACGGGAGCTGGACCCGTATCAGTTATGCCCAAGGGCGTGACCAAGCGCGGGCCGCAGGGGCGGCGCTGTTGGGGATGGGACTAGGGCCGGATCGCCCGCTATTGATATTGTCCGAAAACAGCCTTGAACACGCGGTGTTGGGCATTGCGTGCGCCTATGTCGGTATTCCCTATTCCCCCATTTCCCCGGCCTATTCCTTGGTGTCGAAAGGCGCCGAAAAGGCCAAAGGGATCGTTGATACCTTGAACCCCGGCGCGATTTTTGCAGATGATGGGGCGATGTTCGCAGAGCCTCTTGGCGTTTTGGCCAGCGGTGATTGTCAGGTGATCACTGCGCGCAATCACATTGCCGGCGCACACGCCTTCGACGATCTGATCCAATGCGCACCAGATGCCGCAGTGGCCGCCCGCTCGGCGCTGACGCCAGATACCGTTGTGAAATACCTCTTTACATCCGGGTCGACCGGATCGCCCAAAGCGGTGATCAATACCAACAAAATGATCTGTGCAATGCAGGCTATGGTGCGCGACAGCTACCGCTTCTTGGAAACCGAACCGCCAGTTGTCTTGAACTGGGCCCCGTGGAACCACACGGCGGCTGGCAACAAGATCTCTTATCTGGTGCTGACAAATGGCGGCACCTATTACATTGATGACGGCCGCCCTGTTCCCGGCGAATTTGACGAGACTCTGCGCAATTTGCGCGAGATCGCTTGTACCTGGTATTTCAACGTGCCGATTGGTTATGACAAGCTGGTCAAAGAGCTTGAAACCGATCAAGAGCTTGCTCGGGTGTTCTATTCCAAATTGCGGATGCTGTTTTACGCGGGCGCGGGCATGGCGCAGCACACCTGGGATCAGTTGATGGCGATCGGCAAGGACGTCACCGGACGGGATGTTTTGCTGGCCACTGGGCTTGGCTCGACCGAAACCGCGCCATTTGCTTTGGCTTGGACCGAACCGGAAAAAACCGCTGGGAATCTAGGGGTGCCTGCGCGCGGGCTTGTGATGAAGCTTGTGCCTTCGGACGGGAAATTGGAGCTGCGGCTTAAGGGGCCGTCGATCACTCCGGGCTATTTAGGGTCGCCGGAAAAAACTGCGGAAGTGTTTGACGAAGAAGGGTTCTATTGCATGGGCGACGCATTGCGCCCCGTGGATCCAGATGATTATTCGCGTGGATTTTTCTTTGATGGGCGTGTGGCCGAGAACTTCAAATTATCGACTGGCACGTGGGTCTCAGTTGGCGCGGTGCGTTCCAAACTTGTGGATGCGATGGGGGGATTGGCGCGGGATGCGGTGATCGTCGGAGAAAACCAAGCCCAACTCGGCGCGCTGCTTTGGCTGTCGCCCCTGGCGCATCAAATGGCCCCGGATGAGTTGAATCAGGCCTTGGCGGAACGGATCAGCGCCGCTGCTAAAACAGCAACAGGATCCGCAAGCCGGGTGCGTCGGGTCCTGCTTTTGGCGCATGAGCCTAGTCTGGATCGGGGTGAAATCACCGAAAAAGGCAGCCTGAACCAACGGGCGTTGCGCACGCATAATGCCGAGGCGATTGACGAGATGTATCGTTCAGACGAAGGGGTTTTCATCGCCTAATCCACAGCATTGGAACTAAATCGTCGGGCAGTGTTAAGAGGTCAGCAAGATTCACTAATCATTGTGTGGACCAACTAATCAATAGGCCCAACGATGACTGACACGATGCAAAATACGCCTCCCATCGGGGAGGGCAAAGGTAACCATTTGCGCAAGCGGGTGTTTTTCGCTTTGGCGGTTTTGTTGGTTCCTTTGGTGTTGGCAACCGTGGGGTCGGTTGTTTTCCACCGGTCCGCCGCGCTCAATGCCCGCTATACCGTTATATTGAGCCAGCTTTTGGAAAGTATGGCCCTGATCGACGGGCAAATCGCATTGATCGAAGCGGAGCATGAACACGCTCACCATATCTCAACCACGAGTTTTGAAGACGCTCTCGGGTTTTATGGCGCCTTGCGCGCTGCGGATCCGGACGGCGATGAGATTATGTCAGAAGGGGTGTCGTCGGTGCGGGCAGCCCTGTCTGAAAGAACGGCCCAAGCCGGGATTGATCCAATTGGCCTAAGTGCCGAGCTGGGCTTGCTCGGCACTGAAATGCCTGAAGAGTTGGCAGCACTTTGGGAAGAAGATGAAGCTTGGACATCAGCTTTGGGAAATGCCCCCTCGCTTGAAGCGGCCTTTGGTGACATTTTGTTACATGCCGCAACGGTATTGGTTGATGGGGCCCGTGACCACGAAGCAGTCGAACAATATTGGGCAGCCAAGAGTAAACTGTCCGATGAACAATTGTCTGGTGTCACTGCGGTTTTGCGACGAAATTCAATTCAGGCCGGGCAAGCACCGATCATTCTAGCGCTCACCGTGCTTGGTGCCGTGCTCATTGCGGCGGTTTGTGCCTGGGTTTTTGTCATCAAACCTTTGATCAATGAGGTTGTCCATATTCAAGGGGCCTTGAAACGTGAGGCGGCTGCAGCCAGAGCGGCAGATATGGCCAAAACACAATTTCTCGCAACGATTAGCCATGAATTGCGGACGCCGATGAATGGGATTATCGGGGCCGCGCAGCTTTTGGAACATGCCGAGCTGGAAGAAGAAGATTATGAATTGGTGGAAATTTTGCGCTCTTGTGCCGACGGTCAAATCGCCCTTATCGATGAGATCTTGACGTTTGGCGAAGTTGAGGCAGGGGCTGTCCGTTTGGTCAATGAACCCGTTGATGTTGTGAAGCTCATCCGGGATTCCACCAGCTTTGCCACCTTTACCGCGGACAATAAAGGGCTTGATCTTGAGGTCTCTGTTGACCCGGATTCACCTATTGTTATGGGGGACGCAAAGCGGTTGCGGCAGGTGATTGTCAATCTCGTCGGCAATGCGATCAAGTTTACCGAAACAGGCAAAGTGAGTGTGGCCGCAACGATCGAGCCCGCTGAGATGTCTGGTGATGTGACGTTCCGGGTTGTTGTGTCAGATACCGGACCGGGCATTGCCCGAGAACATCGCATCCGCATCTTTGAACGGTTTACACAAGGTGATAGCACCTCCAGTCGAAAAGCGGGGGGGACCGGGCTTGGTCTTGCGATTGCACAGGGAATTGCCCGCGAGGCCAAAGGCGACATCACCGTTGAAAGCGAACTGGGAGAGGGGGCGACATTTACCTTGGTCATCCCCACACAGATCGCCAATGCCGATCATAATAAGAATGACGACGAAAGGAATGCAGCATGAGTGAGATTCAGATTGGCGACATTCAGCCACGCATCCTGGTTGCCGATGACGAACCAATAAACGTCAAAGTTCTGCAAAAACTGCTGAAGCATTGTGGATTGTCGTGTGAGGTGGCGCGTGACGGTCTGGAATGCATCGAGAAAGCGGAAACCGGGCACTATGATGTCATTCTCATGGACATCAATATGCCCAATATGGACGGTGTTGCCGCCACCAAACAAATTTCACAAATGCTTGCGCCGGAAGGTCCGAAAGTGATTGCTGTAACCGCCAATGTCTCAAACGCGCAACGGGCGGAATGCGATGGCGCGGGCTTTTCTGGATTTATTCCAAAACCGGTTCGGCTGGACACATTGAAAGAGGTTCTGGCGTCAAATCTCAATTAGGCGGACCGGGGCTGAAGTTTTTATCCCTTTTGCAACCAGCGCCCGGCGGGTTTTCATCGTCAAACACTACCGCAATGCGCAGCGCTGCAAGACAGACTATGCGGCTTTTCGTCGGGCATGGACCCAGTCGCCCAGCTGATCTAGATCGGCTGGCAATTGGGAGGCGGCCCCTCCGGTGAAGTCAAGAAAGGCCTGAAGGTTAAGCCCATTTGTGCCAACAAGAACAGTAATCCCCTGTTCGATTGCCGCAGCAATGACCTCGCGAAAGCCGCGCCCATCTGCTTCGTGTTTGCCAAATTTATTAACGATAAGAATGTCTGCGCCTTCGAGCCTGGACAGGGTCGCGGCGACGGCATGTTCCAACGCATCGGGATCAAGCTGACACCCGCGTGAGTTGGGCCCGAGGTTTTGCGAAATGCGGATTATGTCACCATCCGGCAGAACCCGCACATCCATATCGCATTTGTGGGTGTCGACACGCGCAGTGTTCGTCTGCGTGGTCCCCACAACTTTGAGACCATCAGCCAAAAGCCGTGCTGCAAGATCAGCCAATACAGCGTTCACGTCGACGCCAATTTCGGATTTAAGATAAGCGATAGGCATCAGCAACCTCGTAGTGAAGGGCCCCCCATAGGGGCGCCCTTTGGGCCTGTCGTCAATCGGTTACTCATTTGCGAGATGACTTTTGATCGCCTCTGAACTTTGAGCAAATGCGCGACCCTGAGCAGGTGTGATTTCGCCCTTGGCATCCAGTTCGGAGACAACGTTTTCGTAATGTTCCAAATAGTTGGCCGGAAGATCGTGGGCGATACCCTGGTGGCAATCAATACAGGTTTTACCCTCGTCGAGCGCCTTTTGGTGATTTTCGGCCGCGCGATTTTCCTGCTGGGTAAAGTCCATATAGTCAAAGTTGTGACAGTTGCGGCACTCTTTTGAATCGGTCTTTTTCATCCGCGCCCATTCGCGCGATGCCATGACCGAGCGGTGTTCGCCAAACTTTTCGGGTGTGTCGATCACATTGGTGATGAAGTGGCCATACAACTCCTTTGAGGCTTGGATTTTACGGATCATCTTGGGCCCCCAGTCCTTGGGGACGTGACAATCGGGGCAGGTGGCGCGTACCCCAGAGCCGTTGTTTTGGTGAATGGTGCCTTGATATTCCGCGTATACATTCACTTCCATTTCGTGGCACGACACGCAGAACTCTTCGGTGTTGGTCATCTCAAGAGACCAGTTAAAACCGCCCCAAAAGATGACCCCGGCGACAAAGCCGCCGATCAAAATACCGCCAAAAGAATAGACAGCTGAAGGGGTAAAGAACCTCTTGATCAATCCCATGAGGCCGGTGCGCGATGCGTTTTGGTCAGACATAAGTCAGCTCCTCTGCGCGGTTTAGTTCGAGGGTTCAAAGAGGTTGTCGACCAGCGCGGGGGCGTCGGCCTGCGGCACGTGACACTGGGTGCAGAACCAGCGAGTGCCGGCAACACTGTCGAGCTGTTCGCCGTCGCGGCCCATATAATGGGTCATCGACAGGGTCGGCGCACCGCGATCACCAGCGCGAGTCCAGTCGTGGCAGGTCAAACACTGGTTGGCGTTCAGGTCGATCTGGTATTGCGCGGTTGAATGCGGGATCAGCGGGGGCTGTTGACGATAATTGCGGGTGAAGCGACCGCTATCGTCTTGGCGATGGACATCATCAACCGCAACAGGTTCGTCAATATCGGCACCGCGTAGCGATTGAACGCTGGATTGCTGGGCGAAGGCGACGCCACCAACCAACAGGGCTGAGACAGTCAAGGCGACAATCGGGGCGCTGATAAGGCTATGCTTTTTCATATCATTTCTCCTCTAGGTGCCCGTTGGGGCTTGCTCAGGCCGCCTTGTCGGCCTTTGGCGCAGGGGTTGGTTTTTGACGCGTGCGCCCGGAGGCGGGCGTGTCGTCGAAACGGTGGGTGAATTGGAAGACATCGACTGCGCAAACGTCTATGCAGCGTCCGCAATTGGTGCAGTCGGGGGATAAAATCAGGGGGGGGTCATTGTCGGAGCCGCGCAGGGCCGGGGTGATGACTTGCATTTCGGGACAGACGGCAAAGCAATCCATGCAATCGTCGCAGGCCTCGCGGTTGTTGGCGGTGACGTGCAGAACCGAGCCGGTGCCAAGCAAGCTGTAAAAGGCGCCGACCGGGCAAAAATGGCCGCACCAGCCCCGACGCGATACCGCGACATCAAACAGAAAGACAGCAAGGACAAAGGCCCAGGAAAGGCCGACGCCAAAGATCAAACCGCGATGTAACATGCTGATTGGGTTCACAAACTCCCAAGCGATGGTGCCGGTGAGCATCGAGACGATCAAAACCATGCCGAGCACATAGTAACGGGTCTCTTTCTTTGGTTGCCAGCCTTTGGTCATGCCAAGTTTGTCATGCAGCCAATGCGCGCCGTCGGTAACAGGGTTGATCGGGCAGACCCAAGAACAATAGACGCGGCCGCCGATGAGCGCGTAGGCAACGCCAACGAGCAGCGCGCCGATCAAGGCGGTGAGTTCGGGCCAATGACCGGCGAACATACCTTGGGTGGTGATAAACGGGTCGGTGAGCGGCAGGAAATTGAAGGTCAGAGAGCCGGAGAGATTGCCCTTGACCCACCATATGCCGAACCATGGGCCTAGAAGGAAAAGGGCGAGGAAAAACAACTGGCTGGCGCGGCGCAGCAATAGGAACCTATGGGCGTTAAGCCAGCCTTTGTCGCGGATCGCCTCATATCCTACGGGGAGTTTTGTCTTGTCGCTCATTGGCTTGCCCCCCCGGTTCCGGGCAGTTTGAAGCCCGAGGTGAAGCCGCCCTCCATCGAGGGATCAGGGAGATCACCGGGCAGATAGCCACCGGGCGCAGCAAGGTTGTCGGTGCCCGAACCGGGCAGACGGTCGGGCAGGTCGATGAGTTCATCCACCAGCGGGTCGTTTTCTTCCCAACCGAGCTTGTAGTGATCGGCGGAATGGGCCTGTGCGATGCGTTTGGGCAGCACTTTGATGGCGCTTTCATCGGGCAGCACACAAGATTTTTCGCATTTGCCACAACCGGTGCAGGCCTCGGAATGCACAACCGGCATAAAGATCGCATGAGCGCCGGAGCGTTGATTGGTGCGCAGCTCAAGAGTGATGGCCTTGTCAATGACAGGGCAGACGCGGTAGCAGACGTCGCAACGCAACCCTAGGGCGTTTAGGCAAGCCTCTTGGTCGATCAAAACCGCAACGCCCATATCGGCATCGTCGATGTTGGTGAGGCCTTTGTCCAGTGCACCAGTGGGGCAGGCGACGACACATGGGATGTCTTCGCACATCTCGCAGGGCACATCGCGGGCGGTAAAAAACGGGGTCCCTGTGGCCGTGCCATCAAGCCCAAGTTGGGCGAGGCTCAGCGTGTCATAGGGACAGTCGCGGACACAGAGCCCGCAACGGATACAGGCCGCCAGGAAGTCGCTCTCCTCAAGCGCCCCTGGCGGACGGATGGCTTGCGCTGGGAGCGCACGGGCATCCGAAATAAATTGCGTCAAACCCATGCCCGCCAATGCGCAGCCAGCCACACCGCGCGTCGCATCCTGAAGGAAGCGACGCCGATCCATTGGCCTTTTGCGTTGCGGGGCGGACATGGTCTTTACTCCAAAAGTCAAATGGTTGGAAGGGAGGGGGCAAGGGTTTCCAGCCCAGAACGGATGCGTTTGCGCATCGCGTGCTGGAATGATCCTTTGTGTGATGGGCCTTAGGCGCGTTCGATTTTACATGCACATTTCTTGAAGTCGGTCTCTTTTGAGAGCGGGCAAGTGGCATCTAACGTCAGCTTGTTGGTAAGCTGACCTTCGTCGAACCAGGGCATGAAGACAACGCCGCGTGGCATCTTGTTACGGCCACGGGTTTCCACCCGCGACAGAACTTCACCACGACGGGTCGAGACGTTGATCTCTTGACCGCGACGCAAGCCACGATCCTTGGCGTCTTCGGGGTGCATGAACACCACAGCAGACGGGAAGGAGCGGTGCAGTTCGGGAACCCGGCGGGTCATCGACCCTGAATGCCAGTGCTCAAGAACACGCCCAGTGACGAACCATAGGTTGTACTCTTCATCAGGCTCTTCGGCGGCAGGTTCAAATGGGGCGAAGATGATATTCGCCTTGCCATCGGGTTTGCCGTAGAATTTGACGCCTTCGCCTTCCTTGACGTAGGGGTCATAGCCTTCGCGGAAGCGGTACAGGGTTTCCTTGCCATCCACGACAGGCCAGCGCAGGCCGCGCGCCTTGTGATAGGTGTCAAAGTCGGCCAGATCGTGCGCTTTGCCGCGACCAAATTCGGCATATTCTTCGAACAGGCCTTTTTGGACGTAGTAACCGAAATGTTCGGATTCGTCGTTGGCAAAGCCTTCGGCGGTTTCGGACAGCGGGTATTTGTTGACCTTGCCGTTCTCGTAGAGGATCTCGTAGATGGTTTTGCCACGATATTCCGGCTGCTGCGCGATCAGCTCTTCGGGCCAGACATCTTCGACCTTGAAGCGTTTGGCGAATTCCATCACCTGCCACATGTCGGATTTGGCGTCACCCGGTGCATCCACCTGTTGGCGCCAGAACTGGGTGCGGCGTTCGGCGTTACCATATGCGCCCTCTTTCTCGACCCACATGGCAGTGGGCAAGATAAGGTCAGCGGCCAGTGCGGTGACGGTTGGGTAAGGGTCGGACACGGTGATGAAGTTTTCGGGGTTCCGGTAGCCCGGGAACCCTTCTTCGTTCATATTCGGCGCGGCTTGCAGGTTGTTGTTACACTGCACCCAGTGACAGTTCAGATCACCGTCCTTGAGTTTGCGGTGCTGCAACACGGCATGGAAGCCGGGCTTGGGCGGAATGGTGCCTTTGGGCAGCATCCATTTGTCTTCGGCGAAGTCACGGTGTGCTTCTTTGGCGACAACCATATCGGCGGGCAGACGGTGGGCAAATGTGCCGACCTCACGCGCTGTGCCACAGGCGGATGGCTGACCTGTGAGCGAGAAGGGCGAGTTGCCCGGTTCGGAGATTTTACCGACCAGAAGGTGGACGTTGTACATGAGCGAGTTGACCCAGGACCCACGTGTGTGCTGGTTAAAGCCCATGGTCCAGAGCGACATAACCTTGCGATTTGGATCAGCATATTGCTTGGCCAGACGTTCGAGTTTAGCAGCAGGAACGCCTGAGAGTTCTTCAGCCTTTTCAACGGTATATTCCGAAACGGCTTCGGCATATTCTTCAAAGGTCATGGGGGTCAGTTTGCCGGACCCAGAGTTTTCGGCGTCTTGCTCCAATTGGTGGGTTGGGCGCAGGCCATAGCCGATATCGGTGGCAGTTTTGGTGAAATTGACGTTCTTTTCAACGAACTCTTTGTTCACGGCACCCGTCTGGATGATGTAATTGGCGATGTAGTTCAGGATCGCCAAATCCGACTGCGGGGTGAAAATCATGCCATTGTCGGCAAGCTCAAAGGAGCGATGTTCGAAGGTCGACAAAACATGCACTTCTGAGCCCGGCTTGGTCAGACGGGTGTTGGTGAGGCGTGACCACAAGATCGGGTGCATCTCGGCCATGTTGGAGCCCCAGAGCACAAAGGTATCGGCGTGCTCAAGATCATCGTAACAGCCCATCGGTTCATCAATGCCAAAGGTGCGGATAAAGCCGACAACCGCCGAGGCCATACAGTGGCGGGCGTTTGGGTCGATGTTGTTGGAACGTAGACCGGCCTTCATGAACTTGGCGGCGGCATAGCCCTCCCAAACGGTCCACTGGCCCGAGCCGAACATGGACACGGCGGTTGGGCCTTTTTTCTTGATTGAGTCTTTCCACTTTTCGGCCATGACGTCGAAGGCTTCGTCCCAGCTGACCGGCTCGAATTCGCCTTCTTTGTCAAAGACACCGTTGGATTTGCGCAAAAGCGGTGTGGTCAGGCGGTCTTTTCCGTACATAATCTTGGACAGGAAGTAGCCCTTGATGCAGTTCAAGCCGCGGTTCACCGGCGCTTGGGGGTCACCTTGGGTCGCAACGACGCGGCCTTCTTTGGTGCCAACCAAAACCGAACACCCTGTGCCACAAAAACGGCAGGCGGCTTTGTCCCAGCGGATGTCAGGGGTTCCGACTTGGGCGGCGGCGGTGTTGGGCAAGGTGATGCCTGCAGCCGAGGCGGTGGCGGCGGCGGCCGATGCCTTTAGGAATTTCCGACGATCGGTTGTCAGCGGATCAGTTTTTGTTGTCATGGCTAGGCCTCCTCAGAGCACTGGCGCGGCGGCCTGATTGGCACGCGGGGCAGCAGTGGGCGCTTCGTTGAGCGGTTCAAAATGGTGATAGGTAAGCGTGACAGTCAGCACGCCGGGGATCTGGTGCATGTCCATGATCTGGTCAGAGGCGAATTTCTCGCCCACATCCTCGACGGTGACGACAATGCGGCCCTCTTCATGGGCATGAACTTCGCCGCCTTCTGTCGCTTCGATGGCTTTGATGACACTGTCGGCCATGTTGGGCATCACATGGACAAGGCAACCGCAAACATTCAGCATGATTTCGCCTTTCCTTCTGGGTTGGAGCTTTTTTTGGTGAAGAACGTGATCGAACCTGAGGGGCAGGCAGCCGCGCAGGCCCCGCAACCGGTGCAGGCATCGCTGTCGAATTGCGCCTCAGAGCGGCCCCCGGTTTGCAGTTTGAACCGGATCGCCTGGGCATCACATTGGTCTTCGCAGGTGCGGCAGGTGACGCCATTGGCGGAGAGACAGGTCTTATCGACGCCTGCGCGCCAGTCCCAGCCATCGGCGTAATCAATGGCCTTGGGGGCGCAGACTTCAGCACAGACATTGCAAAAAGTGCATTCCGCGACGCTCAGATCAACGGTGGGCAGGCCGTCTGTGTCAAAACTGATGATGTCTTGCGGACAGGAGACCGCGCAGTCACCGCATTTGGTGCAGGCGTCTTCAAAGGCCTCTTCGTCCAAGGCACCGGGAGGGCGCATGGCGAGCGGTCGGTTGATCCGTCCGGTGAGAAAAGCGCGTCGTTCTGGCTGATGATGCATTGGTTGCCCCATTTTGGCTTGGGACAAGCTCTACTCTTGTGCAAAATCAGGAGATTTGACTTATGTCATGTCTCTGGATGTATATTTTGTGTCACAAGCATTTGATTATATTCGAAAAATAGAATTTCGTATATCATCATGGAAACGCATACTATTTAAGCTCCTACGGGAAACGTGCGTGGAAAATGTTTTTTTTGAATATGGACACAGTTTTTTTGAGGGCGCGCAATTCGGCCGTTTTGCAGAAAACTTAGCTGTGGTTGAAAAAAGATTCTGGGGTCTTTGTTGGGAAAATCAGTCTGCCAAACGTCTTGTTGGCAAACTGACAGGGGTGTCGAAGACGAGCTTATAACCGCCGCGCGGTTTGGGTGATCACCTTCAGCGCCTTTTCGATATCGTCCCGGCGCATATCAAAGGCTCCGGCTTGGAAACGGATGGCATAGGTACCGTTAACCCGTGTTTGGGTGAGGTAAATCTCTCCATCGGCGTTGATGGTCTCAAGAAGCGCCTGTGTCTGCGCCTCGCCCGAGGTCAATCGGAACGAGAAGAGCGACAGGATCGGATCGGTGACAATCTCAAACCCGTCGGTTTCGCGGAGGTGATCAGCCAGCCAAACGGACCAGTCCACATGGTTGCGGATCACTGAGCGCAGCCCGTCGATGCCATGAAACCGCATGAGAAACCACAGTTTCAGCGCGCGGAACCGGCGTCCAAGCGGGACGGACCATTCGGAATAATTGATGATCCCATCTTGGCCATGGGTTTTGAGATATTCGGGTTGGATCGCCAACGTTTTGACCAGAAGGTCAGGATCGCGCAGGAAATGGGCCGAACAATCAAACTGTGCCCCGAGCCATTTATGTGGATTGAAAACGATCGAATCCGCAGCTTCGACGCCGTCCCACAGGGGCCGGAATTCGGGACAAATCATTGCTGCTCCGGCCCAAGCCGCGTCGATATGGGTGAACAGATCGTGGGATTTGGCGACACGGATGACGGCGCGCAGGTCATCGCAGCTGCCGGTGCTGGTGCCGCCGGTGCAGGCGATAACACCGGCCGGGGTCAAACCCGCCGCGATGTCGGATTTGATTGCAGCATCCAGCGCGGCCGGATCCATGGAACGCATTGGGCCTTTGGTTGGAATGCGCACGAGATTGTCCGAGCCAATACCAGACACCCAGAGTGCGCGGTCGATAGAGGTATGCACTTCGCCCGAGCAATAGATGCGCAGTTGCGGGCCGGACTTTAGCCCGGCGATGTTGCCCTGCCAGTTCAACGCGCGCTCGCGCATGACCAGCACGGCGGCAAGCGTGGCGGATGAGGCACTGTCTTGGATGACACCGGTAAAGGTTTCTGGCAAGCCAATGGCAGTGCCGAGCCATTCCATCATCCGTGTCTCAAGCTCGGTCGCGGCAGGCGAGGTCTGCCACAACATACATTGCGCCGCCATCGCCGAGACGAGATATTCGGCAATGACGGAAACCGGGGCGGCATTGGCCGGGAAATAGGCAAAAAAGCGCGGGTGCTGCCAATGGGTCATGCCGGGCAGGATCAGGTTTTCGAAGTCATCGAAAATCGCGTCCATGTCCTCGCTGGTTTCGGGCGGGGCGCTGGGGATGGCATTGTAAATGCTACCGGCGGGGGTTTGGGCGCGGACAGGTCTGTCGCGCAGGGTTTTGCGGTAATCCACCCCCCATTGCGCGGCACGATTTGACCATTTTTCGAAATCGAGAGGGTCCATGACCTGTCCTTTTGTTGCCCTAGGGGGCGATGATAGGCGAAGCGGCTATGTCGCTATCGCGCGTCTCGGCATCTGTAAAGCGTGTGCCATGTTCGAACCAGGATTTTGGAGCCGGAGCCCCCCAGAGAGTTTGGCGCTGGGGATCTGTGAGATCCCATTTGATCGGCTCAAGATCGGGGTCAACGGTTTGATAATCCGAGCAATAGATTTCGATCCGGTGGCCATCAGGATCAAGCACATATAGGAAAAACGCGTTGGAAATTCCGTGACGACCGGGGCCGCGTTCAATATTGTCGACATAGCCGGTCGTGGCCATCAGATCGAGCAGGTCGATAATATTGAGCGGGGTTGGCACCCAAAAGGCAACATGGTGCAGACGCGGGCCAGTGCCGTTGGTAAAGGCCATGTCATGCACGCCACCTTTGCGATGCATCCAAGCCGCCCAAAGGCGCTTGCTGTCTTCATCCTCGGTGTATTCGGTGACGCGAAACCCCATGCTGTTGTAAAAGGCAACTGAGGCATCGACATCGGGGCTAAAGCAATTGAAATGGTCAATCCGCAGCGGTTTGACACCATTATAGAGCGCATATTTCTGATGAATTGACGGCAAACGATCCATCTTGTGATAGAATTCAAGCGGGATGCCGAGGTTGTCTGAGGTCAGCAAAGTGCGGCCCTGGTAGGGGCGGATGACCCATTGGGTGGGGCGGCCTTGGGCTTGAAACCAAGCTTCGGCACGATCAAGGTCGGCTTCGTCATAGGTTTTGAACCCGACTGCATCAACGGTGCCCGGTGCATCGGATTTTTGCAGGACAAGACAGTGATGGCCGCGCTCTTCCATGGCACGCAGATAGACATGCGTCTCGCTTTCATCTGTGATCTGCAAGCCGAGCGTGTCGCAATAGAAGGCCTTTGACGCGGCGAGGTCAGAGACATTTAGATAGGCGTGGCTAAGGCGTACCGTGTTGAAATCGGGATATAGATTAAACTCGGGTAAGGGCACGGTTTCCTCCTGCAGTGTTGTTCACATGTTAACAGTTGCCACGTTAAGCAATTTGGTTGCAACTCGTCAATCCCTTCCATTAACATGAAAAGCATTCTAGGTTGCGCGCAAATTGAATATGGCAGGTTTCATGACTGGTAGACCCGAGCTTCCTCCGACCTCCAGGTCGCTTCCGATCTCATTGATCCGGGCGCGCGAACATATCATGGCACCGATCCGCAAAATGCTGGCTGAAGAAGGCATTACCGAACAGCAATGGCGGGTGCTTCGGGTTTTGGCTGAGAACGGCTCCATGGATGCGACCGAAATTTCGGAACAGGCGTGTTTGCTATTGCCTAGTCTGACGCGGATTGTCCGGGCGATGACTGAAAAAGGTCTTGTGACGCGGGAACAGGATAAAGACGACCGCAGGCGGCAGAATCTGGCTATTACGGTGGCGGGACAAGAGATTATCGACCGTAATTTACAGGAAGCAACGCGGATTATGGATGTGGTTCGAGACCGGTTGGGGGAGGAGCGTCACGAAGCCTTGATCGACGCATTGATCACCCTGTGTGAAGTTGAGTGAGCCGCATGTCCCAGACAATCCGACACCCCGAAATACTCGATATTGCGCGGCGCGAAGGCAAAGTAACGGTCGAAGGGCTAGCGGCGCATTTTAACGTGACGCTGCAGACCATCCGCCGTGATTTGACCGATTTGGCCGATGGCGGTCAGTTAGAGCGGGTGCATGGTGGCGCGGTTTTACCTTCGGGCACCACCAATATTGGTTATGAAGAACGGAGGGTTTTGAACCCGGATGCCAAGGCGGCGATTGCCCGCGCCTGCGCCGAGCAAATCCCCGACAATATTTCACTGTTCTTGAACATTGGCACCAGCACCGAGGCTGTGGCCCATGCCTTGAAAGGGCATCGCAACTTGATGGTTGTGACGAACAATATGAATGTTGCCAATATCTTGGCGGGTCATTCTGGGTGTGAGATCGTGGTGACCGGTGGCAGTCTGCGGCGCACCGATGGTGGTTTGGTCGGCAATCTGGCGGCCAACACGATCAAGCAATTCAAGGTCGATTTGGCGGTGATTGGCTGTTCGGCTTTGGATCAGGACGGCGATTTGTTGGACTTTGATATCCAAGAGGTTGATGTGAGCCAGACGATTCTACGTCAGTCGCGCAAGACGTTTTTGGTTGCGGATGGGTCAAAATTCACCCGCACAGCGCCCGCGCGGATCGCATCGCTCGCCGAGATTGACACGTTTTTCACCGATACAGCGCTGTCTGCGGATTTGGCGCAGCGCTGCTCGGACTGGGAAACTGGGGTGGTTGTCGCGCCGGAAGGCGTGCAAACTGCATAGGCGCCGGAAGGCGTGCAAGCTGCATAGGCGTCGGAAGGCGCGCAGGCTCAATACGTGCTCGCAGGGGGTCAACAGAATGCGGGCACCAGTGTTGGCCCACTTTTGCTGCTGATGGATGGGCTGTGAGCATACTCTGACATGTGGCGCGACATGTTTCGGATCGGCTTTAGACCGGGTCGACCAAGGCCGCGCCGCTGATGGACTTCACGTCTTGAAAGGCGCGGATGCCCCAGAGTCCAGCTTCCCGACCGTAACCAGATAGGCCTCGTCCTCCAAAGGGCGCCCCGTCTTCGCGGCTGATGCCGTTGACCTGCACCATGCCAACACGCAGGGATTTCGCAACGCGGTCCGCTCTGGCGGGGTCGGCGGTTTGGATATATCCGGCAAGTCCGTATGGCGTGGCATTGGCGAGGGCGATGGCCTCCTCTTCGCTGTCAAAGGGGGTCATGGTGAGCACGGGGCCAAAGATTTCGTCTTGGAATAGGGGGGCGTCGGGCGGCACGTCGGCAAAGACGGTGGGGCGGGAATAGTATCCTGTTTCCAAATGGTTGGGTCGCCCTGTGCCACCTGCAATCAAGCGCATGCCCTGGGTTTCTACGCCCGCGATGAAGGCTTGGACCTTGGCGTATTGGCTGGCACTGATCTGCGGGCCGATATGGGCACCCGACAGGTGAGGGCGGTCAACTTGGGTTGCGTCGGCGATCTGTGCGGCCAAAGCAACCGCGTCGTCATAGATGTCGCGGGCGATCAACATGCGTGAAGCGGCGTTGCAGGATTGTCCTGCGTTGCGGAAGCAATGCGCAAGCCCTTGGGTGAGCGCCGTCTCCAAATTGCAATCTTCAAAGAGGATGTTAGCGGATTTTCCGCCCAATTCCAAAGTGGTACGGGTCATCCGCTGTGCGGCTTCGGCGGCGATGAAACGCCCTGTTTGGGTCGAGCCGGTAAAGGAAACCACGTCGATATCCGGGCTGGCGATCAGAGCCGCGCCGATGTCACTGGCCCCGGTGATCAGGTTGAACACGCCGGGGGGCAGATCGGCGGCGTGGATGGCCTCGGTCAGGATTAACGCGGTCCGCGACGAGAGCTCCGAGGGCTTTAGAACCATGGTGCAGCCCGCGGCCAAAGCGCCGCCGAGTTTAAGCGCGACCTGATTTAGCGGCCAGTTCCAAGGGGTTATCAAACCGGCCACGCCCAGAGGTTCGTAGCGCAGGCGGTGATCGGGGTTGGTTGTCAGGGGGCGGTCCTGAGGCCGGGTGGTCATGGCGCGCTCCGTTGCGCGCAGATGGGCGAGCGCTGCAGAGACCTGAGCGGAGCGGGCAAAATCAATCGGCGCACCGAGTTCGCGGCTAATGCATTGCGCCAAATCTTCGGCGCGGGCCTCGATTTGCGTAATGACCTGGTTCAGCGCGGCGCGACGGGTCAACAGATCAGAGCGCCCCCAACCGGCTTCAAAGGCCCGGCGAGCGCTGGCGGTTGCGGCATGACAGGCGTCAACAGAGGCACAGATCAACTCGGCATCTTGCGCTTGGGTATCGGGATTGATGAGGGGGCGTTTTTCGCCATCGGCCTGTCGCCAAGACCCACCGATGTAAACCTGATCAAAGACCGTCATTTGGCCTGCTCCCCTGTTAAAGCCCGCACCGATTTGATGCGAACTGGGCCATTAGCCAAAGGGCGGGCCCGAAGATCAAGCGCATTTCAGGGATGGTAAGGTAATGTGATCAAATTTGGCGATATGCCGCCGTGGTCCGCACGCTCAGCTTTCAGAAACCAAGCTTGATAATTCCGAGGCTGCGTCTTGGAGAGCAGGTAAAAAGGTGAGGGCACGGTCGACATCAAACCGCTGGGTCGGCGCGTGGAAAGACAAGGTCGCCATGAGGCGGCCATGCACATCCGGGATCGGAACTGCCAGCGCAATCATGTCATCCATGAACTCTTCGCGATCAAGGGCAAATGCGTTTTTGCGCACGTTAGAGATTTCGGCGACAAGCGCATCGGGATCTATGATGGTGTTGTCGGTGCGCGCCTCAAGAGCGGTGGAGCTGAGGTAGCGCTGAAGATGCGCGCGTGCCAGCGAGCTGAGATACATCTTGCCCGAGGCGGTGCAATAAAAGGGAACGCGCGTGCCAATCGGGAGCTGAATGCGCAGCGGCCATTCGGTTTCGACCCGTTCCAGATAGGTCATGGCGTGGCGATCAGCGAGGGCAATGTTGCAGGTTTCTCCGACTTGCTGGCTCAGCTTGCGCAAGATTGCCTGACGAGCGGTGCGGATACGCAGGGACGACAGGATGCCACCGGCCATAACCCGCAAACGCGGTCCGGGCGAATATGTCCGCCCGTCCATGTCTCGTTGAAGAAAACCCTCTTCTTCGAGGGTGGTAAAGAGCCGGTGAATGGTCGGTTTGGGCAAGCCAATCTGTTCATTCACCGATGTTGGCGTGACGGGGACACCGGCCCGCGCGACCTCTTCTATCACAAGCAGCAGCCTGAGATTAGTTGGGATCGTGTCAGACTTGTCCCCGTCCATGGCAGGCTCCGTCGTTAGGTCGGTAGTAGGGCCGTTGACAGAGCTGGAACCAGCGCCACGATCAGCCATACTGAGATCAGTGCAAATAGATACGGAACGGTATAGCGCAGGAGGCGGAAGTAGGGAACGCCTGTTACGCCCGACGCGACATATAGGTTGAGCCCATAGGGTGGGGTGATGAAGCCAATTGAGGCACCAACCAGGAAGATTACCGCAAATTGTACCGGTTCGACGCCGACAGAATGAGCGATGGGTGCCAAAATCGGAGCAAGGATGATCGTCACCGGAAGGCTCTCTAGCACCATACCGGCCACAAACACGATGGCCATCGAGGTGAACAACACCGCGTAATAGCCGCCCATCGAGGTCACAAAGCCACCGATGATTTGCTGAGCACCCAGCACCGAGAGGATTTGTTGCATAACAACAGAAACAGCAATCAGCGGGGCGAGAATGCCGGTGATCTGCGCAGATCGCATGGTGATCGAGGGCAGTTCAAGCGGACCAAACCCTTGGACAACAAGCATTTCCGTGATGCTCTTGTCGTTGACTTCGCGCTCTTCGCCACCGCTTAGCAATTTGTGCAAAGGCAGGCTCAGAAAACCGACAATCACACAAAACCCAACGGTCACGCCCGCCGCTTCGGTGGGGGAGAATTTGCCGGTATAGATGCCCCAAAGCACCAGGCCGATGGCAAAGAAACCAAGCCACGCGCCAATGGCCGTTTTAAGAACCCGCATCGGGCTCAGGCCGATCAGATAGCCCCAGCCATTGCGCCAGCTGATGATAAACGCAGCCAGCATCATACCACCGACCATCATTGTTCCGGGGATGATCCCGGCCACAAAGAGATCCGAAATCGGAAGGTTGAGGAGGAAGCCATAGACAATAAAGATGATGGACGGGGGGATGATGATACCCACCGTACCGCCAGCGGCGGCAGTGGCGGCCGAAAAGCGCGGATCATAGCCGCCCTTGACCATTTCGGGATGCAACATCGACCCGATGGTCGCGGTGGTGGCTGAGTTTGAGCCGGAAATTGCAGCAAACAACCCGCAGGCACCAAGGGCTGCCATGGCCAGACCACCTCTGATCCAACCAAGACAGGCATAGGCGAAATCCGACAGGCGCCGGGCAATGCCCGAGCGGTTGATCAGGTCTCCGGTGAGGATAAACAGCGGCATGGCGAGTAGAGCAAAACCGTCGGTGAACACGTCACCAAGCGCCGCGCCGATATTATCGAGCGGCAGCTGCAACATGAAAGACATGCCAACAACCCAATAGCCAATGACCAGAAAAACCGGCACGCCAAGCATAAAGAGGAGGGTCACGCCAACCGAAAGAAGGGTGATTATGGTTCCGTCCGTCATATCAGTCGCCTCCGATCACGGCTTGTTGGATCAGGGTGTCGCCTGAGCGAAAGTTCTGGATGTCGGTCAGATAGTTTTCCAAAACACGCGCCACCAACAGCACAAAGGCGAGCGGAACCGAAAGTAGGAACCACCATTGCATGACATTGTCGGTGCCCAACATGATCTGGAAATTGGCGGCTGAGTTGGCAACCACGCGGGTTGAGGTGACAACCACGATCCATGAAAACGCGATCCAGAGCACCGCATCCAAAGTCAGACAGGCCATTTGTCCCACGCGGGGCATCGCCGTGCGGAATTCGGCAAAGGCCAGATGAGTGCGCAATTTGACGTTATAAGCGCAGCCAAACCAGGTCATCACCAGAAACAAAAACGGGGGCAGCGTTGTGGACCATGGGGCTTGAAGACCCAAGGCAAAGCGCCGGAACACTTCGACAAAGATGATGCCGCCAATGGCCAAATAGGAGACCACCATAACCGACGTCTCTAGATTGCGTTCGACCCACGGGCTGACCCGGTACAGGATCACAATCAATGTGGAGGCAACCAGCATCACAATCAGGCCCAGCGACCAAACAGCCGGGGCGCGCATTGCTTCGCTTAACATCCATGAATCGCCCTCGGCGAGGGCCGCTAGGATTTCTCCTGTGCCCTGAAACCAACCGGTCATAACCTCTCCTCCTTAGGTGTGCCGTATGTATAAAAACCGCCGACTCGCGCAGCGGTGAAAGATGGGCCATATCTGGCCCATCCCTTAAATGTGGCGACTTAAGCCGAACGCCACCAACGACGGGGTTCGACGTTTTCTGGCAGGGTGTCTTTGGGAATCTGACGTGCAACGTCGTAGATTTCCTTGTAGGTGTCGTGTCCACCGGACCATTTGTTGAGACGGTCACGCCATTGAGCCCAGGGTTCTGGGTTGAACTCTGGTGAACACATTTCCTCGGCCATTTTGATCTGATCATCAGCCAGGAAAGCACAGCGCACGTTGTCTTTGACAAAAATCGTATCCGGCAGCTGAGGATCAGAAAAGCCAACAGTTTTGACCAGTGCGGCTTCGTTTGCCGCCTGAACATGAACTTGTGCCAAATAGGCGGATTCCATGATCGCGTCCTGCAAATGGCCCTCCATTGCGTCAAAGACTTTGGCAGACATCGAAGTGTGTTCCGTGCCGCAGAAAAACTTGAGGTCGACGCATTGTGACACAACAGGCGACATGTTGGCATAGGCCACAGCCGAAGCCCATGTTTCCGCGCCATCAATCAGGCCCTGTTTCAGGCCATCAAGGGTTTCTTCCCAAGCAACCGGAACTGGGTTCAGGTTCAAAAGTTGCATCGCGATGCGGCCCAACTGGGTGCCGGTGACGCGGTTTTTGGTGCCAAACAGCTCTTCGAGCTTGGTCACGGTGGGCTTGTCTTGGAAGCTGGAGCCCATCTGCAGGCCGCGCAATTCGCAATGGCTAAACAGGAATTTGAGGCCATGACGCTTTTCAAGCGGTTCGCGCAAAAGTTTCTGCGATTCAGGGCTGTAGAGGAAGTGATACTGCGCCGCCCGGCTTGGGAACATATAGGCGTAATCCAGAACATTCAGATAGGGCGCGCCACCGGCAGAGTTTTGGGTGGAGGCGGCATACATGTCGACGACACCCAATTGGGTTTTCTCAACACAGCTGAGCTGGCCGCAAATTTGGTTGTCACCGATGAATTCGACACGAATCTCGCCCTCGGTGCGCTCTTCCAGATCGCGGGCAAATTCCAACACGCCGGCGCGTTCGATCAACAGGTTTCGGGCATTAAAGCCGGACGCGCCGAGCTTCAGCGTATGTTTGGGTTCTTTGGCAAAGCGTTTGGTGTAGGTGCTTTCGGCGGCCTGCGCGACCGAGCCAAGGGTTGCAGCGCCGCCCAGAGCGCCCGCGCCCAAGACAACCGACGAAATTCCAAACTGACCCGTCAGTTTGAAAAGATCACGGCGCGAAATGCCACTGAGGGCTTTCGATGCTTTCATAGTGGTTCCTCCCATTTGTGCAATTTTGATACTTGCAGTCTCAATAATGGGGTGACTATGCTGGTTTGAGCAAGGGAAAAGTTCGAATTGCCGCGCAATACCGACCGGGAGGGGAGTTAAATGTCAGATTTTGATGCAGATTTTATCGTCGTAGGGGCAGGCTCTGCTGGCTGCGTTTTGGCGAATCGTCTGTCCGCTGACCCGAAAAACAAGGTGGTTTTGCTGGAAGCGGGGGGACGAGATTGGAACCCTTGGATCCACATTCCGGTCGGATATTTCAAAACCATTCATAACCCATCGGTCGATTGGTGTTACAAAACAGAGCCCGATCCGGGGTTAAATGGTCGCTCGATTGAATGGCCGCGAGGCAAGGTTTTGGGGGGGTCGTCGTCTCTGAATGGACTGTTATATGTGCGTGGTCAGGCGCAAGATTATGACCGCTGGCAACAGATGGGCAATCGCGGCTGGGGCTGGGAGGATGTGCTCCCTCTGTTCAAAAAGGCGGAGAATAACGAACGCGGTGCCGATGCGTTCCATGGCGATCAGGGGCCATTGTCGGTGTCAAATATGCGCATCCAACGCCCGATCACCGATGCTTGGGTCGCGGCTGCGCAGGCGGCGGGACACAGGTTTAACCCCGATTACAATGGGGAGAGCCAAGAGGGCGTTGGGTTTTTCCAGCTGACGGCCAAGAATGGGCGGCGGTGCAGTTCGGCGGTGGCCTATCTAAAACCCGTCCGCGGGCGTGAAAACCTACAGATCATTACCCATGCCTTGGCCGAAAAGATTGAGTTGGATGGCAATCGTGCCACTGGGGTGACCTATCGCGACAAATCCGGTCAGGTGAAGACGATCAAAGCGCGGCGGGAAGTTGTGCTGTCTGGCGGCGCGATCAATTCACCGCAACTGTTGATGTTGTCCGGTATCGGAGAGGCCGAACAGCTTGTGGCCAACGGCATTGCGGTGCGCAAGGATTTGCCTGGTGTTGGCAAGAATATGCAAGACCATTTACAGGCGCGTTTGGTCTACAAATGCAATGAACCAACCCTGAATGACGAGGTGCGCAGCCTGTTTGGTCAGGCCAAAATTGCCTTGAAATATGCGATGTTCCGGGCCGGGCCGATGACGATGGCGGCGTCCTTGGCGACGGGGTTCTTGAAAACCCGGCCTGATCTGGAAACGCCGGATATTCAGTTCCATGTCCAGCCTTTGTCGGCGGAGAACCCCGGCAAAGGGGCGGATCCGTTTTCGGCCTTTACGATGTCGGTCTGCCAATTGCGGCCCGAAAGCAAAGGTGAAATCCAAATTGTTTCGCCCGAAGCGCGGACTTATCCCAAGATCATCCCGAACTACCTGTCGACCGAAACCGATTGTCGTACCGTGGTTGAAGGCGTCAAAATCGCGCGGAATATTGCCCGGCACGCGCCGCTGACCTCAAAGATTTCGCAAGAGTTTCGCCCCAACGCGTCGCTGCAGATTGATGACTACGAGGCGACGCTGGACTGGGCGCGCAGCAATACCGCCTCGATCTATCACCCAACGGGCACCTGCAAAATGGGCAACGATGCGCAAGCCGTTGTTGATGATCGGCTGCGGGTACACGGGATCTCCGGGCTGAGGGTCGCGGATTGTTCGATCATGCCGGAAATCGTATCGGGTAACACCAACGCCCCGGCGATTATGATTGGTGAAAAAGCTTCCGAGCTTATGCTGGAAGACGCAAAAGCTTGAGCCCGCGCTCTTATTGCGTCGCCAAAGCCCGTGTTTGGCAACCGGTTTCGGCACCTGTATTAGGTGCCGATGTTAGGTGCCAATATTAGGTGATTATCAGAGCGCGGGTTTGGGTGTTAGGCACCAAAATGGCGCTGTTCAACGGTGACAGCCCCAAATGCATCTGATCGAACGATGAATAAATCACCGTATTCCAAAGGGGCCGGATCGCTGAGCCGTAGGTCTTCCCAAATGGTGGCGATATTGCCCTTGTTGCCCACCCAGATCACGGTTTTGCCAGCGCCTTGGGTCACCAGCCCCGTGGTTGGGGCCTCTTGGGGGAGGCGTTGGTTGGGCAATCCGCGCGCTGCGACCAAAGGTGCGGCCGTGTCCATGTTGCGCTTGATTCCCGGTGAAAAGATGGCGTCCAGCGGCATGCCATCCAAAGCTTTGACCAGTGCTTTGGAACGCTCAATACCCGCCGCGCTGAGGTTTTCGCCATCGCGGTCGGCGTGGCGCACAACAATCAAAGTGGAATTGGGTGCAAGTGACAGATCGTGCGGCACGGCGGCGCAGGCGCTCAGCCATGCAGACCCGGTCAGTAAAAATGTTCGCCTAAGCATCGTAATTTCCCCCGTAAATAGGGAAATGGTAGCGAGGGATCGCGTTTGGTGCAAATGACTCGGCGCCGCAGTCGGTGCAGGTGCAGTGAAACCGATCAGATAGGGATAAGTATCAAAAACGTATTTTTGAAAGGGGTCGTCGTAGATAATTTTTAACCGGCCTCACTGCCCATTAACTTTATCTGTCTAGGATTTTTTCAGGTATCACCCGAACTGGTGAGTTGGGCCAATAACTTCAGATTTTGGACGTTTTTTTTGACGTGAAAAAGCGGATTTTTCCGGCGCAAACACCCTGCGATTGATTGCCGAGTTGATCCGGCAACCTACTGTTTTATCTTTGATTCGGGGATCTACTTGGTCAAGATCAGCTTGCCAGCCCGCGTGATACGCAACGTATAGATTTGGTCACCCAACTGGATGTTTGCGAGGCTACCACCATCCGTGAGAGCGGTCGCGTCATGCAGGGGCATGCGGGGCACCGATTGATTGGCAAGGTCATGTGGAATGGTCGGGGCGAAATTCAGGGTCATTTGTCAGCACCTCCGGCGTGCTCGATCAGGTCCAATAGTATTTCGAGGCTGCGAAAGCGAGGAAGACCGAGAGTGACGTTGATGGGGACGTCTTGGGAAAGAGGCACCGGGTGACCGGCTCTGTGCGTGTTACGAGTCAGCATCGGAAATCTCCGTTTTCGCAGATGTTGGCTGACCCTTTGGGCTGGCTGGTGATGATAATATGACTGTTAGACTCAGGAATGTCAATCCTGATTGAATTACTTGGTTATTAATTTCAGGCGAAAGAAAACCCGCCACACAGACTGCGGCGGGTTTCGTTGTTGTTCCGAAAGCTGATTAGCTAAAGATCGCGTTCAGTGTTGCGCTTGGGCGCATGACCTTGGCTTTCAGCTCAACCGACGGGCGGTAGTAACCACCGATGTCGGCCGCTGGGCCTTGAACGGCGGCCAGTTCGGCCAAGATCGCCTCTTCGCCGCTCGCCAATGCTTTGGCGATGGGGGCGAAATGTGCGGCCAGATCGGCGTCGTCGGATTGCGCGGCCAGGGCGTCGGCCCAGTAGCGGGCAAACCAATAGTGGCTGTCGCGGTTGTCAGGCTGACCCACTTTGCGCGATGGCGAGCGGTTGTCATCCAGAATACCTTGGGTCGCGGCTTCGGCGGCCACACCCAGAACACCGGCTTTGGCATTGCCACGGCTATCGGCGAGGAAGTTCAGCGATTCACCAAGGGCACAGAATTCGCCCATGCTGTCCCAACGCAGGTGGTTTTCTTCGACCAGCTGCTGAACGTGCTTGGGCGCTGAGCCGCCCGCGCCGGTTTCGAACAAGCCGCCACCGTTCATCAGTTTCACAATCGACAGCATTTTCGCCGATGTGCCCAGTTCGAGAATTGGGAACAGGTCGGTGAGATAGTCACGCAGCACGTTGCCGGTGATGGCGATGCTGTCGTTGCCGGCTGTGATGGTTTTGAGCGACTGAGCCGTGGCTTCGCGTGGGGCCATGGTCTGGAATTTGTCAGCAACACCAGCGGCGTCCAGCGCAGGCTGAACATATTTGATCAGCTCGGCGTCATGGGCGCGGTTGGCATCAAGCCAGAAGATCGCTTCGGAACCGGTCAGACGCTGACGGTCCATGGCAAGGCTGATCCAGTTTTCGATCGGGGCCTTTTTCACGGTGCAAGAGCGCCAGATGTCACCCGCTTCGACGTCATGGCTATGCAGCGTGTCGCCATTGGCCAGAACGATGCGGATGGTGCCATCGGCTGGGGCTTCGAATGTGGTCGGGTGCGAGCCATATTCTTCGGCCTTTTGGGCCATCAAACCAACGTTGGCAACCGAGCCAGCTGTGGTCACGTCAAGCGCGCCATTGGCTTTGAAGAAGTTGATCGATTCGTCATAGACGGTGGCATAGCAGCGATCCGGGATGACACAGTTGGTGTCGCCCTTGGCACCTGCTGCGTCCCAACCTTTGCCGCCAGCGCGGATCACGGCGGGCATCGAGGCGTCGATGATCACGTCGGATGGCACGTGCAGGTTGGTGATGCCTTTGTCGCTATCGACCATATACATGCCGGGACGGTCCGCGGTCACGGCGTCGATGGCGGCCATGATGTCGGCGTTGTCTTTGACGCGATCCAGAAGGTCACCCATGCCGGAGTTCGGGTTCACACCCAGCGCGTCGAGTTCAGCGCCAAATTTTTCGAACACAGGGGCCAGCCATGCTTTGACAGCGTGGCCAAAGATGATCGGGTCGGAAACCTTCATCATCGTGGCTTTCATGTGCAAGGAGAACATGGTGCCGTCGGCTTTGGTGTCTTCGATTGCGCCAGCAAGGAAAGTGCCAAGCGCCTTTGCGGACATGAATGTCGCATCAGCAATGGTGCCGGTTTCCAGCGGCCAGCCGTCTTTCAACACGGTCTCGGAACCGTCTTTGCCGACAAATTCGATTTTCGCGTCACCGGCTTGGGCCTCGGTGATGGTGGCGGATTTCTCGTTTGCGTAGAAATCATTGCCGGGCATCGACGACACTTTGGTCTTCGAGGTGCTTTCCCATGTGCCCATCGAATGTGGGTTGTTCTGGGCGTAGTTTTTCACAGCCTTGGCCGAGCGGCGGTCCGAGTTGCCTTCGCGCAGAACCGGGTTCACGGCGGAGCCTTTGATGGCATCATAACGCGCGCGTACAGCTTTTTCTTCGTCGGTGCTTGGCTCTTCTGGATAGTCAGGCAGTTTGTAACCCTGGGCCTGGAGCTCTTCGACGGCGGCAACCAGCTGGGGCACAGAGGCCGAGATGTTTGGCAGCTTGATGACGTTGGCTTCGGCGGTTTTCACCAGTTTGCCAAGTTCGGCCAGATCATCGGACTGGCGCTGCTCGTCGGTCAGGTTCTCAGGGAAAGCCGAGATGATTCGAGCTGCGAGCGAGATGTCCTTGGTGCCCACGGAAACCCCGGCGGCCCCCGCAAAGCTTTGAATGATGGGCAGGAACGACGCCGAGGCCAGCTCGGGCGCTTCGTCTACAATGGTGTAAATGATATCAGGAGTGGTGTTCGACATGGATAACTGCCTTTCGTTTGCTGCGCATTCCTTAGGGCAAACGAACGGCAGCGTCTACAGTATACCAGCGTATACCGTGATGCATTTCGTCGCGCAGAGCGGCCAATGACAGTTAACGAGGCGAAAGAAAGGTTGGGGGGACGTGATCGCTTAGCCAGACACCGTTTTGAGATTTGAAAAACACATATCCAGCGGCGTGCATCGCGGCCGCGTCGATGACCAAGACAACAGGGCTGCCGTGTCGCATCCCAACGGTGCGGGCTGTATCAGGATCAGGCGAGAGGTGAACATGATGGCGCGATTGCGCGGTCAGCCCCTGTGCGAGAATCGCCGTTAAAGACGTCTGCGCAGTGCCATGAAAGAGCCTATCGGGAGGGGCAATCGGTTTAAGGCCAAGATCGACGTCGATAGAGTGACCTTGGTTCGCGCGAATGCGCTTACCATCTTCAGAGAGCGCGAAGCGTTGTTTGTCAGATGTGGCGACAACGGTTTCGATATCGCTTTGGGTCAGGGGCAGGGTGGCTCGGTCGATCAGAGCCTGAACCTCGGCCCAGCCTCCACGGTCCAAGGTAAGCCCAATGCTGGCCGGGTCATGGCGGAGCACATATGACAAAAACTTGCTGATTGCTTTTGGGGTACTGGGCATAGGGCACTTACCTGTTGAACTGTAGCGATCAGTGTCGGTGCCCGATCACAAAGCCACAAGGTGCTAAAGCCAATATCCGTTGCCTTGTGGCATTTCGGTGTGGATGGCGTTTTGGTGAACCGGCTCGGTTATCTCGCTCTGAAACGCCGCTTTCCAAAGTCTGTGGAAAGGGCCTTCATAGGGGGCACCCGATGCGGCGGCTTGGGCAACGATGCCAAGGCCAATCACACAGGCCGTGGCGAGGATGGGGGCATTGATGGGGCTGCGCATGTCACATTCTCCTTTGGGTCGTTGGAGGGTTACACGCGGGTGCTGACAAGTTCCGTCGGTATTCACACCTGTTTTTCAAGAGTTGGAGACGAACAATCCGTGAGAGCTGCTCCGCAGCCGTTCATGCGCTCATGTTCTCCAAAGCGTCGACGAGAACGCCATCCGCTCTAAACGAACGAATGGCCGCGTCATAATTGCGAACCAAATCCGGCTTATCCGGCGCGCACTTTTTCTGATAGTCCCTTTAGGTTCGCATCAATGACCTTACCCATCATTATCTTCATAATGGTTTGCCCGAGCACCCAACCTAAAGCGCCATATTTAACGCGATAGTCGAAGGTCCATGTCACTTTGGAACGTCCGCCTGTCGGAGTGATGCGAATTTCGGAACTGGCGTGGTTCAATGGCATTGCCGCCATATCCGAAAGCCCTACGGTGTAGCCCGTGCCCGGTTTCCACGCGACCACCTCTTCGACAAGAGACGTGCCGTTGGCAAAGTGATTGCGCCGCTTTGAGCCTATGCCGATCTCTCCTTCGGTCAATGCGTCAACCGAAGTGATCTGGGGCGCGAACGCGTCGATCTGCATATAGCGGCTGAGCACTGCCCACACTGCGTCCGGCGCTGCATCGATGGTCAGGCTACGTTCATGATGAATCATTCTTAGGCTCCGTTTGGTTTGCGCTGAGGTTGCGCAATTTCAGTTTCTAAGAGGGTTCTAGAAGTGGGCTGCTCTCACCGTTATGATAGCAGCATGAGAGGAGGGTCGAAAAATGCGTCGCACAGAACGGTTGTTTCAGATTATCCAGATCTTGCGGTCGACCCGGTCGCCGATCACAGGACGAGACCTTGCCGATGAATTGGAAATCTCTCTCAGTACGCTTTATCGCGATATGGCCGAGCTTCACGCCCAACGCATCCCGATCACCGGAGAGGCGGGTGTTGGATACGTCCTTGATGATGGCTATGACATGCCCCCGCTGATGCTGACGGCAGACGAGTTAGAGGCCGCAGCCTTGGGGGCGGCTTGGGTGGCGTCCGAGGCGGACCCCTCGCTTGCCCGGGCTGCGCGTGACCTTGTGTCGAAACTCTCACTGGCCATTCCAAAGGAGCTGCGTCCGGTTGTCCTGGACGGGAGTTCCAAACCCATACAAACGCAAGTGCGCGTATCGGAGCGCTTTGACAGTGCGCTGTTGCGACATGCTATTCGAGAGCGGTACAGGTTGCAGCTCATTTACACAGATCGCGATGGCAGCACGACTGACAGGATTGTCTGGCCGCTGTTGATCGCTTTCCTTGACAGGGCCCGATACCTCGTCGGTTGGTGCGAGACGAAAGACGACTATCGGCATTTCAAGACCGAACGCGTTCAGGACCTCAGAGTTCTTGGAAGCAAGTACCCAGGCCGTCGAGCCGCCTTGTTGAAAGGGTGGGAGGAGGCAACGTCGAAACGCAAGGAAACCTGACGTTGGAGCCTCCCACAGCACGTGTCAAAAGGGCTCAATACTGTCTTCGAACAAATCTGGCCACGAAAGACGGCGGGTTTCAAAATTGGTTATAACGTCGGCGCTTTAGCTTTTTCTAAGCCATCATTGCATAGGCACGATCGAAACGATGCTCGCGCAAATCGGCATGGGACATCCAGAATTCAACGACACCGTCGTCGGCGAATTGCCAATCCATCTCGTCATCGCTGCCAAGACACATCAGGCGAACACCTTCGCCGTAGGTCGGATTGGTGATCTCTTGCTCAGGCCCTAGTAACGCGTGCTGCCCGTAGGTTTCCGGCGCTGCAGTGGCGATCGTTTCCTTTCTATTGGCCTGCGTGACTTCCGTGGCGATCTCACCCGCAGATAGTTCGTTTTCATTGCTCAACAGATCCCAGTTCAGATCAACGTTTTGCATATCATACCAAGCAAACATATGAGGCTCGGCCGCAAATTTGTTGGTAGTAACCCGCGTGTCGAATTTGGAGGTTTGTTCGCCTGGGGCGTGTAGGAACTGCGGCATATCAGATGGCGGCTGTCGTTCCATCAATGGAATGTCGCTCTGAGCCACGAAGATCACCTTGCCTGCTCCATTGTGCCGTTGATCTGGCCCAAATTCATCCAGATCGAAAAAGAAAAGGAGCAAGCCGCTATTGGGCAGGTCATGGGGCCCGTTCAACGTCGCACAGTCAATCTGTGCCCAAAAGTGCATGGGCTGTCGGTGGATATCTGTTCTGGGCCAAGGCATGTGGCTGGGCAAAAGCGGCCCCCCCCCAAACCAATTGCGTCCTGAGACATAGGTTTTGCGCCCCAGCACATATGCTGGCTTTTCTGTTTTCATTACGCGTGCGCGAAGGTCTTCGGGCGTCAAATGCAGAGCCGGTTTTGAGAGATGAGATTTCAATATTTCCTTCGCAATTTCGTCAGGATATCGCGTTTTTCCATTAGAAAGCTGCAGGCTAATATGCTCAGCAAAGCTCAGAGGTTTGGGCACGTTGTTCCACCTTAACGTTAAAGATTGACCATTTCCACCGAGGTCATACCCATAAAATTTGGCAGTTATATGGCCTTTGTGTTTCTTTTGAATTGGGCATGCCTCTATGCAAATAGCTGCATGGATTTGTCGGAGCCTGGCACTAACAACTGGCTGGTTCGGCCGCCCCCCCCCTTGGTCATTGGTGTTGAAGTGCAACTGGGCAGACAAAGGTCGCGTTCACTGAGGCCGACCAATCACGGCATTCGGCCCATTTCAGCGCTTTTGTGTCTTATTTGTACACTTGCTTTACCATTTGAAACCGCTGCTTTCCTTGGTTGCCGTCTAAACGGCCATTCACTGCATTGTCACGCGCATCCAGTGTTAGATTGCCACCAAACAACTGCCTACCATCAGACCCGTATTCAGCGAACTGAAACCCGCCCCTTACAGCTTCGGTAATTCTCAAACGGACCTCCTTTTTTCCGTCAGAACCGACTTGGGTACATTGGCAAGGCCCAAGTGTTGGGGTGCAATCATGCGGGTGAAATTGCAGTTCAAACCCGTCTTGTCTCACCCACCGAACCTGATTTCCATCTTTGTCTAGGTAAGTTGTGAAAACGGGTTTTCCCGATGGTGAAGACCCACGATAGCTTTCCAAAGCATATAAGCGCCCGACCTTTCCACGAAATACGTGGTGGATAAGGCCTCCTTGGCTTTGGTTGAGACTGGTGTCGTCGCCGGGCTTGAGAGTTTCGGGTTTCCAGCGAATACTTTCGGCGGAAGCCGACGTGGACATAAGAGATATTAAAACCCCAAGAACAATTGCGGTTTTCATGGCGGCCTCCCAGCGTTGTAAGTGTATTCCTGCCTCGGGTTAAGTTTTGTGCATAGTCTGGACCCAGACTGGATCGCTGACTGCCACCCGTCATTTTGGACCAAATCAGGAAGTTACTAGGGTCTGCAGGAACATATTTGATCATTTGGGGGAGTGAAAACTGAACGAACCAAGCTGGTTCTTGCGCTTAACGAGTGAATGTCGGTTATTGCAATTTTAGCGCCAAAACGCTTTTGGTCCGTCCTTGTCTCAAACCCTGAACCCCACGGAAGACCGATGTAATCTCAGCGCACATACTTCAAACAAGGCTCCGACCACGTGTGTCGGATGCTTATTTGTGTGCAATCAATACATCGTGAGACTGTTATGACTATCCGAAAATACCCGCGCACGCGGCATGTTGAAGGCTCGCGCCTTCAAGTTGGCGATATGGCCGACGACAAACCAATCAAGGACCTCGCGGGTCAGAATCTGATCGTGGAGGAGAAGCTCGACGGGGCCAACTCCGCCGTGTCCTTTGACGTGCAGGGCAACCTGCTGTTGCAAAGCCGGGGGCATTACCTGACCGGCGGAGGTCGAGAACGCCATTTTGCTTTGCTCAAAACCTGGGCAGCGGCCCATGCCCATGTGTTGGAGCCTGTCCTTGGACACAGGTTCGTCATGTACGGCGAGTGGATGTATGCCAAACACACCGTGTTTTATGATCGGCTTCCGCATTTTTTTTGGAATTTGACGTGTTGGACCGGGACAATGGGGCCTTTCTCAGCACCGCCGCCCGGCGTTCCCTGTTAGGCGGACTGCCGATCATGCCGGTTCCTGTGCTTCATGAGGGCAAAGTGACATCCGTTGATCAGCTCAACTCCTTGACCCGCCCGACACCTTATAAATCGCAGGATTGGCGTCGGATTCTGGCGCGCGCAGCCGAGCAATCCGGCAGCCGGGCGGACATGGTGGAACAGCAGACCGAAGACAGCGATCTAGCAGAAGGTTTGTATTTGAAACACGAAGATACAACCCATGTCCTGGATCGGTTCAAGTTTGTGCGGGCCGACTTTCATCAGGCGGTCCAAGCGTCTGATGGGCATTGGCATGACCGTCCGATCCTACCGAACGGCTTGGCCGACGGGGTCGATATCTTTGCCCCTGTTTTGGGGATTTCGGGTGCATATGATGCGTAAGGTCAAAACACCCCACGTCCCGCATGAGCATCTGATGTCCTTGGTCCCGACCGGCCCGTTTTGGCGGGTTAATTGGGATGCAATCTGGCCGCTTTGGCCTGAGCTGGCGGTGCTGGACAGGTGCCCGCAGGATCCGATCTATCACGCTGAAGGTGATGTTGGCATTCATACCCGCATGGTTGTCGAGGCGATGGTTGCCGATCCGACCTGGCGCGACCTGCCGCCTGAGGATCAAGGCTATCTCTTTTGGGCGGCTGTGCTGCATGACATTGGCAAACCAGCCGTTACAACCCAGCAAGGGGATGGGCGCATTTCATCACCGGGGCATTCGCGGATCGGGGCTGCCATGGCACGGACATTGCTGTGGCATGCGCAATCTCCCTTCGCGTGGCGCGAGGCACTTTGCGCGATCATCGCCCATCATCAGCTGCCTTTTTGGCTAATCGAACGGCCCGATCCAACCCGACTGGCGATAGAGACATCATGGAAATGCCGCCCCGATCACCTGTGCCTCCATGCCCGAGCTGACGCTTTGGGGCGCATTTGTCAGGATCAACAGGCAGTTTTGGACAATGTCAGCCTTACGGAGGTGATTTTTCAAGACGCCGGATGTTTCAACGCTCCCTTTGACTTTGCCAATGATGAAAGCCGCGTTGCCTTCTTCGAGACCGAGGGCCGGGATCCTCATTATGAGGCTCATGAGGCGTTCAAATGCACCGTCACGGTCATGTCGGGTCTGCCGGGCGCGGGCAAGGACACATGGATTGCCCAACATCGAAGCGACCATCCGGTTGTCAGTCTCGACCTCATCCGCGATGAGCTTGGAGTGACGGCGCGGGGCAATCAGGGCAGGGTTATTCAGGCCGCGTATGAAAGAGCCCGCACATTTCTACGCGCGGGCAAAGACTTTGTCTGGAACGGCACGAATGTAACACGGCAAAATCGGGCAAAGGTTCTGCGACTCTTGCGAGATTACGGAGCCAGAATTGACCTCGTGTACATTGAACCCGCCCCCGATCAATTGCTCCGTCAAAACAAAGATCGACCTGATGCCGTACCTGAGGCCGTGATAACCCATCTGGCTCGAAAACTGGAGCCTCCTCAAACCTGGGAGGCACATCGTGTCATGAGACTGACATCCGCTTAGAAAAACGTCTCACGTAAGCCAACATTCCAACCGCCCGCCGCGTCGTTGACTGAACATAAAACGGTCATCTGTTGAGATTGAGTGGGCAGTCCGTTGATTGGGTCTTTCTCTGCAGCCCCCGTTATGACGCGTTTGGGCGTTCACAGTTCCATGTTTATGGTTTCCGCCCGGTCGTTGGTCTTTGCAACGACCGGGCGATAAAACGGCTTAGGCCGCTGATTTCCGAGGCCGAAACAGCGGCTGGATGAGGCGGCGGTAGCTGAGCGCCAGACCTGTATAAACCATGAAGACCGTGAACAAAGAGGCAAGCCCCGCAATGGTTTGCCCGATGAGGCCGTAATGCTCGCCCGTATGAACGAACCGCATCCACATGCGCGCCTGCATCCCCGGTGACCGATCAGACAGGCGACTTGTCGACACGACCTCACCCGTTTCTTGCGCGATCGTCAATGTTGTCTGATGCGTCAACTGCCGCCCCGTTCCGGTGTCCACCATGGCGCTGACACTGTCGGCATTTTTGCCTTTGGGCAGGGTCAATTTGATTTGGGTCCAATCACTTTCATGAGTGATCGCCCGATCGAGAACGGCCTGAAGCCCGACACCATTGGCGTCAATCGCAAGTGGGCCACTGGCCTGGCTCCCACCGGGTCGCCGTCTTGTCGGGGCGTCTTCGCCATAGGCTGAGTAGACCAAGTCGCTTGCCCAAGAATAGGAGATGACAGCCCCTGAGAGGATGATCAAGATAAGGGGGATCGCAGCCCAGAACGCAAAAACATGATGCCATGAGAAGTCACGTGCTTTGGCGTTCGGATAACTACGTCGGAACAGTATTTTTGTCTTAAGCATGCCCCATTTCCAGATACGGGGCAGCCAAAGGTAAATCCCCGACTGGAGAAGAAAGCCAAAGACGAGGTTCGACGCACCAGTCACCATCGCCCCGGTGTCGTTGCGCCCTGAGAGCGAAAGCCATCGGTGCAGTGTGGTCACCGTGCCAAAAAACTCTTCGGTGGCGGTTGGACCAGAGCCCAAAGCTTCGCCGGAATAAGGATCGAGGAAGAGTTTGTCGCTCCGGCCAATCGTGGCGACCACGGCGGCGCTGTCGTCATTTTGGAAGACAAGGGCCGATGCTTTTCCGTCGGTTTCAGCAAGGGCGATTTCGGCAAGCCGGTCAGCAGGCAATGCGGATGCGTCCGAAACCGTCACGTCGTATGTGCTTTCGGCGGCGTTAATAAGCTGGTGTTCGTAGGTCAAAAGAACACCGGTGATGGCGAGGAGCAAAATGACAAGCCCTGTTGCTATTCCAGCCACCAAATGGCTCCAGAACAGGATTTTTCGAAATGACATGGCGGTCCCATTTACGTGATTTGAGGTTAAAGTCCTACGTAGTACGCGCGCCGCACCTAGTTCCGTCGCCGATTTGTAAAATAATTTCAGAGGTGTGTCGGGCAGTGTTGGTTTGTGTTCAAAATTTTGCGCCCAAATGCGGCTTGGGCCGGATGCAAAGTCAAAAAACGCGCGTATGGGCCGATCTAAAGTGGTTCCTAAATGGGCTGCGCCCCTGATAAAAGGCGCAGCAGATGCAAACCGATAGAGGTCGCTGTTGGCATCGGCTAACCAATCCCCGGATTGTGCTTTTCGGCTCTCGTGAAGTTCATGCCCGTGTGAGGTGATGACCTGCATGGCGGGCCGAAAAGCAGGAGATATCCACCTGATCCGCTTGAGCTGCCTTTGAGAGACAGCACCGGCTTTGGGCGGTGGAACAGCCCGCCCTCTAACATGCCATCGGGCCGTCGAGGGGCCGGATGACTGGGTGTTCCGGTTTGCATTCTAGGGCAGATTCACCCATCTGTTTTCGGCCCAGCTTGTCCGACATAGTAGATTGTGCTGATCAGATGCGTGGCGTTGAACACCCCGATTTCGCTCAGGAAATCACTGTTTGCATTCCGAAATCGATCCCCTGTTTCGGCATCGTCGTAGTACAGGATCACAACCTCATCAGGGGTCGGCATGCCGAGGGCATAATCCACGCCAACAAAAGACTCGGTGACATACGTGTCCTCAAGGGTTTCAGCCTTGGCGTCAATGCGCGCCAATTCCGCATCGCGCGCATTGACGTCTTGGTTGTTGTAATAACTGATCTTGAAAACATATTGTCGGTCCGAAATTGGGCCTTTCGCGGCTTGAACCGGGAAATCAATCAGGTCGCCTTCTAGAACGGCGAGGGTGTCTGATGATGGCGCAAGCGCAGCCAGATGAGCACGCGACGACCTGTCTGACAGCACCGATGTGTCGCAGGCCAACAAAGCAAACTGGTTGGGTTGCTCAAGGCCGATGTCGCCCTGTGCGGCACCGATAATACCTGATCGTCGCACAGAACATCCCAGCGCTGCCAAGGCGGTCCTATCGAGGGTAATAGCCGTCGGGCTATCCGAATGAAACAGCCCCATGACCCCGACAGGTGTGACGGTGCTATCGGCAAGCGCACCGGTTGCACTCATCAAAGCAATTGTTAGGGCTGTGGTCGTAGATAGGTGATCAAGCATAATATTATTCCTTGTTTTCAATGGTGATCGTGACGACATGGTCACGAAATACATCCGTCAAAACCGCATGATCAGCAGTTTTCAGGGCATAGATCGCCGCAACAGCGCGATGCAAAATCAGTGTGGGGTGGGCAGGTGACGGGAGGCTTGGCGCGTTACCCTGGAACACCGACGAAAACATTTTATCGTCCCAAGTGTATTCAAGCCGGCCACAAAGCGTGTCTTCGTGGTGCAGCCCCAAGGTCATATTGCCATCCATGGGATTTCGGATGTCGGCTTCGAGGAGTTTGATTTCATACGTCATGTTGATTTCCGATGTGTGGTGTTCCTCTTGATACAAAGAGACTGTCGGCTTATAAATTGACCAAAATTGAACCTTACCGGATGAAAAAATGACCACCCCTGATTGGGACGACCTGCGGATTTTCCTTGCGGTGGTGAGAGCGGGCTCTGTCAGGGGGGCTGCAAGATCGCTCAACAAAACACACGCGACTGTCTCAAGACACTTGCAGTCATTGCATGATGTTCTGGGTAGTCCGCTGTTAGAGCGGCGCAAGGAAGGTCAGTGCCTCACCGATCTGGGGCAGCGCATTCTGCCTCTCGCTGAGGACATTGAAGCAAAGGTTGCCAAGATTGATAGGATGTCCTTTTCGGCCGATACGGGATTGGCGGGTCCGGTCACGATATCCATGCTGGAAAGCCTGTATTTGTCGGTATTGGATAAACCCATAGACGCTTTTATGGAGCGATATCCGATGATCTCACTCAAGATCATTGCGACCGATGAATTGAGCGAACTGGCATGGCGGGACGCGGATGTTGTTGTCCGACTGACACGCTCCCCCCCGGAAACGGCCTATGGTAAGAAGGTCGCAGAAAGCCCGCTCGCGCTTTATGCGGCACCAGCCTACCTTAAGAACAGACCGAAACGCGATTGTTGGATTGCCTTCGATTGGCGACCAGCCAGACAACCGCTCGGGTCTGCACGTACTGTTGCAAACGCCAGCACGATGGGAGCGGCAGCGCGGTTGATCGAAATGGGGCGCGGCATCGGCATGTTGCCTTGTTTCTTTGGAGACGCGCAATCTGGCTTGGTTCGCTTACCTGAACTCGCCCCAAAAGAAGATTTACAGATCTGGGTTCTTACGCATGAGGATTTGCGAAAAAACCCAAGAGTCCGAGCCTTGATGGATCACCTCTATGATGCCTTTGAAGACCTAAAGCCGCGGATTGAGGGCGCGCCTGATCTATAGTGGTTTCCCAGACCAAACTTTTTGCGCCGATATCCGCCGCCACCACATCTGGGCAATGGTTCATGCTATAGATGCCCGGCAAAGCCTCTTGTCGCGGCATTATATCGAACCCCCGCCCAACAAAACCCGCGGTTCCAGAGCGTGGGCAGATGTGGCAAAATCGACCATCCGTCGGGGCGATCCTATCATGCCCACATCCATATCCGTGTTGGCACCGCTTGCAAGCTTGACACATCACGTAGGGGGAGGGGAGACGGCATTGGTTTTGTTGAGCGATTTTGACCTCAATCCAACAACTTTTTCGGCTCGGGATTGTGCTCCGACCGTTACATGCCTGCCTGCGCGCTGATTTCTAGGCTGGCGATATTGAACGGGCCAAAACATGGTGGCGCCGCGGTTTTGATGAATGACGGATTTACTGTGCTTGATACTAGGCCTACGGCGATTTGGGAGGAAAACGCCAAGCATGTTGCTAACCGCGATGGGTTTGAACATCCTCTTTTTCAAGACGGTGATCCCAGAGCCGGTCATATGTTGAGGCAAATCTGGGAAATCGCATGTGCAAGTTTAACTGTCGGGCGATTGTCAGAACGCCTCGACATCGCTCTAATCATTGATGCAGCTTTGGTGACGTTTGCACCTGACTTTGGCGACCCTCAGGATGCGACCTTCTTGGAACAAAGGGCACCTCGTCTGACCAAAGCCCCCGCTCAAGTCCAGTCATATTTGTTTAGTCAGGGGCTTGAACTGGCCAAATTGAGTGTGACCGACGCCATTAACATCTGACGTTGCGGGCTCCCTTTCAGTAGTATGGGGGAGGCGGTGGCGGTGCCCATATATGTGGAAACCTTTAAAGGGGATACCGGCCCCGATTTTTCAAAGGCCGGTATCTGTCTCGCTCAGCGGCTGCGTTGCGTCGGAATGCTGCTGAACATGGGCCACTTTGCCCTTAGTTATAGGCGCAAGAACCGCACAGGCCTTGATCGTCTTCAACACAATAGCCGGGTAGACAAGCGGGGCCGGGATAGCCCGTCGGAGCATCCGACACGCACTGATAATAGTATGTATTGGTTGTGCCCGCGCAGGCGCTGTCATCCAGGCAGGGCGTGGTTGTTGAGGTCACGAACTGCCAAAGTCCGCGACTTTGGGCGCTGCCATCGTTGCATGTCACGGTGTCACTCACGGAATAGTCCACGTCCAGCGCGTTCTGGTATGAAATGGAATTGGCAAAGGTTCCAGACACTGAACCGTCTGCCTTGACACCCAGATTGGTGACCTCCAGCCCCAGCTCGACAGATTGCGTCACGGTCACGCTCCATTCTGCCGTGGTACCCCAGGTACTTGTTCGCGACGTGCCATACCCGATTTCATGAGAAACCGAACAATCCTGTCCAGTGCAGCTGTCCAACAATACCCAGCTGCCATTCGACAGTGTGGCATTCGCCGGAGTGCTCAGTTTTTGATAGTAGCATTGCTTGTGTTTGTCGGTGCTTGACCCCGGGCTCACGCCAAACGTATCGGTGTCGCACTCAAACTGATCGTCCGCATAGTGCAGAAAACGCCAATCAAATCTCTCATTGTCGCCATATCCAGCAAGCACCGCGCCTTGCACGTCAATCTCGCAGGTTTCCCCCTTTGAGGCACAATCCACCCGTGGATTTGGATGTTCAGGATCGTCATCCAGATTGATTTCGTCGTCCGTATAAACTGCGTATTCACATATGGGCGAGCCGCCATTGGGCATTGGGTTGAACCCATAATACTCTTCGTCGCAAGGCGTATTCTGGGCATAATTATCGCCTTCGGCCATAGAATATATCCAGCCACCGTCGCCACCATAGCGAATCCAGACCATCCCGGTGCCGCTAAAAGAAACGTCGGTCCCCGGTGTCCAACTGTGCTCGGCGTCAAACTCGGACTCTGCAGGCACGTTCAGAGGGTTGGCTGTGTTGTATCCGCAGGTGTTGTCCTTTTTCTTGCTGCTTGGATTGCCAAAGTAGTCGTCACAGGGAATGGCATCGACACCTTTGGTCAGGATATAGGTGTAATTTCCATTGCTGCCGTAGCGCATGGTGACGACATCGTCGAATTGCGGGCGACAATCGCCGCCTTGTTCGGCGCAGTCATACCATTGGCTCGGGGCTGTGGTTGGGGTTTGTGATCCATCGTCGGCATCATCCGACAAGGCTGCCGTGGCCATAAGACATCCTAAAGTGATGAGGATGAAGGGGGTGCGTGCTGTGGGTCGCATTGTGATTTCCTTGGGCTCCTGCAGGTAAAATCACCACTCTGATATCCAAATGACTCTGAGTGGCATTGGGGATGCCGTTCGGATCGCCCAATCAGCTCCGCCAAACACGCTGAGTTTTAAAATCGACATGCGCTTTTCAGTTTCGGCGCATCGTTTTCAGAATCAGAGATTAGGTATGTTGCCCGCTGCGGCGGTATTCGGTTGGGGATTGCTTGGTCGCTTCACGAAAGGCGCGGTTGAAAGGGCCCAACGAACTGAACCCAACCGCATAGGCGATTTCTAGGACCGTGGTTTCCAAATCCGCGGGGGCGCGCAGGCGGCGTTTGGCCTCTTGGATGCGTGATTGGTTGATGAAACTGGAGAAGTTCCGATGCCCCAGACCCTGATTGATGGCTTTGCGCACCCGGTGTTCTGGCGCGTCCACCTCTTGAGCCAGGGCACTGATCGTCAAGCCCTCATTTCGCCAGATCCCCGCTTGCATCGCACTCTCAATTCGTGTGATCAACGCCGTTTGCACAGCCGGGATTTGTTCGGTACCGGGGGCTGTCAAAGGCGGTGGGGTTATTTCGCCAGACCAATTGTTCGCATTGGCTTTAAGAGACCAAAGCGCCAGACAAAACAGGCACACAAACAGTGGAATTGATTTGCCAAGAGCAGCCGTCACCGATGGTTCGCCAATGAGCTGGTTCGAGGTCAGCGCGTTATTGATACTGTACAATAGCAGCAGAAAACACAAAACATGCCTGACCCGTCGCCGGGCATCCATAAGATCTCCACGCGCTGAAATGGCAATCAAAACGATCAGGGCACAAAAATGCGCGACTGCGTAACTCCTGAGATAAGGAACAATCACAGGCAAGGAGATGGCAAAAATGATCCCGATGGACACCGCTGCTCCGGACAGAATCCAGGCAAGGAAATAACGCCTGTCATCCAAAAAGATGATGATCAGAAACCAGGTGCCTTATAAGCTCGCCCCGGTGCCAATCAACCGCAAGAAATGGGTGGCCGTGTCGGGAAGTTCAAAGCCTGGCGGCAACGTGCTCCAAAGCCGCGCTGAAATCGTGATCGCAGTCGCCGTAAAGGCAAGTTGTGCTTCTCTCGTGATGCGGGCGGTCCAAATCAGTATTGCGAACAGTAAAAAGATGCCGGAAGACGCCCCCCGCAGAGCGTTGTCCAATAAGAAGAGTTCCATAAAAAGCCCTATTAGATTGAAACAGGTTTGGAAGAGGGTGCGGTCGGGATACACCGATGCGTTTCACTTGCCAAACGCCTCCTACTTAACTCCCGCAAACCGGCGACAAAGTCCTGCTTAGCGTGAGACCAGCCATCTCCAAATCTCGCACCTTTAACAAAGCTCGACAACACGAGGAGAAAAGCCTGTCAGAGCTTGAAATCCTAGCTTTTAATGCTGCGCCGGGCATCATAGAAAGCACCGCGCTGAACTGACTTTGCGCATTTGGGCTACCGGCCCGGTGCTGACATCCCCCGAATATCCAAACACTGCATTACAGCTTCCCTAAATTCTCCGTTCGACACATTGCGCAACATTTTGGTTAGTCGAGGTCAGCAGAGCGGGTTAAGATGTCACTGGCAGACAAGTAGGATAGGAGACCCAAAGTTGGGAGCGTCACTTGCTGAACTAACCCGATTTAGAGAAAATCTTGGTAAAGTGGTGGGGCAGCCAACAACGCTTCGCCCCTTTGTCTGTGAAGGATCACCTCTTGACAGTGACGTTTTTATTGTTGGCTACAACCCTGCAACCAAAATGGATGGCGATTGGTGGAGGTTCTGGAAAGAAGATTATGGCTACCAAAAAAGCGAGTGGTTCAGAGAATACTCCGCTCAACGTGGGGCGATGAGTAAAACACGTGCGAAAATAGAAGACATCGTGAATACCTTGTCTGATGTTAACGTGCTAGAAGCTAACATCGATGCTCGTCCCTCAGCGAAGAAAAGCGAGTACCCAAAACCTGTTACCGGTCCGTTTGACCACGTGCTCCGCGCCTGTCAGCCGAAGGTGATAATCGCGCATGGCGCTGACGCAGTTAAGCACCTCCAAAACTGGAAGCCGAACGGAACTCTGATAGAGTGTAAGCATTTTATCTACGTTGGACGAGAACGTACTGCAGAGATCATTGCTGAAACGCGGCAAGCTTTGATGGCGTCGACCGGGGGTTAGTAGAGACGTGTTTTTCAAAATCCGACGCTGCCCAAAATGGAACCTTAGCTGACTTAGTGCATTGTTGACCGCGATTTCTCTTAAAACACCTATTGCGGTTCGCGTCTGCCACAGTAGATGACCAGTGTCAGCCCAAAATGACCAATGTCGGGCGATTGCGACCGGCGTTGCTGCAGGTGCCAACTGTTTGCCTCGACTTCCCTAGAGCGGACATTCATACTGGAAATGACCAGCTCTAGAGGTCGAGGGCAGGCCTGAGCCCAAATTACTGGATGCTGCGCGATCAACGAATGGCTGCATTGCATTGATGATGCAGCGGGGCTCTCAATCTTCGTAATATTCAGCTATTTCTTCGGCTGTCATTTTCCGGACATCCCAACGCTCTGTTTTTGAGTTCAACTTTGCGGTATGGCTAGCTGGCAGTTCTTGAACGCCACTTGGCAAAAGAAAGCCTTTCATAGCGCAGCCCTTACAAACGACAACGGCGGCATTAATTGCTTCTTGGGTGTCATGATCGGTTTGCCCACACATAAAATCCCATTGGCCTTCTGGGCCATGCTCAATAAGCTTGAGCGGTCTTTCTTCATTGTGGACATGTCCGCACATGATCCCATGAACCTCATGAGAGTGATCGCTCATTGAAGCCTCCTAAACGCTTTGACTTCTGTGAACTACGGAACTCACTTGTCGAAATTATGGCCGCTACCAAAATAGACAGAAAAGGGCAAAGCAGACACTTAGATCAAGATTTGGAGCGACAGTATTGTCCGCTCAGCCGACTTTGGCCCCTCATTTTCCTTGTTTTTCCGACGAAACCTGTCGGATGACGGCTGTGAGCCCATTTTGCAGGATGCTGCGAAGTTCATGAAGGGTCAATAAGCGGCAGGAGGAGACTTGCCCGCAAATACGGTTAGTGCTGTACTCTGGCTGAATTACACTCCGTGGGAGTACTTGGCTTAGTAGCTTCAAATGGACTTACATTCTAAGTGCACATCAGCTGAACAACCTAACAAGTTCCGGCCGTTGCATAAAGAGTAAGTCAACCGCCAAATCAAAAACTTCGAATGGAGGCTCTAATCGCTTGTCTAGCCTTGGGTTAAGTCGGGCTGTCTCGGCTGGAGACTTTGTTAGCAGTTGTTCATGAACAAACCTCTCCAGCATACCCTGCAACCTTATTCCCTTTGAGGGCATGTCTCCGCCAATCGTAACGAGCTCATCGTCAAAGTATGTGTGTAGACCGAACACATCCAGGTTGGGGGGAGCGATATCAAGCGGCTTATCTCCCAGAGACGGGTCACAAAGCAACCAGTTCAACCAGCTGCCACCTGCATCGTAATACGATCTAAACTGTAATTCATATATGCGTCTTGATCGTGCTACGCCATATGGAGCTGGTGGCTGTTGCGAAAGATCTTTGGCGCCCGTGTACTTTCGGTGCATCACGAACTCTTCGATCTTTGGCCACCCATAATAGTCACAGATCTGATCCTGTATGACACGACGGTTAGGGACAACCAAATCAATGTCTGGAAGATGCGCGCCAATAAACTGCATTGCTTTTACTGCTCTCCAACCCGGCGCAAGGTGGTGCCATGCTGTCTCTGGATCCTTGAATACTGCTCTGTTGTCTCGCAGGTGACGAAACGGAAAACCAATTGGTGTAAAGAGTGCGAGCTCTGATATCAGGCATACGATGCGGCGTTCACTCTCATGAAAGGGAATAGTGCCTTGTGCCATGTTCTCCACGAACTTGACCAGCCTTTCACTTTCACCATTTTGGGCTCTTTTACTCAACGCTCTATAGGCTCTCTGAAGCATGCGCCACAGAATTGAATATGTCGTGTCGGGAATCTCATAAATGGAATTTTTCGAAATGCCACCCGGAGCAAGAACCGCTAATGCTTCGTTGACCGCCGCTGCACCAATAGCAATTTCACCTTCGTCCTCCCTCGACCACATAACTGCTGATTTATTGCGGCAACTGTCAACGTCTTCGTCTTTGAGTGACGGTTTAAATTCCTCTAGCGCCTCGCGAAAATCGCTCGTGATTATCTCAGAATCATCCAATAGGTCCTCAATCGCCTGCAAAAGATGGAAACAATCCGCAGAAGAAAATGTACGGAGATTTACATTTTCTCCCTCGAGAATTTCGCGAAATTGGCTCAATTTGACCCAAGGTAGCATTCGGAAGAGCACTGTTCCGGCGTCGCTCTCATCAAATTCAGATTCCAGTATCGCGCCCTGAATAAGTGGTACGCTCAGATCAGATAAAGTGAAGCTTGTTTCGCGGATCAGACGGCGAACTAAAATTGTAAGCCGGACAGATATCGCCTCAAGCAATAAACCGTATGGAGTCGAGTAATGTGCATAGACATGTACCAATTCGTGCATCGTATCATACTGATAATGCTTATCTGCGCGGTGATCTTTCGAGCGAGTATAAAGTAGTTGGAGATGGGTATTGAAGACGTTTTCGCCATTTTTTCTCAGACCAAAATCACCAAGTACTTCTCTTGAGAACTTTCTCATTTCTTCAGATATCGTGTGCCCAGCGGTTTTGGAGAACCTTCACTGGAATCTGTCAACGCTGTTAGGCTCAGTGTTATCTTTTGAATCGATGATGCATTTATGTTCTTTGTCTTCGATGCATCAATCACTTTGAGGTCAATACCGCCAGCGTTGCCGCTGCTTTCTTCGACCGTAAATTGAAACTCAATTTCAGCCCCAGTAAGTTGCAAAGCCGCTTCGTTGCCTGCTGCGATGCGATCTTCTTCGGCTTGTCTTAGTTCTGACGTCAGCTTGTTCAGTACGTCCCGAATATCCATGGGTTCTCTCCAGTTTGGTCATTTGGACATGGTCTAATTTTAGATACACGACAAGTGGTCGATTGATCACCATAGCGCTCGCAAGCAGTGATGTGCTTGGTACATAAACTGTACATCAGTATAGCGTCTGCTGGTAACCCTTCACATTCCGAGAGCGCGTTGCAAGGATCGACCCAAGCGCGTGTCTGATTTAATGTCAGCCCTACGCTCACCGGTGCGTGTTTAGCTCGGCCACGCCTCTGGTAATGCATATCCGCAAGAGTATATACTGGAAGCAAATTTTGGCGGGTTGTGAACCTGATTTTCAGATCTCCACTGAATCCGCAACTTGCCCATTCTCGCGTGCTGCAAATGTCGGTTGTCCACGCAACTGCGGACCTTTCGCTCTGATCGGCGAATGTCCGTAAGGTCCGCTGAGCCGACTTCCAACCCGAAATTTCGCTGCAAGGCTCACCAATGACCGCTCTTCTCGCGGCGTTGCAGCGTTTTTTCCAGAACTGTCTGGCCGAGGCCCTGACTTTGCAAAGGTCGCAATCTGCGCTTCGCTGACATTGGTGCGATCCTGGTTCGCAGGGGGCTGCTCACTTCGCCCCAGGATGACCGCTGTCAGCCCAAATTGGACATTCGCTTAAGTTGCAAGAATGAAGTGCTGCTACAGCGAAACCAAAAAGGTCGGCCTCCCAAGACCGGACATTCAGAGCCTCCTCTGGCCTTGAGGCATGCGGCAATAGGATCGGAAGTTAGGAAAGCGCACTTCAACTAACAAAGGCCGACAATGCGCTAACAATCAAGTTGGGCGACGCCAGTGGGGCTGTTTAGACTGATGCCAGGTTATCGGTCGAGTTTCCCTCGCGCAGCTGCATTGGCAGCTACAGCTATCAGGCGGGTAAATACGCGCCGTTCCATGTGGGCGGCCAAAGCCTGACCTATGACGCCAATGGCAATATGACCCGCAGGCTGCATGGCAAGGTCATGACCTATGACGGCGAAAACCGCCCGCTTTCGGTGACCTTCAACGGCAAGCGCACGGAATATGTCTATGGGGCCGATGGATCGCGGCTCAAGATGATCCAGGATGCGGGCACGGCGCAGGAAAAGGTGACGCTCTACCTTGGTGAGGTCGAGATCCAGAATTACGGCACCGGCGCGGGCGAGGTCATCATGGCCTATCCCCATCCTGATATCCGGCTGACAAATGGCGGCTCCCCGGCCTATTTCTTCCGTGATCAGCTGAATTCGGTGCTGTCGGTCTGGCGTCAGGATGGCACGGCCGAGGCCAAACGCACCTATCGCCCCTTTGGCGAAGTCGAAGAATACGCCGCCCCCGGCACCCCCGAGGCCAAAGCCTATATCGGCGAACGCTTCGACCGCGACGCGGGCCTGAGCTACCTCAACGCCAGATACTACGACCCCGAACTCGCCAAGTTCATCCAGCCAGATTGGTTTGAAGTGACACAGCCAGGGGTCGGGACTAATGGTACTCATATAGCTTTAATGATCCTGTGAACCTGATGGATCCAAACGGGAACGCGACTGTAGGTTGTCTGGACGACTGTCATCAATTTGCCGATGATAAAGCAGATGAAATCGACCGGCTTCAAGATAAATGGGACACAGACCCTCAGCATTCTGACGCATGGTACGAGCAGAACATTGAAAGCCTCAGACGCGATCATGCCCACTATCAGCACTGGGCAGACTTGAAGCCCGCAAGACGAGCGGAAATGTTCGTCCAAAGCCTAGTCGCTCAAGGAGCAGTGGCCATTTCTCCAGGCGCTGGTGGGCAAATATTGCGGCCTACCCCCTACAAGTCACCACACGTTTCGCCAGTTGTTGGTACAGCTATGGCTCCTGGCGCGACGAGTAAGGGGGCAAGGGGGGTGATTGGATCAGATTTTGAAGCTTACCTTGCTGCTAATTTGAAGGGCGGAAAAGCAATGGGGCATGTTAAAGCTGAAGTGAAAGGTGTTGCCAAATCGAGAGACTTCGATGTTTCTTACCTGAATGGTCAGAAAGTAACTTGGGTAGAATCGAAATCTGGAAACTTTTGGAGTGATGCGAAAAGGATTCAGAAATTTCGGACTGCCGCTGGCCAACAGGCGCAAATAGCAAACGCACATGGAGCTAGATTTGAGATACATTCCAACACCCCAATCCCGCAAAGCGTCCGAGGCTGGTTGGATAAGCGAGGCATCTCTTATGTTGAGTGGTGAAATAAAGTGAGTAGAGATATCGGTTCAATTGAAGTTACATTTCTGCGAAAGCTTTCAAATCAAGATTGGCTGAAGCTTACTACAGCAATGTTAAAAACTTCGTTTTATTTGCCAATAGGGGGTGGGTGTAAGACAGAGCATCTTCACGTTGGGCAATGTCCAGATGATTTCGATTGGTCAGTCGCTGAGCTCACTATGGAGGAGTTTTGTGTTGTCCTGTTAGAAAAACAAAGCGCCGAAGAACGTATTGGTTTTGTTCTTGAAAATAGCAAAGATGCTGGCGATAGATTGTATGTTTGGGGTGAATCTGATGCATTTGGGAACACTAGCCTTGTGTTTCAACCTTCTAATTGGAGGCCTGTTGTCAAGGGGTCAGAGGTTTCAGACGTTTCAAGATTTATCCCTACAGTCTACGCTTCCTGTACTTCGGTAGATAAAGAGATTAGGTTTTCATTTACGCAATATATTGACCGATAGGACTGCTATGCAAATAAGATAGCGAACAGTTACTATCAAACCAAACAAATGCCCTCCCTCACCGTACCACATCTGAAACCCGATGCCGCGCAGTCCCCAATCCTGTGCTCAGGATTGAGTTCGAACCGTTCAATTTATTCCGCCAATACTGCGTCACATCCCCCGCCTGCGCGGCGTTGTGAATGACCCTGGGCCGGATCATGATCAGCAACTCCGTGCGGTCATTCTTGCTATCCTTGCTGCGAAACAGAGTGCCCAAAACCGGCACTCGCCCCAACTCCTCGGCCCTGGTCACGTCATCGCGTTCCTGAATCAAAGGGCCGCTTTATGCGATGCGCATGCAGCGTGGAAAAGCTAATACACCAGCAAGCATGGTTATTTTGCAAACTACGCTACCTGCGCATGGCAGACCTTGAAGCACGGCGCAGTAAGTGGGATCCGCTCCGATAGGGCTTGAATGGCCGCTTTAACCTGGGCGAAGTGCTACCTTTGCAACTGCCGCGAACTTCCGCTTCCCGCCCATCTGCCAAACAGCCATGTCCGCCTTGGGCTAACAGCTGACCTTAAGGCATCCCCGGAAGGGGATGGTTAACCTATCGCACATCTGGTGGGTGGTTTTGCGTAGGCATTGCAAAGTCGCGGTGTGATCCTCAGTACACGGGTCTGTTTCTTTATCTCTAATAGTATAAAGACCGCCATTAGCAGGTCGTTCGGGTGCCGCGTCAATCATGAACGTTGACAATGCTGAAGAAACTTGGGCATTAATCGCGTGTTCCGTTTTGTGCATGTCCTTGGCGTCTTGGTGCATCAAATGCGAGCAAAGATTCAAAGCATTTGGGTTTAGGAGCTATACGGAAGGTTTGGCATTTTTTGCGTAAATACTCTTATTTCTCATCACGCCTTGGTCGACTAATGCCAGTTCTCATTTTTTTGACATTAAGCGCTTGTGCTCCAGTTCATCGGCAATACATTCCCGGCGTGCCCTATTCAGGCATTTGGATTGACCGAGAGACGAAAATGGAGCGAGATGGAGAGACGTTTGAATTGAGCTTTTCAAACCATGCGTCGGTTTACATCTGGGAAACCTCGGAAGACAGGACCGTGATCGAATCCGGTACGTTGATCCACGTCACGGACACTTATCAAACTGAGATTATTGTTAAGAAGTCCGGCGGACAAAGCCTGACAGTACAAGACCGTGAATTGGCTGCAGAACTTGCCGAAAAATTCTGTGGACGGTTGCTACGTAAGCACGACTATAGTGCGTTCGATAACGGTATCTTCTTTCCGGCCAAAAAAACGGAAACGGGGTACTGGCGTTATTCCGAAATATGCTAGGGGTTGCGGGAAAGGGCCGCTTTTCGTTTCTGGGGACACGCACTGTGACACTCTAATTCGGTTTTCCATCCTCAAGGCTGAGTAAGATGTTCGAAGGTGGCCTAGCGGGTCCCCAAGCCGGCTCCCTGACGAGTAGGTTTGACGCACACTGCCGTGTGTGGATGGCTTCAAGCTCGGCAATCACGGACGATTTAGAAATCTATTTTGTCGAAACTATTCTCCGATCTCTCTCACACGAGTGACGTGTTTAGGCCTAAGGGCTAGAGCTACAATTTTCATTGCTGAGGCCGAAGAATGAATGGGTACAGACCCTAAAACGTGGTGGAACCGATTAAGGCTTTTGCCAGGGCCGCCTCGAGCTTTGGGACAAGATCTGAGGTATTATCGACAACGCCTACGTCAGAATTAATTTGAAATGCAATTGTGACACCGTGATCGGCGTAATGTCGAAGGCTTGACACATATCCAGGTATCCAGCCGCCATGTCCATAGACCCGCCCCAATGGTGTATCGCGATAGATGGCGACACCGCAGCCGTAGTAAATGTCGGGGGCGTCCGGGTGGACCGGAATGCCATCAAGGAGCCTGTCGAGATAAGCATGTTCCAGAGCGGCCCCTGTGAACAAGGCGTGCCCCCACCTTGCAAGGTCTGCTGATGTCGTTGCAAATCCTCCGCCGGTCCATTCGATCGCCGGGTTCCATATAAGGCCTCCGTGATCATCCATTGTGCGCACCGAAAGGTCGAAAGGGTTATTCTTTGCTGTGTAGCCGACTGCCAAGCCTGCGAGGTTGGTCGTATTCGACGGTCCGGTGCTGTCGAGCCGCAATGGCGTGAGAAAATAGGTGCGCGCGAGATCAAAGACATTTTCGCCCGTTGCCGCTTCGATGACCATGCCAAGCAAAAGATAGCCTGTGTCGGTGTAAGCCCAGGAAGACCCTGGCTCAAAAATCGCGGGTTCGTCGAGGATGAACGAGATCGCCATGGACGGATCGAACGGGGCTTTGGGTCCGCGTGCAATCAGTGCAGACGCGACACCTTCCATATGGATGTGATCTCGTAAACCTGCGCTATGGGTCACAAGCCGCGCGACCGTCATGCTGTCGGCATTGGCCAGGCGCGCAAACCACGGCAGATCACCAAGGTGCTTTGACACAAGATCAGCGCGGCTGAGCGCTCCGTCCGTTTCGAGCGAGAGAATCAATGCCCCCCAGATTGTCTTGCCGATACTCGCCCCGAGCATTCGGCTTTCGGGTGTCATTGCGATGGCTGCTTCGACATCCGCCAAGCCGATGGCGACGCTCTCGCTGTGACCGTCCGCCAGCACAACTGCGGCGGTCGCGCCGGGGAACCCGTAGGTTTGTTGAAACTCTTTGAGCAGACCTTGGAGAGTGCCGCGTAGGGCTGTGTCCTGAGCCTCCACTGGCTGTGACACCGCAAAGAGCAGAAACAGAAGCGCCACCGAGCATGTTAAAAGCCCTCTCACTGCTCCATCCGACCGCCGCCGGGTACGACATCTGTCACAACATGTGGGGGGGCACCGTCATGACGCAACAGGGTGTCACGGTTCCACCACACCACGACGGCAGCAACCGCCACCAGTATCCAAGTGTCATATGGTTGTGCATCCGGCCAGACAGGAAGGATCAGTTGCCAATGAAAGAGCATCGGCCAGAGCAGACTGCCACGAGACGCATTGAAGAGGGGGGTAACGAGGATGGCAAGGGTTATGTTGCCAACGAGAAAGGGGAAGAAGTTCCACCCCGCGAAGACTGTTGACGACAAGAAGAATGCCGGAAGATGCCTGATGCCCCAGATCGTGCCGATGATCGCACCCGCCCAAAAGGGTGCCATATGACGCTGGAGGATGGGTTGCGCTACTCCCCGCCAGCCAAACTCTTCGATTGGCCCGAGGAAGAGCATCATCAGGCTTAGGGTCGCAACTGCGCCGAGACCTTCGGGGGGCAGCGGTGCCATGAGCGGCCCGCCTTTCATCAGTGATCCAATCATGAAAACAACAGGAATTCCAATCAGGACAAAAAGCGCCCAAAACAGCGAGCCCTGCCACATCAAGATCCGAGACAAAAACCCTTTAACGCTGTGAGCGCCGCCGAAAAACAGAAGCACTGCAAAGGCCGAGATCGCCGGTGCCCAAGTGGCCAGAAAGAAAAACGGGTGCGAACCACTGATTTCGCCGAACGTCGCATTGGCCCAATCCGGGGCGAGAACATAGCCCCCAACGAGCCCCCATGTGATTGTGAAGGTCAGAGCGATGAAGAATATGAGTGCTTGCGAAGGAATTCGAAAGGACTGGGTTGGTGCAATAATATCTGCCGTGGGTTAATCCCCCCAAAATGATTTTAAAACAGGGTAAACCAGGGCCACCTCGGCCACCGATCTGCGCGGGAATGCCGCCTTTGTCGCCAAAATTGTGCGCTTTGCGTTTCCCTGCTCATGCCTCTTTCCACTATTCCACGGCCCGGACGGGGTTCATGAAATCAAAGCTCCCCGGTGTTGCACCAAGCGCTTTTTCTATGATGGTTTGTGTCACTAAACGGCGCGACCGAACCTCCGCCGCTGAGAACCCGAACAGGCCCCCGTCGGTCAAAAACTGAGCCCCTGTAAATAGAAATTGTATGGTCTCAAGCGGCTTTTCGACGTCGAAGACACCTTCGACGATGCCCATTTCCACAATCCGTGCAAGGATCGGCGACAGCTTTAGGACCGTCTGGATGTTTGTCAGTTCGTGAAGTTCTCGGTTCTCTGGAAGGTGAAGCATCTCGGCGACGTCTAAGCTGTCCTCTTCGCCAATGTGGCTATTGCCCAAGAGCGCTTCCATTTTTTGCATGGCCGTCAGTGCGTTATCCGCGGCGACGGTTTCGGCAAGGGCGACGATTGCGTCGAGCGTCTTGTCCACGATGGCCTGAAGGATGTCAGGTTTTGACTTGAAATAGTAATAGAACGTTCCTTTTGAGACACCGATCTCACGAATGATCATCTCTACCGAGCAATTGGCGTAGCCGTGTTTGCGAAACAGCCGGTCCGCCGTTTCTACAATCTCCGCGCGTCGTTCTTCAGGGGCTTTAACGATCCGAGCCAAGTCGATTCTCGATTTTCACATGCCACTGACCAACCGTCAGTCAGTCAAATGTCCACGAAAACGGTCATCTGCAGTTTCCAAAAGAAAAACGGGCGTTCACCCGTGACCCAGCAGACCGAATTTTGGAATGCAAGAGGGCACCTTATAAGTTCGGTCAAGAAAACCTTAGGCGATTTGTGTTGAGCCGCAACCGAACGGACCACGTCGCGGTTTGGATTTTCGACGCAAGAAAAATGCCCCCAAACAGTGAGCGAATGCAAAAAAGGCGGGGGAGCCCGGCTGACTCTTGCGATGCCATTGCGGTTGAAAACCCAATCGTCGTGGTTCAGAACGTCAGATCGAGGCCATCAAATCGTCAATGGCAGAGAGATGACGCATGCGGATGATGGCTTGGCTGCTGGCGCGAAGGTCACGGTTTCGTGAAGTCGCGACGGAACGTCTGCCCCAACCCGTTTAACGCATTGCAACGCAGTATGAAAGTGAGCCGAAATGACCAATTCAAACCCCAACCGCCGTGGCATCCTCGCTTGGACGCTTGCCGCCTTTGGCTTGTCTGCAACTGGTCGGCCCGCCATTGCCGCGAGCCTGACCCCCTCAGCGACTGAAGGTCCGTTTTATCCGACAGAGCGGATGCGGCGCGCCGATGTGGACAACGATTTGGTCAAAATCATGGGCAAAGTCCAAGAGGCTGGGGGCGAAGTCTTTCATCTAAAAGGGCGGGTGTTGGATGCTAACGGTGCACCACTCGAAGGCAAACGCATTGAGATCTGGCAATGTGACATGAACGGCAAATACCTGCATTCCGGTGACCGCCAGGACATCCCCTTCGATGCGGCATTTCAAGGGTTTGGACATGACATCACAGGGCCAGACGGCAGCTACGAGTTTCGGACCATCAAACCCGTGACCTATCCGGGCCGCACCCCGCATATTCATGTGAAGCTTTTCGACGGGACAACCGAGCTTCTGACCAGCCAATTCTATATCGACGGGCATCCAGCAAACGACCGCGATCGAATTTTCCGGCGCTTGTCAGCAAGTGACGCTGCCGCCGTTTCAATGGTTTTCGTCGAGGCGAACGGCCAAGTCGAGGCCAGCGTCGATGTCACGCTGCGCAGTGTTTAAGCCACAGAAAACTTGGATTTGGGAGGGTCGCTCATGTTGAAGAAAACAGTCGATCATCCTTACTTTCTCTGGCTCCTTATGGCCCTACCTACGGCGCCCATGATTATGGCGTTGCTGTCCGGTGCCGAGGGGCCCGATGGGATGCCTGCGACCGAGTTCCTGCTTCACCCCACCGGCGAATTCTCGGCCCGTTTCCTGATCATTGCGATGATGCTCACGCCGCTGCGGATGCTGTTTCCCAGCTCGGGATTTTTACGCTGGATGATGAAACGCCGCCGCTATTTTGGTGTCGCTGCGTTCTTTTATGCCGCATTCCACACGCTGCTTTACATCGTCGACATGGGCAGCCTGCGCGCGATGCTGGCGGAGTTCACGGCCTTGGGCATCTGGACCGGTTGGCTTGCTATGGTGATCTTTGTCCCGCTGGCCATGACCTCGACCGCCGGATTTGTGCGCCGTATGGGGTCGGCCTGGAAAACGCTTCAACGCGCGGTCTATGCGGCGGCTGTGGCGACCCTGCTGCACTGGATCTTTGTGCACAACAATCTGGGCCCGGCCCTTGTTCATTTTGTGCCGCTAGCGCTGCTTGAATCCTATCGTATTTGGCGCAAGGTGCGCCGCTCTCACCAACCAATATGAGGACCTCCCATGAAAAGAACTCTTTGGACCGCAATGACTGTTGCACTCTTGTTTGGCACCAGCGCGAGCGCAACGGGATTGTATAGCTGCGAAGCAACGACACAATCGGACTGGCTCAGTTCAGAAGAGCTCACTGAAAAGCTCAAAGGTGATGGCTGGACAGTGCGACGGATGAAGGTCGACGGTGGCTGTTGGGAAGTCTACGGCACAGACCCAGAGGGGCGTCGTGTCGAAGGCTACTTTCATCCCGTGACTGGCGACGTAAAGCTGATCGCACAGCGTGGAACCATCTTGTTTCGGGCCGATGAAAAGTGACAAAGCCTGAACCGCCCGGTTCATTGTAAATCCATGGCAAATTGGCTGTGAAACAGCGGGAGGTTTCGAATTTATTCGATGTCAGGCGTATCGTTGGCACCATTGATGTCGATGAAACAACCACCCCTCGGATCGTAGCCTCCTTGGGGGAGGCTGCTGGTCCGGTGAAGACTGGCACCCGCCTGTTCCACAGTTCAAAACTTGCGACGTCTGTTAACCCCCGGCTAAAGTGGCCGGTCCTGCGGCGAAGAAACGTTCCAACGAAAGTTCCGAACTGGACCGTGTTTTACCGTTCGATCAGATTGCCGCATGGATGATCAGTCTGGGGGGGGCCAAGCTGGCGTCGTTCTCCTTCGCTTTTGAGACCAGAAGTTCAAACAAAAAGGGGACGCGGTGATGGCCGCGCCCCCTTTGGGTCTTCGTTGATCAGTCTGATCACAGATCAGGATACAGCGGGAATTTGGCGCAGAGCGCTGCGACTTCGCCACGGACTTTTTCTTCGACCGCGCCGTTATCATCCGCGCCATTGGCTGCGATGCCGTCAACCACTTCGATGATCCAATCGGCGATCTGACGGAACTCGGCCTCACCAAAGCCGCGCGTTGTGCCCGCGGGCGACCCAAGGCGGATACCCGAAGTCACGGTTGGCTTTTCAGGGTCAAATGGCACACCGTTTTTGTTGCAGGTGATATGCGCACGGCCAAGGGCCTTGTCGACGATATTGCCGGTCACGCCTTTTGGGCGCAAATCAACCAGAACAACATGGGTGTCGGTGCCGTGTGTGACCGTATCCAGACCGCCTTTGATCAGCTGATCAGACAGCGCTTGGGCATTGGCGATGACCTGCTTGGCATAGTCTTTGAACTCAGGACGCAACGCCTCACCAAAGGCAACCGCTTTGGCGGCGATGACGTGCATGAGCGGGCCGCCCTGAATGCCGGGGAAGATCGCCGAGTTGATTTTCTTGGCGATGGCCTCGTCATTGGTGAGGATCATGCCGCCACGTGGACCGCGCAGGGTTTTATGGGTGGTTGTTGTCGCCACATGCGCATGGGGGAAGGGCGAGGGGTGTTCACCCGCCGCAACCAAACCGGCGAAATGCGCCATGTCCACATGCAGGTAAGCGCCAACCATGTCGGCGATTTCGCGCATGCGTTTGAAATCAATCTGGCGCGGAATGGCAGAGCCACCGGCGATGATCATCTTGGGCTGATGCTCTTTGGCGAGCTCTTCAACCTGATCATAGTCGAGCATGTTGTCTTGCTTGCGCACACCATATTGAACGGCGTTGAACCACTTACCCGACTGGTTGGGACGCGCGCCGTGGGTCAGGTGACCACCGGCATCAAGCGACATGCCAAGGATGGTGTCGCCAGGTTGGATCAGCGCTTGAAACACACCTTGGTTGGCTTGCGAACCTGAGTTCGGCTGAACGTTGGCGAAATCGCAGTTGAACAGCTCTTTGGCGCGATCAATGGCGAGATTTTCAGCCACATCAACGAATTGGCACCCACCGTAATAGCGACGGCCGGGATAGCCTTCGGCATATTTGTTGGTCATCACCGACCCTTGGGCTTCCATCACCGCACGGGACACAATGTTTTCCGAAGCGATCAGTTCGATCTCATCGCGCTGGCGACCGAGTTCGCTGGTGATCGAGCCGAAGAGTTCGGGGTCACGGTCGGCCAGAGGCTGAGAAAAGAAATCACGAGATGCAGTCATTTGGGCTGCTCCTTGATGGGTAGCGGGATGGAAAGGGATTCGAATTGCGATGTTTCCTATCGGAAACGGCACATAAGGCAAAGAGAGTAAAGCGACGAAACGCAATATTCTTGCGGCATCACTGGTGCGCCGGGTGAACTTGTGATTGTTTCGGAGACAAAAGCGACAGACAGGAAACAGCCATGTCCCTTCGAATTGCATTTTGCGCCTCGCGCGCGCCGATTGCACAGGCGGCTTTGGCCGGGCTCACGCGGCGCTATGGCGATCATGCCGAACAGGGGGCGGACGTTGTTGTCGCCCTTGGCGGCGATGGGTTTATGTTGCAAACCCTGCATCGGACCGAAGCAAATCCGGCCCCTGTTTATGGGATGAACCGGGGCACGGTCGGTTTTCTGATGAACGAATATTCGGAGCATGGGCTGGAAGAACGCCTGAAAGCAGCAGAGCAGACGGTGATCAACCCCTTGGTGATGCGCGCAACCTGTGCGGATGGCGCTGAACATCGGGCTCTGGCGATCAACGAGGTGTCGATCCTGCGCGCCGGGCCCCAAGCGGCGCGGTTGCGTATTAGCGTCGATGGCCAGGTGCGGATGTCAGAGCTTGTTTGCGACGGGGCGCTGGTTGCAACGCCTGCGGGATCGACGGCCTATAACTATTCTGCCCACGGTCCCATCTTGCCGATAGGGTCGGATGTTTTGGCCTTAACCGCCGTTGCCCCCTTTCGACCACGGCGGTGGCGGGGGGCTTTGCTGCCAAAATCCGCCGAAGTGTCGATGGAGGTTTTGGACCCTGAAAAGCGGCCTGTGATGGCCGAAGCGGACGGCGACAGTGTGCGTGATGTATTGCAGGTTCATATCAAATCCGAGCCACAGATCGAACATCGTGTGTTGTTTGATCCGGGGCACGGCTTGGAAGAGCGGCTGATCCGGGAGCAATTTGTCTAAGAGGGTGTCATGGTTTCAGATCCCGCAATGGCGTTTTTGGGCGGCTTGGTTTTACTTGGTCTGCTCTATTCTCTGCTGTCGTCGGTCTGGGTCTTCTTTCGGGAACGCAAAAAGCGGAAATTCGAAAAAGCCCTGCGCATATCGGATGCGTGGGAGCGTCGCGGCCCCATTAAGAACCCACGGGGTAGAAATCCACGGAGGCGCGATGTGTAAGACGGTGCGACACGTGGTTCAATACAAGGAGCGGGAATGGACGTTGGTCAGGTAATAGATGTGTCGGACAAAATGCAGTCGGGGTATCGCTATCAGCTATCAGCCCCCATGGGCGAGGAGTTCGCCGATGGCTTTGCCCCATTTTACAGCCCCAAGCAGATGCTTGAGATGGGGGTCTTTGAGGGCAAGTATTGCAATGACTGCACAGACGAGCTTCCAAGTGATTGGTTTGAAAACGCCAAAATCAGCGAAAAGCCGGATGTTTCGCTAAATTATTTCGGGATCAAAAGCCGACAGCCGCTGAGCACTTGGCGTGAGAAAGGCTGGATTTACGGGCCGGACCTGCGCGGCTGGTTTCAGTGGTATTGCCGCTATTTTATGGGCCGCCGCTTGCCTGAGATCGACGCGATTCAGGTTAAACGTTGGCGGGCGTTTGCGCGACATGCCGGGCAAATCCGCGCCAATTGCCATTCCGGCGATATCTTTTGCAGACCGCGACAGCGCCAAGGCCTGTTGCAATGGTCGTATGATCCGCTGATCTGACGGTGTCAGATTGGCAAAGGTGCAAAAGGCCCGGAGATAGCGCCGGGCCTTTTGGTATTTGGGACAGGCGGTTTACCCCTTGGCGTAGCCAAGCCCCTGAAGCGCAACCTTGATTTCATCCAGAATAACCGGATCGTCGATGGTGGCGGGCATCTTGTACTCTTTGCTATCGGCAATCGACACCATGGTGCCACGCAGGATTTTACCCGACCGGGTTTTGGGCAGGCGATCCACAACGCAGCACAGTTTGAACGCCGCAACCGGGCCGATCTTTTCGCGCACCAGCTTGACCACCTCTTTGACGATATCGTCATCGGGCTTGGTCGTTCCGGCATTGAGGCACAAGAAGCCAAGAGGCATCTGGCCCTTGAGCTGATCTGCCACACCAATCACCGCACATTCGGCAACATCGGGGTGATCGGCCAGCACTTCTTCCATGCCGCCGGTCGAAAGACGGTGACCGGCGACGTTGATCACGTCATCGGTGCGCGCCATGATGTATAGATAACCGTCTTCGTCGATCATCCCCGCATCGCCGGTTTCATAGTAACCGGGGAAATTGGTCAGATAGCTTTTCTTAAAACGATCTTCGGCATTCCAAAGGTTCGGGAATGTGCCGGGCGGCAGGGGCAGCGGCGTGACAATGGCCCCCAATTCGCCGGGCGGCAATTCGTTGCCCGCATCATCGAGGATTTTCATTTCATACCCAGGGAGCGGTACAGAAGGCGAGCCAAGCTTGACCGGCAAAAGTTCGATGCCAACTGGGTTACACACGCCGGGATAGCCAAGTTCGGTCTGCCACCAATGGTCGATGATCGGCTTTTTCAACTGATCCTGCGCCCAAACGATGGTGTCGGGGTCGGCGCGCTCACCGGCCAAGAACACCTGATCAAGACAGCTGAGATCGTATTTCTTAACGTATTCACCGGTCGGATCTTCGCGTTTCACCGCGCGGAAGGCGGTCGGCGCGGTGAAGAAGGTTTTGACCTTGTGCTCTTCGATCACCCGCCAGAAGGTGCCGGGATCGGGGGTGCCGACGGGCTTGCCCTCAAACACGATGGTGGTGTTGCCATGGATCAGCGGACCATAACAGATATAGCTGTGACCAACGACCCAGCCCACATCGGAGGCGGCCCAAAACACATCGCCGGGATCGACGTTATAGATGTTTTTCATCGTCCAGTTCAGCGCCACGAGCTGCCCGCCGGTGTGGCGGATCACGCCCTTGGGTGCGCCCGTGGTGCCAGAGGTATAGAGGATATAGGCCGGGTGATTGCCCTCAACCGGAACACATTCGGCCGGCTCAACACCGTATTGAAAGCCATGCCAGTTAAAGTCGCGACCCTCTTTTAGGTCGGCAACCTCTTGTTCGCGCTGGAAAATGACGGTGAAATCTGGCTTGTGATCGGCAAGGTCAATCGCACCATCCAAGAGCGGCTTGTAGTGAACCACGCGGCCCGGCTCCAACCCGCAAGAGGCGGCGATGATCGCCTTGGGCTTGGCATCGTCAATACGCACCGCCAATTCGTTGGCGGCAAAGCCCCCAAACACAACCGAATGGATTGCACCTAGGCGGGCGCAGGCCAACATAGCCTCAAGCGCCTCGGGGATCATCGGCATGTAAATAATGACGCGGTCGCCTTTTTCGACGCCCTTGGCACGCAAAGCACCGGCAAGATTGGCAACGCGGTTGCGCAGCTCAACATAGGTGATTTCGCGTTTTGTGTGGGTGATCGGGCTGTCATAAATGATCGCGGTTTGCTCGCCCCGGCCATTTTCGACATGACGGTCAACGGCGTTATAGCAGGTGTTGACCATGCCATCGGCGAACCATTCATACATGTCACCGCCGAGATCGCTGAGCGCTTTGCTGGGTTTCTTGTCCCAGTCGATTGCGTTGGCGGCGTCCATCCAGAACCCTTCGGGATCGGATTTCCAGCTGTCGTAAACCTCTTGGTAGCCCATGGTGTCCTCCACAAATTCCATCCTCTGGCAAAGGCATAAGCGGCGCGCCTTGATCCGGGCAAGTGTCTAGGGCGTGATGTGGACAGATTACCGCAGATGAATATGTGGTTTTTCAGAATGACCCTTGCAAATTTTTGCAAAGCCCTGTGTTCTAGCCCTTTGGCTGCAAATTTCCGATGGAAATGCAAAGTTGCAAACTTAGACTGCGAATTTGTCACTGTCTAAGATGCGAATCTCAAACCCGTTGCCAGAAATGGCAAAACCCGGCATCTTTAGGTTGATTGATGGGTGTTTTGAGGGGGTGAAAATGCGTTTGACACAAGCGTCGATGATTGCACTGTTGACGGTTTTATTTATCAGCAACTCAGCAGCAGCGCAGGGGCGATGGGAGGCGTTTAACAACGCCAACACCGGGTTCAAAGGCGCGGTTGTTTGCCCCGTCGATGACAAGGAGCAAGCAAATTATTTTTGCTACATGGTCGGCTGTCAAAACCAAAAGCCACTGGCGCATCGTGTCTTTTTCCACGGTGGGGTGTTGCCAAAATCCATTCAGGCCCGTGTTTTGGTCGATGGAAGAGACGCAGGGCACATGACGTTTTCCCATACGGGGCAAACGGATTACGAGGATTACCACGCGCCCTATGACCTTGCAGCCCATGGAGCGCTTATTGCAGCCTTGAAATCTGGCACGCGGGCGGAATTGGTTTTGATGGATGGCACGAGTGGCGAGGTTGTGAATAGGACGGCGATGTCGTTGCGCGGGTCGTCCAAGGCGCTGGATAGCGCGGTGCGGCAGTGCTCCCTGCCACCGCCTCCACCGGTTCAGGAACCGCTGGCTTTGGCCAAGGCAAGGGTGGAGAAAGATTGCCAGACCCTTGATGGGACGGTGACAGTGGAAGACGGGGCCGTAATCAAAGAGGATTTTGATCATGACGGGCTGGTGGATGAGGTGATTGATTACGCTCAGATCACCTGCGACAAGGCGGCGTCGCTATTTTGTGGCAGTGCGGGGTGCCCGATGGAGTTCTATCGCCAACAGCAAGATGGTGGTTTTGTACGTATCGGTGGCGGCCATATGTATGGCTATCAGGTCACGGTGAAACCGGTGATCACCTTGAACTTGCACGGTTCCGCCTGTGGCAAAATCGGAGCGGCCGGGTGCCGCAAAAGCTTTACGGTTGAGAACAACGATCTGGTGCCGCTTGAATAATGAGGTGGGCGGGGGACACCCGCCCAACCTTGCTTAGGAATAGGCTTTGACCGGGGTGCCAGCGATGGCGGCCATGTTGAGCAAGCCGCGCGCAGTGATTGAGGGCGTGACGATATGCGCGCGGTTACCCATGCCCATCAGGATCGGGCCAACCTCAAGCCCGTCGGCCTTCATTTTCAAGATGTTACGCACACCCGAGGCCGCATCAGCATGAGCAAAGATCAACACATTGGCGCTGCCTTTCATGCGGTTTCCGGGCAAGACGATCTCGCGGTAATTTTCATCAAGGGCGGCGTCGACGTTCATCTCACCCTCGTAGCAGAAATCATGTTGTTTCTTGTCGAGAATGGCCATCGCCTCGCGCAGACGCTTGCCGGAGCCTTCGGCCTGGTTGCCAAATTGCGATTGCGAGCAAAAGGCGATTTTGGGCTCAAGACCAAAGCGTTTCACATGCCGCGCCGCGCCAATTGCGCTTTCGGCAAGTTCCTCGGGCGAGGGGAGGGACCGAACATGAGTGTCGGCAATGAACAGTGGCCCATCCTCAAGGATCATCATCGACAAGGCCCCGTGCGGACGCATGGTTTCACTGCCAAGCACTTGATTTACATAATTCAAATGCCAGCGGAATTCCCCAAAGGTGCCGCAAATCAAACTGTCTGCCTCACCTCGATGCACCATGATCGCACCAATGGCGGTCGAGTTGGTGCGCATGATGGCGCGGGCGGTTTCGGGGGTGACACCGCGACGGCACATGAGTTGATGATAGGCCTCCCAATAATCACGATACCGCGGGTCATTTTCCGGGTTCACGATGTTGAAATCCCGCTCTGGCCGGATTTCAAGGCCAAGTTTTTCACATCGATTGGCAATCACTTCGGGGCGGCCAATCAGGATCGGTGTTTCCGTGGTTTCTTCCAGGATCGCCTGGGCGGATCGCAAAACACGTTCATCTTCACCTTCGGCAAAGACGATGCGCCGCGAGGCCGTTGCAGCAGCCTGAAAAACCGGGCGCATCAGCAGGGCGGATTTATAAACACTGGCGTCTAGCTTTTGCTTATAGACCTCAAGATCGGCAACAGGGCGTTGGGCGACACCGGTTGCCATCGCAGCCTTGGCCACAGCAGTCGAAACAACGCCGGATAGGCGCGGGTCAAACGGCTTGGGGATCAGGTAATCTTCGCCAAATGTGAGCTGTTCACCGCGATAGGCGGCGGCGGCTTCGGCGCTGGTTGTGGCGCGCGCGAGGGCGGCAATCCCTTCGACACAGGCCACTTGCATCTCGTCGTTGATTTCCGTGGCCCCGACATCCAATGCCCCGCGGAAGATAAAGGGGAAGCAAAGCACGTTATTGACTTGGTTGGGGAAATCGCTGCGACCTGTGGCGATGATGGCGTCCGGGGCAACCTCCCGCGCGAGGTCGGGCATGATTTCCGGGGTCGGGTTGGCCAAGGCAAAAACAATCGGGCGTTTGGACATTTTGGCGACATGTTCCGGTTTCAAAACACGTGGACCAGACAGGCCGAGGAAAAGATCAGCACCATCAATGACGTCATCCAATGTCCGCAGATCGGATTTTTGTGCAAAGGCGGCCTTTTGCGGGTTCATGTCTTCGGTGCGGCCTTCATAGACCAACCCGTGGATGTCACACAGCCAGACATTCTCGCGTTTCACGCCCAGTTTCAGCAACATGTTGAGGCAGGCAATGCCCGCAGCGCCGCCACCGGTTGAGACGATTTTAATATCTTCGAAGCTCTTGCCCGCCACATGCAGCGCATTGGTGGCGGCGGCCCCAACAACAATGGCCGTGCCGTGCTGGTCATCATGGAACACCGGGATATTCATCCGCTCACGGCAAATTCGTTCAACGATAAAACAATCTGGTGCCTTAATGTCTTCGAGGTTGATCGCGCCAAATGTTGGCTCAAGCGCGCAAACAATCTCAGCAAGCTTTTCTGGGTCAGATTGATCAACTTCAATGTCAAAACAATCAATATCGGCGAATTTTTTGAACAGGACGGCCTTGCCTTCCATCACCGGTTTTGACGCCAAAGCCCCAATGTTTCCAAGGCCTAAGACAGCGGTTCCGTTGGAAACAACTGCGACGAGATTGCCCCGAGATGTGTAGCGCGCGGCGTTTGCTTCGTCGTCTTTGATCTCTAGGCACGCTTCGGCCACACCGGGGGAATATGCCCGGCTGAGGTCGCGGCCGTTCGCCAAAGGTTTGGTCGCGCGGATCTCCAATTTACCTGGCTTGGGGTTTTCATGGTAAAAAAGTGCGGCTTGGCGCAACGTTTCCTTGGCTGAGTCGGGCATGCTTAGGTCCTGATTTTCAATATGGTTTAGCGTTAAACCAAATTGCATTTTGGTTCGCCGGTTACATGTGACTTATCAGTTTCGCGCATTAATTGAAAACTGAATTGACGCAGGGGCGAGGGACTTGCATTCTGGTGGACCGCTTCGCAAACTGCCGCCTTGATCACCGGAGAGTATGATGTCCCGACCTGAGTCGTTGTCTGATATGGCCCGCGCCGTGCGCGAGAACGCCTATACCCCCTATTCACATTTCAAAGTCGGGGCCGCATTGCGCACTCCGTCTGGTGCTATCTATACCGGATGTAATGTAGAAAACGTTGCCTACCCCGAGGGTACCTGCGCTGAAGCGGGGGCGATTGCGGCCATGGTCGCCGCCGGTGAAACCGAAATCACCGAGGCGTATGTGATCGCAGACAGCCGGCATCCCGTTCCGCCCTGCGGTGGCTGCCGTCAAAAACTGGCGGAATTTGCAAAGTCAGGCGTGACTGTGACCTTGGCCACCATTGATGGGGCCGAGCAAAGCGTTCTGGTTGGCGATCTTTTGCCCGGCGCTTTTGGTCGTGATCACATGGAAAAATCATAATGGATGCCCGCGCAATTAACGCCTCATTGCGCAAAGGCGAAGACCCAACCCGATCGGAATTGTCTTGGTTTGCCCATGGTTTAGCGGATGGACGGGTCAGTGATGCCCAAGCGGGGGCCTTTGCGATGGGAGTTTGCCTGCAAGGCCTGTCCGAAAGCAGTCGTGTCGCGTTGACGCTTGCGATGCGCGATTCGGGGCATGTGCTGGATTGGGACCTGGATGCGCCGGTGGTCGATAAGCATTCTACCGGTGGTGTTGGCGACTGTGTAAGCTTGGTTCTCGCGCCGATGCTGGCATCCTGCGGTGTGTACAACCCGATGATTTCGGGGCGGGGCCTTGGCCATACCGGCGGCACGCTGGACAAATTAGAAGCGATCCCCGGCTATTCGGTGACACCGGATGAAACGCGCTTTCGTGACATTGTGCGCGACGCGGGCTGTGCGATTGTCAGCGCCTCGGCCAATATCGCTCCGGCGGATAAGCGGCTTTATGCGATCCGGGATGTGACCGGGACGGTCGAAAGCCTCGATTTGATCACTGCGTCGATCCTGTCCAAGAAATTGGCGGCTGGGCTGCAATCGCTTGTTCTTGATGTGAAAACCGGATCGGGTGCCTTTATGAAAACCCCCGAAGATGCGCGGGCTTTGGCCCAGTCACTGGTGTCGACGGCCAATGCGGCCGGGTGTCCGACCACGGCCTTAATCACCGATATGAACCAACCTTTGGTCCCCTCGCTTGGCAATGCGCTTGAGGTTGATCTGTGCATGCGGGTGCTGACCGGTAAGCTCAAAGGGCCGCTGTTGGAGTTGAGCGTTGACCTCGGGGTTGAGCTGTTGAAAGCCGCCGGTATTGAGGATGGTGAGCCGAAACTGCGCGCGGCGATCTCATCGGGGCAAGCTGCTGAACGGTTTGGCAAGATGGTCTATGCGCTTGGCGGGCCGCTGAGCTTTGTTGACGATTGGCGACGTTTCCTTCCCGAAGCCCCGGTGATCCGGGAAGTGGTCGCGGAACAAGCCGGATGTGTCACCGCCATAAATGGCGAGACCTTGGGCCTGGCTGTTGTCGATTTGGGGGGCGGGCGCCGGGTTGAAACAGATCAGGTCAACCCCGCCGTCGGCCTCACGGATGTGGTGCGATTGGGCGAGCAAGTGGCCAAGGGTCAACCCATTGCCGTGGTCCATGCTGCCCGCGAAGAACAGGCGGATGCGGCTGCGAAGATGGTCCAAGGCGCGATGACGTTTGGGGCCGAAGCGCCAAAAGACCAACCTTTGACAATCGAACGGGTGGCGTGATGCGGGCCTTTTTGGTGGTCATGGATTCTGTGGGCATTGGCGGGGCCCCTGATGCGGCACGCTATTTCAACAGGGGGCTGCCGGACACCGGAGCCAACACTTTGGGCCACATCGTTCAGGCCTGCGCTGCCGGAGAGGCGGAGGTGGGGCGCAGCGGGCCGCTCGCTGTCCCACATCTGGCGTCATTGGGTTTGTTTCATGCCATGGATTTAGCGAGCGGAACCCGCTCCGATCCTGTTGATTTGCAAGGTAAATACGCCGCCGCGACCGAAGTGTCGAAAGGCAAAGACACCCCCTCCGGTCATTGGGAACTTGCTGGCTTGCCGGTGCCATGGGATTGGCACTATTTCCCTGATGCAACGCCTGCGTTTCCGGCAGACGTGACCGCCAAAGTCTGTGAACTGGCGCAAACCGACGGGATTCTGGGCGATTGTCATGGCTCGGGCACGGTGATGATTGATCGCTTTGGTGCCGAGCATATCGCGACTGGGCACCCCATTTGTTACACATCCGCGGATAGTGTGTTCCAGATCGCCGCACATGAAGACACCTTTGGATTGGACCGCCTATACGCGCTGTGCGAAGGGTTGGCCCCGATGCTGCATAAGCTCAAAGTTGGTCGTGTGATTGCACGCCCCTTTGTGGGGACCCCCGGTGGTTTTCAGCGCACGTCACATCGCAAGGATTTTGCGATAACACCGCCGAAACCGGTTCTGACCAATTGGGCACAGGATGCCGGGCGCGCGGTTTACGCCGTTGGAAAGATTGGGGATATCTTTTCCATGACCGGCATAGATGAGGTGCGCAAAGGCCCTGACGAGGTGTTGATGACACAGCTGTCAGATTTGGTTGAAACGGCCAAGGATGGCAGTTTCACTTTTGCCAATTTTGTCGACTTTGATTCCGAATATGGCCACCGCCGCGACATCGCAGGATATGCGCGCCACCTTGAATGGTTTGATATTGAACTAGGTCATGTGTTGGCGAAATTGCGCCCCGGTGACATGGTCGTGATCACCGCCGATCATGGCAATGATCCCAGTTGGCCGGGCACCGATCACACCCGCGAACGCGTTCCGGTATTGGTCGCGGGCAAAGGCGTTGGCGAAATTGGTCAAATCGCTTTTGCGGATGTTGCCGCCAGCATCGCCAAGCACCTGAATATCCCGGCACAGGGTCCGGGAAGGAGTTTTCTATGATCGACGAAGAAGGGCTGCATGCCCTTGTGACACGGCCGAAAATTGAGCTGCACACTCATCTCGAAGGCATGGCTCCTCCGGCGTTCATTCGCGGGCTGGCACAGGAAAAGAATGTCGACCTGTCCAAGATTTTTCGCGAAGACGGTTCCTATGATTATCGCGACTTTGTGCATTTCCTTTCCGTCTACGAAGCGGCCACGTCCGTTTTGACCGGACCTGAGGATTTTGCCCGCATGACGCGCGCGGTTCTCGAACAGGCAGCGGCCAGCGATGTCGTTTATATCGAGAGCTTTATCAGCCCTGATTTTTGTGGGAACAGCGATCTGTCGGCCTGGCAGGAATACCTGCATGCAATCCAATCCGCCGCCGATGAGGCTGAACGGGATTTGGGCATCACCCTGCGCGGAATCGCAACGCCGATCCGTCATTTCGGCCCTGAAAAGGCCAAGCCAGCCGCGCGTTGTGCTGCTGAAACGGCGGGCAGTTTTGTCGTCGGTCTTGGCATGGGAGGGGATGAAAACCAAGGCAAACAAAAGGACTTTGCCTATAGTTTTGATATGGCCCGCGAGGCGGGGTTACATCTGACCTCTCATGCGGGGGAATGGCGCGGCCCACAAGAGGTGCGCGAGGCGATCGAAGATCTGGGTGTTGAGCGTATTGGTCACGGCGTCCGCGCGAGCGAAGATCTGGCCGTCGTGGATATGTTGATTGAACGGGGCATCACGCTGGAAGTTTGTCCGGGATCGAATGTTTTTCTAGGCGTGTACGACCGGCTTGATCAGCATCCGATTGAAAAACTGCGTGATCGCGGTGTCAAAGTCACGGTGTCGACCGATGACCCACCGTTTTTTCACACCACCATGCGCAAAGAATATGCCAATTTGGCGCGGGTTTTTGGCTGGGATGCGGAAATCTTTGACCAAATAGACGAAAATGCGATGGACGCGGCCTTCTGTGACGCAGATACAAAGACCCGGATTCGCAAAGCATTGGAGACGTCATGACCCAACATCTGACCATCGTTGATCACCCCTTGGTGCAGCACAAGCTGACGTTGATGCGCGAAAAGGATACCTCAACCGCTTCGTTCCGCCAGCTTCTGCGCGAAATCAGCCTGTTGTTGGCCTATGAGGTCACACGTGAATTGCCGGTGACACAGCGCGAAATCGAAACGCCGCTCTGCACCACCCAAAAACCGGTGATCGAAGGCAAGAAACTGGCTTTGGTGTCGATCTTGCGGGCCGGGAATGGTCTTATGGACGGCATATTAGAGCTGATCCCGGCGGCGCGGGTCGGCTTTGTTGGGCTCTATCGGGACGAAGAAACCCTGCAACCGGTTCAGTATTACAACAAACTGCCCAAACGCATGGAAGAACGCACCGCAATTGTGGTTGATCCGATGCTTGCGACCGGCAATTCATCGGCTGCGGCGATTGACTTGGTTAAGCAATCTGGAGCCAAAGATATTCGGTTCTTGTGCCTGCTCGCGGCCCCCGAAGGTGTGGCTCGGATGAAAGAGGCGCATCCCGATGTTCCGATCGTAACGGCGTCTCTTGACGAAAAACTCAATGAACTCGGCTACATCGTTCCGGGGCTAGGAGATGCGGGTGACCGCATGTTTGGAACGAAATAAACGATTTCAAAGCTTTACAGAGCGTTGTTGATTTGGCATTCTGGCCTTCACATCTGTGGGGGCAGACATGACATTGAAATCTTTAACTATTTTTGCGGTTTTGGCAGCGGGATTCGGATTTGCATCCGATCCGGCCATGGCTCAATCCAAGATCAACAACGTTCCGGCCAACTTTCCACCGGCTTCGTTCTCTGGAAAGCAATTCGTTGACAACCGTGGTTGCGTCTTTGTACGAGCCGGGTTTGACGGGGCTGTAAACTGGGTGCCGCGTGTCTCGCGGCAACGCACGCAAATCTGTGGTCAGAAGCCGACTTTCGGCTCGGTTGTGGCTGCGCCTGCGGCCAAACCAGCACCCAAGCCCGCGCCCAAACCAGTGGCTGCTGCGCCTGCACCAAAGCCCAAACCCGCCGCAAGACCCGCGCCAAAACCGGTCGTTACCGCCGCGCCTAAACCCAAGCGCAAGCCGGTTCCAGTCGCGGTTGCACCCGCCCCGAAACCCAAGGCACGGGCCGCTCAGCGTTCAGGAACACAAGTTGTCCGAACGCCTGCCTCCAAGCCGGTGGCCGCTCAGCCACCACGTGTTGTGCGTCAAGTTCCGCGCGCCGCCCCAAGAACGCAAGCCCCAACAACAACAGTGCGTCGCGTCATTCCAAGTTACGATGCCTGCGCAAACGGTCATAGAACCAAGGTTGTGGATGGTGTGACTGTCGCATTGCGCTGTGGCCCGCAAAAAGCACCGCATGTCACGGTGATCCGCCGGGGAGAAGCACCTGGACCTGGTAAAAAAGTGTATCACAATCGCGGTTGGCAGGGCAGCGAGTTACGCGGCAATACTGTGATTGTTCCACGCCATGTTTACGAAAAACGCGATACGGCTGTGGCTGCGGTGCCCGAAGGGTATCGTCCTGCTTGGGAAGATGATCGTCTGAACACCCGCCGCGCCTATCAGACCGTTGCGGGTTATATGGATACTCAGCGCGTTTGGACGAACACGGTTCCGCGCGAATTGGCCGTTCAGAACCCAAGGCATAAAATCAAAGCCCCGGTTATTGCCTATTCGGCCAAGGGCTCTCGTCCCGTTGTCTCAACCCGCAATGGCCCAGTTGCCAAGGCCCCGGTGATTTCGACACGTTCGCAACCGCGTAGCGTCAAAACCGACGCGCGCTATGTGGAGATCGGTGTGTTCACGACCGAAGCCAAAGCGCGTGCCGCTGCGGCGCGTTTGAGCCGCTCTGGTCTGCCGGTCAAATACGGTACCTATACCCGCGGTGGACAGAAAATGCGCAGTGTGATGGTTGGCCCATATGCCTCACCAAGGGCGCTGACCGTCGCGCTGAATTCAGTAAAAGCCGCTGGCTATACCCGCGCCTATACGCGCTAAATACCAGACATCATTTCATAAAAAGGCCTGTTTGATCTTTCAGACAGGCCTTTTTTATGTGCCGCTGCAAATGCCTTGAAGCCGAAGCCAGTTTCCATCGCTCAGAATGTCTTGGCTTGGTTGGCCTGACATCGGGTCTGCCTCAATCAGGGCCAATGTGCTTTCACCCGTGAGGTCTCGGGCGTAGGCATAAGGCGAGCTGTGTAATTTGGCTTCTTCAAAGGCCAAAAGCAAACGATCGGGATCGATCTCCGGTTTGGGCTGCGTCAAAAGGTATTCGGCATAAGCAGACAGGGCGTCTGCAGGAAGCTGCCCGGTTGTGACCAATTGCACGTTGGCGACAATGCCGACATGGTCCAATACCCGTTCGAGCGGGTCATGGGATTTGGCTATTGTTTCCTCGGCCAGAATATACCCGGCAGGCACGTCTGGGTCTTCGTGATCCTCGAGAATGGATTTGTTCAGCACGACGATCCCCCCTGGCAAATGCGTGCTGTCGATCACACCATCGCGCACCACTATGACAGTGTCATCACGCTTGGGTCCAAGAACGCGTTTGGCCAGCGTTTGCAGGGCAGGGCGCGCCTCAGCCGTCATACAAGGCTGGCCGGTGACGCGGGACATATGCTTAAGAAGCTCAACGCCGATTTCCGCGCGTTTCACCGGCGGAACCACCTTTACGGTATAGCTGCGAAGCGCGCCGGGGGCCCAAAAGACTGCGGCTGCTATCGTGGCACCAATGGCAGTCACCCCGAACAACAGTCGCAGTTTTCCGGGATGCGGACGTCGGCGTTCGATCGCCTTGAGCAATCGGTCAATACCGTTGATCATTTCGGCTTCATCTTCAGCGAGTTCCAGCGTTTCGTCCGGGTCGCCATCGGGATGAAAAATTGCGGGCAGGGCGGTGCCGTTGGACCGAACAACCGCCGCCAAAGACCAATGTGCCAAAACCCGACCGGGAATGTCGGTTATGGTTAGCGTCGCGTCTCCTAACGATACAACAACTTCTCGTCGTTGCTCCGCCGTATTGGGGCGCCATAGCCCGGTCGCTTCGAGCCGGTCGAATTGCTTGAGTGCTGTCATCTGGGCTGCTCTGCCTCTGTTTGCGTTCACCCTAACATGTGCCGAAGCCTTGGGCAATCTAGGGTCTCAACCGAATAATTCCACGCCGCCCACAGGGCAAAGCGACCTGTACGAGTTCAGTGGTTTGCTGTCCGAAGTCACGACACCTGTCATGGTTAGGACGGCGCACCACTAAGCCTGACTGAAGAATAGGTTCAAACCCTGGATAGGCATTTCTGGACAGTGTTACGCTCCTTCGGTAAGGCCAGATCAGGGCAGTTCGATGAGGCGATACAATGATCCCCAACATCCTCTCTATAGCCGGGTCCGATCCATCGGGTGGGGCGGGAATTCAGGCCGATATCAAAGCGATAAGCGCCAATGGCGGCTATGCAATGGCCGTGATAACGGCCCTTACCGTGCAAAACACCCAAGGCGTTCAATCGGTCACGGGGGTTGATCCCCAACTGGTGCGCGATCAGATTGACGCGATTTTTGCGGACATCCGCGTTGATGCCGTAAAACTCGGAATGCTAGGGTCGGGGCCCATTTGTGAAGCGGTGGCCGCGGCCCTGCAAGAGCGCGAATGTCCGATCATTGTGGACCCGGTGTTGTCATCGACAAGCGGCCGTATCCTCACCGGATCCGATGCGTTAGACAGCTTTCGCCGCTGCATTCTGCCACTTGCAACGATTTTAACCCCAAACCTGCCCGAAGCCGCGACACTGCTTGGGGAACAAGAGGCGCAAACACGCGATGGCATGCTGAAACAGGCCTGCGCGTTAGACAGGCTGGGCCCGGCGGTTCTGATCAAAGGCGGGCATTTGCCAGGCGCGCAATGCCCTGATCTTCTGGTCAGTGCTCAGGATGAAACATGGTTTGAGGCTGACCGTTTGGATCTGGGCCAAACCCATGGCACAGGGTGCACTTTGGCGGCGGCTTTGGCGACACATCTGGCGCATGGGGCCAGTTTTGCTGAGGCGATTGAGGCGGCCAAGACTTATACAAACCACGCCATTTCGGGGGGGCGTCACCTCTGTGTTGGGGGCGGGGTTGGGCCGACCGACCACTTTTTCACGTTGCGTGATTAGGGTGGTGGCCCGATTGGTTTGCGGGTTGATTGTCTTGGACATGACAGTAGTCTTGGGGGATGAAAGCTGCCTTAAATAGCGCGGTTTATCGCCGCCTGTTGTTGGCCCAGATTTTGTCTGTTCTGGGATCGGGGCTCACAACTATCGCATTGGGTCTATTGGCGTTTGAGTTGGCAGGCGGCAATGCCGGCGCGGTCTTGGGCTTTGCCTTGGCGATCAAAATGGTCGCCTATGTCAGCATCGCCCCAATTGCGACTGCCTTGGCGGAACGACTTCCACGCAAAACGTTTCTGATCAGCTTGGATTTGGCGCGGGCCCTGTTGGTCTTGTTGTTGCCCTTCGTCACCGAGGTTTGGCACATCTACGTGTTGGTTTTTGGGTTTCAGGCGTTTTCGGCTGCGTTCACCCCGAGTTTTCAGGCGATTATCCCGGATGTTTTGACGCGGAAAAAGGACTATGCCCAAGCGCTGTCACTCTCTCGGCTGACTTACGATCTCGAGGCGCTGTTGGGGCCACTGCTGGCGGGGGCCTTGTTGGCCGTGTTTTCTTTTAACAGCCTGTTTGTAGGGACGGCGCTTGGCTTCTTGGCATCCGCATTCTTGGTGATGAGCGTCACACTCCCGGTGCGCGCGCTTAAATCGTCGTCAGTCCGGTTTTCAAAACGGATCACGCGGGGCATCTGGATTTATCTCGCAACACCACGATTACGAGGAGTTCTGAGCCTCTATGTCGCGGTCGCGGCAGCAACGGGCATGGTCATCGTCAACACGGTTGTCATTGTCAAAGAGGGGATGGGCCAAGGCGATGGTGTCGTGGCACTCTTTTTTGCCGCCAGCGGTCTGGGGTCCATGTTGGTTGCCGTCTCGCTGCCCAAACTGCTGGGAGAAGCGTCGCCCCGCTCTGTCATGCTTGCGGGTGGGGGGCTTTTGACGACCGGCTTGGGCCTCGCGGCGTATGGCATGACTGGGGGCGATTTCCATCTCGGCGTCGGTTTGGCCTTATGGTTTGTGATCGGCGCAGGGGCGTCCCTGATCCAAACGCCAACGGGGCTTTTGCTGATAAGATCTTGCCACGAGGCCGACCGCCCGGCGGTGTTTGCAGCCCAATTTGCTTTGTCGCACGCTGCATGGTTGCTGGCCTATCCGTTGGCAGGAAGTGTGGGGAGTTGGGCCGGCATGGCGATTGCTTTCGCCACCATGACGGCCCTCTCTTTGGTGGCAACCCTTTGCGCGGCGCGGCTATGGCCTAGGGTCGATCCTGAGATTCTGGAGCACAGTCACACCGATCATCAGGTGTCGGCGGCGCATTCAGGTCTCAATGCCATTCTTGGCGATACCGGCGGCTACCGTCACCAGCACAAATTCGTCATTGATGATGCGCATCCAAGGTGGCCCAAAACGGACGCCTAGCTGGCGCGACCTTGCTCACCCCGGTTTTTGGCCGTTACCGCACAAACCCGCAGGCACCCTTGGGGGGAATCTTCGCTACATGCCTTCGCCCTATGGAAGGCGCAGGTTCTGTCCGTGGCCATTTTGGCACGGATGAGCGCGCTAAACTGTTCTCTGGTTCAGCCTTTCAAAAGTTAGATTTTGCAGCTTTTGACAGGATGCCCTCCCGTTTTTCATTTTAAAACAAGTACTAAGAAATTACTTTAGGTATAAAATATTTTTACTTGAAATAGATTTGAACCATGGCTAGGCTTTCATCTATCGACAGTATTCAGGAGCTGAAAATGCGTTATGTCTGTCTCGGTGGCGGTCCGGCTGGTCTCTATTTTGCGATCTCAATAAAGTTGCGTCAGCCAAGCTCTGAAGTGGTTGTGATTGAACGCAACAAGGCGGATGACACCTTTGGATGGGGTGTCGTTTTATCTGATGAGACATTGGATAATCTGGCTGAAAACGACCAACACAGCGCTGCTGATATCCGTCAGAATTTCGCCTATTGGGATGATATCGCCGTGCATCACCAAGGCCAAAAGATGCTTTCGACGGGGCATGGGTTTTGCGGAATTGGCCGCAAGCAGCTCCTCTTGATCCTGCAAGAAAGAGCCCGGACCCTGGGTGTCGAACTAAAGTTCGAACAGGAGGCTCGGCCCGCGTCTGAATATGCGAAAGACTATGATGTTGTGATCGCCAGCGATGGTTTGAATTCCCGAACACGCAGTGAGCTGGCGGATGTCTTCAAGCCCGAGATTGATACGCGGAAATGTCAATTTGTCTGGCTTGGAACGCGGCAGAAATTCGACAATGCCTTCACCTTTATCTTCGAAGAAACGGACAAGGGCTGGCTCTGGGCGCATGCCTATCAATTCGACGATAACACAGCGACCTTTATCGTTGAATGCACGCAAGAAACCTTTGATGCCTATGGCTTTGGAGACATGAGCCAACAAGAGTGCATCGCCGTTTGCGAGGATATTTTCCGGGATCATTTGGGGGGTCATAGTCTGATGACCAACGCCAATCATATTCGCGGATCGGCGTGGTTACAGTTCCCTCGGGTGCTTTGCCAAAACTGGAGCGCTGACAATATTGTCTTGCTCGGAGATGCGTCGGCTACGGCCCATTTCTCTATCGGTTCGGGAACCAAACTGGCCCTCGAAAGCGCTATGGCCTTGGCCGAATACATCGACAAAGAGCCAACGCTTGCCGATGCGTTTGAAAAGTACCAAACCCAACGGCGGCTCGAAGTGTTGCGTCTGCAATCGGCGGCGCGCAATTCGGTGGAATGGTTCGAAGATGTCGAACGGTATTTGGATCTCGATCCGGTACAACTCAATTACTCCCTGCTCACCCGAAGCCAGCGTATCAGCCATGAAAACCTGCGGGAACGTGACCCAAACTGGTTGGCTCAGGCCGAAGATTGGTTTCAGGTTCAGGCAGGTGCCCCAAGCAGCACAGCCCCCCGCGCGCCGATGTTTGCGCCGTTCAAACTGCGCGATATGTCCTTGAAAAATAGGATCGTTTTGTCACCCATGGCGCAATACAAAGCCGAGGATGGCTGCCCCACTGATTGGCATTTGATCCACTACGGCGAACGCGCCAAGGGCGGGGCTGGGCTTATCTATACCGAAATGACCTGTGTATCCGCAGATGGGCGAATTACGCCGGGTTGTCCGGGACTTTATGCGCCCGAACACCAAACTGCATGGGCGCGGTTGAATGAATTTGTGCATCGCGAAACCGGTGCCAAAACCTGTTGCCAACTTGGTCATGCGGGGCGCAAAGGTTCGACCCGTCTGGGCTGGGAGGGGATGGATGTCCCGCTGGAAACTGGGAACTGGCCCTTGCTTAACGCGTCGGCGATCCCTTGGTCCGACGGGAATGCGATGCCCAAGGCGATGACGCGGGCCGATATGGATCTGGTGCGGGATCAATTTGTAGCGGCCGCACAAATGGCGGATCGAGCCGGGTTTGACATGATCGAACTTCATGCGGCCCATGGCTATCTGATCTCCTCCTTTATCACGCCGGTGTCCAACACACGTACCGACGATTATGGCGGCAGCCTCGACAACCGTCTGCGGTTCCCATTGGAGGTTTTTGAGGCCATGCGGGCGGTTTGGCCGGTTGAGAAACCGATGTCCGTGCGCATTTCGGCCAATGATTGGCTTGGCGATGGGGGTGTCACCCCTCAAGAGGCGGTGCGGATTGCGCAGGCCTTCCAAACTGCAGGCGCAGATATTATTGATGTGTCCGCCGGACAAACCTCAACCGAGGCACAGCCCGTTTATGGGCGCATGTTCCAAACGCCGTTTTCAGATCGGATTCGCAACGAGGCTGGGATCAAAACCATGGCGGTCGGCAACATCTATGAAGCCGATCATGTCAACTCGATCCTGATGGCAGGCCGGGCCGATTTGGTCTGCCTTGGTCGCCCGCATTTGGCGGATCCCTATTGGACGCTGCATGCGGCAACCGATTTGGGCGACCGGCGCGAAATCTGGCCCCAACCCTATGAGGCCGGACGGGATCAGGCGTGGCGATTGGCGGACAAAGAAACGGAAACGGCGGGCCGCGTATGAGCGTTTTAGATCGCCACTTTATTGTCACGGGCGGCGGCTCTGGGGTCGGGGCTGCGGTGGCTCAGGCATTGGCGCATGCTGGGGCCAAAGTGACGATTTTGGGCCGACAAGAAGCGCCCCTCCGCGAGGTTGCCAAACAGCATAAGTTCATTGGTTGGGTTATTTGTGATGTCACCGACGCCGCCAGCGTAAAGGCGGCCTATGCCCAAGCGCGCGCATTGAACGGCCCGATTTCCGGCGTGATCGCCAATGCCGGGTCCGCGCAAAGCATGCCGTTTTCAAAAACCACGCCTGAGGCTTTCCAAGCCATGCTCGACGTCAATTTGAACGGCGTTTTCAACAGCTTTCAGGCAGCGCTGGACGATCTGGAACGCGCCGGAACGGGGCATTTCATCTCGATCGCTTCCTCAGCAGGCCTCAAAGGATACCCCTATGTGGCAGGCTATTGCGCAGCAAAACATGGCGTCGTTGGCCTGACACGGTCCTTGGCCCAGGAGTTGGCCAGCACCGGTATTACCGTCAACGCCATTTGCCCCGGTTTTGTCGATACACCGATGCTGGAACGCTCCATCGCGACGATCAGCGACAAGACCGGGATGAGCGCACAGGACGCGGCCAAATCCTTGAAACGCGGCAATCCACAAAAGCGTTTCATCGAAACGGATGAGGTCGCCGGCGCGGTTCTGTGGCTATGCTCTGATGCGGCGCGCTCGGTCAACGGCCACACGCTAAGCCTCACCGGGGGCGAGATATGACTCGCGAACCTGCTTCCAAGGATCGGCTGCGATTGTGGCTGCGATTGTTGAAAACCAGCCGTTTGGTTGAGGCTGAATTGCGCGAAAATCTACGTCGCGAATTTGGCGCGACCCTGCCGCGCTTTGATGTGATGGCGGCGCTGTCACGCTATGATGAGGGCCTGAAAATGAGCGCCTTGTCCGGCGTTCTGCGGGTTTCAAACGGCAATGTCACCGGCATTATCGACCGGTTGACTGACGAAGGCCATGTGGTGCGGGTGCCCGTGCCCGGTGATCGACGTGCCTCGCTTGTGCGCTTGACCGAGACAGGGCGCGCCGAATTTGCCCGCCAGGCCGCGGCGCATGAAACTTGGGTCGATCACATGCTTGCCAGTTTTGAGCAGGACGAAGCGGTTCAACTGGCCGGTCGATTGGATGAATTGGTCGGCTCACTCACAGAAGGGGACGCACCATGATGCGAACGGATGTAACCCATTTTCGATGCGACATTCGGGACGGCATTGCCTTTGTGTCGCTTGATCGGCCCGACCGTAAAAACCCTCTGACTTTCGACAGTTACGCAGAATTGCGCGACTGGTTTCGCGACTTGGCCTATGCCGATGACGTGCATGCGGTTGTGTTTGGCTCAAACGGTGGGAACTTTAGTTCGGGGGGCGATGTGCATGACATTATCGGCCCGCTGACCAAGATGTCGATGAAGGAATTGTTGGCCTTTACCCGCATGACGGGCGATTTGGTCAAGGCCATCGTCAATTGCGGCAAGCCGGTGATTGCGGCGATTGACGGGGTCTGTGTTGGGGCTGGCGCGATCATCGCCATGGCCTCTGACCTGCGCATCGCCACGCCCCAAGCCAAATGCGCGTTCTTGTTTACCCGCGTTGGTCTGGCGGGATGCGATATGGGGGCCTGCGCGATATTGCCCCGCATCATCGGGCAGGGACGCGCGGCTGAGTTGCTTTACACCGGCCGATCCATGTCAGCAGACGAAGGCTCCGCATGGGGGTTTTACAATTCGGTCGTTCCTGCGGAAGAGCTGGATCAAGCGGCCGAAAATTTGGCCAGTCGCATCGCTTCAGGCCCGAATTTCGGTCACATGATGACCAAAACCATGCTGGCTCAAGAATGGTCAATGTCGATTGAACAAGCGATTGAAGCCGAAGCCCAAGCCCAGGCGATTTGTATGCAAACCGCTGATTTTGAACGGGCATACCGCGCCTTTGTTGCCAAGTCAAAACCAGAGTTTGAGGGCAACTGATGGCGGATCGCAGCTTTCTATCTTGGCCGTTTTTTGAAGACCACCATCGCGTCTTGGCGCAGGACTTGGAGGTTTGGGCCAAGGCGCAGCTCGCGCAGCTTAATCACGACGACACCGATCAAACCTGCCGTGATTTGGTCGCGTCCTTGGGCAAGGGCGGCTGGCTGGCCCATAGCGGTGCTTTCGACGGGCGCCTGGATGTCCGAACCCTGTGTTTGATCCGCGAAACACTGGCGCGCCATGATGGGCTTGCAGATTTTTCCTTTGCTATGCAGGGGCTTGGAACTGGCGCGATCTCACTTTTTGGAACGGATGAGCAAAAGTCCTACTGGTTGACAAAGACCCGCAATGGATCGGCCATTTCCGGCTTTGCTTTGACCGAGCCGCAATCGGGATCGGATGTCGCCAATTCCACGATGACCGCAACGTGGGACGGCGATGACTATGTGTTGGACGGTGAAAAAACGTGGATTTCCAACGGTGGCATCGCTGATGTATACACCGTTTTCGCCAGAACCGGAGACGCCGCTGGGGCCAAGGGCCTGTCCGCCTTTGTCGTCCCGGCCGATACTGCGGGTTTGACCGTAGCAGAGCGGCTCGACACCATCGCGCCGCATCCTTTGGCGACACTCTCCTTCCAAAACTGCCGCATTCCGGCCAGCGCCTTGATCGGTGCCTCGGGGGAGGGCTTCAAAATCGCCATGTCGGTCCTGGATGTATTTCGCGCCACCGTCGGCGCGGCCGCATTGGGCTTTGCCCGTCGGGCGCTGGATGAGGCCGTCGCCCGCGTTACCACCCGTCATGTCCAAGGCGCGCCCCTGGCGGATTTGCAGATGGTGCAGGGCCATATCGCCGATATGGCACTTGATATCGACGCCGCCGCCCTGCTGATTTACCGTGCGGCCTGGACCAAGGACAGCGGTGCGCCGCGCATCACCCGAGAAGCGGCTATGGCCAAACTTTTCGCCACGGATCACGCCCAAAACATCATCGACAAAGCCGTGCAATTGCATGGCGGCGATGGGGTGCGCTCGGGCGAAACTGTTGAACGTTTATACCGAGAAATCAGAGCGTTGCGTATCTATGAAGGCGCATCTGACGTCCAACGCGTCATCATCGCACGCCAGACTTTGGCGCAATTGGAGTCCAATCTATGACAACCGATCCGGAAAAACATGGCGCGCAGACCGATTTCGCCAAGAAGATGTCCTATGGTGATTATCTGGACATCGACACGATCCTGTCGGCCCAGCATCCGCTGTCGGATGCCCATGATGAAATGCTGTTCATCATCCAGCATCAAACGTCTGAGCTGTGGATGCATCTGATGCTGCATGAATTGGCCGCGGCCCGTGCCAATATTGCGGCCAACCACCTGCCTGAGGCGTTCAAGAAACTGGCCCGCGTGTCGCGGATTATGGAGCAGCTCAACAATGCGTGGGACGTTTTGCGCACCATGACACCCAGCGATTACACCACCTTTCGCGACCAATTGGGGATGAGCTCGGGCTTTCAATCCCTGCAATATCGGTTGATCGAATACGCGCTTGGCAACCGTAATCTGGCGATGCTCAAGCCGCATGCGCATGACGTTACAGCCAGCGCGCGATTGCAGGCTGAGCTCTCGGAAATGTCACTGTACCAAACGGTTCTGACGCTTGCGGCGGGCCAAGGGCATGACGTGCCCGGTGATTTGATCGCCGCCCCGGCCAATGCCCCCCACCAAGCCAATGATGCGGTGCGGGCGATGTGGGCGACGGTTTACAACGACCCGGCAACCCACTGGACTCTCTATGAAATGGGCGAAAAGCTCGTTGATCTTGAAGACTATTTCCGTCGCTGGCGATTCAACCATGTGACCACGGTCGAGCGGGTGATCGGTTTCAAACGCGGCACCGGCGGCACAGGCGGGGTCGATTATCTCAAGAAGATGCTATCGGTCGAGCTCTTCCCTGAGCTGTGGCACGTTCGGACCGAGCTGTAGGGGGATCTCATGTTAGGACATAGCGCGCATATCGATACGTTTTGCCGGGATAACTTGCCGTCGCCCGAGCATCAGCCAGATTTTCTTTTGGGCGGGTTTGACTATCCCGACCAGATCAATGTCGCCCAAGAACTGACCGACAAAATGGTCCAGCGTGGATTTGGTGACCATACGGCGCTGATCGGCAACGGGCGCCGGCGCACCTACAAAGAGCTCAGCGATTGGACCAATCGTTTGGCCCATGTGATGGTTGACGATCTGGGCATCAAACCGGGCAATCGGGTGCTGATCCGATCTGCGAACAACCCGGCGATGGTGGCCTGTTGGCTGGCGGCAACAAAGGCCGGGGCGGTTGTCGTTAACTCCATGCCGATGCTGCGCGCAGGGGAGCTGACGGCCATTGTCGACAAGGCCAAAATCAGCCACGCTTTGTGTGACACCCGCCTGCTGGACGAGCTGGAAACCTGCGCCAAGACCTCTGATTTCCTGACCTCGCTCACCGGGTTTGACGGCACCTCCAACCATGATGCCGATCTTGATCGTTTGGCCTTGGAAAAACCGGTGCAGTTTGACGCTGTGCCGACCGGGCGCGATGATGTTGCTCTGCTCGGCTTCACGTCTGGCACCACGGGTTCGCCCAAGGCCACGATGCATTTCCACCGCGATCTGTTGATCATAGCCGACGGATATGCGCGCGAGGTTTTGGGTGTCACGCCCGACGATGTGTTTGTCGGATCGCCCCCGCTGGCCTTTACCTTTGGGCTTGGCGGTTTGGCGATTTTCCCGTTGCGCTTTGGTGCTGCGGCGACGCTTTTGGAAAATGCATCCCCGCCCCAGATGATTGAAATCATTCAAAAATACAAAGCCACGGTGTGCTTTACCGCCCCGACGGCCTATCGCGCCATGCTCTCGGCGATGGAGCAAGGGGCCGATCTCTCCTCCCTGCGCGCAGCGGTGTCTGCGGGCGAAACGCTCCCGGCTCCCGTCTATGATGAGTGGAAGGCCAAAACCGGCAAACCGATGCTGGACGGGATCGGCGCGACCGAGATGTTGCATATCTTCATTTCGAACCGATTTGACGATCATCGCCCGGCCTGTACCGGCAAACCTGTCACCGGATATGAGGTCAAAATAATCGGCCCAGATGGGGGCACCCTGCCTGCCGGAGAGGTCGGTCGATTGGCCGTGCGCGGGCCAACGGGCTGTCGATACCTGGATGACGACCGCCAACAGGCCTATGTGCAAGACGGCTGGAACATCACTGGTGATGCGTTTTCAATGGACGCCGATGGCTATCTGCATTTTGCCGCCCGCAATGATGATATGATCGTTTCCTCGGGCTATAATATTGCCGGTCCTGAGGTCGAAGCGGCCCTGCTGTCACATCCGTCAATCAAAGAATGCGCCGTCATTGGTGCCCCGGATGTGGCGCGGGGCATGATCGTAGAAGCGCATGTTGTGTTGGAGGCTGGGCATCCAAGCGACACGCTGACCAAAGATCTGCAAACCCATGTCAAAGCCACGATCGCACCGTTTAAATACCCGCGCTCTATTGTGTATTGCGATGCGCTTCCCAAAACCCAAACCGGCAAAATCCAACGGTTTCAATTGAAGCCAGGAGGTGCCGCATGAGGCGCAAATGCCCCAGAAGCCCAAGACGAAAAACGATTTTTATGTTGACGCTCACGCCTGCGCATAGATGAATGCGCACTTGGCAATCATCGTAAGATTTGAACCGAACCTGACGAAAACCACAACACACCCCACCAAGAGGGCAGACGTGGATCAACACGGAGGAAGACACATGAAATTGAAATCACTCGCACTCGCGTCCTGTATGGCGGCGGTGCCCATGGCCGCTTTGGCCGATGGACACAGCCTCAAGGTTGGCATGATCACCACCCTGTCTGGCGGCGGCGCTGGCCTTGGCATCGACGTGCGCGACGGCTTTATGCTGGCCGTGTCCCAAGCGGATCGCAAGGACATCGAAGTTGTCATCGAAGACGATCAGCGCAAGCCCGACATCGCCGTGCAGCTGGCCGACAAGATGATCCAATCTGAAAAGGTCGACGTCTTGACCGGCATCATCTGGTCCAACCTTGCCATGGCCGTGGTGCCAGGCGCTGTGGCGCAGGGGAAATTCTATCTGTCGCCCAACGCTGGCCCCTCGGTTTTGGCCGGTAAGGGCTGTAATCAGAACTACTTTAACGTCGCATGGCAGAACGATAATTTGCACGAAGCGGGTGGGGCCTATGCCAACACCGCAGGCTACAAAAACTCCTTCATCCTCGCGCCGAATTACCCGGCGGGTCAGGATGCGTTGACGGGCTACAAACGCATGTATGACGGCGAATTGGCGGGCGAATTGTTCACCAAACTCGGCCAGACCGATTACGCGTCTGAGATTGCCCAAATCCGGGCCTCGGGTGCCGATAGCGTTTACTTCTTCCTGCCCGGCGGCATGGGGATTTCCTTCCTCAAGCAATATGCCGATAGCGGTCTCGACATTCCCGTCGTTGGCCCCGCCTTCAGCTTTGACCAGGGCATTTTGCAAGCGGTCGGTGACGCGGCGGTCGGTGTTGTGAACACGTCGCAGTGGAACAAAGACATCGAAAACGACACCAATGCGATGTTTGTCGAAACCTTTCAGGCCGAATATGGCCGCCTGCCATCGCTCTATGCGTCGCAAGGATTTGACACGGCCAACCTGTTGATGAGCGCGATGGATGTGGCGGATGTCAACGACGCCGATGCCTTCCGTACAGCGCTGCAAGCTGCGGATTTTGACAGCACCCGTGGAGCGTTCAAATTCGGCTCAAACAACCACCCGGTCCAAGACATCTATGTGCGGGAAGTGATCAAGGAAGGTGACGTTTACACCAACAAGATCATCGGCACCGCCCTGACCGAACACAGCGACGTTTATGCCGCTGAATGCAAACTCTGAACTGACATTGATCCGGGCGCATGGGTGCCCGGATCACCATTCACGGAAAATCCCCTCATGTCTTTGATCTTACTTGCGGAACAGGTCCTGAATGGCCTGCAACTTGGGGTCATGCTTTTTGTCATGGCTGCTGGCCTGACGCTGGTTTTCGGCGTCATGGGCCTGATCAATCTCGCCCATGGATCGCTGTTTATGATCGGGGCGTTTGCGGCCGCCGCGGTGGCGGGCGCGACTGGGTCTTTCCTGCTTGCCTTGATCGCCGCGCTCAGTGCGGCGGCGGCGGTGGGGGCCTTGGTTGAAGTCATCGTCATTCGACGGCTTTATAACCGCGACCACCTGGATCAGGTCTTGGCGACCTTTGCCCTGATCCTGATCTTTTCCGAAGGCACCCGTTGGCTCTTTGGGTCCTTCCCTCTCTTTCTCAACATCCCGCCCTATCTTGCAGGGCCGGTTTCTTTGCCAGGCGGCATTGAATATCCGCTCTATCGGCTGATGTTAATCGCCGTTGGCTTGTTCATTGCGCTTGGGTTGTATGTGCTGATCAACCGAACCCGCCTTGGTATCCAAATCCGCGCCGGTGAAAACGACCGTGAAATGATCGCGGCTCTGGGCGTCGATATTTCCAAACTCTATACAATTGTGTTTGCCATTGGCGCAGGTCTGGCCGGCCTTGCAGGCGCGCTTGTTGGGGCGATCCAATCTGTTCAGGTTGGCATGGGCGAACCCGTCTTGATCCTTGCCTTTGTGGTGATCGTGATCGGGGGTATCGGCTCAATCAAGGGTGCGCTGGTCGCGGCCATTCTGGTAGGGCTGACCGACACGCTGGGGGGCGTTTTGCTGCCTGCATTGTTCAAACACATCATGGAGGCGTCAGCCGCGACATCCGTCGGCTCCTCCCTCTCGTCCATGCTGATCTACATCCTGATGGCCTGCGTTTTGATCGTGCGCCCGACCGGCCTGTTCGGAGCACGCTCATGACCCGCCACATGTCTCGTGAAACGTTGTTCAACTTTGCCATGATGGCGGCGCTTCTTCTCTTTCCCCTTTGGGCTTGGCTCTCGGATGAGCCGTTTATGATCACCCTTGCAACCAAAGCGGTTATCCTGGCATTGGCCGGTGTCGGTCTGAACATTGCGCTGGGTCTCGGCGGCTTGGTGAGCCTTGGACATGCCGCGTTTTTTGGCATCGGCGGCTATGCCATGGGCATTCTCGCCAGCCACGCCCAAAGTTATAGCCCGATCTTCGAAGCCCCGTTTCTGATCGAAGGCACCAAATCCATGCCGGTTATCTGGCTGCTGTCGATCCTCAGCTCGGGCCTCGCGGCGCTGGCCATCGGCGCGCTGAGCCTGCGCACAACCGGGGTGTATTTCATCATGATCACGCTGGCCTTTGGGCAAATGCTGTTCTTTTTCTCGATAAGCTGGCCTGCCTATGGCGGCGAAGACGGGCTGTCGATCTATGTGCGCAACAGTTTTCCGGGCCTCAACACACTAGATCCGATCCAGTTCTACGGACTGTGTTTCGCAATCCTGACGCTGGTTTTGATCTTTAGCGCTCGCCTTGCCAAATCTCCCTTTGGGCTTGCGCTCAATGCGGCACGCCAAACCGCTGAGCGCGTTGAAACCGTTGGTATTTCGCCCTACAAACTCCGCCTCGTTGCCTTCACCATTTCCGGCATGATCACTGGGTTGGCCGGGGCGCTTTTTGCTGATCTCAACCGATTTGTCAGCCCGACCATGTTCAGCTGGCAAACCAGCGGAGAGATCATGGTGTTTATCATTCTGGGCGGTGTGGCGCGGCTCTTTGGGCCGGTCGTTGGCGCGGTGCTTTTTATCGTGCTCGAACATGTTCTTGGCGGGCTGTCGGAGTACTGGCACATCTATCTCGGCGTGTTACTGCTTCTGATTGTGCTGTTCGCGCGCGGTGGTGTCATCGGCACGTTGGTCGGCAAGGAGGCAGGCCATGACTAATGCCACACCCACCCCCGTTCTTGAGGTCCGCAATATCTCCAAATCCTTTGGTGCGTTGCAGGCCAGCAAGGATGTCTCGCTTGACCTCCGCCCCGGTGAAATCCACGCGTTGATTGGCCCCAATGGAGCCGGAAAATCGACCCTGATCAAACAGATCGCCGGCGGGCTACGCCCCGATGCAGGGCAGGTCTTGCTTGAAGGGAAAAATGTCACTGATCTCAACACCGCCGCGCGGGCGCGTCTCGGCCTTGGCCGAACCTTCCAGATTTCTGCTTTGGCGATGGAAGACACCGTCCTGCAAAACGCCGTGTTGGGGGCGCTTGGGGCAGGGGGCTCGCCGTTCCGGTTTTGGCGATCCGCGTTAAAAGACGCAGGGTTGCGCGCCACAGCACAAGAGGCAATTGCCCGAGTTGGGCTGCAAGATTATGCCAACAAACGCACCGCAGAACTGTCGCATGGTCAACGCCGACAACTCGAAGTCGCCGTTGCTTTGACACTGAAACCAAAGGCTTTTGTCATGGATGAGCCAATGGCTGGCCTCGGGACGGAAGGCTCAAAACGCCTAACCGGTTTCCTTGATGGTTTGCGGGCCCAAGCCCCGATTTTGCTTGTGGAACATGACATGGACGCGGTTTTTGCCTTGGCCGATCGTATTTCGGTTTTGGTCTATGGCGCGGTGATCGCCACTGGCACAGTCGAGGAAATTCGCCGCAACAGCGATGTCCGCGCCGCCTATTTGGGGGACGAAGAATGAGCCTTCTCACGGTCGATAATATCACCGCGTCCTATGGCGCAACGCAGGCCCTTTTTGGTGTCTCGCTCACCTTGCAAGAGGGCGAAGTCCTGGCCCTGATGGGCCGCAATGGCATGGGCAAATCCACCACCGTCAAAACGATCTGCAAACTGCTTCCGGTGTCGTCTGGCAAGGTCACGTTGTCGGGGCAAAACCTGGCGGGGCTTGCCGCCCACAAAGTGGCGCGGCTGGGGGTTGGTCTGGTGCCAGAAGGGCGGCGTTGTTTTGCCAGCTTAACCGTGGCCGAAAACCTCTTGGCCGCCGCGCGTGCAGGCCATTGGGATGAAGCCCGCGTGGCCGAACTCTTTCCACGACTGCGCGAGCGCCGGGATCAGGCAGCCGTGTCGCTGTCCGGGGGGGAACAACAAATGCTGGCGATTGGCCGCGCGCTGATGACAAACCCGCGCCTGCTGATATTGGATGAAGCCACCGAAGGCCTCGCCCCGCTTGTCAGACAGGAAATCTGGACGGCCATTGCCAAGTTGAAACGCGACACGGGTATGTCAATTCTGGTGGTCGATAAATCCCTGCGCGAACTCGGTCAAGTTGCTGATCGCGCTACGATTTTGCAACGCGGAGAAGATGTCTGGACCGGTGCTATGACCGATCTCAATGACGATGTTACCAACCGGTTTTTGGGGGTTTAGGTTATGGCGTTCAACTATCCTCAAAAAGTGCTGTTCAAACATTGCGACCCGGCCGGGATCGTTTTTTACCCGCGTTATTTTGAGATGATCAACGATTGTGTTGAGGCGTTTTTCGACCAAGTTCTGGACTGCCCGTTTGAAGTGCTTTTGCAGACAGCAGGCGTTCCGACCGCGGAAATCCAGACCCGGTTTCACGCCCCAAGCCGCCACGGCGACGCTCTTGTCTTGACCCTAAAGGGGCAGCGCTCTGGCACCAAAAGTTTCACCTTGTCGATCGAAGCAACTTGCGCGGGCTCACCGCGCTTCACCGCACAATCGACCCTTGTTTACACCGATGCGCAGGGCCGGTCACAGCCATGGACCGCAGCGCTGAAATCCAAACTCGACGCCTTCACCGGAGAGAGCACATGAGCAATCAGATCATTCACCCTGCAGGATGGGCCCCGGCCAAGGGGTATGCCAATGGCGTGCTCTCATCTGATGGGGTCTTATATGTCGGCGGCCAGATCGGTTGGACCGCAGAGCAAAAGTTCGAAGCACATGATTTCATTGGGCAAATGGAACAAACCCTTCGTAATATTCTGGCGGTGGTTGAGACCGCAGGCGGCACCGCAGCCGACATCACCCGCCTGACGTGGTTCGTCAAATCCAAGAAAACCTATCTCGCCCATCAGGCCGAAGTCGGTCAGACCTACCGCAAAGTTCTGGGCCGCAATTTTCCGGCCATGTCGATGTTGGTGGTCGCGGATCTCATCGAAGACGAGGCCCTGCTTGAGATCGAAGCCACAGCCCATATCACGCCCCCGACCACAACTGGAGCGCAACAATGACCGGTGTGACACTGCCCCGCAAAGAGCTTTTCGATATCCCCGAGGGGGTGATTTACCTTGATGGGAATTCGCTCGGAGTTTTGCCCAAAGGGGCCGCCGCCCGTGCCACGCAGGTGATCGAAAACGAATGGGGCGGCCAGTTGATCAAGGCGTGGAACACCGCCGGTTGGATGGCGCTGCCGCAGGTGGTTGGTGATACGATTGCGGGCTTGCTTGGCGCGCCCGCCGGTTCCGTTGCGACCGGCGACACCTTGTCGATCAAAGTCTACCAAGCCCTTGCGGCGGCGTTGAAAATGCGTCCTGATCGCCGGGTTATCCTGTCGGACAACGGCAACTTTCCCAGCGATCTGTATATGGCGCAGGGGCTGATTGATACCATCGACAAAGGGTACGAGCTGCGCACCCCGGCCCCCGAAGACGTCGCCGGTGCCATCACCGAAGAGGTCGCAGTGGTGATGATCACCCAGGTCGATTATCGCTCTGGCCGCATGCATGACATAAAAGCCATCACCGAAAAGGCCCACGCGATGGGCGCTGTGATGATCTGGGATTTGGCCCATTCTGCAGGGGCGGTTCCGGTTGATCTCACCGCGTCCAACGCCGAGTTTGCCGTCGGTTGCAGCTACAAATACCTCAATGGAGGCCCCGGTGCCCCGGCCTTTATCTATGTGCGGCCCGACATCGTTGACTCCATCAAACCGGCGCTCTCTGGTTGGCTCGGACATGACGCACCATTCGCCATGGAACTCGCCTATCGCCCGGCCATGTCCACCGAACGCATGCGTGTTGGCACCCCGCCAATCTTGCAATTGGCTGTTTTAGAACAAGCGCTTAAGGCTTGGGACGGTGTCCAGATGGCCGATCTGCGCGCCGCCTCTATCACCCTCTCTGAAACCTTCATCGCCGAGGTCGAGAGACGCTGTCCGCAGCTTTCCCTTGCCAGCCCACGGGATCCGCAAAGCCGTGGCTCTCAGGTGTCGTTCGGCTTTGAGCACGGCTACGCGGCCATGCAAGCCTTGATCGATCGCGGTGTCATCGGCGATTTTCGCGCGCCAAATATCATGCGTTTTGGCTTTACCCCGCTTTACTTGGATGAAAAAGACGTGGTCGCCGCCGCCGAAATCATCGAAGATGTGATCAACAACGAACTCTGGCGCGACGCCAAATATCAGACCGTTTCGCGCGTAACCTAAGGACAGCCGATGACCTGCCTCTTTGTTCAAATCCAATGCCGCCCGGGCACCACTTACAAGGTCGCCGATGAAATCGCCCTGCGTGAATTTCACTCCGAACTCTATTCCACCAGCGGCCAATATGAGCTTTTGATGAAGCTTTATGTTCCCGAAGATGAGGATGTTGGCAAATACATCAACGCCAAATTGATGGATATTGACGGCATTGAGCGCACCTTCACCACGCTGACCTTCAAGGCCTTTTAATCCGGCCCAAACCCCGGCCTAAACCATTGGTCGCCCCCCTTAACCTCTCGATCCGAGCGGGCGGGGGGGCACCCGGCCACCATCTCGCCTAAATCGGCGTCAATTGCTGCGGAAAATCCGGCTCTCGCCGATCATCTCTTCCAGCGCTGCAATCCGATCAGAACTCGAATGTAGTGATTGGATTTCCGCCACCAGCGCTTCGATCAAAAAGTTGATCGCCAGCGTGCTGTCCCAGCTTGAGGGCACTTCAACCAACGTGCGGAATGTGTGGGCCGCGTATTTCTCAATCGGCGATCCCCATTGATCGGTGAACAGCACAATATTCGCGCCTTGCCCCACCACTAAACTCGCCAATCTCAGCAGCTCTTTTTCATAGCGCCGGATGTCGAACACGATCAGCGTCGCGTTTTCATTCATATCCAAAAGCGATTGCGGCCAGACCGAGGGAGAGCTGTCGAGCAATTGCACAGCCGGTCGAATAATTTGCAGATGGTTGAAAAAATAGTGCGCATTTGATCGGGTGATCCGCCCGCCCAACACATAAAGCGCACGGGCCGGATCGGCCATTAGCCGGGCCACTGTGTCAAACTCGGCCGGATCCAGCCGGTCAATCGTGGCATTGATATTTTGCGACACCGCCATGGCAAACCGGCTGACGATGTGATCCTTGTTGTCGGTGGTCGAAGGTTCATCAAGCTTGGCCAATGGCTCTTTCATCCGGGCGGCGATTTCTTCGCGGATCGCGGCTTGAAACACCGGAAACCCGTCATAGCCCAGTTTGCGCGCCAATCGGATCACGGTCGGCGTCGATACATCGGCGCTTTCGGCCAGTTTGGTGATGGATTGCAATCCGGCGACCAAAGAATCGTCCATCAGCACAGCGGTCAGCCGGCGTTCGGCGGCGGTCAGCTCCGATTGTTTGTCGCGAATTCGGTCAAGCACGAGGCGTTGCGGCGCTGGATTTGATGGTTTCTTATTCATTGTCTCTCTGTTTGTAGAGAATGTTACAGAAATGCCCTTGACACAGAGGGGGGTGCTGTAGTGATCATTACACGATGACGCTCGCTGAACAACATATAGATACTTGGGGTTGGCCCGCTGCTGCCGTGTTTGGCACGCCGGGGCAGGGTGATTTCGTGTTGGTTTGCGAACATGCCTCTGATTTTATTCCGCCCTATGCGGATGGGCTTGGCCTGTCACCCGAGGCCAAGCGTTCGCATGCGGCTTGGGATATCGGCGCGCTTGATTTGGCCAAACGTCTGAGCGCACGGCTCAATTCGCCTTTGATTGCCGGACAGATTTCGCGCCTTGTCTACGACTGCAATCGCCCGCTTGAGGCCCATGATTGTATTCCGACCCGCAGCGAAATCTATAACGTGCCCGGCAATGCCGAGATAAGCGACGATTGCCGGCGCGACCGGTTTGAGCAAATCCACAATCCGTTTCACGAGACCGTTTCTCAGGTGATAAAAGCGGCGCGTCCGAATGTGATTTTGGCGACAATTCATAGCTTTACGCCGGTTTACAACGGGTTTCCGCGGGTGACAGAGATCGGGTATCTAAGCCATTCGGATGACCGCATGGCCAAGGCCTGCTTGTCACAGGAACACAAGCGCGGCCGTATGAAAGCGGCTTTGGATGAACCCTATTCTGCGACAGATGGTGTGACCTATAGTTTGCAAAAACACGGCGAGGCGCACGGCCTTTTGAATGTGATGATCGAAGTGCGCAATGATTTGATCAACACCGCCCACAAGGCTCAGGCTGTTGGCGATCACCTTGCCGCCACGCTGATTGCGGCCAAAAAAGAGGTGCTGGAGTGAGCGTGCTGCACAAGTTTATCCGCGTCGTCGACGCCATCAATTACCGCATCGGGCGGGTCACGATGTATGGGATCTTCGTGATGATGGCGATTTTGCTGTGGTCCTCGATCTCAAAAACTTTCTTTAATCCTTCGCTCTGGACGCTGGAAATGGCGCAATTTGCCATGGTCGCGTACTATATTCTGGGCGGGCCCTATTCGATCCAGATGGGCTCAAACGTCCGAATGGACCTTCTGTATGGCGCGTGGTCACCCCGCCGCAAGGCCGCTGTAGATATCGTTACAGTGATGTTCCTGATCTTCTATCTGGTCGTTCTGCTCTGGGGCGGCATCGACAGTACCATGTACGCATTCCAATACGGAGGCGAGCGGAGCCCAACCGCGTGGCGCCCCTATTTATGGCCGATCAAAGTGATCATGTGCACCGGCATTACTCTGATGCTTTTGCAGGCCCTGTCCGAACTTGCCAAAGATATTCTGCGTCTGCGCGGAGAGGAAATTCCGCATGTCATATGAGATGATCGCCATCTTTATGTTCGCCACGATGATGGCGATGCTGCTGACCGGGCAGCGTGTTTTTGGTGCGATTGGCTTTGTTGCCGTGATCGCGGCCCTTGTGCTTTGGGGCGATCGGGGCGGCTATGACATCGCCTTTTCCAGCGCGATGAAGCTGATGAAATGGTATCCGCTTTTGACGCTGCCGATGTTCATTTTTATGGGCTACGTCCTGTCGGAATCCAAGATTGCCGACGACTTGTACAAGATGTTTCACGTCTGGATGGGGGGGCTGCGCGGCGGCCTTGCCATTGGCACGATTGGCCTGATGGTGTTGATTTCGGCGATGAACGGCTTGTCGGTGGCGGGGATGGCAATTGGGGCGACCATTGCGTTGCCGGAATTGCTCAAGCGCAACTACGATAAGAAGATGGTGACAGGCGTGATCCAGGCCGGATCGTCGCTTGGCATCCTTGTGCCGCCATCGGTCGTTTTGGTCCTATATGCGATGATTGCGCGCCAACCGGTGGGGCAGCTATGGCTGGCCGGGGTTGTTCCGGGCCTGATGATGGCGGCCTTGTTCATCCTGTATATCGTGGTGCGGTGCCACTTTAACCCATCGCTTGGCCCGGCGCTGAGCGCAGAAGAACGGGCCATGCCGCGCGCCGAAAAGCTGGCACTGTTGCGCGCGGGCCTGCTGCCCGTCGTGATCTTTGCTACGATGATGGTGCCCTTTGTGAACGGCTGGACCTCCCTTGTTGAAAGCTCGGCGATTGGGGCCATCACCGCCTTTGTCGCGGCTGTCCTAAAAGGCCGAATGACCCGCCAAGTCTTTGAAAACTCAGTGCGCATGACCCTCGGCATTTCTTGCATGTTCATGTGGATCATTCTTGCTGCGCTGGCCTTTGGGGCGGTGTTTGACGGGCTTGGTGCGGTCAATGCGATCAAGGATCTCTTCACCGATCAGCTCGATCTTGATCCATGGGTGGTGCTGATCCTGATGCAACTCAGCTTCATCATCATGGGTACGTTTCTGGACGACACCGCCATGCTGGTCATCGTTGCGCCGCTTTATGTGCCACTGGTCAAGGCGCTTGGCTTTGATCTGATCTGGTACGGCGTGCTCTACACGATCACCACACAAATTGCCTATATGACGCCGCCCTTTGGCTATAACCTGTTTTTGATGCGCGCCATGGCCCCGCCGGAAATCACGCTCAAAGACATTTATGGCTCGATCCTTCCCTTTGTCCTGGTGATGGTGCTGGCCCTTAGTCTGGTGATCTTCTTTCCACAGATTGCCCTGTGGCTCCCGAACTATGTGTATGGAAATTAACAACAAAAGACCCGGTTAACGGGTGACCCTATAAACCCACTTGGAGGACTTAACATGACCACAAGACGTAAGTTTATCACCACCGCTGGCGCGGGTCTCGCGGCGGCTCCGCTGGCGACACCGGCCTTGGCACAAAGCACGATCAAATGGCGCATGCAAACCTATGCGGGGCCCGCATTGGCCGAGCATGTGGTCAAGCCTGCCATTGATATGTTTAACAAAATTGCGGGCGACCGCATGCAGATCGAGCTGTTCTTTGCCGATCAGCTGGTGCCCACGGGCGAGCTGTTCCGCGCCATGCAGCGCGGCACCATTGATGCGGTGCAGTCCGATGATGACTCGATGGCCTCGCCCACCGATGTCACCGTGTTTGGCGGCTACTTCCCCTTTGCCTCGCGCTACTCTCTCGATGTGCCAGTGCTGTTCAACCAATATGGCCTGAACGAAATCTGGGACGAAGAATATTCCAAAGTCGGCGTCAAACACATCAGCGCCGGTGCCTGGGATCCGTGCCATTTCGCCACCAAAGATCCGATCAACTCGCTCGCTGATCTGAAGGGCAAGCGCATCTTCACCTTCCCAACTGCGGGTCGTTTCCTGACCCAATTCGGCGTGGTTCCTGTGACCCTGCCGTGGGAAGACATCGAAGTCGCGGTCCAAACCGGCGAACTTGACGGCATCGCCTGGTCGGGCATCACCGAAGACTACACCGTTGGTTGGGCCGATGTGACAAACTACTTCCTCACCAACAACATTTCGGGCGCATGGGCCGGGTCGTTCTTTGCCAACCAAGACCGCTGGAATGAGCTGCCAGAAGACCTTCAGACCCTGTTCCGCGTCTGCTGTGATCAGTCGCATTACTACCGTCAGTGGTGGTATTGGGGCGGCGAAGCCTCCTTGCGTGTCGATGGCACCAAGATGGAACTGACCACGATTCCAGACGAAGAATGGGCCACTGTCGAAAGCGCGGCCATGGAGTTCTGGGATGAAATCGCCGCCGAAAGCCCCACCAAGGCCAAGGTTGTTGAAATCATCAAAAAGTACAACGCCGACATGCAAAAGGCTGGACGCCCTTACCGCTACGGCTAAATAACTTTGCTGCGCCTTGGGGCGATTTCTTGGAGCGATTTCAAGGCGCAGCACCTTCAGGATTGGGATCACGGATATGAGTCAGGTTTTGAGCTTTGAGGCTCTCAAGAGCCAGGTTGCGGACGGGTCGGTCGACACCGTCCTTGTGTGTTTGGTGGACATGCAGGGCCGCCTGATGGGCAAGCGGTTTCATGCCGGGCATTTTGTTGCCGGGGCTTACGCTGAAACCCATTGCTGCAATTACCTGCTGGCCACCGATCTTGAGATGGCCACGCCCGAAGGCTTTGCTTCGACCAGCTGGGAAAGCGGCTATGGCGATTATGTCATGAAGCCTGACCTTGCCACGCTGCGCCCGGTTCCCTGGCTTGAGGGGACCGTCATGGTCTTGTGTGACATCCTTGATCACCACACCCACGAAGAAGTCACCCATTCGCCGCGTGCGATCCTGAAAAAGCAGGTTCAGCGGCTTGAGCATATGGGCCTGACGCCGATGATGGCGACCGAATTGGAGTTCTTCCTTTTCGAGAAAAGCCTTGATGAAATCCGCAAATCCGGTTTCCGCGACCTTGAACCGATTTCAGGATATAACGAAGATTACCACATCTTTCAGACCACCAAGGAAGAGCATGTGATGCGCCCGGTGCGCAACCATCTGTGGAACGCTGGCATCCCGATTGAGAATTCCAAGGGGGAAGCCGAGGCCGGTCAGGAAGAGCTGAATATCAAATACGCCGCTGCGATGGACACGGCAGAATATCACACCATTGCCAAACACGCGATCAAAGAGATCGCCTGGCAACAGGGGCACGCCGCCAGCTTCCTGCCCAAGTGGAGCCATGACAAGGTTGGCTCGTCGTCTCATGTGCATCAGTCGCTTTGGAAAGACGGGCAGAATGCGTTTTATGACCCCAGTGACAAATTGGGGATGAGCGTTTTGATGAAGAACTATGTGGCGGGCATGTTGAAATATGCAAGCGATTACACATACTTCCTGGCCCCTTATATCAACAGCTATAAACGCTTCATGAAGGGAACGTTCGCTCCGACGCGGATCATTTGGTCGGTCGACAATCGCACGGCGGGCTTCCGTTTGTGTGGGGATGGCACCAAAGCGGTGCGGATGGAATGCCGGATTGGTGGGTCGGATATCAATCCGTATCTTGCGATGGCGGCGCTGTTGGCGGCTGGGATTGCCGGGATTGAAGAGGGGCTTGAGCTTGATCCGCCGACCATCGGCGACGCCTATTCTGGTGACACCGGCATGATCCCGGTGAACCTGCGGCAGGCGCGCGAAGCCTTGCTGAGTTCCGACATGCTCAGCGCCGCTTTTGGCGAAGATGTGGTCACACATTACGCCCGTGCCGCCGAAGTCGAGATTGAAGAATTTGATCGCGTTGTGACCGATTGGGAAATTGCCCGCGGGTTTGAGCGCGTTTAACGGTTGGAGAGCGAGAGGCCAGCCTCTCGCTCTCCGGGATATTTTTGGAAAGAAGAAACCAGGGGTCTGGTTGAGCAGGATGGAGGTTTGGCGATGGGCCAGACATTGAAGTGCATTTCGCCGATTGACGGATCGGTTTTTGCCGAACGTGACGTGTTGTCATTGGAGGCCGCAAGGGCCGAGGTCGCAGGGTTGCGGGCGGCGCAGGCGGCTTGGGCGGCGCGGCCTTTGGCAGAGCGGGTTGAGCTTGTCATGGCCGGTGTCGCAGCCGTTGGGTCGATGAATGACGAAATCGTACCAGAGCTGGCCCATATGATGGGCCGCCCGGTGCGCTATGGTGGCGAATTTGGCGGCTTCGAAGAACGCGCAGGCCATATGGCGTCTATCGCGGCGGAGTCTTTGGCGGACATTTCCGTTGGTGAGGATGAGACGTTCAAGCGTTACATCAAGCGGGTTCCGCACGGGGTGGTCTTTGTGGTCGCGCCTTGGAATTATCCCTATATGACAGCGATTAACACCGTTGCCCCGGCTTTGATCGCGGGCAATGTGGTGGCGCTGAAACATGCCACGCAAACCCTGTTGGTGGGCGAACGTATGGTCGAGGCCTTCACGTCGGCCGGGGTGCCTGCGGATGTGTTTGTGAACCTGTTCCTGGATCATGATGTGACGTCAAAGTTGATCGCGGAAAAGGCCTTTGATTTTGTGAATTTCACCGGGTCAGTTGGCGGCGGTCAGGCGATGGAACGCGCGGCGGCGGGCACGTTTATCGGTGTCGGCACCGAGCTTGGTGGCAAAGATCCGGGCTATGTCATGGAGGATGCCGATCTGGATGCCGCTGTCGACACGTTGATTGACGGCGCGATGTTCAATTCCGGGCAATGCTGTTGTGGGATCGAACGCATCTATGTGCACGAGAGCCTGTTTGACAGCTTTGTCGAAAAGGCCGTGGCGATTGTGAAGGGCTATAAACTCGGCGATCCTCTGGACCCTGAAACAACCCTTGGCCCGATGGCGCATGAACGGTTTGCCACGGAAGTGCGATTGCAAATTGCCGAAGCGGTGGCCGCGGGCGCGACCACGCATATAGAGAGCTTTGCGCAGGATGATGGCGGGGCATATCTCACGCCGCAAATCCTCACCAATGTCACCCATGACATGCGTGTGATGCGCGACGAAAGCTTTGGTCCCGTGGTTGGCATTATGAAAGTGTCGTCGGACGACGAGGCGATCGCGCTGATGAATGACAGCGAATTTGGCCTGACCGCAAGCCTGTGGACACAGGATTTGGACCGGGCTGCGCACATTGGTGATCAGCTCGAAACCGGGACCGTGTTTATGAACCGGGCCGATTACCTTGATCCGGGTCTGTGCTGGACGGGGTGCAAAAACACAGGACGGGGCGGGGGCCTATCGGTGATTGGCTTTCACAACCTCACACGTCCGAAATCTTACCATCTGAAAAAGGTGACATCATGAGCCTTGTTGGAAACTGGTCCTATCCGACCGCCATCAAATTCGGCGCAGGCCGGATCAAGGAATTGCCCGAAGCCTGTGCGGCGGCGGGTATGACGAAACCGCTTTTGGTGACAGACAAAGGCCTCGCCAATCTGCCGATCACGGCGCAGGCGCTGGATATCCTGGAGGCCGCAGGCCTTGGTCGCGGGGTGTTTTCCGAGGTTGATCCCAACCCGAATGAAAAGAACCTGGACGCAGGCGTTGAGGTCTATAAGGCCGGGGGGCATGACGGTGTGATTGCCTTTGGCGGTGGCTCGGGTTTGGATCTTGGCAAAATGGTTGCCTTCATGGCCGGTCAAACCCGCCCGATCTGGGATTTTGAAGATGTTGGCGATTGGTGGACGCGCGCCGATGCGGATGCGATTGCCCCGATTGTGGCCGTGCCAACGACGGCGGGCACCGGATCAGAGGTCGGGCGCGCCAGCGTCATCACCAATTCAGAAACCCACGTCAAAAAGATCATATTCCACCCCAAGGTTTTGCCTTCGGTGGTGATTTGTGACCCAGAACTGACGGTTGGCATGCCCAAATTCATCACGGCGGGCACCGGGCTTGATGCCTTTGCCCATTGCGTCGAGGCGTTTTCCAGCCCGCATTACCATCCGATGAGCCAAGGCATCGCCCTTGAAGGCATGAAGCTGGTGATCGACAATTTGCCACGCGCCTATGCCGACGGCACAGACATTGAGGCGCGCGCCAATATGATGAGCGCAGCGGCGATGGGGGCGACGGGTTTCCAAAAGGGGCTGGGTGCCATTCACGCAATGAGCCACCCGATTGGCGCAGTTTTCAACACCCATCACGGCACGACAAATGCGGTCTGCATGCCGGCGGTTTTGGACTTGAACGAAGCGCTTATTCGCGACCGGTTTGACCAGGCGGCGGGCTATCTTGGGATCGCGGGCGGCTATGATGGTTTCCGCGCCTTTGTGCAGGAGTTCAATGACAGCTTTGCCATCCCCCGCACCCTGACCGAATTGGGGGTGACCGGCGATCGGATGGACGATCTGGTTGCGATGGCATTGGAGGATCCATCCTGTGGTGGGAACCCGGTAAAGTTGACAGCTGTCAACTTGCGAGCGCTTTTTGAAGCGAGCTTGTAAAACAGGCGATTGCAGCAGTGGTCAAGAGGCCGTGCATCCTGGGTGCGCGGCCTTTTTATTGTTGGTTATTAACCCTTTGTAAGTTGAGTAAAATACTCTGATTGACTTTGTTGAGTAAATCACTCAGGTTGCGCGAGACGCGAGTCAGGGCGTGCAAACCCATTGGTTTTGCCCCGAAATCGTAACCGAATTTTAATACTCTACGGAGACATGACCACATGAAACGCGCATTCCTGACCACAGCCTTGGTCGTTTTGGGAACATCGGCATTTGCCAACACCAAAACCGATGTTTTGACCAATTACGCCGACATCGCTGCGGCCAAATTCGGTGACAGCCTGAGCACCGCACAGGCTTTGCAAACCGCCGTTGCGGCGCTTATTGCCGATCCAACAGAAGCCAATTTGCAGGCCGCTAAAGACGCTTGGCTGGCCTCGCGCGTGCCCTATCAGCAGACCGAAGTTTACCGCTTTGGCAACGCGATTGTGGATGACTGGGAAGGCAAAGTGAACGCTTGGCCGCTCGACGAAGGATTGATCGATTATGTCGACGCCTCATATGGCGGCGCGACCGATGAAAACGAGCTGGCAGTGCTGAATATCGTGGCCAATCCCACGTTTACCATTGGCGGCACTGAGGTCGATGCAACGACAATCACACCTGAGTTGCTGGCGGAAACCCTGCATGAGGCGGATGGTGTCGAAGCCAACGTCGCCACTGGGTATCACGCGATTGAATTCCTCCTTTGGGGGCAGGATTTGAACGGTCACGGTGCGGGCGCTGGCGCACGTCCGGCGACTGATTTTGCGGCTGGTGAGGGCTGTACCGGGGGCAATTGTGATCGCCGTGGTCAGTATTTGCAGGCGGCGACGGATTTGCTGGTGTCGGATCTGGATTGGATGACGGCACAGTGGGCCGAAGGTGGTGCCGCGCGCGCCGGCGTTCTGGCGGATGAGGACAAGGGCATTGTCACCATTCTAACCGGGATGGGGTCGCTGTCTTATGGCGAGCAAGCGGGTGAGCGCATGCGTCTTGGCCTGATGCTGAATGATCCTGAAGAAGAGCATGATTGCTTCTCTGACAACACTCATAACAGCCATTTCTACGACGGACAGGGCATCCAAAACGTCTATTTGGGCAGCTACACCCGCGTCGACGGCACCAAAATTTCAGGCGCCTCTTTGTCGTCGCTGGTTGCCGCGTCGGACGCGGATTTGGACGCCGAGCTGACCGGAAAACTGGCCACAACCATGGCCGCGCTTGGCGCATTGAAAGCGGCAGCGGACGGCGGTTTTGCCTATGACCAAATGCTTGAGGCAGGCAATGAAAAGGGCGAAGCCTTGATCATGGGCGGCGTGAATGGCCTGGTTGATCAGACCAAATCAATTGAGCGCGCAGTGACCGCATTGGGCCTCGAAAACGTTGCGTTTGAAGGTTCAGACAGCTTGGATGACCCGAGCGCAGTGTTCGAATAACTTCTCTTGGTGCCGGGGGTTCTCCGGCACCAACCCACGCTCCTACTTTCGGGCGAAGGTACTGATATGATGACGTTTCATCGGGCCGACTTGGCCGATATGATACACTTGCCGCTTGCAAGTGTTTTTGTTTTCGCGGCCGCCGTTGCGCAGGCTGAAACGCGGATTTCGACGCTTGAAGATGTGCATTTGGACACGATCCCGCGCACCGTCGAAGAGCATGCGCGGATTGCTGATGTCACAGCCCTTGCGGTGGATTTTTCAAAACCGGAAGCCTTTGAAACCCTGAGCGCTGGAAAAGCGACGGTCCGGGTGCGGCGCAATCGTGATGCGTTTTCGCAACCCTCTGAAAACATGGAGTTTGACAAGCAGCTCAATTTTCGGGTCGGCAATGGTTTGTTCAAGAAAATTTGGGTGTCATCGCCATCGTCGACACGGGCATCTGATGGGCTTGGGCCGCTCTATAATGCGCGCTCATGCCAGCGCTGTCACATTAAGGATGGGCGCGGGCATCCACCCGAAGCCAATGACGAAAATGCGATTTCGATGTTTTTGCGGATTTCGGTGCCCGGCGGGGATGTCCCTGATATTGAAGGGTTTCACGCCACACAGCCGCATCCTTCCTATGGCGGGCAATTGCAAGATTTCACCATTGCAGGCCTGCCGTCTGAGTATCGGTTGAAGGTCAGTTATCAAGAGATTGAGACCTTTCTAGCCGATGGAGAGAGGGTTGAGCTCCGCGCACCCAGCTATGAGGCGGCAAACCCCGGTTATGGGCCCTTTGGGGGCGAGGCGATGTTTAGTCCGCGTGTTGCCCCGCAAATGATTGGCCTTGGCTTGCTCGAAGCGATCCCGGCGGCGGATATCTTGGCGCTGGCGGACCCGGAGGATGCGGATGGCGACGGGATTTCAGGGCGGCCAAATGTGGTTTGGTCGCGTGAGTTTGCCCGCGCGATGTTGGGGCGATTTGGGTTAAAGGCCGGGATGCCGACGGTCCATGAACAATCGGCGGCGGCCTTTTCAGGCGATATCGGGATTTCGACACCGTTGTTCCCAGCCGAGAGTGGGGATTGCACGGCGTTGCAGGTCGGATGTCTGGCGGCTCCAGATGGAGAAGACCCGGAGCGGGATGGGTTTGAAGTTGATCAAACTGCGATGGATTTGGTGACGTTTTACAGTCGCAATCTGGCGGTTCCGTCACGGCGCAATGTGGATGATGCGCAGGTGTTGCGCGGCAAAGAGATGTTTTATCAGGCGGGGTGCCCGGCCTGCCATCAGCCCAAATTTGTAACGCATCGCCTGGTGGATCAGCCGGAACAAAGCTTCCAGCTGATTTGGCCTTATTCCGATTTATTGCTGCATGACATGGGTGAGGGGTTGGCGGATGAGCGGCCCGAAGCTGTGGCAAATGGGCGCGAATGGCGCACACCACCGCTTTGGGGGATCGGTTTGACCCAGCAAGTCAGCGGTCATAGCTATTTTCTGCATGACGGGCGGGCGCGCAGCCTGTTAGAGGCGGTGCTGTGGCATGGTGGCGAAGGGCAAGCGGCCCGTGATAACGTCGCTCAGATGCCGCGCGTTGACCGCGATGCCCTGATCGCATTTCTGGAGAGCCTGTGATGACACGCATTTTATCGTTGGTTTTGGCCGCTGTGACGAGCGTGCAACCGGTTTGGGCGGATGGCCCGTCTGAGGAGGTGATTGCCCCCCTGGTTGCGCAGGCTGTCAGCGATCATATTGTGCCGCGTGTTCAGGCCTTTGCGATGTCGGCCCAAGCGTTGTCGGAGGCCGCGCAGGGCGATTGCGTCGCGGGCCAGTCGACGCTTGAAGCCGGGTTTCATCACGCGATGGATGACTGGACGGCGATGAGCCATCTACGATTTGGCCCGACGGAAGCGGATGATCGGGCCTTTGCCCTGGCGTTTTGGCCAGACGGGCGCGGAAAAACACCAAAGGTTTTGGCGCGTTTGCTTGGCTCTGAGGGCGGGTTGGAGGCTGAGACTTTTCGCGAGGTGTCAATCGCGGGGCGCGGGCTTTATGCGATGGAATTCTTGCTGTTTGATGCGCCAACACAGGCTGTTGGGGATGCCCCGCGGAGGTGCGCGGTGATTGCTGCGGTCGCAGATGACATTGCCTATAACGCGGGTGCGATTGCGGCGGATTGGCAGGGCAACTATGCCACCGAGCTGACAGAGCCGGGACCGGAAAAAGCGTTTCACCACACGTCCGAAGCGGTGCAGGAGCTGTTTAAGGCGGCCATAACCGGTCTGCAATTCACGGCCGACACGCGGCTTGGTCGCCCGCTTGGAACCTTTGATCGCCCACGCCCCAAACGGGCCGAGCTGCGCCGCTCGGGACGCCCCTTGCGGCAAGTGCAAATGTCGGTGGATGGCACCAGGGAATTGGTTTTGATTTTGGCGCAGGTCAACCCGGCGATGCAAGCACGGATCGTGAAGGCCTATGACCAAGTTGATGATTTGATTGATAATCTTGAAGACACAAGCTTTGCTGGGGTGGGTGGCATCCAGGGCCGATTGCATATTGAGATCATCCAGATTCAAATCAACGAAGTGCGCGATCTTTTGCTGGCCGAACTTGGCCCCGCCTTGGGTGTTGGCACAGGATTTAACGCGCTGGATGGGGACTAAGATGACCGGTCGGCGCGGGTTTTTAACCGGGTTATTGTCGGCAAGCCTTTTCCCGGTGCCAAGCTGGGCTGACGTCGGTTCGCCCGCCCTTATAACCGCCGCCAAAACCGCGCAGGGGGCCTATGTTCTGGTCGGCCTGAACGCGGATTTGGAGGCGCTGTTTCGTCTGCCATTGCCCAGCCGGGGCCATGCCGCCGCGGCACATCCGTCGCGCCCCGAAGCGGTGGCCTTTGCCAGACGGCCGGGAACCTATGCGCTTGTGCTTGATTGTCGAAACGGCGATGTGCTGGCGCAGATGCAAGCCCCAAGCGAGCGGCATTTTTACGGTCACGGGGCGTTTTCCGGCGATGGCACGCGGCTGTTTACCTCGGAAAACGACTATGAGGCCGGGCGTGGTGTGATCGGTGTCTGGGATGCGACACGCGATTATGCGCGGATCGGGGAGTTTTCGTCAGGTGGTGTTGGTCCGCATGAGCTGGCTCTTATGCCGGATGGGCAGACACTTGTCGTTGCGAATGGCGGGATCGACACCCATCCTGATAGCGGCCGTGCCAAGCTGAACATTCCCGAGATGCGCCCCAATCTAAGCTATTTTGACCTTGGGGGCGGGTCTCTTGAAACACAGGAGTTGCCAAAAGAATTTCGCCGCAACTCGATCCGCCATTTGGATGTTCGCGCGGATGGGTTGGTTGCGTTTGGGATGCAATGGCAAGGCGATACAGATCGAACACCGCCTCTTGTTGGGGCGCATATGCGTGGTCAGGACATTGTTGTGGCAGGGGAAAACCCGGTGTGGCGCGACATGAAGGGCTATGTGGGCAGCGTTAGTTTTAGCCAAAATGGCCAAAACATTGTGGTGACATCGCCGCGCGGCGGGCGCGTTGTGCAGCTTGGTGCATCTGATCTGGTGCTGGGCCTGCGCCGCGACCAAGCCGATGTTTGCGGCGTTGCAGCGCTTGGCCCGCATATAGTGACGACGACCGGCCACGGCACGCTTTGGCGTGATGACCACATGGTGGCGACGCATCGGGATCTGGCTTTTGACAACCATTTGGTTGCGATTGATACCGGTCACTTGTGACGGGTCACGGGCTTTCGGAAAGGTTTGCATGGCAAGCAAGCGATGAGCCATTGCGGGGACATGCCGCCTTTCCGAAAACGAGGTTTAGCCCGTCAGATCAAAGCGCTTGATCGTTTCAAAACGCCCGTCGATGCGTTCCCCCACCAAGGAGATCTGGTTCACGTCATGTTGCTGGGGCAGGGGCGGCAAGTGCTGAGCCAGAGCGGATTGGACGATTTCAGAGTGATCCGCTGATAAACGGCCCGACAGGGTCATGTGAAACTTGAACTGATCAAGCACGTAGGGGTAACCCCATGTTTGCAAATGCGTTTCTTGGGCCGGTGAGAGATTGGATTTCCGGCGTTTTTCAAGCTCGGCCTCGGTTGGGGGGGCGCGAAAGGCGTCTAGGTCTTGAACAATACGCGCCGCGAGCTGAGCCAAGCCATCGGTGTCGCCATGGGGAACCAGTGCCCAAAACCGGCCCAGTTTTGCCGGTTGTAATTTGGCAATTTGAACCGGAGCGAGATCAGCAGCGAGATCGGACACCGCTTGGGTTAACCCGGTCAGGTCTGAGCCTGTGGCGAGCCGAAAGGGCGGTTTGAGTGTGCCGTGAAACCCGTATTTTCGAGGGGTGGCGGTGATCGTATTGATGTCAGGCACATCAAATTGCGCACAAGGCGCGCCGGTCTCGATATCCCAGCCCAGCCACTGCGCGCCAAAGCGCGCGAGATCGCCATGAGGCGGCAGGTAATAGATACCGAAACGCGTATAGTCTGACATATTTTCCGTTCTCCCTGACTGCCGGTTTTCGCAACCATGCCAGGGAGATGTGACAGAAATTTGGGCCTTCGCCAATGATCGGATGGGGGGGTAGGTCATTTCGCCTGCAAAGGGGGCATGGGGGTTGTGTGTTGGCTGGCAAGGGCGTTGCGCACCGCGAGGTGAAAGACCTGTGTGACCGGAGTTTCGGGGGCGTCGGGCCGCGCCATGATGCCAACTGGGCCGTGGGTCAAGGACGTGTCAAACGGCAGCTTGACCAAGACCCCATCGGCGACTTCACGGGTGACAACGCCACTTGAAATGATCCAGATGGCATCGGTGTTGCGGGTGTAGACCCGGCCAAACGCCCCGGACACGGTTTCGATCCGATTAGGAATGTCGCCGACGCCATTGGCGATCAAATAGCGTTCGATCAGGGGATGGATCGCCGATCCGCGCGGCGGGTAAAGCACCTGCCATTCGCCAATGCGCTGCAGGTCAGGGGCTTCCAGCAACGGATGCCCGGCGCGCACGACAAACTCGACCTGTTCGGTATAAATTTGCGTGAAACTAACGCCTTGCATCGTGTCAGGAGCACCGAGCCGGCCGATGACGACGTCAAGCTCACCCAGGCGCAGGCGGTCGATGAGATGGCTGTGGGGGCCATCGGTCATGGAGAGCGTGGCGCGCGGGGCCAATTGGCTGAATTCATGGACAACATCGGGCATAAGGGAGGCCGCAACGCTGGGTAGACTGCCAACACGGATATGCTGGCTTGCATCCTTGCCGATCTGTTCGAGCCCGTTGAGCCCCTGTTGCAAACTGGCGAGCGACATTTGGGCGAAATGCAGAAATACCTCGCCTTGTTGGGTCAGCGACACGCCCGACCTGTTTCTGGTCATCAGCTGCGCCGCGAGAATGTCTTCGAGCTCTTTGAGGGTTTTTGAAATGGCGGGTTGGGTGAGGAACAGCTTTTGTGCCGCGCGCTTCAAACTGCCCTCGCGGGCGATTTCAACAAAACACTGGATATGTCTGATCTTGATGCGACGATCCAAATTGGTTGCCTTTTGAATGAGGTAACTGAGCGGTTTGGTCGCTATTCTTGCCGAAATGGGCAGGTATTACAAGCTGGGCTGGCCCTGCGCCGCTTCGGTGATCAACTTGGCCATCTCTTCGAAATGGGGGGTGAGCGGACTGGACTTGCGCCAAATCATTCCAATGGTTCGGCTTGGTTGCGGGTCTTGGAACTGCGAAATACAGACTTGGGCGGATTGGGTTTCCGTCGCAATCGCCATCTGCGGCAAAAGCGTGACCCCAAAGCCCGCATCCACCATGCGAACCAGTGTCGACAGGGTCGTCCCGTCCAAGGTGTTGGTGCGGGCCGTGGCCGGTACGTGGCAAAACGACAGGGCTTGGTCACGAAAACAATGCCCCTCTTCGAGCAATAACAGCCGCATTCGTTGCAAGTCTGTCGGGTCAGGCACCGGATTATTCGCGTCGGACTGCGGGCGGACCAAGACGAAGTTTTCGTCAAAAAGCGGATATTCGGTCAGCCAGGATTCCGAAATCGGCAGGGCCAAAATGGCGGTGTCGATCACGCCATCGGACAATTCGCGCAGCAAGGTTGGGGTCATGGTTTCGCGTATATGGATGTCAGCCTGCGGATAGGCGGTGGACAGCGTGCCCAAGATCGCAGGGAGCAAATAGGGCGCAATGGTCGGGATCACGCCTATGCGCAACTGGCCTTGCAATTGGGTCTGCGCGGCGCGAGCGAGGTCTTCGAGATCATCAACGGATTTCAGGATGTCACGCGCGCGGCTGAGCAATTCGGCCCCCAATTGTGTGAGATGCACGCGGCGCGGTTCACGCGCAAAAAGCGGCCCGCCAAGCCGATGTTCCAGCTCCTTGATTTGGACCGACAGCGCAGGTTGAGAGATCGCGCAGGTGTCAGCGGCCTGACCAAAGTGGCCATGCCGGGCCAAAGCATCGAAATAGCGCAGTTGTTTCAGGGTGATGTTACTCATTAGAAAAAGCTATCAAAGCTATCTGAAAATGCAATTTCTTTTTATGAAGATTCCCTTCTAGGCTGTGCGCATACCCAGAGTAGACTTTAGCTGAGGAGAGATCACATGGACGGAAACAGTGTCGGGAAATGCCCGGTTGCACACGGGGCGACGAATGTCAGCATGCGGTCAAACAAGGACTGGTGGCCCAACCAACTCAACCTTCGGATTCTGAGCCAGAATACCGCTAAATCCGATCCAATGGATGCGGATTTCGATTATGCTGAGGCGTTCAAGGGGCTGGATCTAAAGGCGCTCAAGGCCGATTTGGTGGCGCTTATGACGGACAGTCAGGAGTGGTGGCCTGCGGATTATGGCCATTATGGCGGCTTGTTTATTCGCATGGCATGGCACAGCGCAGGCACCTACCGGACAGCCGATGGACGCGGCGGCGCGGGAACAGGGCAACAGCGATTTGCGCCTCTTAACTCTTGGCCAGATAACGGAAATTTGGACAAGGCGCGGCGCTTGTTGTGGCCGGTAAAGCAAAAATACGGCAATGCGATTTCCTGGGCTGACCTGATGATTTTGGCAGGCAACTGTGCGATTGAAAGCATGGGGGGCACCACCTTTGGCTTTGCCGGGGGGCGGGCCGATGTCTGGGAACCTGAAGAAGACGTCTATTGGGGGGAGGAGACCGAATGGTTGGCCGAAACCGACAACCCCAACAGCCGCTATTCCGGTGATCGCGACTTGGAAAACCCTTTGGCTGCGGTGCAAATGGGGCTGATTTATGTGAACCCGGAAGGGCCGGATGGTCAGCCCGACATTCTGGCGTCAGGGCGTGACATTCGCGAGACGTTTGCGCGCATGGCGATGAATGACGAAGAGACCGTGGCGCTAGTGGCGGGGGGGCATACATTTGGCAAGGCGCATGGAGCGGGTGATCCGGCGCTTGTTGGCCCGGAACCTGAAGCCGCTGGAATCGAGGAAATGGGCTTTGGCTGGCGCAATCAACATGGCAGCGGCAAAGGAGGCGACACCACGACAAGCGGTATTGAAGGCGCATGGACCGCAAACCCGACGAAATGGGACAATGGTTATTTTGATCTGCTGTTTGGCTATGATTGGAACCTGACCAAGAGCCCGGCAGGTGCCTGGATTTGGGAGCCGGTTGGCGTGGACGAAGAGCATATGGCCCCCGCCGCGCATGATGCGTCGCAAAAGGTCAAAACCATGATGACCACGGCGGATATGGCCATGCGGTTGGACCCAATTTATGGGCCAATCTCGCGTCGGTTCCATGAAAACCCTGAGGACTTCGCCGATGCCTTTGCCCGCGCTTGGTTCAAGCTGACCCACCGCGATATGGGGCCACGGGCCCGGTATTTGGGGGCCGAGGTTCCAAGCGAGGAGTTGGTTTGGCAAGACCCGGTGCCCGCGTCACAAACCGATCTGGCAGACGGTGATGTGAGCGCTTTGAAAGCTGCGGTTTTGGAGGCGGATGTTTCTGGCGCTGATCTGATCAAGACAGCCTGGGCCTCGGCGTCGACCTTCCGTGGTTCGGATATGCGCGGCGGTGCCAATGGGGCACGGATTCAGTTGGAGCCAATGAACCGTTGGGACGCCAACGAGCCGGAAAATCTGGCACGGGTTTTGGCGGTTTTGAAAACGGTGCAGGCGGAGTTTGCCAAGCCGGTATCGTTGGCCGATCTGATTGTGATTGGTGGCGCGGCTGCTGTTGAGCAGGCTGCAAAAACCGGTGGGCATGATGTGACTGTTCCGGTGACTTTGGGGCGTGGTGATGCGACCCAGGAACAAACGGATGTGGAGAGCATCGGCTATCTGGAACCTGAGGCGGATGGGTTTCGCAATTACCAACGGCGGGCCTATACGATTTCGCCGGAGGAGTTGTTGATCGACAAGGCGCAATTGCTGACGTTGACGGCACCGGAAATGACGGTTCTGGTTGGTGGTTTGCGCGTTCTTGGGGCCAATCACGGCGGCAGTGCGCATGGTGTTTTGACCGACCGGGTTGGTACGCTGTCGGCGGATTTCTTTGCCAATCTCTTGGATATGGGCACCCGTTGGTCGGATGCGGGCGACGGTGTCTATGAGGGGAAATCTGCGTCGGGAGAGCTGCGCTGGACAGCGACGCGGGTTGATCTTGTGTTTGGATCAAACTCGCAATTGCGTGCTCTGGCTGAAGTGTATGGCCAGGCGGACAACGAAGGCAAGTTTGTTGCTGATTTCGTTGCAGCATGGGCCAAGGTTATGGACGCGGACCGGTTTGATTTGAGCTAAGCGCAATTGAGCAAAGAGGGCAGGACCAGATGCCCTGGTATAGAAACGCCCCGCGAACCAAAAGGTTTCGCGGGGCGTTTTTTACATTTTTAATAGGGGTTTAGTCGCTTGTGATCTCATCATTGCGGACGCGGAAAAACACCGCATAGAGTGTCGGAACGATGATGAGCGTCAGGATGGTCGCAAAGCTAAGCCCACAGATGATCACCACGGCCAGCGATTTGAAGAACGGGTCCCAAATCAGAGGCACAACCCCAAGAACTGTGGTCAAAACCCCCAAGGAGACCGGCCTGACGCGGCTGACGGCCGAGTCGACAATCGCCTGCATACGGGCCTTGCCATCCGCAATCTGCGAATCCGTTTCGTCAATCAAAACAATGGCGTTTTTGATCAACATCCCGGTCAGCGACAAGATGCCAAGGATCGCCATGAACTCCATCGGGGTTTGCGTTGCGGCCAGGCCCCAAATCACCCCGATCAACGCCAGAGGCACTGTCAGCCAAATAATCAAGGGCTGGCGAATGGCATTGAACAAGAAGAGCACCACGAGGATCATGGCCCCAAACCCCAAAGGCATTGTCGAAGCAAGACCGGCATTGGCTTCTGTGCTGCTGCCAAATTCACCCTTCCAAACCATTGAGTACCCAGGAGGAAGCGGGATGGCTTCGACCGGTCCGCGCACCTCTTCAAACAAATCGCCAGACCGCACACCTGGCGCGTTGTCCGCCTGGGCCGTGATCGCGAGCTTGCGATCAATTCGGCGCAGGTTGCCTTCTTCGAAGACAAGATCGAAGCGATCAACCACCTGAGTTATCGGAATATATCCGCCAATGGCCTGGCTGTAGTTTTGCACATCACGCAACATGCCAATGTCATTTCTGTCACCTTCAAAAGGGCGCATCGTGACGTTGAGCAATTTATCATTTTCACGATAAACGCCGATATTGGCCCCATTGAAATGGGAATAGAGCGCGTTGGAAATCTCGCCTTGGGTTAAGCCAAGACGCCGGGCGTTTTCAGTGTTGATGACGGGACGCATGACTTGGATCTGTTCACGCCAGTTGTCTTTGATCGCGATGGCACCTGCGTTGGCAAAGATCGCCTTGGCCTCGGCTGCCAAGCTGCGCAACACGACAGGATCAGGACCAAAGAAGCGCGTTTCGATTTTTGATCCGCCACCGGGACCAAGCACAAAGCGCCAGACTTTGGCATTGGCCGCTGGATAGGTTTCATCAATCCAATCCTGAAGCGAGCCCCGCAATTCGTCAATTTGCAAGTAATCTTCGACATCAACAAGAATCTGACCATAGCCTGGGTTGCTGTCTGCCGCTTCGTAGATCAGCATAAACCGGGTATGACCGGTGCCAACCATCAAGTTGGTGCTGGTCACGCCGTCAAGCGCCTGGACGTGTTGATCAATTTCAAGCAAATCGCTTTGGGTCTGCGAAATGTCGCTCCCTTCGGGCAAGGTGTAATCGATCACAAACTGCGCACGGGTAGAGGACGGGAAGAAGCCTGGAGGTACAAGGCTAAAGCTTGCGATTGCTGAGACAAACATCGCGATCACAACACCGATGGTCAAAAAGCGAACTCGGATCGCGCGCGCCAAGATTGCGCGGTACCAGCGCAAAACAATGTTCTCTTTTTCCTCGACCGGATTGCTATCCGATTTGAGCAGAAGTGTGCAAAAGTAAGGGGTGAGCCAGATTGCGACGAGCCATGAAAACAGCAGGGCGATTGAGATCGTCCAAAACAAGCTGCCCGCATATTCGCCAGTATTGTCAGGGGAAAACCCGATGGGCGAGAAAGCCAAAAAGCCAACGATGGTCCCGCCCAAGAGCGGCCATTTCGTTTGGTTGACGACAGCGATCGACGCCTCTCGGGGGTTTTCACCGCGATGCACACGCACAAGAGTTCCTTCGACGACCACAATGGCATTATCGACAAGCATACCCAGCGCGATAATCAGCGCGCCAAGGGAAATACGTTGCATATCAAGGCCGTAGAGGTACATCCCAAACAATGTCCCGGCGACAGTGACAAGCAAAATCCCCCCCATCAAGATGCCCGAGCGCAAGCCCATAAACAGGAGCAATGTGCCAACAACGATGATCAGCGCCACAATAACGTTCATGACAAAATCGTTGACCGAGGTCTTGACCGAGTCAGATTGATCAGAGATCGCAAGGACTTCGATGCCAATAGGGCGATCTTTGATCAGCTCGTCCATGCGGGCTTTGACCGCTTCGCCCATGTTGACGACATTGCCGCCAAGGGTGTTGGAAATCCCGATCCCAACAGCAGGCTGGCCATCGCGATAGAGCAAGCTTTTGGCAGGATCGACGAGGCCACGCGATATGCTGGCAATGTCTTTGAGACGAAAGGACGTGCCGGTTTGGGCGTTGGAGATCACCAGATTGCTGATGGCATCAAGGGAATTGATGGCCGTTTCAGGGCGAATGGTGATGCGACGGGTGCCCGCTTTGACCGAGCCTGCGGGTGTCACCAGGTTTTGCCCTTCGAGGACCTGACCGATTTGTGACGGCGACAGGCCGAGTTCAATCAAGCGTGCGGGGGCGTATTCGACGTAAATAACTTCGTCCTGAACGCCGTTGAGAATGACCTTGGACACGCCTTTGACGGTGACCAGCTCGCGCTGCAATTCCTCGGCATAGGCGTGCAGGTCGGGCATGGAATAGCCTTGGCCCACCACCGCAAAATACAGCGCATAAACATCGCCGAAATCATCATAAACCTGCGGAGGCAGCGCGTTTGGTGGCAACTCAGACCCGATGTCATCAATTTTGGCGCGCATCTGTGCAAAGCGCTCGTAGAGTTCGGGGTAATCTGGTGTCGACTGAATGGTGAATTCAACCGTGACGTTGCTGAGACCGGGGGAGGAAACGGAGCGGACTTCTTTGATGCCCTGAAGCTGTTGAAGCGCATTTTCTATGACTTCGGTGACTTCATCGGCCACTTCTGCAGCGCTGGCACCGGGGTAGGGGGTAACGATCTGGGCTTGTCGGATGACAAATTCAGGGTCTTCGAACCGCGGGAGTTTGGTGTAGGCGAAATAGCCCGCCACCAAGATCAAAAGCGTGGCGATCGCCGAGATCAGGCGTTTATCAATCGCAAAGCGAGCGAGATCCATGCGCTTAGCCCCCGATCTTTGTGATCGGGCGGATGGTCATGCCGACTTGCAGCTTGTTAAGACCGGCTGTGATGACGATGTCGCCATCCGTTAGTCCGCTGGCAACTTCAATCATATCACCCCTTGCGTTTCCGAGGGTAACATCCTGTTTGGAAACGGTTTTTGAATCTGGATCCATCAGCCAGACATAGGCCGACCCATCTGGTGCTGCTGCAACGGCGGTGAGCGGGACGTTGATCATGGAGACCCCGGCGTTTTCGACCAACACGTTGATTTGGCCCACCATTCCGGGAAGGATCATCCTGCCTTCGGGAACTTCAACGGCAACGCGGACACGATATGTTTGCGTCGCGGCATCGGCTTGGGTTGAGAACTCAACCAGCTCAGCATCAAAGACCGGGCCGGGCAGGTTGTCAAAGGTGACGGTCACCTTTGGATCATCGTAGGTGGAGAGCGTGATCACATCAGAACCGGGCACATCAAAGGCGAGGTCAATGACCGAGAGTGCCTGAAGCAGAACGATGTCCTGCCCCGCCTGAACATTGGTAAAGTTCTCAATGTCGCGCCGGGCCACGATCCCGGTGAAAGGGGCCGTTAGGGTTGCATCTTCAAGGTTGCTGCGGGCGGTTGAGAGCTGGGCTTCCAGTCCGCGTAGGGCGGCTTCTGCGGAAGAGATGTCTTCGGCGCGGCCGCCAGAGGTGCCAATCAAAAGCTGTTCTTGTTTGGCACGAAGATCGGCTTGGGCGACGCGCAATGTCGCTTCGTCCTGATCAAGTTTTGCCGCCGCGACAACACCGCGTTCCGCAAGTTGTCGTGTTCGAACGGCTTGATCGCTGGCTTGGTCTACCTGGGCCTGAGCGGCAGCGACGGCTGCCTCGAGTGCGGCGACTTCTTCGGCGCGGGCACCGCTGCGCAGGGCTTGGAGCTGGGCCGCGGATTGATCACGCTGGCTTTCGAGTTGGGCGATATTGGCTTCGAAATCGCGGGGATCAAGGCGGGCAATCATATCGCCTTTGTTCACTTGCGTTGCGCCGCGCACAGGCAGTTCAATGACACGGCCCGAAACGCGGAAAGACAACTCTACTTCTTGTGACGGAAAAACAACGGCCGAGTAATCGCGGCGCAACGCCGTTTCAGATTCCTGAACCGTGAATACCTTTGCCGGGCGCACAGAGTCCTGAGCCCAAGTCTGGGTCGCCCCCGTCACAATAACCCCGGTCAGTGCAGTCGCAAATAACAATGTTTTCATTGTGTTAGACCCATTTGTAGAATGTCCTGCCAGAGTGGCACGAATTTTGAACCAAGTAAAAGGTTTAAGTGATGAGTCCCGGGCCGCAACCTCAATTTACCAACGTATTATGTGCACTGAAAAACCCAAGGTTTCCTGAGGGCAGATCGTATTTGCCCCAAACAGCAGCGCGTTGGCCATGACCCAAGAGCGGGTCAACCACCGTCTGCAGCAATCAATTCGTTGGCGACGCGGGTACTGCGTAGAATTTCCGATGGGTAGTTATTGTTGTGGATCAATTTGCTCAGCGAATAATCCGGCTCGTCCTGGCGCATATGTGTCACCAAACGATCAAGCTTTTTCGTTTCACCTTTGTAGGCATATAGCAGCGTCAAATACCGCAACGGGGCCCGGAAATCGGGTTTGAGACGGAACGAGGCCTCGCCCGCGCGGATCGCCTCGTCGATGTGGTGCGATTTGGCGGCAGCAATGCAATAGAATGTCTCAACCGCATAGCGATACGGCCCATCGCCGGAAATGCTGCGGGCGAAATTGGCGGCGGTCATGGCTTCGGGCAATTGCCCCAATGTATAAAGCGCCGCAGAGCGAAAGCTCCAGGCCAGCGGGTTAGACCGGTTGGCCTCGATGGCGCGGGCGGAAAGTTCGAGGCCATAAGCCGGATTATCCAGCAAATAGGTATAGATGTAGGAGGTCAGCGCCAGAACCATCGAATTATATGGGTCCAGCTCGAGCGCCCGGCTGGCCAAATCCTCGGCCTCATCGCGCAGAGCTTCCTGAGCAACGAGCCGCTCGCCTTTGAAAAAGGCAAGGATATAGGCCGACCACGCCAAAAAGATGCCGCTGGGTTCGGCTTCGTGGTTGACGGCCAGCTGATGGCGCGCCAGTTCCAGGTCTTTGTTTTGATTTCTAAAAATCAATCGGATGGCGCCAAGTGTCCCGCGTTCGAGATACCGCAGCTCAGGGGATTTTCGATCAGGTGAAGCAGGATTGAAAACGGTTCGATCCACGCTGGTATTGACCAGACGGTGCATCTGGGGAGTTTGCAACAGGTCTGTTGGATCAACTGGCAAAAGCTCGCTGCGGTTCCACAGCAGGCGTTTGTCGGAACTGCGCGACATTTGCAGATTTGTGGCCACTTGTGAGGCGCCATTGGCGGCGGAGCTGCGCAACCAGAACCCGGATGCGGTTTCCTGATCAATGTTGAAGTCGGGGTCTTCTTCGTTGGCTGAGACGATGCGGATGGCGCACCAATCGGCCAGGGTTTGGCCAAAGGCGTTGGTGACCGCGTCATTGTGAAACAAAGCGCTTTCGCGTGCCGAATCGATGTACAAAATCGGTGCCGGGCGGCGTTGGGATAATTTGGCGGCGTTGCTGCGTTCGGTCTCTAACCATTCAACAAATTCCGGGTCACGGATAGAGCTGCTTTCGAGCAGTGCCGCGCCGTCTGCCGGTTTGAAATCGGGCGCATCCAGATCCCTCAAAAAGGCACCGGGTTTGAGGCTGACTGTGTTGTGTTCGGTGCGGATCAGATCGCGCAAATCGCCAAAATGGCGGCGGATGGTGTAGATTTCATTTTTGAGGCTGCGCCCGCCCTGAACCGGCTGGCGATCGCTCCACAGCTTGTCGATCAGATATTCTTTGGAGCGCGACATATCAGGTGCCAATAGCAACAGCCCCAAAAGCCCTTGGGCTTTTGCGCTTTTGCGTGGTGTCAGGTCACGGCCGTCCATGGCCCGGATTTCAAAAGACCCAAACAATTGCGCTTTTGCCAATGGGGCCTGTGGGGTGCGCATAAAACCTCTTTGATCGTCGCCTTGTGTCTTTTGCAAGGTATCAAAGGAATACGATCCTGCATAGCGCTGGTCAAAAATCGGTCAAAACGCCACGGTTCAACCGCACGTTGCTTGACCCAGAGCCCTATCCGCTCTGATCTTTTAACCGAGGCGGAACAAAAGGAATATTTAGAATTCTACCGCCTTTGCTTGGGAAAGGGAGATATATCGATGGGTACGAATTCTTATGCGATGGCGAGCATGGCTTCAATGGCAAGCATGGCCTCGATGGCGAGCATGGCCTCAATGGCCAGCTCAGGGGGAAGCCAGAAGTCGTTGACAACTGAGGCGGTTCCGGCTGCGGCGTCTGGGTCTTTGATCGGAGCGCGCGACGGCATTGTCGGACATTATGAGCCGCCTGCGGTTGTTCCAGACCATTTGCCATTTAATTCGATGGATCATATGGCGTTTATGGAAACGGGTGTTCGCATTTCCGCCATCCAATCCGAGCTGTTTTCCGAAATTAAATTCGACATTGGCGAAGAAGAGTTTTCGGTTTCGGATCGCGCCACCAATGGTGTCATCGCCAGTATCAAACGCCCCGATATAGGCGAGTTCCAAAAGCAGCTCGATTATATTGCAGCCTATGCGGATTTGCGCCTTGACCGGGCCCCTGAGATTTACGCGCAGGTCGGTGAAATCATGTCGGTGATTGGTCAGACCATTTCTTTGCACCCGCAGCGCCATAAATGGACAATCGAATATTTGTTTGTCGCGGTGGGCGCGGTCATCGAGATCGAAAAGCGCTTTAAGGCGGTGATGAATGTGCGCCGTCCGTTTGAGCTTTCGTCACAGATGCAGCCGATGATCACCACCCCGGCGCATAGTGCATTCCCAAGCGGTCACGCGACAGAAGCCTTTGCAATGTCAGAGGTTTTGGCGGCGATTGTGGATCATATGGACGGGGCGCAACAGCTCACCGGGCGTGTGTCGCGCCGCGGTCAGATGCAAATGCAGGCCGCCCGTGTTGGGGTGAACCGCACAGTGGCGGGGGTGCATTACCCGATTGATACATTTGCAGGTGCCAGCCTGGGAACGGCTTTGGGCCAATATATGGTGCGCCGTTCGCGTCCGGCGGGTGCCGAAGCAGACATGCGCGGGTTGCGGTTCGAAAGCCCATGGGATCCGGCCGTTGGCGGTGACACACCCGACTTTGGTTTGGCCGATTTCAATACCCAAGCCGAGGGCCCGGATGGGGGACAGGCCGGGGCCTATGTTCGCCCGCAAACAGCGTTTGCCGTACCAAATAGCCCGTCGATGGCCTGGCTTTGGAACAAAGTCGCCGAAGAATGGGCTATTCCTGCGGCACCAGAGGCACCTGCGGGGGCAGGGGTATGACTCTTACCTGGACATCGCGCCCAACGGCGCAGGTCGATCCGATGGGGGATTGGCTTGCCCAGAGTGACGGGAGGGCAGGTTCCGACGCTTGGCGACCTCGGATCATCTATACAGAGACCAGCGTCGCCGCCAAAGTGAATGCGACCGATATGCAGGCGTTTTTTGCAGCCCAGAGCGACTATCGGGTGACGCAGCATGACCTGAACCACTGGATGCATTGCAATCTGCAATCAGGCACCACCGGATTTGACAACGGGCCAAACGAGCTGATCGTGTTTGAACACGTTAAGAGTGACAGCGACAATGACAGCTTTGATTTGGACCAGAAGATGGGGGCCCATTTGGGCGTCGCGTCTCCTGAGCATATCACGGTTGCTGCAATTGGTGCAGCGGCCAGCGGGATTGCCACGCGTGCCGCCCCCCAAGCGACGCAGGCAGAGCAGCCTGTGGTGATACAATCGCGATATCACGAGGAGACCAAATCCGATGAGGGGCCTTTGGTTGTAACGGCCATGATTGACCACGCGATACCCTTTGCGAACAGCCGATTTCGTCAATCGTTGACCGAAAGCCGCGTGGATGCGGTTTGGTTGCAAGGGCGGGGCGGGGCGCATCCGTCGGGCGATGTTGTCATCGGTCGGGCGTTGTTTGCGGCTGACATCGATCAGCTTTTGACGCCGAGTGTGGCCGAATTGGGCGGCGATGCCGCGGTCTATACCCAGCTTGCAAATCCGGCAGGTGGCATGTGGCAAGCGGGGGACCGGCCCTTGGCGCAATCCTATTGTCATGGCGGCATGATGTTGGATATCGCCGCTGGCCGACAGTTGGAGGACCCCAAGGCGGCGCGGCATCGCATCCTCGCGGTCGAGCTCCCGCCGCAATTGGTGGCCCAGACCAACGGGTTTATGCATGAAATCTATGTGAAATCTGCAATGAACTGGGTTTGGGACACGGCAAGCCAGCTTTATGCGGACACCCCGCATGAGGTGTTGCTGAACTATAGTTTTGGCGATCACAGTGGGCGGCATGATGGCCAGGGGCTCTTGGATGCAGATTTTCAGCTGCGACTGGATCGAAGCGAGTTTGCTGCCATTACCGTGTCTGCGGGCAATGCGTTTCAGGCCGATTGTCATGCCGAGCTGACCGGGGCGGAGATTGCCGCCGGGCAGGAGCTTTTCCTTTGCCTGCAGCCCGATGACAAAACCGCCAGTTTTGTTCAGTTTTGGTTGGAAGGCGATTATGACGAGCTACCCTTTGTTCTAAGCGTCACGCCGCCCTCAACAACCGGTTTCACACCGCCACCTGCGCCATTGGCTGGCGACGGTGATCTGCAGGACATGGATGATCCTACTGAGGCGTTGGCCCGGCTATATGTTCAGCGTGACGAACCCGATTATGCGCTTCCAGCCGGAGCCGTTGGCCGGGCGCGCACGCGGGTGACTTTGGCGTTGCGGCCAACCGCAAGCGATGATCCCAAAGCGCGCGTGGCCCCAGCGGGGCGTTGGACTTTGGCGTTTGGGCCAAAGTCAGATGTGGCGTTGGATGCTCAGGAACGGGTGATGCTTTGGGTTGAACGGGGGGACAGCCTTGCGGGGTTTCCACCGCGTGGACGTCAGGCCTATCTGGATCACCGAAACCATCAACGGCGGCTCGGGAATGGGCGCTTGGATGAGGCATTGTCGGTCACTGGCGATCCTATAAAACGACGCAACACGATCAGCAGCAATGCCTGTGCGCGTGATGTCTTGGTGGTGTCTGCGACCCGAGCGAGCGGGTCGGGCGCGTTTGCGGCCTATTCTTCGGCAGGCGCGGGCACCAACCCTGCCGGGGACGAACCATCGGGGCCGGTGGCGGGGGTTGCGATTGAGCTGTCGGATGCGCGCCGCTCTATGTTGGCCTCGGGGACCGGGTCGGGCACGGTGCGTTTGGCCAATGGCACCAGCGCCGCCGCAGCAAGCCTGTCCCGCCGGTTGGCGGATGCGATTTTGGATGGTGAGGTCGCAGTGGGAACAAACACAATAACCCAAGATCTGCGCGCGCATGTTTTGACCCTCGCAAACGCGGATCCTAGGCGTGACACCGCCCGAGGTGGTGCTGGCCGCATCGCGAATACTGATCGACGCGAGCAGATGCGCAGACGATCCTAGGCGCGCAAACATCACAAGAAACGCCAAGGCGTGCGATCTACGCCTTGGTGACAACAATTGGAAAAAGCGTCAGAAAATGTGTTTTTTCAGATTTTTTGACCCAGGATTGACCCAGAATTGACCATCGCCACTAGGTGACCTGCTAAGAATTATCCAAGCCGCGATAGACGGCTGGCGACTCAGGGACGTGGATATGTCAGGAAGCTTCCGCTTTCTTAGAATTTACGCGCAATACGGCGCAGATATACGTGAATTTGAAAGAACTGAGGCGGTCTCTTCGGTTCTTAGCGCTGTGGTTTCTGAGTTTGAGTACCCAGTGAGTTGCCTGATCGGGGCAAAGGTGAGTTCGCAATGGTTAAAAGTCGGAGAGGCATCTTCAAAAGACGCCTCGGCCTTGGATTTGATCTTTGAAATGCAAGGGGTCGGCTTTTTGGAAATCGTGATGCGCGACGCCGACGGTGTCGTCTTTTACGGAGGGTGGCTCGAGAAGGGGGAAACCTATCGGCTCACCAAGGAAATAGTGAACGGTTACCGTGTGATTGATGTGAAGACCTCTGGCGGAGACGTCAGGCGGCATGTGTATTCGGACCGGCATGGGTATCAGCCGGTATATGAAGGAGCCCCCGTTCCGGCCGAAGTTGCCAGACGGTTGCGCCAGCAAATAGCGCGATGAAAGGGCACAAGAACTATGTTGAAGGAGTGGATACATGAGTGACAAGCTCAAGGTCGTAGGTGCAAAGGCGCTTTTGGGGCGTCCGGTACTGCGTATCGTCCGAGGTGACGAAGCCACAACATCACCGCCCACGACGCCCGACCCCAGTTGGGAAGAGGATGAGCTAGACGCCTTGGCGGCCTATAGCGATATGGAGCATGTGAAATTCGTCAATTTCGCCTCTGCTCAGAACAGGGTGGATGAAGAACCACAAGACGATCAAGAAATCTTGGTCAGCTTTTCCGGGCACAAATAACACGGTGCAGAATTCGGCGCGGCCACGTGATGAACCGCGCAACTGAAATTTGGGGTATGTCCGGTTTTACGTTTTGGACCACGAGGTTTTTGGGCGGATATGTGTTTTTTGAGTTCACGCTTGTAGTATTTTTCCCCTCACCCCAAAGCCATCGCCTCTCTTGGTCACTCCGAGAGAGGCGATGCGTATTTCAGCCCAAGCTTCAGCCCAAAGGGCCATAACTCATTGTCGAAATTGCATGGGGTTCCGCATCCGGGGCCGTTCAACAGAATTGCCCCTGCGTCCTTTATTCGCTTTCACGAATGTGTGCGGCTTTGTTAGTCTCGTCTGGCATTTACGGCAGGAAAGATTTGATGAAAGACGTCACAGCCGCAGATTTATTGACGGCACTGGCTAGGACTGTTTTGGATTCCCATGAGTGGAACAATGCCCTTCGAGAGTTATGTGACTATTGCGGGGCGTCCAAGGCGTTGATTTCACGACGCTCTGTAAAAGATGCGCAAATCATTATTCCAACACAGGTTCGAGACCAATGGCAAAGCCCTTTGATCTATGGGTTTTCCAAGCAGGACGTCGAGAGTTTTGCGACACAATTCGGGGCCGTTGATCCCTGGAACCAAATAGAAGCACAGAATTTCCCCTATACCCCATATGCGATGCAACGGTTCTTGCCGATAAAGCAGCTTCGTGAAACGGCGTTTTGGCAGTGGCTTGAACCCCAGGGAATTGTGGATTGCATCGTTGCCAAAATTGATCAGGACGAGAGCGGCTGGACCGCGCTTAATTTGCATTTGGATGCGGATCAGGCGCGCGATGTCGATGGCGTTTTGCAACGCCTTGCATCTGTCTTGGCAGATGTGTCGGCGATGTGGACGGCCGGCCGCGATGTTTTTATAGCCCGATCAGGTTTTCGTCCGGTTCCTTCGATTGTGGATTATATGTCGGACCCTTGTATCGTCTTGAATGTCCAAAATGTTGTGTCTGATGTTAATCCTGCGGCCTCCGAATTGTCTGCCGCGGGGACCGTGGTGGCGAAACCGAAATCAAAGTTGCAGCTTCCCAAAACGTGGCAGCGCTATTTGCCCTCAAAGTTGCATGATGTCGCCAACCTGGACGGTGGCGTGGGCATGGAAAACTGGCAGCCTTTCGTCGCCAGAGACGTGCGATTAGAGCATCTCTCGGGGGAAGAGGATGGCTATCGCATTGTTTTTATTGTTCGCAAACAAGCTGCTGCTCTTGAGGTACCGGATTGGAACCATGCCGATTTGAATGAGCGTGAAAAGCTATTGGTGCGCCATTTGGCCCAAGGCGGACAGGTCAAAGATGGCGCGGCGTTATTTGGGATTTCAGTGCGCGCAAATGCAGATATTTGGAAATCGGCGCGTTTGAAACTTGGCGGTCTCAAAAAGCAGGATTTGGTCTTGCGAAACCGGGACTTCATCAAAGATGAAGAAAGATGAAGTTGAAATTTCGGGCAAAAATCAACAAGTTCATTCTGTGTGAGTGTGTTGTGTGAGACGCCGTGTTTGGCTTTTTTCTATGAAGTCGCGCCGGGATGAGGGGAAACCCATCTCCCGGCGCTATTTTTTCGCGCATGGTCTTTGGGGCATGATTTAAGGCGCATGTATTGGGAATACATGTTTTGTGATACATGATTGGGGATACAGGGCCTCAAAGAGATTTTGCCATTTGACGCAATTCGAACTTCTGGATTTTCCCGGTCGAGGTTTTGGGGAGCTCTAGGAAGACCACTGCCTTGGGCGTTTTGAACCCGGCCAGCCGATCTTTTGAGAAGCGCATGATCTCCTCCGGGCTGACGCTGTGGCCGTCTTTGAGTTCAACAAACGCACAGGGCACTTCGCCCCATTTCTCATCAGGCTTGGCCACCACGGCGCACAGCAACACCGCTTCGTGATTCATCAAACAGGCTTCGACCTCGACCGATGAAATGTTTTCCCCACCTGAAATGATGATGTCCTTGGCGCGGTCCGCGATCTGAACATAGCTATCGGGATGTTGGATGGCGATGTCGCCGGAATGGAAATACCCCCCCTCAAAGGCCTCTGCCGTGGCACGTTGGTTTTTGAGGTAGCCCTTCATAACCCCATTGCCGCGAAACATGATTTCGCCCTTGGCTTTGCCATCACGGGTAATGTCGTTAAGCGTCTCATCGGTCACGCGCACCTCTTCGATGAAGGGCATGGCGACCCCTTGTCGGGCTTTGATCGCAGCGCGTTCGTCGCCTTCAAGATCATCCCAACGCGGGTTCCATGTGCATTCGGTGGCCGGGCCGTACACTTCGGTAAGCCCATAAACCTGCGTGACGTTGAAACCCATTGGTTCGATTTTGGCCAGCGTGGCCGGGGCAGGTGGGGCACCGGCGGTAAAGACTTCGACAATGTGATCAACCGGGCGCTGGGCGTCAGGTTCATTCACCAACATATTCAATACGATTGGCGCACCGCCAAAATGGGTCACACCATGGTCGGCAATGGCATCAAAGATCGCCTTTGCGGTGATATCGCGACAGCAAACCACCGTCCCACCAAGGGCGGGCATCATCCAAGTGTGGCACCAGCCGTTACAATGAAACAATGGCACGATGGTCAGGTAAATCGGGTGCAATGTCATGCGCCAGCTCAGCACCTGGCCCATTGCGTTGAGATACGCGCCGCGATGATGGTAAACCACACCCTTTGGGCGCCCGGTGGTGCCCGAGGTATAGTTGAGCGCAAGGCTTTCCCATTCATCTTCGGGCATGATCCAGTCGAAATCCGGGTCACCGGATGCGAGAAGATCTTCGTATTCCATATAATGACCATGGGCGTGGACACCGGCATGATCATCGGCCACTTCGACGATCTGCGGCGGGGTGGTGGCCATTTGCTCAACCGCCTGGGCCAAAACCGGTAGAAATTGCGGATCACAAAGCACCACCTTGGCCTCGCCGTGCTCAAGGATATAGGTGATTGTATCCACATCGAGCCGGGTATTGATCGCGTTCAGCACTGCGCCACAGGCAGGCACGCCGAAATGCGCTTCGGCTTGGGCCGGGATATTGGGTAGGATCGTCGCAACAACATCGCCCGGAGTGATGCCCAGTTTGCTCAGACCAGAGGCAAGCCGAGTGACACGGGTGATATAGTCGGCATAGGTTTTGCGATGCGAACCATAGACCACGGCCAAGTGATCAGGCCAGATCGTTGCGGCGCGTTTGAGAAATGACAAAGGCGTTAGCGGCACATAGTTGGCGTCGTTTTTGTCCAGCCCTGTTTCGTCACGCATCCAGCCCATGATGTTCCTCCGTCATTCAAGTGGTTGGGTCACTATGCGCAGGGAAGCCTTTGGTGAAAAGGGGGATTCCTTGTTGGGGATTGCGGCGTTACAGTGCGCGCATGATCATATCACCCGGCCGCCGTTTCATTTTTGTCCATATTCCGAAAACGGGCGGCACCTCGATGGCGCTGGCGCTGGAAGAGCGGGCGCATCGTGATGACATTTTGATCGGCGATACGCCCAAAGCGCGCAAACGCCGCGCCCGCGTCAAGAGTTTGAACGCCAAAGGGCGGCTTTGGAAACATTCGAGCCTGTCCGACATTGATGGTGCGTTTAGCGCTGGGCAGATTGGTGAGATGTTTTGTTTTACCCTTGTGCGCAATCCGTGGGATCGTCAGGTGAGCTATTACCATTGGCTACAAGAGCAAAGCTTTGATCACCCCGCTGTGACATTGGCAAAGTCTTTGAACTTTAGTGGATTTTTGCGAAATCGTTTGACGATGTCGACGCTGATCGCCTGGCCTTATGGGCGCTATATGCGCGACGCAACCGGGCGTGAGCGCGGCGGTTTTATTCGGCTGGAACGGTTGGCGGAAGACATGCAGCCCTTGGTGGATCACCTTGGGTTCACCCCCGAACTGCCCCACGAAAACCGCTCAGAGCGGGCGGGGTATCGGAGCTATTACGATGATGATTTACGTGATCTCGTCGGGCGATTATGCGCCGAAGATATCGCCCGTTTCGGATATGCCTTTTAAGCCAGCAGACGATCAAAGCGCTCTCGCAGCGCATCAGCTGGCCAATGCCCCCCAGCAAATAAATCCAACATCAAAGCGCCAAGCACCAGTGTGAGCGCTTCGTCGGACTTGTCCGCTCCGGTGATCGCGGTGATTTCAGAGCGGTAGTTTTCGATGGCCTGTACCATCGCCGGATCTTGTGCAACCTGTGTGGGTGACATGGCGCGGATATAGTCAAAAACCAGCGCCATTTCCGCGGCAAACCCATCCCGCATCCCGGTCGCCAAATCCATCATTTGATCTGTCGGACTTCCGGTTCTTGGAGTCGCCTCTTGCGGCGTGGTCGCCACGGCGGTGGCGGCAAGGAACAAATCCTTTTTGGTCGGAAAGTAGTGGTACAGCGCGCTTTTTGAAATGTTGAGAGCGTCGGCGATTTTACGCATTCCCAAGCCAGAATAGCCGTTTTGGGCAAAAAGGGCGGCTGCTTGCCCTGCCAATTGCAGGCGATAGGCGTCGTGATCAATGATCTTTGGCATGTTTATGGTCCGTTTGGTCGAAAAAGATTGACAGGAATGGGCAGCTAAGTCCATAGGGGTTTGTTTTGGACCATTTGGACGAAAAAAGGGTAATGGACGCAATTTTACTGTCATGAGGCGGCACCATTTGGTTGCGGGTGCCCCAATGAGAGGGGTGTTTTGCCGACAAAAGGCAGGGGGCTTGCTGCGCGGTCCAAAAGTCGGTGCCGTCAGTGGCACATCACCTTGTACGACCCGACCTGTGAGGGTCTTTTCTTAACCTTTGTCACGTTCTGAGTGACGGGAGCCAAACCATTTTAAGGAGAATTTGATGGCACAAACCGGTGGGGTTTCAAGAGAGCACGATCCTTCCCTGCGTCAAAAATGGGCGTTTGCAGCCTTGCATGGGAGTATCGTGGCCTGTTGTGCATGGGTGGCTTTTGGAGGCCTTTCTCTGGGGGATCCAATTCGGGCCAAAGTGTTGGCTCTGTGCGCGGCTTTGTATTTCCTACGCCATCTGATCACCTTGTTTGTATTGCTAAAACGCAACGTTGCGTGGTCGGAAGTGCTTGGCCTTTCGGGCTTTATAGCAGTGTTTGAAATTGGTTTTGTTTTGCTCGGAGGGAAGGCGTTTGGCGGTGAGCCTTCCGCGTTATCGGCGCTGGATTTGGGGGCCGTTGCGTTGGTTTTGACCGGGTCATGGCTCAATACGTGGTCTGAGTTGCAGCGTTGGTTCTGGAAGAAATTGCCCGGATCAAAGGGGCGCGCCTACACCCTGGGGCTGTTTGGTCACTCGATGCATATTAACTATTTCGGCGACTCGGTCTTGTTTTTCGGTTGGGCATTACTGACCCACTCCGTCTTGGCATTTGCCATTCCGCTTCTGATGACGGTTGGGTTTGTCTTTTACCATATTCCCGGATTGGACACCTATCTTGTGCAGCGCTATGGTGCTGAATTCAAATCATATTCAGAGCGTACAGCCAAGTTTGTCCCATACCTGTATTGAGCGCCCGTCCTGTTCGACTGCTATGCGCAGAGAGCGCGCAAATCTCTGCCCGCGCGCGACGATTTGGACGCGCAATGATGACCGGATCAAAGCGTTTCTAGAACGCGCTGTATCACGGCGGTGCGACCCCCCGGAAAGAGGAGCGACACCGCGAATAGCAACTGAAGGCCGATGATCAGGTTGAGCAGGGTCGCGAAAGGTTGCTTTCGCGTTTTATGCCGCAACCTGATCTGAGCCAGTTTCGCGCCCGGACTGCCGCCCGCGACGGCAAGCCCCAACAATGTTTTCTCGGGAATGCGCCATTCATGGGTTTTGGCCCGGCGTTTATCGACCCAGAAGGCCAGAAACGCCGCGACGTTGATCACGCATCCATAGATCAGCGCGGGAAGACCCCACGTGCTTATGCCCAAAACCAAGAGCGCCGCCTCTTAGCGAACCGGTTCAAACAAGGCGTCTTTTAGTTTGCAGTCTTTGATCACGTCACGACCGCAGGGGACAGGTTGCAGATCCTTGGACAGGCATAGGCGGGCTTCGGAAATGAAACCGTCCCGGCAGGTGATCGTCAGGTTGTCGGCGGTCCAATCTGGGTTGGCTTTTAAGAAGGCTTCTTCAACCACGGAGGCAGGGAGTTTGACGCTTTTGTCCAACTTGCGAAAAATCGCGGGTCGGGTGACGCTGTCATAGGCTTGGCGGGACAGGTCAAAATAGGCACGCGCGCTTAGACCTGAACAGGTGCCGTGTTTCTTCCACTGGTGCCAAGCCAAGCCGGATGTTCCCATAATATCAACCATTTCAGAGGTCATGCCACGCGATGGTTGGCGCTCTACAGTCGGGCAAAAGCTTGGCCAGCCACGGTGAAATTGCGGCCACAGTCCATGAAGCACCCAGCCGTAATCATGACGGTCTTCGCATTGCTCAGAGCGTTTGGAATCGCCTTCGATTTCGCACCAATTGGGTGACCAGCTCATTGCCAGCACGTAATAATCAAACTCGCCCGATTTGTCGCCTTTGGCAAAAGCTCCGCTGACCATAGTCAGCCCAATAGCAGCCGCGGACAGGCAAGTTTTCAATAGGGTCATCACGATACTCCACATTCGCGCGTAGGGACTTTGGGTTTGGTTATTTGGTAGAGCACTGGCGCGGCGGCGTCTATCGCTTGTTAAGGGGGAAATCACCGGCAAAAGTGGCGGCAAAATTGCTAAAAAGCGCATTTTCCCTTCCCTCTTGCAGGGGTTGACACTATATACCGGCCAAGTTTCCCTACAACGGTAACCCGCCCCGGCCTTGCTGGGGCCGCCCAAGGCCAAAGCCTCGGGCGGGGCATATAGCTATTTCGGGACCAAAATTCGCAAGGAGTTTACATCATGGCAAAGCTGCTGCACCCCAAAGCGACCGCCGTTTGGCTGGTGGATAACACCACGCTGACGTTCAAGCAGGTCGCGGATTTCACCGGTTTTCATGAGCTGGAAGTGCAAGGCATCGCAGATGGTGATGTTGCGGTTGGCGTCAAAGGTTTTGACCCGGTTTCGAACAACCAGATCGAACAGGAACAGATCGACAAGGCGGAAAAAGACCCGCTGTACAAGATGAAGATCAAGTTCAACCCCGCCGCTCATGACGAAGAAAAGCGCCGTGGCCCACGCTATACACCGCTGTCAAAACGTCAGGATCGCCCGAACGCGATTTTGTGGCTGGTCAAGTTCCACCCGGAATTGAGCGACGGACAGATTTCCAAGCTTGTCGGCACAACCAAACCGACGATCCAATCGATCCGTGAGCGCACCCACTGGAACATCCAGAACATGCAACCCATCGACCCGGTTGCGTTGGGGCTGTGCCGTCAATCTGAGCTGGATGCTGCCGTTGCCAAAGCCGCCAAGGCCACCGGCACCGTGATGAGCGATGACGAGCGTCGTAAACTGGTTTCGACTGAGCAGAGCCTTGAGATGGAAACAGAGCCACGTCTGCCGTCGTCCATGGAGGGTCTGGAGACGTTTAGCCTGTCTGACCCACGAGGGGATGATGAAGACGAAAAGAGCGATGCCGATTATTCGGATGCCGATAGCTTCTTTAACCTACCTGGCGGCGATGAAGACGACGATGCCAAGGAATAAGCTTCGTTTCATGTGAATGACCCTAAACCCCGGCCACTGCGCCGGGGTTTTTTGTTTCTCAAACAGGAGCTTAAGTCTCTGGAAACACCGTTGTGTTCTTGGCCAATCCGGGGCGTGTCACGGTGCGTTTGAAGCGGTCAGAGGCTCGACACAAGGTTGCCTGAGAAGGGATGGCGTAAGATTACCGACATCTCGCATTCAAGAAACCACTCACCCGATTTATCGGATGTGTGTGACAGAAGTGTCAGCTGATTTTGAGGAAGTACGGTGGTGGCGTGGGGGAGACTTGAACTCCCGACCTATCGATTATGAGTCGATCGCTCTAACCAACTGAGCTACCGCGCCTGACCGTGCGCGGTGGGTAAGGCAGGGGGGCAGAGTCGTCAAGCACAATCCGACAAAAAACTGTCAAAAAGATCGGGTTTTATGGCGGGACTCAATTTCAACCAAAAGGAGCGATCTTTCGCTCGGCCTAGACGTGCAAAAACCGGGGGCAGAACCGCAGTTTGACCGGGTGAGAGTGGCGCATTCAAAGCTCTGAGTTCATGCCCCCCGTCTTGGAACGCGCCGGAACGGGGGAGTGTAGAAGATCGCTGTGACCGCGTTACTTTACGATCTTTTCATCTTTGACAAACATGTTCGCCCATGCACGGTCCACGAGTTCGGGTGTCATTTTGTATGGGATGCCTTCGAAGTCGCAGACCGACATCATCTGATCAATCAAAAACACAGGCTGGTAGTTTGCAAAATTGTTGTTGATCGTCGGGTATTTGGTCTTGAGCAAATGCACCAGGCTGGCTTCATCCAACTGCATCTTTTTCTTGCGGGCAACCAGCGCGAAAATTTTGAGGAAGTTTTCCTGGCTTGGGCCGTCAATTTTGATCTTGAAGAAAATCCGGCGCAGGGCCGCTTGGTCAAAGATCTCATTTGGGTGAAAGTTGGTCGAGAAAATAACCAAAGTGTCAAAAGGCACTTCGAACTTTTCACCCGATTGCAGAGCCAGAATATCCTTGCTCTCTTCGAGCGGAACAATCCAACGGTTGACCAGTTTCTGGGGCGGCTCAGCCTGACGTCCAAGGTCGTCAACGATAAAGATGCCGCCGGAGGACTTGAGCTGAAGCGGGGCTTGATAGGTGCGCGCTGTGGGGTTGTAGACCAAATCGAGCATGTCGAGCGACAACTCACCCCCGGTGATCACTGTCGGGCGCTGGCAATACACATAGCGGCGGTCAAATTGTGCCCTGCGGCGCAACTGGTTTGGGTTTTCTTCATCTTCCGTGGCTTTGGAATGCACAATTGGATCATAGACCGTGATTACCTGACCGGAATATTCAATCGCCCGCGGGACATAGATTTTGTCCCCCATCGCGTCACGAATACCATTCGAGATCGAGGATTTTCCGTTGCCGGGGGGGCCGTACATCAAAATGGAGCGGCCAGAGCCAACCGCGGGGCCAAGGTTGCCGATCAGATCTTCGGGTAAGATCAAATGGCCCATGGCACCGGTCAATTGTTCGCGGGTGATTTGAATGTTGCGGATGGATTGGCGCTTCATCTGCGCGCGATAGCTTTCGAGCGGGATCGGCATCGGGCCGAAATATTCTGATTGCGCCAGGGCATCCAGAGCACGGGCTTTGCCCTGATCCGTCAGCTGATAGGGCATTTCGCTGCTCACTTCACCGGCGGCACCCAATGTCCCCATCGCTTCGAGAAGGCCCTGTCCTCGGGCCAAGTCGATCAGCTCTTGGGTGATGGGAACCGGTAGGGCGATGGCCCTGGCCAGATCGGTGACTTTGTTGATGTTTTTGCGAAACTGCGTTTTCAGCAGGATGTCGCGCATCATAACAACCGTCAGCCCGACGTCGTCCAATGACTTGGGGGAGGGGGGCGCCATGACTGCGCCGGTCTGCATATTCATTGCTCGTTATCCTGCCGCTTGGGGTCTTTGGGGCAGCATGCACGGGCTTTGTGGCAGGATATGGGCCTGATCGCGGAAGTTGATTGACATCGCGTGAATAAAACAGGGGCGGTTCTGGGGCCAGCGCGGCCCCAAATCGCTGTTTTACTGCCCGAACGCGACACCCATGACGAGATAGGCGCAGACCATCAGGCCAAGGCCGGTGCCCATGGGCAGGGTGAATTGTTTGCCCCCGCCAACAGAGTCTGGGTTGTCTGGGTCACGCATTTTCCAAGTCGCCCAATGCGGGGCCATTTTTTTGAGCGGGCTAAAGGTGACCAGCAGGGTTGTCACGGTCGCCGCCAACATGGCCGCGATGCCGATAAACATCATCAAACGCAAGTCACCCTGGTGGATGAAAAGCGCAGCGACAGCCGCGAATTTCACATCCCCTGCGCCAACCTGACGGGCCATCCAAAACAGGAAACCCACTGCAAAAACAACGCCATAATGGGCAAAGCGCCACAGGTATTCCATCAGCGGCATCGTGAAAATGCCGATCACAACAAAGACTGCAAACAAGGCCCAAACAGTCAGGTTACTGATCTTCTTGAGCTTCATGTCCACATAAAATGTGTACAGCCAGATTGGGATCACAAAGATCGCAAACAAGGCAGCTTGAAACGCTGGGATATGCATCTCAGACAGGCCGGTTAGGTGTTTTCGAGCGCATCAAGCGCTGTTTTGGCCGCCTCAAAGTGACGGGGATGGGTTTCAACCGCATCGCGCAAAAGACCTTTTCCGGTTTCCACATCGCCGCGTTTGATCGCCGCAAGGCCCATGGAATGGAGCAACTCTGCGCGTTCCACTTGTGTCATTGGCACGACGGGAAGCGTGTATTTGCCCTGAGCCCCGCGCGCCAGAACAAGGTTGTTTTTGGCGGTAAACAGGGTGGTGTCCTGGCGGATAGCGTCATTAAACAAACGCTCTGCTGCGGGGTAATCACCGCGCGACAGTTTCGAATACCCCCAGTTGTTCAGAACCGAGGCGGGTTTTGTCGTCAGCCCAACCGCAATTTCATAGAAGCTGTCCGCTTTTTTCCAATCCTTGTTACCGTCAGCAATCATTGCCTCGAGACGATAACGTTTGAAGGTTTCGTGGGTCGGAGGGATCGCGTTCAAGACCTTTTCCGCCTTGTCCCACTCATTGGATCGGATCAAGGCATCGGCCAGATTGACGCGATCGTCATTGGTGGCATCCTCGTGATCGACCACTTTGGCCCAGGCGATCTTTGCTTCGTTGGTTCGCTTGGCGCGCACCAGAGAAAGGGCCAATCCGCGCATCAAGTCGATCCTGTCCGGATCCGCGGAGGAGGCGCGTTGGAAATAATTCACCGCTTCATTGGGGTCACCAACCGTGAGCATGACCTCATTGAGATTGGTTTCATCCACAACGTTCACGCCTTGGAATTTTCGTTCCATTTCAGCGGTATCGATGCCTTTTTCACAGCCCGATAGCGCGACAATTCCTGCCGCGGCGATAGATACAATTGTCAAGTGGCGCATTGTGCCTGCGTCCTTTTACTGCTCTGCCTCATCTGCTGTTGCGCTGCGGATCGTGTATTGTCCGCGCCCTCGTCGCACCAGCGTGTAATCTTGTTCTAAGTCTTCAGCATAAACAGAATTTTCCTGTTTAGCTATCGCCAACCTCAAATTGTCACGAATTGCGTCACTTTCGCCATTATCCATGGCAAATGCGCGACGCAAAACGCCGACCGCCTCAGCGATTTCCCCCTTTTCGATGAGCAAAACCCCCAGATTGTTCCAGGCTTCGGGCCAATCTGGCTCTTTCTTGATGGCACGGCGCAGTTGCTTTTCCGCCTGTTGCAGGCGGCCAAGTTCCAAATTTGCCGAGCCGAGCGCAACCAAAACCTCGCCTGTGAGGCCCTTTTGGCCAGCGGCGCGCGTATAGGCGTCGAGGGCCAATTCGTATTGATGCGCTTCCATAAGTCGGTGTCCGACCACCAAGCCGTCAACGGCCTCTCCGCGGGGATCCAGTGCTGGCGCAAAAGGTGATCCGTCAGACGCGTTTTGGCCGCCCAGATCGCAGGCGGCCAAAAGGGTCAAGACTGATAGTGCGGCGCCTAAAGGGGCCAAACGCATGATTATTGTCCGATATTGCCCATTTCCGTGATGCCAACCGCAGAGGGACCAACAAGGATGATCAACAGCGGCGGCACTGTCAGCATCATAGTGGTAAGCGTCATCTTTGTCGGCAACTGGTTTGCTTTTTCTTCAGCACGCATGACCCTTTTGTCACGCATTTCGCCGGCATAGACCCGCAGGGCATCAGAAATCGACGTACCAAAGGTTTGTGCCTGGTTCAAAACGGTTACAAATGAGCTCACATCCTGGACACCACAACGCTCAGACATATCGTTGAGAACCTGCGTTTTGTCTTTACCGGCTTTCATCTCGTGGCTGATGATTTCGAATTCATCGGCCAAAGCAGGGTAGGACGCACGCAGTTCCTTTGAAATCCGCACGATGGATTGGTCCATCGACTGACCCGCATCCACGCAAACCAGCATCATATCAAGCGCATCTGGAAAACCACTTTGAATTTCTTCTTTGCGTTTTTCGACCCGTTTGTTCACCCAGTATTTGGGGCCCATGTACCCAACCGCGCCGGGGATGAGGATGTACATCAGCTTTTGTTGCATGGTGGCCTCGGGGCCATTCACGAACATCAGGAAGTAGACGATACCACCGCCCAAAAGCAGCAAGCCAAGCGCCATTTGTGCGAAGAAATAGATCTGAACCGCATCTTTGGTGCGATACCCAGCCTGCAAGAGTTTCATCCGAATGTCGGACAGCTCTTTTTCATCCTGAGGTTCAAGAAACTGAGAATATTTGTTCAGTTTTTGGTTCTTGCTCTTTTCCCGAAGGACCGCCTTGGTATCGTCATTCATCCGATCCTGGGCGGATTTTTTGAGCTTGTCCATCGGATCGGGTTTGGCGTTCAGCATCATCGGGATCGTGGCGAGGATCAGGACAAAAGCCAGTCCGGCAACCACAATCAACGGGCCAGCCGGGCCAAGCAGATCGGTGATCATTGTGTTGATCTGTTCAAACATGTCTTGGCTCCCTTAAACCTTGATGTTCACAAGCGCACGCATCACAAAAACGTTCAGCGTCAGCATGATACCCACGATAAAGCAGGCTGGAATGAACCACGGATGGTCAAGCACTTCGTCGTAATAATCGGGTTTGGCGACCTGAATGAAGATCAGCGCACCAACCGGGAAGCCCGATAGGAATTTACCAGACCATTGCGCCTCGGCTGTGATCGCTTTGACGCGGCGGAACAGACGGAAACGGGCGCGGATCACCTTGGCAAGACCTTCGAGGATCTCGGCCAAGTTACCACCGGCTTGCTGTTGAATGGCCACGGCCACCGCGAGAAAGCGTAAATCCTGCATATCAAGACGCTCGGCCATATGTTTGAGCGCTTCACCCACGTCGCGGCCATAGGTGGCCTCATCGGCGATCACGCCAAATTCGGTGGCCAGCGGATCTTTGATCTCTTTGGACACGATTGTGATGGCTGAGCTGAACGGGTGACCAACGCGTAAAGAGCGCACCATCAGTTCAACAGCGTCTGGCAACTGTTCTTCAATCATGCTCAGGCGCTTTTTGGCCTTGTGATTGACCCACATATAGACGCCGCCAATCCCCATGACCCCGGCCATGATCACGCGCACCGGAAGCGACGCTTCGGTGCCGATAGTGAGGCCAAGAAACGCCCCAGCCGTGGCAACGCCCATAACCATGATCAATTGTTGTGGGGTAAAGGCGATGGAGGCCTTTTGCGCTTTGTCCGCCAAGAGCGAATAGAGCGGAAAGGAGCGCGATTTCATGTGTTGGTCCATCTCCTTGCGGAGTTTGGCCAAAACGTCTTCGCGGCGCTCGCCCTTGTCGAGCATTTCGAGGCGGCGGTTAACCTTGTTGGACAGGCTGATCGATTTGCCAAAGGCCACCAGATAGATGCCGTTGACCATGACCAAAACGCCAAGGAAGATCATGCCGTAAATAATTGGGGCTGCACTGAGCATTGTTCTTACTCCGCTCGGAAGGGTTCATAGATCGAGGACGGCACGTCATAGCCCCACATGCGGAAGCGTTCTGAGAACGCCGAACGCACGCCGGTGGCGGTATAGTGGCCAAGGATCTTGTTGTCAGGGGACAGGCCAACGCGTTGGAAACGAAAGATTTCTTGCATGGAAATCACATCGCCTTCCATCCCGGTGATCTCGGTGATCGAGGTCATCCGACGCGAGCCGTCCTGGAGGCGGGATGCCTGCACGATCAGGTTCACAGCCGATGAAATTTGTGCGCGCATCGCTTTGAGCGGCATTTCGATCCCGGCCATGGCGATCATGTTTTCCAATCGCGCAACACCGTCGCGCGCCGAGTTGGCGTGAATCGTCGTCATCGAACCGTCGTGACCAGTGTTCATCGCCTGCAACATGTCGATAACTTCTTCGCCACGCGTCTCCCCAACGATGATCCGGTCAGGACGCATACGCAGAGCGTTTTTCAAACAATCACGCGGGGTTACCGCGCCTTTGCCTTCGACGTTTGGCGGGCGGCTTTCCATCCGGCCCACATGCGACTGCTGCAGCTGAAGTTCCGCAGTGTCTTCGATTGTCAGGATACGTTCGGCGTCATCAATGAAGGATGACAGCGCGTTAAGCGTGGTTGTTTTACCAGAACCAGTACCACCAGACACAATGATATTGAGGCGGGTGGCAACGGCGGCTTGCAAATAGACCGCCATTTCTTCGGTAAAGGCCCCAAAGTTCACCAGGTCATCAATGCCCAGCTTGTCCTTTTTGAACTTACGAATAGAGACGAGCGAGCCGTCAATCGCAACTGGCGGAACCATGGCGTTGAAACGCGAACCGTCTTGCAAACGGGCGTCAACGTAGGGGTTGCTTTCATCAACACGACGTCCCACCGCTGATACGATCTTGTCGATGATCCGCATCAGGTGCTTTTCATCTTTGAAGGTCACATCAGAAACCGACAGCTTGCCGTTTTGTTCGATGAAAATCTGGTGCGGACCGTTAACCAGAATATCCGAAATTGATTCATCCTTGAGCAAAGGCTCAAGCGGGCCAAGGCCCTTCACTTCATCATAGAGGTCCGCGATCATCGCCCGCCGCTCGTCGCGGTTCAGAACAACACCTTTTTCCTGAAGCACTTCAGAGGTGATGTCGGTTATCTCTTCGCGCAGCTCGGCCTCGGTTGCGGCGTCAAGCGCGGCGAGGTTCAGGTTTTCCAGAAGAGCGCGGTGCATTTCCAGTTTGATTTCGCCCAGACGCTCTTTGCGTTTCTTTTCTTTGTCAGCCGGAGCAACGCGGGCTGGCGTGTTAGGCTGCACAACGCGGCGCGTAGCTGTTGGTTCTACAGGGGGTTCAGCTGCCGGGGCAGGGGCAGCGGCCGGAGCCTTGGCTTTTACCGGTGCCGCTTCGGAAACCTGGTTTTTCTTATAGCGCGAAAACATTTATTTTCCTCGTTCTCAAGCGGCTTCGGCGTCGGAATTGCCGATCGCATCAAGCTGAGCTGCTAGTTTTACAAATTCTTTGCGAAGCGGATTTTTGGGAACGTGGTTCGCCAGCGGCAGACCATGATCACAGGCCTGCGCAACTGGGCGGCCGCCGTCCGGCAGCTGTAGATCCAGCGCGATGCCCAACCCATCGGCCATGCGTTTTACGCGGCCCTTGCCTTGAAGATCGGTGAATTTCGGAGCGTGGTTCAACACGTAGCGCAATTTGTCATAGGGCAGATCTTCGGCCTGCAAAGCGCGTTTCAGACGCATCGTATTTTGCGCCGAGCGCATGTCGAGCCCGACCATCGCAAAATAGACCTGGGCTTCGTTCAGCACGGTTTCGGTCCATTGCACGATGGTGTTTGGCATATCGACGATGACGTAATCAAAATGATCACGCGCCACATCCAACAGGGCCTGAACCTCGGTTGGGCCGATCATGTCCAATGGCAAGATGTCAGACGGCGAGGTAAAGACCTGAAGCTTTTCCTCATAGCTGACGAGGGCCTGGCCAAAGCTGTCACCATCCATGGTTTCAACATCGGAAAGCAGCTCAAGCACGGCTTCGCGGCGCGGCAAGTCCAGATAGGTTGCGACGGTGCCAAACTGGAGGCCAAAATCGATCAGGCAGACCTTGGGGGCATTTTCGTCACGCATCGTGGCCAATTCATAGGCCAGATTGACCGCCATTGTGGTGGCTCCAACTCCGCCAGCAAGCCCTTGGACCGCAATCAAAACTCCATCGCCGCCGCCGCTTAATTTGACCCCGTCTTTGCTGGTGTCCTGCGACTGGTGCACCGGTTGAGCCGGTGGCTTGCGCATCCGCTCGACCGCTGCGGCAAGTTCACCCTCAGGCAACGGGTAGGGGACAAACTCGTCCGCGCCCTGACGCAGCAGTTGATGAAGCGAGGCTGGCGTGACGTCTTCGGCAATAAGGACAACTTTGATGCCGCGTGCTTTGGCCCCGGAAATGATCCCACCAAGTAAGGTGAGGTCGGGCTCATCAATGGCGTCGATGGCCATTGCAACAAATTCCAAACCCTCAGCTTCTTTTTGGTTGAGAAAGGCTAGGGCTTCATCGAAACCAAGATCCCCCCAACTCTCGCCGAGAATAGTTTCCATATCTTCAATCAGGAGATCGAAGTTTTGTACATCGCGGCTAATTGTACAGGCCGCAATCGGTAATGGGTCTGTCTGGTTTGGTGTTACACTCGTCATAGCCTTACGTCCTTTCCTACGGGCCGGAGCGGAAAGGTGGAGAAACTGCTCATTCGCCACCCAATTTCCGAACCCGATGCACCGACTCACTGCGATGCTTTGATCCTTTGCCAAGGAAATTGACCGGGAAAGGCGGCAACATTGGGGCCAAAAAGCCGAAATTGTACGGTATTTCTGGACGGTGAAAACAAAAAGGCGCCCCAGTAGGGCGCCCTTGTTCACAAAAACATATTTGGGTTAACCGTCGCCGCCATCGGCACCCTGGTCAACATTGAGATCACTGCCAGCCAATCCGGTTAGTCCGGTTGTGGGTTCGGCGCTCCGAACATATTCGCGGTAAACAACCTCGGCGTATTTCCCATCCATGACGGTCGGATGACGCCCGACAAAACCCGAGACTTCGGTGACTGTGCGGCGGTTGCGACGTTCGCGGCCATCGGTCACGATCAGAGGTTGAGTTTCGCCATAGCTTACGACGGCCTCAAGGCGGCTGCGGTCAATACCTTGAGAAACAAGGTAATTTACGACAGTTCGCGCCCGGTTCATGCCGAGACTCTTGTTAAAGCCATTGCCGCCGACTTTGTCAGTATGCCCGTAGACCTTAAAACGGACTTCGGGGAATTGGTGAATCCAGCGCGCTTGTTCGCGTAGCGTATCAATCGCACCCGCATCCAATTTCGAGCTGTTGAAGGCAAAATTCACCGTGGTCATGACTTCGGAGGCAAAGCGCTGAGACAAGTCAAAAACGAATTGCTTTTCTCCGTTCATGATTTGGGTGTTGTGCATTGTGGCGTTGCCGAAATGGCCCGTGTCAATCAGGGCACCCGCTTCGCGGTGAAATGCCCCGGCGACCGGGTCGTTGCCGCAGCCAGCCAGTGCAAAACTGATGGCGATGCCGGTTATGGTGGTCCTGATCATCTGTCCAAGCCTCCGCTTAATCCATCACATAGCCGTAAGAGCCGGTGAAATCTTGTTTCGCCACCTCTCCGGCTGCGCCAGTTTTTGGTGTTCCGGCCACACGCCCACGCAGGAACAAATCACGTTCGGTCGGTGGGGTGACACGATCTGTCGGCAAAGCCAGAGCTTCGCCTCGTGTTGGTGTCACAAGGTGCGGGGTCACAATAATAACAAGTTCGGACTGTTCGCGCTGATATTCCGCACTGCGGAACAGGGCCCCCAGAACCGGAACATCGCCAAGCCAAGGCACTTGACCATTCAGGTCGGTAAAGTCATCCATCAACAGACCCGCGATGGCAAAGCTTTCCCCATCGCGCAGCTCAACCGTTGTTTGGGTTTCACGACGTTTGAACGCAGCAACGGTGATGTCCGACAGGCTGATGCCGTTCGTGTTGTCGATAGACGAAACCGCCGCTTCCATTTCCAAGTTGATCAGATCGCCATCCATAACGCGTGGAATGAAGTTCAGCTCAACGCCAAATGGTTTGAATTCGATGGTGATCGTGTTGTTTTGCTGAGACACGGGCACCGGATATTCACCGCCCGCCAGAAACTTGGCTTCTTGCCCGGAGAGAGCCGTCAAATTTGGCTCGGCCAATGTGCGAACGACGCCTTTGGATTCCAACGCTTCCAGAAGGATCCCAACTTCGAGCCCCCCCATGTTGAACCCAAGCAAGGCGGCACCTTCGGTGTCGATCCCTTCGGGGAAGAGTTTGTTCGCAACCTGATCGACATGGGCCCCTGGGGCCGCATTGCCGGTGCCGATTTCGAGGCCCAAGTCGCCACCAAGAACCGAACCGCCCGTCGCCAAAGACGCGCGCAGCTGTTTGCCAACAGTCCGTTGCATTTCAGCAAAGCGAACCTTGAGCATTACCTGTTGGATGCCGCCAACTGTCATCAAGTTGGACACGCGTTCCGGGGCATATCGTTCCGCTAGATCCAAGGCGCGCTGCATGCGGGCCGTAGACGATGCGGTGCCCGACAGGACAATCCCGTCATTGGCAGTCCGCACTTCGATTTTTTCGTCTGGTAGGATTTGTCTCAGACGTTCTTTGAATTCAGTAACGTCTGCAGCAACCCGAACATCCACATTGGCGATCAGCCGCCCCTGTCCATCCAGAAGGGTCAGCGTCGTCGTGCCCGGCGATACGCCCAGGACATAAATAGACCGATCGGAGAGTGTCGAGATATCCGCAATAGAGGGAGCGGCAATCGACAAGTCCTCAAAGGGCTGGTCGGTTTCCACCACCACCGCGCGGTTCATCGGCACGTTCAGCACCTGTTGCGTCCCACTGCTTACGACGCGCAGCGTTTCCGCCTGTACCATGGATGCAGCCGGAGCCACAGCCAATGTCAGCCCAAGTAGGGCTGCTTTCATGAAATTATCAATTTTCATGTGACCTGCCTTTCGATCACGCCTCGTTCGCAGGTCTTACTGCCTGCATTTTGTCTAAACCTGCGCCAGTTTCGGATTTTTTGCAAGAATCAATGACTTCGGAAGTTAGATTTATGTGGATAACTCGCAACAGATCGGGAAATGACACACGAAAAACGGGCACCGATTGGGGTGCCCGTCTACGTCAAGTCGTTGAAATGCCCTTAATTACTACAAGGGATCGGTATCTCGGTACGTTCGACGCCGCGGCGTACGGTGCGTGTGCAAGTTTGCAACGCTCTGGCTGGTTTTTCTTCGGTGACCTCTTCAAGCCCCAAGAGTGACAACTGGTCGACTTCGATGGCTTCGGCAACAGTATCGTCGTTGCTGGCCATCAAGGACAAGGACAGTTGACCGGTTTTCTGGGCCTGTGCCAGCGCGGCAACTTGCTGTGGGCTTGCGGCAACGGTGACAGTTCGAGCGATGGTGGCTGCGGAGCTTTCGGCTTCAGACATTTGGTCAATCGCGATCAGGCCAACGCCGGTTTCGATGAGTTTGGTCACATCACCCTTTGGCAAGTTTGGGTTGTTACCTGGAATGCGGCCTGTCCAATAGACGTCGACACGGTCGCCAGGGCGCAAAAAGCCGGAAACACCTGACGCAACATCAACCTTAATGGCGTAAGCGCGCTGGCCTCTCTTAAGGCGCGATGTCAGGCCCGCGTCGCCGCCGGGTTCAGACAGCTTGATGGCCATCAATGCTTCAAACTTCTCCAACTGGCGCATGGCAACACGTGGTGTTTCACCGTCGGTGGCGGCTGGATTGGCCTCGTCAAAATACCCTTCTGGCAGGATTTCTGTGGGCCAGGGGGCCAATTGAATATCCTCAGGAAGGATCACCTCACCGTATGCAATTGCACGGTTGGTGACATAAATCTGCTGTGTCGGGATCGACGCCACAGATTTGGCGCGTTCCTGTTGCAGTGCGTTCTCATAGGCTCCGATGTAATTTTGCGCCATGTAGACGGCAAATCCGGCCAGCCCCAGCCCAGCAATAAGCACCAATCCGAAAACAAGTCGCATTTTTTTACCTCGTTTCTAACCTCAGGGCAGCCCAAACGGCTTTTTGCCCAAGTACTAGTTTGATCGTCAATTGTGGCCAAAAGTGGCCCTGATGGCGGTTCTTCCGTGAAACTTTGCACCGCAAGAACCGCATAGGAGAAAAGGCCGCCCCTCAGATGAGGAACAGCCTTCGATGCGTAGGGAATAGGGGATCAGAAGTCGTTTTCAGCAGCGACTGCTGTGCCAGCGGCGTCCATCAGTGCGAATGATGCATCTTCAACGGTGAAGAAAGCCACGGCTGACATACCGACCACTGCAGATGTAATTACAATCCAGTCTACTGTGACAGCGCCAGATTGGTCATCACGGAATGCCTTAAAAAATTTTAGCATCATGAACCCTTTCCTGCTTTTGATTGGGGGGTATTTTTCTTGGACAGGTTGGCCTGTCCAAGAGGTTCATACGTTAGCTAAAGCGCGACTTAGAAGTCGTTTTCAGCCGCAACTGCGCCGCCTGCAGCGGTGATCAGTGTGGTGGCGTTTGTTTCGATGGTCGAGTAAGCGGCGATGGCCAGACCAACAACAGCGGCTGTCAGAACAACCCAGTCTACAGTTACGGCGCCAGCTTCGTCTTTGCGGAAGTTTTTGATGAATTTGATCATTGGTCTCTCTCCAGAATTAGTCATGTTTTGCTCACCGTGTTGAACGTTGTGGGCCTCTCTCACTTGCCCCGTCCGCTGCGGTATGAAGACGTTATCGCCTTGCATTGGGGCGAGAATTTGACCCGATTGCAGTGTTTTCTAGCTTTCGGAGAAAATTGCTGAAAGTTTTTATAACAGGCTGAAAATAAAGGATTTAAAAGTTAACGAAGGTTAAAAGTTTAGGGAAAACCTATCCTTTTGGGTACCTGACTGTGGCACAATGTTTACGGTTCAGAGACACAGATGGATTTAAGCCCCTGATTGTGCCATATATGGAAAAAACACACCCAACGAAGGTGGCGAGCAGAGACATGGTGATACGATTTTTTTCTGTCGCATTGATTGCGACGGCGCTTTTCATGCCGATACAGGCACAGGCTCAAGCGGATTCGGGCGGGCGATCGGCAAAATGGCTTAAGCCGCCCAAGCCCGGTGACCGCCGCAGCATTGTTCAAGTGGCCCCGCGGGCGAATCCTGCTGTTCCGCCGCTTCCCAATTCCAAAGCAGATGTTGCAGCGCCAGCAACACCGAATGCGCCAGACGTAAAAGACAGTGGAAAACCATCGTCTCGGTATTCTTGGTTCTGGGATCAGGTGTCGCCAAGTCTCGGAACAACCGGGGCCGGGCGGTTGGAACCGGCGCTGGCCAGTTTAACCAAAGGTCCGCAAGGGCAGTCGGTGGCTTCACCGCGGCTTCAGAGCCTACAAGAAATTGCGGAGCGGCATGGGCGCGACATCTTAATGCAAACGATTGGAACCCAAGTGTCACCGGCATTGGCGTTGGCGGTGATTTCCGTCGAATCCTCTGGTCAAGCTGATGCCGTGAGCGGTGCTGGCGCGCAAGGGCTCATGCAATTGATGCCCGATACTGCCAAACGGTTTGGTGTGACCGACAGTCTGGATGCGGTGCAGAATATCAAAGGCGGGGTAAAGTTCCTCGATTTTCTGATGACCAAGTTTGACGGTGATCCGATTTTGGTGTTGGCCGGGTACAATGCTGGCGAGAACTCGATTGGAAAACATGATGGCGTGCCGCCCTTTTCCGAGACACGTGATTATGTTCCGAAAGTTTTGGCGGCGTTCAAGGTCGCCAGCGGTTTGTGCCTAACGCCGCCACAATTGGCGTCAGACGGCTGTGTATTCCGCATCTCGAAGTAATCAAATCAACGCAGTACGGCACCGGGGTTCATAATACCCGTGGGGTCCAGTGCTGTTTTAATCGCACGCATGGCAGCCAGCTTTGCAGGATCGCCATACCGTTCGAGATCGTCAATTTTGAAACGACCGATGCCATGTTCGGCGCTGATCGATCCGTCCAAGGCATGCACGAGGTCATGAATGCAGGTTTTGATGGCGTCACGCCTGTCATTACATAAAGCGCGATCCCGGCCTTTGGGCGGGAAGACATTATAATGCAAATTCCCGTCGCCCAAATGACCAAAGCAATTGATCCGAAAATCCCCCAGATCAGCCAAAGCCATTCCAGCCCTTTCTATGAAATCAGGCAGGAGGCTGAGCGGTACAGAAATGTCATGACTGGAAATCGCTCCAATCGCTCGGTTGGCTGACGGGATATGTTCGCGCATGTCCCAAAAGCTTTGAGCCTGCGCGAGGGATTGCGCGATCAGGCCATCGGTCACCAACTCTTGCTCAAATCCTTCAGCAAAGATTTCTTCAAGCGCGTCTTGTGGCGAAAGGCCTGTGGGCAGGCTGATTTCTATCAACACCGTCCATTCCGGGGCTTGCTTCCAAGGTTGGCGAATATCGGGGAGGCATTCGGACAGAAAGTCAAACCCGGTGCGGTTCATCAACTCAAATCCGGTGACAGTGTCGCCCATCCTGTCACGCGCCATGGCCAATAAAGACAATGCGGCCTGCGGAGACGGGACGGTCAACAAAGCGGTTCCCACTGTGCTGGGGCGTGGGAAAAGTTTGAGGCTGGCTGCGGTGATTATGCCCAAAGTGCCTTCGGCCCCAAGCAAGAGATGGCGCAAATCGTAACCGGTATTGTCCTTGCGCAACCGTTTGAGACCATTCCAGATCTTGCCATCCGGCAGAACAGCCTCGAGACCCAAGACGAGGTCGCGGGCATTGCCGTAGCGTAACACATTGGTTCCGCCGGCATTTGTCGACAACAAACCTCCGATGCGCGCCGACCCTTCTGACGCGAGAGACAGCGGAAACAGACGTTGGGCGTTAAGCGCTGCGCTCTGTACGTCGGCCAAAATAGCACCGGCCTCAACCGTGGCAACGTTTTCAAGCGGATGGACGGCGCGGATGGCCGTCATGCGTTCAAGCGACAAGAGCAAAGGCGCGGGCCCCTTTGGTGCGACTTGCCCGCCCACAAGGCCGGTTCCGCCGCCATAGGGAATGATGCCAACCTGTTTCGCACCACAGGTTTTGACGATTTTCGAAACCTCTTCGGTGCTGCGGGGGAGGGCGACCCAGGATGAGCATCCCTGCCAACGGCCACGCGGTTCTTCGAGGTGACGCGGTTCACTTGGCCGCACAGAGTCGGGGGGCAGGATTGTGCTTAGGGCTTGGGCAAAGATGTCGTCAGCGGGATTGAGGGGCATGCGCGGGTCCTAAATTGGGTGGCTTAGCAATACCCTGCAATGGGGCGTAACCCAAGCTGGTGTTTCCAAATGGGACGCTGATACGGCGTGCTTGGTGTTGGCCCCCCAACCTGACCTTCCCCCTTGGGGGGAAGGGAGCAAGGGGCATGCCGACCCTTGCACAACAGCGTGGTCTTATAGGCCAGCGGTGCTCTTGCCGCGCCGATCCATCCGCAAGGCGGCGTAAAGAACATGGGTGCGCCAGCGGCCATTGATCTGAAGATAGCTTTGTGCGACGCCTTCATATTTGAAATGTGACGCTTCGAGCAATCCGCGTGAGGCCACGTTTTCGGGCAGGCAGGCCGCTTCAATCCGGCTCAGGCCGAGCTTTTCGAAGCTGTGATGGACAACAGCGGAAATGGCTTCGCGCATATACCCGTGACGCGCGTATGGCTCTCCGATCCAATATCCAAGCGTGCCAGCCTGAGACGGGCCGCGCCGAATATTATCGAGTGTAATCGCCCCAAGCAGCGCCCCATCGTTGCGCCGGACCAAGAATAGCGGCACTGCGGTGCCACCTGATACAGAGCGCGCTGCCCAATAAACGCGGTTCGTAAAGGCGCGACGGCTCAGATGATCCGCGGACCAACTTGGCTCCCATGGGGTCAGGAAGTCACGGCTTTGCGCGCGCAAGGCGGACCACGCGGCAAAGTCACCATGCACAGGTGGGCGTAGTGTCAACCGCTCGGTCTCGAGCTTCAACTTGCGCCGCAAACTTAGCATTAGGCCGCCCTGCGCGCCTGAAGATCAGCCAAAGTCGGTGCCCCGGAAATCGGGCCATACAGGGCCAGAGAGGGGGCCGCCTTGGCCGCTTGTGATTGCGCGAAGGTCAAAACATCCTGCACGGTCACTGCGTCAATGCGTTTCACCGTGTCTTCGATTGGTGGCACACGGCCCCAAATCTGGACCATACGGGCCATACGCTCGGCACGGCTGGCTGGGCTTTCAAGCCCCATCAGCAAACCGGCCTTCATTTGGGCGCGGGCACGATCAATCTCTGATTGGCTCATATCTTCGGCGGCGCGCTTCATCTCGTCGATGGTCAGCATGGCCAGATCGCCAAGCTCTTCGCCGCTTGTCCCTGCATAGATCGTGGTCATTCCGGTGTCGGCATAGGCTCCGCTCTGGGCAAAAATTGTGTAGCACAATCCGCGTTTTTCACGGATTTCCTGGAAGAGGCGCGAAGACATGCCGCCGCCCAAAGCGCTGGAATAGATCTGCGCCGCATAGAAATCATCGTCGCGATAACCGGGACCTTCGAACGCCAGCGCCATATGCGCCTGTTCAAGATCTTTGATCTCGCGGCTTTCGCCCCCTTTATACAATGCCTTGGCAAAGCTGGGCGCGCTGCGGGCTGGAATGTGCCCAAACAAGGTTTCAGCCTGTGCAACCAATGTGTCGTGGTCAACACCGCCTGCGGCAGACAGGATCATCTGATCAGGTCCGTAATGTTCGGAGATAAAGGTCGACAAATCATCACGACCAAAACTGCGAACCCTATCCGCTTCGCCCAGAATAGTGCGTCCGATTGGCTGATCGGGATAGGCTTTCTCTTGCAACCAATCAAAAATCACATCGTCAGGCGTATCGCGCGCCTGCCCGATTTCTTGCAAGATCACATGTCGCTCGGTCTCGATCTCTTTTTGGTCGAAAACCGGATTGAGCAAAATGTCAGCAATTACATCCATCGCCAGCGCAGTATCGCCGGCCAAAACACGGGCGTAATAGGCGGTGACTTCGCGGGATGTATAGGCGTTGATATAGCCGCCAACATCTTCAATCTCTTCGGCAATCTGAAGCGCACTGCGTCGCTCGGTTCCTTTGAACGCCATGTGTTCAAGGAAATGTGCCACGCCGTTTTGCTCGGGGCGTTCATTGCGGCCACCAGCGGTGACCCAAATGCCGAGGGCAGCAGATTGCAGCCCTGGCATGTGTTCGGTCACGATGCGAAAGCCATTGGATAACGTGGCGAGTTGGACAGTCACTTGGCGATACGCTCCTGAATGAGGGTCTCCAGGGCTGTCAGGTCATTTGGAACCCGGGTCACCCGTTCGGAACGCTCATAAAGGTCTGCCATGCGATTGGGAAGAGGCGGACGAATGCCCGACGCGTTTTCCACTGCATCGGGGAATTTTGCCGGATGCGCGGTGGCCAAAGAGACCATCGGCGTGGTCGGAACACGACTTTCTTCGCCGATTTTGGCTGCAATGGCAGAATGCGGGCAAAGCAGTTCGCCCATTGTCTCGTTGGCCTGAGCAATAAAGGCGAGGGTTTCATCTTCGGACACGCGGCCTGAATCAAAGTCTTCGCGCAGGGCCTGCAAAGCCCCTTGAGAAACGTTGAAGCCGCCATTTGCCAGCTCATCCATCAATTGCGCCACGGCGGCACCGTCTTGATCATAGGCAAAGTAAAGCGCGCGTTCGAAATTGGAGCTGACCTGAATATCCATCGACGGGCTGATCGACGGCGCGACCTCGCCTTTTTGGTACGCGCCCGTGCTCAGGCAGCGATGCAGGATATCGTTTTGATTGGTCGCGACCACCAGCCGATCAATAGGCAGGCCCATTTTCTTGGCGATGTATCCTGCGAAAATATCACCGAAGTTGCCGGTCGGCACAGTAAAACTGATCTTGCGATCCGGGGCCCCCAGGGAGGCCGCCGCGCTAAAATAGTACACCACCTGTACCAAAACCCGCGCCCAGTTGATCGAATTGACACCGGCAAGTTTTACACCGTCGCGGAATTCGAAATGGTTGAACATATCTTTGAGACGGGCCTGACAATCGTCAAAATGGCCGTCCATCGCCAGCGCGTGCACATTGCTTTCTGACGGGGTTGTCATCTGGCGGCGCTGCACTTCGGACACACGGCCATGGGGGTAGAGGATAAAGACGTCTACGGCATCAAGTCCCTTGAAGGCTTCGATCGCCGCCGAGCCCGTATCGCCCGAAGTTGCCCCAACGATGGTCACGTGTTCTTGGCGTTTTGTCAGCTCAACTTGAAACAGCTGGCCGATCATTTGCATGGCGAAATCTTTGAATGCCAAGGTTGGGCCGTGGAACAGCTCGAGCAAGAAATGGTTGGGGGCCAGTTGCACCATGGGCGCGCGGGCATTGTGGCCAAACCCAGCATAGGCGCGGGTGATACAACCGCGCAATTCGTCATCGCTGAAGCTCTCGGACACAAATGGCTTCATGATCCGAAAGGCAGTTTCCTCATAGCTCAACCCTTGCAAGGCACGGATGTCATCGGTGCTCATCACCGGGATTTCTGCGGGGACGTATAGCCCGCCGTCACGGGCCAGCCCGGTCAACATCGCGTCAGCAAAGCTTAGTTCCGGTGCATTGCCACGGGTCGAGACATATTTCATTGGGTTAGCCTTTGTGCATTAGGCGTCGTATCCAGACGCCAGTCATCAAAATCCATATCCCGGCCAGAGAGAACCAGGTTATGGCATATTGCAAGTGGTCATTCGCCACACCGGAACTGTCGACGGGCAGGGGCATGACACCCTCATCCGCAGGCGACATGTTGCGGGTGATAATAAGGAGCGGTTCGGTATCCAACACTTCGGCCATTTGGGCGATGTCGCGGGCGAACCATGTGTTCTTGGCAACGTCATTTTCAGGCGTCGAGCTGTTGCGATCATCGGGCCAGTGCATGTTGCCAAGGATCTGTGCCGTGCCTGTGAAACGCTCCGCATCCTTTTTGTCGGTGGGAACAAACCCACGATCCAATAGCACGCGCCGACCGTCCTGCGTGGTGAAGGGCGAAATCACCCGCCAACCCGGCCCGCGCCGTTTGACAGAGACCAGCACAAACAAAGCACCGTCTTCGACTGTACCTTGCATTGTGACGGGTAAATACCGTTGTTCGCTCGGATAGATCATCTGGGGCAGGGGCTGGGCCTCGGCGACGATCACACGGTCGATTTCATCCAGGATGTCTGACTTCCAGGATAGGCGTTGTAGTTGCCATGTGCCAAGCGCAACGAGAATGGCGGCTCCGACTAGGCCAATCAACATTGGGGCAATGAGGCGTTTCACGACGGCAAATATCCAGAGGCTTTAACGAGCAAGACGCGCCACAGTGGGCGCGCCTTGTTTTTTCATTCCATCGGTTGGGTTTCAAGCCGAAAGGTTGGCTTAGCCGCCCCAGACATAGACTGCGACGAACAGAAACAGCCAAACAACGTCAACGAAGTGCCAGTACCAGGCCGCAGCCTCAAAGCCGAGGTGGTTGGTGGCGGTGAAGTGACCGCGCAAAACCCGCATCAGGCAGATGAACAGAAAGATGGTGCCGACAATCACGTGGAAGCCGTGGAAGCCTGTCGCCATGAAGAAGTTCGCGCCGTAGATGTTGCCGCCAAAGCCAAAGGCTGCGTGGCCATATTCATATGCCTGAAACACGGTGAAGATCAGGCCAAGAACGATGGCGATGGTCAGGCCAGACTTGATGTCCTGACGGTTGTCTTCTTCGTGAACCAGAGCGTGGTGGGCCCATGTCGCTGCCGCACCAGAGCACAGCAGAATCAACGTGTTGATCAGCGGAAGATGCCAAGGGTCAAATGTTTCGATGCCAACTGGGGGCCAAACGCCATCAATGGCCGGGCTCAGACCTTCGGGGTGCATCGGATACATGGCGTGCTTGAAAAAGCTCCAGAACCAAGCAAAGAAGAACATGATTTCCGACATGATGAACAGGATAAAGCCGTAGCGCAGGCCGATCAGAACAACGGGTGTGTGATCACCAACTTGGTTTTCCGCCACGGTTTCCGACCACCAGCCAAACATGACGTACAAAACGCCAACAAAGCCGATCAGGAACATCCATGGGCTATCTTTGCTCATCCACATGACGGCGCCGAAAAGCATGATGAAACCTGCAACCGAGCCCAGAAGGGGCCAGATAGAGGGGTTCAGAATGTGATAATCGTGGTTCTTGGCGTGGGCCATATTCTGTCCTCGTTTCGCGTTAGTTCAAAGACGTTTGAGCGTCTGTTGTTGATGTCAAAGCGGCCTGCGCATCGTTGGGCAAGTCGATTTGGTAAAAGGTGTAGGAAAGCGTGATGTGGCCGGTATGTTTGGCGTCGCTGTCATTGATAATGTCAGGATCGACAAAGAAAACCACCGGCATTTGCACACGCTCACCGGGTTGAAGCACTTGCTCGGTAAAGCAAAAACACTCAATTTTTGAGAAGTAACCACCAGCGGAATAGGGGGCGACGTTGTAAGACGCCTGACCCGCGACCGGTTTGTCGGTTGGGTTATACGCCTCGTAAAAGGCCATGCCTTCTTCGCCGATGCGCAATTCCATCTCAAGCTGCATGGGTTTGAATTCCCATGGCATATTGCGTTCCAACGATGCGTCAAACCGCACTTTGATGGTCTGATCCAGAATCTCACCGGCGGGACCTTCGGCAATGTTGGGCGTGCCGCCAAAACCCGTAACTCGGCAGAACCAGTCGTAAAACGGGACCGAAGCCCATGCCAATGCGCCCATGGTGACGACGACGCCAACCAATTGCAGCACTGTTTTGGTTTTCGGGTCAGTTGCCATTCGCAGTCTCCGCAGCAGGCATCCGAAATTCCGGGCTTGTGACTTTGACAACGGTCAACCCCATGATGATGGCGACAAAGGCCGCCAAAGTCAGGCCGAGGCCGATATTGCGGCCTTTGCGGCGCGCATGCAATTCGTGTTGTTTGGTCAGGCTCACAGCAGGGCTCCGAATTTATCAAGCCCAGCTTCGATCAAAATCGCTCCAAAATGGGCGAAGAGATAGAGCAAGGAAAGTTTGAAGAATTTACGCTCGGCGGCAAAGTTGTCGGCTTCGGACATGTCTTCGTCGCGGCGGTAGATGTCATATGCCCCCTTGAGGAACAAGGCGTTCAGCACAACGGCGACGCTCAGGTAAACCCATCCACCCACTTGGGTAAAGCCAAGGGCGATGGCTAGGGTTGCAAGCAGGGCTGTGTAACCAAGGATGTGGCGGCGTGTCGCCGGGCGGCCATGGGTCACAGTCAACATTGGAACGCCAGCATCGTCATAATCGCTGCGCATGAACAGGCAGAGCGCCCAGAAATGCGGCGGCGTCCACATGAATGTCAGGCAGAACATCAAAACAGAGGCGGTCGAGATTTCGCCCGTCGCGGCGGCCCAGCCGATCATCGGGGGGAAGGCCCCGGCGGCACCGCCAATAACGATGTTTTGCGGCGTCAAACGCTTGAGCCACATGGTGTATATCACCACATAAAAGAAGATGGTAAAGGCCAGCAACCCACCGGCCAGCCAATTGGTGGCAAGGCCAAGAAAGACGCAGGCAAAGACCGACAGGGTGATGCCAAAGGCAAAGGCCTCTTCGCGGGTAACGCGGCCTGCGGGGATCGGACGGCCCTTGGTGCGCTTCATCACAGCGTCGATGTCCGCGTCGTACCACATGTTCAATGCGCCAGACGCGCCGCCACCGATGGCGATGAACAAGATCGCGCAGAACCCGACAAAGGGATGCACAGGCATGGGCGCGGCGAGCAGACCAACAAAGGCGGTAAAGACCACAAGCGTCATCACACGTGGCTTGAGCAAGGCGAAAAAGTCGCCGAACTGTGCCTCGTTTTCGATGGGCTTGCTTTGAAAGCTGGCGTCGCTCATGTGCTGTGTCCGCTTGGGTCTTGAGTGTTTAAGAAGTCAGATGGCGCGAGTGCCGCGCCAATCTATTTTATGGTGGGGCAGGGCCCCAATTAGGATTAGTTGGTCAAGAAAGTGCTGACGTCGACATAGTCCGCGCCGCCTTTGTTGGCCTCAACCCAAGCATCATAAGCCGCTTCGGAAACCACTTTGACGGTGATGGGCATATAAGCGTGGGCGATACCACAGAGCTCAGAACACTGACCAAAATAGATGCCTTCGCGCTCAGGTGTGAACCAGAGTTCCGCAAGACGGCCAGGAACGGCGTCTTGTTTCACACCAAAGGCGGGGATGGTCCAGGAGTGGATCACGTCCGCACCGGTCACCTGCATCACAACGGTTTTGCCGATAGGCACAACAACGGCTGTGTCGGTGGCCAAAAGGAAATCTTCCTTGGCATAACCCGCTTCGACCAGTTCGGCCTCAACGTCAGGAGACATACGGTTTTCACCGGCACCGATCATGTAGCTGTCAAAGGCCAGCTCGTCTTCGCCGACATATTCATAACCCCAGTACCACTGGTAACCGGTTACTTTGATGGTGATGTCACCCTCGGGAATTTCCTGCTGCGCGAAAAGCACGGGCAGCGAAAAGGCCCCAATAACCACAAGAATCGCGATTGGAACGATCGTCCAGGCAATCTCAAGCGGGGTGTTGTGGGTAAAGCTGGCGGGGGTTGGGTTGGCGCGGCGGTTGTGACGAAGAATCACAAAGGCCAACAGGCCGGTCACAAACAATGTGATGATCGTGATGATCACCAACAGCAGGTGGTCCAGGCCTTGCAGCTGCTCGGCCAGGCTCGTTGCGGGGGGTTGCCATCCCATGGCACCATCGACAGGTTTCCCCACGATTTCGAGCTCTTGTGCCAGCGCGGGTGCAGCCAGGAAAGTGGCCGCCAGGCCCGTCAGCATCGTCTTCAGTTGCATATCTCACCCTGATCGGTTTCGAATTCTGTTACTTACGGAAAAAGGAGGGCACCGGCAAACCGACTCCCTCACCTCCCATTGCGTTCTGTGCGTTTAAAATCATATTCTGGTGCACCTATAAAGTACCACCCTTGCGGCAAAGCGCCGCTTTTCTTGATCCAGATCAAATCGAGGCCCCCATGAGTGACGCCCCTTTCCGCCCGTTTGAGACCCATCTCGACTTAGACAAGAGCACCCAAATACTGCGAGATGCCCTAGCCGGGGCTGAGGATGGAGAGCTGTTCTTGGAGCGTAAGCGCTCGGAATCGTTGGTTTTTGACGATGGTCGGGTTAAAACCGCAAGCTATGATGCCTCAGAAGGGTTTGGTTTGCGGGCGGTCAATCAAGAGGTGGCGGGATATGCCCATGCCACTGAAATAAGTGAATCGGCGCTGTTGCGCGCCTCTGAGACAGCGCGTCTTGCGGTTGGCCAGGGGGGCGGTGTTCTTGCTCCGCCGCCTGCTGGTACAAATAAGCGTCTTTATACTGACAATGATCCGATTGCCGGGGCTGATTTCCCGGTCAAGATCGCAACATTGCGTGAAATAGATGCCTTTGCCCGCGATCTTGATTCGCGTGTTGTGCAAGTGACGGCGACAATCGCGGCGTCTTTGCAGGAAATCGCGATTTTACGGCCCGAAGGCGGTTTGGTTATGGATGTGCGCCCGATGACGCGGGTGAATGTTTCTGTGATTGTTGAAAAAGACGGGCGTCGCGAATCTGGGACAGCGGGCGGTGGTGGCCGGGTGGCCCTTGACGGCTTGCTGGATCCGCAAGACTGGCAGTCCAAAGCCCGCGAAGCGCTGCGCATCGCTTTGGTCAACCTCGAGGCAGAACCGGCACCGGCGGGCGTAATGGACATTGTGCTTGGTCCCGGCTGGCCCGGTATTTTGCTACACGAAGCCATTGGGCACGGGTTGGAAGGCGATGCGAACCGCAAGGGATCATCTGTGTTTGCCGGGCTCATGGGGGAGCAGGTCGCGGCAAAAGGGGTCACCGTTTTGGATGACGGGACAATACCAGACCGTCGTGGTTCGATTTCCGTTGATGACGAAGGCACGCCCTCTGGTAAAAACGTGCTGATCGAGGACGGTGTGTTGGTGGGCTATATGCAAGACCGGCAAAATGCCCGGTTGATGGGCGACAAGCCCACCGGAAATGGGCGCCGCGAAAGCTATGCGCATGTCCCGATGCCACGCATGACCAACACCTATATGTTAGGTGGCCAAGACGATCCGTCCGACATTGTTTCCGGGCTGGAAGATGGCATTTGGGCCGTCGGCTTTGGGGGCGGGCAGGTTGATATCACCAACGGCAAATTCGTGTTTTCCTGCACAGAAGCGTATCGCGTCAAAAACGGCAAAGTCGGTGCTCCGGTCAAAGGGGCGACATTAATCGGCGATGGCGCAAATGCGTTGAAACGTATTCAAGCGCTCGGCAACGACATGGCGCTTGATCCTGGCATGGGCAATTGCGGCAAAGCAGGTCAGTGGGTTCCGGTCGGGGTTGGGCAGCCAACTGTGCGGATCGGGGGGCTGACGGTCGGGGGAGCGGGGGGCTGACATTCAGCGAATCCCGCGAAAATGGTTAATCGATTCGACTGAATTTCGCGGCGACCCAAGGGTTTGCCGCGACGTCATCTGAATAAGATGCATTAAAAAACGCTTTGTTTCAACGCTTTGTAACTAAAACTGCAGAAACTTGCTGCAGTTTACCGGTGATTAACCCTCATTGCGCTACCCCTATAGGTGCAAGACGACGGGGCTAAGATGCGCGACAACAGCTACTCTTCCACTCACCCCCCACTCCCACCCACCACGGAAGATGTCCGTGTGTCGTGGCTCCGTCTCTTGCGGTCACGCCGGGTAGGAATTTCAACCTTCTGGCGTCTTCTTTCCGAACATGGCAGCGCGCAAAATGCGCTTGATGCTTTGCCTGATGTGGCGCGATCCGCTGGTGTGCAGCGCTATGAGGTCTGCCCAGAAGGCGTTGTTCATGCCGAACTCAAAGCCGGACGTATGCGCGGTGCGCAGCTGATATGCCACGGCGATCCAAATTATCCAGCTGATTTAGCAGAACTGTCGGATGCGCCTCCGATGCTTTGGGTTGTTGGTGATCCGGCTGCACTCACGCGTCCCATGGTGGCCTTGGTTGGCGCGCGCAATGCATCGTCTCTTGGGCTACGTATGGCACGTTCTCTCTCGGGCGGTTTGGGCGCTGCGGGGTATCAAGTCGTGTCAGGTCTCGCACGTGGTATTGATACCGCAGCCCATGTCGAAGCCGTTGATCATGGGACAATCGCCGTTATGGCCGGTGGAGTTGACGTTCTCTACCCGTCAGAAAACACCCGATTGGCCGAAGAAATCGTGACCAAGGGGGGCGCTTTGATCAGCGAACAACCTATGGGCCTTCAACCAACGGCGCGGCATTTCCCAATGCGCAACAGGATCGTTTCTGGCTTGTCACGTGCCGTTGTCGTTGTGGAAGCCGCAGCCAAATCCGGCTCGCTCATCACCGCGCGTTGCGCGCTGGATCAAGGGCGTGAAGTTCTGGCTGTTCCGGGTCACCCGATGGATGCCCGCGCCAGCGGGTGCAATATCCTGATCCGGGATGGGGCGCGTTTGGTGCGCAACACTGAGGACATCCTTGAGGCCTTGCCGCCATCTGAGCCGGCTCAACAAGCCGAATTTCCGGGTTTTGAAGATTCGATACCTCCCGGTGATATTCTGAGATCTCTCCCTGAGGGCCCGCCACCCCGCCGAAGTTTGCGCGAGACAGCAAATCTGCACCTGCAAATCTTACAACAACTCGGGCCATCTCCGGTCGCAGAAGATCAGCTCATTCGTGATCTCGGGGTCGGATCCGGCGACGTATCGCCGGTTTTGACAGATTTGGAATTAGAGGGCCGTGTGCAACGCCAACCCGGCGGGTTGCTGTCCTTGACCCCTGAACGCAATACTGATCCAGACGGCACACGACATTGATGGTCAATTGGCGCAAACTTCCAAAATGACCGGGTGCCATTTGGGGCAAAACTGCGTATCGGCCCACCACGCATCCGTAGCGCCAAACGTCTGGTGTGTCGCAACCCAGGTTCGACCGGAGCGTTCATACAAGACCTGCATGTCTGCACCGCTCCAATATTCCCGATCCTCGTATTCACGGTACCGCGGGCCCAAATCGTCAAATCCAATTTCTTGGCCACCCGGCCGGACTGGTTTCAGCATGCCAAAAGCAACATCCCCCTCAACCCGCAGCTCCTGCACCACAAAAACCACGGGTGCGCCGAAAACCGCTTCGGCATGGGGGCGCATGGCATCCATCAAATCATTGCGAATTTGCGATCCGCGCTGCGGTTCCTCCCACGCAACCGCTTGGAATGGCAGTGTTGTTGCGAATGCAATGGATGCAGCAAGTGCCGAAAAACGCATGAAAAACCCTCCTGTTGATATGCCCAATTATACCGCAATCAAAAACTTGTTGCCACGTGTCTAAGTTGCCTACATTGACAATTCCCCCTTGCGCCCTTCACTCTGCGCGGCCATATGCGGCCCGAAAAGAGGCCCTGCGAATTTTACGAAGAGGTTCAGAGTAATATGCCAGTCGTTGTTGTGGAATCCCCGGCTAAGGCCAAGACTATCAACAAATATCTCGGCTCCGACTATACGGTTCTGGCCTCGTATGGGCATGTGCGGGACCTCCCGCGTAAGGGCACTGCGGTCGACACTGAGCAAGATTTTGAGATGACTTGGGAAGTGCCCACCGATTCGCGAAAACATGTTGCCGCGATCGCAAATGCTCTGAAAACCGATGATGAACTGATCCTCGCGACTGACCCTGATCGCGAAGGTGAGGCCATCAGTTGGCACCTGAAAGAAGCGCTCACCAAGCGCCGTTCCATCAAGAAATCGACCCATGTGAGCCGTGTCACATTCAACGCGATCACCAAAACGGCTGTGACAGAAGCCATGGCTGCGCCGCGTGACATTGATATGCCGTTGGTCGAAGCCTATTTGGCGCGTCGCGCGCTTGATCGGCTGGTTGGATTTGGCTTGTCGCCTGTGCTTTGGCGTAAACTGCCGGGGGCCAAGGCGGCGGGGCGCGTGCAATCGGTGTCTTTGCGTCTGATTGTTGAGCGCGAGATGGAAATCGAAGCCTTTAATCCGCGTGAATATTGGACGGTCAAGGCACAGCTCTCGACACCACGGGGCCAAAGTTACGAGGCGCGGTTGACGGTTTTGGCGGGCAATAAGCTCGACAAGTTTGACCTGGAAAACGCGACCCAAGCGGAAATGGCTGTTCAAGCGATAACATCGCGGAGCCTGTCGGTCACCAAAGTCGAAGCCAAACCGGCAAGCCGAAACCCATCGGCACCGTTTATGACGTCGACCTTGCAACAAGAAGCCAGCCGCAAATTTGGGATGGGCGCGCGCCAGACAATGAATGCAGCGCAGCGTTTGTATGAAGCCGGGCACATCACATATATGCGGACCGACGGGATCGATATGGCCCCTGAGGCGGTGACGGCCGCGCGTGATGCCATCGCGGATCGGTATGGGGCGGAATATGTCCCGGGAAGCCCGCGCGTCTATAAAAACAAGGCGAAAAATGCCCAAGAGGCGCATGAATGTATTCGCCCAACGGATATGACACGCGATGCGTCAAGCCTAAAGCTTTCTGAAGATGATCAGCGCAAGCTCTATGATCTGATTTGGAAGCGGACTCTGGCGTGCCAGATGGAAAGCGCCAAGCTTGAGCGAACAACAGTCGAAGTTGGAAGCGAGGACGGGCAGGTTGTGCTTCGGGCCAGCGGTCAGGTTGTGTTGTTCGACGGGTTCCTTAAAGTCTATGAAGAAGGCCGCGATGAGCCGGTCGAAGATGACGACAAACGGCTGCCCCAGATCATGCTGGGGGAGGCTGCGGGCTTTGGCTCTGGTGCGCTGCAAGCTGCTTATGACAAAGCGGCCGGTACGGGTGGTGCCTTGGTTGACGACGGTGGCATGCAACGCTGTGACGCTGCTGTGATGTCGGAGGATGCTGCGGTATTGGGGTTGCAAAGCTTTACCCAGCCCCCTCCGCGCTACACTGAGGCGACATTGGTTAAGCGCATGGAAGAATTGGGCATTGGGCGCCCGTCGACCTATGCCTCGATCCTGACGCGCCTCGAAGAACATGCCTATGTTCGCAAAGAACAAAACCGCCTCTTCCCAGAAGAACGTGGGCGGATTGTGACGATCTTTTTGCTCAACTTCTTTAAGCGCTACGTTGAGTATGATTTCACCGCTGCGATGGAAGATGAGCTTGACCATGTGTCGGCAGGTGAGACCGAATATGTTGACGTACTCAGCAAATTTTGGCGCGACTTCTCGGTCGCGATTGAGGAAACGACAGAACTTCGAGTGTCGGAAGTTCTCGATGTTTTGGACGATGCTTTGGCACCTCAACTGTATCCGCCACGTGAAGACGGGTCGGATCCGCGGATTTGCCAGAAATGCGGAACGGGTCAGTTGCACCTGAAAACCTCACGTACGGGTGGGTTTGTCGGATGCGGTAATTATCCTGAATGCACCTATACGCGGCCGATTGCCGGCGAAGGGGCCGAGGGCGAAGAAAAGCTGCTGGGCGAAGATCAGGGTGATGAAATCTGGCTGAAAGATGGGCGTTATGGCCCCTATGTTCAGCGTGGAGAAGTCACGCCAGAAAATAAAAAGCCGAAACGGACGTCGTTGCCTTTGGCGCGAAATGGCGGCTGGCCAAAAGATCAGACCACGCTTGAACAGGCGGTGCAGTTGCTCAGCTTGCCACGCCATGTTGGGGATCACCCCGAAGGCGGGCGGATCAGCGGGAATTTGGGCCGGTTCGGGCCCTATATCATGCACAAGCTGCCCGGCGATGAGAAGCCAGTTTACGTAAACTTCAAGCAATACAATGAGATGTTTGAAGTTGGCATGAACCATGCGGTGGAATTGCTGGCTCATAAACGTGCCAACCCGGGGCGCGGACGCGGCGCGGCGGCAAAAGCCCTGCGCGAGCTTGGTGACCACCCGGATGGTGGCGGGATGAGCATCATGGAAGGGCGCTATGGGCCCTATGTGAAGTGGGAGAAGGTCAATACGACGATCCCCAAAGGCACCGAACCAAAGGATGTCACGGTTGAGATGGCGGTCGAGTTGATCGCGGAAAAAACCAAGAAGGCACCGAAAAAGAAGGCTGCCCCCAAGAAAAAGCCCGCGGCGAAAAAGACGGCTGCCAAGAAGCCAGCAGCCAAGAAACCGGCGGCCAAGAAGGCCGCAGATACCGAATAATGAAAAGCCCGGCTGTTATGGCCGGGCTTTTGTTTGACTCGTGCTAGCCGTCTTTGGCGGCAATCATCAGCTGAAGGCGTTTTACCTCGCGAATGACACGGTCTGCCTGCATTTGCGGCATGAGGCTCAGCTTTATCTGCAAGGACGCCAGCATTAAAACCGCCGAGCTCAGCCCCCATCTGAGGGCTGGCAAAACGTCGGTCGCAGCAAAGAAGTTTACGGCGCACCAGATCGCGACAACGAACATTGCCAGCTGTTGGATAATAAGCACCCAGGTCACCCACCCAAGCTTGCCGGTAAATTGATTCAGACCCAACTGAAACCAGCCAAGCTCTTGTGTGGCTTCCAAGATTTCCCGATCTTGCCTGGTGAGGGCGGCTTTGATCTGGGCGTCGAGATCTTTTTCGAAAACGTCAGGCATCATGGTCTCCTTGCAATGCGGATTTTAGGGATTGGCGCGCCAAGGACAGGCGCGATTTTACGGTTCCGACCGGGATGTCCAAGGCAATGGACACTTCGATCACGCTCAGCCCTTCGATATAAAACAGCGCCACGGCAGTTGCTTGACCTGCCGGAAGGTCGGCAATAGCGCGGGCCAGATCGCGGGAAACGCCGGGCGGAGGCTCTATCACTTGTGGCAAAACAGGTGCCAGGGCCCGAGCCAGCGATCTGTCGCGTTGTTTGCCTTTGATCAACTGGGCGCATTTTCGTGTCACGATCCGCAAAGCCCAGACGGGAAAGGCGGCGTCGTTGCGCAGCCCTTTGAGCCCTTTGAAAACCTCGATCCACGCATCTTGGACGGCGTCCTGCGCTTCCTCGTGATTCCCCAATAATCGGGTTGCATGCAGCATAAGCCTTGGCCCGCGCAGCTCCACAAGGGCGATTGCGGCCTCTTCGCGGCCCATTCGGACCTGAGCAACCAAATACTCTTCGTAAGCGCGTCTTGTGTCTGACATGTCCTCTCCTGAGCTTATGTTAGAGAGTGCGCCACGGGAGACAAAAGGTTCATTTTGTTAGATGAAATAGGTAAAACAACCCAAGGAAGAATCTCAATATGAATTACAGTTCTATATATTTATTGATAAAATGCGACGCGAAGCACGCAACCTAAGGGTGATTTAAATTCACTCTTTGCTGCGTTGCGGCGAATTTGTTGACAGGTTAACTATCGGGCGTCACAACTCCCTTCATCGACCTGTTCTAGGCACGTGTTCCAAGGGAGGACATCATGAAGAAAGTATACGGCTCGGCCGCAGAAGCGCTGGACGGCGTTTTGACGGACGGAATGCTGGTTGCATCAGGCGGATTTGGCCTCTGCGGCATTCCAGAACTGCTTCTTGAGGCGATCAAGCAAAGTGGCGTTAAGGATCTGACCTTTGCGTCCAACAATGCAGGCGTTGATGATTTTGGCATCGGAATCTTGTTGCAGACCAAGCAGGTTCGCAAAATGATCTCTTCCTATGTGGGCGAGAACGCGGAATTCATGCGCCAATACCTGTCGGGTGAGCTTGAGCTTGAGTTCAATCCGCAGGGCACCTTGGCCGAGCGCATGCGCGCGGGTGGGGCCGGTATTCCTGGGTTCTACACCAAAACGGGTGTGGGCACGGTCATCGCCGAGGGCAAGGACCACAAGGACTTCAACGGCGAAACCTTTATCATGGAAGAAGGAATTTTTGCCGATCTTGCCATTGTAAAAGCGTGGAAAGCCGACGAAACCGGCAATCTGGTGTTCCGCAAAACGGCGCGAAACTTCAATGCGCCTGCTGCGACATGTGGCAAACTGTGTGTTGTTGAGGTTGAAGAAATCGTTCCAACAGGTTCGCTTGACCCCGATACCATTCACTTGCCCGGAATTTACGTGCATCGCATCATCCAGGGCGATCATGAAAAGCGGATTGAACAGCGCACTGTGCGCAAGCGGGAGGAAGCATAATGCCTTGGGATCGTAACCAAATGGCGGCCCGCGCCGCACAAGAGCTGCAAGACGGTTGGTATGTGAACCTCGGTATCGGTATTCCGACGCTGGTGTCGAACTATATCCCCGAAGGTGTTGAAGTCACGCTGCAATCCGAAAACGGCATGCTGGGCATGGGCCCGTTCCCTTTTGCGGGTGACGAGGATGCAGACCTGATCAACGCTGGTAAGCAAACCATCACTGAGCTGCCTCAGACGGCTTATTTCGATAGCGCGCAGAGTTTTGCGATGATCCGTGGCGGCAAGATTGCTATGGCGATCCTTGGCGCGATGGAAGTGGCCGAAAACGGTGATTTGGCAAACTGGATGATCCCCGGCAAGCTGGTCAAAGGCATGGGCGGCGCGATGGATCTCGTTGCTGGTGTTGGGCGTGTGGTTGTTGTGATGGATCACACCAACAAACATGGTGTGTCCAAGGTTCTAAAAGAATGCACGCTGCCGCTCACCGGCCAGAAAGTTGTGGACCGGATCATCACGAATCTGGGTGTGATGGATGTGGTTGAAGGCGGCTTGAAAATCGTCGAACTGGCTGATGGTGTGAGCGAGGAAGAGTTCCGCGCTGCGACCGAGGCGACGATTGTCTAAGATCATCGAACTAATTTGTACCAAAGGCCGCAGGGGAAACCTTGCGGCCTTTTTTCTTTGCCGCGTGCTGGGACGCAGACCCTAAGGCAGGGCTACCGGCGCGCTGACCCGGCCGTCTTCCAACATGATCTGAACGCCTGACAAGGGGCCGCTGCAGAGCGCGCCGCCTGGGCTTTCGCTTTGGCCTTGGGGGCAGGGCGCGTCCGTTTTAGGGCAGGCGCATCCGGCAGCACGAACAGTACACCCGGCGCTGCAGGCCTGTTGCGTAACGATCAAGCTGAGCGGGCGCATGTCTTGCAATTCAAATCCAGCTGTCTCTAGCTTTTGCAGCAATGCCTCTGTGGTGGTTGGGTCTAGGTTTTGCCATCTCAGCACGCGCTCTTGTGCAGTTGCAGAATGGGCGGTGATGAGACCAAGGATTAGGGCGGCGATCAGGCAACGCATTTTTTGCCTCCGATGTTGTCTGCGACAGCTATAGTAAAGCAGTGCATGACACCGTGCGCAAAATGGCATGATTGACGGTCAGCCATTCCTTACCTGCAAAAAGGGCCGGTCCCAAAAGTAAAGGCAGGCTCCGCTAGGGAACCCGCCTCAAGGTAATTGTGCCTGATTGGGAGGAGGGGCACAATTATCTGTTCAACCCGTCAGGGTCGATATGCTTAAGCAGCTGTCTTTTTCGCGGCTTTGGTCACTTCGTCAGTGGCTTTTTTAACTGCGGCAGTTGCATCTTCTTGCAGGTCTTTGCCAGCAGCCATCAGCAGCTCAACGGTGTCCATCTGAACTTTTTTCGCGATTTCAGCGAAGGCGGCCATGTTTTCGGCAGCAACTTCAGCCTGAGCGGAAGCGAAATCAGTTGCGGCTTTGGCGTAGTCAGCTGGCTCTGCTTTAACAGCAGTGATGTCAGCCAGTTTGGCCAGAGTGTCTTTTGTCCATGCTGCAGACAGCTCGGAAGATTTTTCAGCAGCTTCCAGCGCAACGCCGGCCAGCTTTTCGTTCATGGTCGCTTGCGATTTGAACGCATCTTCCATGGCTTTGGTGTCAACAGGGAAAGCACCCAGAGCGTCTTTGAGTGCAGCGGTGAAATCTTGAGCTTGTGCCATCTTACAAATCCTTAGTTCCGCTGCCTCCGGGCCCACCCCGTGTGCTGCAGCTGCAAACAATATGCATGCTGCATCGCGGCATTTCAAGTGAAATTTCTGCGACGCAGCATGATTTTTGCTAAACTACTGTTTTTGCTTCACAGCTTTTATCTGAACATAGGTTCCAGGAGCAGGGGCGAGTGCTTTGTAAGTCGAATCACCCGGAGCGCGAGCCGTCACTTGCTTGCCCGAACGCTTCTTGAGCCACGCCCCCCATTGTGGCCACCATGAGCCCTCGTGCTGCGTTGCTGCATTGCGCCAGCTGTCAAAATCGGCACTCAGATCATCATTCAGAAAATGACCGTATTTCACCTTGCTGGGTGGGTTCACAATACCTGCAATGTGGCCGGATTCGCCCAAGACAAAGGTTTTCGACCGTGAACCCATCTGCTGCACCCCGCGATAGACGTCGCGCGCTGCCGCAATGTGATCGGTTTCGGTCGCGATCGACATCAAAGGAACATCAACGTCCTTCAAGGACAGGGTTTCACCAAACAACTCAAAGGTTCCGTTCGAAAACTCGTTCCGCTGACAAAGGCCCCGCAGATATTGCATGGTCATCTTGCCGGGCAGATTGGCACCATCGCCATTCCAATAGAGCAAATCAAACGCCGGAGGTGTCTCACCCATCATATAGCTTTTGATCGCGGGGCCATAAATCAGGTCGTTAGACCGCAGGAACGAAAACGTTCGCGCCATAATAAAGGACGACAACATGCCTTTGTTGTCGATTTCTTCTTCGATGCCGTCGATGAAATCGTTCTGAAGGAAGGGTGTAAATTCACCCTGATCGCTAAAGTCAGTCAGCGTGGTAAAGAACGTGGCCGATTTCACCACTTTTTGTTTGCGCTTCTTCAAGAGCGACAGGGTCAACGACAATGTGGTGCCCGCAATGCAATACCCAACGGCGTTGACTTGTTCGGTCCCGCAAATCTCGCGCGCGATGTTGAAGGCCGTCAAATAGCCCTCTTCGATGTAGTCTTCGAGGCCAACGTCTGAATAGGCCTCATCGGGGTTGATCCAGCTAACGACAAACAGCGTATACCCTTGATCCACAATCCAACGGATCATGCTGTTTTTCTCTTTGAGATCGAGAATGTAAAACTTGTTGATCCACGGCGGGAACAAAACGATAGGTATTTCATGTACCTTTTCGGTCGTAGGAGAGTACTGAATCAGCTCCATCATCCGATTCCGGTAGACAACCTTGCCCTCTGCTGTGGCGATATTTCCGCCAACTTCAAAGGCTGTTTCATCCACGAGACGAACAATCAGCTCGCCCTGATTGGCTTCCACATCTGCCACAAGGTTTTCGAGCCCTTTGACAAGGCTTTCGCCATCCGTCTGGATCGCGCGTTCCAAGGCGTCGGGATTGGTGGCAAAGAAATTGGTCGGTGCCAGCATATCTGTGATCTGCTGAGCAAAGTAGCGCAAACGGCGTTTTTCCGTGGCATCGAGATCTTCGATGCTTTCGACCGCCTTACGGATCGCCTCACCGTTGATCTGGTACTGTTGCTTGATAAAGTTGAAATATGGGTTGGTGTTCCACAAAGGGTTCGCAAAACGGCGATCCTTAGGGCCCGTGTTTTCTGGTGCTGCCATTTTGCCAGAGGCAAACGCTTTTTGCGCCTCAGCAAAATGCTGCATGGTTTGGCCCCAGTATTGAACCTGCTGTTCAATCAACTTTGCCGGGTTTTGCATGGCCTCTTGCCAGTAACTCTGACCGGCTTTTGCATAAAGCGTGGCCTCAGGTCCATTCAAGGAGGCAGGTATTTGTTGTTTCTTGGTTAATGCCGCGACAAGCCGCTGCTGTAACTCTTCAATTTTGGTCAAATTCGCTTCCATTCGGGCGCGACTTTGGCCTGCGTCAACGTCGTTCGTTGTCATTGATGCAAATTCCCCCTATCTTCGCATCCGCAGCATAGCGTCGGGTTGCCTTTGCGGCAAAGCGACGAATTGGCTCGGGGCAAATGGCGCAGAAATATGCGCCCCCTTTGACACGGTAAGGAGTGGCACGCATGCGCTATATGGCGACCTATGATCTGATGGAAACGGTCCGTAACACCAACCAGTGGCTGGGCGCGACCGCCAAGACCGTGGCGTCGTATCCCATGTTCTCAGTCTTTCCAAATCCAGCATTGGAATGGGCGGCGGCTTGGGGCGAAGTCACGGAACGCACCTTTGAACGTATGGTGGTGAAACCCGATTGGGGGATTCGGACATTCACATGCGACGATGGCAAAGACCATCTGGTGAATGTCGAAACGGTCGTGGAAAAACCCTTCGGCGATCTGATCCATTTCGATGTTTCTGGCCGCGAGGAGCAACCGCGCAAGATCCTGTTGGTTGCCCCGATGTCGGGCCATTATGCGACCCTGCTTCGTTCAACAGTTAAGTCCTTGATTACAAACTGTGAAGTCTACATAACAGATTGGCACAATGCCCGCGACATTCCGGTCTCTGCCGGCAAGTTTGATGTCGAGGACTACACGCTCTATCTGATGGAATTCATGAAGGAACTTGGCCCTGATACGCATGTGATTGCGATCTGTCAGCCAGCACCTTTGACGCTTGCCGCGACGGCTTACCTGGCTGAGTTGAACCCTGATGCACAGCCACGGACACTGACGTTGATTGGCGGTCCAATTGATCCCAATGCGTCGCCCACTGAGGTGACCGATTTTGGCCACCGTGTGACGATGGGCCAGCTCGAAGAGACAATGATCCAACGGGTCGGGTTCAAGTATAAAGGCGTCGGCCGGATGGTCTATCCTGGCCTGCTGCAGCTATCATCGTTCATGAGCATGAATGGTGAGCGTCACAGCCAAGCGTTCCGGGATCAGATCATGCGCGTGTGTCGCGGCGAAGCGTCGGACCACGATGCGCACAACCGATTCTACGACGAATACCTCGCTGTGATGGATATGCCGGCGGAGTTTTACCTGTCGACGGTGGAGAGAATCTTTAAGAAGGGCGAAATCGCGGCAAATGAGTTTGTGGTCGACGGTCATAAAGTCGACATCGGAGCGATTACCAATGTGGCGGTTAAAACCGTCGAAGGCTCAAAAGATGACATTTCTGCACCCGGTCAATGTGTGGCGGCTCTGGATTTGTGCACGGGTCTTCCTGATGAGATGAAGGCGTCACATTTGGAACCTGGTGCAGGGCACTACGGAATTTTTGCCGGTAAAAGCTGGCGGAACAATATTCGCCCATTGGTTTTGGACTTTATCGATTCCAATTCTGGCCCCAAAAAGCCTGCCCCCAAGGGAAAAGCCAAGTTGAAAGCTGTAAAAAGCAGCGCGGCTTAAAGTCAAAAGGTTAGATGTTGTTAAAAGGGGCGCGCCCATGGGCGCGCTCTTGTTGTTTCGTCCTTACGCCGTGGGCGACGTCCTCAGGGTGCCATCCAGAACGCCGCGAGCGCCGGTCAAAGACCTTCGAATTCGCACAGAACGTGGACATCCATTCCCATATCTTCGAGTTTTTTGCGCCCGCCAAGCTCGGGAAGGTCCACGATAAACGCACAGCCGATGATTTCACCTCCCAGGCGTTCGATCAATTTGATCCCGGCTTCGGCGGTGCCCCCCGTGGCCAGGAGATCATCGACAACCAGCACTTTTTCACCGGGCTGAATGGCCTCATCATGGATTTCAACCACGGCTTCCCCATATTCCAGAGTGTATTCTTCTGAAATGACCGCACCGGGAAGCTTGCCCTTTTTGCGGATCGGAACAAATCCCGCCGAGAGCTGATGCGCGACGGCACCGCCCAAGATAAAGCCGCGGGCTTCTAGGCCAATCACCTTGTCAAAGCGAACGCCCGCATATGGATGAAGCAGCTGATCGATGGCCATGCGAAATCCACGCGGGTCAGCGAAGAGTGTTGTGACATCTCGAAACAGAATACCTTCGTGCGGAAAATCCACGATTGTGCGGATGTAGTCACGAACTTGAGGTTGGGCGGGCATGGGTCTCTCCTGCGCGATCAAAGCCGCCCTCTAGTGTCGGAGCGCGGCGCACATAGCAAGACCCAAGCCGGAGGTCAGCGCTTTTTTAGACGCCACGTATAGAGTTTTTGTGGCAACCAGCGCAGCTGTGGGCGAGATCCGTTGAGGCGATCGTTGATGAAGAAAGTCTTTGCTAGCATTGGATTCATTGTTAATACCCCGTTTTAAGAATAGCATCTTGCTGTGCGTGTGCTGTAATTTGTATATACGTAGTATTTACTTAAAATTCAAATAACGTGAGGTCTTTTTGTCCAAGGACGACAAGAAAAAGAAGCCAAAGGGCAAGGATGCACAGCTGGTTTTGCGCCTTGACCGAGAGGAACGAGACGCTTTTGTTGACATGTGCAAGGCGCTGGACAGCTCCGCCTCAAGGGAGGTTCGGCTGTTTATTCGGCGTTTTTTGAAAGAAAACGCCGATGAGATTTAGGCGAGGATTAGGGCTTAGGCCGCGCGCCGCAAGGTTGCGGTGAACACGCCCATTGCGATCAAAACCGCACCGCCAGCGCGGGTGATCCATGCAATCACCGATGGGCGGTCGATTACTTTTCGCAGGCGATCCGCGGCCAGCGCATAGGCCAGGGCGTTCAAAGTGGCGAGGCCAACAAACGTACTGATCAAAATGGCAAACTGCGGCAAAAGCGGCGCGGTGCTGTCTACAAATTGCGGAACGAAAGCAATAAAGAAAGCGATGCTTTTGGGGTTGAGAGCGGTCACCGCCGCGTTGTGGGCAAAGATACCCTTGGCAGAAATCTCTGTCTCAGGAAGGCTCAGACCGTCGGTCGGGGCAGAGCGGATCAGTTTCACGCCGAGGTAGATCAAATACACCGCGCCAGCCCATTTGAGCGCCGTGAACAGGGTCGCTGAGGTGGCAACCAACGCGCCGAGCCCTGCGAGTGATAGGCTCATGGCGATGAAATCCCCCATGGCGACGCCGGCAGCAGATGCCACAGCAACGGAGCGGCCTTTGGTCAAAGCATAGCTCAATACCAACAGAATCGTCGGGCCGGGAATGATTAGTAAGACACAGGTTGCCGCCGCAAAAGCGAGCCAAAGATCAAAACTCATGGGTTACTCCGGTGGATAATGGCGTTGCAGGGCCACTATGTCCTGTGGGCCAAGGGTTTTGGAAGCGTTGCTGTCCTGCGAAAAAATCGAGATGCCATCGTAATCAGGGTTCCGAATATCGGTCAAGAGCCCGAGCGCTTGGGTGATTTCCTCAAGCATTGCGCTTTCGTAGCTGCGAATATTGAGGCGGGTGCCAAAAATGATCACGCTACGGGTGATTGTCCCCTCGTCAGCCCATACCAACACCCGCGCGCCCTTGACGGTCTGGCCATCTACACCGTTGATATTACGACCGGAAATGGGGGCCTCTCCATCGGTATCAATGAAGTAAATGCGGATGTCTGCGTCGTTCTCTGGCGGGACCTGGGTCAGCGACAGGTTGAAAGACGCCTTGTTTAAATGCTGAAGCGCACGAACCAATGCCGCCCCTGCGCGCTTTTTCTTGCCGCCAAGAAAGGCGCGATCCATGGGCTCGAGGCTAACCCGAAGGCGGGCTCCCTGTGGCCAGCGAAGCTGTTCCTTTTGGCATGGACCGTCGGGATGCGCAGCGCAGGACACCAGCCGATAAAAGGCATCGTCAGTAAGGGGGCCATTGGTTTCAACAAATTCCTGCGCATACGCCGATTGGGCCAAGCAACAGCAGAGACCTATCCATCGCACCATCTGCATCCGCAGGATTAGGCTTGTGCCCCAAGGACACGGCCAGCGACCGCATCCAACTTTGCCACCAACGCCGGATCGCGTTTGTCTGGGGCGGTCATCACTGCAAATTCCAGCGCCCTGTCACAGCCATGCGGGCAAACATCGCGCTCTGTCCCGAGAAGGGCAGGGAGGCGGCGCACCATGTCCCGACCCTTTTCTGAGTTCCCCATCAGTGTCTTGATGATGTCGGTGACGTCAACTTCGCCATGATCTGGGTGCCAGCTGTCGTAATCGGTCACCATCGCGATGGAGGCGTAACAAAGCTCTGCTTCGCGGGCCAGTTTGGCTTCGGGCATATTGGTCATGCCGATCACATCTGCGCCCCATTGTTCGCGATACAACTTAGATTCCGCCAATGTCGAGAATTGCGGCCCTTCCATCGCCAGATACGTGCCGCCCTTGTGGATTGTAATGCCCGCGTCCAGGCCCGCTTGATAACACGCGTCACCTAGGCGGGGGCAGGTGGGATGGGCCACGCTCACATGGGCAACACATCCGGTGCCAAAGAAGCTTTTGTCACGGGCAAAGGTTCGGTCAATGAATTGATCAACCACAACAAAATGGCCTGGAGCGTATTCTTCGCGAAAGGACCCACAGGCCGACACTGAAATCACATCGGTCACGCCCAGACGTTTCAACGCGTCGATGTTCGCGCGGTATGGAACAGTGGTCGGGCTATGGACATGTCCGCGTCCGTGACGCGGCAGAAACGCCATTTTCACACCACCCAGCGTACCGGTTAAAATTTGGTCCGAAGGGGTGCCCCACGGGCTGGCGACATCGATCCACTCTGCGCTCTCTAAACCGTCAATGTCATAGATGCCCGAACCGCCAATCACGCCGATCATTGTTTGTGTCATGTCATGGAACCCATAGGTGTTTTGCTTGCTGTTATTTGTGCACTGCGCAGGCTGAAAAGGAAAGGTATCACGCGCTGCGTTTTTGGTTTGCCAGCTCGGCCAAGGTGGCTTGAAAGGAAGGGCATTCCGCGTGGCTTGGGGCGCTACATTTGGCGATGTGGCGCAACAGCTTTGCAAGCCGTTGTAAATTGGCGATCTGCGCGTCTATCTCGTCGGCTCGACGGTCGATCTTGACCCGATCAAGTGAAAACCGCGGCTCATTTGGCAAAAGATCAGCTGTTTCTTGCAATGTGAAACCCGCAGTCTGGCACATTTGGATCAATGCCAGCCGTGGCAGGACTGAGGGTTCATACTGGCGACGGAGGCCTTTGCGCCCAAGGGCTTCGATAAGCCCACGCTTTTCATAATATCGCAACGCAGACGCTGTCATGCCGGATTGTTCGGCGACGTCCGAAATGTCTAGCAATTCCATGTTGACCTCAATCGCGCTTCAAGTGGCAGGTTGCCCGCCGTCTTAAAGAGATATCGGAGATATGGGAATGGATTGGATCGTTTTGATGGCCACTGGGTTGGGCGCGACGGCGTTTATGGATGTCGTGGCTTGGGGGAAAGCACGCCTGACGGGGATTTTCGGGCTCGATTATGCCTTGGTTGGGCGATGGATCGGGCATTGGGGGCATGGGAAATTTGCGCATGCCTCAATCATGACCTCCGCCCGTATCCAGGGCGAAAAGCCGCTCGGATGGGGCGCTCATTACTTGATTGGTGCCGGTTTTGCACTGTGTCTGGGGCTGATTGTCGGGATTGAGGTGGCGCTTGTGCCATCGGTTTGGCTGCACGTCGGATTTGGGATTGCGACGGTTGCCATGCCATTCCTTATTATGATGCCGTGTTTTGGTTTCGGCTTTTTCGCCAGTCGTACCCCAACCCCGCCCTTGGCCCGAGTACGAAGCCTGTTTGCGCATTTCAGTTACGGCATCGGACACTATGTGGCCGTTGCCTTGGCTGCCTACATTCTCTGACAACGTGTCAATCAGAACGAAAACTCTTTGAGTTTAACAAGTCGGGGTTTTGATCAAGAAACGCCGCGGCGTCTTCATCACCGCTCATACGAGAGGCAATCAAGCTCAAGGCATGCTCGGTGATCTTGGCGCTGAATTTTTCGGGGGCCCCGGCCCGAATGGTCAGCGCCTTGAGGTGTCGCGCATAGATCGCAGTCGCGTCCTTCGTAGTATGCGACCTGAGGATCTCAAACCCAACAATCACATGGGCGCGTTGATCAAAATCTTGCGCGTCGATTGTGTCGTTCAAAAAGGCCTGAAGCAGGGTCATTCAGTATCCGTTTCGTGGGTCGCGTGACTGTCGGCAGCGGTCAAATCAAGGTCATAGACTTGACGCAACATGTCGATTTTTGCCCGCGTTTCAGGAGAAAACGGCGCTTTTCCTTCAAAGGCGTGCAGAGCCATGGCTTCGACCAATTCTGCGGTCGAAATGTCCAAATGCTCGGCCAAAGCCTTGAGGGTTTTGAGCAGACGTTTCTCCAATCGCAAGCCCGTTTGGATTCGTTCAATTTTTCGCATATTTGTTATCTAGCTACCAAGGTAACAAGCGTCAAGCTCCGAGGTGAGGTGCAGCAGACGCATATGGCTGCGTTTCGCTACGAAATCGAAACCAAACTGCCATAACACTGGTGTTTCGGGCGGCAGTGCAGTAACGCGGCCTGCGCGACCATGAACAGGATTCCCAATGAAACGCTCCCTTATGGCGGCTTTGTCTGACCGTTTTGCCCTGCCTGACCTAAGCCTGATGCCCAAAGAGGGCCTGACCGTTACGCGTCTTCGGATTGAATTGTTGGCCGGCCTGACCGTCGCGCTGGCCCTCGTGCCCGAAGCTGTGGCCTTTGCTTTTGTTGCGGGGGTTCACCCGTTGGTCGGTCTTTATGCGGCCTTTATGGTTGGCTTGATTACGGCCTTGTTTGGTGGCCGACCGGGAATGATCTCTGGGGCGACCGGCGCGCTTGCCGTTGTCATGGTGGCGCTGGTGGCGCAACATGGGGTGGAATACCTGTTCGCAACTGTCGTTTTGATGGGAATCTTGCAGGTTTTTGCCGGTGTTATGCAGTGGGGTAAGTTCATTCGACTGGTCCCACATCCGGTGATGTTGGGCTTTGTCAACGGTTTGGCAATCGTGATTTTCCTGGCTCAAATGGGCCAGTTCAAGGTTCCCGGCTCAATCGAGAAAACCGCAGAAGGGATGAGCAGCGGCGTTTGGTTGTCTGGCATGCCGATGTATTTGATGCTTGGTCTCACAGTTTTGACCATGGCGATTATTTGGGTGATGCCAAAAGTCAGCCGTGTTGTTCCCGCGCCATTGGCCGGTATCGCAATCGTAGCGGCACTGGTGATTGGTTTTGGTCTGGATGTTCCGCGCGTCGGTGACATGGCCTCGATCCAAGGTGGCCTGCCGCCGTTCCATATCCCGCAGGTTCCGATGACCTGGGAAACGCTGCAAATTATTCTGCCTTATGCCGTTATTCTGGCCGCGATTGGCCTGATCGAATCGCTGCTGACCTTGAACCTTGTCGGTGAGATGACTGGCGAACGTGGCGGTGCCTCGCAGGAATGTATCGCTCAGGGTGGTGCAAATGTTTTGACCGGTTTCTTTGGCGGCATGGGGGGCTGCGCCATGATTGGTCAGTCGATGATCAACGTCAAATCCGGGGCCCGTACGCGGATTTCAGGCATCGCAGCGGCGCTTTTCTTGCTGATCTTTATCCTCTTTGCCTCCCCTTTGATTGAGCTTATCCCGCTGGCCGCTTTGGTTGGTGTGATGTTCATGGTGGTGATCGGGACCTTCGCTTGGAACTCGTTGACGATCCTGCGCAAAGTCCCGCTGACCGACGCGTTTGTCATCTTTCTGGTGACGGTTGTCACTGTGATGGAGGACCTTGCGGTTGCCGTTGTTGTTGGCGTGATCGTGTCGGCCTTGGCCTATGCGTGGCAAAACGCGACCCGGATCACAGCGACAAAACGCGAATCCAAAACCGAAGAGGGCGCGCAGGTTTACGAAATCCACGGACCGCTGTTCTTTGGGTCGGCTGACGGGTTTACCGAGCTGTTTGATGTGGCCGTTGATCCTGAGGTGGTCATTATTGATTTCGCGGGGAGCCGAGTGGCGGATCAGTCCGCATTGCAGGCGATTGAAGCTGTGGCCGGGCGCTATGAAATGGCGGGGAAAAAGATCCAACTGCGCCATCTCAGCCGTGATTGCCATCAGCTTTTGACCAAAGCGGGTCACTTGATGGTGGATAGCGATGATGACCCAGATTACCGGATTGCCGCCGACTATGGCGTGAAAACCGGGATACTGGGCGGCCATTAAGGCACTTCGTCCAAACCAACACTCTGATCTGAATAGAAATCCAAAAGGGGGCGTCAGCCCCCTTTGACGTTTTTAAAGCCTGTTTCTGGCGCGGAATTTCCGCGTTGGAATAATCCGGCCCCAGCGGCTATTGCGGGGCAAAAACCTTCAGGTCATTGATTGCCCCCGTCGACAACGCTTTCTGAGCCATCGCAATGCGATCCAACGGCCAATCCCACCAAGCCAACGCGTTCAAATCGGCGATCTCTTCGGGAGAATACCGCATCTTCACCACGCGTGCGGGGTTTCCAGTGACGATAGCGTAATCTGGAATGGAGCCGCGCACGACGGCTCCGGCCCCGACGATCACGCCATTTCCGATTTTTGCCCCCGCCAGCACCTTGGCCTCAAAGCCCAACCAGACGTCATGCCCAATGGTCATGTCGCGTGTATCCGGTTGATATCCCAGCATGGTTTCTGGATCAAAAACGGCAAAGGGAAAGGTGCTTGGCCCCGACATTTCATGGTTGGCTGAGCTGCCGATAAACCGCACCCCATGTGCGATTTGGCAAAACTTCCCAATCGTGAGCAGCTCCTGACTAAAGGGGAAGAGATAGGGAGCAAGCCGCGCCGCCCAATCTTTTGGGGGATCGAAATCCGACGCATAGGTAAAGTCACCAATGCGCATGCGCGGATGATTGATAACGTTCCTTAGGAAAACGGTCCCCTTGTGGGCTGAACCGTCGGGCAAGGTTATTGGGTGGGGGCAGGCTGGGTCAGGCAAAGTCATATAGCCTCCTTTGAAATCTGGGACTGGTCAGGGTTTCAAAGGTGCAGATCCATGTTCGCCTCCAATGTTGCAACGCAAGGATAACGGTTTGACTTCAATGCGTCCAGATTTCTTGCCCATCGGGTGGATTGGCGCACATACATTGGCCAACGGCGCTCCAAGACAATCCCACCCCAAGGTCACTCACCGGGGCGTTTTATGCTAAACACATCGCGCACTGTGGAAAAATCGCGGTATCCCAAACGCGCAACCGGGTTAAAGCTGAGGACATCAAAAATACCGTCGCGCAGGCAATCATCGTGCAGGTGTATGCCGGTGACTTCGCCAAAGACGGCGAAATTGGCATCGCCAGGTAGGTCCAGGATCTGGGTTAATTTGCATTCCAGAGATGCCGGAGCGTTGAGCGCGCGCGGAGCATCAATGGTGTCGCATTCGGCCTTTTCGATACCGGCATGGGAGAACTCGTCGGTGCCACGGGGCAGGGCGGCGGAACTGTTGTTCATCTGCTCCTTGAGCGCCTCAGACACTACATTCACACAAAACACGCCGGTTTCGCGGATATTGGCAAGGCTATCCTTGGCTGATGTCGAAGAAAACATCACCTGCGGCGGCACATAAGCGACAGCATTAAAAAACGAATACGGCGCGATATTGTCGCCCTCAGAGCCTCGGGTCGAAATCCAGCCAATGGGGCGGGGCGTTACGATGGCGTTGAAGGGATTGTGAGGCAGGCCATGGCCGTTTTCGGGGCGATAGAACATTCAGGCTTCTTCCTGTTTGCGCGGGGATTTCTACCGTGATACGCCGCTTTGCGCCGAAATACACAAAAGAATGCGCAAGAGACCGAATTGTTCACACTGCACCCAGAAACCGCCGATGACTGGTGGGAGGTCGAGAACCTTTACGACACCTGCTTTGCGCCGGGTCGCTCTGCTTTGTCTTCGTATCGGTTGCGCGAGGACGTCGCGCCGGTTGCAGGCCTATGTGTGGTCGCGCGTGACAGCGACGGTATCTTGGGGGCCGCGATTCGCTATTGGCCCGTGCTGGTAGATGGGCATCCGGTTCTCTTGCTTGGACCGATCGCCGTTCACCCAACGGCTCAGGGTGAGGGGCTTGGCTCGTCATTGATCCGCGATACATTGGCCAGAGCGACTGAGGCAGGGCATCAACGTGTGTTGTTGGTTGGCGATGCGCCCTATTACGCGCGATTTGGCTTTGTGCGTTTGATCGGGGTCGACATGCCGCCGCCCACCAATCCAGAACGGGTACTTGGGGCCGAGCTGACACCCGGCGCGTGGCAAAACGTGACAGGCCCCGTTTCCAAGGCTTTGGCCACCAAGGGTTGAAAAGCGGCCGTTCTGTTCACATCTTTGTGTGAGCGCGAAAGGAGCTTTTCATGAGTGACACGACCTTGCCGACCTATTCATTGCCTGCGGAAATCGCCGTTTTGGCAGAACGCCACCGGGCTGCAAACTCCGTTGGGATGCAGGTTTTGAACCTATTGGGTAATCAAGCCGATAGCCTAATGGATCGATTGCCTGATGGCGTGAAATCAGGACTGGAAGAGGCAACGCGCGGTGCTTTGAACGTATCGTTTCACGCAGCGCGTTATTCGCGGGGCAAAGTTGGTGACAAGCAAAGCTGGCTCAACACGGCATTTGCCACCGCCATGGGGGCCGTTGGCGGCGCGGGTGGTCTGGTGTCTTCATTGGGCGAGTTGCCGGTGACAACGACGGTTTTGATGCGCGCAATTCAGGGGATTGCGGCTGAACATGGGTTTGACCCCAATGATCCAGAGATCGCCAAGGAATGCCTGACAGTTTTTGCCTCTGCCGGACCTTTGGAGAAAGATGACGGCGCTGACATCGCTTTCTTGTCGGCGCGTTTGGCGCTAACTGGGGCCACGGCTCAGCGTGTGATCGCCGCGATTGCCCCCCGCATGTCGATTGTCATGGGGCAAAAGCTTGCCACCCAAGCGGTTCCGGTGATCGGCGCTGCTGCGGGCGCGGCTGTGAATTTTGCCTTCACGAACTACTACCAGCAAATGGCGCATGTGCACTTTGGCTTGTTGGCCTTGTCGCGTGATACGGCAGTACCAATGGCGACCCTGGTCGCGCAATTGCGCGACGCTCTGGAAAACACCGACAAGAAAGTGAAAAACAACGATGACGCTTAAACAAATTTTAGGGGAATTAGCCTAGCTTTATTCGTGCAAAGGGGAAATCAAGTCCCCTCACTTGAAGGTTCTGATCATGGGACCAAATCGCCGCCGGTTTTGAACGGCCAAGCGTTGCACCCAGGGTGAAAACAGATCCGAATCGCGTAGAAAAGCGCGCTACAGTGTCTTTGGCCAGAACGGTAGAAGATGCAGACGATACGTCACTGACTTTGCGCCCGGCTGTTGGAAGTACTCCACAGCCGGGTGTTTTCATAATCAAAGCCTGTGTGCGATCCCAAGATCAGTTTCCGGCGCACCCACGCCTCTTGCAAGAGGCGTGCAAATTCCGGTTCGGAATTTTCAGATCGCGAGCGTGGAAGGACTGGATGAACCTAGCCATTCTCACGCAGGTAATCCATGACGGCGGCACGTACGGATTGTTCGCCACGCGCCTCTGCTTTGGCGATCACGGCCCGGATTTCGCTCAAACTATACCGCATGATCAAGCTTTTGACTGGCCCAATAGAGGCTGGGCGCATCGACAGGTTGCATATACCCATCGCGGCCAGACACAGCGCTTCTACGGGTCTACCGGCATCTTCTCCGCAAAAACTCAGCGTTGTCCCAGAGCCTTCGCAACGCTCGACAATGCTCTCCAGAAAGCTCAGGAAAGACATGCTCAGCGTATCATAGCGCCGCCGCACCCGTTCGTTTTCACGATCCGCCGCAAAGAAGAACTGCTTGAGATCATTGCCGCCAATCGACAAAAACTCGACTTCGTCAAAGAATTTTTGCGGGGCATAAGCCAAGGACGGGGTCTCAAGCATAGCCCCAATTTCGAGACTGTCGGGCACGTCATGACCAAGGCGTTTTTCGCGTGCCAACACTTTGTCGACCTCATCGCGCGCCAGCTTATACTCACTATACTGGGCAATAAACGGGAACATGATCGTCAACGGGCGCCCTTCGGCCGCGCGGATCAAAGCCTGCAATTGCATCCGCATTACGCCCGGCTTGTCCAAAGCGACTCGGATTGCACGCCAGCCAAGGGCCGGGTTTGGCTCATCCTGCGGTTTCATATAGGGCAGCACTTTGTCAGATCCGATATCCAGCGTGCGAAACACAACCCGCTTGCCGTTTGAGGCATCAAGGACCCGCTTGTACAGCGCGGCCAACTCCGTGCGGCGTGGCATTTGATTGCGGATCAGAAATTGCAATTCGGTCCGAAAGAGGCCGACACCTTCTGCCCCGGAACTGACCAATGAGGGCAAATCCGCCATCAAACCGGCATTCATATGCAGGTGAATGCGCTTGCCGTCTGCACTGATGCATTCGGTTTCTCGGATCGAGGCATAGCGCTCCTGTGCCTTGGCCTGCATCGCCATTTTGTCACGAAACGCCGTGACAACCTGATCGTCGGGACGCAGATGCACGATGCCTTGATCCCCATCGACCAAGATCTGATCGCCCGTCAGCGCCTCGTTGGTGATGCGCTCCGCATTGATGATCAATGGAATCGCCAATGCCCGAGCAACGATGGCCGCATGTGAGCCAACCGATCCCTCTTCTAGGACCACCCCTTTGAGCCCACGACCATATTCCAGCAATTCAGCGGGCCCAATATTGCGTGCAATCAGCACGGGGTCGGGCGGCATCTCTGAGCCCGTTTCCCGACCTTGACCGGTTAAAATCCGCAAGAGACGGTTGGACAGGTCGTCAAGGTCATGCAACCTTTCGCGCAGGTAACCGTCGGTAATCTGGCGCATCCGCGCGCGGGCCTGAGATTGTTCTTTTTCAACCGCAGCCTCGGCCGATAATCCGCGGGCGATGTCCTCTTCCATGCGCCGCATCCAGCCTTTGGAATTGGCAAACATCCGATAGGCTTCAAGCACTTGCATCTGTTCGGCATCGGCAGAGGCCCCTGCCAGCATTTCATCGACTGAGACCCGCAAAGTGTCCACGGCTTCGTGCAGGCGGGCGCTTTCTTTGACCGGATCATCGGCGACGGGGTTTGTGACCACAACACGCGGTTCGTGGAGCCAGACCCGGCCCATGGCGGTGCCTTCTTGTCCGGTGCCACCGCGCAGCAACACGGCCTGCGTATGACGCGCCTTAAGCGCAGCGCCTTCGCCGACAAAGGCCCCGAGTTCGGCCATCTCGGCCAAAACCATCGCCACCACTTCTAGCGCATAGACATCATCGGCGCTAAAGTCGCGCTTCTCCTTGCTCTGCACAACCAGAACACCCAGTTTCTCGCCCAAACGCTGAATTGGGACGCCAAGAAAGCTGGAGTAAATCTCTTCGCCGGTTTCCGGCATATAGCGAAAACCGGGCTCAGATGGCGCATCTGCAGTTTTCACCACACCGCTCGAACGCGCGACACGCCCGACCAGACCCTCGCCCATTTTCATGCGCGTTTCGTGGACGGCTTCTTGGTTCAAACCCTGTGTCGCACATAGTTCAAGAGTTTCGGCATCTCGAAAAAGATATACCGAGCAGACTTCAGTCCGCATCGAATCTGCGGTCAAATGGGTGATCTTGTCCAGCCGTTCTTGACCGGCGGCCTCTTCGGCCATCGTGTCCCGCAACCGCCCAAGCAGTTTGCGGCTTTCGCTTTCAAGATTGTCGGCCATAACTCGTCGGCTCCTCCACTCTCCGAACACCAGCTATAGGCGAGTTACACAGGGAAGGGAAAGCAGAATGCCCCGCCGCAACGCAGCAAAAATGCAAGGCTTTTCAACGCTGCTAACGGATTAGGCAGCTATATCAATTTGAGTGACAGAAATGAGAACGTCGCGCTCATTTTGACCGCGGCGTTTTACAAAACTGTTAAGTCTCTTAGGCTTTTTCAAGTTCAAACGCATCATGAAGCGACTGAACGGCCAGCTCCATGTATTTGCGTTCGATCAGCACAGATACCTTGATTTCGGATGTGGTGATGACCTTGATGTTGATGCCTTCGTCAGAGAGCACTTTGAACATTTTTGATGCGACGCCCGCGTGGCTTCGCATACCAATGCCGACGATGGAAATCTTGGCCACGCTTTCATCAATATCAACGCCCGAAAAGTTCAGCTCGCCCGAGGCTTTGATGCCGTCGATCGCCTTTTGTGCCCGTGCCACCTGATCGGTCGGGCAGGAGAAGGTCATATCGGTGCGACCGTCTTCAGAGATGTTCTGGATGATCATATCCACATTGATCCCCGCTTCGGCCAAGGGGCCAAAGATTGCGGCGGCGATGCCTGGGCGATCCGCGACCGAGACAAGCGTCATTTTGGCTTCGTCCCGTGAATAGGCCACACCGGCCACGACATTGCTTTCCATGATGTCCTCCTCGTCGCAAACGAGCGTGCCCGCTTCGTCCGACTGTTCCTCAAAACTGCTCAAAACGCGCAGCTTAACTTTGTAGCGCATCGCCAGCTCAACCGAGCGGGTTTGCAGCACTTTGGCCCCAAGGGATGCCAGCTCAAGCATTTCTTCAAACGCAATTTTATCGAGCTTGCGCGCCTTGTCGCAAATGCGCGGGTCCGTGGTGTAAACGCCATCAACATCCGTATAGATGTCGCAACGTTCGGCTTCGAAAGCGGCGGCAAAGGCGACGGCAGTTGTATCCGACCCACCGCGTCCCAACGTGGTGATGCGGCCCTCGGGGCTGATCCCCTGGAAACCGGCGACAACCGCGACCTTCATGCCTTCGCCAAATTTTTGCATGATATTAGCGGGCGGGATCTCTTCGATCCGGGCGGCAGAATGGGCATCGGTGGTTTTGACAGGAACTTGCCAGCCCTGCCAACTACGCGCAGGCACGTCCATTTCCTGCAATGTCAGGGCCATCAGGCCAGCGGTGACGTTTTCACCGGAACTGACAATCGCATCATATTCACGCGCATCAAACAGCTCAGACGTTTCGTTGACATAGCCAACCAGCTTGTTGGTTTCGCCCGACATCGCCGAGACAATGACAATGACATCATAGCCTTTTGCGACTTCGACACCGACGCGTTTTGCGGCGCGTCGAATGCGGTCCAACGTGGCAACGGATGTGCCACCGAATTTCATAACGAGAACGGGCATAAGGTGCCTTTCGGATCAGATCGCGCGGGGGTGTACGACCTGAGGCCTCTTTGTGCAAGGGTGCAATGGTCTTGATCGCCGAGATATGGGGCGGCGGAGTGACTTTGTTATTCGTCTGGGGGTATCGCCGGGCCTTATACCGCAAGAAACCTGCACCGCTAGGTTTGCAGCCTTTTGCAGCGATTAAAACGGATGCTGCTTCCCGTCCCATGTTTCAAAACAGCCGGTGGTTTTCATGCTCAACGCATCAAACCGGTTTACCAATCCGGCAGCCGAGTCTTCGACCGAAATGTCAGCCGCGTCGCCGCCCATATCCGTTTTGACCCATCCGGGATGGTAAATGCCGACCGCGATATTAAGCTTGCGCAGGTCAGTGGCAAGGTTGCGACCCAAATTCAGGGCAGCAGCTTTGGAGGCGCGATAGATATAGCTTCCCCCCGGCGCACGTGTGTGCGACGCCATTTGGCTGCTGATGATCGCAATTTTAGGGTCAGCGGACATTTGCAGGTTTGGCAACAGCGCCTGCACAGACAAAAAGACGCCGGTCACATTGGCTGCGAAACTGTCGGCCCACATTTGCGCCGGAAATCCGCCCGCCAAGGTCTCTCCCTTGTCGAGATAAACACCGGCGTTGCATACCAGCGTGTCAATGCACCGACCCGCGAGTTGGCGCGACATTGCGTTTTGCGATTCAGGATCGGTGACGTCCAAGGACAAATATTCGGGATGATTGCGCGCTGTGCCAATTACGCTGTCCCCCCGGTTCACCAGCAGGCTATCCATTGCGGCACCGATACCACGATTTGCGCCGGTAATCAGATAGGTCGCCATCAGTTGCTTTTCCGTGTGGGTATGAAAGGGAGCGGGGCGACGGGAATACCGTCATCGACCAAGGCTTTGGCATCTTCTAGCTTGGCTTCGCCCCAAATTGCCCGTTCCGGGGTGTCACCATCATGCATGGCGCGTGCCTCGCTGGCGAAATCTTTGCCAACATAGTCTGAGTTCTTTTCAACATGGTCCTTCAACTTCGCAATCGCCTGTTCTGCTTCGGATGCAGGCGCGTTCAGCGATGTTTCGGGTGTCTTGGCAGGGGGAGGTGGCGCATCTTGCATCGGGGCGACACCATCATCCGAGGTTTTGACCCGAGGCGCCATAAGGGCTTTTTGCACCTGACCTGAGCCACAAACAGCACAGGCCACATGCCCAGAGGCTTGCAGTTTGTCAAAGGCGCTGGCCGATTGGAACCAGCTGTCGAACTGGTGGCCATCGGCACATTTGAGGCTGTATTGAATCATGTATGACTGTCTAATTGTCTGCTCTATTGGGCCTGCCAAAGATAAACAAATCATTAACAGGCGCAAGCGGGGCTAAGGTTTTGGTAATGTTTCCAGCAATGTTTTGCAAAGACCGTCCAGATCGGTGTCGATCCGCAGCGCGTCCCGGGCTTTGGTCCCCATTTCAATTTGATTGCTTTTGAGGTCAAGCAAGGCCGCGGCCAATTCCTGTGCCGTGCCGATTTCATGCGCGGCTTTGGCCTCCATAAGGCGATCACGCGCAGCCGCATGGTTTTTCATGTCGGGGCCAAAAATCACAGCGGCACCAAAGGCGACGGGTTCGTACGGTGTGTGCCCACCACGATCGGTCAAGCTTCCTGCGACAAACACGCGGCCAGCCAGCTGATACCACAAGGGCATTTCGCCCATTGTGTCGACCAAATAGACGTCTGCGTCTGGGGGCGACTTGGCGCTGCGCTGTGCGACACTCATCGCCTTTGAGTGAATGAGGGTCACGATCTCCTGTGCGCGTCTTGGATGACGTGGGGCAAGGATCAGGCGCAAAGATGGATCTGTCTCACGCGCAATTTTATGAGCCTCCAGAACGACGTCATCCTCGCCCTCATGTGTTGAGGCCGCCAACCAGGTGCTCTCGCGCGGAAAGACTGCCGTTAGAGCCGCGTCCGGTAAGATGGTTGAGGGCTGGTATAGCGCTTTGAGGTCCGCAATGGGGCCTATGGCCTGGGCAGGCAGGCCAAGCTCAACAAGCCTATCGCGGGAGCCTGTGTCTTGGGCTGAGGCAAACGCAACTTTTTGTAGAACACGTTTGGGAAGGTCGCCCAGTTTTGCCCAACTACGCGCCGTGCTCGCGCTCATCCGTGCGCCAAGCAATACGGTCGGACCGGAGCAGGCCAAGATACGATGCGGCCAGATTTCCGATTCCAGCGCGATATGCGCCCTGACGTCCCAATCCCGTAGTACCCGTTTTGCGACCCGCTCCAAATCTATAGGCGCAAGCCGAACCGAGGTGTTTGGAAGGCCCCAGGCTTCTACCATCGAGCGGGCCGTCTCTGTGTTGCAGGTGATCAGCCAATTCAGGTGCTGGCAATCATGGGTCACCCGTTCCAATACGGGGAGGGCGGCGCTCAGCTCACCATTTGACGCCCCGTGGACCCAAACATGCGGCCCGGAAGCAGGAGAGATGTTGCCCATACGGGCAGACCTGTCGCCTTTGGCGAGCACCATGCCTGCAAAAAGACTGAGTAGGAAACGGTAGAGCAGCAAAACAAAACCCGGTTTCAAATGGTTGCGCCGGGATTAGGCCCGGTGCGCAGGAAATGGCAAGGGGCAGCCTTAGGCTTCTGCAAAGAAAAGAATAGCTGGAATTGGAAATGCGCTTGGCCTGAGGTCCGATTTTGTGGATAAGGCGAGCCGAACGGAAAGTCTGGATTGGTCTGAATAGCTTGCGGCGTGACCTTGCTGTGGACGAATTGGGGATAAGATTTTTTCGATCCGAAGAGCTCTCATCCGTTGGCATATTGTAATTTCAATATTTCGATATTTTTGGCGGAATTTCACTTTAAACGCCGACTTTATTGCCCAAAATCAATTTATACCCATGTTTACCCCATGAAGTGCTGCGAAAAGTGATCGCATTTGTGAAAGCGTCACCAATTTGTTTTGCTTTCCAGACGGTTTGGAAGTGCAATCAGATCGAAATAATTTTTAATTTCAGGGTGTTGTGGGCGCATCTTCAGTTCTAGGGTGAGGGGCTTTGGTGCCCGAAATACGATGGTCCTTTCGCATGTTTGTATTGTTACTTCTGCTGGAGCCCAAATCGGTGGTGTTTGTAGACCTCATGGAAGCCTAACGCACAGAAGTAAAAAGATATTCTGGAACTTCAGTCCCGGTTCACCGCAGGGCTTTGGCCGGATGCAGTTTTTTCTTGATACTGCTGCACGCGGCTGTTTATGATTGAAAAGTAAAATGCAATTTCGCATAGTGAAACTGGGAGGATTTCATGAAATACTGGAAAACAACGGCTGCGGCCGTCATGGCGGCGCTTTGCGCGGGGGCGGTCGGTGCTGAAACAGTATTGATCCACGGTGAGGCAGGCCCAAGCCGGGGCGCGCGGGCGAACGCCATCCAATGGTTTGCAGATCAAGTGTCAGAGCGTTCGAGCGGCGATTTGCGCATCGACGTTCAATGGGGTGGGGCGTTGTTCAAGGCCAATGCGGCTTTGCAATCCATTCATGACGGCGTTGCCGACATGGGCACCATCATTTCTGTTTATTACCCACAGGAATTTGCCAGTTACGGGATCGCAGACCTGCCGCTGGATAACCCGGATGCCTGGGTCGGCATGCGCGCCACCGATGAGCTGTTCCGCACCAATGCCGAGATCAAGCAAGCTCTGGACGATAAAAACCTTGTCTACATTGGGACCTTTACCACGAGTCAGGTCAATATCGGCTGTAAGGGGGCTGCGATCCGGTCTGCGGAGGATATTGATGGGCTAAAAGTGCGTGGGGTTGGAGCCTATGGGAAGGTCTTTGGCGAGATGGGGGCCAACATGGTTCGCATGTCGATTTATGATGCGTATCAGGGGCTTGATAGCGGTTTAATCGACTGTTCCCAGGGCTATTCCTATGCCGTTTCCGCGCTGAAACAGGCGGAGGTCATGGATAGCTACACTTTGCTCAACTGGGGGCAGGTCGGGGGTGTTGGCACATTCATGAACAAAGACGCCTTTGAGTCGCTGAACGCCGATCAGCAAGAGCTACTGCTTTCGACTGGCTCCGACATGGTTGACTATTTTGGTGAGATCCTGACCGGGGCCAACATGAAGGCAATCGAAGACATGAAGGCTGCGGGCGTCGAAGTCATCGAACTGCCGCAAGAAGAGCGTGCCAAGCTGCTGCAAAAGGGCGGTGTGCATGTGGATGCCTGGGTCGAGACAGCTGGCAAAGCAGGTCTCAATGGGGCGACTTTGCTGGATGAGTATCGCGCTTTATTGGCGAAATACGCCGGTGAACGCGACGAAAAAGGCTATCCGTGGACACGTTAAGAAGGCAGCGTTAAATGTTGAAACGCTTTGAAAATATTCTGCTGGGGCTTGCGGCCCTGGCGGTGCTGGTGATGGGCGCAATGATCACGTTAAACGTTGTCTTGCGCTTATTCGGCACCTCACTTCCTGACAGCGTCGTCCTTGTACGAGAGCTGATGGTTGCCGGGATTTTGTTGCCGCTGGCCGCGGTCACAGCCGCCCGTGCGCATGTCTGCGTCGAGGTGCTTACCAATCGGTTGCCGCCCCGCGTGACGCAATTTCTCATTCTGATTGGTTGGGTCATTGGCTTGGTTGCATTGGCTCCGATGGTCTACGCGGGATGGCGTGAGCTTGTCGCGACCTGGACCAAAGGCAGTTTCTTTTTCGGTGATTTATCTTTGCCGAAATGGCCCGGGCGTTTGATATTTTTTGTCGCGATGTCAGCATGTTGGCTGCGTCTATTTCTGGTTCTGATTGAAGATGCGCAGGCATTCCTGCACGAAAAAAAGGCGAAATAACATGGATGGAGCTTTGATCGGCCTCATCGCCTTTTCGGCGGTGCTTGGAATGCTGGCTATTCGCGTGCCGATTGCCTTTGCATTGGCCAGCGCGTCAACAATCGGCACCTTTGTGATTTTTGCAACCCGAACGGGGGCTTTTGCACCAGAACGGGCTATCCGACCGACCACATCCATGGTGTTTTCAAACGCCTTTGATCTGGTTCATAATTACAACTTGTCGATGATCCCGCTTTTTGTTGCGCTTGGCCATATCGCGTATCGTGCTGGAATCACGACGAATATCTATGAAGCCGCCAAAGTCTGGTTGACGAATTTGCGTGGTGGCGTGGCTATGGCATCCATCGTCGGCTGTGGCGGGTTTTCGGCCATCACTGGCAGCTCGATTGCCTGCGCCTCGACAATGGGCCGGATTTGTACGCCGGAAATGCTGCGCATGGGCTATGACAATCGGCTGGCCACGGCCTCTGTTGCAGCGGGGGGGACACTTGGCTCGCTCATTCCGCCATCTGTGCTGTTTATCATTTATGGAATTTTCACCGAAACATCGGTGTCCAAACTGTTTTTGGCGGGAGTTCTTCCGGGGCTTCTGACCCTTGCGGGGTTTGTTCTGGTTGTCGCCGTCTGGGTGCGCCATGACCCAAGCATCGCTCCAGATTCAGGGTTAACTTATACCCGCGCTCAAAGAGCCCAAGCGGCGATCAAGGCATGGCCTGCGATGCTGTTATTTGTTGTCATCGTCGGGGGCATTTACGGCGGTATTTTTACAGCAACAGAGGCCGCAGCCGTTTCAGTCAGCTTTGCAATCGCCGTTGGGTTTGCCCAAAAGCAGTTGAACTGGCCGTCGCTTTGGGAGTCGCTCAAGGAAACCTGCATCCAAACCGCGGGCATTTTCATCATCGCCGCCAGTGCGAAAATCTTTGTGGCCTTCATTGCCTTGACCGGGGTCGCGCCCAAGCTGGTCGGAATGGTGGCAGATGCAAACCTGTCGGTTTTTGCGCTGATGGCGGCGATTGCGGTGATCTATCTGCTGTTGGGCATGTTCCTGGACCCTATCGGAATCATGGTTTTGACGCTGCCGCTGATCATTCCGTTGGTCGAAGGATATGGTCTGGACCTGATTTGGTTTGGCGTGGTGATCGTCAAGCTGCTTGAAATCGGTTTGATCACGCCGCCGGTCGGCTTAAATGTGTTTGTCATCGCCGGTGTGGTTGGCAAAGACGCGCCTCTGGACCGTATTTTTGCCGGTATTGCACGATTCTTGTCCGTCGATTTCATCGTGCTTTTGCTCATCATGGCGTTCCCGGTTATCTCTCTTCTCATACCGACCAGCATGTGAAGGGCCGCAAAATGACCGATCGAAAATTTGCCAACACTCTGGCGCGGGGCCTCTCTGTTTTGCGGGCGTTTCGGATCAGCGACGACGGGCTGAGCCATAGCCAGATTGTTGAACGCACTGGCATCTCTGCGGCCACGATCACACGGCTGACCTATACACTTAAGGAGCTGGGCTATCTAAGCCAAAACGGCAATTTGCTTCGTCTTGGCCCGTCGGCTTTGGCCTTGGCGAGCCTCGCGCAAGCCTCTGCCTCATTTATGGATCTGGCAGCCGCGCCGATGCAGGAACTGGCCAACAAGACCCAAACATTGGTCTTGATGGCGGTGCGCGACGGTGGGTCTATGACCTTGGTGCGCACGTGGCGGCCACGCAATGCCGGGTCAATTTGGCTGGAAACCGGCAACCGTGTGCCGATGTCTCGCTCCTCCACGGGGCAGGCCTTTTTGGCGGCGTTGAGCGATGCGCAGTTCAGCGCAATGGAGCCGGACGCTGACCTGACGGACCAACGCCAATTTGCGCATGACCAACTCTCATCGCAAGGGTTTGTGTTTGTTCAAGGGGCGGCTCGGTTTTCCAAGAGGGTCAATGCCGTGTCGCGCCCTTTCTTTGCCTCGAACTTTGGTGAGCCTGTGGTATTTGGCTGCGGCGCGACGCCGGAGGAACTCACGGATGAGCGCATTTTGAACGAGGTCGGCCCGGCCTTGCGCGATAGCATGCGCGACCTCGAATTAAAAACCGGCGGCCGCAGGGCGCTGGATCAACTCGGACTATAGAAAAGAACGCCATGACAATTCACTATGAGCTGCATGATGACATCGCCGTTTTGGCAGCAGACAACCCTCCGGTCAACGCGCTGGGCCATGCGGTTCGGCTGGGCCTGCAAGATGGGATAACCCGCGCACAAGCCGACGGTGCAAAGGCCGTTGTTATTTACGGGCGCGGGCGCACGTGGTTTGCCGGTGCCGACATCCGTGAGTTTGGTAAGCCTTTACAAGAACCTAGCTTGCCAGACCTATGTAATTTGATCGAAGCCTCGACCATTCCCGTGATTGCGGCGATGCATGGCACGGCGCTTGGTGGCGGATTGGAAGTCGCCTTGGGGTGTCACTACCGCGTTGCGGTGCCGACCGCCAAAATGGGCCTGCCCGAAGTTCATCTTGGCCTCATCCCCGGCGCGGGCGGAACCCAGCGTTTGCCGCGTGTGATTGGCTCTGAACAGGCCATAGCGTTGATTACGTCGGGCCGCCCGATTGATGCGGCCAAGGCGTTGGAATTAGGGGTGATCGACAAGGTCGAAGCGGGCGACCCGCTTGAACTTGGGCTGGACTATGCGCGCAATCTGATCGCCCAAGGGGCCCAAACACGCCCCATTAGTAAAATGCCGGCCCCCAAATTGATCGACTTTGAAGGTGCCAAGGCGGGCGTCGCGAAAAAGGCGCGCGGCCAAATCTCACCTGTTGTCGCGGTAGATGCGGTTCAAAACGCGTCGACACTGCCCTTTGATCAAGGACTTGCGGAAGAACGACGCCTGTTTTTGGAGCTGATCGAAACCGATCAACGCCAGGGCATGATCCATGCGTTTTTCAGTGAACGTCAGGTTAGAAAACTGCCCGAACTGGATGGCATTACCCCCCGGAACCTTGCCAGTATTGGTGTGATTGGTGGCGGGACAATGGGAGCGGGCATTGCAACCGCGGCGCTGTTGGCCGGGCTTTGTGTGGTGTTGATCGAAATGACCGACGCGGGGGCCGCTGCTGCCAAAGATCGGATTGCGGGCAATCTCTCTGGGGCGTTGAAACGCGGCAAAATTGACCAGGCCAAACATGATGCAATCCTGAACGAAGCGCTGCGTTGCGCCACTGATTACGAGGCATTGTCGCAAACTGACCTGATCATCGAAGCGGTGTTCGAAGATATGGACATCAAAAAACAGGTGTTTGCCAAACTCGATCAGGTGGCGAAACCGGGCGCTATCTTGGCCTCAAACACCTCCTATCTCGATCTTGACGAAATCGCAGCCTCCACGTCGCGCCCGGCGGATGTCATTGGCTTGCATTTCTTTAGCCCGGCGCATGTGATGAAACTGCTCGAAGTTGTTGTCGGGGCCCAAACCGCACCGGATGTGGTTGCGACGGGGTTCGCGCTTGGCAAACGGCTTGGTAAGACCTCGGTCCGCTCGGGCGTGTGCGACGGGTTTATCGGCAACCGAATGATGTTCACCTATCGCAGTTGTGCCGATCACATGGTGCTCGATGGGGCCTCACCCTATCAAATCGACCGTGTGCTCGAAAAGTTCGGCTTTGCGATGGGGCTCTTTGCGGTGAGCGATCTGGCCGGTCTTGATATTGGCTGGGCAAACCGCAAACGTCTGGCTCCTTTGCGTGATCCGCAAGAGCGCGTTCCGACTTATGCGGACAAAATCTGTGAAAAGGGCGATTACGGCCAAAAGACCGGGCGTGGGTATTACATCTACGAAGGCCGCAGTAAGGTCGAAAACCCCGATGTCATGCAACTGGTCGAGGCCGAGCGGACCGAGCTGGGAATAACCCCGCGCGCGTTTTCAGACGCAGAAATTTTGCGCCGCTACATGGCGGCCATGGTCAATGAAGCCGCCAAGATTGTCGGTGAGGGCATCGCGCGCCGTCCGCTCGACGTCGATATGGTGTCGCTGATGGGTTATGGCTTTCCGCGCTTTCATGGCGGGCCTCTCAAATGGGCCGATATGCAAGGTTTGCCCGAGCTTTTGGCTGACATTCAAAGCTTTGCCCAAGAGGACGCGTTCTTTTGGCAACCCGCGCCGCTTTTGGTGCAGCTGGTCGCCGAGGGCCGCACGTTTGATGATCTGAACAAGGAAGCAGCGCAATGAAACAGGCGGTGATCGTGGATGCAGCCCGGACCGGGCTCGCAAAATCTTTTCGCGGATCGTTTAATCAGACCCATGGCGCAACAATGACGGCGCATGTGATCAAAGGGTTGATGGATCGAACCGGTCTGCCCGCCGATTGTATCGAAGATGTGGTGATTGGCTGTGGCTATCCCGAGGGCGAAACCGGCGGCAATATTGCGCGGCAATCCGGGCTTTTGGCTGGTCTCACCAAGACATCCGCAGGTCAAACCGTCAGCCGTTTTTGTGCCTCTGGCCTTCAGGCTGTGGCGACGGCGGCCAATGCGATCACCCAAGACGGGGCAGGGGCGCAGGTCGCGGGGGGCGTCGAAAGCATCAGCCTGATCCAGCCCAAAACCCGGCGGGTTCCCGAACCGGGATTGGCGGCCAACATGCCCGAAGTCTATCATTCGATGATCGAAACAGCCGATCTTGTTGGCGCGCGCTACGATGTGAGTCGTGAAGATCAGGATGCCTTTAGTCTTGTGTCGCAACAGCGGATTGCAGCCGCCCAAAATGCCGGTTTGTTTGCCAACGAAATCCTTGAAATGCAGACGGTTATGTCAGTCAAGGATCGCGAAACCGGTGAGGTGTCTGAGCGCGCCGCGATCGTCGACAAAGATGAGTGCAATCGTCCGACAACGACATTGGAGGGGCTGGCTGGTCTCGCTCCGGTCCGCGAAGGGGGCTGTGTGACTGCGGGCAATGCCTCACAGCTCTCGGATGGTGCGGCGGCGCTTATTTTGATGGAAGCCAAAGAGGCCGAAGTGCGCGGGTTAAACCCGCTTGGCGCGTTCAAGGGCTTTGCGGTGGCGGGGTGTGGCCCTGAAGAAATGGGCATCGGGCCGGTCTTTGCTGTGCCGCGATTGCTCGAACGTCACGGGCTCAATGTGCAAGACATCGACCTTTGGGAAATCAATGAAGCTTTTGCCAGCCAAGCGCTCTATTGCCAGCGCCGTCTTGGCATTGACCCGGACAAATTGAACGTCAACGGCGGCTCAATCGCAATCGGGCACCCGTTTGGCATGACCGGGGCCCGGCTGGCGGGTCATCTCTTGCATGAAGGGCAGCGGCGGGGCGCAAAACTGGGCGTTGTCAGCATGTGTATCGCAGGCGGTATGGGTGCTGCTGGCCTGTTTGAAATTTACTGAGGGGCCGCAGGATATGGATCTGAGTTTCACCGCCGATGACACGGCGTTTCGCGCAGAGGTCAAGGCCTTTTTGGCAGAGAAACTGCCCGAAACACTGTCGGATAAAGTACGCCTTAATAAGGGGTTGAGCAAGGATGATCATGAGTTTTGGCACGCTGAGCTGAACAAGCGCGGCTGGCTGGCACCCAATTGGCCACAGCGCTTTGGTGGAGCCGAATGGGGTGTGGTTCAGCGCCATATTTTTGAGGAAGAATGCGCGATGGCCTATGCGCCGCGCGTGGTTCCGTTTGGCCTTGCGATGCTGGCACCTGTCTTGCAAAACTTCGGCTCTGAGGCCCAGCAAGACTATTGGCTGCCGCGCATTCTGAGTGGCGAGGATTGGTGGTGTCAGGGCTATTCCGAACCCGGTGCCGGAAGTGATTTGGCCGCGTTAAAAACCCGCGCCGTGCGGGACGGTGACCACTATGTCGTGACAGGTCAAAAGACCTGGACCACCCTTGGTCAGCACGCCAACATGATCTTTTGCCTCGTGCGAACGGACCCGGATGCCAAAAAACAGGAGGGCATCTCCTTCTTGTTGATCGACATGAACACACCGGGGGTTGAGGTGCGGCCGATCACCCTGATTGACGGTGGCGCAGAGGTCAATGAGGTCTGGTTCACTGACGTGCGCGTGCCGGTTGAAAACCTTGTTGGCGAGGAAAACAAAGGCTGGACCTATGCCAAATACCTGTTGACCCATGAGCGCACCAATATCGCCGGTGTTGGATTTAGCCGGGCGGGTCTTGATATGGTGAAACGCATTTCGAGCCGGGCACTTTCGGGCGGTCGGCCCTTGATCGAAAATCCACATTTCGCCGCTCGGGTGGCGCAGGTTGAGATTGATTTGATGGCCATGTCGACCACCAATCTGCGCATCGTGTCCAAAGCCGCATCGGGGCAGGCTCCGGGTATCGAAAGCTCCTTGCTCAAAATTAAGGGCACACAAATTCGCCAAGAAATCACCGATCTGGCGCGCCGGGCGGTTGGTCCTCTTGCCATGCCATTTGCCTCTGACGCTGTGGATGGCAACGCGCCTTTGCCTGATCCGCTGGATGCGGGGGCCGTTGCCGCGAGCTATTTCAACAATCGCAAGCTGTCGATTTTCGGCGGGTCCAACGAAATCCAACGCGAAATCTATGCCAAACAAATGATGAGGGATGCGACATGAATTTTGAGCTGACCGAAGAACGGCAGATGCTCCAAGACACGTTGCGGCGCTTTTTGTCGGCTGCACAGGGTGATGTTTGGACCGAGCTTGCCGAATTGGGCGTGATTGGGGCCTTGTTCCGCGAAGAACAGGGCGGGTTTGGTGGCGCGGGGTTCGACCTTGCTGTGGTGTTCGAAGAATTGGGCCGCGCAGACTTGGACCTGCCTCTGATTGACAATGCTTTGTTGCCGGGGCTGGTTCTGGCTGCGGCGGGCCGAGATGTTGGGCCGCTCATGAGCGGGTCAGAAAAACTGGCGCTTGCGCATGGTGAACTTGCAGCGCGTTACGATCTCAATTGGGTTGAAACTCGGGCCCTAGGCGACTGTCTGACAGGTGAGAAATCTGTCGTGGTTGGGGCTGAGACCGCCGACGCCCTGATTGTATCTGCCCGTCATTCCGGCACGGCCGAAGCCGAAGAAGGGATTGGCCTGTGGTTGGTGGCGCGCGATGCGCCGGGGCTGCAAATGCAAGGCTATGACATCGCCCAAGGTGGGCGTGCAGCGCAGGTCTCGCTGACCAACACCCCTGCAACGCTTTTGATCTCCGAAGGCTTTTCGACACTGTCTCAGGCGATGGCCGCTGCCACCTTGGCTGAATCTGCGCATTGCTTGGGGGCGATGGACGTCGCTGTTGCCATGACCCAGGACTACCTGACAACACGCAAACAATTTGGCCGCCCAATCGGCAGTTTTCAGGCTTTATCCCATCGGTTGGTGGATGTCATGATCGCGATTGAACAAGCTCGGTCGATGGTCATTTTGGCAGCCGAACATCTGGAGGATGATGCGCCGCTTCGGAATCGCCACATATGTGCTGCGAAAAACCTGATCGGTCGGTCGGGTCGTTTGGTGGCGGAAGAATGCATTCAACTGCACGGCGGCATCGGTATGACCGAGGAATACGCCCTTGGACGCTATGCCAAACGGATCACCATGGCCGATCACCGTTTTGGAGACACTGACCATCATCTGGAACGGTTCATCGCGCTGGGCGCGGCATGAGCGTTCGGCTTGAACAGCGGGGCCTCGCCCTGATCGTTCACAACACCAGCGCCAAACGCGGTGCCATCACGCCAGAGCTCTATCAATCTGTGAGTGACGCCATTGATATGGCCTCTGCGCCAGACATCAGATGCATCATTTTGACCGGCGGTGCGTTCTTTTGCGCAGGGGGCGACCTGCGCGTTTTGGCAACCCGTGCCGCATTGGCACCGGATGCGCGGCGCAGCAAGGTGGAGATATTGCATGGTGTGATACGCGCAATGGCCAAGAGCCCGGTGCCGATCATCGCAGCCATAGAAGGTGGGGCCGCAGGGGCCGGGGTGTCTTTGACACTGGCCTGCGATTTGATCGTGGCAAGCGAAGGCGCGGAGTTCACAGCCGCCTATGTCAAAGCCGGGCTGACCCCCGATGGCGGATTGACCCATGCCTTATCGCGGCTTCTCCCGCGTCAAATGGCAATGGAAGCCTGCCTTTTGGGGCGTCCGATCCCTGCGCGACATCTTGCAGATCACGGTGTCATCAATCAATTGACCCCACAAGGTCAGGCTCTGGATGGGGCGCTGGCGTTGGCCCAAGAGTTAGCCCAAGGACCCGCTCAGGCACAGGCCCGCATCCGCCACTTGATCACATATGCGAGTGATACGAGCCTGCTTGATCAGCTCGACCGAGAAGCGGAATTTATGGTCGACGCGCAGGCCGGACCAGAAGCCGCTGAAGGCATTTCTGCCTTTACGGAAAAACGCAAAGCAGAGTTTCCCACATGACCGTTTTGAACACCGAGCTGACCCGTCGTTTTGGCCTGCGGCTTCCGGTTTTGGCGGGGGGGCTTATGTGGCTTGCTGATGCTGATTACGTGGCGGCGGCGGCCCATGCCGGGGGCATCGGGTTTCTGACGGCTGCCAGTTTCCCAGAAGACGATGCGCTGCGTTGCGAAATCTCAAGAGCGCGGGATTTATGCGCAGGCAAGGCCTTTGGCGTCAACGTCTCGATGTTGCCCAAACTTGTGCCCGGAGATCGCACGGACACCGTGTTTCGGATCGCTGCAGAAGAAGGGGTCAAGGTCATCGAAACATCGGGCCGCAACCCCGAACCCTATATGCCGTTGTTGCGCGAACTCGGATTGACGGTGATCCACAAGGTGCCGGCTGTGCGATACGCGCTCAAGGCGCAATCCGTCGGTGTTGATATGGTGGCAATTGTAGGGGCGGAATGCGGAGGTCATCCCGGACTGGATATGATCGGCAGCTTTGTAAACGCCGCCATGGCCGGGCGTGATCTGGACATTCCCTTTTTGATCGGAGGAGGTGTTGGCCACGGATCGCAAATCGTTGCGGCCTTGGCGATGGGGGCGGCGGGCGTTGTCATGGGAACCCGGCTTTTGGTGGCTGAAGAAATCAACGCGCATCCCAATTACAAACACGCCATCGCCCACGCGTCGGAACGTGACACCGCTCTGACTATGTCATCCGTGCGCAATACGGTTCGGACCTTGGCCAATGAAACCACCGAGGCCGTGACCCAACTGGAAACTGACAATCCTGGGGTCACAATCTCCGAATTGATGCCATTGGTATCGGGCAAAATCGGGCGCAAGGCCTATGAAACCGGGGATGTATCCAAGGGGCTATTGTCGGCGGGGCATGCTTTGGGGTTGGCCAATGCGGTCACCCCCATGGCCGAAATTTTCGATCACTTAGAACAAGAAGCGCTGGCCGCCTTGGGCCGGATCAATGACATCCAATCTCCGGCACAAGGGGCGGCATAACCATGCGCATTCACCAAATTCTAGAAAAACGCGCCCAAGACACGCCTAACGCTAGGGCGATGACCGACACGCTGGGTCTGGATTGGACTTACCAAGACTTGCAGGCCAAAGCTGAGGCATTTGCCGATGATCTGGCCGGTTTGGGTGTGGTTGCGGGGGATCGGGTTTTACTGATCATGGAGAACTGTGCCCCGGTCGTAGCGACCCTGTTCGCGGCCTCCATTTTAGGGGCGGCGGTGATCCCTTTTAACGCGCGCCAAACCGACGCCGAAATCAGCCGTGTGATCGACCACGCGACCCCGGCTGTGGTTCTGTTTACCCATACTGTCTCTCAGAATGCTGCTGATCACGCCGCCCGTTTTGGCGCTAAGCCGCTCACATCAAGCCGAAATATCGTGGCCCTGGCGCGTGCATCCGATCCAGAAGATGTGATAAGCGATGTGGCCACTGTCCTCTATACAACCGGCACCACCGGGGCTCCCAAAGGCGTTATGCTGACCCATGACAACCTGATCTTTGGCGGCACAGTGTCGAGCGCCGTGCGCGACATCACGCCCGCGGACACGCTTTACGGCGTTTTACCAATCAGCCATGTTTTTGGATTGGCTTCGGTGGTTATGGCGTCGGTCTTATCGGGCGCAACGATTCGGATTGAACCCCGGTTTTCTCCGGCGAACCTGTACAAGGCGCTGACCGAAGGGGTGACGTTGCTGTCCTCCGTTCCGCAAATGTTGGCGCAGCTTATGCACTATACCGCTGCGCAAGGGCACGACACCTTGCCGGTCAAATCCTTGCGTTACATCTCATCCGGCGCAGCTCCCCTTGATATTGATTGGAAGCGCAAAGCAGAGAGATTTTTCGGCCTGCCGTTGCAAAACGGCTATGGCATGACAGAGGCCACTGCAGGTGTGTGCCTGACACGCCACGACCGCGGCAATGACGATATTTCGGTCGGCAAAACCTTTCCTGGCGTTGATGTAAAACTGGATTTCGCGGCTCCGGGGGGCGAAGGCAACGTCGGTGAGATTTTGGTGTCGGGCGGTGGTGTCATGAAGGCATATTTTCGCAATGACATCGAAACCGCCAAAGCCTTTACACCGGATGGCTGGCTTCGTACGGGCGATTTGGGTGAATTCGATGATGATGGCAACCTGCATATTCGCGGGCGTTCAAAGGAACTGATCATTCACGGCGGATTTAACGTTTACCCCCCCGAAGTCGAGGCCGCGCTGAATGATCATCCTCAGGTGATCCAATGTGCCGTGATTGGTGTGATGGAAGGCGGTGACGAAAAGGTCTACGCCTTTGTCGAGGCATCCAAAAGCGACTGGCCCGACGAAGAGAGCCTGCGCCAATTTGCGGCGCAACGGCTTGCTGGTTACAAACGGCCTTCGCGGATTGTTGTGATCGAAAAACTACCGGCGGCGGCAACGGGCAAGATTCTGAAATCGGCCCTGCCTGCGTTTTTGGATTAAAGTTCGGGTCAAACTTTAGCTGGCAAAAACCGCATCCATGTCCGAAAACCCTTTGATTTCTATCGGGTTTCCAGATGGGTCGTAGAAAAACATGGTCGCTTGCTCGCCCGGTTCGCCGGCAAATCGTACCGTTGGGTTGATGACAAACTCGACATCAGACGCTTCCAACCTGCGCGCAAGTTTTTGCCAATCCTCCATTCTCAGAACCACGCCGAGATGAGGCATGGGAACCATATGGTCCCCGACTTTCCCGGTGGATTGGGTTTGGAACGGCTGCCCAAGATGCAATGAAATCTGGTGACCAAAGAAGCTAAAGTCCACCCAGGTCTCGGTCGAACGCCCCTCTTTGCAGCCGAGAGTTTCACCATAAAACGACCGGGCCGCGCTGAGATCTGTGACATTGTAAGCGAGATGAAACGGGGTCAGCATTCAGGTATTCCTTTTTTAGTCTTGGCCCAGTCTATCGCATGTTTTGAGCACAAAAGCAGCTTTTCCTGCGCGCAACACACATAGACCAGGGCGGCCAGATAGCTGTCGTTACTGACGTTGTTTTTTGTATCTGGGATTTTTTGGCGAAATTCTGGAGCGTATTTTGGTGGATGCTCGTAACAAAATCAAAAGCTTAGATTTGCTAGCGGTCAGACATACCTGAAAAATCAGTGCGTGTGATGACGAAACGACCACTGGACGACACGCCACTGTCACAGTCATTCTTTATTCGAAAATTCATTCGGATGATTGACACATGAACAGAGACCGCTGGCGAGATATTCGCACAATGATTGAACAAGACATTATGGACGGTGTGCTTGAACCGGGCACCAAATTGCCGACGGAACCGGAGCTTGCTGCGCTCTATGGATCCGGTCGTCATTCGGTACGTCGGGCCATCGCGGAACTGGCCAAAACAGGCCATCTGAGCGTTGAGCAGGGGCGTGGCACCTTTGTGCAAACCAGACCGCGCTTGGAATATCAAATCGGGCGTCGCACCCGGATGCGCAAGAATCTGGAGCCGCACGGTGTCGATATCACCGGAGAGCTTCTGGGCATCGAAAAGATCACAGCCAATGGTCGCGTCGCGAAATCGCTTAATCTGACCGAGGGGGCCCCGGTGATCGTCACGCGGCGTATCACATTTGCCGATGGGCTCCCGGTGTCTTTTGGCGCTCTCTATCACGATGCGACCAAGTTTTCGGCCTTTCCAGAACGTCGCCAATCCTTGGGATCAGTCACGGCTGTCTATGAATCCTATGGGATCACAGATTATTTGCGCGGCCGCACTGAAATCCATTCGCGGCCCGCACGCCAAGACGAAGCAAAAATGCTCAAACAACACCCCGACATGCCGGTTTTGGTGCTGCGTGCGGTTGATCGCACCCAGGACGGCGCGGCATTGGCCTATAGCGAAGTGATCTGGTCTTCGGCGCGGGTCAAATTTTCAATCAACCTAGAGGATATTTAGTATGACCCAGCCCAGGCCAAATTTCGGTGGTTTCGAACACGAAGATGCGCTGAGCATTCTGGCGCGGGCAGATGCGCGGCGGCTTAAGGCGTTTGCTGAGCCTTTGATCCCTGGGTTTAACGGTATTGTTGTGGAAGAAAACCGAACCGGATTGGTCATGTTGCCGATGCGCGATACGGCACAAGGCACACATTTCCATCTGGGCGAAGTCTTGATGAGCGAGGCGCGGATTTCTGATGCGGGCGCGCAGGGCTATGGCATGCGGCAAGGTCGAGATCTTGAAGCCGCCATGGCGATGGCGATTGTCGATCTGGCGATGGCATCCGGGCACTCGGAAGCAGAGATTTCGACATTCCTGTCTCATGAAAAGACCGTTCAATCCCAATCGGATGACGAAACCCTGCGCCGTGTCCAAGCGACCCGCGTCAATATGGAGACGTTTTGATGTCGCCCCATCCCAAACCCTCAGATTTTGAGACGCGTTGCAACGCGGCCTACACCGCGTTGATGTGGGCGATGTCGCGTCCTGGGTTGCCGCGAGATATGCCGCAATCCGGGCAGGCACCGATCCTTGAAACATTGATTGATCGTGAGTGCTCAGTCTACTGCGAGACACCGGAACTGACGAACATAGCGCGGCGAACCGGGGCTGCGCTGATTGACGCGTGTCAGGCGGATCATCTCTTTTTTGAGCGCCTCGAAAATGCCGCGCTTCTGCGGGGGGTGCGGAGCGGGAGTGATTTGCATCCAGAGGACGGGGCGACGCTGGTTCTGGGGGCCGACTTTGGTCAGGGGCAAAACCTAAGGTTGTCAGGCCCCGGTGTAGACGGAGCCGTCGATGTGGTCATAGGCGGTGTGCCCACCGATCTCTGGGCGATCCGCGATCAGACCATGCGGTATCCGATGGGCTTTGACATTTTTCTGGTGGATGGGGCGCAGATCATTGGCCTGCCAAGATCCGTGAACGTGGAGGTTTTATAATGGCTTATGTCGCAACCCGCGGCGGGGAACGCGCCATTGAACAATCGCAAAACCTGTTTCGGGCTGAAATGGGTGAGATTTCAGCTGAGCGTGTCGCGGATGTGCGTGCGGCGCTGCCGTATTTGATTGATCGGGTGATGGGCGAAGCGTCCCTATATGACGCTGATTTGGCCGCCTTGGCCTTGGCGCAAACCGGTGGTGAGCTTTACGAAGCGGTCTTGCTGTTGCGCGCCTGGCGCACCACCCAACCGCGTCTGTGCGTGGCCGAGCCGGTGACCCAAGACAGCCTGTTTACACATCGTCGGATTTCAGCGGCATTCAAGGATATTCCCGGCGGGCAAGTGCTTGGGCCAACCTTGGATTATTCGCACCGGATTTTGGCGACCGGCGTATTGGCGGGTGAAACGTTTGAACCCCAAGCGGTCACCCCGGCAGAGACGCCTGCACCTGCCTATCAGCCGTCTGTTGCCGCCTGGCAGGCGGAAAACCAGCTGCTGACCGCGCCTGAACCGGACGACTTGACCGGCAATGACATCCCAGATGTCACGCGCGAACCGCTGCTGTTCCCAGCCAAACGCGCCCATACATTGCAGTCGCTGGCACGGGCTGACACCGGCGGGGTTTTGGCGCTTGGTTACGCTGCACAGCGCGGGTATGGGCAGGCGCACCCGACTGTGAATGAGCTGCGATTGGCCGAAGCAGAGGTCAGAGTCGAACATCCCTGCGGAACCCGGTTTAGCGCCGGGCGTGTCAAAGTAAGCCAAGCTGAGGTTGTTTCGAAACAAGGCACTGAGCTCGGACTAGGATTTTCCGCAACCCTTGGCTGGAATGAAGTCAAAGTGATCGCCGCCGCGACATTGGATCTCAACTCCGAGGGGGCACCCAAGGGGGCTGCCACCGAGGAAGAATTCTTTTTGTATCATACAGAAGGGGTCGAAAGCTCGGGCTTTTGTATTCACTTCAAGCTGCCGCATTACGTGACTTTCCAATCGAGCCTCGATGCGATGCGGGATGCCAAGTCCAAAGCCGAGTCCGAGGCTGAGTCCAAGGCCGGGTCTCAACCCAACACCAAGCCCTCAACATCAAAGAACAACTTGGACACGACCAAGGAAGCGGAGCGCGCGACATGAGCCTCAAGAGCCTGACCAAAGACTGGGAGCCGATGAGCTATGGGTTCCTAGATGCCTCTGCAAAGCGCGAAATTCGCCGCAAAACGCTCAAGGCGATCGCGGTTCCGGGCTGCCAGATACCCTATGCCAGCCGCGAAGTGCCCATGGCGCGCGGTTGGGGAACGGGCGGATTGCAGGTGTCTTGCACGCTGATCAACCCAAAGACGCGGGTCAAAGTCATTGATCAAGGCGCAGATGACAGCGTCAATGCGGTCTCGATCCGCCGGTTTCTGGCGCGGGTGTCGGGCGCCCCGGTGACGCTCGATGCATTGGAGGCCGATCTGATCCAATCGCGCCACCGCATTCCCGAAGAAATCTTGCGTGATGATCAAGTGCTGGTGCTTCAGGTGCCCAACCCCGAACCGCTGCGGCCAGTGCAACCCAATATGTCACTGGCCCGCCAAATGCATGCGGATGCCGATTACGGGCGGATGTGGTTGCAACTGTTTGAACAGATTGTCCGGTCTGGCCGTGTGATGCTTGGGGCCAGTTACCCTTCGCTGGTTCATGGTCGGTTCGTGATGACGCCGTCGCCGATCCCGCGTTGGGACGTGCCCAAACTGAACATGGCCAAACATCTGACAATCCTATCGGCAGGGCGCGAAAAGCGCATCCACGCTGTCCCGCCCTATACCAAGGTTGAGCCACTGGTTTTTGATGATGTGCCCTATCAAGTCGAAGCGCATGCCGATCTGATCTGCCATCGGTCGGGGGCAAAAGGGTTCTTCATGAATGAGATCCCACAGGATGACGGCCCGTCGCTCTATGAAGTGTCGGATAGTGAACTGGGGGTCAAAATGATCCGCCGCGCCGAAGGTACACCAACCGAATTCGGCGAAACCTGGTACAAAAATGGGGAGATGGCGCAATGACCATCGCGTTGGAACCACCGCGCCTTGTGACCACACGGCCTTTGCTTGTCGCCAATAATGTCTCCAAATCCTATGGCTCGGTTCGGGCCTTGGACGATGTGTCGGCGATGGTTTATCCCGGTGAAGTTCTTGGGGTCGTTGGTGAAAGCGGGTCCGGCAAATCGACGTTCCTGCGCTGTCTGAACCTCGAAGAGGTGCCCGATACCGGCAGCTACACCCTTGATCTGCCCGACGTGCAGGGCAATTTGTTTGACCTTGATCGCTACGCCCGTCGCATGTTGTGCGCCACGCAGATCGGGATCGTCTATCAAAACCCGCATCTTGGTTTGCTGATGTCGCATTCTTCATCGGGCAACGTCGCCGAGCGGCTTTTGGTGGCCGGAGAGCGCAAATTTGCAACCCTGCGTGCCAAGGCCAGCGACGCGCTTGATGCGTCCGAATTTCCGTTGGAGCGAATGGATGCGCCGCCGATTGAGCTGTCGGGTGGGATGCAGCAACGGGTGCAGTTGGCCAAAGCCATCGCGCTGGAACCCGCGCTTTTGCTGCTGGATGAACCGACCACCGGCCTTGATGTGTCTGTTCAGGCCTTGGTGCTTGATACGCTGAAACGCCTCCAGGCGGGGCGCAACATCACAATGGTTATCGTCAGCCACGATCTGGGTGTCATTCGCACCCTGTCCGACCGCGTTATGGTGATGCGGAGAGGGCAAGTTGTCGAAACGGGCCTTGCCGATCAAATCTTTCAAGACCCGCAACACGCCTATACGCAACAACTGGTGCATGCCAAACTATGACACAGATTCTCGATGTTCGCAGCCTGAGCAAAGGCTTTGTCATGCACCATCTGGGCAACCGGATGACGGCATTTGACGATATTTCATTCACCTTGAAAACCGGAGAGTTCTTGCTGCTCAAGGGGCGCAACGGCGCGGGGAAATCGACGCTATTGCGCACTTTGTATCGCAGCTATCTGGCCGGCTCGGGGCAAATTCTTTTCCATTCTGAACATGGTGAAATTGATCTGGCGCGCGCCGCGGATGTCGACATCACCCATCTGCGCCGGAGTGAAATTGGGTTTGTCACCCAGTTCCTGACAGCCCGCCCAAGGGTGAGTGCCGAAGCTTTGGTCGCCGAACCGCTGCGCCGGGCGGGACATTCTGAGGCCGAGGCGTTGCACCAAGCGCACCATTGGCTCGAAGCCTTTGGTGTCAAACGTGATTTATGGCCTGCCTATCCATCAACCTTTTCCGGGGGGGAGCAGCAAAAAGTCAATTTGGCCCGCGCATTGATCTTGCCCCAGCGCCTGCTTTTGCTTGATGAACCAACGGCGTCGCTCGATGTGTCCGCCCGCGCGGCTTTGGTTGAGCGGCTTGGCGATCTCAAGGCAAATGGCACGGCGATGATCGGCGTGTTTCATCATCCCGGTGATGTCTCAACGCTGATTGACCGAGAAATTGACCTCACCCCTGAGGCAAAACCACAAGAGGATCGCAACGATGTGGCTGTCTGATTTCACTCTGGTCTTGGCAAATCGGGTTGTCCCGTCCGGGTCGGTGCGTCTTGAGGGTGATATGATTGCCGAGGTGGTTGAACATCCTGTTCCCGAAGGGATGCAAGGCCATGGTGCAACGTTGTTTGCCGGCTTCATAGACATGCATGGCGACATGATCGAACAAGAGCTTGAACCCCGCGCACGTGTTGATTTTCCGATGCGGGTGGCCCTTGGATCGTTGGACGCGCGGCTGGCGGCGGCAGGGGTCACAACAGCCTATGCGGCGGTGTCGTTTTCTCGCGGGGCGCGCGAAGGCGAGCGGCGCTCGTTTGAGCACACCAGCGGCGTTATTCGTGACTTGGCCGAGGCCCGTGTGGGGTGCCGGGTTGAACATCTTATCCATGCGCGATTTGATATCACCTTTGACAACGCGGTTGGCGTTTTGGCCGATCTGTTGGACGAAGGCCGGGTCGATCTGGTGTCCTTGATGGATCACACGCCGGGGCAGGGGCAGTATCGGAATCTCGAGCTGCACATCAAAAATCGGGCGGCGCATTTTGGCATTTCGGAAACCGACGCCCGGCAGGGGATCGCCACGGCCATCGCGGAGCGATCACGCCCCCAAGAGGTGTTGTTGTCGAACATGCGTGAGGTTTCTAAAATGTGCCGCAACCACGGTGTCGCCTTGGCAAGCCATGATGATGACACCGTCGACAAGGCCCATTTGATGGCCGATCTGGGTGCTGTCATTGCGGAATTTCCGGTGACGCTTGAAGCCGCGGAAATTGCGGTTGAACGCGGAATGATGACGGCAATGGGCGCGCCCAATGCCATGCGTGGCCAGAGCTATTCGGGCAATTTATCGGCGCGCGACGCCCACAAAGCTGGCCTTTTGGGAATTTTGGCAGCGGATTATCACCCGGCGGCACTCCTTCCGGCGATCCGGGCTTTGGCTGATCAGGATCCAAATGGGTTGGCGGGGGCTGCGCGTCTGGCGACCGTGAATCCTGCAAAGGCGCTCGGGCTTGCGGATCGGGGAGAGATCGCCGTGGGCAAGCGCGCTGATCTGGTCGCCTTTGATCACCAGGACCGGACTCTTATGACAATGCGGCAGGGCAATATGATCTATTCGAACGGTGTTTTGTACAAAATGCCTGTCTCTGTTCGGTCCGTAGCCTGAGACGTTAATAAACTGTCACAGGGGGGACATTTGCGCGTTACCTCAGAGGGCTATCCAGCACATGTAGAATTCATTCGGATGAATAATCATGGCTGCTACCCTGTCACTCTCTACCGTCTCGCGCCACTTTGACGACACCAAAGCCGTCGATCATGTGACGCTGGATATTCACCCCGGACAGTTCGTTGGCGTTATTGGCCGCTCTGGTGCCGGTAAGTCCACATTGTTGCGCCTTATCAACCGTTTGATCGACCCCACCTCGGGGTCGATTTCGTTTGATGGGGTTGAGGTCACGGCGCTCAAAGGCCGCGCGTTGCGGGATTGGCGGCGTGACTGTGCCATGATTTTTCAGCAGTTCAATCTGGTCGACCGACTTGATGTTTTGACCAATGTTCTGATCGGACGCTTGGCAACCCATGGCTTTGCCAGCTCGATGTTGATGCGCTTTAGCGATGAAGAACGGGCCATGGCGATCGAAGCGCTGGATCGGCTTGACCTCGTGCCCCAAGCCTTGCAACGCGCTGGCACTCTGTCGGGAGGCCAGCAACAGCGTGTCGCCATCGCCAAGGCTTTGGTCCAAAACCCAAAAATTATGCTCGCGGATGAGCCAATCGCCTCACTTGATCCGGCCAATGCGACGCTGGTGATGGATGGGTTGCGGTCTATCAACAAACAAGACGGCATCACCGTTCTTGTCAATCTGCACACGCTCGACACCGCGCGCGCCTATTGCGACCGGATCATCGCCATGCGGGCGGGGCGGGTGTTTTTCGACGGCACCGCCGCGCAGCTCACGGATGATGTGGTGCGCGACATTTACGGCACCGACGGGCTTCGCGAATTCAACGAAGCCGTGACCTCAACACAGGCGCGCCGCGCTGTGCCTGCGTAATCGCAACAACCAAACAACCAAACTGCCAAACCCACTGCAACGGAGACAGTCCATGCGTTTGCTTACCACCTCTGCACTTGTCGCTTTGACCGCCACAACGGCTCTGGCTGATGACAGCTGGAAGAATGATTATCAGGTTCTCAAATTCGGCATTTTGTCGGGAGAGAATGAAAAGGACCGGATCGCGCGCTATACGCCGTTCGAAGAATATCTTGAGGCTGAACTGGGCGTCGAAGTCGAGATCTTTACCGCCGGCAACTATGACGGTGTGATCCAGGCGATTGCCGCTGACCAGATCGAATTCGCCTTCTTTGGTTCGTCATCCTATGCGGCGGCCTATACCGAAACCAATGGCGGTGTTGAGCCACTGGTGTCACGTCTGCGCAAAGACGGCTCAACCGGGTATTATTCGGTTGTCGTGACCCGCTGCGAAGACAATTACAAAGACCTGTCTGATCTGGAAGGCAAAATTCTGGCATTCGCGGACCCGGATTCGACTTCTGGTTACGCGGTGCCGTATTTCAACATTGCCCAGCAGGTTGACCCCAAAACGTTTTTCGCCGCAGTTCCATTTTCAGGCAGCCATGAAGCCGGTGTGTCCGGTGTTGTCAACGGCACGTTTGATGCCGCTGCCACGTGGCAGAACAACGCCGTTGATGGGCGCTGGCAGCGCATGGTCGACAAAGGCATGATCGAAGAGGGCCAGATTTGCCCGATCTGGGAAAGCCCTGAGATCACGGCTGGCCCTTTCAGCGCCCGCGCCAATATCCCTCAGGGGCTCAAGGATGCGATGGTTGAAGCGGTTTGGAACCTGGCCGAAAAAGACCCTGAGGCCTTTAACCAGATGACGGGTTTCAAGGCGGATGATCCAAACCCACAGACCGGTTGGGTCAAGGTTGATCACGACCGGTACCAGTGGATCGTCGAGATGCGCGATTGGCTGAAAAAAGAGCGCCGCAAGTCCGGCTAAACGACCTTTGAAGCGGTGGCCCGGCACATGGGCCACCGTTTTTCTTTGACCCTGGGGGCCGGTTCGATGGCAATGGCAGATAGCGACTTGATGACGGCGGGGCGACCAAACCCGTCACATGCAATCTCCGAATTTGAAAAAGACTATGCCGATTTGCGCCGCCGCAGTCGGATGACCTGGCTGATTGGCTCCGGTGTTTTTATGATCCTGTTTGGCCTTTCGGCGTGGCTTGGGGATTTCTTTAAGATCACACAGGTGTCCATGCCGGACGGATCGCGTGAATGGCGTTGGATCATCCCGGCGGGCCTGCCACGGTTGGGCGAATACATTGCCAAAACCCTTCCTGAGTTGCATTGGGCGACGCTGGGCGAGGATTTCGCATATTGGTTTTGGCGGTGGAAAACATGGGCCAATCTGTGGGTCGAAACCGTTTTGATTGCCTTTATGGGAACGACTTTGGGGGTTGTTGGGGCCTTCTTTCTGTCCTTTCCTGCGGCGCGCAATCTGACCCCGAACAAATGGGTTTTGATGCTCAGCCGACGTTGGTTGGAGATCGCCCGCACCGTCCCTGACTTGGTCTGGGCTTTGATCTTTGTCTTTTGTTTTTCGGTTGGGCCGATGGCCGGGGTGTTGGCGATTGGCCTGCACGCCACCGGATCGCTGGGCAAACTCTATTCCGAAGTGAATGAGAACATCGATATGCGCCCTCTGGAAGGGGTCAAGGCGGCTGGCGGAACATGGTTTGACCAGATCCGCTACGGCGCGGTTCCGCAGGTTTTGCCAAACATCATCAGCTATACGCTGCTGCGTTTTGAGATCAATGTGCGGTCGTCGACAATCATTGGATATGTGGGGGCAGGTGGCTTGGGTCAAGAAATCCGCACCGCCATGAGCCTGCAAGAATACACCGACCTGTCAGCCCTGTTTGTGATCATTTTTGTCACTGTGATTGTCATTGATTACGGCTCGGAAAAGCTGCGTCACCGCGTTATCGGATTGGAGAAAACCCCATGAATGTCGACATGTCCCCGGCTCGCATTGCCGCGGCGCAGGCTCAGGTGCCGCTGGCCTTTCGTGAGCCATGGCCGGTTCGGTTGCGCAAGATCGCATTGTGGACGATGTTTATCGGCCTCTTTGCCTGGTGTCTGTATGATTTCAACTTTGCCCCGGCGCGGATCATCGAGGGGCTTGGCCGGTTTGGCCGGGTGCTTGGGTTTATGTTCCCGCCCCATATCTGGACCACCTGGGCCGGGTGGTCCGAAGTGCTCAAAGGGCTGGGCGAGACATTGTCGATGGCCTTTCTTGGCACCGTTCTGGGTGCGGTTGTTGCTTTTCCTCTGTCCTTTCTTGGGGCCAAGACGCTCAACAAAGTTTTTTGGTTACGGCAAGGCACCCGCCGGGTTTATGATGTGATCCGCGCCTTTGAAACGCTGATCCTTGCGCTGATTTTCATCCGGGCTTTTGGGCTTGGGCCGTTGGCCGGTATTATGGCAATCGCGGTTAGCGAAGTCGGGACGCTGGCAAAGCTGTTTTCAGAAGCGCTCGAAAACACGTCGAAAAAACCCGTCGAAGGGGTGATGGCTTCGGGTGGATCGCAACTACAAACCATACGTTTTGCCATCATGCCGCAAGTGATGCCGGTGCATTTGTCGGTGTTGCTCTATAATTTTGAATCCAACGTGCGGTCGGGCACAATCTTGGGCATTGTTGGGGCCGGTGGCATTGGGTTTTTGCTCTCGGACCGGATCAGCGCCTATAAATGGGATGAGGCGTGGTCGATCATCTTTTTGATCATCGCGATGGTCTATTTGATTGACTGGCTGTCGCGCCTGTTGCGCGCCAAACTCATCGGCACATCGGATCTTGCGAAATGAGCGGCGCAGGGTCAAAACATCGTCTCTCCGAAGCCCCGACCATTCACCCCGAGGCTCAGGTTGACGATTGTGACTTGGGTGTTTGGACCGAGGTCGGCAAGGGCACATTGATGAAGGCGTCGCAGATGGGCGACTATTCCTACATCACCCAAAACTGCCACGTTGTCTGGACCACCATCGGCAAGTTCTGCTCCATTGCCAATGCCGCGCGGATCAATCCGGGCAACCATCCGACGTGGCGCGCGGTTCAGCATCATTCGGTATATCGCGCTGAGGCCTATGGGCTTGGCACCGACGACCATCCGTTTTTTGAGTGGCGCAAAGAGAACTGGGTGACCATTGGTCATGACGTATGGATCGGCCATGGGGTCACGATCACGGCCGGTGTCACCATTGGCACAGGTGCGGTGATTGGGGCTGGGGCAGTGGTGACCCGCGATGTCGCCCCATACACCGTGGTTGGCGGTGTTTCTGCGCGTGAAATCAAGCGCCGGTTCAGCGATGCGCAGGCCGAAGCCTTGCAAGAGATTGCTGTGTGGGATTGGCCACGCGAGACCTATCGCGCGGCCTTGCCCGATATTCGAACGCTAGAGATCGACGCCTTTATTGAGAAATACGGACCCATGAAAAACACCGCCCAGTGAAAAACACCGAGCTGTGAAAAACACCGAGCTGTGAAAAAGATCTGCTGTTGTGAAAACAGCAATTTGGATAACTTGGCGCTGATACCCAGCGGCCCGCCCCTAGGGGGCGGCAGATATCGGTGTTTTGCCTACCTCGATCTGGGTGTTGGCATTATAGATTACCGGCATTTTTCCGCGCCACGCGTGCCAAGTTTTGTCGTCTGTTATCAAACCGGCCATAAAATGCGCAACGTTGATCCGGCTGGTATGCCCCGCATTGAAAATGGCACATCGGGTCGGTGAGACATGCGTGTCATAGGCGGTAACTTCCGTGTCGTCGGTTAACCCATCAGGGCGCACGGCAGACCATTGGATATGCGGATCGTTCTGGCCAATTGTGATGCGCAGGTAATCTGCGGCCTGTTCGTTGTCCACATGCGGGGGCAATAGCCATCGCAACAGGTTGACCACGGTTTTATGGGCAAGCGAGATAGGTTCGTTGAGATCGCGGTTGCGGTTGCCAGTGGTGTTCATCAGCACAAATTTGACGGGTGTTTCGGGGGCGTTCGCCTTGATGGCGTCGCAAAACCGGCTGGTCGCTTGGGTGACGAGGCGACGGGGGTGTCCAAACATCCCTTGAAAGGTCATGTTGTGCCCAAGGCAAGACGCAACCGCCGCACAGCCCTTTGCAATCTGAGCCATTTCCGCATCGCTGAGGTCAAGAACATTGGCTTGGATCATCTCGACATTTGGGTGGGTGGTGATGGCGCGCGGCAGGGCTTCAGGGCTGCGGACGATGATCTTGAGCCGCTCTCCCCGGTTTAACAATTGCGTCACCAAGTGGCGTCCTGTTGCGCCGGTGGCTCCGATTACGAGGGTGGTCATGGTGGGTCCGATCAATAGGGGTTACAACGAGTGCTGTCGGTTTAGATCGGTGGACCAGCTCTGCAAATTGACCAAATTTGCAAGCGACTATGCAATTTTGCATGGATTGATGACGGCCCGACGGGGCTTTGGCCAGTCCGCCAAGATATTGTCGAGAGATACCGGTGTTGGGGCTGGGCCGTCACGGGCATGTGGGGCTATGGGCGCGCGCGCCAAGTCAAAAGCAAGAGGCAGTGAGGGCCAGCTATGCAAACGAAAACCAGCCAAGAGGCACGCGATCCGACGGTTTGCGAGCGACGCCGCAAAACACGTTTGCAAGGCGGGAGGCATTAAAAAGGGCAGGGTCTTGACCATGAGCCGACCCAACACAGCATCGGCCTGTGTCAGCGTTTCATGGCCAAAACCTGTAGGCCCGACTGAAGGGCCGCCTCCGCCTATGTCCATCGGCACGAGGCGGATTGCACCCGATGTGCGCATCGTCCGCCGACCCAGGTGCCTGCGATGGCAGGGGCATGGCCCTCTGGCCAATCGACAAGCACGAGATCGGCCCTTTGACCGACCGCAATTGTGCCGCGATCTGTTAACCCCATGGCTTTGGCCGCACCGCCAGACACCAAAGACCAAAGCCTGCGCCGATCGGCGCGTTTTTCGGCATCAAGTTTTGCAACCGCCGCCAGCAATGCCGGATAAAAGTAATCAGAGGCGAGCGCATCACACAGACCGGCTTCGACCATGTCTCCGGCCCCGAGAGATCCGATATGGCTGCCACCGCGGACGGCATTGGGGGCACCAAAGACAATGGCGTCACCCGCGGCACGCGCCGCTTTTGCGGCCTCAATCACCATCGGGAATTCGGCCGTATGTATTCCCAAATCACGGAAATAGGCGCGGGTTTCGGCGCGGGTATCGTCATGGCTTAGCATCGGTGCGCCCGCGTTACGGCCCGCCTGAGCAACTTTGCGGATGGTATCGTCGACATCGGGGCGGCGTTCCCAAACCTTGCCAAGCAACGCAATGTAATCGTCATCCGACAGACCGGCGCGTTTCGCCTTGGAGGCTGTACGCTGTTTCATCCGTTCATCATCAAGCGCGGCAATAGAGAAGTCTGGCGACAGCTCAAACCCGCGATCCTGAATGGCAACATCATACGCGCGCATGGTCATCGAGGTGTGATCGTTAAAGGCGATGGACGGCAACAGCGGTGCTTGTAGGGCCCAATCAATCAGGTCAATCGCTTCAAATGCAAAGGTTTCCCAGCGCAGCTGTACCCGGTTTTCGACCAACAGGCGCGGGGCCATGTCAATCAAGGTTTGCATCAGATCGCGGGCGCGTTCAGTGCTGCGCAATCCCGGCTCCCAGCTAAGCGTGATGGCGTGATAAGCCGTTGCAATCCCATTAGCTGCCAATTGCCGGTCGGTGTCCAAGACGGCGGTTTCCATTGGGAAATAAACGCCGGTGCGCGGCATCAACTGGCGCTCAAAGGCATCGCCATGCACATCAACCAGCGCCGGAGCAAGGATCATGCCCCGCCCATCAATCACCTCACCCTGGGCTGTGCCGCCGATGTCCGCGATCTTGCCATCCGCGATTGTGACCGTTGTTTCAACACTCTGATCTGGCAAGTAAACCGTGGCCCCTTCAAAGGTGGTTGTGGTCATGGTGTGAGGCGTTTTGAACGAGATATTCATCGCTGATCTCCGATAATGCGGGTGCGGGCCCAGCCGCTGAGTTGTTCTATCCCAATCACAACGACTGCGATCATCAAAATGACAGTCATCGCGGTGGGGTAATCAAAAAGATCAAACCCGACTTTGAGTTCGATCCCGATCCCGCCTGCACCAACAAGGCCCAAAATGGTTGATGAGCGCACAGCCTTTTCGAGCGCAAACAAAGAGGTTGAGACAAAAGCGGGCATTGCAGCGGGAATGGTGGCACAGGCCACCACGTCGATTTTGCGCGCGCCCGTCGCCGTGAGCGATTCAGCCGGCCCTGTGTCGGCGGCTTCCATATCATCGGCAAAGAAACGGCCACAAAACCCGATTGTGTCAATCACGATGGCCAGCATCCCGGCAAACGGCCCAAGCCCAACGGCGACCACAAACACCAGCGCCCAGGCGATATCGGGCACGGCACGCACAAAGCTGAGCGAGGTGCGCACGGCTTGGTTGACCCCGTTGCCAACAATCAGGCGGCGCGCAGCCAAAAGGGCGACAGGCAGGGACAAGATCACACCGATCACGGCACCGGCCACGGCGATCTGGAGCGTTTCCACCATTTTTCCGCCAAGACGCGTTAGCACGTCAGGTTGCAGGTTCGGGGGAAAGGCGCGCGTCATGAAATCTGCGAACCGTGGCGGCGATGTCATGACCTTTTCAAGCGAAAAGCCAGCGCCAGCCAGGCACCAGAAAATGATTGCCAAGCCGAGCGCATAGCCCAAAAAGGCAATGGCCGATGGGCGTTCGTAACGATGAGGGGGGAGGCTAGTCATACAGACCTCTTAGGTCAGATGGGCTCAGCGAGGTTGCGGTTGCGTCGAGCTTCAAGCGCCCCTCAGCCAACCCCAAAATGCGGTCGCCATATTTCAGAGCGTGGTCAATATGGTGCGACGTAAAGACAACCGTCACCCCGTCTTGCCGCGCCAATTCAAAGAACAAATCCATCACATCTTCGCCCGCCGCAGGGTCAAGCGAGGCACATGGCTCATCTGCGATCAGGATTTCCGGTTGGCTTACGATGGCGCGTGCAATGGCGACGCGCTGTGATTGTCCTCCAGAAAGGCGATCCGCCCGCCGCAAGGCAAAATCAGCCAGCCCAACCTTGTCCAGAGCGCGCATAGCGGCCTGTCGGGAGGCCGCAAGGGCAAAGCCGTGCGCCCAATGGCGCGGGCCTGGGTGACGCCCCAAAAGGCCATGTATCACGTTGGACAGTACGGAGAGACGCGGCACAAGATTGTGCTTTTGCGACACCAATCCGATCCGCGCGCGCAGGGCCCTGAGCGCGCGAACATTCGCTTGGGATGCGTTTTCGCCCAGCACCATGACTTGTCCAGAACTGGCCGGGATAAGACCCATCAAACACCGAAGGAGGGTCGATTTTCCGGTGCCGTTTGCCCCGACAAGGGCCACGGCCTCACCTCTGACCAGACGAAAGCTCAGGTCTGCGAAAACCTGTGTCGTGCCAAAATGTTTGGTAACGCCGCGGGCTTCGATGTCGATGCTAGGAATCGTGGCAGACGGCGTTTCGATGAGGGCCGGACGCGCACGCAGCGTGTCCGGCTTTTTCACGCTAAGATCAGTCACCGATGAAATTGTCGAACTGAGGGTAGCCAGCGTTCGCATACATCAAACGCACATAGTCATAGGCCCCGTCTTGGATCGCCACGAGATCCATACCGACATATTTGTCGTTCTCTTCATGGGCGGTGATACCTGCGATAATTTGGGCTTTGTTGTCCAGAATGGCGGTTCGAACAGTTTCGGCCGCGTCAGCAGGAACATGCGCGCCAACCATGATCATATCGTTTGGCAGGTCGCCAGAGCGAGCGATCATTTTGAAAAAACCGTATGGCAGGTCGGTTTCTTTGTTGCGCACGTTCAGCCAGCTGTTGGCGTTGGCCCCCAAGGCGTCAATGTCGCCAGCCTTCAGAGCTTCATGTGCGATGTTGCGGCTTGTGTGGGTTTTGTCGATGTCGTTGACCGGGTCAACACCGTGATCGGCCAAAACTTGCATTGGGCACAGCATGTTGGATGTCGATCCGATGTCGCCAAACGCGACTTTCTTGCCTTTGAGATCGGCCGGAACGTTGATGCCGCTGTCTGCGCGCACGATGATGGCACAGTGGTAATCAGGGCGCCCCAGTCCAACCAAAGGCGTGGCCTTGGTCAGCTTGTTGATGACAACATATTCCGCCGGGCCGGAGACGACGAAGTCGACTGTTTTGCCGCGTAGCGCTTCGGCGGCGGCGGTGCGTGAGTTGACCGGGAAGAATTCGAATGTGTCGCCTGTTGCGGTTTCAAGCGCGTCTTTAAAAGGGCCCCATTCGACTTGCAGGCGTTCCATGCCTTCGACGTCAGTGACGGCCAGTTTCCAGTTCTCGGCGGCCAAAGCAGAGGCCGACAGTGCAAGCGCGGCTGCGCCCATCAAAATCGTTTTGAGTGTCATGGTAGTCTCCCTTTGAATTCATTCGGATGAATGCGCCAAGGGTGTTGCATCGTGTTGACGGTTTGATGAACAATTTATGATGATCGCGTCGGGCAATCTTGTTGTTGATTGGTTGGACAACGCGCCCTGGGCGGATCAAAGCGGGAGGGATAATGTCAGGCTCGCGCCATGTTCAACGGCGTCGATTTCCACTTTGCCATGATGTTGCTCGGCCACCGACGCGACAATGGCCAGACCCAACCCGCTGCCTTCTGACGCGCCGACTTGGGAGAACCGACCAAAGGCAAGATCGTGTTTTTCAGGGGAAAGACCTTTCCCATCGTCAGAAACGGTAATATTCGCCCAGTTTTCAGTGGCTGATATTGCAACTTTTACGTGTTTCAGCGCGTCACCACCATGTTGCAGGGCATTGTCGATGAGGTTTTTTACCGCCTCTGTCAAAAAGACACTATTGCCCGATACTATTACGGGGGCAGTTGGCAAATCCAGCTCAAAGTCCACGCCGCGGGACAACACGAACGGGCCCATATCGGCACAGCTTTCCTGAACCAAGGTGCCAAGATCAATGCGCTCTATCCCTGATAAGGATGGACCGTGTTGAAGCCGCTCTAGCGATAGCAATTGATTGGTCACGCGCGCGGACCCACGGGCGGCTGTGACCAGCTCGCCGATCCTGCGATTGCGCTCGTCTGGGGTTGGGGCATCGCGCACAGCCTCGGCCATAGATTGCACCGCCGCCGCCGGATTGCGCAATTGATGGGCGGCGTCGGAGATGAAGGCTTGGTGGGCGTTTATGCTTGTTTCCACTTGCCCAAACAATCGGTTAAGTGTGGACACAATGCCCTGAACCTCAACCGGAACGGGACGTTTTATTTGACTGAGGTCTCCGGGCGATCGAATAGAGATGGCCTGCTGTAAGTCGATCAAGGGCCGCAACCCGCGGGCGACGCCGAACCAGACCACCAAAGCCAAGGTCACCAAAAGAGCCCCCAACCCCCCGGCGGCGCGAATGGCCAGTTGATTGGCAAACGCGTTGCGATCTGCAAGGCGTTGCCACACTGTGACGGTGGTATCTCCGGTCAGGTTTTCGATGGTGATCCGTTCGGTGATCCGTAGCACGCGCACGTCTTCCTCGCGATAGGTCGCAAAGGCAAAGACGGGGGCGTAGGGATCGTCTGGGACAGACGTGGGGCTGGGTGGATAGGCGTATCCTGTCACATAAATTCCACCCGGTCCGGTTGCATGATAAAACACTTCGCCGCCCGATGCGTCATGGATTAAATCGCGCGCCAAAGGTTGCAATAAATCGCCGCCACTGACCGCGGCGTCGCGTGAAATTGCCAAAGCCGCTGCCAAAAGCGAGCGGTCAAAGAGCTGTTCTGCGGTGCGTTGTGCAACAACGATACGCCAGTACCCCAGCAATATGGCCATCAAAACCAGGGGGATCAGGATCAATGCGAATAGCCGCAGCCGCAAGGATGATGGGCGGCGCATTACCCTGTTACCTCAAGCATATAGCCCAATCCACGCGCGGTTTTTATGGACACGCCATGGGGGGCCAAACGGCGGCGCAAGCGCGAAACATGGGGCTCAATCGCGGTGTCATCGACATCGGCCCCGACGCCATAGACCTGATCCATCAGCTGCGCCTTGGAGACAATACGGCCGCGCCGTTCCAAAAGGCATTCCAAAATGGATAGCTCCCGCCGAGGGATATCCAGGGCGTTGTCGCCAGCGCTGACTTGACGGGTGTTTCGATCAAATTCCAAGGCACCAAAGCTTTCACGCGCACCGTACTCAAGGTTCTTTCGGCGCGACAAGGCCCGGATGCGGGCCTCCAATTCATCCATTTCAAAGGGTTTTACCAGATAGTCATCGGCGCCCATGTCCAAACCGGTCACCCGGTCGCTGGTTTCACTGCGCGCCGTCAACAAAATCACCGGGGTGCCTTCGCCGCGCATCCGAAGGGCCCGCAAAATATCAAGCCCACTGCGACCGGGCAAATTGATGTCCAAGACCACAAGATCCGCACCTTCGCGGGCCAAAAAGGCGTCGGCCTCGTCTCCGTCATACAGCACATCCGCCGCATGGCCGCGATCCTGAAGCCGGTAGGCAATGGCGTTGGCCAAAGCCTCGTTATCTTCGACAATAGCGATCCGCATTTTGGCTCCTGCAAGGTTGGCGCAAGGTTGGATGCCCATGATCCGCACATGAACGGGGGAATCAATCCCTCATTTCACGTGACGATCATGGTAGCGATGAGGACGCGGCTGTGATTGTTTGGTCAACAGGGAGGAACCAATGACCGTTTCCAACTTTTCACGACGTGCCACATTGGCATTGATCGCTGCCGCAGGATTTGCAGCACCCGCCGCCGCCGAAGTTGATTTGGCCGGCAAAACCGTCGAATGGGTTATCCCATTTTCTGAAACCGGTGGATCGGCCAAATGGGCGAACTTTTTTGCGCCGCTTCTGTCCGAAGAATTGCCAGGCAACCCAACGGTTGTGGTCAAATTTATGCCGGGTGCAGGGTCGACCAAAGGGGCCAACTGGTTCCAAAAACAGTCCAACGGTGACGGCACTTTGTTGTTCGGCTCTTCTGGCTCGACACAGTTTCCCTATCTGCTTGGCGATCCACGCGTGCGTTATGAATATAACGACTGGAATGCTGTTATGGCGTCGGGCACCGGTGGGGTTGCCTATCTGAATGCAGAAGATGGGGCCAAGTTTGATGGCTCGGCCAATGGTCTCAAAGACATCGACTTTATCTACGGCTCGCAGGGGGCGACCCGCCTTGATCTGGTTCCGCTGTTGGCGTGGCAGATGCTGGGCATGAATGTAGAGCCTGTCTTTGGCATCAAAGGCCGTGGCGATGGCCGTTTGATGTTTGAGCGCGGTGAAGCCACCATCGATTACCAGACCTCTTCGGGCTATCTCAAAGGCTCGGCCGAAATGGTTGCGGCTGGCGAAGCGGTTGCGATGATGACATGGGGTGCCTTGGACGCAGATGGAAACATCGTGCGCGACCCGACATTCCCAGACATCCCAACCTTTAAAGAAGTGTGTGACGCCACCGACGGTTGCGAAACATCAGGCGAGTCATGGGACGCTTGGAAAGCCTTCTTTGTTGCGGGGTTCCCTGTGCAAAAACTGGCCTTCCTGCCTGCAGGCACCGATCAGGAGATCATCGACACCTACACCGCGGCCTTTGAAGCGGTTGTTGCACGGGCGGATTTCCCTGAAATCTCGTCCAAACGGGTTGGCAAATATTCGGTCTTTACCGGTTCTGGGGCGCAAACCGCGCTGGGCACAGCGACCAAAGTTCCGGCCGAGGCCAAGGACTTTGTCACCGGTTGGCTCAAAGATGCCTATGGCGTTGAGCTGAAATAAGCTCACCCTTGGATGGGTCGCGGTGTGCGGCCCATCCCTTTCTTTTTTCAAAACATCTTCTGAAAGGCGGCTCCCATGGAGGCTTTCGCCACTGCTCTTCCTGCGCTTGGCGAAGCGTGGGCGTTGATCTTGCAACCTGTTGTTCTGGGCTATCTTGTGCTTGGGGTTGTGATGGGGTTGGCCGTTGGGGTCTTTCCCGGATTGGGCGGCATTGCCGGCCTGTCGCTCTTGCTACCGTTTATGTTTGGCATGGATCCGATCCTTGGTCTGGCGTTGATGATCGGGATGGTTGCCGTTGTGCCCACCTCTGACACCTTTGCCAGCGTTTTGATGGGGATACCCGGTTCGTCGGCCTCACAAGCTACGGTTTTAGACGGCTTTCCAATGGCCAAAAACGGTGAGGCCGCACGGGCGCTTTCGGCGGCCTTTGCCTCGTCACTTTTTGGCGGGTTGGTCGGTGCATCCTTCCTGACCATGTTTATCCTGATCGCGCGCCCGATTGTTTTGGCCTTTGGCCTGCCCGAGATGTTGATGATCACCGTTTTGGGGCTCTCAATGGTGGCAATCCTTGCGGGGCGCATCCCTCTCAAAGGGTTGGCGGCGGCTGGATTGGGGCTCATGATCGGCACCATCGGCGAAGCGGATGCGGGCGGCAGCCTGCGCATGGCCAGCTATAATATTCCCTACCTGACCGATGGTTTGAAATTGGTGATCGTGGGCCTTGGCATCTTTGCCATTCCCGAAATTGTATCCCTGCTGCGCCAAGACCGCTCTATCGCCAAGGGGGCGTCGCTTGGCGGCGGATGGCTTGATGGGGTGCGCGACTGGTTCGCCAATATCTGGCTGTCGGTGCGCTGTTCCATCATCGGCGTTGTCGTCGGGGTTATCCCCGGTCTTGGCGGATCGGTTGTGGATTGGATTGCCTATGGGCATTCGGTGCAAACCACCAAGGACAAAACAAAATTCGGCAAAGGCGAAGTGCGCGGCGTCATTGGGCCAGAAAGCTCAAACAACGCCAAAGAGGGCGGGGGTCTTGTGCCAACCCTGCTGTTTGGCATTCCCGGTTCCGGGTCCATGGCGATCTTTATCGGTGCTGTGGCCTTGCTCGGATCGGGCGACATTGAAGTCGGCCCCGGCATGCTCAAAGATAACCTCGACATCACCTATTCCATCGTCTGGCTCTTGGCGCTGGCCAATGTTGTTGGGACAATTCTATGCATCGCCGCCAGCGGCGGCATTGCCAAGCTGACCACCATTCGGTTTACCTATCTGGCGCCGTTCCTTTTCATGCTGATCAGCTTTGCAGCTTTTCAATCGGGGCAAAACTTCGAAGACCTTCTGGCCCTGTTTGCCATTGGTCTGATCGGCATCTTCCTGCGCCGCTTTGATTGGTCGCGCCCGGCGTTTCTGATTGGTTTTGTTCTGTCGAATCCGGTGGAAAAATTCACCAACCAAGCGTTTCAAATCGCCAGTTTTCGGTTCCGAAAAGGGTTTGATGTTGGCATGGAATATGTCTTTAGCCCAATTGTGATTGTGCTGATCATTATCACCGTGGTTTCGGTTGTGTTGGGCATTCGTCAAGCCAAATCGATCATGGCCGAAGGCGAGGTCAAGTCCGGTGCCAAGCGTGCGCCAGTGGTGTTCTTGCTGATCCTGACGGCCTATCTGACCGCGGCTTTGATCAACGCCAATGCCATCCCCGACTACAACATGACCGACAAGGTGATCCCGCTCTTTATCGGTGGGTTCTCATTGCTCTGTTGCTTGATTTTGCTGGTGCAAATGATCCGCAAACCGGAAGGCGATTCCATCTTCGCTGACAAGGAAGTTGCCGGAGAAGACGCCGACGCACCCTATGGGCTTTGGTCGACCTTGGCATGGTTTGCCGGGCTGATCGCGGCAACTTGGTTTGTTGGGTTCATTCTGGCGCTGGTTGGGTTCTTGATCTCATTCCTGCGGGTGCGCGCTGGCGCCGGGTGGGGCAAAACCCTTTTGCTGACCGCGCTTGGAATTACGTTCATGTGCCTGATGGCGGGGGCGCTCAATCGCGATTTCCCTCCGGGATTGCTGCAGGGGGCTGTTGATCTGCCATGGCCGCTGAAATGACCCAGACAGCTATTCCCTATGTGTTCATGCGGGGCGGGACGTCGCGTGGACCTTACTTTCGACGCGAAGATCTGCCCGAAGATCTGGATGATCTGGCGCAGGTTCTGATTGCGGTTCTTGGGGCAGGGCATCCGCTCAACATTGATGGGATTGGCGGCGGGGCCGCCGTGACGACCAAAGTTGCCATGCTGTCCAAAAGCCAAAACAATTGGGCGGATGTGGATTACTTCTTTGCCCAGGTTTCGGTCGAAGAGGGCAGCGTTGATTTTAAACCCACCTGCGGCAATATCATGTCTGGTGTTGGCGCGGCTGCGATCGAAATGGGGTTAATCGACGCCCAGAAGGACGAGACCGAGATACGTATCAACGCCGTCAACACTGGTGCGCGGGCAGTGGCGCGGGTCAAAACACCGGGTGGCATGTTAACCTATGAAGGCGATACGGAAATCGCCGGTGCCCCTGGCACATCCGCGCCTGTTCAACTGTCGTTTATGGGGGTGGCGGGCTCGTCCACTGGGGCGTTTCTGCCAACTGGCAACCTGATCGACACCATTGATGGCATTCCTGTGACCTGCATGGATGTCGCCATGCCGGTTGTGATTGCCCGCGCGGTCGATTTTGGCCTGAGCGGTTATGAGAGCGCTGCTGAACTGGATGATAATCAGGCCTTTTTTGAGCGGATGGAAGGCATGCGACGTCAAGCTGGGGCGTTGATGGGGATGGGGGATGTGTCTGGATCGGTGACACCGAAATTTGGCATTCTGGCCCCGGCGCGAAACGGTGGCACGATTGCCGCGCGGTATTTTATGCCGCACCGCACACACCCAACAATGGCGGTGACCGGGGCGCAATGTCTTGCGTCTTGTGCGCTGACACCGGGCACTGTGGCCGATGGTCTGGTGCCTCAGGCCATCCAAAGCCCCGCCAATGTCGTGCTTGAGCATGCTTCTGGCACGATTGAGGTTTTGGTCGAATACTCCATGGACAATGGCTTTGAGTTGAACGCCGCCGGGCTTGTGCGCACAGCGCGCAAACTGGCCGATGGCCATGTTTATATTCCCAGTCGCATCTGGGCTGGAAAGGAGGCTCTGGTATGAGCATGCGCAATATTCTTGTGGCTTTTAACGGGTCCGATAGCTCGGTCTCCGCGTTAAAATATGCCGCCTCTCTTGCGGGGGATCAGGGGCATGTCACCGCGATTATGGCCCATTCCACCCATCAGATCATCAACAGTCGCGACGCTTGGGTTCCTGCCAAGGCGCGTGAAATCATTGAACAAGCGGATGCCGATATCCTGACTGAAATCAGCACCCGGTTTGAGGCCCTGCGCGAAAAACTGGACCTTGGGCCACGGCTCCATTTTCAGAAATCTGCGGGCCGGGTTGATGCGGTGTTATCTGAATGCGCACGTGGGTTTGACCTTTTGGTCGTCGGCCAAGACCTCAGCGAAGGGGTAGACGAACATGTCAGCATTCACCCCGATCGCATTGCTTTGATGGCCGGGCGGCCGGTGTTGATCGTGCCACGCGGGTATTATGCGCAGGCCAATCACGATCACGCGGTTTTGGCATGGGATGGCAGTCGTGCCTCGGCGCGGGCGCTGTCCGACAGTCTTGGCTTGCTCGAAGACCAGGGGCGGGTCACCGTTTTGACGGTGGGTGATGCGCCCATGCCGCGCCCGATTGACGAGGTGATGGAGCAGCTGTCGCGTCACGGTGTACGGGCCAACCACGCGTCTGTCGCTGCTGATCCGGGTGTCGCGCGCGCCTTGCTTGGCTATTGCCGCGCGCATGACCCCTGTCTGTTGGTCATGGGGGCCTATGAACATTCAAAATTCCGCGAAGATTTTCTCGGGGGGGTAACTGCGCGCGTCCTGCGCGACACACCGATCCCGGTTCTTTTGTCACACTAAGGACGACCAAGATGACATCTTATGATGCAAACAAACAAATCGCTGCAACGATTGAAAAATTGACCGTCTTGCGCAATGAGCTTGGGACGCAGCTTTGTGTGCCGGGGGGATGTGACGACGGTGAACGCCGCCGCCTGAGCGAATTACATGATCGCGCTGCCCGCGCTATTGCTGCCTATCACAAGGGGTAAAAGCCGGATGCATGTACATATTCTGGACGATTGGTTTGACACGTTGCGCGGCCTGCCGTGTTTTACAAAACTTGCTGATCACGATGTGACGGTTTGGACAGATCACGTCAAAGACGTTGAGGTTTTGGCCGATAGGTTGGCCGAAGCTGAGGCCTTGGTTTTGTTTCGCGAACGCACGCAAGTCACCCGCGATTTGCTTGAGAGGCTCCCCAATCTGAAGCTGATCAGTCAGCGCAGTGTTTATCCTCACGTCGACGTTCCCGCCTGTTCGGATCAGGGCGTTTTGCTGTGCTCAAATATGCATGCTGGCACCCCCTCTTATGCAGCCGCTGAGCTGACTTGGGCGCTGATTATGGCGGCCATGCGCGATCTCCCCAAACAGATGCGCAGCGTAAAAGCCGGGCACTGGCAGGCTGGTGTTGGCAAGACATTGCGGGGGCGGCGGCTTGGGCTCTATGGCTATGGCCGGATTGCTCGAGCGGTTGCGGGTTATGCCAAGGCTTTTGGAATGCAGGTTGTTTGGTGGTCGTCACAAGACGGTCGCGCCCGGGCGCTTGCGGATGGCGAAATCGTGGCCCAGAGTCGCGAGGCGTTTTTCGCTGAATGTGATGTGGTTTCCCTGCATGTGCGGCTCAAACCCGGTACGCGGGGCATGGTGACGGCAACGGACCTGGCGCATATGCGGCGCGATGCGGTGTTTGTGAATACCTCGCGCGCCGGGTTGATTGAACCGGGCGCTTTGCTGGCGGCTTTGACTGCGGGGCGTCCGGGGCAGGCGGCGATTGATGTGTTTGATCTGGAGCCAGCATCCGATCCTGATGATCCGCTTTTGGCGCATCCAAATTTGATCGCGACCCCGCATATCGGGTTTGTCACCGAAGACGAGTTTGATCTGCAGTTTTCCGACATCTTTGATCAGATCAACGCCTATGCGGCGGGCGCGCCGATCCATATGATTAACCCCGAAACCTTTGGCTAAACGGCAGTGCGAATGGCCGCTTTGGTGGCCTGAACGGCTGGTGTATCTGCCTGTCCCAGACGCGACAAAAGCCCAACCGATCGGGTGATCGTCGGGTCGGGCAGGGTGCAGGTGGCCACGCGACCAAGACCAATGGCCGAGCGCGGCAACAAAGCCACCCCCATGCCTGCGACCACCAGATCAAGTGCGGTTGTTGAGCGACCGACCTCATAGGTCCAATGCAAATCTCGGCGGGCCTTGGCCATGGCTTCGTCGATCAGTAACCGGTTGCCGGTGCCACGTGTCGGCAAGATCAAATCCGCCCCGGTTAGCTCATCCCAGTCGTGTATGTGGCCACCTGCCAACGGGTGTTCCTGTGGCACCGCGAGCATGATTTGATCGTCCAGAAGCGGTTCAAACCGGGTCGCGGGTTCGAGCATCGGGATCGAACAGAGGCCGAAATCAGCCTCCCCTGTGGCCACCGCCTCGGCCACCTCATTGGCAGAGCCATCAATGAGCCGAATGCGCGCGCCAGAACCGGTCTTGCGCAATGTTTGGATGGCCGGGATCAACACATCGGTGACGATGGTTGGGATCGTGGCAACCGTGACAATCGCGCCCCGTTGATGATCAAAGGCCACGCTTTCATCCCGCATAGCGCGGGTGGTTTCCTTGGCGTCTTGCAAAATTCCTTCGGCGCGGGATTGCAAACGTTTGGCCGCCAAGGTGGGTTTCACAGCCCGTGTGCTGCGCTCAAACAAAGAGCTGTCCAAGGCCTGTTCAAGCTTTTGCACCCGTCGGGTGATGGCCGATTGTGACAGGTTCAATTGCTCTGCTGCCGCATGGAATGAGCCGGTTTCCTTGACCGCCAAAAAGGCTTCGAGATCGCTGAAATCATAATTGATGCGCATATCGCAATAATCCCACAGATTTCGCCATTGGTCAAATTAAAGCCCTGTCGATAAGGCTGGTTTAGCAAAGGAAACCTGATGACCCATAGCTATGACATCGCGGTGATTGGCGGCGGCAACGCGGCCCTCTGTGCCGCTATGACCGCCGCTGAAGCCGGTGCGCGCGTTGTGATCCTTGAAACCGCCCCCAAACCCTATCGGGGGGGGAATTCGCGCCATACCCGCAATTTTCGCTGCATGCACAGCGGGCCATTGGGGCCGCTGGTCGATGATTACACGGAAGAGGAATATCTCGCGGATCTGCTCAAGGTGACCGGCGGCAAGACCAACAAAACACTGGCGCGATTGGCGATCCAACGCTCTGAGGAGTGCTTGGCATGGATGCAGGATCACGGTGTGCATTTTCAACCGTCCTTGTCGGGAACGTTGTCCTTGGCCCGCACCAATGCGTTTTTCATGGGCGGAGGCAAGAGCCTTGTGAATGCTTATTACCGCACCGCCGAACGCTTGGGCGTCGACGTTTTCTATGAAGCGGCCGTCACCCATCTTGAGTTGGCCAACAATCAGATCACCCGGATTGATTACACCCATCAGGGGCAAAACCGCAGCATGTCCCCCACGTCTGTGGTTGTGGCATCGGGTGGGTTTCAGGCCAATACGGATTGGCTTACCCGGGCATGGGGGCCTGCGGCTCAGAATTTCTTGATACGCGGAACCCCTTATAATCGCGGCGTTGTCTTGTCCGATTTGATTGATCAGGGGGTGCAGACCGTCGGCGATGCCGATCAATGTCACGCAGTGGCCATTGACGGGCGCGCCCCGAAATTTGACGGCGGGATTGTCACGCGGCTTGATTGCGTGCCGTTTTCCATTGTTGTGAACAAGAACGCCGAACGGTTTTATGACGAAGGCGAGGATGTCTGGCCCAAACGCTATGCAATTTGGGGGCGGTTGGTGGCCGCGCAGCCCGATCAGGTGGGGTATGCCATCATCGATTTCAAGTCGCTTGAGTTGTTCATGCCTTCGGTGTTTCCACCGTTAAGAGCGGACAGCATCGAAGAGTTGGCCGGCATGATGGATCTACCTGCCGACAGGCTCAAGGACACAGTCGAGACGTTCAACGCGGCCTGTTCGGACGCATCCAAGTTTCATCCAACCGAGCTTGATGGCGTGTCGACGTCAGGGATAACCCCCGCCAAAACCAACTGGGCCCGTCCAATCTCCGACCCGCCGTTTTACGGCTATTCTCTACGCACCGGTGTGACCTTTACCTATCTTGGTCTCAGGGTCGATGAAACGGCGCAATGCTGCACAAAATCCGGCCCGATCCGCAATCTTTGGGCGGCAGGTGAAACCATGGCTGGCTCGATTTTGGGGCAGGGTTATCTGGCCGGGTTTGGCATGACCATTGGCACCGTTTTTGGACGCATCGCAGGTCAGGAGGCCGCCACTTATGCAAATTGATCTGATCACAGAGGCCCGTCGCCAAGCCGAAATCTGCAACGCCTGCCGCTATTGCGAAGGCTATTGTTCGGTGTTTCCGGCCATGCATGCGGGCCGTGCGTTTAGCGATGGAGACATCACGCAATTGGCCAATCTCTGCCACAACTGCCGGGGCTGTTATTACGCCTGCCAGTTCACCGCACCGCATGCATTTGACCTGAACTTGCCGCAAGCTTTGGCCCAAGTACGTCGAGACAGTTGGGAGCATTTTGCATGGCCATACCCGGTTGCGCGGCGCTTCCATAGCCATGGCGGCGCAATCGCGGCGGCTCTGGCGGTTGGGCTGGCCCTGTTGTTTTGGCTTGTGCAAGGGATGGAAGTGCAAGGGATGGAAGGCAGCGGCGATGGTTTCTATGCTGCACTGTCGCACAATGCGATGGTCGCAATTTTCCTGCCTGCTTTTGTCTTGCCTCTGGTCAGCCTGTTTATCGGGCTGCGTCGGTATTGGACCCATGTGGGCGGCGGGAGGCTGACCCTTGCCGACGTCACATCGGCCGCTGCCAAGATTGCCAGCATGAAGGATTTGGCGGCTGGGCACGAACAGGGGTGCAATTTTGAGGATGAGGATCGTTTCAGCCATGCCCGCCGTCATTTCCATCAAGCGATCATGTATGGTTTTTTATTGTGTTTCGCTGCGACAAGTGTCGGAACGCTGATGCACTATCTGTTGGACATGCCCGCGCCTTATCCCCTTTGGTCACTGCCGAAAATTCTTGGGGTGTCGGGAGGTGTGTTGCTGACAATCGGGTGCGGGATGATGGCATGGCTCAAGCTTAAGTCCGACAAAACACTGGGGGATACCAAGGCTGCGGGTGGGGAAATGGGATTTATCCTGTTGCTTGGGTTCGTTGGGCTAAGCGGTTTGGTTCTCGATGCACTTGGCAACACGACATGGATGTCGGCGCTGCTGGCGATCCATTTGGGGGCGGTGCTGACGTTTTTCCTGCTCACGCCTTTTACAAAGATGGCCCATGGTTTTTATCGGACGGCGGCCTTGCTGCGCGATGCGCAAAATTCGAAGAGTTGATCCCGTTGTGGCCCCAAACATGACCCTAGGGGCCCGACCTTAGCACTAAAAAGCGGGGGATTTGTGTTTGATGCTGACCATCCTAAAACAGGCTGCACAGTCACGGGCCGGATGCAGAAAACCACAGAGGGTTTAGAACCCCCTATAGGTAAATTGGTGCCTAATCTCTTGGGGGGGAACAGCTAACGCGCTGAGATGAGAAAGCCCGATAAAGAAATCCGAAAAAAACGCGCTCTGGTCGGACGGCGCATAGCGATGTCGGCCAAGTATTAAAAGTGCTTTCAATTCATGATCTTACCTTGCGAGACGCGTCTTGGAATAGCAGCTTGGTTCGCCAATCGGGACAAATTGTCAGTAAAAGGCCAAGCTGTGTTGACCCAACTGTAGCGATCTTCTCTATTATCCTGTGTATACTCGTCATGGAAAAGTCGTGATTTATGGCATTTAAGCCAACCAACTTGATCCCTTTTTGCGTTGCCTTGGCAACATTGGGGGCCTCTGTTTTTGTCCACTTTGTGCATCTTGATATACAGCAGGACAGAATGCATGCCGGCACGCAAGAGGTCACCGCTAATTTTGCGACCCGCCTTGAGACACATCTTGCCTCACGGTTGAGCGCAGCTTTGTTGTTGCGCTCTCACTTTCACGACCAAACGCCCCTGGATACGGAAGAGTTCCGCTCTGAAATGGAACTGTTTCATGAGTTGATCGGCGGATTGCAGGCCTTGAACTGGGTCGATGCCACTGGGGTCATTCGCCTCGTCACCCCATTGGAGGGAAATGCTGCAGCGTTGGGTTTGAACCTCAACACTTTGCCCGTGCCAGCAAAAACTCTTGCGCTCGCTGATGCTTCTGGTGAACTGACTGTCACAACGCCCATCGAATTGGCGCAGGGTGGAAAAGGGTTTGTTGCCTACCTGCCTTTGTCTTCGGATGGGCAAAAAAGCGGATATCTTAATATCGTGTTTCGCGCGGCTCCTTTGATGAGGCAGGCGTTGAACGAAAACTCACTGGAATCGTTCAATATTCGCGTCGAAGATGACGGATTGGAACTGTTTTCCGCAGGGGCCACCCCGTCGCCCATTGGTCTTGTTGACAGTCAACAGATCACCGTTGGTGGGCGTGTCTGGGACGTCTTCGTTGCGCCTCTGCCAAACCACGTGCGCCAATTCGATACGATTGTTGATGAGTTGATCTTGATCCTCGGAGCCCTGATATCCGTTTTGGTTGGCGGGTTGGTCCATTTGACGATGAAACGGCAGGAGTCGCTGAGGCATAGCCAAACCCGGTTTCAAGATTTTGCTTCGGCCAGCACAGACTGGTTTTGGGAATTGGATCAGAACAATCGCGTGTCCTGGTGCTCTGACGGAATTGAGGACTTTTTCGGGGTTTCAAAGTCAGAATTTATCGGTCGCCGGCGGGGCGATTTTCGAAAGTTGGCGAGTGATGAGCAAAATTGGAAGAACCATTTCGCAGACCTAGAGGCGCATCGCCCGTTCAAGGACTTCGAATATGAAATTGACGTCAACGGCACACAAAAATGGGCGCGTGCTTCGGGTGTTCCTATTTTCGACGAGGATGGCGAATTTCAAGGGTACAGAGGCGTTGCGACAGATATCACCGAAACGATCCGGGCGCGCAGGCAGGTCGAACAATCTAACCAGTTTCTAGCGAATGCAGTTGAGGGCTTGAGCGAATTGTTCACCCTGTGGGACGCAGATGATCGGATGGTTCTATGCAATCGGGTCTTTCGCGACGTGAACAGCAACGTGGCCGAATACACAGTTCCAGGGACCAGCTTTCATAGCTTTATCAGCGCAAGTATTGCAACGGGCATTGTTAAAGGCACCAAGGGGCATGAAGAGGCATATGTCCAACAAGCTATTGAGCGCCGAAATTCCTACGATGCTCCGTCATTTGAGGTCGAACGCACAGACGGCACCGTTTTGCGTTTGCGAGAGCAGAGGCTTGAGGGCGGCGGATTTGTGACGATTGGTCAAGACGTGACCAAAGAACGCAAAGATGCAGAAGCGCTTCGAGCCAGCGAGGAGCGACTTGCCTTGGCGGTTGAATCTCTGACAATTTGGGATTGGAATTTAGAGACTCGTGAATTCTATATTTCGGCGGGGTTTGCCGAGGCCTTGGGATATTCGGACGAAGAGTTCGAACCCATTATGCAACGGTCGTTTGTTGACATCATCCACCCTGATGATGCCGAGCAGTACTTGATCAAGGTGGCCGACCACCTCAAGGATGCCTCAATGACATTCAAGTACAAGTATCGGCTGCGCACCAAATCCGGTATTTACAAGAGCTTTTTGGCGCAGGGTCAGACTGTTGCAAACGACCAGGGGCGCGCCATCAGGACAATTGGCGTTTTGACGGATATTACGACACGGGTTGAGCTGGAAGAGCGCTTGCATCAATCACAGAAAATGGAAGCCATCGGGCAGCTGACTGGCGGCGTTGCGCATGATTTCAACAACTTGCTTGCTGTAATCTTGGGCAACGCGGAGCTTTTGGAAGACATATCGGACAATGATGAGCTCTCGCCACTTATTTCATCCATTATTCGCGCATCTGAGCGCGGTGCAGAGCTGACACAACGCTTGCTGGCGTTTTCAAGACGTCAGCCGCTCATGCCAATTGAGCTTGATCTCTCCAGTTTGATGTCAAACCTGCCCGCCTTGCTCAAGCCTGTTCTGGGGGAAACTGTCGCTCTGGATCTGACCGTGGAAGACGCAATTTGGACAGCGCTTGCCGACCCAAGTCAGGTCGAAAATGCGCTGCTGAACCTTGCTCTAAATTCCAGGGATGCGATGCCACAGGGGGGGCACCTGTCAATAGATTGTTTCAACACAACTTTTGAGCAGGATCATTCCGAAAAGTCTTTGGAAATTGAAGCGGGTGAGTATGTTGTTTTGTCTGTGACAGACACCGGGGTCGGCATGTCCGAGCAGACGATTGAACACGCCTGTGAGCCATTCTTTACAACCAAGGAAGTCGGCAAGGGCAGCGGGCTTGGTTTGTCGATGGTCTTGGGGTTTGCCCAGCAATCGGGTGGCCAGGTTTCGGTGATCAGCGAAGAGGGGCGCGGCACTACAGTAAAACTGTTTTTACCGCGTGCCCAGCCAAGTGGTGACGCATCAGGCGAGGAGGCTCCGCTGGCCTCGCCTCGTGGCCAAGGGGAAACCGTATTGCTCATTGAAGATGACCCGGCGTTGCGCGTGATCGCAGAACAAATGTTGCGCAAAAATGGTTACAAAACCGTCACGTCGGCAGATGCTATAGAAGCCGGACAAGCCTTGGACGCCCATCCCGAAATTGCGCTTATTTTGTCCGATGTTGTTTTGCCCGGACGCGTCAATGGCCCGACCTTTGTGCAAGAGGCCTTAAAAACACGACCTGACCTCAAAGTCATTTTTATGTCAGGGCATCCGGCAGATGCGTTGGATGATGGTGGGGCGATTTTTTCCGGGCATACCCTGTTGAACAAACCGTTCAAATCCAAAGAACTGGCCAAGGCAATCCAGAGCGTGTTTGGCGGTTAAGCCCGGCCCTGTACAAGACTTTCCGGTGGAAGCTCCATCGCGCCAGATCAGGACTATGCCCTTCAGTTTCGCAGCTATGAGGACGCGGATGATGTGATTGGCAACTCTGTGGTTGTGCCGGTCGAAGCCGTGCAGGGGGAGACCCGATTGCTGGGTGTATTGGGTGGCGCTGGGTTGTGCCCCGTGGTTGGTGCGGTTTTGCATTTTGCGCGTTTGAATGCGGTGAGTGTCCCGGCGCGGATTTTGGGGATTGAGGCTGCTGAGGACATGGCGTTTCAGGTGACGTTGGTCAATGACG